>OY969926.1:0-1272640 GCA_963704645.1 uncultured bacterium
GACTGCCTCAAAACTTATTGTAGGCTACAACGAAGTGTATTCTTATAAAGTAGAGTATTCCAATTTAACAAGTAATGTACTTACAAACGTTGTTCTTACAGATACAATTACCGATTCTCGTTTAGACTACGTGGAAAATAGCTGTACAGGAGGCTGTACCTACAATGCTTCAACAAGAACCCTAACCTGGACCAAAGCACAACTTGCAGCCAATGAAAAAGTAACAGTAGAATTTTCTGTAAAAGTTAAGAATGCTGTAAATATTATTGATGATATAGTTAATATAGCTTACATACAAACTGACCAAACACCAAAACAAGAAAGTAAAGCCATTGTTAGAATTTTCACAGAATTACCAAGAACTGGAGGAGTAGCTACTTTTGGATTGTTAGCTATTGGAATATTTGCCTCAGCTGGCTTGTACTATGCATATTATGAGAAGAAGCGAAGAAGCAGAATGTACAATTAAACAATTATACAAAAAGCTAATTAAATTCAAAGTTTAGAATTTCAAAATAAAACCAGGCTAACCATTTCAGGCTGTATTGGCTGTAAAATTTATGTTATAAAGACTTACTATATAAAATAGTAATTGGTTGATGGTAAAATGAAGTAGATTATTTCTGTTTCCAGCTTATTCCAAAAATTATCATAAAAAATAAGGAGGCTAAAATCCTAATTATCTTACTTGCTTTAAATTAGTAGTTTATATAGTCATATTAATATATGAAAACCACGGAACTACCAATAAAATTAGAGGGTATACTATTTGCAAAGACAGGTGGTGAAATAAAATATTTAGTTTTACACCGAAGGCCTGAAGAAGGTAACTTTTGGCAACCTTTAACTGGAACATTAAATTCTGATGAATCCATTATTGAATGTTTGTACCGTGAAATTAAAGAAGAAATTGGCTTAAGCAAGCTGGAAATTATTGACTTAACTGATGAAGTTTATCGTTTTGAATGGAAGAGAAATGAGGAAACCATACTTGAATTTGTGTATGGCGTAGAACTTAATTTTGATCAGAATATTATTTTATCAAACGAACATGACCAGTATAGATGGTGTAGTTCTGATGAAGCAATAAGTATTTTAGACAAAGAAAATAACAAAAAAGCTTTTGAAGTTTTTCGAAGCAAAATTAACTATTAACCAAAATGACTTCCTCCAACCCTACTCTACTTTTTAATAGTTTTAAACAATCTAAAAGACTGGTAATTTTAACCCACGGTGCTAGTGAAGGAATTGAAAACAGTTTTCTTCAAAACTTCATTCATAAATTTACTAACCAAAAAGTTAGTGTTTTAGCTATACAAATGCCTTTTAAAGATAGAGGTGAAAATTCTTCTTCAGGACCAGAACTGTTGGAAGAACTGCAGGTTGTTGAACAAGCAATGAAACTAGTAAATCTATTTGAATATGAAAGCATTGATTTTATTGGAAAGTCTTTAGGAGGAATAATTCTTAGTAAATTTTTAAATAGCCAAGATAAAAGCTTTCAAACTAAAACCAGTTTAACTATTTTAGGCTATATTTACGGCGATGTTGAAATTAATAATTATTCTGGGAAGTTAGTTGTTATCCAAGGTGAAAACGATAAATATGGAGACAAGAAAGAAATACACAATGATTTGGGCAAGTGTATTTCTAAAGATAAAAGTTTAGTTATAATACCAAATGCAGATCACAGCTACAGAAATAAAAATAAAGAACCTGTTTACCAGAGTGAGGTTGTGGAAATGATAGATATAATCTTGAGTAGATAAATTTTACATACAAAATAAAGAATTGTTTAAATAAAAACTACCTAAAAATTAGGTAGTGCTGTGAATTTTTAAAGTTCTAAGTTTTAGAAAATCATTTTATAGGATAAAATTAATCCACCAAACTGAATAAACCAAAAAAGTATGTTGTCAGTTAATTTTTTAAATACTCCTGAGTTATTAACATAATACATTGTGATTGTGCCACAGGAAATAATTGCGATATACACGATAGACATTATCAGATTATGATACCGATTAAACAATATTATTGCCACTGCAACAGAAACAACTACGTTTAAAAAGCAAACAGCAAATCCTAAAAACTTAATCATTTTGTTTAAAAATAAAAAACTCATTTAAATAATGCATAAATTTTAAGTTTAATCAACTAATTTACAAATTATAAAAATTTCCAATAAATAAATTTGTGTACAAATTAAATGAATCTCCGGCAGATTTTTACGAAAAAAAAATACTATTCATTATTTCTTGAAAATGATTTTCCAAATTATGAAATATTTTGGGCTAAATTTATAGCCCCCAAAACTAATAGACCTAAATCAATTAATTGGAAAAATGATGTTAGTGAAAATTTAAAATATATATCACAACTTCACTATACTGTTTTTTTCAATCTGGTTAGAGCTTATAATATTTTAATAGAATTAGAAAGTACTAAGGATATTTATCAAAGATTTTTATTCCAAGATTTTATTGTTAGAATAGCATCTGCAATAGATTGTGCAGATGAGCTTCTGGAAAGGGTAATTAATAACAATTACTTTAATTTATGGGACTCCACCACATCAAGAAGAATAAGAAACAAATGGAGAACAGCTAATGGAAATAAAACTCATTGCTTGAGGCAATATAGAAACCAAATTGTGCACGGTTGCATATGGCTTTCACTTCCAAATTCATCTGCAGTTCCAAAAATAGAACATATTAATTTATACATAGAATGGGATGGATCTGATGTAGTATCAAGTGATGATTGGGTTGAAGCAAGAAAATATGCTCCCCAAATTTGGAGAGATTATGTAACCAGTTATTTAGATGTTAATTGGCAAGAAATGTTGTATCAGAATAAAATTAATGAAATTGAACTACATTTAAACTAAACTATGCCCAACTACAAAAACCTAGAAATTAACCAAGATAATTTTTCTTTAAAAAGTATTAACCTAAATTATATTAAAGATATTTTAAACAGCATTCATGGAAGTGTTAAGGAATATTTTATTGATTTTAAAAATGAAGAAGAGGTGGAAAGATGGATTGATGAAAATATAGATTTAATGGAAAAACAAGATAAAGTTGAACTAGTAATTTTAAGAGAGGATCAATTTGTAGGAATGATCTCGGTTAGAAATTTAAAGTCTGAACCAATATTTGGTTTGTGGATTAAACCAGAATTTCAAAAACAAGGAGTAGCTAAAAAAAGCATGAAAATGCTAAAAGATTGGATGTTCAATAACACAGAATTAAACAAAATATATTACACCGCAGAAACTAAAAATTTAGCCAGTATTAACTTAGCTAAAAGTTTAAACGCCACTTACACAAGAGATTTTATAGACGAAGATGGAGCAGAAAGCAGTGAGTTTATTTTCTTTAAAAACTAATTTAATTTAGGAAAATTAATCTACAAATTTAAACGACTAAGCAAATTGACAATAGCCATTTTTAAGGACAGTAATTGGTGTTAATGAAACAAAATAACAAAACAGTTTTAATTGCACCTGAAAGTAACCCTGCTAAACTTTACTTGCCTCTTTTTCAAAGTCTTGTGCAGGCAGGTTTTCCTTCCCCAGCGGAAGATTTTACAGACACCAAATTAGATCTTAACCAGTTTTTAATTAAACACCCTAGCAGCACTTTTTTTGTTAGAGTAACAGGTGATTCCATGGTTGAGGCTGGTATTTTTGAAAACGATTTGGTAATTGTAGACAGAAGCTTAACCCCAGCAAGCGGACAAATTATTCTGGCCGTTGTGGAAGGAGAATTTACTATAAAAAAGTTTGTTAAACAAAAAAATGATATTTGGCTTTACCCTGCCAATAGCAACTACGAACCTACTAAAATTTTAGAGGGAATAGGTTTTCAAGTATGGGGTGTTGTAACATACACAATTAAAAAAACCAGCTAAAGCCCAGCTGTTTCTTACACTTACATAAAAACCAAACTTATAATTTTTATGAATAAATATATAGCTTTAATTGATTGTAACAACTTCTATGTTTCCTGTGAAAGAATTTTTAACCCTAAACTTGAAGGCAAACCTGTTGTGGTTTTAAGTAATAATGACGGGTGCATAGTGGCCAGAAGCGATGAAGTAAAGGCTTTGAATATTCCAATGGGAGCGCCTTATTTTAAATATAAGCAAGCCCTACTAAATGGCAAAGCTACTGTTTTTTCTTCCAATTATTCTTTATACGGAGATATTAGCCAAAGAATGATGCAAATTTTAAACCAGTTCACAAATAATTTAGAAGTTTATTCTATAGACGAAGCTTTTATAGATCTATCACATATTCCAGAAAATGATTTGGAATCTTTTGCTAAAGAAATTCAAGCCACAATTAAGCAAAATTTAGGCATTCCAGTCTCCATTGGTATTGCTGTAACCAAAACTTTAGCTAAAGCGGCCAACGAGTTCGCTAAAAAAGAGTTTAGAAATTCCAAAAAAAACCTACAACCAAGTAAATACAATGGTGTGGCCGTAATTTTGAAAAATGATGAAGTTAATAGGTTAGATATTTTATCTAAAGTTGCAGTGGAAGATGTATGGGGTGTTGGCAGAAAATATTCCAAATTACTTTTAGAAAACAATATTGCCACCGCGTTGCAACTTAGCACTACAAATATAGACTGGGTCAACAAAAATATGACCATTCAAGGTTCAAAACTAGTAAGAGAACTTAACGGTATTACCTGTTTAAATGTAGAAAGTTTAGAGAGTCCAAAAAAGAGTATTGTTAGCAGTCGCTCTTTTGGAAAAACCATTACAACATTAAAAGAGTTGCAACAACCCATAGCTAGTTTTGCAAGCACAGTAAGTGAAAAGCTAAGAAAACAAAAATCTTGCGCGGCCTATGTATCGGTTTTTATTTTAACTAGCAGGTTTAAAAACTCTGAACAAAAATACTTTGGGTCACAGGGAATTTATATAGAAAATGCAACCAATTTTACTTCAGATATTGTTAAAGTATGTTTAGAGTTACTGCAAAAAATTTATATTAACGGCTACCAGTATAAAAAAGCCGGCGTAATGGTATCTGGTTTAGTTAATCAAAATGATGTTCAAACCAGCTTGTTTGGCGAAAAAAATTCCAGTCTTAAAAAAGATAAAATAATGGAGGTAATAGATAAAATTAACAAACAATACGGCAAAAACTCAATTAAGTTAGGCGTGGAAGGCTTTGATAACAATTGGAAAGGAAAGGCTGAAATTACTTCTAACAGATATACCACCGAGTGGAAAGAAATTTTGAAAGTTTAATGCTTTTTTGCGGAAAAGCCAGGGTTCTAGTAGACAAATACAAACCTATAATTTAGTAAAAAACTTGTGATCTTTTCCAAATTAAACAAACTCCAAGTTGGTGACAAAGTTGCAGTAATTTCTCCGTCTTTTGCTGCCCCTGCTGTATGGCCAGAAGTGTTTGAACTTGGTCTTTCAAGACTTAAAGAATTTGGTTTAAAACCAGTAATTTACCCAGCTACTTCAAAATTAAATTCAACAGGTGAAGAACGAATTGCTGATATAGTTTCAGCATTTTCCAACAAAGAAATTAAAACTGTTTTTGCAACTTTAGGTGGAGACGACCAAGTTACATATATTCACAAACTTCCTGCTGATATTATTAAAAACAACCCTAAACCATTTTTTGGCTTTAGCGATAATTCCCACTTAGCTAATTTTTTGTGGCTGCAAGGTATTCCCTCTTTTTACGGAGCCTGTCTTTTTACTCAGTTTGCTATGCCAGTAAAAATTGATGATTTTACTAAAAAATTTTTGGAAATTGCCCTGTTTAAAACAGGAGTGTTTCAGCTTGAATCTAGCAAATATCATTGCCAATATTCAAACACAGAATGGTCTAATTTAGAAACCATGAAACATGAAAGAAATTTTATAGAAAACACTGGTTGGTTTTGGAACGGAGAGGCCAATGCCAAAGGCTATACTTGGGGTGGGTGTTTGGAATCTATAGATGAAATGTTAAGAAACGGAGTGGAAATTCCTAATAAAAAAGAATTTGAGGATATTATTTTAGTTTTAGAAACTTCTGAAGAAAGAAAAGCTGCAGAATATGTTCACAGGGTAATTAGAGCTTTGGGTCAGCGTGGTTTACTTGAAAATATTAGGGGTGTTTTAGTGGGTAGACCTGATACGGGGCTTATGGACCCAAGTAAAACAGATGAAGAAAGAGAAAATTATAGAATTGAACAAAGAAAAACCATCCTAGAAACTATTCGGAAATATAATTTAACTTGCCCTATTATTCAGAATATAGACTTTGGTCACACCTACCCTCAAATACCTTTACCATTAGGAAGTTTAACAGAAATTAATTCGAAGGAAAAAAGCATTAGAATACAGTTTTAGATCCTTAAATTCAGCATTTTACAGATTAAGTTGGAGTTTGCTCATTTCAAATATCAAACCATCAAAGCAAAATACAGGCCACACAAAAACAAGATAAAAGTAATGGGTTGCCACAACATTCTCTCTTTTTTACTTCTAGTAATTGAATTTAAAATAACTCCTAAAAACATAAAGCCAACTACAAACCAAATTGTGTAGGAAGGTGGCTTCCACCATAAATTTACCAGCCCTGATTTTTCAAGTCCAATGTAGCCAACAGAGGTTAAAATTATTGCCGAAATAAATGCATTTATTCTTAAATTTAAGGGTAAAACTCCTTTCACATAACCACCCATTGTGTATTCTCCCCACGGCTTTTTTAGCACTAAACCAAGCTGAAAAAGTACTGTGAAAATTATTAATACTAAATAAATACAAACCACTATTATTGTAAGCATAAACTAGATATAGCTTATTAATAATTAGTGTCCAGTAGAAATTTAGTGAATTTCATAACCAAATTGTTCCAGTCTTTACATTCTAACACTTTCTAAACTATTTTTAGAATATGCACATAACCATAATTTCTTCTTCCCAAAGAGACAATTCCCAGACCTTAAAAGTTTGTAATTATTTGCAGGAAGTTTTAAAGGAAAAAAATGTTGAAACAAGCCTATTTAATTTGTTTAACGAAAACCTACCCTTCTATAACTCAGACAATAAACTAGATGCTAATTGGCTAAAAATTAAGCAAGTTATAACCAACTCAGACGGTTTTATTTTAGCAACACCAGAATGGAATGGTTCGGCTTCCCCAATGCTTTTAAATTTTTTAGAATACTGTGGTGTAAATGAAGTAGCCCACAAACCTGCTCTTTTGGTTTCAGTTTCAGCAGGAAGAGGTGGAGCAAACCCAATTATGCAAATGCGCCAAAGTGCCTATAAAAACAACCGGATTTTATATATACCCGAACATTTAATTGTTAGAAAAGTAGAAAGTGTTATGAACGAACCTAACTCTGAGAATATTACTGATGAAAAGTCTGATGAAATAATTAAAACCAGAGCCAATTATGCGTTGGATATTTTGCTTAGTTACGCAGAAAGTTTAAAAGATTTAAGAGATAAAACAGACTTTAAATTTTCAGAGTTCAAAAACGGCATGAGCTAGGTTTGACAACGACTTAGATTCAAGCCCTTGTAGCACAGAAGTTTGAAACTGGTATTAAAAATTGGAAAATAGAAAACAGATTGTAATTAATTTTATAACTGAAAAAGATATCACAACTAGCCTTTTCATATCGGAAGTTTCGGAAAGTGAAATTCAAATTACAGAAGTGGGAATAATTAATGGAGAGATAGAACAATTGTGCTATATAGAAAGTTTAAAAAAGGCTGTCAGCAAAAAACTAGAGGCAATTGGTTTAAAGGTTGAATCACCTTTTTATGACTATAGCCTAGTATATAACTCAACCCTAGAAGAGGTAGAAGCTGCACTTACAAAGTAGCAATTCTAAATGCAAAAACGAGGCAAGCCTAAAAACCTGCCTCTAATTTTTGGCTAAAAATTGACTAATTCTAAGTAATTATTACTAACTAAATTACTATGACAGACAGAATTTTGGCTTCTCAATTATCGGCGCATATTGGCAGCCAGGTTAAAATTGAAGGTTGGCTTCACAAGAAGCGTGAAGTTAGCAGCAAATTAGCATTTTTAGTGCTTCGTGATAGAACTGGGCTTGTTCAAGTTGTTATTGAAAATGAAGCAGAAATTGAAAAGTTAAAAGGTTCTCAAGCTGGTTCAATTATAACCGTAATTGGCAGTGTTCACGAAGATGTTAGAGCCACAATTGGAGTTGAAATTAAAGAGCCAACTATTACGGTAAACGTTGAAGTTGAAGAAGTTTTACCAGTAGAAATTGATAAACCAATTAGTCACGATTCTGAAAATTTTGATACTTTGTTTAATTACCGCCAAATTACAGTTCGATCTGTTCCAGAAAGAGCCATTTTTAAAATTAAATCTAACACTGTTCAAGCTTTTCGTCAGTTTTTCTGGGAAAACGATTTTACTGAAATTCACACACCTAAAATTTTAGCCGGAGCAACCGAAGGCGGAACAGAAGTTTTTCATTTAGACTATTTTGGAAAGCCAGCTTGTTTGGCTCAGTCTCCACAGTTTTACAAGCAAATGATGGTTGGCGCTTTTGAAAGAGTTTTTGAAATTGGCTCGGCTTTTAGGGCTGAACTTAGTTTCACCACAAGGCATGTAACCGAAATTATGATGATTGATATGGAAATGGGTTTTATTAATAACCACCAAGACGTACTAGATATGACAAACAATATGTTGAATTATGTGGTAAACAAAACTTGGGAAACTTCGGCTAAAGAACTAGAAATGTGGGGTGCAACCAAGCCAGTTTTAACTGAAAAATATCCACAAATTACAGTTAAAGATTTACACCAAATGTATTTTGAAGCCACAGGGGAAGATTTCAGAGAAGAAAAAGACACCTCACCAATTGAAGAACGCTGGATTTGTGAATATAGTAAGGATCACTGGGGAAGTGAAGCTGTTTTTGTAACAGAATTTCCTTCAGCTAGTATGACTTTTTATCATATGAAAAATGAAGAAAAACCAGAAGTTGCCTATCGTGCCGATTTACTATTTAGAGGTGTGGAGATTGCTACTGTTCCAATGCGCGAACACCGCTATGAAAAATTAATTGAACAAATTAAGGCCAAAGGGCTAGACCCAGAAGACGAAGGCTTTAAATATTATGTTTCTGCATTCAGACACGGACTTCCAAAGCACGGTGGTTTTGGCATGGGACTAGAAAGAATTGTTCAAAAAATGCTTGGCTTAAATTCTGTAAAAGAAGCTATTTTGTTCCCAAGAGACGTAAAAAGATTATCTCCGTAATTAGGTTGCATTTTTGCGTTCTGACGGGGTGTTTATCTGCAAAGATATGCTTGATGAAAACGGACGCCGAACCAAAACTCAGATTTTATTTCAACTCTCTCACTTAGACCCTGAAACAAGAACAGTGTTGTTAGCTGGACAACTTACTATCAAATAACCATATAAAGGCCTATTCACAAACTAGTCGCCACCCTATTTCTGACCACTCAAGAAATTTAGATTTCCGTTGTAAAATTGGGAAATACCTGAAACCCCAAGTTTAAACTGAGCCATTCTAGTTAAGCCTGGACCAAAAGCTAAACCTTGCCATTCATCTGGCTCTAACCCCATATTTTTTATAACTTCAGGGTTAATTAAACCACCCCCAAACATTTCAATCCAGCCTAAGCCTTTGCAAACTCTACAACCTTCACCCTTGCAAAACGGACAAGAAATATCGCCTTCAAAAGATGGATTGGTAAACGGGAAAAAAGCCTGTCTTAGTCTTACCTTTAAATCTGGCCAAGCAAAAAATTCCTGCATAATTTGCTCAATTAGAGTAGTAGTTTGGGAAATAGAAGCTTTTCTATCTACAATCCAACAATCAAATTGGTGAAAGTTAATATCGTGAGTAGCATCAATATTTTCTGCTCTGTACACAATTCCCGTAAAAATAACTTTAAACGGCGGCTTATTAGATAAAGCATATTTCACGGCGTTGGCCGTAACCTGAGTGCGCAAAACATAATTTTCATCTTTCTCGTCTTTTAAATTTGCAAAGAATGTATCTTGCATAGCCCTAGCCGAGTGATAATCTGGTGTGTTTACAGAAGTAAAGTTGTACCACTGACTTTCCACTTGCGATCCTTCAAAAATATCAAAGTTGTACTTTTGAAACAGCTTAATAATTTCTTCAGTAACTAAACTTATTGGGTGAATTTTACCTGGAGTATATTGTGGGTTAGAAATGTAAAAAGTAGGATCAAATTCTTGAAAATTATCTTTCTCTAATTCTTCTTGCAATAGCTTAATTCTTTCGTCGCAAGCAATTTGAATTTGCTGTCTAAAAATATTTAGCTGCTGACCTATAACTTTTTTTTCTTCAACACTGGCGGTTTGAATTTGTTTTTTCAATTCAGAAATTTCGCCAGAATTATTTAGCTCATCTCTTTTTTGCAAGCATAGATTAATAGAGTTTAAACTTTGAAAATGAATTTTAAAATCTGTCATAATATATTATTAACTAAGTCTAAATCTAATTATAGTGTCAAATTAGTGAGTTATACTAAAAGCTAAGTGTGGGTTATTATTTACAACCTAACCCCTAAAGTACTCATCACCAATTCATCAAAATAACCTTTGCTATTTACTTTTTTATTAAACCAGATGTCCCACTCTAAATTAATTACATTGTAATTTGGGAATTTCTTTTTTACCACTTTTTCCTTATCACTACTTTGTCCAACCAGCAAAATTGCAACTTGTTTGCTTTGGTAGTTTTGGTTAAGTTGCTGCAAATCTATTTCACTTTTCAAAGATAATATTAAATTTTCATCCTCTTGTTCTAGTACAAATATACAACCCAAACCCACAAACAAAGAACTATAAACGGCAGGACAAACTACCAGAACTAAACTTGGAATTATTTCTTCTTTTTGATTTGAAGTGTTTGAATTAACCAAGCTAAACTCGCTTTGGCTGCTATAATTTTTGGTTGAAAAACTGTATAAAACTGCAAGTCCATAATAGACTGCATAACTATTTGCCTCTGTAGTTAAACTTCCGTCTGAAAGAATTTCTGACCAATCATAATTTTCACTATTATTTAACCAGTTTTGAACCAATTGAAAATAGGCTAAATTTGTTTTAATTGAACTATTTTCTACTGTGGGGTTAATAATGGAACGCCACATTTGCAAAGCTAAATTTAAGTTATTCTCAATTAGAATTTGCTGATAATTATTACTAAAAACATTTTTTAACTGGTTTCTTAAATCCTCCCCACGTAACATACTCAAGCCCTTTAAATCTGAATCTTCTAAGCCTAAAACTGACACATTAAACAAATTATCAGCAGTAATTTCTACTGGAATATCTTTAATTTTAGCTGTGTAAGCGTATAACTCTCCTAAAAGCATACTATTTATTTTGAAAAGCTTCAATTAATAGTTTTGGCATTAGCATACTTTTTAATGAATTTGGGCTTAATTCATAAATTTTAGAATTAACTTTTACAGCCAAAGGCCATTTGTTTGAACCATTTACCAGTAGTTTATTTTCTTTAATTGCCTTTACTTTTTTTACCAATTCTAAAAAATTAGCATCAGCGTAAATTTCAATTTTATCTTTTTCATTATTATTTTCAGCAATTAGTTTAAGTATAAGGTCTTGAATAAAGTTAACGAAATCTTGACTTCCAAAATATTTATCTAGTGTTTTTTCAGCAGAAATAATAAAATTTTCTAAAGCTTGCTTTTCTTGTTCTTGGCTTTGAATTAATAGGTTTGTTTGCTTCTCTAAATTAATTTTATCCTTAATATCTTTTTTAATTGAAACTTTTAATTCCTCTTTCTGATGTTTATATTTTATCTCCAATTCTTTTTTTTCTTCCTGCAATTTGCTTAGCTTCTGTTCCAAATTTTCTATTTCCTCATTAATGTAATGAATTTTCTTAAGATCATCTAAATTTGGAAGCGACATACACTTTAATTGATACACCTAGTACCGAATGTCAACACCTTTGACAGCCCCATTAAGTTTAGCTAAAATTTAGCGGTGAAGTCTAAAAGAAAACAATTTTCTATTCAATTTTTGTGGAGATTAAGATACAGGTTATACGCTATTTTAATTTCTATATTATTAATTCCCCTTCTGTACGGTTCAGCCAGCACAGCGCCTGTACAAGTAACAAGTCAGGCTTTAGCTTCTTCTGGATTTCAAGTTGTAGACGAAAACCTGGTTTATAAAACCTTAGTAAGGAAATCTGCTTCAACAACAGTAGCCGAAGTAGTCAAAAACCCCATAGTTGATAAAATTTTATGCACCCAAGACGGTGTGTGCACATACTACGACAAAAATGGACAAGACATAACTACCCTGTTGTCTAACTTAAATCTAGATTATCGTTCAAGTCAGGCTTTTATTGAACTTGGTTTGCCAAGCCCTGTTATTCAAGGAACTGCCACTGCCACAGACTCACCCCCTCGTAAAAAAACTTTACAAGAATTAGTCCCATCACCTTCCAGTGCCAATAGAACTAGTTTCTTAAGCTACCCAGTTTACAACGTAAACACACCAATCATTTGGTCTACTTTGGAAGATTTATTTAAGAAAAACCAAGATGGAAGTTGCTGCAATTTGCAAGATCCCATAGATCAAAGTCCTGTGGATTCACCTATTCAAGAAAAGTTAAAAGATGGAATTGTGCACATTGCTTTTCAACCACTTCCGGGTGAGTTAGGAAACAGCTATATTGTAGGTCACAGCAGTAATTTTTCTTTTATTAAAAGTAGTTATAACTCAATTTTTAAACCATTGGAAAAGCAAAGCAAGCCAGGACAAATTTTTACCATCTGGGATCAGCAAGGTAGACAACTAACTTTTAAGGTTTTTGAGGCCAAAGAAATTAGAGAAAACGATGTTGCTGAAGCCTATAAAAATTACCCAAACTGCAGAGTAGTAACTTTGCAAACTTCTATTTTAGAATGGGTTGGCGGGCAATTATTACCTACTAAACGCTGGATAACAAGGGGTGAATTACAGCTTCCAGAAGCAGACAGAGATTGCCAATTATAGCTTAAATATTTGACACAAATTAGGCCTTCTAGTTTATGCTTGTAAGTATATTATTAAACTATGGCAGAATTTAAACTAAGCAGGGGGCTACTTTCAGCATACTATATTGCAGTTCTTATTTCTTACCCATTATTCAGATTAATTAAAGATTCAATTAATGTTTGGGTTACCTGGTTAATTAGTGCAATTAAAGTTTCTACCGGTGCAACATTACAGGGTAACGCACCACTGTGGCTATCTTTGTTTTTTGTTTGTTTCGCCATTACCTTTTTAATTCGTAAATTTATTGTTCAACCTTTGGGTTTTTACATTAATGATGAAGGTGCTACCAACGTTGAACTTTGGGTTACACTTTTCCTAATTTTAGGAGCTTATATCTATTTCATAAATCAGGTTTTCAGCCAACCTATGCCTACCGAATTACCAGTATGGATAATGAAGCTAGTAGATGGCTATAAACACACCTTTGTCACAACTAGCGTTACAAGTATTGAAGAAAATAACACTTGGGTAATTGTGCCCTGGCTTTGGAACATTGCCCCAATAGCATTCATGTACTTCAACGTTCGCTTGAAAAAAGCACCAGCCAAATAAAAAAACGTAGAGGCAACCACCGTGTTGTCTTATCATCATAAAAAAATAGCGGAGACCCCCGGTCTCCATAAGCACTCCATAATTAAATTGAGCAAAACCCTCGTAGCGGCGAGCCCGCCTCGCCATGACACGCCTCGCCATCAATTTCTGTTTATACAAAACGAGTGACAACTCCCAGTCTCCACAAACCAAAACCCCAATGAACAAATACCCCTACCCAACATTAATTTCTATTCAAGGTGTTACAGGCAGTGGAAAGTCTAGTTTAAGTATAGATTTAGCTAAATATTTTTTAAATCAAAAAAATGACAGTGTTTGGGTTATCAACGCCGATTCCAGACAAGTTTATAAAAATTTAAATATTGGAACAGCTAAAATTAATGGGAAATGGGAAGAACAAGAC
The DNA here is from genome assembly GCA_963704645.1 of uncultured bacterium. Lineage (GTDB taxonomy): Bacteria > Patescibacteriota > JACMRA01 > JACMRA01 > JACMRA01 > JBILXY01. The sequence goes on from OY969926.1 coordinate 14,052, forward strand.
AGCTTAAAAGCTTTTTATTTTGAAGATTCCAGTGGGTGTAAAATTCCACACTTTTTAATTGATTACATAAATTTAGACCAAGATTACGGACTAACAAACTATATTTCAGATTTTGAAAGTTTGATGAGCAAAGATAATATTCCAAAATATATAATACTAGTTGGGGGAAGCGGATTGTATTCTAAAGCTATTGTTAGCGGCGAACAACCGACTATAATTTTAGCCGAATTTCAAAAAAGTTTTTACGAATTAAAAGAAAAGTTAAATAAATTATCGCTTTACCAGCTGCAGAGCAAAATTTCTGCTGAAGACAAAGCAAAAATAAACTACTCCGATTTTAACAATTCCAGAAGATTAATAAATAAGATTTTAAATGAAACAGCCAAGAACAGTGAATGGATTGATTTTTCTGAAACCAAAAGTAAAGTTCAGTTTGAAAAAGTTTATCAGTTTGGACTAAAAATTGACCAAGAAGTATGGGAGAGTGGAATTAAACAAAGAGTTGAAGAATGGACTTTTGAACCAGACGAAAACAACAAATTAATTCAAGAAACCAAAAATTTAGAGTTTTTAGGACCAAGCAAAATTCAACAACTAGGCTTTGAATATTCAATAACTTACGACTACATTCAAGGTAAATTTGCAAAACCAGACTGGCAAAACAGGCTATTCCTAGCCAACCGAAAATACGCCAAAAAACAACAAACCTGGCTAAACAAACAACAAAGCTTGGTATCGATAGAAAGTTTAGAAGAAATTGTGGAAATATTAAACCTGTAGAGGCGAGCCCGTCTCGCCAACATGAAGGTGAGAACCAAACCAGTGGCGGAGGCCTCACGGTCTCCATTGTGAAAATCGAATTGCCCCCTTGTAGCGGCGATGCCCCATCGCCAAAAACACCCTAGAATATGAAAATATTCCGTCCAAAACCCGATACCAGACAATTATTGAGGAAAATGAACGGGAAAATGGCTGGACTCCAAGTTAAACAAACCCTACCAGCCAGTTCCAATATTTGACGAGTTTAATTTTAAGTAAAATTTAAAAGGGGGAACTTTTTCAATCAAAGAAAAGCCCCTTACAAGAGGGGTGTCCGAAAGATGGGTGGATGTTCTTAAGTTTAAAAACAAATTTCCTCTCCAATAAAAAAAAGAACCGTAATTGAATATCTTTTTCTAGAAATCCTAGAAGTAAAACCACACATTTAGCCAACTGGACAAAACCGAAAAATTGAAATTATTTTAAGGAGGTAGTTAATTCAACTACATTTAAATTAACTCTACTTTAACTAAGGAGAAAATCAATGACGGCGAGAGTAACAGGCGGCTGGCAACCAACAAGTGGAAATGCCACAGAAACTGATTGGGAATTTCGCGATCAACAAGGAAACTTGCTTGCTTCATGCACCAAAAGTTTCAGAGAACAGGCTGTTAATTGGCAAGATCTTAATACGGAGTGGTACACTCCTGAGAGAGATCAAGAAAATCTCGAAGGCAGCAAGGCGATGTTCCCTGGTGAATGGTTTGTAAATCCACAAGATCCAACTGATTGGTATTTCTGCATCGGCACAGACCCAGAAACAAGCGAGCGAATCTACCGTAAACGTGTAGTGTTGTTTGCTGAAGGAGTTCCTGACAGATATGACGACGCATTCTCTCTTTTCAACGTTGATATCAAACATTCCCAGTGGCATGTTGATGATATTACCTAGAAATTGTTAAACTTTTTTATAAAATTCGAAACTCGCACTTCCTATAAACGGATTTGCGGGTTTTTATATAGGCAAAATGTTTTTATTAATCAAGATATTTTGATCCTAGGTGCATTATAGAATTTTGTGCAAACAACTCTCAAATTAAAAATAACTTCTTTTTAGTTCCAAAATAACAGCTTCACCCACCTTCCCCACCCCGCCTTGACAAGATAAACGGCACAACCAACACTGGTTAGTATCAAGCATTTTGCATAAATAAATTATGGCCACCAAAACTTCCACCAAGAAAAGCTCTAGCAACAAAACCGTTTCTTCCCAAACAAATCAAAACAAAATGTCTGAAAAGGTAAAAGATATAGATAATTCTGTAGAATTAAAAACAACCCAAACTACACAAGAAAACAGCTCAAAAACTGAAATGAAAAAAGTAGCAACTAAGCCAACAAAAGAAAAATTAGTTACAAAACCAAGAAGCAATTTCAGCAAAATGCTAGATGCATTAGTTGGAGAAAAGAAAGAAATTTCTAAGTACGACAAAATTGTTTTGCAAGTTGAGGCTTTTGAATCAGAAATTAAGAAATTAAGCAACGCCGAATTAAAAGGTAAAACTTTGCAGTTCAGAGAAAAATTAGAAGGTTTAGAGGGAAAAGCATTAGAAGACAAATTAAGCCAACTATTGCCAGAAGCTTTTGCTGTAGTTCGTGAAGCATCTGTTAGAGCTATTGGAAAAAGACATTTTAACGTTCAATTAATTGGAGGTATGGTACTTAATGATGGTAGAATTGCTGAAATGAAAACTGGAGAAGGAAAAACTTTAGTAGCCACACTTACCGCTTACTTAAATGCTTTACCAAGCAAAAGCCAAGTTCACGTTGTAACAGTAAATGACTATTTGGCTAGAGTTGGAGGTTCTTGGATGGGTCAAGTTTTTGACTTTTTAGGAATGACAATTGGGGTTATTCACAACCAAGCTTCTTACAGATTTAAACTTGGAGCTGGTGATGATGCTGCTTCCGATAGAAAAAGAGCTTTGGGTAAAGTTGAAGATTATGAAGACGGCGAAAAGCAAGATTCCAGCACAGTTTTAGATGTAAAACATTTAGTTCCATGTGACAGAAAAGATGCATATTGGGATGAAGAAAACAATGTAGCTATAGATATTGTATACGGTGTAAACTCTGAATTCGGTTTTGATTACCTACGTGACAACATGGCTAGCACCCCACAAGAAATGTCTCAGAAAGCTGGGCAAGTTGTGGCCATTATTGATGAAGTTGACGCTATTTTAATTGACGAAGCTAGAACACCTTTAATTATTTCATCTCAAGATGCAGATTCTTCTGCTAGATATAATCAGTTTGCTAATGTGGTTGAAAAACTAACTCCAGACTTAGATTACACCGTAGATGAAAAGCGTAAGGTTGTAACCTTAACCGAACTTGGAATTGAAAAAGTTGAAAGTTTGCTAAGCATTAAAAACCTTTATGGAAGCAGCGAAAACGTAGTTTTAATTCACCATTTAGACCAAGCTTTGAAGGCAAAAACTTTATTCAAGCGTGAAAAAGAATATGTTGTAAAAGAAGGCGAAGCAATTATTGTAGACGAATTTACAGGAAGATTAATGGTTGGAAGAAGATTTAACCAAGGTTTACACCAAGCTATTGAAGCTAAAGAAGGAATCAAAATTCAGGCTGAAAGTAAAACTGTTGCCACAATTACATTCCAAAACTACTTCAGACTTTACTCTAAACTTTGTGGTATGACTGGAACAGCTGCTACAGAATCTGAGGAATTGTTCAAGATTTACAAATTACTTGTTGTCACCATTCCAACTAACAAACCAATGATTAGAAAAGATTTAGCCGACAAAATTTTTAAGAACGAATCTGGTAAATTTAAAGCCATTGTACGTGACATCGCCGACATTCATAGAAAGGGTCAGCCAATATTAATTGGTACAACTTCCATTGAAAGAAACTTATTACTAAGTAAATTTTTAAACGAAGCTGGAATTAGCCACGAAGTTTTGAACGCTAAAAACCACGAACAAGAAGCAAGAATTATTTCTAATGCTGGTAAAAAAGGCATGGTAACTTTAGCTACAAACATTGCTGGTCGTGGTGTTGATATTATTTTAGGTGGAAACCCTCCAGAAGATAAAGCTGGAAAAGAAGCTTGGCAGAAAGAACATGACGAAGTTGTAGCTGCAGGAGGTTTATTCGTAATTGGAACTGAAAGACACGAAAGCAGAAGAATTGATAATCAACTTCGTGGACGTGCCGGAAGACAAGGAGACCCTGGTTTAAGCCAATTCTATATTTCTTTAGAAGATTACATTTTACGTGTGTTCGGTGGAGACAGAGTTGCTTACTACCAAATGTTACCAATTGCTGATGATGAAGCTATTTCTAACGGAATTTTATCTAGAGTAATTGAAGAAGCTCAGAAAAGAATTGAAGGTCAAAACTACGATATTCGTAAGCATGTTACAGAATATGATGACGTTATTAACAGACAAAGAAGTGTTGTTTACGCCAGAAGAAGAAAAGTTTTATTAAACGAAGGCTTTGATTGGCAAGTTGAAACTGAAAAGTCTTTGTCTCGTGAAGTTTACAGAAGTGTGAAGCAAATTCAAAAACCTGTGAATGCCAAAAAAGGTTTGGACGCAGGACAGTTGGAACAAGCAAGTAAAGACTTAAAAAATATTCTAAACTTAGCCGATTTTGATGCCGATGTTTTGAAAATATTATTCACCGATAGCAAATACAACGCGGAAAAAGTGGCTAACTTGTTAAGCGAAAAGCTAAATCACCAACTTAAAACTAGATGGGAAATTTACGAAACCAAAATTCAAGCAGCGATGGTTAGATTTGTTTACTTAAGGGCTATAGATATTCTTTGGACAGAACACCTTGTAACTGTTGACCATTTAAATGACTCCGTAAGACTTAGAGGCTATTCTCAAAAAGATCCTTTGGTAGAATTTAAGCAAGATGGAATGAATTTGTTCTTAAACTTATTAGGGGAAATTGACCGCGAAGTTGCCAACAGCATTTTCCAAACCAACCCAGACATTGTACCTTCTGGTATTTTGAAGAGTTAAAAAACAGCAGCAATTTGTATTGTAGAGGCGACCTTCGGGTCGCCATGTTTTATGTATAGTTTATCATGCACAGTGACAGGATTGCAAGCCAGTTTTGTTGTAATTGATGGTATAATAATATTTTCACTAAATAAATTTTCAGGTAAGCATAAATTTTATAAGACTAATAAATAAGTTAAAAATAAAAAAAACAGGCTCAACTTGTGAACCTGTATAATTTGTTTTTTACATTTTCTACTTACCTGCCTTTGTCATTTCAACAAGTTTAGCATAATGCCCATTTAAAGACATTAAATCTGAATGATTCCCAGATTCAACAATTTTTCCACCACCAAATACAAAAATCTGATCGGCTTCAAAAATTGTTTGCAATCTATGGGCAATTACAATTACTGAAGCTCCAAGATCTTTTAGAAACTTGACCGCCTCCATAATTGTTTTTTCTACTTTAGGGTCTAAAGCCGAAGTTGGCTCATCTAAAACTACAATTGGTATAATACCATTTGCCATTAAATACCAAGCTTTGACCAAAGCTCTGGCCATAGCAACGCGTTGACCTTCTCCACCAGAAATGTTAATGCCTCTTTCAGCAGTAACATCTTCAAGGGAAGGAAATTTGTCGGTTAAATTTACCTTATCTAAAGCTAAGCGAATTATATCGTTAACCGTAAAAGAGGAAGGATTATAGCCAAGTAAATCTGCAATCTTTTGAATTTCACTGTCTTTAAAAACAATTCCACACAAAACATTATAGCTAATACTTTCCATAAAAATAGATGGCGCTTGTAAAACGTAAACGAATGCATTCCTTAAAGAGTCCAAAGTAAACTCGTTAATATCAATACCATTAATTGTTATACTGCCTGAATAGCCAGTGTAAAATTTAGTGAATAGTTTTGCCAATGTAGATTTGCCAGCACCCGAAGGGCCAACTAAAGCAGTAAACTGTCCTGGTTTAATAGTTAAATTTAAACCGTTAAAAACTGGCTTTTTAGTTCCTTCATAAGTGTAGTGCAAGTTACTAACAACAATTTCACCTGTTTTAGTAAGCTCTATATTTCCTGAAGAAATAGTAGGTTTAGCCTCTATAATTTTATGTAAACTAGAAACGGCCGGCCCAACTTTTTCAAGATGATCTGCAATTCTAGTAAACCTACTTACTGAAGTAAACAAAGTTATAACAATAGTCATATTCCATAAGGCAACAGTCTGACTAATTACACCAGATTGAAAATCTAGATATATTATAAAAGACACCAGCAAAATAGTTCCTTTAGCTAAATAAAGTCTAACTGCATTAGCAAAATTTACAATTACCGATGATTCCATTTCTAATTTATGGACACTATCAATAATATCATTGTGCTCTAGTTTAAACTCTTCGGGATTTCCACTAAAAATAATATCAGCCAAGGCCTGAACACCTGCAATCATTTTACCGGCTGCTTTTTTCTCCAACAATTCTACTTTATCTCTATTTGGCTTGGTCTGCTTATTAAAATACAGAGTAAGCCAAACATATGCTACAATTGAGCAAGTTATAGGAATAAGAGTAAGTCGTGATGAAAAAGCTAACGTAAATAAACTTAGAACTAGTTGAATAGTTGCAGAAGTAAATTCAAAACTAAAAGCGATATTCAGTTCAATAAGCTTACCAATACCTTTAGGTATGCTTGAGGCAGTTGAACCAGTAGATTCTTTTTGATGCCAATCTGGATCAAGCCCTAATAAGTGAGGAAACAAGTGTTTATTAATAACTGTACTTGGCCTCAACAAATGTCTATACCAAATCCATTGATCAAGCTTCACATCAATTGATATTTGAAGCACAATTAAGAAAATAATAAAGCAGACATAATACAACTGCTCTGTGACACTCTTCCCAATTAGGGAAACAACAACACCTGGAATAGACCTTTCTGCAACAACAATTGCTTCGTAACAAGAGTATAAAAACAAAAACCACAAAGCTTCTTTCAAACTTATAATTGGCTTAAGAAGCAAATAAACTGTACGAAAAATTTCAACCACAATCAAACTCCTCCACAATACAAAATGTAAATACACATCTCGCTGTGCTAAGCGCTACGATAACTTAATACCGCAGCGATTAGTAAGCGTTTAACTTCTCAATCGTTGAGGTACCAAATAAATATTTTCTAAAATTTCGGTTAATACTTTTGATGGCATTAAAGCTAGTAATTCAAATCTGGCCACAGAATTACCACCTCTAATTTTGGTTAGAGTTAGGAATTGTAAGCAGTTGTTTAGAATTTTCACAGGTCTAAAAATTTATAAAAATATTTGGTACAAAAGTACTTCACTTAAAAAAGCACACTTTTTATGCTAAGTCAAATATTGACCAATAGTTAAATAATATCATAAACTAAATTAGTGTTACGTGGAAATAAACATGGTTAGTAGAATTAGGCAATTTTTCTATACTTTTGAAGATTTAACTTCATTGGTTGCACTGAATTATTTAACTAGGAGCGTTCCATTTTACAGAAGTTTAAACACCAGGGGGTACGACCTTCAAATTCTTGTAATTAAGTTGGACGGTGAAATTTTCTACGAAGATAAATTAATTGCTTTACTTGATTACACTTTTAATAGAGACCAAGCTTTACATTTAATGATTCACACTGATTCATCGAATCCTGCAGCATTTATACTTGTTGCACTACCAGAGGAATTTACCATGGCGAATAGTTTAAACAGCATCATTGCTTCATTTAAAGAGATTGATATACAGTTGGTTAAACTCCAAACTGCTTTACCAACAATAAATAGATGAGGTCATATGTGTTTTAAAATGCCTCCAGAAATACTTGGAGGCATATTTTACCTCAAATAATAATCTTCCAATTTATTCGTATCTAAATTATCAAAGCCCTGCACAGCATAGGTTTTCAAAATTAATATTAATTGGGAAAGATCCTCGGTTTTTACTTCACTTGAATTTTGCCAAATTGGAATATACGAATTTGGGTTAAGACCGTTTTCCTCTAAAATTGTTTTCAATTCACCAGTTGCCAAGTAACTAGAGTTTGTATTGCTTTTAATAAAATCTACACTTTTGGCCATATCTTCAAAAAAATTTGTTCTATCTAGACCGGTTAATTTTTGTTCATTTACAACCAAACCAGCTAGTGGTAAATACTGAAAAGTAATACTTCCAATTAAAGTTTTGTTGTTTATTCTGGTGGTATTTAACTTTTCTTCAACATCGGCAATGTAAGGTTCGAAGGAAACTAGGGCGTCAATTTTACCTGCAACCATAGCTTGTACCAAAGTATTCGGGTCATTTGTGCTGGTGTATTTTATTGTATTTGTATTAACTTTTTTGGTGAAAAGTACAAAATCTAAACCTTGTTGAATTACAGGATTATTAGGAAAATAAGCAATTGTAGAACCATTCAAACCACTTAAATCATTTGGATCTAAAGCTGTTTTAGCCACTAAAAACAAAGCTGGATTATCTTGTGTTTCTGTTAACTGGCTAACCAATTTTAAGTTAGAATTACCTTGCAAAGCTTGTAGCGCATTGGGCATATCGCTGTATCCGCCAATTGTAGCATTACCAGATTGTAAAGCGTCCATAGCCTGCAAACCCGTTCCAACCATTTCAATATTAGCATTTAAACGGTTAAACTTTTTAGCGTAAACTAGCAACGGTAAATTTACCACACCTTTATAACTAACAATTTTTACTGTATCACTATTTTGAACATTTTTAACTACATCTACACTTTGAAACCAAACTGAAACAACCAAAAAAATTGCAACGCAAACACCACTTACAATTTTAACAAAGTCCCATTTATACCGAGAAAACAAATTTATTAGTACCTTTTCAATTAAAAAAGAAACTCCTAAAATTGCCACTAAATAAGCGTATAAAAAGCTAGTGTTATATAATTGCTGAAACAGTAAAAGCCGCAAACCAAGGCCTGTAGTTCCACCTAGAATTAGTTCGGTTAAAATAGCTGTGGCCATTCCCCATAATACTATTTGAGGCAAAATTCTGAAGCTTAAAAAATTACTTTGTGGTAAGAAAAAGTACCAAAATTTTTGGTTGGGATTTAGCTTCCAGGAAGCAGATAAGACATTATATTCGGAGTAATCTTTAGAAGCAATATTAATACAGTGAGACAAATATAAAACAAAAACTGTAAAAATTACCACAGCAGTTTTAGCAAGATCAGTTAAGCCAAAAGCCAGAATACAAAGAGGAATAATTACAGGGGCAGGCAAATATTTCCATACATTATTTATTTGTCTAATTAATTTAAAAAGCCAAGGTACCCAAAAAGAAATATAAATAATTGTTAAAGAAAGTAAATACGAAACTAGCAAACCCAAGCTAAAACGAGATAATGTACTAAACAAATCTACACCTAAAATTTGTAAAAAATTAAGCTGGGTAAAACTTGAAACAATGTTTATTGGAGAAGCTAAAAAAGCAGAATTTGCTAGATTAAAAACAAATAATAATTGCCACAAACCAACAATTATTAACCAAGGCCAAACTTCGTTCCATATTTTCTTTAAACTATCATTACTTTTCATATTTACGAATATTTATAAACCTTGCTGATTACTTAATTGCATTTCTAAATTATCGTTTTTAGTTACTTTCCATATTGTTCCCGGCATTTTTTCTAAAATAGTTTTATCGTGAGCAATAGAAATTAAAGTAAACGGGAATTCTGTTTGCCAAGTTTTAAGCCAATCTAAAATTTCTGGTAAAACCTTCTTATCTAAAGCTGAAAAGGCTTCGTCTAAAATTAAAATTTCTGGTTTTCTAAGCAATTCTCTTAAAAGTATTACCCGCTGTAATTGCCCACCGCTTAAATCTATACTGGAAATTTCTGATTCTTTGTTAAATTCAACTTGTCTAGCGTCAGAAACTAAAAGTGGTCTTAGCCATTCCAACTGAGACTTAACTTCTGGCATATTCATAAATCTATAGTCTTCCAACTTCACAACCTTACCTATTTTTGTTGGTAAATTACCGAAAACAGCTAGCTCTAAATTTTGAGCTAAACTATACCACCATAACCAATTTTGTCTGTAATTTTGGTTAATGTAGGCAAAACTTAACTTATTTTTTATGGAATCTTTTACAATTTCATTTATTAAAGTAGATTTTCCAACTCCATTTTCGCCCCAAAAATGATTAACCGAATCTGTAATTTCCAATTCAACATTTTTCAAAATTAACCTAGGCGGTAAGTTTAAATTATAAGGCCCAAATTTCATATTGTACTAGATCAAGTTTCCTTCAAAAGAAATTAAGTAAGTTGAAGTTGGAGTACTTTTTACACTTAAACTTCTACTATTTGGAACTATAGTTACGTTCACTAAAATTGGTGCTTGGGTTGAAACTACAGGAATAACAAGTCCCGCAGAAGTTAAAGCAGTATTAATAGAAGCAGTTTTGGCAGCATCTAGAACATTACCATTTACAAGAAATTGAACTTGCAAAGATGAAACTGTTAAATCAAAAGTTTTGCCATCTTTATTTGGAAGACCAGCGCCAGAAGCAATGCCAGAAGCGGTAGGATAAACTCCGTCAACTTTCAAGCTTTCATTACCAAGAATTGCCAAATTTAAACCTTGTACGTTTAAGCTAAAAGCTCCTGATTCTTTAAAGCTTAATTCTCCAGTTGGGAAAACTAAAGCTGAAGTTAAAAGTGAAATTCTTGTTGCTCTATAATTTTTACCAGTTAAATTTGTAGCTATTTCTATAGTACTTGAAGAACTATTTACTTCTACGGATTCAGCTTTCTTGGTTACTTCATCTTCTTGTTTTTTCTTGTTTTCCATAGCTACTTTTTCATCTTGTTTTTTCTTATCTTCGGTTTTTTTACTTTGATCTGCAGAATACCAAAATCCACCGGCCACAATAATTATTAAAAGTATCAGTCCAGCTAAATAAATAGCCATTTTGTTTTTAGATTTGGAAAAAGATATAAAAGAATTTGATGTATTGTTCATAGGCGAGTTGTAGTTTTTACGAAATTTGCGAAAGTTTTTTAATTAAAGATTGCAACCTTTTATGCTTAGTTTTGTCAACCTTAATTCTCTTCAAATTCAACTTATTAGGTCGTCTAAAACTTTATTCACTTCACCGTCAGCTTCTTTATTATGTTCACGGTAAATGTGCTGAACTTTGTAAGTTTTAAATTTTTGTAAAAAAGTCTTTACCTTAATTGACCAAGGTTTTAAGTCCTCTTTCTTAACTTTATATTCTCCCCTAACCTGTTTTACAACTAATTCACTGTCTAAATAGGCAATTAAATTTATTTCTGTTGGATTGTAATTTTCTATAATATGTTCCAAAGCAAAAACTAGACCTTGCCATTCGGCTTGATTATTAGTTGTGTTTCCTACATATTTTCCCTGCAAAGAAAGAATTTCAACACTGCCAGCTTCAATTAAATTTTTACGAATTTCAATATTGGCTATTTTTCCTAGATTCTCTTCAGAATTAGCTTTAACTACCAAAAAGCCATAAGCCGAAGGACCAGGATTTCCCCTACTTCCCCCGTCTGCAAAAAGTGCGACAAACATATATTTTTAAACCAAAACTAATTATCTAAACAAAATTGGTGCAATTGTATAGAACACAAAACCAAACAAAACTACAAAAGTAATGAAAATTAAAACAACTTTTTGCCAGTTCCAGTAACGAGCTTTTGCAGGATTTTTCATAGCCATTACAGCTTCTTGCATAGCCAATTTTCTTGCAATTTTATCGGCTTTTTTGGCTGACATCGGCTGATTATTCGAGGTGTTACTGGCTGCAATACTATTATTAGCTTTAGCAAAAGGGTTTTTAAATGAAGGTAAATTAAAAGACATTAATTGAACATAAAAAAAATCCCAAGCTTAGGCAAGGGAGGAATTAGAATTTTTTGGATTGGAAGTTAATAGCTGGTCACATTTTACTTCCTCTAAATAATTTGCACATACTTTTCTAAAATTTGAATTGGCTTGAGCGCAGTATTCAATTTCACCAGTTTGCATATTAGGAAAGCAAATTTCAACACTTACAATTGGAAAATGGCAAAAAATTGCTGCACTAAAATATGAGTCAAAACATTGAGAAACACTTACCACATGCCACTTATCATTAATAAACAAAGATAGATGACCAAATGTATAATCAAACTTTTTACTATATCTAACATCTAAGACTTTTTCACCGAATGCTTCTAACAGCAAATAAAGAAAGTCATTATAGCCAATTGGAATATCAAACATTACGTTAACCCCAAATTCTACCATTTACCTAAACTTTAAAAACTAAACTTTCGGCAAGTGAAAATTGAAAATTAGCCGTAAAACAAAAAAAATCCAGTTTACAACTGGATGAATAATTTAAAATTCTTTATCACTAAGCTCGAGATACACCTGTTCTAAAATTTCATTTAAGTCAGAGAATGCATATTTGTCTTCAATAGCAATAGCTAAAATAGGAAGTTGATTATTGTTATCTAAAACATCTGTCCAACACGCACCCCCTAATTCAGGTTGAATTAAAAACAGCAACTGTACGTTTAAACAACCATTAAACAAAAAAATAGTATAATAATCTTGATATTCTATGGTTCTAATTTGCAAACTATGTTTTAAAAATAAGCAATTTAAGCGATGCACAAATGCAGATTCTTTTATAAGACTATTCATTCACTTTTCTCACCTCAAAAATACTTACTCTTAAACAATTTATTTAATTTCTTTTAAAGAAAGTCAACAAAAAATTGTTAAACTACTCTAAATATTCCTTAGAATAATATTTCTTTAAAACTTCAGGAACTCTAATTTTTCCATCCGATTCTTGAAATTGTTCTAAAATTGCGAACATAGCTCGGTTAGTAATGCCAGTACAATTTAAACTATGTACAATTTCTTTCTGCCCTTGTGCGTTGATATAAGTTATATTTAAAGCCCTAGTTTGATAATCTGTGCAGTTACTGGAAGAGCAAAGTTCTCTGAAATCTGCGGTGGCAGGGAACCAGGCTTCAATATCAATTTGTCTGTGGTTTTTAATGCTAATATCTCCGCTGCAAACTTCTAACTGATGATAATGTAAACCAAGAAGATCTAAACCTGCGGAAAAGAAGTTAGTTAATTTTTCAAAAATTTCTGCACTTTGGTCTGGTTTACATATAGCCACCATTTCTACCTTTTCAAACTGATGAACTCTAATTCCACCTTTAGTATCTTTACCGTGAGCCCCAATTTCTTTTCTAAAACAAGTAGTCCAAGCGGTTAGCAATCTTGGTTTTTCAAGTTCCAAGTGTTTGTTGCTTTCCATAAACATTAAACTTGGTTCGCTACTTCCTACTAAATATTTGGTTCTATCACCTTCAATTACTTCGTACACATCATCAATTCCAGTTGGGAAAAAGCCTGTACCAGCCATAACATCGTAGTTTACAGCTATTGGAGGAATTACATATTCAAAGCCTTCTTCTAAAACTCTATCTAAAGCCCAATTAAATAAAGCTCTCTGAAATTTAGCTAATTCACCTGCAATATAATAACCACGAAAACCCACTGCTTCTACACCTTTATCACTTAAATAATCTCTTTTAAAAACTGGTAATTCGTAATAAACTTTTGGTTCAAAATTAAATTCAGGCTTTATTCCAAAAACAGCAATTTCTTTATTAGCTTCATCATCTTTGCCTACCGGAATACCTTCCCAAGTTAGGTTTGGAATTTTAGCAATTAAGTTATCTAAGTCTGTTTTTACAATTCTTTGCGCTTCTTCTAAAACCTTAATGGCTTCAGAAATTTCCTTCATTTCAACTAACTTTAACTCACGCTCTGCAGAAGATAAACTGGCAATTATATTATTAAAACTATTTTTTTCTTGGCGAAGTAATTCTAAATTCTTCTGTTGTTCTTTAAAAAGTTCACCTTTGTCTAAAATCTGGTCTAAAATTTCTACAGGTTTAAAACGTTTAATTAATTCCTGTTTAAACAATTCTGGGTTTTCGGTAATTTGGTTTAGAGATATCATAAATTAAATGTTGAAGAAGCTAGTTTTTCTAATATCTTCTGTGTAAGTAAAAATTGAAAATATAGCAAACAATTTATTTATATATGGCGAGTAACGATGAGCATAGGCACATAAAATATATCATCCAAGAAAATATTCAAAGATCTATTTTATTAATTCTTACAATATAATTTTGGCTAAATAATACAGGTGATGATAAACATCGACCCTATAGAGTGATTAATAATAATTCCCTAGGGTTAACTTAAAGTAATTTTCCCAATTACAACTAAAATATTTAATATTCCCTGAATAAAATTGCTAATCATAATTGGTTTATCTGCGTTCTGTAAACCGTATGCAAACCAAAATAAATTTCCTACAAAAAAAAGCCCGAATGTAAGCAAGGAAACACCTTCAGTTTGTTTTAAAACCCAAATATTCCAAACTTGTGGAACAGTTACAAAAGATGTTGTAAATGCTATAGGAACAGCAAGTTGGTTCACTAAATTTCCGGTTTTAGTGCTAAAATCTTTGCCATTTATAAAATGTAACATATTTTTAGGTTAACTTTGTTTTAAAAAGATGTCTAAACAAGTCCAGTATTTCTGCCTAAGAAACAAATAAACAAATTATTATTAATACTTTCCTGCCATGTCATTTAACTGTCATTTTAATGTTCTATAATGATAATGTACAGTAATTGTACAAGTATATGAAAAACATTCTAACCAACAAACCAACACAATATTTAGCTATTGGCCTTTTAGCCGTAGCTGGAACAGCAGGGCTGCTTACAATAACAACAAATGCAGCACCTTTACTAAATAGTGAATCTGTAAAAACAGCATTGCAATCGGGTGACTTAGCTTCTTTAAAAACTGCTTTAAACACAGAAATTAAAACCAATTCTGATGAGCGTCTAGCTAAGGTTAACAGCTTAACCGACACAGACTTACAAAATATGAAAACCATGATGGCAAACCGTGAAGCAATTGAAGCTAAAAATACAGAATATGAAACAAAATTAACCAATATTTTGAAAGCTGATATAAACAACAAAGAAGGCTTTAAAACAACTGCTAAAGAATACTTCGCCAGTGTAAAAACTATAAGGGAAGAACAACAAAAATTAATGCAAAACAATCCTTTAGCACCAAATAAAAAATCTGATGGAGATACCTCCAAAGCTAGTAAAACTGCACCAGAAATTACAGATGAAATGTTAGATAAATTATACAACAAGTCTGTAGAACAAGTTAAGGCTGGCAACTCTGTAACCATTGGCAAACCAGAAGGTAAAGCTGGAATGGGAAGACTAAATGGAGGTAAAGGCAGAATGGGTGGAATGATGAAATAATTCGTTTTACACTTAAAACAAAAATTGTTAGGAGCAAGGCTTTATTTTCATTGTGAAGTTTGGAAATAATTCCATTATATAGGAAGATAAAAAAATACTGAAACAAAACAAACCGCCCCCCCCACAAGGGGGCTTTCATAATTTATAAAACAAACTACTATTTTATATAGTAGAAAATAAAGTAATTATACCGCGATGCCATAGTAAACTATCACCCTGAATTTATTTCAAAAAGCTGGTGCGAGCTGAGCTCAGCGTCAGCCCAAGGGTCTAAGTGGATGGATATGATTAAACAAAGAGTTTTTTGTTACATTTTTTATGGAATATAGTGTGAAAGTACACTTACCGGAAATAACAATCTAGCTTCCAACAACTTTGGTTAAATATTTTTGCTTTAACTTAGTAATTTTTGGGTTAATTACCAACTGGCAATAGCCTTGTTCTGGGTGATTATTAAAATAGTTCTGATGATAACTTTCAGCAGGGTAAAAAACATCTAATTTGGCTACCTCTGTTACAATTTTGTCTTGCCAATCGGCTTGGCTAGATTGTAAAACTCGCTCAATAATTTCTGCATCTTGTTCATCTAGATAATAAACAGCCGATCTATACTGTGTTCCAACATCAGCCCCTTGCCTGTTTAAAGTTGTAGGATCATGCAAATGAAAGAAAATATCTAAAATTTCATCTAGAGTTATAACTTTTGGGTTATAGCTAATTTCAACAACCTCAGCATGACCTGTTTTACCAGAACAAACAGCGGTGTAACTTGGGTTAACCAATTCCCCACCTGTATAGCCAGAAACAACTTTTTCAACACCTTTCACCAGCTGGAAAACCCCTTCTATGCACCAAAAACAACCCCCACCCAGAACAATTTTTCTCAGTTCAGTCTCCAACATTGTAGATTGAGTTTCTTCAGCTATAATTGAGTTCATGCATACAAATTAATTTATACACAGTCGGATGTCAATTTATATTTGACATAAGTATAAATTTACTAGTTATATAGCTACATATTCAGTTTTATCTGAATTATTTTATTAAAACAATTTTTCATAATACTATGAACACCGAACACAACAAAACAGATGATAACAAAGCATCTGAAGAAATGGTAGAAATGCCAACAACAATGTCTGAAAAGAAGCATGCTTCTAAGCACACAGCTATGCACGAAGACATGGAAATGACAACAACTTCAGAAACTTACGATAATTTTGCAAAATGGTCTAAAGTATACGCTGTTTTTGGTTTTATTTACGCAGGATTTACCCTTTTAGCTGGAATTCCATACATCCTTGCTTTAGGTTTTGGTTTGTTAATGATTGCTGCTGGTGTATTTTACATTATGGCTTACAATAAAGTTATGAAGTCTTCTGAATTAGTTAGAAGTTTATCTAAACTACAAAACAACCCTAAAGAATTTAAGAACACAACCGACGAAGTTATTGTTAATTTAACTTCATACTTCAAAACAATTAGTATTATTAACATTGTTGCAATAATTACCAGTATTGTTCTTGGAATCTTATTCATAGTATTCTTTGCTGCTGCTTTTTCCAGCATTTACAACAATGCAACCCCAAAAACTGAGCCAGTTAAAACAATTAATTACAGGTAGTTCAAACTTAAAATTATGGAACATCCATCATCTAAGCAAAATTCAGAATTTAATTGGGTAAAAAGAATATATTTCTACCTTATATTAGCTTCAACAATTTCTGTAATTGCTGTAACCAGCTGCGTTCTAATTTATTCATCTGCAGTAAGATTTGTATTTACAGATTTACAAACCAGGCCGTACATTTCGTATGAAGATTGTAAAAGTAATTTCAATTATTACGAGCCTTCCATGCCTACGCCATATGAAGGCGATGGTGTTAAATTCGGCGAAAGCATGACTCCTGCACAGCCAGTAGTAAACCCTCAACTTACCAATGACGAGAAAAAGACTTGCGCTGATAAGAAAATAAGTATTGAATATCAACAGGTAGCTTTATCTACAGGATTAGCTATTCTTATTGCCGGAAGCATTCTTGCAATACATATTTATTTATTTAAATTCAGAAAAAACAAAATAGATTAATCTGTTTAATTTTCTAAAATTAATAAATAAAACTCTGGTGGGAGATTAAAATCACTAAAACCACAATTATGACTAACACAACAATTAACCGAACCAAAAAAGTATCTAAAAAATACGCTGCTAATTTAGCAAAAATTAAAGAAGCTACAGCAGGCAAAGAAAAACTAGAATTAAAAACTGCTGTTGAAACTTTATTCAGCCTTGAACAACCAAAATTTAAAGATGGTTGCATGGTTGAACTTCATGTTAAATTAAACATTAACCCAACTAAAACTGATCAAAACATTAGAAGTAGTGTATCTCTTCCAAATGGAATTGGTAAAAAAATTACCATCGCTGCTTTTGTAACTCCAGACAAAGTAGAAGCTGCTAAAGCTGCTGGTGCCACAATTGTAGGTGGAGAAGAGCTTATTGAAGAAATTAAAACTAATGGATCTGTAAACTTTGACCGTGCAATTGCCGTTCCAGAAATGATGAAAAAGATTCCTGCAATTGCTAGAATTTTAGGAACAGCCGGAGTTATGCCTAACCCAAAAACTGGAACAGTTGGCGAAAACGTAGATGAAATGATTAAAATTATTCTTGCTGGTAAAATTGATTTCAAAAACGACAAAGGCGGAAACTTGCACATTCCTTGTGGTAAAATTAACAAAGCTTTTACCGTAGAAACAATTGTTCAAAACATTCAAGCCGCTATTGAATCTATAGAAAAAGCTAAGCCAGAAGCAGTTAAGAAAAAATTAATTGCCAGTGCTTACATTTCCTCAACAATGAGTCCTAGCATTAAAATTGCTGTTTAATATTATACAGTCCAAGTCTTGGAGTAGCAGCACGAGACAAAACATTTTCCACCTTCGGGTGGATTTTTGATTGGTGACATTTGGAGTATATCTTGGAACTATCTGGTAAACTGTAACCCTGAACTTGTTTCAAAAGCTGGTGCGAGCCGAGCTTGTCTCAGAGTGTCAGTTTCCTCCAATAGCGTCTAAGCTGATGAAAACTTAGAATGTTGATATTTATGTTTTTACAAAAAGAACATAGATTGACATTTCACCCCTATTTTTGAATATTAAAGAGTATGCAAATAATTATTTCTTGTGGAGGAGGTGGAACAAGATTGTGGCCTGTGTCTACAGAAGAACATCCAAAACAACTAATTCCTTTGTTGGATGATCAGTCTTTGATGTTAAAAACTTATAACCGAATAAGGCTAAGCTTTTCGCCAGACCAAATTTGGGTTACCGTAAACGAAAAACATTTAGATTTAGTAAAAAATATTTTACCTCCAGAGTTTGATTTAAGTCACATTATTACCGAACCAATTAAACGCGATACTTTTGCTGCAATTTCCCTTTCAACAGCCATAATTGCCAGTAGAACTTCCGTAAATGAACCGTTAGTATTTATCCCTTCAGACGATTGGATTGAGAGCAGCCAAGATATTGAAAACCTAAACCAAGGACTTTTGAAAATTGGGCAAAGCTTACAAGACGGCAGCTTTGATTTTATAACAGTTGGAATTCAACCTAAATCTGCCAACACCCAACTTGGCTATTTGGAAGTGGAAAACAAAAACGTTAAAAACTTGGAAATTACCAAAGTTAAATCTTTTAAAGAAAAGCCAAATCAGGAACTAGCAGATGAATATTTTGCAAGCGGAAATTTCTTTTGGCATAAACATAACCCTTCCCTAACCTATAATAAATTAATAGAAAATATGCAGGTTCACTGGCCAGAACTGGTTGATATTGTAGAAGAAGTTTATAATAACCAAGCTTTTAATATAGGCCATTTTGAAAACTTTCCTAAACTATCTATAGATTACGCAATTTTAGAAAAAGCCGAAAAAATTGGGATGATTCCTTTAAATATTAATTGGAATGATGTTGGCACTTGGGATACTGTCTACGAATATTTACCAAACTTAAACGAACAAACCGCAATACAATTAAACGGAGAAAATAACAAAGTTAAGTTAGAAAATTCTAATTTAAAAGTAGCTTTTGTGGGTGTTTCTAATTTACTTGTTGTGCAAACTGAAGACGGATTGCTAATTTTAGACCCTACTAAATCTTCCCAAGTAAAAAATGTATCAGAACATTTTAAGGGAAAGTAAATTAAGGAGATTCTCGTAAAGAATTTAAATGAATAGCACAAGTCGAGAACTTGTTTCAGAGTCTAAGCTGAGTATTGAAAATAAACTTATTGCATATTCTAACATTATCCTTTTCGAAAATCTGTTTGAATGAATAAAATAAATGTAAAAAATAAAGGCTTACAAAAAAATGCAAGCCAAAAAAAAGGAAATTGTTTTGTTGAAAACAAGAATCATTCGGGGAAAATTGAAAAATAGTAATGATTTTCGTAAAAAATTACCTCCTAAAGATTATAGAAAAGTTGATAGTTAAGCATCACCACCTGAGTTATACTAAATGTTAAAGTAGTCGCCGCGTCCTGAATCTGAAACGTCATCGATCGACGAATCACTTCTTGCTTGATTTACAGTTGTATTACTCGAAGAAGAATCTCCAGCACCTTCATAACTGCGAACAGACTTATCTTCAGATTTCACAATTTGTTGCAAAGATGTGTCCTCAGTACTAATGTCGGGACTAGCACTTTGGTCTTCTGTAATTTGATCGAGTCTAAGACCCATAAATTCATCCTTTTACTTCATTCCTTTTCCATAAAATTAAAATCTAAATTTGTTGTAAAGTGAAATTTTCGCTGCTTGACATTTCTCTTCATTATACCAAGCTTTAGGCACTATGCTTATACAGGCAAAACAACTAGTAAAAAACTATGGAACCAAGAAAAACCCTCTTCTTGCTTTAAATAATGTTGATGTAGAAATTAGCCAAGGTGAATTTGTAGTAATTTTGGGCAGAAGTGGAAGTGGTAAATCTACGCTTCTTAATTTAATGGCAGGCTTGGATGTAGCTTCTAGTGGAGAATTAATTGTAGACGAATTTAATTTAAGTCATTCCAAAAGTGTTCAACTATCTAAGTACAGGGCTGGAGTTGGCATAATTTTTCAGTTCTATAATCTTCTTCCAAATTTGAATACTTTAGAAAATGTTCTAATGGGTTCCTGGGCAGGTGGTAAACAGGCTGACGAAAAAGAAGCCCTAGATTTATTAGAACAATTTGGTCTTTCACACAGAATAAAAAGCAATGTGAAAAATTTGTCTGGAGGAGAAAAACAAAGAGTATCAATAGCTAGAAGTTTAATGGGTAAACCAAAAATTCTATTTTGTGACGAGCCAACCGGAGCACTAGATAGCCACAACGAAGATCAAGTGAAACAAATTTTAATAGATTTAAATAAGGCTGGTTTAACTATTGTAATGGTTACGCACAACCCAGATTTCGCCAAAATTGCCACACAAACAATACGCATGAGCGATGGTAAAATTGTAGAAACAATTTTGAACACAAACTTAACTGCAAAAAACCAAAAACCTGACCTTTCAGATGTTAAAACTGAAACTAAAGAAGCTGTAAGCGTTTAACCTATTACAAAAATAATATCAACAAAACTAAAAATTCAATTTATGACATTTACATCTTTTTTCTTAATTTTAAGAAGGCAATTTCAGCAAAAATGGGGGCGCTTCTTACTTGCCTCTGGGGGAATTATTATTGGAGTTTGGGCCATTACTTTAACCACAGGCTTATCTTTAGGTCTTCAAGACACAATTGTAACTGCAATTAATAGCCAGGCTTCTGCTAAACAAATAACATTGTACAAAACTTCTACAAACCAAACTAATTTTTTTGAAATTAATGATGCTCCAAAATTTGTAGCACTAAGTTTACCAGAACTAGAAAAAATAAAGGCTAGTAATTCAAACATTGAAGGCATTACCCCTGACAGCTTACTGAACCTTTATTTAAACACAAGCAACCAAAGTTGCTACAATCAAGACAAGGAATTACAGGTAAAGTTAACAGCAGCAGCCTCTCCATCATCCACAATTCCCACAGGATCTGCAAATGTACCAAGCACTGTTTCTACAGCACCAAGTATAACAGAAGCTCAGGCTAAATTTCTTAAAGACTGCCCTACTTTAACTATTGCCAGCGATTACTTTAACAATTTTTACAGCCTTAATAAAAACACTTGGTCAGGGCAAACCAATGCGCCTAAGCGTGGCGAAATTGCTGCTTGTTTTAAATGTGGAACTTTAGACTTATACAAAACCCTTGGTGTAGAAAACCCCTCTGATATGCTTGGCAAAGAAATTACTGTTGAATTCAGCAGAGTTCCAGCCAACTATGAACCAGGAAGTATTATAGACGTTTTAAACGTAGACCGTGGCAACCCTAAAGTAGGCAAACAAGTTTCTGAAAAGTTAAAAATTGTTTCAGTAATTGATGACAGAAAAGCCAACAGTTTTGGTTCTGGCAGTGTAAACTTTTACCTTGATTACAGTTATTTTACACAAGCAGTTCAAATAGACAAGCCTAACCTAAACGCTAACCAAATTGGCTTTAATTCTGCCAGCATATATGTAAAAAGCTTTGATCAAGTTGATTCTGTAATTAAGTCTTTGCAAGACGCTAAATATCTTCCTTTTTCTGTAACTCAAGCTATAATTTCTGGTATAAAAACTGCTTTTTCTGTACTTACAATTGTACTGGCTGGTTTCGGTTTTATTGCTTTAATTGCTTCAGTTTTTGGAATTGTTAATGTAATGACCATTTCAGTTTTAGAACGTCAAAAGGAAATTGGTATTTTAAAATCTTTAGGCGCCCGAGATAGCGATATTTTCTATATTTTTGTATTGGAAAGTGCTTCTTTAGGAATTATTGGCTGGGTAATTGGAATTTTAATTTCCTTAGGAATGGGGAATATAATTGGGGTTGTATTTACAAGTTTAGTTAATGGTAATGCTGAATGGAAAACCAATTTGGACGCATTAGGAATTACAAGTTTCGGCCCAAGTTTCCCAGTATGGTTAGTTCTTGGAAGCTTAGCTTTAGCCCTATTCTTCACTATTTTATCTGGAGTATTTCCAGCCTACAAAGCATCCAGGCAAAACCCAGTGGAAGTTCTAAGAAGTGAGTAACCGTAGGGGAGAATTTTAATTCACATGTAGCGGCGAAGCTTGCGAGCCACAAACGTTGAAAGCCTAATCACTGTGAATAGTGTGCCTAAATATCTTTCAACAATATCGATATTCTCAATCAAAACAACCGTCTTTACATTCCTAAAAAACCGTGCTTAAACTAAAAAAGTGTTCTTTTTGAATACAAAAACTATATAAATTTGGAGTAAAACTCTTGGATATTATAAAAAATTTTCTGTTATTCGTAGTTATTCCCGTTACTTTGGTTTTCAGCAGTGGTATTTTAGACATAAAACTCATTCAAAATATATTTTCAACTAAAAAGCCTTATAACCAAAATGCTCATCAAGTTGCTCTTAAATCCGAACTAGAAGAGTTTAGTAAATATATAAAATGCGAACAAAATCCAATTTCAATTTCAATAGAAGAAGTTGATGGAGGTGTTGCTATACAAAACAATTCTACTAATCTTCATCTTTGTTTTTTTGATCAAAAAGAAACTTTTACTGTAACACCGGGGCAAAGAGTTTTTAAAAAAGGCTTTAAAAAAGAAGATATAAAACTTTTAAGGTCGTTAAAAGAGGGATTGTAATGAAATTTAAACTTCGCCCTACTACTATGGGCGATTTTTCTTATACAAAAATATTCTTTACATTTCAAAAAAACCGTGCTTAAACTAAAAAAGTGTTCACTTTGAATACAAAAATTGTTTTTGATATAGGATGGAATTAATGGGACTTTTAAAACAAAGCTTAATACTAAGTTCGATAGGTCTTATAATTACTTTAACCACTGGTTTTAGATTCCCTAATCTAATTAATCAAGTTAGAGATATTATCGACAACTACGATCAAGTTCCGAAGTATGCACAAAGACTTGTATCTGGTAATAAGTCAACAAACTATGTAGATGTAAAACAAGAAACACTTGCGGAATTGAAAAATGTTAAGTTATCAGAAATTGTTGGACCCATAGCTTTACCTAGTGAAATCAAAATTAACTCAGAACAATCTGGGAAGAAATTACAAATTACCGTATCAAGCTCATCCTCATACCCTGGATATATTCAGGTAAAGTCACGAGATGGAGAAACAAAATACTATGTTATTGAGCCAAACCAAATTGGAGTAATTAAGACTTCAGCTGGCCCCAAAGTTAACATTGTCACAGACTAAGATCGCCCTATCGCACGGGTGATTTTTCTTTAAAAAATTTACTTGATTGTAAACAAAAATTATGCTTTAAACTAAGGGTGTACTTATTTTAAGTACATTTTGTTCGAATTTATTGGAGGATTTTATTATGAACAAAGGATTGATAATAGGTATTGGAGCTGCAGGACTTCTGTTTGTAGGATATAATATTATAAATCGTGGAGGCACTAAACTTCCGGGTGGCAATGGGATTATTGTGTGTCAAGGTGATAATGCAAGTGCTCGAGGATTATCTTTCAGCCTCAAAAAACCTGGACAGGGTGAAGCTAAAAACACTAGCACTAAGAAGGGTTATTTCCAGATCGCAAAACAAAATAAAAAAATCTTGATTAGACCACAAGATGGATCTCAGGAAAAAAATATTGCGGTTAATTGTGCGGTTTTCAATACGCAAACCTACACAGTAGAAACTAATAAAACAATTACATTTCCAATTGCCCAAGATGAGGCAGTACTTCTTGTAGATGGTGCAAATTAATAATATATGTATTTACATTCCCCAAGGCTGTCTTTGGGGAAATTTTCTTAGGAGGGTTTAGTTCAATAAATAAATGCAATCTCCATTCAGATAGTAATGTTCTTTTTAATCTATTTAAATATTTTCTAATCTGACCATTTAAACCCTAAAAACAAATCGAAGATCATAGTGAAATGTAGTCTTGTAGTGTAACCAATTAACCACCCTTCTAAATACAACTTTCACAACCTGGCTTTACAAAAGTCTAAAAACTTTTCCTTCTGGGAGGGTATGTTAAACACAATCAATTTAGCCCAAACTTTTCAAAAGGTTCTAGCCTTGGCAATATTTGCCTCTACTATTTTTATACCAACTTCTTCAGTGAATGCCGCTGGTTGTTTTCCAAACCCTGCAACGGAATGGTATACAAGCAGTGCAACAACTAATGCCCCAGTAAGCCAAGCCACTATTACTTTTACAAATGGCAACAGCTTTTTAATGCAGGCAATTAAGGGAACAGATAACAAAGTTTACTCTAGATTTAATTCAACTCTTCCTGAAGGTAATTACATATGGGAAAACTGGATGGAAGGCAGCGGAATTACTGTTAAAGAAGAGCCTGAACTTATTGAATTTTACCAAGGTACAGTTCCCTATTTTCTAATGTCTGCGTATGGAACAGATAACGGAATTTATGTAAGAAAATCCTCTGATGGTGCAAATTGGAACCTCTGGAAAAGAGGTGGTGATATTACATTAAAGGCTAGACCTGTTACAACTTATCTATCTACAGGCAGTTTTGCTGCTTCACCAATATTAGTACAAAGTGGTTTTGGATCTGATAATGGTTTATATACAAGAACTTCTACCGATGGAGTTACCTGGACTAACTGGGCTAGAGGGGGAAATATTACATTAGCCAGCAAACCAGAGCAGGTATTTTGGAACTCTAAACTTATTCAATTTGCACGTGGAACCGACAATGGTTTATACAGCAGATACACAGCCGACGGAACAACTTGGAGCACTTGGGCAAGAAACAGCGGTGGAATAACTGTGCTAGATGAAACTAGCACTACAGGTTTCGATTTTGGAGCTAGCAATGTTAAGTTACAACAAGTTGTTCGTGGAACAAACAATGGAGTTTATTTTAGAAACTCTGCAGATGGTTTATCTTGGTCTAATTGGGCAAGATTAGGAAACTTAACTGCTGCTGAAAAGCCATTTATAAACACAGCACCAAATGCAGGATGTGGAGGAGCATACGTTATGCGTCTATTTGCAAAAGGTACAGACTCTAGGCTTTATTCAGCAGAGAACCCAGGAACAGATTCGCTTGATTTTGGTTTCAGCATATTTCTAAACTGGAGTGGAGACACTGCAATTACTTTGGGAAATAACTTAGTTGAAACTAGATATTCACCGACTACTGGTTTCTATAGCACAATACAAACTGTACGTGGTAGTGACAACAAGGTTTACTTAAGAATTGTAAACAACCCTCTTTAATTAAGAAAATTATATTTAGTTAGTAAGTATTAAACAATTATGAACTGGAGGGCTTATTGCTCGCCTTTTGTATTGCCCATAAAATTAAAAGTAAAAAGGCATAATATCCGTAAATTTCTCCTACTCCAAATTTTTCAAAGTTAATAAAAAAGTTTATTTTAGAAGCTAAGTCTACAATATTCAAAATTATAATTAAAATAGCTGAATTTATAAGCAAAAATAGTTCGCCTAAAATTGGTATTTGACCAAGAAATGCTAATATTGTTGAAACAGAAATAAACGGAGAAACTAAAATATTTACCAATACCGAAAGACCAGAAATTTTACTATTTATTTGAACTATTAAAGGAAGTGTCCACAAAGTTGCAGCTAAAGAAGTAAGAAAAGCCGAAATTAATTCTTGCACAAACCCAGGCAATTTAGAACTAGTTAAAAACTTAAAACTTGGTAGTAAAATTAGGCCAAGTGTAGCTGCAAAAGATAGTTGAAAGGAAAGCGAAAACACTATAGCCGGGTTCCAAAAAGCTAAAATTATTCCGGCCCAAATTAAACTTCTTAAACCAGAAATTCTTCTTCCAAGACTGGCGGCCACTAAAGCAATTAAGGTGCTAATTGCAGCCCGCATAACGGGAGCCTGAAGCCCAACTACTGTCACCAAACTTATAACTAAACTAATTTGTAAAAATCGTCTTAGTATAAAATTAATTTTCAAATTTTCAGACAATTTTGCAGCAATATCCAACATTAATACCACCTGAAAACCAGACACAGCAATTAAGTGAGTTAAGCCTAAATCTTTAAAATTTTGCTTGGTTTTGTCTGTTAAACTTTGGCTTCCACCGATACTAAAACCAACTGTAAGACCTGCTAAATCTGTGCAATTTGCTAAGTTTGAAAACCAAATTTTTTTATCTTCTGAACAAAACCATGTGGTGTATGTTTTAGTGTAATTATATTTAAGATTATCTAAACCTTTAAAGAAAGTGCAGTTTAAATTACAGTCTGGATAAATATAAATACTTTCAATTTGAACCGTACCAACAATAGCAGTAGTTAAAAGATATTGGTTAAAACTTTCATCAAAAACATATGGTTTTACATTACCTTCAATTACAATATTTTGCCCCACATTTAAACTTAATTTAGATTTACTTTCAGCCAAATAAAGGTTATTATTCATAAGTAAAACTGGCTTTTTTATAAACCCAAACTGACTGTAACCAACTACAATTGCACTGGACTTATTTAGCAAATAGGAGTTGGAGATTTGATTTTCTAAATAGAAAAAATAGCAGTTTAAAGTACAACACAACAAAACAAAATACAAAAATAATTTGTCTGCTCTAAAGAATTGGTATTTCCTTAAAAACTTATTTATTAGTGGAAGCATTTGTATATTAGCATCGTTTCTGGATTACAACTTGGAGTATCAAATTACGTTATTTTAGATTATTAGTACTGTAAGTTAGATTGATTAAAGTAATATCTTACCTGGTACTAAAACCGACCTCTGTATTGCAGACTTTCTGCTAGATGCAGGGTTTCAATATTTTCGCTACCGGCTAAATCGGCTATAGTTCTGGATAGTTTTAAAATACGATTGTAACTTCTGGCACTTAAGTTGTATTTATCTATGGCTTTGTTTAATAAACTGGTGGAATCTGGGCTAAGTTTACAAAACTTTTTAACTTCACCACTGCCCATTTCAGAATTAGTGTAAAGCCCAAACTGGCTTAAACGGTGTTGTTGAATTTGCCTAGCTTTAGCAACTCTTTTAGCAACCTCCAAACTACTTTCGGCATCTACTAAACTTCCCAATTCGTCTTTACTTGGGTTATTAACTTCCACCCGCAAATCTATTCTATCTAATATTGGACCACTAAATTTAGCTTCATATTTAGCTATATGCTTAGAGGAATGATTCTGGTTCGCTTGTGGATTATTGGCATTACTAAAACCACTAGGAGTTGGATTTGCTGCTGCAACTAATGTGAATTTAGCTGGAAAACTTACACTTCCAAAGGCTCTTGAAATATTCACATGCCCATCTTCCAGAGGCTGCCTAAGAGATTCCAAAGTTTCACGCTTGAACTCTGGAAATTCGTCTAAAAACAACACACCACGGTGAGCCAAAGAAATTTCCCCAGGGCGAAGCTTGCTACTTCCACCAATTAATGATATTTGGGAAGAAGTATGATGAGGACTTCTGAATGGGCGTTCTAAAACTAGCTGCGATTCTGGCAAAAGCTGAGCAATAGAATAAATTCTAGTAACTTCCAATACTTCCGCCTCACTTAAAGCTGGTAAAATTCCTGGCAAACATCTTGCCAACATGGTTTTACCACTGCCAGGACTGCCAATAAGAAGTAAATTATGCCCTCCACTAGCCGAAATTTCTAAAGCACGTTTAGCAACAGCCTGGCCTTTTACAAAGCACAAATCTTTAGAGGAATGTAGTTTAAAACCGGCCTGTAATTCGGCTAAATTTCTTACAGCTAAAATGTTAATAAGTTTTTTATTCTGCAAATGTTGAACAATTTCTGTTAAAGAACTAATTGGGAAAATATTTAAGTTTGATATTAATGAAAGCTCGTCTTTGTTAGCATCTGGACAAAAGAAATGCTGAATACCTTGTTCCCTAGCCCACAATGCTATGTTTAAAATACCAGGTATAGCTCTAAGTTTTCCGTCTAATGCCAGTTCGCCTAAAAATAAACTATTTTCTGGAAGTTTTGGTATAATTCCAATTACTTCTAAAAGCCCCACCGCCATTGCTAAATCTAAACCAGAACCAGACTTAGCCACATTAGCCGGCGCTAAATTAAAAGTAATTCTTCCCAAGGGAAATTCGAATCCACTCTCTTTTAAGGCTGTTCTAAGCCTCTCCTTACTTTCAGACACACTTTTGTCTGGCAAACCTACTACAATAATTTGTGGAAGGCCGGAAGATAAATCTATTTCTACTTGAATTGGCTGTGTGTTTAAGCCCTGCGTTATTGCAGTTAATGTTTTTGTGATCATATTTTATTAAGACCACCCAATACTATAAATTTTAAACTTAGATTAAATTTCTACAGTTTTTTATTTACAACAGTCTAAGAGCAACTAGAACTAACAACACAAAAGCTAAACCTAAACGATAGTATATGAAAGGGAAAAAAGTTTTTCTAGAAAGAAAATTAATCAACCAAGACAAGCAAAACCAACCAACAATGTAAGACAGAACAAAGCTAATAAATAAACTAAATAAAGATATATTCACATTGCCTGCCGTCCAATTACTGTCACTCGGAAGCAAGGTAATTTGCCCCTTAAAAATTTCTGAAACTGCTTTTAGTAAATCGTATAAACTAGCCGCTATTAATGCTGGAATTGAAAGTAAAAATGAAAATCTAACTGCTTCTTTTCTGGGTCTACCAACAATTAAAGCTCCACTGGTGGTTGCTCCACTTCTTGAAATACCTGGGAAAATAGCTAGAAATTGAAATAGTCCAACCAATAAAACTTCGCCCTTAGTAAAAATAACTGATTTCTTATCTTCATTTACTTCTGGATGTTGTTTAACCTGAGTGTGAATATATTCAGCTAGCCACATTAAACCAGAGCCAACAATTAAGAAGTAAGCGATGTCAGACAAACTTCTATATTGCTCAGCGAAATTGCGTAACGTAAAACCTAAAATTAAAATTGGAATACTCCCTAAAATAATTTGTAAAATTTCTATATCAACAAGGTTTTTAGCCGAGAGATGACTTTGCTTATAACTTCCGTTCCACCAACTCCTAGCATGCTCTACAAACCTTTCCCTGGTTTCTGGGTGTTTTAATATATCTAAACATCGGTAAAAATATTTACTTAAATCTGCCCAAAAATATTGAATAATGGCGATAGTTGTACCAAATTGAATAATATTTGAAGTTACAAGCCCAATATCTCTACCACCAAGCAAAGCCGAGCTTAGTAAGCGCAAATGTGCTGTTGAAGATATTGGCAAAAACTCTGCCACACCCTGCACTATACCAAGCAAAGCAGACAGCACTACTTCATTCAGGAAAGAAAAATTCATAGAACAATAGTTTCTTCCCTAAAAAATAATGTCAATGAGTACAATATTCATAGTCCAAACTATCATTAGTATTTTAAGATATTTTTGTAAGTAGAATGTGCTAAATACTTGGCGAAATAGTAACAATATGTAAAAAATTAAGGGTCTAGATAAGCTGACAACAATCTAATTGTTCATTATAGCTTATCATAACAATGAAAAACAAGTATATCCAGCGTTCACGTATTTCTGAAGCAAAATTTAGAGAAATAGCTAAACTATTTTGTGCGGATTTAAACGCTACAGATAGTTCTAAGTTATGTGGAATTAGTAGAGTTACAATTACTAAAATATTCCATGAAATTAGGGTTAAAATATTTAAGTTACAAGAAGGATTAAATATTGAAAAAGTATCAGGTGAAGTAGAACTTGATGAAAGTTATTTTGGCTCTAGAAGAATTAGAGGAAAGAGAGGCAGAGGAGCTAAAGGTAAAACAGTGGTATTTGGACTTTTAAAAAGGAATGGTAAAGTATATACTCAAATTGTTAATAAAGTAGATAAAAAAGAATTATTACCAATAATTAAAGGAAAAATACTTGAAGACACAACTGTTTATACAGATGGTTGGAAAAGTTACAATGGTTTAATTACAGAGGGTTATAAACACTATAGAATATTTCATTCTCGTGATGAATTTGCTAGAGGTAAAAATCATATTAATGGAATAGAAAGTTTCTGGGCTTATGCTAAAAGAAGATTGATTAAGTTTAATGGAACAAAGAATAATTTTTATTTGCATCTAAAAGAAACAGAATTTAGATTTAATAATAGACAAAATAATCTTTACCAAATAGTTTTAAAACTAATCAGAGAAAACCCTATTAATTTTTCTTAACTTATCTAGACCCAAAATTAATTTTGACAAATATAGTTTATAGAAACCTAAGTATTCTCTAACATGTATTTTCTGTCAGAATTTTTATGGTCATTTTCAATAGCGGTTATATTCCTAATTGTTGCAGAAAGTTGCGGCAGTTTATTCTTAAATTTAATTAATTTATTCTTAAAAAGATTACCAGCCTTATCATTACACACCAATATTATCAAGCATTCTAGTAGCGGCGAAGCTTGCGAGCCAGAAATTCTAAAGCCACAATACACAAATGACTCAAGTAGCAATTCATACTGGCTAGAAACAGAAAACCCCGCCTTAATATTAAGAATTATTGCAGGCTTATTAATTTTAGGTATGATGTATTTTTGGCTTGGTGTATTCAATCTTTTTTATAAAGATATATTATTACTGACAGCTCTTGTATTCCCAACCATTAGATTTTCTTTTAGAATAATCAAAGCAACTTATTTCAATTTTAAAACTAAATTGAGACACATTCCAAGTGTAAAAAAGAATTCTATTTTAATTAAACTAGATAATTTTTGGGTGAATATTAAGGAACAAAGATATTTACTTTCTGGTCTAAGTTTATTTTCAATTTTAAGTTTTCCAGCTGCTTTCAGACCCATAATTCAGTTTGACGCAATATGGTATCATTTAACTATTCCCAAGTTGTTTTTACAAGCAGGAAATATAAATTACAACGGTGAATTTCTGCGGTACTCTGTACACCCATATTTAAATTTTTTCTGGAATTCACTCTTCCTTTCTACACCTCAAAACTTAGTAATTCAAGGGCTGGCTATAAATATTTTTCAATGGATTCTAATTATTTTAGGAATGTATTTTGCCCTAAAAACTATTTCCAAATTAACATCAATACCAGCTTGGCTTTTAATTTTAGCCCCATCTTTATTGGGAATTTTGAATAATGTCACCAATGCCTACGGAGCAGGATATAACGACCTTTATGGTGTAGCAATAACTTTATTTTTAATTCCATTTCTATATCAACTTAGTTTGCAAAAAGAGATTAATATTAAACAAATTATTTGGGTTTTACTTTCTATAATTACTTTAACTTTATTAAAAATTTTCTTTGCTCTTTTTGGTGGATTAGTTTTTATATATTTAATTTGGCTAATTTTAGATAAGCAAAATTCTAAATTTACAAGCCCACTAAAACTTTCAGAAAATGACGCTAATATACTCTTGACCAATGATATAAATAGTAACTACAATGGACGTTCAAAAGTAATTATAAAACTATTTATCAGACCAAGCCTTCCTATAAAAAACTACTTAATTGAAATACAAAAGTTTATAGCGAATACTAAATTAAGTTTTATTCGAAACAATAATTTTTGGATTGGTTTTGGTCTTACTGCTTTAACTTTTGGATTAATATTTATTCTGCCTTGGATAGTAAGATCTTTTACACAAACAGGTAGATTATTAGACCCAATTGGAGCTCCTGGAATTAACGAAGATGCATATAATTTTTCTGGCTCTAAAACTGCCTTAAACCACTGGACTTATTTTGTCTGGGTTCGTCTTGCTAAAAATTTATTGCAAATACCTCTTTGGCGTTATTCACCTTTATTAGGCTTGGCATTCATTTTACCATTTTTCAAACAATTCCAACTGAAAAAATATTTATCACTGTGGCTTTTGGGAATGAGTGGATTTTGGAGTATTTATATCTTTAGTATAGTTTCCGAGTGGCGCTATTTTCTTCCAGCAGTTTACACTTTATTAATAGTTTTAATAATTTTTGTTGCAGAAAATTGGAGCAACTGGAAGGGCAAGTTTTCTAAGAAAACAAAATGGATAGTTATTGCAGGATGTTGTTTTGTAATTGTATTTAATTATGGACTGGTTTTAAAAACTACAGATTTAAAAAGTGACATGTACATTTTTCAGGGTCAGACTTCAGATGAATATTTAACTAGTCGTGTTTCACAGTGGCAGTTTGGGTATTACAAAAATGAAGGCTCTTTTCAACCAGAAAACTTAACTGCAACTGAAACTATTTTAGTTTTAAATTTACAAGGTATGGCCTATGTTTCTAACCCAATTTTAAGCCCCAGAGCTCAGCCAGAGTTGTTTCAAAACTTAGAAAATATTAACGATTTGACCCAGCTGTTAAAAGACAAAAATGTAAGTTTTGTACTAATGAAAAATCAAGATATTTCAAAATTGTGCGAACAGGCATGGGTAAAAAATTGTAGTTTAGAAGAGCTAAATTCCCAGTTCAAATTAGAAGGTAAAATTGATGAAGAAAAAGTTTGGTGGTATAGTCTAAGGTAAACTGAGATGAGTCTATAATTTCACAAAATTAACAATTTTATCGTATTTTTTTAACATTTTTATATCTAAGCTAAAAATTAATTCAATGTTATTGTTCACCGCTGTTGCAATCTGCAAAGCGTCCTCCATATCTTCGTCCTTAAAAATTTCCAGGGCAAAATTATATTCAAATTTAGACACTGGTAAAATATTTATATCTTCTAACATGTTTCGGACGTATACCAAATTAATTTTGGCTTTCTCAGCATAATAGTAAATAATATGAAGAGACGTGGAACTTATATACAAAGCATTGTATTGTTTACATATTTCTACACAAAAATTAGCTTTTTCTCTCTCAAACAAAATTTCCAAAATAACATTACTGTCTAAAAAAATCATACACGCTTATATCAAATTTTATGCTCTAATTTTTATTATTTTTATTGGAGTACCTATCTTCAAATTTATCTTCCATAAAATGCTCCTTGTGAATTTTTTTAAAATCTTCACCTTCAGTAAAAATATTTTTGGTCACACCAGATTTATAATAATCTGACTCTACAAATTTTAGTAAACTGTGATTTTTCGGAAGCTGTTTTTTAACCGAACTTGCTTCATATAAATTTAAAGATACATATTTAGCATTTTTACCTCTACCCATTTTTACAATGTATTCTTCACCATTTTGTACAGATTCAAATATTTGAGCTAGTTTTGCACGAAGAAATGTGGTAGAAATTGTAGTCATATATTAAAGGTTTAGACTTTTATTGTAAAGGTTTAGACTTTTATTGTCAACGTTCATCACCTACCCTCTCAAATAGCCCAATCTTTGTTCTTCTGGAAGTTTTTCTATAGCGTAACGCAAACAAGTACGGCCTAATTTAGAATAATTTTGATCTAAGAAATTGATTAGCACTGGAAGATCTTTTTTTCCCATTTCGCGCAACATCCAGCCTAAAGCTTTTTGAATTAAATCGTGTTTATCTGAAATTAGAAGTCTGGCTATTAAATGTAATTCTTCAAACTGACCCATTTTAGTAAAATAAAAAGTGGCTAAAATTGCAATACGCCTATCCCACAAGTTTTCCGAGTTTGCTAGCTCAAACAATATTGACTTTTGATCAGGGTGTATAAACAAATACCTCCCAACAATTTGCCAAGCCGAAGAATCAACCAAATCCCAATTATTTACCCCAGCCTTATTTTCCAAATAAAATTCATATATTTTTTGGACCGATATAGGGGCGATCCCCGTGTCGCCATTGTCATTATCATTTTTTAATATATCTTGAGTATCACCGTGAACATTTTTCACACCAACCTTCTTCCCCACCAACCCAAACTCATTTTCAAATTGCCCAACTAAAATAATCAACGCGGTTAATCGATGTTCATGAATTTCAGAACGCAACAACCCTTGGACATCCTGAAGCCCTAAATTTGCATACTTTTTAGCAATTTTTCTTTGCTCTGGAACAGTAACCCCAATAAATTTATCACCTTCGGCATAACCGCCTTTGCCAGTTTTAAAGAACCAACTTGAGATGTTGGCTTTTGTAGGTGAAGATAATTCTAACAAATCAGATCGTAGGTTTTGGACTGCTGAATTTGAACTCATAACTTACATTTGTTAAGCTGTTGGGCGATGTCAATTCTTACTAATTACTTTAATAAACATATATACCCGATTCAATGTTTCAAGAAGTTGTCTTCTCACAAAGTTATGGAGTAATATAATTTACAACTAAACTTACTTTGCCATTGGGTAGCTTTCTGTAAGCTGTTCAACCAAGTTTTTCTTTCCGAAAATACAAATTCCTAACCAGCCAATTTCTTCTGCTGTCTTAGAGTTCTGTGCTTCCTTAACTTTTATATCATTTGAACTATTTAACATTTCTGTTGTAAACAAGCTAACCTCTAATTCCATCTCTTCGGCCAAGTTTTTTAAACTTAGAATATTTAAAGCTTGGTCAGTGCTTTTCATAACAATAGCATGCTGAATATTCATAGGTATTTTTACACCGTCTGAAGTAGAAGAACTATCAATTTCAATTAAACTAGTTCCAATTCTGGCAGCTAAAGAAGCAGAAAGATGAGCTGCAGCATTTAGTTTAGTCCAATTAGGAATATCTGGTGTATCCAAAATTACAACATGGGCTACTTTGGTGGTTTTAGACTTTACTGTCTTATCTAAATTATTTTGCTCTTTAACGTAAGGGAAAGGTGAGCATTCTCTTATGTGTTTACTAAGTAAAAACGAAACAAATCTTTCACTAGTTCCAAATCCAGACATTGGAGGCATTCCGTATTCCATGGCCTTTACATAATCTTTATCCATAAATTGTGCTTCTTCGTTACCACTATCCCTTGCTGCTTGCTGCTCTTCAAATCTTCCAAACTGATCTACAGGATCATTAAGCTCGCTAAAAGCCTTTCCCAACTCAGCTTTTCCAGCTACAACTTGCCATCTTTCGGTTAAGTTTGGTTGCTCGTTATTTCTTTTAGCTAAAGGTTCAAGCTCAACTGGAGGCAAAACCAAGAAAAACGGATTTGTAGTATTTAATCTAGCTTTTTTCCATAGTTTATCTAATAAAGTAGCTATTCCATCTTCAATTTTTACATCATTAATTTCATTTTCAGAACAAAGCTTCAAAAGCTCTTCAGCGGTTTTGTTTTCGGTGTCAATTTTCCCGTTAGTAAAATAGCGTACTGCATCAAAATACTTAATTTTTGGCCAACCACCAACTAATTCCCAATTATTTTTCTTAGCTGTTTCTTCATCGCACCAGTCTCCCCAGTTTATTATGCTTCCATAGTAATCTGTTTGAATATAATCTCCCAAAATTTCTTTAATCATTCTCTGGTAAACTCTTTTCACAAAAACTGCTGCCCAATTGTAATCGGTGTAAGCTTTGTACCATTCAATTGCAGTATAATCTTGTAAATGTTGCGGACTACTACCTTCATTTCTAAATACTCTACCAATTTCGTAAACCGATTCAAAACCTCCTGCAATTAATTTCTTTAAAGGAAGTTCAAGACTAATTCTTAAATACATTTCTTGGTCTAATTCGTTGTAAAAAGTTACAAAAGGCTTGGCTTCTGCCCCGCCGGGAATTAATTCAAAAGTTGGATTTTCAACCGACATAAAACCCTCTTTCTCCATTTCCTCCTTCCAAATTGACCAATATTTAGCTTTAACTCTCATCAAATCTCTAACACTAACCCCGTTCTCGTCTACAGTATTCATTTTGAAATCAGCTACTCTGTTCAAATATCTAGCTTCCAAATTCTCATAATCCATTTTATCAGGAAGTGGGCGAAGTGCTTTAGTTAAAATCTTAAATTCTTGCACATACAAACTTGGCTCTCCGGTGGAAGATTCCGCCAAATATCCTGAAGCTTGAATATAATCACCATCATCAATTAAAGTTTTAAAATCTTCATAAGAAAGTAATTGAGTTTCTACGATTGTTTCTTCAGGCAAAATATCCGACTTAAACACCAATTGAAAACCGGAAGGTAGACTTTCGTCTTCTAAAACTACAAAACCAATTTTACCACTACTTCTTTTTCTTTTAATTCTTCCGGCTAAAGTAATATTTTCAATTGAACTTTCATTAAACTTTTCAGATAATTCTTGGAAATTTGTTTTAACTTCTAGCAATTTACAGTCTCTTTTTGAGCCTGCTGGAAATGGGTTAATACCTTTTTCAATAAGCTTGTTCATGGTTATTACACGCAGGTCGCGCTGGGTTTCTACAGAAGATGTATTTAATTTTGCATTCGGGTTTTCTGTCATATTGCTATTTGATATTTGCGATACATAATTAAGCCAATAAAAAATATTTCTTTGCAAGAAAGATGTATGTTTAACATATTTTTAGATTAATTTCACTGCGATGAAGTCATAATAAACAGTCACCCTGAACTTGTTTCAGGGTCTAAACAGATGAAAAAGCTAAAACAAAAACTTTTGCTGTATTTTATCCCATATTCTTAATGGTTTTAAGAACAAAGTATTACTACTCGTAGTTAAAAAAATTCAATGATAATCCACTCTTAAATTTTTAACAGGCCGGCTTCTTAAAAAGTTCATCCTACCCAGTGTTAACTTAGACACGATGAAAGGACAAAGATATGGCTAATTTTACCTCCTCTTAACCTCAATTCCATTTGCAGAGTTTTCAATACTTCTAGCTGTAATTACAACTTGATAAGGACAACCTATTAAATCTGCGTCTTTAAATTTTTCGCCTAAGCTTACACCCATTCTATCGTCCCACAGAACTTGATCTTTTGGAACATATATTTTCTTACCTTCAAATTCAATTTCTGAGACTTCCCCAGCATAAATTTGGTTTGCAAGGTTTTGGATTTTGGATTTCAAAATTTCGTCATCACTATCTCTGTAATTAGTAATAACATGAACTTTAAACGGAGCAACACTTTCTGGTAATTTCAAACCTTTTTCATCGCTATAAATTTCAGCCAGAACACCTAAACATCTGCTTGTACCAATTCCGTGACAATTCATAACAGGAACTACCTTTTCATTATTTTTTCCAGTAACTTGCAAATCAAAGGCCTTACTGTATTTATCTCCTAATTTAAAAATGTTTCCTACCTCCGCTGATTTAGCTTTTAACAAATTTTGAGGAATATCTTGGCCATTTTTTTCTAATTCTTCTAATATTTCAGAATTAATAGCATACCCATCTTCACTGTATAAAATTTCGTCTTCCCCAGCTTCACACAAAACCTGAAATTCATGACTATCGTTATCAGTAAACATTCCGCCACTGGCGTGCACTGCATAAGCTTTTAACCCCATTTCTTCATATATTTTAAAATAAGTTTCTTTTACCAATTCATAATATTTGTTAGCGGACTCTTGGTTTAAATGAAAATCGTACATGTCTTTCATTCTAAATTCTCTTCCACGCATTACCCCAGATTTACTTCTTAATTCATCTCTAAATTTAGTTTGAATTTGATACACAGCGAGTGGGTATATTTCATTTTTTAAATCTAGCTCTGGCAATTCCTTATAACTATTTAAAAAACTTTGCATTACAGGCGTAACCTGTTCTTCATGACTGCAGGCCAAAGCGTACATACTTCCAGTTTGGCTTTCTAAACGAAACAAAACGTCTACCTTTTCCTTGTCCCACCTATCAGTTTTGTCCCACCAAATTTTAGGATGTAGACTATTCATCAAAATCTCCTGCCCGCCAATAGCATTCATATTTTTACGAACAATATTTTCTATATTATTTAAAACCCTAAGACCTAAAGGAAGATAGCTATAAACACCTGCCATTGTTTTATTTAAAAAACCAGCCTTAATTAACAGCTGAGCATTTTTACTAGTTTCATCCGCAGGATAATCTTTGCTAGTTTTAGTAAAGTTTTTAGAAAGTTTCATAATTATTTTATATAATTAGAATTAAGTTTCTTTATTAATTAGTCAATAAATTAAGCCCTAGACAAACTTACATAAAAAATTCTTGAAAAGTTTATCTGAATTAAAAATCAGAAACAGAAGGTTTGGTTTCAACATCAAATTTTACTTAAGGGAGGAATTAGAATGAATTTTACACCAACAATATACGTTTTTGAAGTTAAGATTCCTGGAATGTCTACCCTTCGCGTTGAGTTGCAAACAAGAAATTTTCCCCAGTCTGGAACTGGTAAAGGTTTTATTCCAAACGGTCTCTCACACGAATACATTGAGTTTGATTATTCAAAAGTAACCTCTGACAGATTAATTGACCCAGGCCTTGTTTAATAAATATATCATCTAAGCTGTTCACCGTGAGCAGCTTTAATTTTTGGGGAAATAACGGATTTCAAAAATGATCAGTAACTCATTTTAATTACAACAAGCATTTTAATAAAGCAAAGTCAGATTACTACGTAAGTATTTAAATATATTTGAAGATAGACACTTACATATAAATTTCTTAAAAAACAAAAATCTTCCCTTTAAGGAAAGACTGGTGATATGGTGGACCTTAGCCTTATAAATTCAAACCAAATCATGGATATTATATCAGACTGGGACGAACTGTTAAAACCACACAATTACCAGCATTTAATAGAAAAGCCTAGTTTATTAAGCACTGAAGAGGATAATGTAGCCAGTCAGTATCACCTTAATAGATTCTAATAAGTTATTAATATATCTTATCATTTAATTAATTATAGATTTATAATCAATGATGATTCAATTTATTTTATAAAAATTATTAATATAAGTAGTGACTAGAATAAAGTAGTCTTATTATTGTGGGAGGTTTGTGTAGTTGATTTATTTTTAGTTTAATTTCATTTTATTAAGTTTAGGGTTTATAAAAGTGTCATAGTTTTAATTTTTTTCTAAATTTTCAGTATATTCGTGCAAACTGAGTAAAGCAAATTTCTGATGTTTTCAATTTCTTGATCAGATAAATTTGGGTCATTAAGAATCGCACGACACTGGTCGATTGAAAGCATTAAATTAAAAGTTGTTATTTATAAGTATAATCTATAAATGTTTGGGGTATACTATTTCATCAAATGGGTCATCTGGATCAATATTTCGGAGTTTAACCTTTTTTAGCTCTTCAGAAAAATTCACATAATCATATGATGAATTAAAGTTTAGTTCATAATTGGTACTACGATGCTTATCAAAATAGATTTTATCAAAAGCAAGGTTATCTATCACCAATTCTTTTACTATATCACTAAAGTTTAGAACCATTGAGAACGAGGATTTCAGAATTAAATTATTAAGCTCATCTTGTGATTTAAGAATAGTATTTACCGAATCAAAAGCATGCGATTTGAACGTTTCTTCTTTTAAATCAAATAATGATTTTACGCTGTATGGGTTTGGCTGTATTAATAAATGTAAGTCATCAATATCTTCCCTACCCAAATGAAGCAATATACTTAAAATATAAAAACTGATATTTGGATATTTTATTGATTTTATAGTATAATAGCCTTCATTAACGCCAGCCAATTTTTCATCATTTCCTACATGAATCTCTTGAGCATAATAGAGTAATTTTAACTCTTTAATTTTATTAAGTGGGTATTTTATGCTTCTAAGCTCTGATACAATTCTAACCCACACCAAATCAATTAAGCTAAATTTTCTCCATTGTTTTAATTCATGCCTCCTATCTTCAATAATACCAAGCCTAGTCCAATCGTTAATTACTTTATATGTACTAGAAGTATTTTTAATGGAAAGGCCTTCCTCAGATATTAGATTAACCAACTTAATGCTTGATTCTCTTGCAAGTAGTAGCAAATAATTTCCAGATTCCACAGAACAAGTATAATCCTCCTTAAAGAGATCAAATTTTTTTGGGTTCGATATTAAAGGGTATTTCATAAACTATACTTATTAGTATAAAATATTATTTTAATAAATTGGTCAAATAAAAAATCTATCATTGTTCATATTATATGTGTTAGGTATTTTAATTTTAACTACAAGCTCTAAAAAATATCAAAACAATTGCACCTTCTAGGATGGTTAGTTAGAGGATATAATTCAATATAATTTTAAAATCTAAGTTAAGAGTTAAACATCTTTATTCTTATAATTTCTATCGATTAAAATATCAGATAGATAACACACAATAAGTCTTGGTAGTTGTGTCAGGAATAGCTTCGAAGTACTAGCTCTGTTTTCAAAGGTATTCATTAGCATGGATTGTTCAAAATATAATAACTCTAAAAGTGCTCTAATATGGTATTTAAAAGTTTGATTTAAATCTTTATTATTTGTAATACCAATTTTAAAGCCCAAT
Source organism: uncultured bacterium (assembly GCA_963704645.1). Lineage (GTDB taxonomy): Bacteria > Patescibacteriota > JACMRA01 > JACMRA01 > JACMRA01 > JBILXY01. Next base: position 54,636 of record OY969926.1, read on the forward strand.
TTACCTTCCTCATCTTTTGATGAATGGTATTCCATTATAGATTTTCCGTCCGAAAAATGAGTAAAGTTGTTACATAAATTATATAAATTTTTTCTAAATTTCTCGGTTTCCATTAAAAACTGATATACAAATTTACCGCTTCTTCCATAAATTCTACCAGACTTATTTTCTTCGTCAATAATTTTTTTAAGATTACTTTCTATTCTATTTTTAACTTTTTCAGGCTTTGTATATTTATGATATAATTGTGTACCTTCTAATTTATCGGGGTTAAATGCATAAATTAATGCAAATTCATAATCATTCATGAACAAATAAAATATACTTCTTTTCTCAATAAAGCTTCTGTATAGAACTAAGAATTGATTTTCTAAACCCTGAACAAACAAATTTCTCAATGTTATTATATCATAAATTAAGAACTCAACTAATTTAATTACTACCATTCCAAATGGTTTTTCTAAATCATGTCGATAGATTATCAATTTATTATTATTTAAATCTGAAACCAGTATTTGATGGAGATTAAGAATTGTCATTATTACTAAATCAAACTCATACACATATATTTCATCTTCTTTAGAAGCAGAGTTATATGAAAAGAAAGACATATCATAAGCGGATCTCATATACTCAATGCTATCAATCACTTGTGTGGGATCTAGCCCTTCAAGCTTATTTGCATTTATTATATGTTCTAAATTTTTATAGAATACATTAACTGACATATTATTTTAAATAAATTTTACTGCGATACTACTTAAATTTTTTTCTAAACCATACATTATTATTGGGTTTTTTGTTACTGTTAGCGTGCTTATTGAATTAAAATATTAATTTCATTTTCATAGTAAATTCCTTGTAACCTTCAATATCAAAAGATAGAAGCTGGTAAAGTTCTAGTTGTAAATTAATGGGCAAATATTTGGTATATTTGGTCAGATTATTTTTGGTGGTTTCTGATTCTAAAGTTTGTGTAACTATTTCATCAAAATTTATTTCAGTATTTTCAAAATTTTGCCAAAAGTTAAGGCTAGTTTGTCTGTTGGTCGTAAGTGTCAAAGATACTGGAGTGCTTGGACTTGCAAGCTTAGCTTGACCTATAAATTCAGTAACTATTTGAACCGTTTGCTGGGTTTTACTCCCAGTAAATAAAAATAAATCTACAGTTTTTGGTTTTTCAATAATAGGCCTTTGATTCTCAATATTTAAACTTCGAAATTGATAAAATTGATTTCTTAAATCTTGGAGTTCTACTTTACATTGGTCGTCTAAATAATAAAAGCTTTGTTGATTCAAAACTATTTCCAACATTTTTTCTCTAATTCTTTTGTGAATTTCTCTACCACCATTATCTAAAAATATTGGGGGCTTGCCATCTCTTGCTTTTTCTACCAAAAACTTGCTTTTTTGCTCATCTAAATCAATAATTTTCCAAATTCTAGCTGATAAAAAAATATTTTCTCCGATAAAATCTCTAGCCCTTCCAAAAGCTGGTGGGTCTAGCTCACCAATAATATTGCCATTGTTAATAACCTGAAAACCTTTTTTAGCTTCAAATACAGCATAAAAATCTTTGCTAGTAACAAGGTATTGCGACTGAATACCTAAAATCAATTCTTTTCTTAAGTCTTCGATTAGTTCTAGTTTTATTAAGTGATCAATAATTTTTTGAATTTCAGCTATGGTAATTTCTCTAAAAGCCCAGTTCAATGATAACTTATAAGTTAACTCATCTCTTTTAATTCCACTTGTTTGCTTGAGAATGCTAAGTATTTGTTGGACTAAAATATCATATCTTTTCATTTCTTGATTTGGTTCTAAATAACCTTCTTGTAAAAGCTCATAACAGGCAATGTTCTCCAGTAATTGCCACTGATCTAAATTATAAACTGTAAGCTTACTTTTTTGCGTTTTACGGCCACTTCGACCCAACCTTTGGGATAGTGAACTTACTGAGAAAATACTGCCAACCTGAATCACTTTATCGATTGAACCGATGTCTATACCGAGCTCTAAAGTAGATGTACAAACAATAGAAAAATCTACTTTTTGATTCGTTTTGGCAAAGTTTTCTGTCCACTCTCGCATTTCTTTGTCTATAGATGAGTGGTGAGCAAAATATTGATGATAGCTTTTTTCTTTGCTTACTTTTTGTTTCAGCTTCACAGCAATTTCTTCCACTCTACTTCTGGAGTTTGGAAAAATTAATGTTTTGGAATTTAGATTTTCATTATACAAATCATCTATAATTAGTTGGCTTAGCTCTGCTGTTTCTTGCTTAAAAAATTTGAACTTTACTTCGATTTCATTTCTTTTTGAATCCTTTAAGACTTTAGTTTTTTCAGGATATCCAAAAAACTTTTTGGCTAAATTATAATCTCCTAGAGTGGCTGAAAGTCCAACAAAACGAATAGGTTTAGTATTTAATTCTTGCAAACGGTAAAGAAGGGATTGTAAGTGTACACCTCTATCTGTTCCTAAAAAACTGTGAATTTCATCGATGACTACAAAATCTACTTCTGAAAAGACTTTTTTAATGTCTTGAGGTTTATTACAAAACATAGCTTCGATAGATTCTGGAGTAATTAAAACAATACCTTCGGGGGATTTGATCAACTTTTTTTTCTCACTCTGACTAGCCTCGCCATGCCACTTAGTTACTTTTATATCCAAATATTTACATAATTCTTCCACTCTTTTAAATTGATCATTTATTAAAGCAATTAGAGGAGAAATATATAAAATTTTAACTCCTACACCGTGTTTGCAGCCATCTGGATAACAAAGTGATAAGATAGGTAGGAAAGCTGCTTCAGTCTTACCACTTGCCGTAGCCGCAGAAAGTATATAATTATCATGAGATTGGATGATATGTTTTATACTAGCTTCTTGAATTGAACGTAATTCGCCCCAACCTGCATCCCAGATGTATTTTTGAATTGGAGCAGAGAGGAGGTTGAAGGATGTGGGCATTACATTTTAAGTCTTATTGAAAGTTCTACTTACGTTATTTATTATTGGTTAAATCAGTTCAATTTCATCGTTCTTTTCAATCTCACTTTGACTATTTCCACCATCTGTAGATTTTATAACATGAGTTTTATCAATCTGCGGGTTTTGCCTAAGAATACTTAAGATTTTAAGAAAGTCACGGATAACATCGCGAGGAGTCAAAAACTCTTTAGCACCTGGTCGGTTATAAACCTCTTCCATAAAATGTTTGATATCAGATTCATTAAAATCAATGTTAGTATTATAATGAAGGTCAAAAATTTCCTTCAGATTTTTGAGTAATACAAAAATTTCCTCATTAGATAGTGGATAAAGCTTGATTACAGGTTGAGAATAATCTCTAACCTCCAAAGTTTCAAATTGATTGCTTGCAAGTCTAGATTTCAAAGCGTCATAGCTAAATAAACCTCGTCTAGTATCTTCTAAAAATTCTTTTGTCCCACCAAAGTTTATCATTAAATTAGACACCCTGCCTTGCATGCAGTCATTGTATATATTTAGTATTTTCTCGTAGTTTTTATCTCTTGTTGCTGGATGTATTATTTTGTAAAGATTGATGGCTTCATCTAAGTTTATTACTAAGCCTGAATAGCCAATTTGAACCAAAAACTTTGTCCAATTTCTTAAAATTTGATAATAATTCTCATCATCAATAATTTCTCGTACCCCTAAATCTTGTCTAGCTTCTGTTCTGGTTGTATATTCTCCTCTTAGCCATTTCAAAGACATCCGCATAAGTTCAATATTTCCAGTTACAAACCCTTCATAATATTTAGCGACTACTTCTCCAAATTCAAAAGATCCAACATCTGTAATTTGTTTTATAGTTTCAAGAATGTTGCGCTTAACAAGCGGCAAATTTTCTATATTTCTTAAATCGTACAGTTTGATATTATTTTCTACAGCTGTTTTTTCCATAACCTCAGTAATCCAAGTTTCTAGAATTGTACCTAAAGCATTTCCCTCAGGATTGGTTTGAATAGAGAAAGAATCTATCAAATCAGAATAAACCCTAACTGCTTTACGGCTATTGTCATATAGTCTTTTTTCAGGTGAAAAATCAGTTGATGCTACTACGAAGTTCTTTTTGAGGGCAATTTGTTTAATTAAAGCCATCATGAAGCTTTTTCCGCTTCCAAAATCTCCAATCCAAAATTTAGTGCTACTGGAACCTTTTTCCACTTCCAAAATTGTTTCTAACACACTATTGCTTTCGTTACTTCTCCCAACTAAAATGTGCTGTAAACCTATAGGTGGGACTACCCCACCTTGTAGTGAGTTAATAATTGCAGTGGCTTCTTTTGGTTTGATATTGGTCATAAATTGATGAATGTTTCTAAATTAAGTTTAGATTGTAACTTGATATAAAATAAATCTGGTCATTTTGTTCAACTAAATTATCTTCATGGGTTTCATAAAACTTTTGGTTGATTTTTTGAATCAGATTATTCTTAAATTGTTTTTTAGCATTTGCAAAATCCGAGACTTGTGAATCGCTTAGCTGAAAATTGTTATTTCTAAATAAAGTTAAAAATTCAGTCTCAATATCAGTAAAATCTAATTTTGAATTTGAACCCCCAGCAAAAAAGTCTATAAGATTGCTGGTTGAATTTGAATTTTTACCTAGATTGATTTCTAAATCCTCTTCCTGTAAAAGCTGATTTAACTTAGTTGTCATTTCCAAATGAGTTTCATGAGCCTTTTGTGTTTCAGATGAATCTAATTTTAATTCTTTTCGTATTATTTTAAAAAGGTTTATTATGCTATCTCTTTTTTCATCATCGCTATGATTTAATGGATTTATGGTTTTGCAGATTATTTCGAATTGTTTTAATTTTTCTTCATCATCTTTAAAAATAGTTTGTATAACACTCAATGGTAACGTCTTAGGTTCTGGTAGATTAAAGTTTGATGAGCTTTTGAAAGTCAGTATCGCGTAATATTTATAATAATACCATAGGCTATCAGCCTTACTTTTTGTTGAGAATTCTTTACATAGTTCTAAATAAATTAAGTAAAGACTAGGATTTTTAGAGTTTAGCTCCAAAAGTTCATCACATTTTGTTTTTAATTCAATAGATTCTAAATTGCTATCTAGTAAACTTTCTAGTTCATTTTTCCACTTTGTTTTATTTTTAATATTAAGGGCAATTTGTGTTTCTTTAGAAGGGGTTGTTGGTTCATATCTAGAAATAAGCTCTTCAAACCCTTGCCTAATTTCCTTTCCAAGTTTTTCGGTTAAATAGACTTTTTTATATGCTACATCCTCCAGTCTAGAATGTTTATACACTTCTTTTATTTGATTCTGGCAAGTACTAAAGAGTGCCTGAAGAATTTTTGACATTGGTGAATCATAATTTGTCTGATTATAACTGCCAGATTTATTCTTTTTTTGAGCCAAATTAAAAGTGTTTAAAACTGACTTTCTACCATATTCATTACACATATCTAAAATATAGGTTATACTTTTTAAATACAATTTAATTGTCTCATCCAAGCACTGGTCAATTTCAGTAAATATATTGTTATGAAAAGGAATTGCTTCAAGATAAAACTTTTGTTCATTACTAAGCTCTAATCTTTTAAAAGCCAAGCCAAGAGTTTGATAAGTATTTAAATTTGAGTAAATTTGAGATTTAATATTTTCTGGCACTTCTGGCAATTTTGATAATCTAATTTTTAAATATTGCTTTAAATAATTAACAATAACTGAATCTACTTGATCTTTAAGAAGTGAAAATGAGTAGTTGCTATTATGATAGCTTCTTCCATAATAAAATTCTTCCACGCATACTTCACTCACAAAATACAGACTATAAAAAGTATTATCATAACTCATATAGCCGTAACTCATTTTTTTTGATAGCTTTTCTAAAGTACTATTTTTTTGTGCAAGATAAATATCGGCTTGCTGACATAAATCTAAATAAAGTTTAATAGTTTGAAACTCTAAAAATTCTTTATCTTCAAATTGCCTTGAATACGATAAATCCAAGCTGTTTAAATAAAATATTTGATCTGAACTTAAATCTTTTAGTAATCTGATAGACTTAAATTGAGTGTTAGTGATTTTAGCATTAAGTTTCGGACTTGCGTATTTTAATTCAAAAGATTGAGGATTTTTAGGTATTGGCGATGGTTTAAAATCGTCAACTTCAATAATTCCGTTGGTTATTTTTTGTTCTTTTAAAGGAATATTCGCTTGATACGATGACTTATTCTTATTAGAAAAGTACTCACTATCACCTTCAGTTATATTTTGCAAAAGGTAAGCTTTAGAGTGCACAATTAAAGTATAAAAAATTATTAGTAATGATAAAGAATACAAAGAAGAAAATATTACATAAATACCCATTGGAATATTTAAGATAAGAGCTATATTGAAAATAAAGCTGCTGACCCCCAATATTAAGATGAATAAAAGTTTCTTACCACCCCTATCTTTAAGCTTATAAACAAATAACCCCACCATAGCTATAAAAGTTGAGAGTACCAATGGTAATAAAATCCCTAGCAATAACAAAGGTATAAATAGTAATACTGAAATTGTTACTAACAAAATCCACCTCCAACTAAAAAATAATGAATTTCTCCAGGTTTTATTTTCTAATAAATCTTTATTCAAAAACTGTATTATTTTACTTAGCATAGGGTATAAATTTACTTATTTTCCAGGCTTACAATACTCTCAACCTCCTCTTTGGAAGGAAGACAGTTGGTAAACTCTGACGACATTTCAGAAAGCCTGTATTCAGCAAAAGCCATTAGCTTATCTTTACCACCTATAGCATAATCTACTACCAGATAATTTTTATCTTTGCAGATTAAAAGCCCAATAGTTTCTTGATCTGTGTCGCTGTTAATTAAAGACATAATACGTTTACTTATTTTTATATTATCCTGTAGCTTTTTATTGAACATATTAAAATCAATTTAAGTAGGGCTTGTCTAATTGCCATTATAAGTTAGGCCTAAAATCAGTAATAATACCCCTAAATAAAGCTTTGCCTTTCTGTAAATACTTTTGCTTTATAATCCAGAAAGAAGAGAAGAGCTAAAAGGCCCTTTTATTCGTCAAGTTAGTAGTAGCACAAGATTAATAAGCTAATATCTGAGGTGAGGGTGTAAACTAAAAATATTTTTTACCAACTTATGTAGCCTAATTGAATTATCTTTCTGCAAAACCCTATCCTGACAAAAAATTAATTATGCTATTATTACGAATAATGGATTTTATAAATCTATAAATTATATGTTTTTTGGGGTTTTGGGCTAACCCACCCCTTCGCCTAAAAAAAGGTAATAATGCATATTTCTACCTTCTAAACCCCTTTATTTATCAATTCATTGATTTATATCAATATAATAGACTGATAGACTATAAATTAATTTATAGATTAATGGTAATAAATTTATATGATCTATGGAATTAAGACAGAGCCATGAAGGAAAATAGCCATATTGTTGTATGATTAAAGGTTTATTCGATTGGTTTATGAATACTGTTATGCCACTTTATGCCTCTACAAAGTGGTTTGTGGGCATGTAAATAAATTTCTGTAATAAATAAGCTAATTGATGTTGATAAAAAATTAATTTTGTTTATTGTCATTAATCTTCATCAATTTACATTACAAACTACCAAAGCCCTTTTAAGGTTGAATCTATCTTCGGGTAATAGTGTTGTAAATCTGATTCCTTAATTTCTTACATAAATTTTTCTTCAGATATTAGAAAATGTTATAGGCATGTAGATATTAAGTAGCTTTATTTATCAAGTAATTCGAGCACTTCTTATATAGAGCGATCATTACTCGCATGGATATTAATCCTATTAATTTATAGTACTAACTAACCCATTTTTCCTTTTTGACCATTCAACTTTTATGTGCAAGGTTATGGGAAATAGATGAATTAAAATAACTAACTATGGAACAATATAAACCTATAATTATAAGTCAGCCAAAAAATGAGATTGATACTCAATTTGATAGATACAAGTTTTTGGCTAGACTTGATCGCAGAGGACATGCAACCCCAAAAGAACGTTTAGAACGTTTGAAGCTAAGAAGCGAGTTAAGTGCAAAATTAACTAATGGTGGTGACGATGTCGATAAGATTATTGCTACTGCTAGTAATCCAAGGCTTTTTTTTGGTGAAACTTATTCTGAAAAAAGTGCCAGATTCGGAGATGGAAATGCTTTTGCTGGGAAAGGTAAAAAAGAAGCTGCTTTTATTGAAACTATTGCATCAAGTTTTGAGATTGAAAAAATTATTGAAGAATTAACAGACAATCTAGCCCCTTTTAGTGTTGCTACACTAGTTTGCGGAAGTGCTGCATACTCCTTATACTACAACACAAGGATGGATTCAGATATTGACATTGTAGTTGCATTAGACACGGTAGACTACAGAATGTTCGACCTGGATGTGTTCGCAACACGTAAAGATGGACTTTTAGAAAATTTCCATAAAATAAATGATGGCGAAATAGAAGATTTTGTAACTCGCCCAATTTACAAAAATAAAGGAGTAGCCTTTCATTTTATTAAAGCCAAGAGCATTGAAAAAGTATGTAACACTAATTTTTTTGAGGAAACTGATTCTAAATTTACTATTTACAAGTACAATAAGAGTAGATTTTCGAAACTTATTGATACTGGTAGATACAGTTTTGATGGTTCGCAACATGAATGGCCTTCTTACGAGTCAACCGCAGAAAATGGTTTCCAAATAGACACACCCTTATTCAAGATAGATGAATTGGGACGCTTTGTCAGTAGTTCAGTAATTGATCGTTTTATGGTTTCTAAATTGGGCAAGGGAGAGATTGGATGGCTAGGAGATCAACTTTACAACTTGAAAAGCAATTTAGTGAAACGACAGGTTCATGAAGAAGTAAATGGCATAATTAATTCAGATGACAGCAAACTTAGTAATTTATTTTCAAGACATGAGTATTTTTCAGATGAGTATTTAAAATATTGGGAAGAGGAAGAACTCAGTCTTCGTAAAATCATCATTTAGTCTATGGCTATAAATCAATTTGATAACCTTATTCAAGATAGCGGAATGGTAAAAATGATGAAAGATTTAATTCACACTTTAAAATCGCCTACCTCGATTGTTAGTAATTTAAGTGTTGGTAATCCAGCTTCATTATCTGAAGTAGATAATTTGTGGTTAAGATCATTGCAAAAGTTGATGGATGGAAATGAAATAATTAGTTTACTAACAAAGTATGGTTCGTCTCGTGGCTATTTACCATTGCTAGAATCAATTATTAAATTGTTTAATGATGAATATGGGACTAAGCTTACTATAGACAATATTGCTGTTGGTGCGGGCAGCCAGTCAATTTATTTTTTTCTACTTAATAGATTTTCTGGCCATTCAGTAGACGGCTATAAAAAGAAGATTTTATTACCAATGCTACCTGAATATATTGGTTATCAGAGTCTATTATTAGACAAAAATAGCATCATTGGTATTCAGCCAATAATTGTTTTAAACAATTCCTCTAACTGCTTTGAGTACTTTCTGAACAAGGAGCAATTAAATATTAATAAGGAAATTGGCTGTATTGTTATATCAAGACCGGCAAATCCTACTGGTAAAATAATTTCAGGTGAGGACTTGAATTATATATTAGATGAAGCTGAGAAATTGGAAATACCAGTTATCATTGATTCTGCTTATAGCGAGCCTTTTCCCTCAATAAATATTGTGCCAACTAAGCCTATAATTCGTAAAAATGTTATAAATACTTACAGCGCTTCAAAAGCAGGAATGCCTGGAGAAAGAGTAGGTATTATAGTTGGAGATCCAGATATAATTAACCAATTTATTAATTTCCAAACTAATACAATGATGCATTCTTCTGTTTTGGGACAGGCTATACTTGCAAAGGGTTTAGAATCTAATGAAATTTTTGATGTTTCTAAAGAAACCATAGGACCATATTATTTTTCTGTAGCTAACAAAGTTATTGATCTGTTAAATAAATCCAAAGAACTGCATGATATTCCTTGGAGATACCACAAATACGAAGGTGGCATATTTTTGTGGCTTTGGTTTGAACATTTACCCATCAATGACTTTCAACTTTATCAAGAATTAAAAGAAGAAGGGTTGTTAGTGGTACCTGGAAATAGTTTTTTTTATAGTTCGTCAAACTGGAATCATGCTCAGCAATGTATTCGGATAAGTCTATCTGCACCACAAAAAGAAATTTTTACTGGAATAAATATTTTAACAAAATCAATCAAGAAAATATATGAAAATAAATGATAAAGATCTGCTAAGTAATCTTAATAAAATTGCAAAACCTCTGTATTCAACATCAATCATTGACGCAAGTTCATTTGGGAGAAAGGCGGCATATTTGGGCGAGCTGATAAGTAATGGTGTCAATGTCCCAGAAGGTATTTGCCTAGACAAATCTGTTTACAGTTTTTTTAAAAGCCAAGGGATTTTACCTGATTCCTTGATAAACGATATCAAGGAGTATGGCTCTAATAATACACAAATGGCAGTTCGTAGTTCTGCCACCTGTGAAGACTCAGAAGAAGAAACTTTAGCAGGTTTATTCAACACCTATTATGCTTATAGTTCACAGGATATCTTAAATTCTATACAAAAAATTTATGAGGGAGCAAATTCTATTGAAACATTGGAGTCCTTATCGGTTTATGGTATAGACGATAATAATGTTGAATTAGGTGTTATTATTCAGAATCTAATTGAACCTAGCATTTCTGGAGTAATTTATAACAAATGGTTAAACAACATTTCTTTAGTACAGTACGTTGAGGGCTTTGGTAACAAGCTGGTTGATGGTGAGTTGAATGGCTACTCAATTATTTTAGACTCAAATGGTAAAATACAAGATTCCTCTGGCTTTGATATTCTAAGTATTGAGGAAAGAATAATTAAACAAATAAATGAGCAAATTAGAAAAATTAGAAAAATTGATTCTTTTAAAGGAAAAGATATTGATATTGAGTTTGCAGTGTCTAAAACAAATAATATTCTTTACATATTGCAATGCAGGGTTGTAAATAATCTGCCACCTAGTTTTGACATTGAAGAAAGTGACGAAGGAGTTATTAATTTAATTAAAAGAAGGGTGGCGATTCTTTCGCAAAATGAAAAAGCAACGATAGGTATTAAGAGCCCTATTTTTTCAAAATCAAATCATAGTGAATTATTACCTTCATCAAAAGAAATGGATGTAGGAATTTTTCAATATATTTTTAGTGGATATGAATCAAACCCTGGAGCTATACAAATAGGGAGAAAAGAGATGGGCTATATTTTAGACGAAAGAGCCAATGGGTTAACTTACTTCATTGGCGGAGATGCTTACATCTCTATTGCAAAAGACTCACTATCTTACTATATAGGCTTTCCAGACTCAATCGATAGCTACATTGAACAATTGGTAAATAATTATTTAAAACAAATTTCTGATAACCATGAACTAGGACACTACCCACAAATGGGTTTATATCTTCAAGAGCCAACAATGCATGAACTAGAGGGTTTATTTAATGATAAAGCAAGCGAGTACTATGAAATATCTCAGGAATTTAATTTACATTTAGGTAAAATAGCTAAGGTATTTGAAGATGATTACAATAATAAATATAAGCCCCAACTAGATTTATTTTTAGATTCTGTTACTGTAAAGATTAATAAAGAAGATGATTCAGAAAAGTTGGTTAGTTTAATTGATCAAGTTTTGTATAATTTAAAAAATCACTCGTGCGTGTATTTCGTTATAGCTGCACGGCTTGGTTTTTATTTCACGCAAAAACTAAGGAAGTCCCTACACCATTCAGGAATGGATCAAAACTCAATAGATAACTACTTTAGTCTTTTTGTTCAAGGTCTAGATAATAGTGAATTTACAAGATCAAATCTTATAATTGCCGCTTCCGCCAACATAGCTGAAGCTTCTAGCATAGCATTGAAAGTTATCGGCCATTACAGCACAGGCGAAATGTTGGAAATTCACCCTCCGAGAATTTCTGAATCTTCTAGTGAGCTTAAATCTTATGTAGAAAGTATTTATAACAGTAATTACATTGAGACTTTTAATACACAAGTTAAAGAGAGAGAAGTTGCTGAATTAGAGATTGTAAATAAGATTGATGACCTAGGTTTAACTGAAATAATAAAGTTTACCCAAAGGTACATGGGGTTAAGGGAAACTATTAAATACAATTTTGTTAAAGAATATGGAATAATTAGACAGTGTTTAGTAAAATTAGAAAAGAATTTCAACCTGCACCAAGGAGATATATTTTATTTATACCCTTGGGAGATAAGTACTTTATTACAGAATCAAAGTGAATTTACTCATATAATTAAGTACAGAAAAAGACTGCATGATAAATTTAAAAAGGTAAATATGCCTTTTATTATTGATGCAAACAATTTAGATAATATTAAGTTTAATTTTTCCATTGTTAATGAACAGGGCAGCCATACAGGTGTATTGGTATCGAAGGGTAAAAATATCGAAGGAATGATAGTTAACAAGAAAGACTTTATTAGTAATTCAGAAATCAGCGATTATATTAAAGAATTAAAAAGCCAAGGAATAAATGTTATTTTAACGTCAAATCAATTAAGTATAGGTGATGATCCTCTTATTGTTTCAAGCGATGCAATACTACTTGGTAAATCTGGTTTTGTTTCGCATGGTTCTCAAAGAGCTAGAGAATTGGGCAAAGGAGCACTGTCAGGTCTGCCAATTGAATTGTTTACTACTGGATGTTACGTAAGTATAGATTTTAAATCAAAAATAGCAAGAATTTTAAAATAAACATATGACTGAAAACATTGACCAGATCTTAAAATACTACCAAATTAATGAGCTAGACTCTACTGAGTCTGTTACTATTAAACATTTTCATGGCTTAGCCAAACATAATATAAAAAGACTATCATCAGTTGTAGATTCAAAAGACTTGGTAAAGATAATTAAGGGTGAATTATCTTTTGAAGATTCCCACAGGATTTCAGCTGTTATTGAGAATAAAATTTTCTCGACTATAGAATTAGATGAACACAAACTAGTTGATCATTTTAACTCACCTGACTCAATACATTTGTCTGAATTAGGGATACTAAATATAGAGAAACAGATTAAGGGTAAGCAAACAGCAATTGAAAAGCTTCTTTCTCAAAGAGATTTGGGATTATTTTTAGTAAGACCAGAAGCCTATCATCTTATTGAAAGAATAAAAATTATATTGGAATCAAACGGACTTAGAATAATTCTATCAAAGAAAACGGAAGTAAATTCAGAACAATATTGGGCTTTGTGCAATGAAAGGCTTGTGGACTCTAGAACCAATATACATGTTAGATCTAGGGCTTTTGGCTACGTAAATAAACCATTGTACCTATTTGTTTTTGAGCGTGGTGATAATTGTTTAATTGAAAGCAATAAACCACTTTCTGATTCTCTAAAAGTTATTAAAGGTATTGCTGGATATTATCAAAAAGGTACAATAAGAGGAGATCTACTTTACGAGTCTCTTCATTCTTATTTTTATGGTGATAATGCCAGATTGTCTCGTTTGGCTGAACTTGCGCTTGACCCTATAAAAATATATGAAACATTATCTCAAGACACAAATGTTTTCTATCAAAAAAATGTACTTTATAAAAGGCTAGCTTCACTACCTGGGGTACACTCCCCTGAAAGCCATGAACTGGTAAAAGATATATCTTGCCTAATGAGCAAATCTGATATTGAGCTTCTCTTGCATCCAATGCCCTAAAATGACAAAAAACATTTATTCATACTTGGCTTACCGTGACTACCAAAATTCGGGCAGTCCTTATTCAGCATTGATTACAAACAATGCTATAGATGTAGCTCTTGATAGAATATTAAAACCTCATGATGTAACCCATCACTTCATATCTGGCTTTCTCGACGAGCTAGGAATTAATATACTTGGGAAGACAATACCTCAAGCAAGTATTTTAAACGAAATTATAACGATAGCTTTAACCTTAATTACTATCCCAACTTATGCCAAAGTAAGAATGGACAGGATAACAAAGAAATTTAATTTAGATAGGATTTCTTCAGAAGATAGTCTTATCTATTATGAGAGAAAGTGCGTAGAACTTTTCACACTGAAATACTTAGCTCGGACAATATCTGATTTTAAAGGTTTAGATTATATGATTGATGAAGGTAGAAAAATAATTTATGATCAATTTTCTGATTTGGAAAATCAAATTATTACATTACAAGAAATTTTTGATATATCAATAGATCTTTCCAAAAAAATAATTCACATTGAACCACAAAGAATTAATAGTTGGAACGAGATTGCGAATAAACATATATATTGGTTCAACGGCAAAGGCAATAATAAATTCTCCATTGCGATGACAGCGAACCAAAGCTCATTATATGGTAAATATACAGATTACGATAAATATTCTAACTCTCTAAACCAAAAAGTTCAATTTATTAGTAAATACTTAATTTAGTCATGGTTTATATATTTGACATTAATTTACAGATCTAAATCTAATATCTTATGCCAAAGCCAACTGATCCAAAAAAGTGGACACACATGTTCACAGATGACATCAAATTTTCTCAAAAAGCTATAATACTTCACCCCTCTGATGAAACTTTTTTAGTGCTTCAAAGATCTTTAAGCTCCAAAACACACCCAGGATATTGGGACTTTGCTGGTGGCAACGTTTTATATGGAGATTCTTCCAAAAATTCCTTGCTAAGTGAAGTTAAAGAAGAAACAGGACTATCAATAACAAACGATTTAACACCCTTAGTCGTTGACGGGAAAATGCGAGAAGAAAATGGATTTTACCGAATCTTTGTTGGATATTTAACAAAAGCCTTGGAGGATAATGTTACCATTAGCCATGAACATATTGATTATAAGTGGGTATCAAAAGATGAATTTATGCTGCTTGAAACTGTAGACATACTCAAAGAAATGGTGAAAAAAATATAGGGTATATCATTTTGATACGCCCTATTTTAGATGAACTACTAGAGTTTTGTATTCCATCCTTTTAACGTCCACCCCATTTCATCATAAGAAGAAATGAAAGCTGCAGTGCTATCCAAATCAAGGTATCTTACACTTTGAGTGTTGTAACCAAGAATGTAGTGAAAGAAGCACTTAATCACTTTTGCATGAGTAACAATAAGAATATTAGACACCTCATGTGTTTCGCTTTGTTTAGACAAGACATCTTCCAGCCATCCAGATGCTCTTCTTTCGATCATTTGCTGTGATTCACCATTTGGCGGTTGAAAAAAATAGCCTCTAGCCCTAATTAGAGCTTTTACCTCTGGTAAATAAGTTTGTTTTTTATCGCACCCTTCCCAGTCGCCCTGATCAATTGGATTAATTTCAGCAACTTTAAGCACTTTATTGCTTATAACGCTGTCGACCTTCCCAAGCTCAGAAATGATGATTTCAGCACTCCTAATTGCTCTTAGTGCCTCAGAGCTGTAAATTTGATTAAAGACAATACCAAGGCTGGCAAGTTTTTTCCCAATAGATTCTGCTTGAGAAATACCCAATGATGTTAGGTCTGACTCAAGACGCTTTCCTAAAATTACATCTTTTACTAAATGATCAGTATCACTTTGTCCGTGACGAACCATATAGACATTAATAAGGAATTTTTTCACTATCTTGTCATTATTAAAAGAACTTTTAAGAGATAACATAAATTTTTCATAAAGTAAAGCTTGACCTCCCGCATTTTAGTAGAAATTATTTATTAATGATAATACAATCTTTTGATTGGAACAATAATGTAAACGAAAGTAATAGCATAACTAGTGAGTCTATTAGAGAATTATTTAGTTGTAAGATAGCTCTTATAGTAGTTAAAGATTTTTACACGAATAATGAGTTAAGTGAGTTAAATGACAAAATATCTACTGAAAAAATAAGGTGGATTGTCAGGCATACTAGAATGGGACGGTTTGGACTAACAGCTCGAGAACAGCGAAAATTGCTGGCTGAAGACAAAGGTGATATTATAGATCAAGTACGAGCAGAATTAAATACTGCGTTAGGAGAAAGATTTGTAGAGAGAATAAAGCAAATATTTAATATTTTTGCCCCTACAGAATTAAAAACAGAACAAAATTTTATTTACGCAGCACCTATTATCCGATATTTTCCATATGCTGACTACCATACTGATTTTGTACCTCAACAAGATAAGGATTGGAACTTTCCAGATATAATCAAGCAATTCTCTGTAAACTTACATTTAAGCGACCACATTGGTAATGAAGGATCTCTCAGGTTGGCAAAACGAGAGTATGATTATGACGATGATAAATATGCAATTGGCGACTTTGGCTATTCAGAAGAAATAGTTAAAGGCTATAAATTAGTTTCTTATATCCCAAAAAAAGGTGATCTAGTAATAATCAATACTCAGAACTACCATTGTTTCACGCAGTCATCCAATCTTATTGAAATGATTGGTTTGTTTGGAGCTTTGACGAAATCAGACTCGGAGCATATTTATTTGTGGCCATAATATGATTAAACTTTACCTAGTAAGACATGGAGAGTCCGTAATTAATTTAAATAGCAAGACATTTGGGAGTGGATCTCAAGGGGGTTTAACACACACTGGTGTAGATCAAGCACAAAAAACAGGTGAATGGTTTAAACAGGAAAATATACATTTAGATTACTTTATCACCTCACCCTATGAAAGAGCCGAAAGTACAATAAATATTATTTTAAAAACTTTAAATTTTGATATTAATAAAGTAATAATTGACCCTTCGCTTTCTGAATGGAATAGAGGAAGATATTCAGCAATGCCAAAAAGTGAAGCCTGCGATTTGTTGGGAATAAAAAAAAGGGGAGATCTTGGGGCTTGGTTTAATCTGGAAGAGGGTGAGTCCATTAAACTAATGCAGGCTCGTTTTATAATTTGGATGAATGAAATTACAAACAAATACTATAAAGATGATGTATCAGTTCTAGTTATAACCCATGGTCATTTTTTAAAATTTGGGCTTATGTCTATTTTCAACACGCCTGATAATATGCAGAAACTTATAAAAATTAATAACTGTGGGATAACACGTATTGATTTTGTAAATAATGAGTGGATTCCTGGAATGATGAATTTTACTGATCACTTAGATTAAATTTTAGCCTAAAATTGTATTTTCTAACTCACTTATGCTCGGACCAAAAATTATAGTAGATAGCAATATTACTTTACGTGAATTTCAGAAAGATGATACGTTGCTTTGTCTTAAGTGGAATAACGATATAGACTCTCAAAAGTACATGCCTGAACCTTTTGAAGTTAGAACAATTTTAGATGAGAATGAGTTTTTAGAAGAAGCAACCAAAGAAGAAGATGGTATTTACTGGACTATTGAAGACAGCGCTACTTCAACACCAATAGGAATAGTTTCTGTTACTGAAATAAGCCAGCATCACGGGCTTGGTGAGATTGGTATTATTATTGGCGAAAAAGCCTATCACAGTAAAGGTATTGCAAGTAAGGTAATTGCAGGTGTTTTAGACTATTGTAAAAGTAATGGTTTAAGAAGAATAACCGCAGAATATGAAGAAGGAAACATTGGTATGCAAAAAGCCTTGGAAAAAAATAGTTTTATTTTGGAGGCTAAATGCATTGATTCCAGAGTAAAGAATAGTCTTCCAATTAATACTTTTAGATATTATAAGTTGATTGATTAGAGTAATTATAGTTTAGGTAATAGCCCCCAGCCAATTTACATAATATAATAAAAGTCTTTGTTTAATCAATATATGCCAAATTTAGAATCACAAAAATACAGAGCTAGTGTTGCTGGAATGTTCATTAAAGATAACAGAGAGGTTCTTTTAGTACAAAACAATTCGTTTGGTGCCGATGAGTGGGATTTTCCTAAAGGAGGTATGAATCTGGGCGAAGACGAAGAAGATACTTTGAAAAGAGAGATACAAGAAGAGCTTGGTGACAAAATTAAATATTCAATAATTAGAGCAAGTTCATGCAATATAATTTACACTTGGTCTAAAGAAAAGCAAGCAAGGGAGGGTATGCGTGGTCAGGCAAGAATTAGTTATTGGTTAAAATATATTGAAGAAGAAATTGAAATTGATACAAGCGAACTTAGAGACTATAAATGGGTAGCAGTGACAGAATTGGAAGAAGTTCTGAAAAAGTCTAACTGGCCTTTAGAAATAGTTGAAAGTCTATTGTTTGATTTAAAAAGTGTATTAAGACAGGTATAGTTTGGGCAATAGCCCTAATACTCCCCCGCTCAATTTCCTGAACTATTACTTACTCCATTTTTAAAAACGGTATTCCCCCTATTCAAAGCAACCTTAGATTAATTTATTAATTATAATAATTGATTGTTGATTAATATTTATATCAATTAACTTATAGATTTATAAATTATCTATTGATTTATTTATTGCCATTTAATTTATCAAAATGACTTTTTATCTTCTTAAATTGGTCTGTCATTTGTGGTGGTTTAGGTTTTATACCTTCAAATAGTTTTTCTAAACTAATTCCTAATACTCCAGCTATATTTACTAGATTATTAAATGATATATTATTCTCCCCTCTTTCCACAGCCCCAATAAATGTTCTATGAAGGCCAGACATCATTGCAAGCTCTTCTTGAGATAAATTAAGGCTTTCTCTGGTTAGCTTTATGTTCTTACCTAACTGTATTAAATAGTTGCTAGAATTGTTTTCCATGAAGCCAATCAAACCTATTTGACAAAGTTTATACTACAGTGTTTGTAATGATGTATATATACATCATATTATGAACCACTACTTTACTATTAAAAGAATTATTAAACTGCTATTTGGATTAGTAGTTGGCCTGTTAGTGTTTGCCTTTGTTTGGTGGGTTTTGGCAAGGGTTGGGTAAAAATTTAACCTTCCAAACTTTATTAAAGAAACAACATTGACAAATTATACTATCTGGTATAGTTTAATTATTATGCTTCAAGCAATTATATACTGCCGTGTTTCTAGTGAAAAACAGGTAACTCAAGGACATGGTTTAGATAGCCAAGAAAAAAGATGTAGAGGGCACGCAAAAAGTCGGGGTTATAAAGTAATTAAAATTTTTAGAGAAGAAGGTGTGTCTGGAAAACATTTAATTAGGCCAGAGATGGAAAATTTAATTCAATACCTTTCTAAAAATGCAACAAAAGAAAACCCTGTCGCTGTTATTATTGATGATTTAAAAAGATTCGGCCGTGAAACTGAGAACCACTTTTCTCTCAAAAAGAGGATTTATGATAAAAATGGGTTTCTTGATTCTCCAAGTTTTAGATTTGAACAAAACCCTAATAACAAATTTCTTGAAACAATGTTGGTGGCACACGGAACTTTAGAACGGGAAGAAAATGCCATACATGTTAAAAATAAAATGGTTGCCAGATTAGAATCTGGGTATTGGACAAGTAAAGCACCAACTGGCTATAAAATAGTGAATAAAACTGGAAGTGGTAAAATACTAGTTATAGATGAAACTTATGGACCAGTTATAAAACAAGCATTGGAAAACTTTTCAAATCAGATTATTTTAACACAAATTGATTTCTGCAATTATCTTAACAAGCACGGTGTAAAAATTAGCGCAGAAGGAGCAAGAGGAATTTTAAAAAGTGCTGTTTATGCTGGCTATTTAGGAGGAAATGGGTACACAGTAACTTTAAGACCAGCAAAGCATGAGGGGTTAATTAATTGGAGTACCTACGAGAAGATACAAGGTTTAATCAAAGGCAAGGCCAAGGTAATATATCACTCAGACAACGCTACAGACTTTCCTTTAAGAAACTTTATAAAATGTGCCACTTGCCAAAACTTAATGTGCTCTAATTGGGTTGCAGGAAGAAGTAAAAAATATCCCTATTATGTTTGTAAGAACAGGTATTGCGATGAATTTAACAAAAATATTTCAAGGGAAGATGTTGAAAGTGAATTTGTAACCATTTTAGAAACAATAACACCCAAAGGAAATGTATTAAACTTAGCTGAGGCTATTTTAAAAGATGTTTGGAAAAATCAAGATACAGATAACTCAAAAATCGAAAAGGCTCTTAAAACGAAGCTAAATGCAATTAAACTAGAGTCTGGAAATATAATTGATAGAATATCTAAGACCGAGAGGCAATCTGTGATCAGCATCTATGAAAATAAGTTAGAGGAAATTGAAATTGAAAAAGAAAATTTAACAAACCAAATAAAAAATTTAAATACTAACAAGCCAAACTTTCAAACCAGCTTAAAATTAGTTTTAGAATTTATACAAAATGTAGGAAATATCTGGTCTAAAGGTAATTTAGAGCTTAAACGTTTGGTTTTAAAATTGGTTTTTGATAACTTCCTAGTTTATAGTAAAAAAGATGGTTTTCAAACCGCCACTTTATCTGGAATATATCAGCTATTTTCTGTTTTTGTTACTACCAAAACAAGTATGGTGGACCTTAGCGGGTTTGAACCGCTCACCTCTTCCATGCCATGGAAGCGCTCTACCAAATGAGCTAAAGGCCCTTACCTCTTAAGCAAGTTAAAAGCTTGATAAATTGTCAATTTATAAACAACTAAACAACAACTTTTTATACACTTAATTATAGGCAAAACCCCGTAAATTAGCTATGTTTGGCATAAACGGTTAAGAACCTAGTAAAAAAACTTGCATATTATAGAAATGTGAATTATATTTAATTATAACTTATAAACAAATGTAAGTTCAAAGTTTGTATGTCAATCATTAAAAAATTCTTAGCTGGTAGCATTTTAGCTCTAGCACTTTTCGCCTTTGTTTCAGCTGTTCCAGCTTCCGCACAAAGTTTACTAGCTCCAACATGTGGAGGATCAACAGGCAACGCTTGTCCTTTAATTGGAGACACTCAAATTGATGGTTCCAAAGAAGGCCTTTCAGGTATTATTTTAACAATCGCCAGATTTGCAGTTTACATATTAGGAGCTATTGCTGTACTGTTCTTAGTATACGGTGGTTTTCTATATGTTACTGACGATGGAAGTGGTTCTAAAGCCAAACAAGGAGGTACAATTTTTAGAAACGCTGTTGTTGGTTTAATTCTAGCCATCGCCGCTTTCGCAATTGTAAACGTAATTGGAAGCTTGGTATCTGGAAACTTAGTTGAAGGTATTCAATAAACTTAATTAGTTTAAAAACAAAACAAGGCCCCGAAAGGGGCTTTACATTTTTGCAAAAATATGAGTATAATAGAGGTAGAAGAGTTAATTTAGGAGTTTAGAATTATGAAGAGTTTATTTCCAGCTTTGTTAGTATTTGGAGGAGCTACCTTAGTTTCTCAGTTATCTTTTTCAGAAAGGGCAATTGCTCAAAACTACATTCCACTGAATTCCCAAATTGTTGAGCGTTGTAAAATTGCTAGAACATTTGACGCTGAATATCGAGTTGGAGGTGGTTGCAATTTTTTCCATGTGACTGCATACTTTAAGGGAAAATTTAGTAACCCAATCGTCAACAATTCATCAGGCTGGATTTTGCTAGAAACTCCAAGCGGCAAACCAATAGGTATTTGCTATAGAGCAGGAACCAAGGTTCACCCGAATCTTTATGGGTATCAATGCCAAGATGAAGTATCTCAGCCACAAACAACTTGGCAAAACTCTGGAAACACTGGTTACTACAATCAAACCCCAGTGCAACAACGACCTACTTTTAGGGTATGTGCAAATACAGGAACTAGAAATACTACAAGTGTTTCTGGCAAGATTGGAGATTGGCGTTTAAACACCTCAACCACAACCTATCAAAATGGAAACGGTTGTAATTACTAAAAATTTCTTTACCGTTCTGGCTTAGATACAATTTATCAAGCCCATGGGAATAAAATAACAACTTATCGTTCTAGTTATCACCTTTGGTAACTAGACTTTTTTATTGGGCGAAAATTTGAATTAAACCTGTAGCGGCGAAGCTTGCGAGCCATTAACTCTAAAAATCATATAACTAATGGATATCTCGCAAAGTTAAAAATTCCGCTCTGTAGAGGGGTGGCAAATTCGTAGAATTTGACGGGGTGTTTCCGTATAAGAATAACTTTTGTAATACACATCTGAAATTTTTTATATTTTAATGACGAATTAAAATAAAACCCGTAGCGGCGAAGCTTGCGAGCCACACACTTTGTAAAATCAATTATAGAATTTTCAAAACAAAAAAATGGAGGGACAGGCCCTCCTCTACAGTATATACTTATTTCTTACTTGCAACTCCACTGACCTGCTTGACCTCTGGCAAACATGTAGGTTGCAACGTAGATTTGAGCTTTTGGATCCCAGATACTGGCGTCAGCTAAACCAATTCGTTTTGCATTAGCAGCAAAAGTTTTAGGCATAAACTGGAACAAACCAGAAGCTCCACTTCCACCACGGTTTACTGCATTAGCACGCCCTCCGCTTTCGCAGTACATAACCCTAATTACTTGGTCTGCATTGCAACCTAGCTCATTGCAACGTTCACGAATTAAACTTTCGTAATCGAAACTGGCAAAACTTGTTGAACTTGCTTTTGCTGAAAGAGTAGCTGCAGCTTTTATTTTGTCAGCTTTCTCTTTAGCAATTCTAGCTTGCTCGGCTTTTTGTTTTTCTTGCTCTTCTGCAATGCGTTTTTCTTCGGCAATGCGTCTGTCTTCTTCAATTTTAGCTTGAATTAAAGGAAGGGATTGCGTAGTATAATAACTTTGCAAAGTTGTGTAATCAGATGCTAAGGAATTATAACTTCGCACTGAAATTGGTAAATATTCTTGGCTAATTGTATTAGCTGAGACTGAAATTGGGTTTATAATAGCTAAAGTTGCTAGTAAAAGGATTTGAGCTTTAAGCACAGATGTGTTAGGTGGCGAACCTAAGTATATGTTAGCCGTTAAAATTCAGCCTGGAATAGAATATATTATTTGTCAATGTTAGTGCCAAACAAAAACCAAAAGTGCTTTGTAATTCAAGTTTATCCCTCCCCGGAATGTTGAGGCATTGTCACCCCGAACTTGTTTCAGGGTCTGAATGTGGAGTGAGACTTCCACAAGGCAAGTAACCAGTTTAGGCCGAGCGCATTCCCCGTTAACTTTTATCTCAGAATTGTAGAAAAAGAAAAGTACCATACACCATTTTACAAATTCCAATAGGTGCGGCTGCCTCTTCGCTATGAGTATAGCCACAAGAATTGAACATTATTGTGTCATCATAATCAGACATGATTGCCAGAAACATGCAAAATACAGATTTGAGTATTTTTTTAAATTCAAGACACCTTCACCCAAAAAATATATATCCAACTTCTTCCAAATCTTCTAATAAATCTTAGTTAAACCAACAAAAAACCCACCTAATGGTGGGCTAAAGTCTGCAGTCCTAACCTCCGCAAACCTTAATTTTATAGAATATCTATACCTAGTTTTAACTTTGAAATTAAACCTAGATTAAAATTCAGAAAGAATAAACTAACAACAAATGTCAAGATAAAAGCAACAAAGCAGTTAACCCCTTGTCAAAACTGTACTGGCTTGTTTGAATAAAATTATGTTTTCTATCTCCAAGAGACCAACCATTAAAGAAATATGGAATTTGTATAAAGAAGAAAAAGCTACGCCTTCTCAAGTTACTCATTTCTTTTTAAATAGATCTAAAGAAGTAGATAAAAAGGTTAAATCAATTTTACGTTATACCGAAGAATTAGCAGTTACAGAAACAACCAAAGCTGATCAAATTTTGGAAGAATATATTGCCAAAGGTGATAACTGGTTTGAAGATCTTGTTGCAAATTATCCACTTTTCGGCATTCCTTATTGTTTAAAAGATATTACCATGGCCCAGGGTGAAGTTTTTTCAGCAGCATCACTTATGTTAAAAGGTTTTGTTGCCCCCTACTCTTCCACTTTATTTTTGAAGTTAGAAAAAGCTGGAGCAATTTGTATTGGTGTAAGCAACATGGACGAATTTGCCCACGGAGCCAGCACCGAAAATTCGGCGTATGCAATAACTACGAACCCTTTTGATGAAAACAGAGTTCCTGGAGGATCTTCAGGCGGAGCTGCAGCTAGTGTAGGTTCTGGTCAGGTTGTATTTTCTATAGGAACAGACACAGGAGGTTCAATAAGATTACCAGCTAGCTTTTGCGATTGCGTAGGTTTAAAGCCAACATATGGATTGGTTTCTAGGTATGGCGTAATGGCAATGAGCTCTAGTATGGAGCAGCCCGGACCTATAGCTAACAACACCGAAGATGCACTAAGAATTACTTTAATTTTAATGGGTAAAGATCAGAAAGATCAAACTAGTATTAACTCTGAAGATTTAGCAACTAAGTTGCAAGAACAGCTGGAAAGTATTGAAAAAATTCAACTTGATGACAAGAAGAGTGACAAACAATATTCAACATCTAAGCCCTTAAAAATTGGCCTTCCAAAAGAATTTTACAAAGCTGGAATTCATCCAAATATTGTAGCCGCTTTAGAAGAAACAAAGCAAAAACTAGCAGATGCTGGCCACACCTTTGTGGAAGTTAGCATTCCTGCAATTCAACATGCAATTTCGGTTTACTATTTACTGCAAACCGTAGAAGTTTCTAGTAATTTAGAAAGGTACGATGGAATTAGATACGCCAACTATGAAAAAGTTGAGAACAAAGATAATTTGTATTATCAGCACAGACAGAATTTTTTTGGGGAAGAAGCCAAGCGTAGAATTATGCTAGGAACTTATACTTCTAGCGCTGGTTACTACGATGCTTTTTACAATCAAGCCATGAAAGTAAGAGAATTAGCCAGACAAGATTTTGCCAAAGCTTTTGAAAGTGTTGATGTTTTGCTAACCCCAGTAAGTACAGATTTCCCATTTTTAATTGGTGCAAAAAGTGAAGACCCATTAAGTATGTATTTAACCGATGTGTTTACATGTGGAATTAATCCAATTTTAATTCCTGGTCTTGCAGTTCCTTTAGGTCTTTTCTCTTCTAATGTTGAGGAAATTAATGAAGGTGAGGACGGCGAGGAAGTAAAAAAGGAAAGTAAAGCAGACTTGGAGAAAGAGGTTAAATTACCAGCTGGATGCCAATTATTAGGCCCAGAATTAAGCGAAGCAAACTTGTTCCAATTAGCCAAAGAAATAGAAATTCTTAGGTAAAATACACAAGCAAAACTGTATCTGGAATACTTTAAATTAAATCAATTTGGCCTAAATTACAAAGCTATGACTTTACAAAATTTCTTCAGAATTCCAGCTGTAAAGCTAACTGTTCATATTTTAATAGTGGCTGGTCTTGTAACAAATATTTGGCAGTTTTATAGAATTTGGGATATTAACAAAAAAATTGAAAGTGAAAACAGACAATTGCAAATTTTGCAACAGCAAACTAACGATGCAAGAAATCAGAAAGATTATTTTAGCAGTGATTTATATAAAGAAAAATACAGCAAACAAGATTTAAACTTTAAGAAGAAAGGTGAGGAAGTCATAGACACATCCTTGTTAGAAAACGTGAACGATAGTTCTGGAAATAGCTACATTCCTTCCGCCAGTGCAAACAACAATAGCAACGTTGAAAAATGGCTTATTTATTTATTTGGGGAGTGAAATGGGAGAACGTCATGGAATAGTTTAACGTATACGAGCCTGAACTTTAGAGTTGAAGCCATTCACTGACCGTTAACTTTCGAGCCCTCAGTAAAACAGATTACAATTTAATTCTAAATTTTACCCAACTTTTTTGCCAGCGCTATGGTTTCTTCTAAAAGTTTTTGCGTGCTTTGAACAGATTCAGACCAAAATTGCTTATTGTGAATATCAACCCCTAGATCGGCAAACAAATCAACTGGAGATTTGGAAGAACCAGCAGACATAAACTGTTTAACTTGTAAAATATAGCCATTATCTTTTTCAAATTGTGCCTGCATAAACTTAGAAATTAAAAGACCACTTGCGTAAGAGTAAACATAGAAATAACTGCGAATGTGGCTCCAGTATACCCACCAATTCTGACTTCCCTCGTCTTGACCTACAAAATCTCCCATATAATTAGACATGTTTTTCGTAAAAATTTCGCCAAATTCTTGCTTAGATAAATAGCCTTTTTCTTTGTAAGCAGAATGAAGATCGCTCTCAAAATTATAGCAGGCAACTTGTCTAAAAATTGTACTAACGTCGTCATTTAGCTTATTCATCATAATGGCCAAACGCAGTTCCTCATCTGCATTTTCTAATATATTTTTCAATACAAAATCTTCCATAAAAGTAGAAGAAACCTCTGCTGTGAACATAGATCCGTCTCTGTTTAAGGCATTTTGGTTTTTGTTGAACAAATGATGGTGAATTGCATGGCCCATCTCATGAGACAAGGTTAAAACGTCGTTTAACTTATTGGTATGGTTTAGCAAAACGTAAACTGGCACTTTAGCTGACCCGGATGTACAATATGCTCCGCCTGCCTTGCCGCTTCTAGGAAGAACATCAAACTGTCCATTCTTTAACATATTTTCAAAAATTTCCAGAAACTCTGGGTCTAGTTTGGCGAAAACTGATCTAACTAATTCAACCGATTCTTCCCAAGAATATTTTTTATCTAATTTTCCGTAAGGAACATTTCTTTCATGATAGGCCAGCTTTTCCTGACCCATTAATTTAGCCTTAAATTCGTAATAACGGTTGGGTATACTAAAATGCTCAGTCACCCCACCAACCAAAGCATCTACAACATCTGAAGGCACATCATCCGACAAATGCCTAGATTGGTCTGGCCTGGAATAACCACGCAAAGCATCCATATTTTTTCTGTAACCAAGAACGGCGTTCATTTCATTTTCGGCAACATCTAGGTTAGTTTCCAATATTTTGTTCAAAGCTTTTACGGCAGAAGTTCTAGTTTCTATGTTAAGATCGCTAATAAAACCAAACAATTCATTAAAAGTAACTGTTTTGTTTTCACCATTAACCAAAATTTCAGCCTCCGTTGTGTTCAAGAATTTATCTGTCATTTCAACCCAATTGGTATAGGAAATGCTTCGCTGCATTGTTAAAACCTTTTCAGCCTCTTCACTTAAAACGTGCTTAGCTTCTTCAAAAAGTCTAGAAAGAAAATGATGATAATCTGACAACTCTGTAGCTTTTAGAAACTTTTCTTGATTTTCTAACTCTATTTTAGAAATTCTAATTGGGAAAAATTGTAGCAAATTAGAAATATCCTTAGAAATGTCTTCAGCCTTGCTATTTTTGGATCTTAATTCTGTATTGTTTTGCTCTTGGTCTAAGCGTAAAGAAAGGTAATAATAACCAGCAAAAGAGCCGTATTCTTCTTCGTAGTTTAAGTATTCATCTAATGCTAATTTAAGCACGCTAGGGTTTTCTAGATAGTCTGTTCTGTTAATCCAATTCAAGTTAAATTGCTTAGCTTTTTCTAAACATGCATCTAGATTTTGTTGAATTTTAGGGTCAGAATCGGAACTGAAAAGTGATTTAAAATTCCAAGTTAAATTATTATTTAGCGAATTTGGGGTGTTATTTTCCATATAATATTCTATAGCAAGAACATAAAATGATAACCTACCAATGTCAAAGTTTAAAAAATTTAAATTTTATATTTTGTTTTTATTTTGGTAGCGGCGAGTGGGATCGAACCACCGACCTCAGGCTTATGAGTCCTGCGCTCTAACCAACTGAGCTACGCCGCCATGCCTTATAATTAATCTGGAATAGGCATGCTTTGTCAAGATTACTGATATTGTGCAAATAATAATACTTTTTTTAGGGGTGGCAAATTTGCAGTATTTGACGGGGCGTTTCTTGGAAATATGCTTGTTACATTAAATTTAGTGGGTGGCGAGACAGGCTCGCCTCTACACGCATTTCAAAGTTTTTAGTTTTAATTGATTCGCTTAAAGGCTCTTACGGACCGGGCTTAAATTATAAACTTAATCTCTTGGGGTCTGAAAATTAAGTAATTGGATTTTTAAGGTTAATGGCTCGCAAGCTTCGCCACCACAAGATTCCTATTTATGATTTCCTAATAAATCATCTAAACCTTTGGGTGGTCTGTTTAAACCTGCAATTGGTTTTGGGAGTGTGTTAATAGGTCTTTGTGCTGTTGAGGCATCGGCATTATTAAATTGAGGGTAAGACGTAGGATAGCTTGGCGGAATGTTTTGTTGTATTGGTGCAGCCTGTGGATTTGGCTGAACAGGCATATTCTGTTGAACTGGCACTTGAATATTAGGCAAATTTACTTGCTGAAACTGTGGACTAAAACCATTTTGTACTTGGTTATTTTGATAGCTAGATTGAGCTTGCATAGACTGTTGAATGTTGGGCTGGAAATTTGCAGTTGGTTGAATTTCTTGAACCGGGAAAGTTTCAGAATTTGGTTGAACAAATTGAGCATTTGCTGTTCTGTTAGGAACTCTTACTGGTGGAATATTTGGCCTAACTGGAATTTGTGCTGGCTGAGAATTACGTGCATTTACAAGCTCGCTAACATCTTTAGAAGTTAAAGTTGAGGCAGAAAAACCACGACGATTCAATACCTTTTCTAAATTCTTCTTGGCGTAGGCCTCGGTTTCTTCGTCTATAATTAAATCAGGTTCTCCATCTACACCTATTTCCATAGCCTTTCTTTCTTCTTCAACAACTTTTTCTAGCAGTTCTTTCGGCATTTCCTGATTAGTTTGAATATAATAAATTAACTTTTCTTGCGAAACAGGGTCTAAGCTATCAAATAAATCTTGCCATTCTTGGAAGTTTTCCTCTTCATCTAAATATTGCTGAATAACTAAGTTTTCACTTAATTTTGTTCTATATAATCTGTCTAAATCACTATTTATTTGTTGTTTTTCTTCAACAGTAGTAGGAATGAATCTCTTATAATAAATGTCAATTTCTTCATCAGACAGCATTTCCCATTTATACATATTCCTCATTAAATCGAAGAAAGAATTATACAAGGGAATTTCATCTTGAGTTATTGCAGGTGGCAAGGAAAGACCCAATTTTAAATTAAGATTATCATTTATAACTTGGGCTTTGTCTACTTCCATGTCTTCTATTGCATCGGGTGAAAGATTGGCAATACCTGCATTGGTCGAATTAAAACTTGCCGTAGCAGGTGTAAAACCACTAGATGTTTGATTAGTGTCAACAAATTGAGATGCATTATCATCTTGATTATTTGGGTTCATATGTTAAGGTATTTATATTAATTTGGTTTTGCTTTGTTGAAAATAAGTTCAACTTCTTTTACAGCGTTAGGTAGGCCGTCTAAAGCTTTTTTATTTGCGCTTTCAATTGCCCTCGAGTTTTCCAAAGTAATAGTTCTAGCAAACTCTGCAAGCTTTGAAGCACTCACACCTCCTCCGGATGTGGTTGCTTTAGACCTAGCTTTATCTACTATTTCTGTGCTTTTATTATCTCTTTCTATTGTAAAATTACTGTTTATATCGTTAATGTAAGAAGTTGCAGCGGCGTTACCAGAATACTTTGCTACTAAAGCAGCGTGTTCAGTAGCTCTATCAGCTGGGCTAGCGGCGGCGTATTTACGAAGACCTTTAATTAAATCTTTTTGCGCTGAAGTTGTTAAATCTAAATTCATTACTGTACCACCCACTGTCACTTCTCCAGTTTTAATGTCGTCTATCTTATCTTTCATAAGCTCTAAAGCTGCCTGCTTTTGAACATCTCTTTCGGTAATGTTTGTAACAGTATTAGATCTTAATCTAAGCTCCAGGTCTTTCATTTCTTTTCTAGCTTCAACTTCCAATGTGGACTCGTTGTTGGCTTTGCTTTTAGCATCATAAATTTGGTCGGCTACTCTTGCATACTGATCTTTCATTACCTCCTTAGTTTGAGTTAAATTTTCAACATTTCTTGCCATGGCAGCTTGATAAATTTTTAATGTTTCAGCATCGTTTGCCCCACTTACATTTACACCTTTAAACTGACCATTATTTTTTATTGCATCAATAATTTGCGCATCAGTAGATCCAACTGGTAGGTTTAGATTTGCTGCTATAGCATTCTTATCTTTTGCCTCAGCAACAGTGCTGGCACCAATGTTTTTCTTCATGTAACTTTCTAGATGGCGTGAATAATCAGCTGGATTAAAAACTCCATTATTAGCATTCTTATCTTCAATAATTTTACCAACTAAATAGGCTTCATCAATTTTGCTTGAAGACCCTCTCAGGGCAGCATCAGTTTTTTCTGCAAAGGCTTTACCCGCTTCTGAATTCAAATCTACACCCATGCCAGTTAATATATCTTTTTTTACTGTTGAATCTACGAATTGGCTAAATCCACCTTTCAAACCTGCATACTGCACCATTTCCTCGGTTGCTTTCTCTTTTCCAACAATGCCCACCCTTGTATCGTAAAACTCTTTAGCCTCCTCTGGATGAGCAGCAAGCCAACTACCATCCATCTCTTTTAAAGCTTCAGCCGAACTAGCAGATTTTCTTACTGCTGCATTTCTTTCAGCTTGATTTCCAACAAAAACCGGAACAACTTTTTTAACTCTGTCTTTTAATCCACTATCTAAAACATTGTCAGAATCCATAGCTTCTTGAATTAAACTAGTCATGTTCTTACTGCCAATAAACTGTTGTCTTACATCTCCAATTTCAATACCATCCTTAACATAATCTACAAATTGAGACTGCTCACTAGCTGAAAGATTAGATAATTTACCCTTAGCTTTGTCAGCAAGTTTTATTCCTTTAGAGGCCAATTTACTTCTAGGAATTTTAGCATCATTTCCCAAAGATTTATCATAGGCAAGCTTTTCATATTCCTTGCTCTTGTCTCGCACCCAATTTGGATTTGCTTTTTCAAAACCTGCAATATCACTGGCGTCTAGACCTCGTAACTTAGCTTTATTTCCGTATATCAAATCTGCTTGTTCGCTAAAGCCTGCTTTCCTCATTCTTACTTCATTCCTAAACCTGTCCGATTCTTTATACCCTGCAATTCTAGCTTTTTTAGCGGCTTCACTAGCACCTAAAATGCCTTTAGCACCTTCCGTCCAATCTTTATTTGTCCAGCGTTCAAAATTGTTACCCCAACCTTCAAATTTGTCTTTAAGTGCAGTTCTTCCCGCAGCAAATTTAGCTGCTCTCTTATCAGCCATGGCCTTTAAATTAACGGCAGCATTTGCTCTTCTTTGTGCAACAATATTATTTAAACTTGTTTTCATTGCACCAGCAGGTAGAGAGTTTGCACGCGCCTCTATTTTAGCAGTTCTACTTGAATATCTTAATTCATCTTTCAAACCAGCCAGCCTTTCTTGAAGTCTTAATTTACCTGCTATACCTGGAGCAACCGCGCCAGCAGCCATAGCCCCTAGCCTACCAGCATCGCCAACTTTACTAACTACATTACCAATTGCTGAAGTTGCAGATTTTATTCCAGCTTTGATAGCATCTAGCATTTTTTTGTAATTGCTGGTTAATAAACCAAGCATGTAAACCGAAGCAAAAGCAACTGCTACGTACAATGCCAATGTTGTTACCAGCTGTGCAGTACCCTGATCAGTGCCTTGAGCATTTACCAAAACTCCATTTGCATCTAAACCATTAGCCGTATTTGTGAGTTTTTTAATATTTGAATTAGCCGCAGCTGAAAAAGCCGATGATACCCTACCAACTAAAATTAAAGCAAAAATGAAAATTGGATAGAAAAAAGCTAATGAAGAAAAGTTTTCCCACCATTCTTTAGCTAGCTTCTTTAACTGGTCTATTGGCGAGAAGAATGCAACTAAAGCCAACGGTGAAGCTACCATTAAAAGCCACAAGCCTACCACGCGCAACAAGGCCAAAAACATAGCCCTCCACATTTGCATTATAGCGTAAATTATAACAATTAAGTAAACTATTTCCCCAGAAGTAATGGCCACAGTACCACCAGCTTTTTTACCAAACAAACTTGCAAATAGGTTAAATCCAACATTAAGTCCTCCCCCAACAGTTCCACCAAGTCTACCAATTTCACCAAATTGATTTGTATCGCACTCTTTACCTCCAGTGGCAGGCTTTCCGCCCTCTGTAACATTCACGGCTCCACATCTGATGTAAGACAATTGTTTAATATTGCTCATGAAATCACCGATAATTGCATCGCTTTTAGTTCTGCCCGATGTTGTTGTATAGGCTCCTATAAAAGTATCACCAATACCGTGTGTAAAATTAATAAAAGCAGCGCAGGCAAACAAACTTAAGTTAACAGTAACACCAATAATTAAAATATTAGTTACAAAGCTTTCCCATTTATTGTTTTTAGTAATGCTTTTAACACCCAATAAATAGCCAAAACCAAGGTATATAAAAGAAAATAAAATAAGTAAGTTAGCTATGGAAACCACAATTTGCCAAGGTTCAGTAGCCACGCTTAAAAATTCAGAGCTGGCTGGGTTAATTTGAACAATAACTAGAAACACGAAGGACACCATCCACAAAACTAGAGTTGCAAACCAACTTGCCAAGTAGACGAAAATTAAAACTATAGCTGCCACGAAGTCTAACAGAACTTTTATTAGTTCGTTTAGTGGGTTAGTAACTTCTTTTGGTGTTTCTCCGGCTAGCTTGGCATCAACACTAGCTACAGTCAGATCTGTAGCACTTAAACCCAAATCAGATATTTTTTTTGCATCACCCGTAAATGTAGATGTCTTGCCACAAGAAAAATCTTTTCCACCTTGAGCAGTATTTCCTCTGTCGGTACATGAATAATAATACTTGTAAGTATTGTCAGAATTCTTCACTCTACAAACTTTAGTTCCTTGATCTTTATTTATAATTGAACATTCCGCTGTAACTTTTTTACCCCCAGAAAATGTGGTTCCTCCTTCACCTTCTACAATATCAGTAAAAACCTCTTGGCTTGACCAGCTAAGATCAACTGTGGATGTAATTTCATTAATTACAGTGGTGGTGGCCTGTTTTAACTCACCAACTGTTGGGTTGTTAGTACTAAATGAAGTATTTATTTCTGATGCACATTGAACTTTCGTACCACTCCCACTTGTAACACCTCCAAGACCTGTAGTGCCTACGTTTAAACAACCTGTAGCATATTGATAACCTCCATCGTTTTTAGGTATTCTACACACTGTACCGTAACACTCAACCTGAGCAAAGTTAGGGTTTTGATTCCAAGTCTTGTTATTATCCTTATTAACAGAAACATCGTATGTTGGGTAGGCTCTGAAGCTTGATTGAGTTGTATCAGGTAAACTATCAATTGAAGTTCCTATATTCTGCCCCAAAACTAACACTCCTCCACCAAAAAAAGAGACAACTAACAAACCTAACATTAATAAACTGGAAATCTTTGTTAAGCCTAACAATTTTGCAGACTTAATTTGGGCAAAAGTTTTGTGTACTCTCTTTCTTAAATTTACTTTTATATTCACAAGTTCTGGTAATTATACTTATATTATACACCAATTTTCATGTTCGGGCAAAAGGGCAAAATTTTGGTGGAAAGTGGGAGTATATTTGGCTCAAAGATTGTGGGTTTTATCTATGCCCATTAAAAGTTGAAAGAAGTTGAAGGTTTCGCCTTATCGGTTAAAAAATTATCATGTTGGATTTTTAACGTTGATGGCTCGCAAGCTTCGCCGCTACAGGGTTGTCCAATAGTTGAACAATTATTTTTTAGTCATTAATTGGCTTATTAGTAAAAATTCAATTTCAAGGTATATGTTTATCAGAAAAAATGTTAGAACTGAAAAATATAATTACACCCAACCAAACTACTATTTTATTACCATATGTGAGAAATTTCGCAGACCTTTATTTTCCTCAATTATAAATCAACAAAATCACGAGACATCCTGTAGCGGCGAAGCTTGCGAGCCAAAGTCTTTGGGATCCAATCACAATATTAGCGAAGCTTGCGAGCCATCAACATTAGAAATTCAAACACATAATTCCTACATCGATAACAACAAATCACATTTTCATAACGCACCCTTAGTAAAATTAACCAAAATTGGTGAAAGCATAGAGACTAGCCTACAGTATATAAACAATATGTTCATTGGTGTTTCAGTGTCAGATTATGTTATAATGCCAAATCACATTCATTTTATACTTATTTTAAGCTTATCATCACCCCAATACAAAAGCTCTAATAAACCAGTAGCATTTGGCCAAATTTTGAGCACAATAAAATCTATGTCTCTAACAATGTGCAGAAAAGAAGCTCTTGAATTAGATTGGCAAACTTCATTTTATGAAAAAATTATTCGAAATGAGAAAGAGCTATATTCTATAAAAAAATATATTTTAGAAAATCCTTTAAAATGGAAACTGGATTGTTTTAATCCTAAATATAGGAAATTCGATGATTGAATTTTTAGTGTGTATGGCTCGTAAACTTCGCTAATATTATGATTGGATCCCAAAGACTTTTGCTCGCAAGCTTCGTCGCTACCAAGCTTCGCCTCAATTTATGATTTATTTGGCATATTTTCTTTACAAGCTATAAAAAGTTTTAGAACATAAGCTGGTGAACTATTTACAAATAACCCCTACTGTGCATTTGCTAACCCACAGTATGAACAGGCAAGAAAGCCAACTGGATATTATTTTAACAAGCGGAGGTAGTTGGTTTGAAGATAAAAATAATTTAGGAAGAAGACATTTAATGGAACACTGTGTCGTAGCCAGAACCCACCAGCTAAATTTCAATGAACTTAAAGATTATGCTTTCAAAAACAACTTAAGTTTAAATGCATTTACTTCACCTTTAAACATGGGTTTTGATGGCACTTCTCACCACTCTGATTTTGAAACTATGTTGGATATTTTATTGGAAACAAGTTTAAACCCAAATTTTGTTGAAGAAGATTTAAACAGGGAGAAGGAAATTGTATTACGCGAAATTAGCGAACGTCGAGGTGACCCTAATTACAAATTATATTTTGATGTAAACAACCAAATATTCACTCCAAACAGTATAGCCAATCACCAAGTTTTAGGTGATGAAAAAATTGTGGCCACAACAAAATTAGAAAACTTTTTTGAACTTTACGAACAAGCAACTAAACAAAGCCACTTGGTTATTAAAGCTACAGGAGGAGGAATTGATGAAAAAAGAATTGTAGAAAAAGTTCAAGCATATTTAGCTAAAACTAATTTGGAATGGATTAAAAACTTAAGCAGTTTGGAAGATAAGAAAGCAATAGATTACAAGCCAAAAAATACTTTGCAAGAGTTCAGCTTTAAAACCTTTCAAAGTGACATTGCCCACGAACATGCAGAAGTAACAATAGCTTTAGACGTACCAATTAATTTTGAGAACAGACCAATTTTACCATATTTAACCAATTTGTATTTTAGATATGGAGGAATTTTATACGATAAACTACGTGACGAGCTTGGTTTAGTTTATGGTTTTTCTAGCAGCTATGAAAAAGATTTAGACAAAATTGTACTTCAGCTTTCTTGTGAATTGCAATATGTAAACACTATAATTGATGAAGTTGTTAAAGTATTCAGTGATTTTGAAAATAATTTTAAACCTAGTAAATTTGAAGAATTCAAAGCTATTTTAAGCAAAAGACAAGACTTGGCCTTAGATAAAATTGCCACAGAAATTAACCATACATATGGCACTTTGCGTAGTTACGGAACTTTGGAAACCTACCAAGAATTTAGTACCAAAATTAGACAAGTCGACCAATCTAAGTTTCAGGCTTTCTACGAAATTATACAGTCTAAATTAGATAATATAAAAGTTTTCGTTGTAAGCAAAGACAAAAAGGTTTTGGAGTTGAAAAGGTAATTAAAGCAAAGTGTTGATAGCTGTCCCCCTGAACTTGTTTCAAAAAGGCTGGTGCGAGCTGAGCTTGTCTTAGCGTTAGTTTTGACCCGAAGGTCTAAGCCATAAAATAGTGCTAAGTGATTATCTCGGCATAAAAATTTCCCTAGAAAAAACAAATGAAGCAACTTGAGCTTCAAAAGTTAGAATTTTATAAATATTTTACCCCCCCCCTTAAACCTTCAAAAACTCTCGGAAATCGTAGATGAAACTAACCAAATCTTCATCCATAGTATTATGTCCCACACCTTTGTACATTTTATAATGGAAAGTTGGAGTTGCAGAAGTATTATTTAAATCGATAATAGTTTTTTTACTTTTAGCTACATCAGCATAACTTTCAATTACTATGCCTAATTTTTGTACCTCACTAACTGTAGCCAGCAAATCAGTTTGACCTGAAATAGCTAAAATTGGAATTTTAATAAGCTTTAACTGATCTTCTAAGGTTAGCTTTCTAAATTCTTTCTCAAAGTTATGAGCTTGAACAATTTTCATACAACTGTTAAAACCTTTTCTTTTGGGGTTTTCTATAAAAATTTGCAAGGCTGTTTTCCATCTAATAGAACCTACTATTTTCTGAATTCTTTTTAAAGTTTTTTCCGATCTAGTAAAAATTAAATTCTTGTAAAACCAGTTAAGTGAATTAATTAAACCTGAATTGAATCTATTCGGCGTAGAAATTAAAACTATCTTTTCAACCAAATTTGGCATTTTCATTGCGAAATTTAAGGCTATAACTCCCCCTACTGAATGACCTACTAATACAATTTTATCTAATCTTAAGGCTGAAACTACTTCTGGCTTACCCGTAAGAATTAATTTATTAGCTAATTTCTGTTGTAACGCTAACTTAGGTAAAAAGTTTTCTTCAATTAATTTGTTTGTATCTTCTAACGAAAAAGTTTTGTCATTATTAGGATGCCCAGGCAAGGACAAAGTAAAAGTTTCTAAAATAGAAGCATCTGAGTATGTTTCGTCTAAGTTTAAAATTCCTCTTATTTGAGGAATCCAAAAACTGCTAGTTGCTGCTGTGCCATGGATGAATAAGTACATTTAATGTAGTGTTATTTACAGTTGAAAGTGTTGTCAAAGCAATAAATTATTTAGAAGGACTCTCTAGGTTTAATTTTGTTCTTTCTTCCTCGCCTAAAAATTTAATTATAAAGAAGCGAATTGATAAATACACCACAAAAGTAATAATTACGAAGTTAATTAAATCGGTTATAAATGAACCAACTTTTATATCGTAAGGGCTAAAATTACTTAAATCTACTAAACCAATAAACTTAGCTAAAATTTTATTAATAATATTATCTACTAAAGAATTAACTAATTTTGTTACAGCCTGACCAATAACAACACCAATTGCCAAACCAACTACGCCGTATTTTTTTATAAAATCTACGAAATCGGCAATTAAATTGCTTTTTGCTTTTTTATTGATTTGTTCTTCTTTCTCTAATGAAACTTGTTCTAAATTGTTATCTATTTTGTTCATAAAATAAGGACATTTTTAAAGAATAAAGAGGCACAAAAACCAACCTGTCAAGCAAAATTTGTTTTGACATAAGCATATTTGTGACGTATTCTTAGTTAAACATAAAACCACAGCAATGCCTCTTATTTCTTT
The DNA here is from genome assembly GCA_963704645.1 of uncultured bacterium. Taxonomy (GTDB): domain Bacteria; phylum Patescibacteriota; class JACMRA01; order JACMRA01; family JACMRA01; genus JBILXY01. The sequence continues at coordinate 92,176 of OY969926.1, forward strand.
TATTTTACCTGTTCATAACGAGGAAGATAATATTAAAATACTTTACAATAGAATAATTAAGCTAAAAAAAGACCTTCCTAAATATTCTTTTGAATTAATTTTTGTAAACGATTTTAGCACCGACAATTCTTTTAAGGAAATGCAAGATTTGCATAAAAAAGACCCTGAGCAAGTTAAAATTATTAACTTTAGTAAAAATTATGGACACCAAATTGCTGTAACTGCAGCACAAGATTACGCTGAAGGAGATGCTGTAATTATAATGGACACCGACTTACAAGATCCGCCAGAGGTTTGTTTAGAATTAGTTCAAAAGTATGAAGAAGGTTTTGATGTGGTTTACGCTCAACGTTCAAAATATAAATCTAGTTTTACCAAACAACTATTCGGGTTTGTTTTTTACAGATTATTAAAAAGTATTGCCAGTGTAGATATTCCAGTAGATACAGGAGACTTCAGACTTCTAAGCCGAAGAGTTAATTTAGAAATGAGAAAATACAAAGAAAAATCTAGATATTTAAGAGCTATTTCTTCTTTAATAGGGTTCAAGCAAACTGCCGTACAATTTGTTAGAGCCCCAAGATTAAATGGCGAACCGAGTTATAATTTCACCAAAAGTTTAAAGCTAGCCATGGATGGAATTACGTCTTTTTCTTTGTTCCCAATAAGATTTATTAGCTTTTTTGGTATTTTAATTTCCACCTCCAGCTTATTGGCCATGGTAACCTATTTTGTGTATGCCATATTTTTTAAAGGCGAGCTTTCGGCTTGGGGCAGCATTTTATTAATAATAATTTTTATGGGTGGAATACAAATGTTTATGCTAGGAATTATTGGCGAATACGTGGGAAGAATTTTTATTGAAGTTTTAAATAGACCGCTTTACACAGTAGCAAATTTTGTTGGTTTGGAAGAAAAGACAAAGTAATAAACTTTATAAAAGAAAAATTCCCCAGATTACAATATTGTAATTTTTGGGGCATTTGTTTTGTTGAAAATGAAATTAATATTCAATGATTTCTAGGTTGATATCAGGCCACCATTGACTGCAAAATTCTATTAAGTAGGTGGCTAGTTCACTAGAACCATCTTCATGAATTAATTCTGAGTAATCTAATGAAGCCGATTTCAATGAGCAGGCATGTTTATAGATATAAATACTTGAAACTGGGTGCAGACTTGGAACTAGCTGAGATAAAATTTCTTCCAGATCTGGTGAGAAAAAACCGTCGATTGAAGAAATGTAAACTCTTGGAGGTCGTGGCTCAAACTCTACATCTAAAATATAGTGGGGATTTTTAGAAATATTTCTAGCAAATGACTCAACAGTTCGAGAATCGTAGGCATTTGGAACTAAATCCAAAACGCAAATCAACTCTTGATTAGGAAGGCTACGAAGCTTCTCAATCCATAAATCAGCAAGGCTTTTAGTTCTAGGCACTTTTGTTCACTAACTCTACATCTTTTTAATACAAAGCAAAAGGCTGAAGCAAGTCAAGCGATATAACAATTTGCTAAAACAAATCTGTCTTGTAATACAATCTTGACTAAAGCTAATTTTAATAGGTTAACTTATCAAAATAACAAGCACACAATGGTTAATCAAAAAGCTTCAGACAATGTTTCTGAATTACGAAAAAATGTGGAAATTGCACACATAGTTACCTACCCAAGTTTAGGTCAAAAACATTCAAATTTTAGTGCTTTAGCAGGTTATACCAAAAACTTAATAGACGGGTTTGAACCAGAACAAAGAGCAAAGCAAGTAGTTCTTTCTAATATAAAAACTGAACAAGACAATGGCGATGGTGAAAATAGTTTTGAGTTTGATGGGGTTTTAGTAGAAGAAATTTGGCATAGGGGTAGTTTAATGTTTTGGTTACCAATTTTTAATTATTTAAGGCGAAACAAACAAATTAAAGTAGTTCACTTGCAACATGAATTTAACATGTTTGGTGGTTTACTAAGTATTATTTTAATTCCATGGCTTTTGTTTTTAATTAGAATTGTTTTAAGGAGGAGAATTGTATCAACGTTCCACGAAATTTTTAGTCCGAAATTAATTAATAAAAACTTCATGCAGGCTAATAATTTAGACATTCCTGTATGGATAGCTAAAATTGTATTCTATTTTTACTTCCAACTAACCATTTTACTATTTATAGACAAAGTTGTTGTACACGATGATTTCTTTAAAAATATTTTGAAAAACGAGTACCACTTCACCAAAAAAGTTGTAACCATTGCCCATGGCGTAGAAAATTTAAGCTGGAGCATGACACAAACTGATGCAAGGCAAAAACTTAATCTTCCTGAAAATAAAAAAGTATTAATGTTCTTTGGCTTTTTAGCAGGTTACAAAGGAGTTGAGCTTTTAATTGAAGGCTTTAAGAAACTAGAAAACAAACAAGATTATCAATTAATTATTGCTGGCGGAAAAGTAAAACGCGTAGCTGGCGACCCACGATACCAGGCGTGGCTAGATAAAATTATGGAAGACTGTAAAAACCTTGGAATTCAAACCCCTGGCTTTGTAAAAAACGACGATATTGAAACCTATTTCAGAGCTTCCGATTTGTTAATTCTGCCATATTTAACCCCTCAATCTATGAGTGGAATTATGGCTATGGCCGTTGGTTTTGGGCAACCATTTATAGCTAGCAGTTCATTCAAAGAACGAGTAGAAGACAATTGGTTATTTAATTTAGAGCCTCAAGCCTTGGCAGATAAAGTAGATTGGTTCTTCAGTGCAGACAAAAATTCACAGGAAATGATTAGCTATTTGAAAGTACTTAAAAATGAACGCTTATGGACTGTAATTGCAACTGAAACTGACCAAGTTTACAAACAACTTTTAGCTGCCTAATTTTGATTATATAGAATATGACCGGTCCAGATTTAACAAATACAATGCCTGAAAATTTAAACAATAAAAATAAGAAAACTATTTTACTTCTTGGCACCCACGGGCAAGATAACTGGGGAGACGAAATTTTATTAGAAACATTTTTACAAAGCCTTGGCGAACAAAATAAATACTTAGTAAATTCTTATAACCCAGAACAAACTTTGCAAAGATTTAGCAAAGAATTTAGAGGAGATTTTGACGTGGAAGTTTTTCATACAACCAAAGAAATTTTAAAATTACCATTTAGAATTTGGAAAAGCGATGTAGTTTTTTTTGCTGGTGGAAGCATTTTAAAAGAACTATACGCCAGTTACGGAAGATGGGCTTATTCTACACTTTTCATGATTTTGGGCATAGTAACTTTTGCTAATATTATTGCCAGAAAAACTATAGTAACCAGCAACATTGGGGTTGGACCTGTAAAAACTAAATTTGGCAGGTTTTTAGTTAAATTAATTTTAAGCCAAGTTGATGTAATTAGTTTAAGAGATGAAGCCAGCAAAGCCATTGTTTTAGAAGCTGGAATTAAAGAAACAAGAGTGATTGTAGTTCCAGATATTGTGTTTATTAGAGATCCGCAATCTTTTGGTGTTTTAGTACAAAGCGAAGACAAGAGAATAGCCAATATTTCTTCTAATAAAGCTACTTTAACCATTGGTTTAAACCTAAACAAAGATATTGCCAAGCCAGAAATGTGGCCAAGTTTACTTGAAAATGTAAGCCAATGTTTAACCCAGTTGAAGAAAGACAAAGGTGGAACAGATCAGGAAATTGAAATTATTGGAATTCCAATGCAAATTGGCTATAATAACCATCACGATTTGTTAATTTTAAACCAGTTTGCAGATGCAAACCCTGCCCTAAATATTAAGGTAGAAAACCCTAAAACTTCGGCTGCCCTAGCTAAAATTATTAGATCTTGCGACTTCATTATAGCCGAACGCTTACATGCTATAATTATTGCCACGGTCTTAAACGTTCCATCCATTCCTTTGATGTACGACCCTAAAGTTGTTAGCTTGGCCAATTATCTTGGCCTTGAAGATTTTGCTGTTGATGTAAACAAAGCTTTTACACCAGAAGAATTAGGTAAAAAAATAAACTTGCTTCAAGAATATTTCACCGAAACAAAACAACATATTCAACAACAATACATGAAGCTGAACAACCAAGATAAAAATTATTTTGACCAACTTATAAATAAGCTAGGTTTATAAAAATGAATTAAATACTAAGCCGACCTTAATATAGTATGTTCAACCAAGAAAAAGATACTTCTCCTAAACCAGAACAAGAAACGCAGTCTCATAGAATTGAGTCTGTAAAAAATAGTGGTATCTCTAATAATTCCCAAAGCGAAAGTAAAAGCTCTTCCACAGCTCAAGCTTTGGGCAACAAATGGAGCGAAATAATGAAGATGCCCTCTGGCCAAGAGTTGTTAATGGTAATGCAAAATGGTGTAATAAGAACAGCCAAAAACCTTAAACAAAAGCTATTCACTAAAAAGGCAGCTAAACGTAACATAAAAACAATTTTAACTTCTCACTATGTTTGGGTTTTTGTGTTTGGAGTACTTTTAAATAGCTTTATTTTTAGAGGAGTATTAGCAAGCTACCCACAAATTTTAGCTGGAGATGTATTGGTTGGGCCAGAAGAATTGGTACCTATAACAGATTTCAATACTCAGTACATAGACCAACAGCTTAACCCATTTTCAGTTTTAACAGACAACTACGAATTTAGAGTTAGGTATTCTTTATTAACTACTTGGACTAGGTATTATTTAGCTTTACCACTTGTTGGTTTAGTTGGGCTAAATGCCGCTTCCTTAACCATAATTTATGCTGCAATTTACAAGTTGCTTAAACATTTGTTCAAAATTGATAGAAGACAAAATCTGTTAGATGAAAATATAGAAGCAGATAGTAGTGGTGTTGAACATAGCCTTGGTAGCAGGACGCACAAAACTTTACCTAAACTGCATACCAGCTATTATACACATTTTCAAACTAATAATTCAAAATTTAATAGCAATTCTTCTAAACTAAACAAAAGCAGTGCAGAGCTTCATTCTGAAAACTCTAAAATTTACTTAGAATCTCAAACCCACACTGAGCGTAGACAACTAGCAAATTTTAACATTGTACCCAAAGAGTTTATAATACTTGCCTCTTTAGTTGGGGCAATGTTAAGTTATTTCATTTTACTTTACGCCAAAATTACCCACTTCTATACCTTAATTTTTGGATTTAGTTTATTTAGCTTAGCGGTTAGCTTCTTAATAATTTTGTTACTTAACTTTAATAATCAAACAAAGAAAGAAAGAAATTTTTCGGTTATAGCTGTAATTTTGCTTACTGTTTTTAACCCTGCCACTCATTACGTAATTTTAACCGTTTTTGTTGGTGGAATTTTATTGTTCTTTAGTTTGGTTTCTAATACTATAAATATTTTAAAATATAAAGGTCTTTGGAAACAAGAGCTAATTAAATCTGGTTATATTTTAACAGCCATTGTTAGCAGTGCCTCTTTTTACCTTGCTTATTACTTTATTTACATAACAACATTTAACAAATTTAGCGTTTCAGAATACGTTTTTATTACAAATAATTTAATTAGATACGCCTCTTCCGATATTTTACAAATTATATCTTTACAAACTGGTTCCATTTTAGATTTTTACTACTACGGCAACTATCAAATTAGTCCACCAGAAAGCCGTTTGTTTAATATTTTTTACAGTTTAGCCATTCCTGCAATATTCTTATACAGCCTTTTTAAATACAAATCTAATAAAAAACTTTTTAGCTTAAGTTCTGCCGTCATAATTATTTCAGCAGTAGCAATATTTTTTGCTTTTGGTTTTGAAAACCCCTACTCCGCACACAATTTAACTGCTCAAATTTTACCAGCTTTAAATAACAGTCCAAGTTTTATTAATAATACTTTAATTCAGTTAATTTCTACTTTCTTTTTAGTTTTACGTTTTCCACACAGATTCTTGTTTATTTACGAATTAATGGTGTCTATTGGTTTTGGCATATTTAGTGTTATAATTTTGCAAAATTTAAACAAGTTTTATAATTTCAACCAAACCATTTTTAAACACACAATTTTAGTTTTAATTGGAACAATTCTAATGCTGCCTTTTTTTTATGGAGCAAATGTTTCTGAAACTTTATTTACAGGAAACTACAATGGATTTTTCAGCAACTACACAGTTCCTCAAGATTTAAAAGATATTAAAGAATATCTAGCTAATAGCAAGGATGGTGGAAAAGTTATAATTTTACCCACTACAGAAGCTCCATTTAGAGTCACATCTGATGTAAATGGAAATCAAATAAGAGTTATAGATAAATTCTTTTTGTATTACCTAAATTATCCCGGCCAGTATTACGGATTAAGTGCAGACATTGAGTATAAAAATAACTATTTCTTACTTTATTTATCAGCCAAGGAAAACTTAGATTGGTTTAATTTTCTAAGAAATAAAGATATTGAATACGTATTAGTAAATAAGACCCAAAAAATTAAAGATGGTTATAGCAATTTAAATGATATAGAGCAAAATTTAAAAGATGGTACAGACGAAATTGTTAGCCAAGGTTTAGCTACAAAGGTAGTTTCTGGTGAATATTTTGATTTAATAAAAATTAATAAAGAATATGTTCCTGAAAAAACTTTGCTATTTTTAAATGACGATTGGCAAAATGTTAAAGACAGTTTAACAAAAAACATGGTCGATTACCCAGACAACAGTGTATACAATATATCTAAAAGAATTTGTACAGAGCAAAAATTTGATGTTTTAGGCAATGTTGAAAAAACAATTGAAGACTTAAATATTTTGTGCAATAAATCTATCTTAGACTATAATTCTAGGTTAACCCCGTTCAGCAAAACAGTACAATCTACCAACGATTTCATCTCCAATATTTTTAGTATGATTGCCACTTCACAATCTACTAAAGTTAATATTTATAACACTTTAAATTCTATAAACCCTGGAACATACAACGCCTTGGGCAGAGAAATATTATTTATAGATAACAAAGATGACACTTTAAACTATAATTTTTCTGTGAAAGACAATGGTAGTTATTCTATAGATGTTAGGGCCAGAGCTGCTAATGCTAAAGTTGAATTTACTATTTACGATGAGGAAAACAATATTAAATACCAAACTAAGCAAGATTTAATAGATGAAGCAAACTATGTTAACAGCCAAGACGATGTAGTTTTAAACAATTTTAAATATTACAATTTGGCCGAAAACTTAAATTTAGAAAAGGGAAATTATTTAGTAAAACTAACAAAAGTAGACAACCAACCCATTGGTGTAGACAGCATTTCTTATTACACCGCTGGCCAGCTAGACAATATAAAAAACCAATATCAAATTACCCAAAAAGACACAGATTTATATGAATTTGTTAAGAAGTAAAAGTCTAAAAACAATCCAAAGCCAAACATTAGCAACAAAGGATGGCAAAGTCCCCTCTAGAGAGGGGTGGGCCGAAGGCTCGGGGTGTGTTTTACAATAAACCAAAAGCACAGGAGGATAAATCCTTCCCCTACAACGAATATAAAATAAGGATATTTTTTTCCCACATAAACAATAACACCAAACAATACAATATGTCAGACTTGAACCAAAAACCAAATATGTTTTCAGACATTAAAGCCAAAGACGCCCAAACCCAAGCCGAATTATCAGACTACAACACCGAAGGTAACAATCTAGATTCTTCGGTTTCAAGCGAAGCTAAAGTACCCCTGGTAAGGGGTGAAACCGATAGGTTTCGGGGTAGTGAAACACCAGAACAAACCCCTGTAGCGGCGAAGCTTGCAAGCCAAAAATTTGATACCAAAAACCTACGTGAAAAGGCCAACCAAATTCTAAAAAACAAAATAACTTGGGGTATTGCAGCAATTGTAATTTTAGGTTCACTTGGTGGCTTTTTATATTTCAGATCTGATGGTAAATTTTTTGGCGCAACAACACCTACAGAAGTGCAAGTTGATATGTTTATTTTAGGTGGTGGCCTTGGTGGCGCATCAGCTGCTATTCAAGCAACTAAAGACAACAATAGTTTTGTTCTGTCTGAAGCTACAAATTGGCTTGGCGGGCAAGCTACTATTCAAGGTGTTTCAACTTTAGATCAGAATAATAAAAACTTTCAAAAATCTGGTATTTATAATGAAATTTTAGAGAACATGAAGTTAAATTCTGTTTCTACAATTGGCCCATATGTTGGTAACGCCACAACCGGCCCAGGAGACTTACCTGCCAGCATAGATAGCTATTTAAAAAGCAGACTAAGCAGCTATAACAAAGGTAAATTATTGTTTAACACCCAGCTTGAAAGCGTAGACAAGGTTGGAGAAACAATAACTTCGGTAACTGTACGAGACAGAAATGAGCTTAGTAAAAAGTACACTGTAAAAGCAAAATATTATTTAGACAGCACAGATTATTCAGATTTAACCAGAATGGCTGGCATTGAATATAATTTTGGTTTAGACTCTCAAGAAGACACCAAGGAAAGAATTGCCTTAACCCAAAAAGAAAAAGATGTTTTAATAAATGGTACAACTTATGCCGGCGCACAGGTTGGAGGTTTCGGTAATTTAATTCAACCAATTACAACCCCTTTTGCAATTTTAGATAAAGGTTATGTTGGTAATAAAATTAATTTAAACGATGTTGTACCAGCTCAAAGTCTGGGCTTGGCTTCAACAGGATCAACTTTTGCAAGCTGCCAAATAGATAAAAACAAAAGCTGTATTTTAATTAACCCAAACAGCAAGTTAGAAAAAAACCTAGATTTAAATTACCTTGGTAAACAGCATTTCACCTTTATTTTTGAAGGAAAATTAACCAGCGCTGATTTACAAATTAATGTAAATAATGAGGCAACTAACCTTCAACCAATTAATGAAAAAATTAATAACGCAGATTACACTTTATTTAAAATTGCTTATTTAAAAGATACTGCTAATTTTAACTTTGTTGTTTCTAGTAAGAAGAATTCACTTTCTTTATCAGATATAATAACTACACCTTTCAACTTTGAAAACTTAAGCAGCACAGAAAACCTAGCAGATATAACCGCTAAAGCCGATTTAAACATTGGCTTAGATAAGCTAAAATTTGATGAAGCTAAAAAGACTTACACCTTAAATTTAAACGACTATAAAGGTAAATTAGACCCAAACAAAAACTATTACATTCTAACCACTTTCCCTCAAAAAAATAACCTAACATTATCTAAAAATATCTCAGCTTTTGTAAACGAAAGTAATAAAAATGTTTTTGCAGTAAACATTGACCCAGTCTTCGATTTTAATGAAGAATATTTACCAACCTACAAATTAAAATATGATGAAACAAAAAACCAACAATTTATTTTAACAAACAACGAAGCAAAAGAAAAAAGTATAGCTTCCAGCATAATAATTATTGATGAAACAAAAGTAGGAGGGTTTAAATTAATTAAAAATAAGGAAGGTTATGCTTACACTAATTCCCAGTTCATAGATATTACCTATCTTGGTTTACAGAAAAACTTGAAAGCTACAAAGCAGGTTTTGAACGGCGATAGTATAATTTTTAGTAATGTAATTAATGCTGAAGATAAAACCCCAAGACTTGGTCAATTGGGCAGAACAGAAGTTGGAAATGGAGACACTTTAAGTTTAGAGGACAAAGAAAACAACAGTATTTTAATATTGAAAAATTTGAATTTAGAACATTACTTTGATCAAATTTTTAACAGCTTTACTTCTTCTAAAACTAGAATGGAGCAAACTTTAGCCGCCGGAAACTACGATATTTTTATTAAAACATTAAATATTAATAAGCTTGAAGTAGACGACAAAATTGATTTAAAAATTAGCTATACTGGAAACAACAGCGTAAAAAGAAATATAGATTTAATACCTGGAAAATTTGAAAAATTATATAGTTTCACCCTACAAAACCCAGACAATTTACAGCTTGAGGTAATAAGTAAATGCAAATCTGATTGTTTAAAAAATGTTTCTATTCTGGTTACGTCCAGCGTTCCTAACAATTACGATTCTGGCTTTTTAAATCGTAAAATTAGTGTAGACAAAGACTTCCTAAAACCGCTTTATTCTTCCAGTGAAATTGGGCAAGACTACTTCTTTAAATTTAGACAGATTTTAGATCCAATTAATGTTTCTAGGTCTAACGTTTTAGATGTTGCAACTAAAAATATTATAGCTACCAGAGGGCTGGGTATTTCTCAAATTAATACTGGTTTTAACGATTTTTATTTAAAGGGTATTGATACTCAAAAATATATTTCCGATGAAGCTTATTTCAATGAAATAAATAAGAATTCTAAAGATTATTCTGCTAGATATTATTATTGGTTAAAGTATGATGTGCCTAAAAATTATTTAGGATGTTCTAATACCGAGGCTTTTTGTGCCAGCACTAGAATAAATATTTCCCCAATAGCCATGAATACTAAAGATGGCTTTTCTGAATTACCTTACGTACGTGACCCAGTAAGGCCAGTTGGAAAATCTATGATTACTTATCAGGATATTTCTTTAAACGAAAATTTGTGCAGTTCTACCGACGTTGCTTCTGGTAAAAAATGTGATGAGCTTAGCATTACCAACACCCCAAATAAATTATTAGTTTCTTCAGATTTCCTGCAAAAATTTAACAAAAAACCACTGTTTGGCTATTTCTACGCTGCTGATGTTCACAGTATTTTAAGCACAACTGATATAAAAACTTTCTACGATTATTTAGAAGCAAATAAATTAAGAAATAAGAATAATTTACCAAAGTTCCTACCAGGTATTTACGATACCAACGTTCGACCTTATTCTGTAGGTTTTGATAATATTCACTCTGATGAAGCAGACAATTTGCTTTTCTGTGGGAAAAACATTTCTGTGTCTCAAATTGCTAACGGTTCTACCAGATTGCACCCAGCTGAAAGCATGGCTGGGCAAAGTTGCGGTGTAGTTGTAAACTTCTTAATTAAAAACGGAGACAAAAAACTTAACTATTTAGGTATTGACAGTGTTTATGCAAGCTTTAGCCAAGACTTGGTAAAAAATAATATGTATCCAATTCCTTTTGAAGATCAAGAGTTTATTCAACTATATGCAGATTCTAAGTACGATGTTCTAACCAGTTACTTCAAAGCAACTGAAGACAAAATTTTGCCTGCTGAACTTGTTTTAAACGACAGATACCAATATGCAATTTACAAATTTACACCTAAAAGAATAGCTACAGGAGCTGAAGTAAAAACTGTATTTGATGCTGTTTCAATTAAAACAACCAATTTTGACACTAGCAAAGTTTCTTACACCTACAAAGATTTACTAGACTACACCGAAGACAAAAATGATGACCAAAAACTTTCAACTGTATTAAATGAATATGTTTATAGTTTATCAACTGACACTAAATTAACTGGAACAAGAACTATTACTAAGGGAGATTTAGCCTATATTTACTATAAGCTAGGGAAATAGAAAACCTTTGACAAGTTTAAAATTTAATGCTTATATATTAATATAATATTTATTATGAACAACAACCGCAACACTCTTATTGGCCTTATAATTGCCTTATTACTTATAGTTGGAATTGGATTTGGTGTATATTCTATTACAAACCAAAACAAAACAACAACTGCCGAAGTTAAAGGTGCCAGTGATAGCAACACTTCACAAAGCACAAATCCTAACGAATCATAATTCAATTTTTTGTTAAGTAAGTTCCAGCCTTAGGGCTGGTTTTTTGTTGGTTGGATGTGCAGATTAGGGTTTAAATATTAATTATTCTATAGGGAACACCAAAAAAGTTAGATCCTAAAAGTTGTTTCACTTTATCAAAATCATCCTTACCTGTTATGGTTATTTTAATGTCGGCTTTGTCCTCACACTCCTTTTTATTAAGGCTTAAATTATCACTATTATTTGCATACTCATAAACCGATATGGAAACATAGTGCCCAATATAGCCAAGTCCATTTGAATAAACAGAAGTATTTTTAACTTTAACATTTAAGCCATCAATTTTAACTTCGTCACCATTAATTTCAGCCACTTTTATTGCCATATTCAAATTTGTTTCGAAAACATTTCTCACCTCCTTGGCACTTGGTAATTCGTTGCAAGTTAAACCATGTTCAAACGAATTTAATGAGAACAAAGAATTTACTGATGATTTTATTTCCTTGTTATTAAAGTAGATTAAGACAGCTGCCGAAACTATAAGTAAAATTATGCCTATTATCAAAATTATTTTTTTCATATCTTAACTAATATTGACTATGCCACCAATAAACGTAAGCTGGCCAGTCTGCATACGGCCAAGGGCCAGAAGAATAAACTTCAGGATTGGGTTCTCCGTTTGGTGACCAACCACTATAGTTTTGTTCATATATTAAATCTGGTGTTCTTTCATCTGTCCATGCATTATCTCTAAAAGTATTCCAACCGCAATAAAAAGAATTCCATGTTCTAGCTCTTGTCCAACCCAATGAACCTAAACCAGGTAGTGGTCGACGATAGCCCCAATTTGATAAAGTACTTTCTCTATTACTCTTACCAACATTAAATGAATTTCTGGGCGCTCCTCTATATGGCTTAGGGTTTCCATAAACTCCACAAACTAGCCTACCAGCCAAATCTCCTGCAAAGGCTGCTTGTACATTTACATCTCCCACTTTCTTTTTAATTGAATTTTTCTTGACATCTGGCGTAACACCTCCTTTTTTACTAATTTCTGTAGCCATGATAAAAAATTCTTTTACCTCAGGATATTTATTTAAATCTGCTTGAAAATTGTTTTCCGAGAGATCTTTACTAAAATTAGTTAATTGTTCAGCCAGCTCTATTGATTCTTTTGAAAAGTTTTTATCAATTGCTTTCTTTTTATCAAAATTAGGTTTATTTTCTTTAATAGTAATAATGTCACCTGTCATTAAAGTTATATCACCTAGCTTGATTTCAAAATCAAGAGGTTGTTTTTTACCTGATGCAATCACATCAAAAGATAGAGGAACTATATTAATAGCAATAATTGAAAATATTGATAAATTACGGACTGCTGTGTTTATTTTTACTAAAGAAAAAATCATGGCTAAGAGTTAAAATTATAAATATAAATTGTCAACTTAAATATTTTTTTGTTAGAATTTAGAGTTATTTAAATCATTATTCCGTAGTATTAAACAAATTAAAAATTAATATATGCCCTATTATAAGATCAAAGTTCTTGCCTATAACTAAGACCTACTCCTCATCAGAAAGTGTATAAACATCCCTTGGTTTAGAGCCATTTTGCGGCCCCACTACGCCCTCTTCTTCTAGTTGCTGAATAATTCTAGCCGCCTTTGGGTAGCCTATTCCCATCATTTGCTGTAAGAAAGAAGCCGAAGCTTTTTGGTATTGAACAACCAGGTTCTTTGCTTCTATGTAAACATCATCTTGAGCGTCTTCATCGTTGCGGTTAACCATTCCGGGAACATTAATTTTAACCTTGGGAGTTTCTAAAACTTTTAAATCTAGGTTGCTAAAATTATCGTTATCTTCTGCTAGACGTTTTAAATATTCTACACATTTCTTAACCTCTTCATCGGAAACGTTTGGACCTTGAAAACGTATAGCAGCCATAGAATTTGGGTTCATAAATAAACCGTCTCCCTGCCCTAACAATTTTTCAGCTCCACCTTGATCTAAAATAACTCTGGAATCTATTTGAGAAGCCACAGCAAAAGCAATTCTGGAAGGAACATTTGCCTTAATAAGCCCAGTAACAACATGCGTATCAGGGCGCTGAGTACCCAATACTAAGTGAATTCCTACAGCTCTAGACATTTGGGTTAAACGTACAATAATTGGCTCTACTTCTGCCTTAGCCATCATCATTAAATCTCCTAGTTCGTCTATTACAAAAACTTGATATGGCAAACTTTCTAAACCTGTTAATTTAGCTAGTTTATTATAATCGGCAATATTACGTTTTGCGTGTTGTTCCAGCAATTTATAGCGTCGTTCCATTTCTAAAACTGTCCATTTCAAAGCATTAATAGCCTTGTCTGCGTCTGTAATTACTGGGGCAAGCAAATGTGGAACTTTATCATAAAGTTTAAGCTCTACCCTTTTCATATCAACTAAAATAAGTTGAAGTTCCGAGGGCGAATAACGATACAATAAACTTAGCAATAACCCGTTAATCCAAACAGATTTTCCACTTCCAGTAGACCCAGCTACCAACAAATGAGGCATCTTAGACAAGGCAAAAATAACATTGTTTCCCGCTACATCCTTTCCCATTGCAATAGCCAATTCATCGGAAAAATTAAGGAATTTATGGGTTTGCAAAATATCTCGCAAAAGCACCATACTTTTTTGCTTATTAGGAACCTCTACACCCACCAAACTTTGCCCATTTACAGGTGATTCAACTCTAATATTGTTGGTAGCTAAAGCCAAGGCTAAATCTCTTTGTAGGGCATCTATTGCAGAAAGACGAACACCGTTAGCTGGTTTTAAAGTGTATTGGGTTACAGTAGGCCCAACTGAAACATCTCCCATTTCTACACTAATACCAAAATGAGCCAAAGTTTCTTTAATAGTTTTTTTGTTTCCTTCAATATCACCAGGTTCAACTTTTGTATGGTTTTCACGAAGAATGTCGAAGGGCGGAAGCTTCCAATCTACCAAACTTTCGGCTGGCTGCATTTCTAAAATATCTTTTTCAGAACCAGCGAAACTAAACTTTGGTTTAGCCGTTTTTGTTGAGGAAGAAACTGGCCTGGCTTGAACATCAATAACATCGGAATTTGCACCAGAATTTCTACTTACTTTTTCATTAATCTTAGGATCAGACTTAGAAGCTGGAACATCTACTGAACCAAATTCCTTAAAGTTTTCCGAAGGCCTGTCTTCAGCATTATTTGCTATATTGGAAATTGGTGTAGTGCTAGGGTTTTTCCAAACCTCAAAAATGTCTGGAATAAAATCCCAAAATTCACCGGGATTTTTTAAAGTGTGTTTTAAATTTTCCAAAAACTGAGCAAAGGTTAAATTAGAAACCAAGAAAAACCCGAATATTCCTATACAAGCAATTATAAAAGCTCCACCAATTAGCCCGAAATAGCCCAAACTAACTGGGTAAATAAAATAGCCAAAAAGCCCTCCACCTTTTTCTACATCGGCCGGTGTTCTAACTTGCATTATTAAGCTTAAAAAGCCGTTCAAACAAGCAGCCAAAAAGAAAAAGCCCCAAGCAAGGCGGCTATTAACATCTGTTACCAGCTGGTTGTTACGTTGAAGCCTAATTAAAATTATTCCCATAAAAAAGAAAATAATTGGCAAAATAACCGAACCTCTTCCTAAAAATATTCCTAAAAAAGCCCCAATAACCCTACCGAAATTACCAGCCAATCCAAAAATACTTAAATAAGTTAAAATACCAACAGCGAAGCTGGCCACAATAGAAAGTGTAATTTTTGTATTTACATCTAGGTCTGGTAAAAGTTTAGGCCATTTCATCATTTGGAAACTGAAAGTATTACACCATTTTGGCAAGGCTTTATAAAGTTACCCAAAAAATTAGGGCCAAGTGAGGTGCTTGGCCTTAGTATTTAAAATTGTTAAAACTTTAAGAACTGCAATCTTGAGTTTAATTAAGCTGTTACCATGTACTTATTTTGAATTCCTAAAACTCTAGGTCTAAAATCCAAAATAGGTTTGAACAGCCTTTCTCAAACGATCATCACAAATTCCCTTGCCTGTGAAGTTGTTAACAACAGCGGACTGGATATGTGCGATCCAAGTTGAATCATAGTCTCCAAAGTTTTCCGAAATATAATTGTTTATATCATCAATCCTTAGCTCAGAAGAATTATTATAGTCTAAGGATTGTCTACTTTCCCTCCCGCATTGTGGAATGGTTTTATTTGGAATTCTATGATTCATGCTTACCCCATACAAAAACTGAGTTTGTATTTATTTTTATATATTTTTTAGAAAGTTTGGCAAGTAGAAGTTGTTTATCTAACTTAATCTACAAAAAAATAGATATTCAACTTAGTAAAAAAACTAAACAATTTTATTTTTGGTTGAATTGTTTAGTATTATTATGATTCTTCAATGCCTTTGGAGACCAGGGGTCTCCCCTACGGTTTCTACTTCCCCGCGTAAGAGTAATTCAACCCCACTTTAGTTTGTTCCCATTTGGCTTGGCTTAAAACTTTCTTTGCTACTGCGTCGTCGGCTTTTTTGGCTAGTTTGTTGCTGTTATCTGTTGGAATTAAATTGGCTATTAGGCTGAATTTTGGTTTAGTTAAATTTTGTAATTTAGCCTGGGACAAACAATCATCTTTAAATTTTAAGCAGCTTGGGGCCAGTTTAGACCAGCTGGCCATGTTAGAATCCATTTCAAAGTTAAAGTTTAAATTTACAGCTAAACCTTGCCTGTAAAGCGGTGCACTTTGCTGGTCAAAAATAAAGTTTCCCATAGAATAAACAATTAATTTACCTTTGTAAGCTTCAGTGTTTTGTACGGAATGAGTATGATTTCCCAAAATAACATCGGCTCCTAAATCTAACATTTTTTTGTAATAAGTTTGCTGCAATTCATCGGCTGTTAAACTATATTCTTTACCTTGATGGGGCATAATTATAGTAGGTAAGTAGTTTGAGTATTTAGAAATTACAGCTAAATCATCTTCGGTAGGAAGTTTAAAAACGTTATGATACCCACACATTGCAACAGGTATTAGAAATTGTGTTGTGTCTTGAATACTCTCCTTAGAACTATTCTGTGTATTATTTTGACCAGCAATTTCGGTGCCAACTTCCATTATAGAAAAATTTGATTTAGAAGGTAAGGCAATTATTTCGCAAATTTCATCTTTGCCGTTTTCATCACGGAAGGCATTATCGAAATGGCCAAAATACTGAATTTTATTAGTTTCTAAATTCTGCCTAGTCTGCGCCAGTCCGTTTACTTCCTCCATATTATCTGTGTGATTGTTAGCCAAAGTAAAAGCGTTGAACCACTTAGCAGCTTCCACTGTATATTCTATAGGACAACTAAATTTTAACAAATTATCTTGGCTGGCAGAATTTATGTATGTAGAAGTTACAGGGCATTCCAAATCTGCTATCCAGGCTTGGTAATCTTGCCGGTTAAAACTAGAAAGTCCAGAAAAAGGGTAAGCAAATTTTAAATCACTGGCCTTAGACCAATCGTCTACATATCTTCCCCAAAACACATCGCCAAAAAATAAAGTGTTCATGCTTAAAGACGTTGGTTGAATAATTTCGGGCTTTTTTATTTCTGCTTGTGTATTTGTAGAATCTGTCTGGGTTTTAGCAATTTGGGAGCTTTGATTTTCAGCATTTTTACTTTTATAATTAGGAAGATTATTTCCCAAAAAAACCAACAAAACAACTATTGGGAATGATATAATTAAAATAAATAAAAGGTTAGATACTATATTTTTTAAACTGCTCTTAGTCATATTTTAAAGGTTTATTTTGAATATTTTACACCTTGGAAAGATAATTTTTAAACCAGTTAGCCGTTTCCACAATAGCCTCTTCATTAGAATTTTTAGACATATCTGGAAAATATTTTTCGAACTTTGATGAATTTATTAAAAGACTATTTTGAAGTAAATATTGACTATCTTTGGCCGCAAGCATGTTTGTGTTAAAAAAAGATTCTATCTGAAAC
Source organism: uncultured bacterium (assembly GCA_963704645.1). Classification (GTDB taxonomy): domain Bacteria; phylum Patescibacteriota; class JACMRA01; order JACMRA01; family JACMRA01; genus JBILXY01. The sequence goes on from OY969926.1 coordinate 109,839, forward strand.
TGCCAGTTTGGAATGGTCGATATTCTGGCATTTATTTTAAGCTGTTCAGCAATTTGATTAGCTAAATTTAACAAAGAAACTTGCTGCATACACGGAGTTAAAAACACTTTATCATCCAAATTTAAAGTATTGTATTTTTCCACAATTTTAGTTACAGCGGCAGCTAAGTCTCGAGTATAGGTAAATGTAAATGGAAGGTTTAAATTAGGAATTAACTTAATATCTGGGCGTTTAGAAAACAGAAGTTGATTAAAAAATTGCTCTCCAAAAATAGATTTTACAGCGTAAGGACCAAACAAAGGTGAGGCTTTAAGGATTGTAATTGGCAAATCTTGATGGGTAACTTCTTTTTCTAAACTTTGGGAGACAAAGGCCCTAATTTGTGTTCGTGGCGAAATAGGTTTAAAATTGGTAGTTTCACTAATTTCCTGCCCTGAAACATCGCCGTAGGCTTCAATTCCATCAATAAAAATAATTGGCTTACCAGTTTTAGCTAAACTTATTATATTTTCAATAAAAATAGGGTATTCCTCTTTCCAAACTTTTAAAGTATAGCTGCTTGGTTTATAGCAACAAATTACCAAATCACATTTATTGGTAAATTCTGTTAATTCTTTTATATTTAAAACATTGCCTTTTTGAATAACATTTTCAAAATTAGAAGCTTGCTTAAAGTGGGCTTTGCCAGACTTTGAAAATCCGTAAACAGTATAGCCCTGTTCTATTAATTCTTCATTAATTACAGAACCAACAGTTCCCGTAGAACCTATTATACAAATTGTTGGCTTGGGCATATTTAAAATTTATTTGGATTTATTATTTATATTACAATCTTTAACTCTTCGTCTAAAACTTCTTGAAAATTAGTTTTGTACTTCAAATTACTTAAAATACCTTTCAACTCTGGCCCAAAAATTTCGGCGACTGCATTTTCGTTATCTGAATTTAACTCTATTTTTTCTAAAACTTTTTGATATACAGAAATTATTACGAACAACATAGCCTGCATTTTTTCAAAAGAACAATATGTGTCAATTTTATCGAAGCCGTTTTGTTGAAGATAGTCTTCCCGCAAAGATTTTGCAATTTCCAGAACTAAACGTTTGTTATTATCCAAACCGTCTGGACCAACTAATTTCACAATTTCTAGCAATTCTGTTTCTTCTGCTAGTATTTGTTTAGCTAACTTTCTGTTTTGTAAATATTTGCTACCAACAGGTAAACTAGTATCTAAAATTTTGGCATAACTTTCTTCAAATAAAGAATAGCTTGTTCTCCAATTAATAGCTGGATAGTGTCTTTTCTGTGCTAAATCTGAATCTAAAGCCAAGAAAACCTGACTATTTTTTAAGCTATTCTGGGTCATCGGTTCAGAAAAGTCTCCACCTGCTGGCGAAACAGTACCAATTACAGTAACCGATCCTTCCTGATTAGAAAAAGTTTTGACTACACCACCACGCTCATAAAAAGCCGCAATTCTACTACCTAAATATGCTGGGTAACCTTCCTCCGAAGGCATTTCACCAAGCCTTTGGGAAACTTCACGCAAAGCTTCTGCCCATCTACTTGTGGAATCGGCCATTAAAACCACGTTTAAACCCATATCTCTATAGTATTCTGCAATGGTTATACCTGTATAAATACTGGCTTCGCGGGCTGCCAGTGGCATATTGGACGTATTAGCAATTAAAATTGTTCTTTCCATTAAAGGCCTGCCTGTTTTAGGGTCTTCAAGAGTTGGGAAAAGTTTAATAATTTCTGTCATTTCGTTGCCACGCTCTCCACAACCAATGTACACTACCACTTCAGCGTCGCTCCATTTAGCAATTTGCTGTTGAGTAAAAGTTTTACCAGCTCCGAATGGGCCAGGCGTAGATACTTTTCCACCTAACAAGATTGGAAAAAATGAATCTATAACTCGCTGCCCTGTTTTAAATATTTTTTTAGACTCTAATTTTTCAGCTACTGGTCTGGCAATTTTTACTGGCCATTTGGTAATTAAATTAAGTTTTTTTATTCCACCCTTGCTTCCTTTTAAAACTGCTACAATATCAGTAACTTTATAGCTTCCTGCAGTAATTTTTTCAACGCTCCAAATTTGGTTTTTATCTAGTTCGGGAGCAATTAGCCAATGTTTAATTAAGGCTGTTTCTTGCACAAAACCAAGCTTAGAACCACGCTCTATTTCTTCATCAAGCTGAACTGTAGGAATAAAATCCCATAATTTTTCTCTATCTAGAGCTGGTATATTGGTTCCTGGTTGAATAAAAATTGGACTGATTTCTTCAATCTTTTTTAAAGGACGCTGAATTCCATCAAACATTTCACCTAGCAAACCTGGACCTAATTCTACACTAAGTAGTTCGCCTAACAATTCTACTTCTTCACCTACTTGTAAACCAATAGTTTCTTCGTAAACCTGAATTTTACAGCTATTTTCTGTTATAGCAATAATTTCTCCAAGAAGTTTTTTACTTCCAATATACACCGTTTCAAGCATTTTTGGAGGATGAAAACTTACACCTTCCTGTTCTATAATTTCAGCAATAACAAGCGGACCAAGCACGTGGGTAACTTTCAGCATATTAACCTCAGCCAAGGTTTTAGAGCAAGTTATGTCAATTGATATAATGTCCACATTCCACGCTAATTCTTTTCTTGGGCAAGAAATATTTTGTGTTTAACTAAATAACTTTCTGCTCTAATTAATCGCTTCCTTGCCATTTTAAAAGAACTTTTGCCATAATAAATTAGCAAATTGCTCCAATGATTTATATGTACTATATTACCACTTCCCGCCCCTACTCTAACGCAACACCACATTTGGGAACCAGCATGGATGCTATTTACGGCGATGTTTTCGCCAGGTTTCAAAGCATGCTAAATGATGGCCAGGTTTTGTTCAGTATGGGAATGGATGATCATAGTTTCAAAATTGCCGACAAAGCTATTGAGCTTGGTATAGAACCTAAGCAGTTTGTAGATCAAAAAAAGAACGAATTTTTGGAGACTTACAGCAAATTGAATATTTGTAACAATAATTTTATTCAAAGTTCTAATGCCAAACATCATTGGGTTGCTAATATAGTTTGGCAAAACCTAAGTCAAAAAGGCTATATTTATAGCAAAAGTTACAATGGTTTGTATTGCAAAGGATGTGAAGATTTTTATGCTACATCGCAGCTGGTTAATTCACAATGCCCTGTTCACCCCTATTTAGAAATTCAAGAGGTAGAAGAAACCAACTATTTTTTTAAATTAAGCCATTTTAAAACTGAGCTTTTACAATATTTAGGTGAAGTAAATGTACCAGATACAAGTGTTATTGTGGAAATGAAAAACTTTGCTAAAGACCTACAAGACATTTCTATTTCCAGAGACAAAAGCAGATTAAACCTCGACTGGGGAATTCCAGTTTGGTCAGACCCAACCCAAGTAATGTACGTGTGGTTTGAAGCTTTAATTACATATTTAACCCCGCTAGTTAACGAAGATTTGTTTGTAGAATTTTTGAATTTCCATGCTAATAACTCTAAAACTGATAATTTAGACGAGTTTTCAGTGGAAGATTTATACGAATGCTATGTTCCAAATAAATTTAGCCAAAATGAAGAAAATTTAGCCAACCAAGTTATAACAGTGCTACGAAACAAGCTTCCCCAAAACTTACAAATTATTGGCCGAGACAACGCTAAATTCCATTTAATTATTTGGCCTGCCATTTTGTTTGGTTTAGATTTACCACAGATTCAAAATTGTTTAGTTCACGGTATGATTACAGACAGTTTAGGCAGAAAGTTTAGTAAATCTTTAGGCAACGGAGTAGAACTAGACGACATTATTGAAAAAATTGGAGCGGAAGGTGTTAGATTTTTTATTTTAAACGAATGTAATTCTATAGGCGACAGCCCGTTTAGCTGGGAAAGATTAATTAATGCCTACAATTCCCACTTGGCTAACAATTTAGGCAACTGTTTAATGCGTATTACAACCTTGGTTGAAAAATATTTAGATGGTTATCTAGACCTAGATAGCTTTAGAAATGAAGGCCAAATTGATATTGATACAGCAATTATATTAAAACATCTGCAAAACCTAACGCCTGAAAAAGCCAGTCAAGAATTATTCCACCAGTTAAGTAAAATTAACCTTTATTTGGAAGAAACCAAGCCTTGGAGTTTAGGAAAAGATTTGCCAAAAAGCCTTCCTAAAATTAAAGAAGTTCTAATGGTTTCCGCTTGGAATTTACGCTACCTAGCCGAAGTTTTAAGCATATTTCTACCAGAAACAGCAGACTACATTATTGAAACTTTAAATTCACCAGTAATTAAAAAAGCCAAAATTTTATTCGAAAAAGCCGAGTTATAGGTAGCCAATGTAGAGGCGAGCCCGTCTTGCCACCAGGCAAAATAATAAATGATGTAACACATTCTTGTAGGGGAGATGCTTGCCATCTCCTTCGTCTGAAATTCAACACACCCAATAAGAAAGCCCTAGATATGTTCTAGGGAAAGAGTGTTTAAATTAAGCCAGCCCAATTAATATAATCATCTACTCGTAGAAAAAATCATCAAGAGGACAGTATGGGCCAAAAATTTCTTCTAGAAAAGTTGGTTCGGAGACGTAGACTCTAACATATTTTTCTAGTTCAGGATAAACCGAAACTAGCCCTTCAGTTGGCACTTCATTTTCTGAGGTTTCAAACAGAATAAAATGTACTGTGTCTAAATGCTGCAAAGTAATAGCGTCTTTATAGTCATCGTCTAGAATGGAATGGTCTGTATAATCAGATTTTGCACATTCTAAAATGAAGGCTTTAGGAACTACTAGCAAGCAACGCCCGTCTCTTTTCAGTTTTACTGAAATAAGATTATACAACTCATATTTAGATACATTAATGGCAAGGCTATTGTTTTTGTTGGAACAAATTAGATTCACAGTTTCCTGCTCGTTGATAATTGTTCCATCATGAATTTCAATACAATCATACCGAAAAGAAACTTTATTCTTTATCAATTCATACCCATCACTGCGGCCATCTACAGTGGACAATTTTGATAACATTCACACCTCCGTATCTACATAAAATAACAAAATCTCCTCAAAATTCCTCTAATTCCAATAATATATTTTTTATGAAGAGTTTGGCAAGTAAATACTAAAACTAACTGTTAAAAACCTCAATTTTGGCCCCAATAGAATTTAGTTTTTCAGCTATAGATTCATAGCCACGGTTAATAGAATAAACGTTTCTAAGCACTGACGTTCCTTCTGCGGCTAACATGGCAATTAAAATAATCATTGCAGGGCGAAGAGCTGGAGGGCAAACTACTTGTGCAGCTTTTAACTTGGTTTTACCGTGCACAAAAACCCTGTGCGGGTCGGCTAAAATCATATTTGCACCTAGCCTATTTAATTCCATAAAATATATAGCTCTGTTTTCCCAAGCCCAATCGTGAATTAAAGTTGTTCCTTCAGCCTGCGTTGCGATTGGCACAAAAAATGGTAAATTATCAATGTTTACACCTGGGAAAGGGCGGCCATAAATTTTGTCATCTAAAGCTTTTAATTTAGATTGCTTTATCTGAATATCTACCAACTTGGTTCTACCATTTTCGGCTAAATAAGCTTTGGAAAGTTTAAATTTTAAGCCCATTTTTTCAAGTTTTAACAACTCCAATTCCAAAAAATCTATTGGACAACGCGTAACAGTAATTTCGGAATCTGTTGTTACAGCCGCTGCAATGTACATCATGCTTTCAATTGGATCTTCAGAATTAGTATATTCAACATCCATATTAATTTCCTTCACCCCATAAATTGTTAAAGTGGTTGTGCCCACGCCTTCAATTTTAACCCCAAATTTTTCTAAGAAGAAACAAACTTCTTGCACCATGTAATTACTGGTAGCAAATTTAATTACAGTTTTTTCTACTAAACTAGCTGCAATTAGCAAATTCTCCACAGCTGTGTCTCCAGATTCGTACATTATAATTTCTGAAGATTTTAAACCTTTATTAGTAACAATGTAATTATTTTCTTCTACTTTAACTTTCACACCCATTTTTTCTAACCCAAAAATATGAGCAGCAACGGTGCGCTTCCCCATTTTACAACCTTGTGAGTTAGGCAAGCTGAAATTATTAAAATAATGAACTAAAGAGCCCATAAACATTATAATTGTCCTGGTTTTAGAGGCAGACTGTCTATTTATATTTTCTATTGCTATAACTTTTGGTGGTACAATTAACAAGCTGTTTAAACCCGTCCATTCAACTTTAAAATTTATACTTTCAAGCACTTCTATAATTCTATATACTTCTTCAATTCTAGGTATTCCGTATAATTTAGTTTTTCCCTTGTTTAACAAAGAAGCACAAAGTAAACCCATAGCTCCATTTTTGGAATAATTTGTAGCTACGCTTCCGTGTAATTTAGTACCGCCTTCAATTCTAAAATCTAAACTTGGCGCATGATTTGGCTTTAAAGTTTTGGTATTTTCTTCTTTAATTATTTCTTTTGTATTCATATTTAATTGTTATCAATATAATCTATTTAGATGTAATTGGGGTTTTTTAAGTCTGGGATGTTTGCACACTAAATATACAATTTATGCATTTGTGATTGCATATTTTTAAATCAGTACGCCCCAAGATACAACCAGCATGTAAATATATTCATAACCTGTCAAAGTTTGACACATAGTTAATTCTGAACTAAAATTAGCCCAATATGCACAGTTTCCAAGCCCGCAGAAAAACCATTAAGCAAATTATTTTTTGGACTATAATTTTAGGTGCTTTCGTTGCCTTATTTGTACCAATTCTAGCTAGTGCCCAGCCAGCAGATGTTTGCGAAGTGTTTGGAAACTGCGCAACAGGAATAGATCAATACAGCGGAGGTGGAACCAACAGTTTAGCCCAGTTAATTTTAACAATTGCTTATACTTTAGTTTACATTTTTGGAGCTATTTCAGTTTTGTTCATGGTATTTGGAGGCTACACCATGATTTCCAGTGGAGGAGATTCAGCTAAATACAAAAAAGGCTTGGAAACAGTGAAAAATGCAATAATTGGAATAGTTTTAAGTATTGCTTCTTTTGCCATTGTAAGCGTTATTGGCAGCGTATTTTCTACTGTAGACATTGGGAAATAGCTCACCTTTTCTACTTTCAAATGAAGCCAAAGCTCAAGCTGAGACAAACTCAACACTTATCTTAACTCAACATTTAGACTGTAAAAATAAGTTTAGACTAACAGCAAATCTGGCTTAAAGGGGAAGCTGTTCGACCAAGACAACACACACTCAAGTTTGCCGTGATAATTTAATAAGGTGTCAGTGATATTCACTTTTGATAGCCTACAAACATAGAAAGCTTGACATACCAACAAAAAACCATTTTTTTCTGTAATACGTGTTGGAGAGGTGACTGAGTGGTCGAAAGTACCTCACTGCTAACGAGACGTCCCTTCAACAAGGACCCAGGGTTCGAATCCCTGCCTCTCCGCCACCAAAAGAAACAAAAAATTAACGAGCTTGGATTCGTAGCTCAGTCGGTAGAGCAATGGACTTTTAATCCAGTGGTCGTGGGTTCGATCCCCACCGAATCCACCAACAAAAATACAATAAGTTTAATCTTGTATTTCATTTTATAAGCGATGCCCCCTAGTGGGGCTAAACTTGTGGGATAACTGTGGATAACTTTAAACTTTTACTTATTAGAGGAGTGTGCAACTTTCATCATCCAAGGGAGTAGATTGCTAATTGTACCTTTTAAAAAACAAAAACACATTATTTAATTATATATCTGCTTAGACCCTAAAACAAATTCACGGTGATGGTTCAAAATAATGTCACAATTACTACACCTACAACCCCTTCAAAACCAAACTAATTCTCTTCTCAATCTCACTTAGACTTAATATGGAAATTAATTCAAAAGGTGTGGCAGACTTAGCCCTACCCGAAAGTGTGTAACGCAAAGGCCACAGCATATTTCCAGCCTGAATTTCATTTTGTTCCAAATAGCTTTTAAAACTATTTTCCCAGAATACAACCAGATTGCTCAAAGCAAAGTTAAATTCAGATTCAAAGCTAATATCCTGCAAATATTTAACCAGTAAACTTTCTAATTCTGTTTTGATTTGCTCGGCGACCAACCAATTTTCCTGGATATATTTTAACGCGATTTGCAAGTTTTCCTTTGTTTCTTCAGCATTACTTTTCTTCCAAATTACTAAGCTAGAATCTGGAGCCTGCCAATTTTTTAATACTTCACTTTCTAAGCCTATTTGGCTTAATAAACTAGCCCTATTTTGATCTAATTTCCAACCCAAATAATTTAAAGTTTCTTCAGATAAATTTTCTACAGGGTCTCTTGTAATATCGTTATTAAGACTGACAAAACCAAGCTCAGCCGAACGCTCAACGAACTCTGGCAAGCTTAACATGTTAATATATTGCTTATTAAACCAATCAAGTTTCTCTAAATTAAACCTAGCGGGAGACTTAGATAATTTTTCCAAACTAAAATCTTTAGCCAAATTATCTATAAGTTTAGCCAGCCTTTCAGACTGATTCAGTTTTAAGAAATCATCTTTTTCTAAGTATAATTCTTTTTCTGTTCCAGGGTTCCACCCCAAGAAAGCAATATAATTAACTACAGCTTCAGGTAAATAGCCTTTGTCTAAATAATCTTGTAAATTAACATTTCCATCGCGTTTACTCATTTTTTTGTTACCAACTTCACCTAGAATAACTGGTAAATGCATGTAATCTGGCACAAAACCAAAATAATCTTGGAACATTACAACATGCTTTGGAAGGCTTGAATACCATTCCTGAGTTCTAATTACCAAAGTAGTTTTCATTGAATAATCATCAATAATATGGGCAAAATGGTAAGTAGGAAAACCGTCCGATTTTATAGCTGTGAAATCTTCTTCTAAATTTAAATCAAACTCAGTAGTTCCAAGTAAAACATCGGTAGTAGTAACTTTGCTTTCCCGTTGCAGCTTATACATTAAAACTGGTTTGGCTGAATTAGACAATCCTTCTTCCAAATTAACAAACATTTTTTCTTCTCCAAACTTTTCTAAACAAATTTTAAAATAGTTAATTGGCCTTTTATTTAATTGCTTAAGTTCTTGTAATTCTTGTTTTTCTTCAGGTGTTAGATAATTCCAATAAGCCAACTTTTTATCTATCATTTTTTGAGCATGTTGGTGATAAATATCTAATCTTTCAGACTGAATATATGGACCATATTCTCCAGCTTGATATACATTGTAAAAACTATCGGCAACACCATTCTGGTTTAAAGTTACACCTTCATCAGCCGATAAACCAATACTAGATAATGCTTTTAATAAAATTTGAACAGTGCTTGGTTGAAGTCTGTTTCTGTCTGTGTCTTCAATTCTTAAGTAAAAAATACCGTTATTAATTTTAGCCATTAACTTTGTGAACAACACTGTTCTTGCCGTTCCAATGTGTAAAAAACCTGTTGGTGAAGGGGCTTGTCTTGTACGAAACATGTTTTAACTAGGCTTTTTGTGTGTAAATTTGTCAAAGAGCAATCTTGCAATCCAACTCCAAGGCCAACACTATCATTATTAGTCTTTACCACCCAGACTGCTCACCGTTAGTATTGCTAGAATTTTAATTAATTTGAGTTTCAAGAGCTTAGACCCTGAAACAAGTTCAGGGTGACAGGCTCAAAATATTGTGTCGGGATAAACTCTATCTATTATTTGATAATTCACACACAGCGTTGACAAAAAATAATAGCACATTTAGTATTAGATGGTGTTGCGTTAAAGTAATGCCAAATTAGCTCAGTTGGTAGAGCAACGGTTTTGTAAACCGTAGGTCGTTGGTTCGAACCCTACATTTGGCTCCATTTCTGGATATCCTTTTTTGAAGAATTTTTAAAATTAAACACAAATAAAAATCAATTTAAAAATTAGTACATTGAATACTAAATGAATAAAATTTTAAAACTTTTTTCCCAAAATAAAACTTTTTGGATACTAATTCTAACTTCATTTGTAGTTATGTTGCTTGGAGTAATAGCTAAACATTACACACCCTCATAAGTAAAACTGAGAGGTGTTTTTTGTTATTTTAGTAAGAATATATAACACTTGCTAGTTTTTTTGATAATCAAAACAGGTCACTAATTGACATTTAGTCTATCGCCAGCAACTCTTAATTTATTAATCACTCCCAATGCTCAGCGTAAATAATTATAGTATAAAATACATAGACAAATGTAACCAGCAAATAAATACACAACTTTCTGCTTACAGTAACTTACTAAGCAAGTTAAACGGACAAACTTCTGCAGCTAGCATTGAAATTTATAATTTTGAAAACCTTTTCTTCAACAATTTAGTTTTAGTTTTAGACAATTTATTTGCACACAGAAGCAGGGCTATAGAAAAAAAGGATGGTAACGCTTTGAACGAAGTAAGAGTTTTATGCAATTCAATAATTAATAATAATGCTGAATTGTTAGAAGACCCTTCGCTTAAATTAAACTCAGAAACTTCTGTTTTAAAATATACTGCCGGCCAAAAAATTAAGTTAAATTTAGCAGACTTCAGCAGTCTTTCCAAAGCATACTTTCAAGAAATGAAAGATAAATATTCTGAGAAATCGGAAAAATTGATAAAGTAAAATTATGACATTAGAATCTTTTCAATCTTTTATAGATAAAATAAAACTACAAACCGGCAGAAATATAGAAGAATATGCCAAATTTGCAAAGGCCAAAGGTTTCTTTAAACCCGACGTTAAGGCTGGCCAAATTGTAGATTGGCTTAAAAAAGATTTTGGCTTTAAACAAGGTGATGCAATGGCTATGTACGGGTTATTTAAATATATGGGCTTAATTACTAAACCCGACAGGGCAGCAAAACCAAATGATAGTATTGACAAATTGTAGGTTTTTAAGATTTAAAGAATAGAACACTAATAATTATGGCCAAGAGCATTGAAATCACCTATTTTCCAACTGCAACAGCTAGATGCTTAAATTGCGGAAGTATCTACACAGCTGGAATGACAACAGAAAGTTTAACAATTGAAGTTTGCGGAAACTGTCATCCATTTTATACACAACAAGACACTTTGGTAGATACAGCTGGTAGAATTGAAAAATTCCAAAACAGAATGGCTAAAGCTACAGCTGCATTAGCTAAAAAAGACTCAACCAAGAAGAGAAAGTTTAAGCAATCTTTAGCAGACATAACAGCAGAACCTGATTTTTCTGAAATAGAAAACACAGAGACTGTTGACAAGGAAGCATAATTTTTTTCTTCTATACTAAACTTTCAGACCTTACGAATTTAGCAGATGAAGATTTATTACACACAGCCAACTCTTAGCATTAAGTCTAAGAACTCTAAGTTTCTTAAAGGGTCTTTTAAGTCTACCGTTAAACAATCTGGTTTAAAGAAATCTATAGATTCCTGGATAGAAAGTAATAACAGCTTTTATTTCCAAATTGTAGGAGTATTTATTTTAACAATTGGAATGATTTTGTCTTTACAAAACTTTTTAGATGGAACCAAGTTGAATGCTTCTGCTAAAGAAAACAGCGAAGTTAGAATATTAACTAATTTCAAACAATCTACTAAAGCCAACGCCGATTCTAATAATTTACAAGAATTAACAGATGTTGTAATTGCTCCTGTCAATAACACTGTTGTAGAGCAAACTTACGTTGAATACACTGTAAAAAAGGGAGATAGCCTAGCTTTAATAGCCAGTAAATTTAAAATTACTTTAGAAGATGTAGCTAAATTAAACAGTCTTGATACAAAAGCTAGCTTAAACGTTGGTTCAAAAATTAAAGTACCTTTCCAGGGTTAGTTTAAAAATATTTACAGAGGCTAATTAATAGAATCTATGATTATGCCTATGTTGAATATTACACTAATAAATTATTAAGTATCTTCTAACAATATCAATCGATTAAAAGTTATGATCTGATAAAGAAGGTATATAGCACATTTACTAGAAGGATACTCACAAATAATATGCTGGACAAATACCAACTTTTCTTGACAAAGAGCTAACGAATAGACATTTTTATTTTACGCCCAGATGGTGAAATGGTAGACACACTAGCCTTAGGAGCTAGCGCCGCAAGGTATGAGAGTTCAAGTCTCTCTCTGGGCACCATAAAACTATTTAAAATATTAAACCCCGCAAGGGGTTGTTTTTTATTATCTACCTTTACAGTACCAAACTAACCCAAATTCGTGTAAAATGCTAGGTAATTCCAATTTACAATTACTTAATATTAACCTCTACATAGTTTGGAAACTGTGGCTAATCATTAATTAGAAAATCATTCTAGGGAGAAAGTGAGTCAGCTGATCTCCGAGCTGCTAATTATACTAGGCTAACTGTTGTGGCAGTGTTACCATTACTAGCTCCAATCTGACCTTTAATGGCTACAGACGCCGATGCATTACCTGTAGCAACCCCACTACAATTTACATTACTTCCAGTTGTAGAGCAAGAGCCTGTGAAACCTCCTCCAATGCTTAATTTAAAACTAGCAGGAAGAGTTTTACCAGCTGGCAATGTAAAGGAACAGCTAACTGTGCTATTAGCTACTAAAACTAGCCCTCCTGGAGTGCAGTTTACACTTAGGCTAGATAAATCTGATATAGATAAACTTGAACTGGTGTTAGAAAAATTAACATTAGCTATACTTATTATGTTTTTAATTCCATAACTATCTACAGCTTCAACTTCCACAACTTGTATGCCACTAATTCCAACTGGAACGTAGCTTAAAGCACTTCCGCCAACACTAGCCACTTCGTTTCCATCCACTCTTAATCTTATTGCAATAATTGTTTTACCTGAAGCACCTATTGTGGTTGCACTAGCGGTTATAGTTGCAGGTGCATTTCCTCCAGCAGTTAAGTTTGAACTAATGACTGGCTTGTTATTTTGTTCAGCTATTTGATCTTGTTGACTTGTTTCCGTGGGAAGAATACAATAACCACCTTTGTTATTCAAAGACTCGGTAGCCTTAAGCCAGTTAGGCTGCAGGGGGAATTCTGAAATTGGTTCGGCGCAAATTTTTTCTTCAGAATTTTGAGGTAGTGTTCTACCTTCAACTGCCAATTTTCCAGTTAACATATCAATTTTAACTTTTCTTAAAATTACAGCCGATCTATTTTGAAAAATATTCTGAGCTCTTGGGTTATATTCTGGGTTATTTACTCTAGAACCTGCTTCTTGCAATGCCTTTAGCTGATTAGGAGTTAGCAACTCTGATGTGCCAGAATCACTTAGAAAACCTGTCTTTGAGTCAATTTTAACACTTTGCAAACCTTCTCTTGAACATTGCTTCTTTTCTCTACCTTGGTGAATTGCTGTCATTAATCTCTTCCAAACAAAGGCGTTAGAGTTAGAGGCACTGGCAGTGTCTTTCATGGGTGTATTATCTGTATTTCCAACCCACATTGTCATGGTGAAATAAGGACTAAATCCAACTGTCCAAGTATCTCTTACATCGTTAGAAGTTCCAGTTTTTGCAGCTATTCTCCAGCCGTCGATTTCTAAGTTTCTTCTAAAAGATCCCCAAACAGCAGGATCTCTAGCACCGTAGTCACTCATAATATCGCAAACCTGACGAGCAATTAATGGGTCTATGGCTTTGTCTACACGTGGATAAATATCATCGCATGTCTTAGCACATAAATCTACATTAGTTTTTGTATCAATTACGTTTTTAAATGGTCTTGCCGTTCTTAAGTTTCCATCTTGTGCAAAAGTGCTCATACCTGTTGCGTGTGAAAGCATAGATACTTCACATCCTCCTAATGCGGAGGCGAGCGTGCACCTATCACGGTAGGCAGAACTTGCCTGAGACAAATCATCACATTTTTCTCCATCGGCGTTAGGTTGGCAAGGGTATTTAACTCCAATTCTATCTGTTAAATTAAATACCTCATTAATACCTTGCGTTCCGTTAGGTACATTACCTTGTCCGGAAGCCAGATAAGCAGCTTTTACAGCAGGAATATTTAAAGAGTTTTGCAATGCATACCTTATACTTACTGGACCAGAAAAAGTTCCACTAAAGTTTTTAGGAACATAACCTCCACCAAAATCGGTTCTGCTATCTAGCAAAATTGTTCCCGGGTTAAAGTTTTTTTCTAATGCAGCTGCATAAACGTAAGGTTTATAACTACTACCTGGTTGTTGAGGTGAAGTAGTAATGTTTACTTGGCCATCAATTCCTTCATTATTATAATCAGCAGAGCCAATCATAGCTAAAATTTCACCAGTTGGACCATCTAAAATAGTAGAGGCAATATTATTAGCTCCGCTATCTAGAACATATTGCTTATAATTTTCATTAATTATATTCTGTGCAGTGTTTTGCATGTCTGGGTCTAGAGTGGTAACTATTTTGTAGCCTCTTGTGTATAAAGCCTGTTCAGAAATGTTAAACTTACGTAGTTCCAATGTAATATAATCTTTAAAGTGTGGATATAAAACATCAATTCTGTTTGGTATAAATACAACCCTACCCAATTCTCTTAAAGCTCCAGCCTGATTTTTATCTGTTGCTACAGATACCTCTACTTGTTGTAATTTGGTTAATTCGTCGTCTGTTTTAATGAATGGATCTACATTGTCACCTTCCAATTTATTTTGCCTTAACTTAGTGAGACAAGTATTCTTTCTAGATTCGTATACCTTCCATGCCGATGTGTCATATTTACCTATACTTCCATTGTAAACTGATGGTTGCTGAACTAAACCAGCAAGAAAACAAGCTTCAACAGTGGTAATATCTTTTACATCTTTACCGTAATAACTTTTGGCTGCCTCTTGCACTCCGAATGCATTCCTACTAAAACCTACTTGGTTTAAATACAATTCAAGAACCTGACTTTTATTTACAACTTGGTTTAATTTTACAGCAGTAATTAGTTCTTCAACTTTTCTTTGTGGAGTTTTAGCATCGTTGCCTGTAAAGTTTTTTACTGTTTGTTGGTAAAGTCCACTACCTCCACGGCAATCTTCTTTAGACTGAGTTATAATAATTTTTGCACAATCTACTATTGCTCCACCTATGTTAGACCACGGAATTCCATCTGGGTTATAGTTGAACCTTTCGTCTTCCAAACCAATTATGGCCAATTGCATATTTTTAGGAATACAATTGTTGCTTTTATCTTCAACACCGTCTTTAATTGGGCAAAGACCTACTACTTCCCTTTTCCCTTCATCAAAAAACTTAAAGAGTTCGGTTTTACCATCTCTAGCATAAACAATACTACTTTCAATTTGCTGAGTATTCAGCGGCAAACTATTATTATAAATATCTATAGCCCAAGCTGCAACACCACTTGCTAAAACAATTCCAAAAACTAAAGCTATTATTAAGAATAGACCAAAACTGCGACCAAGTTTTTTCCAAGAAAAACCAAATTTTGTTTTTAAACTATCAATGTTTAAACTCCATGTACCTTTGCCTTTTTTACCGATACTGGATAATTCTGACACAGAAGCGACAGAACTAGTTTTATTAAACTCGTGAGAAACTTTGGAACCTGCCTTTACCACAGTAGCCGACCTGGCAATAATATTTCCATCTTCTTGAAGAGACAAGCCAGACAAGTCTGCATCTTCTTGTGGTAAAGTAATTACACTTTTATTTAAAACTTGATTGCTGCTTTCTTGGTGCGTTTCTTCTTGGCTTAAGTTGGCGTTTTCTTTATTAGAATGGTGTTTAGAAACTCTACTGGGCATACTTACTTATTTATATAATAAGTAGTTGTGTGTATTTGTTTAGTCAAGTTTATCTGGTTTGTGCGGTTAGACAGATTAAAGGTGCAAAGAAGTTATTTTATATCACAATTTTCAAATATTTTTTTAGACTAACCGTGTTACTTTTTAAGCTGTTAGTGGGTAGCAAGCTTTGACAAAACTAGCCTATATTAATATCCTAACTTTATATGCCAAATGCAAAACATTTGCTAAATAACCTTTATAAAGTATTTGTAGCTCTAGTACTTGTATCAAATTTTATTTTACCAACTTCATCTGTACAAGTTTTAGCTGCCGAGGCTTTACAAAGTAAATTTGATAGGCAGAAAGCGGAAATAGCTGCTAGTATTAATAGTATAAATAGCAAAATAGAAGGTGCAAAGGAAGATGTCCACAACTTTGGTGAGAAAAAAACCACTTTAAGGGAAGAAATTAAAAACGTTGAAACAGAAATTAAAAATATTGACAATGTAATAACTGAAATTAACTTAACAAGTGCCAAGTTAGAAGGTCAAATTGGTGAATTAAACCTTAAAATTAATGCTATTCAAGCTGATTTGAAGAGTTTAATTAGAGAAATACAAAAAACCGACGAGTTAAGTGACATACAAATAATGTTAGCTAGTCAAAATTTGGGCGAAGCTTACAACAAAGTTAGAAATTTATCGGAATTACAATCTAGATCAGATAGTTTGGCAAAAAAAATAGTTGACTCTAAAGCTCAATTAGAAGAAAGCCAAAAAAACTTGGCTGAATCTAAAAAGAACTTACAGGATGCCAGATTTTTAATTGCCAATAAAAAAGACTCTTTGCAAAACTTATTAGAAATAACCCAAGGTGAAGAAGCGCAATATCAGCAATTGTTAAGCGGTTTATTAACTCAAAAAACCCAATTAGATGCTCAGGCAGCCGAAGCTCAGCGTAAATTTCAAGAAGATCTTGCAAAACAAAACGCAAACACAGGAACTAGTGGTGGGAATAACGGAGGAGGTGGAGGTGGAGGAGTACCAACTTCACCAAACGTTGTAGGCTGTTTTTTTGAAGACAAAAGAAGTTTAGATGTTCCTGCAGGTTATTTTGGCTCACCTACCTCTGGTGTAATTACCCAAAACTTTGCTTGCAAACCATCGCACGATGGAATTGATATTGGAAATGCATCTGGTACAGCTTTGTATGCAATTGCCAATTGTACAGTTGAAAAAATAGGTTATGAGTCTGGTGGTTTTGGACACTATATTTTATTAAAATGTGTTTTGCCTTCCGGTAGCAAAGTCTATCCGCTGTACGCACATATGAAGTTTAAATCCAGTTTAATTGAAGGTCAATCAGTAACCAAAGGAACTCAAGTTGGAAGTATGGGAGCAACAGGTTATGTAACAGGCGTACATTTACATTTTATGTTAATTTCTGACAGTTACGAAAGCACTAAGAACGTAGGCTGCTTATACGGAAGTTCTAAATGTTTCAATCCTGCCAGGTTTATTAACTTTTAATTATGAAAAATACATTGGAAAAAGGTATTAAAACATCAATATTAGGTTGGATAATAGCCGTAATTGGTTTTATATCTTTCATTGTTTTATACTATCCTTTTTCTCAATTTTTCAATTTAAGTTGGTCTTTAAATCAGCAAGTAGACTTATTTGACGCTGGAACATTAAACATTTTTGGGTCAGAATTACCAATTGGTGTTATAACTTTAAGGTTTTATGCCGTATGTATTTTTCTTGGAGTATTAGCTGGATATTTTTTAGCTCTACATCTTTCAAAGCACCACTTAATTGCAAACACAGTAGTTGATAGATTACTTATAGGTTTAGTAATTTTTGGCTTAATTGGAGCTAGAGTTTTTTATGTTGCTTTCAACTGGCAAGAATTTGCTAACGAGCCTGTAAATGTTTTATATATAAACCGTGGTGGATTAGCTATATTTGGAATGGTAATAACAGGTTTGTTGTATTTAATATTTTATACTAAATGGTTTAAGTTCAATTTATGGGAATTTTTAGATTTTCTTGCTCCAAGCGTACTTGTTGGTCAAGTTTTAGGTAGATTTGGGAACTTTTTTAACTACGAAGCCTATGGACAACCAACAAGGGTATTTTGGGCAATGCGTATTCCTGAATCTGCTAATTTGTATACAGACTTAAACCAGCAATTCTTCCACCCAACTTTTCTTTATGAAATTATTCCTAATTTTATTTTACTTTGCTACCTATTAATTAACTATGAAAAACTAATTAAAAGAAGAGCTGGAATTGTTTTTGCAATTTGGGCAATGGGTTATGGAACAGTAAGATTTTTTACAGAATTCTTTAGACTTGATGCTTTAAAAATTGCCCTTCCAAGAACAATTAGTTTGTTTAATGACTCAATTCAAATTGAATATCTTTACGTAAGTTCTTTTGCATCCTTATGCCTTCTTGTTGCAGGAATTATTGTTTACAATAAAAGGCAAAAAATAGTTTATTTAAAAAAGGACATGAGTGAAATTGGTATACGCTAAAGAAATTTAAGACAATTACTTATTTATTTTGCCACTCAACCTCTTAACAATTCTGCCAATACTAGAAATAGAGATATAGGAAGCATTGTTAATAAAAGAATATTGGTCGCACAGTTGTTTTATTTTTTTTCTGGTCATGCTAGGAAATTGGTCATATACTTTTTCTATAAATATTATTAATCTAGGATCTATTCTTGCTTTAGAATAATTAAAGCCGTAGTGATTTGTTTTTTGATTTAGTTTGTACACCCAATAATATATTGTAGATTTAGGTAATTTGTATTTTTCTAAAGTTTTTTGAATTCCATGCTGTAGTAAGAATTGCACTACCTCTTTTTTGAATTCGGGCTGATGGAACATTTGTAGCTAAAGTATTAGGGTTGATATAAGAAATTATACTAAAAGATATTTTCAAAACGAAAAAGTTTAAAGCGAAGAGGGTTTTGTAAGAGTTTGTGCTTTTCCAAAGGAAGAGTATTTTTTAATCAAAATTAATATTTTATAAAATTAAGTTTAGTTATCTATAAAGTATGTCATATTGGTTAAATGTCTTTAAAGGTTGATTTGTTAAGTATCAACATGTCTGTAATTTTAAGTTTGTTTGACAAGTTTTAGAATGGCTGATTGCAATTGTTTAGCATGACGTGGAGAAAGAGTGGAAGATAATGCAATAGCAAGCTCTAACTCTTTAACAAGGGTAAGCAAATTTGTTATAGCTCTGTCATTACTTTTTTTTCGCCTAGAACTAACTGTTTTATTGTTATTCACCATAATATTCACAAAAATACCCTAAAAAAATAAACTTTTTAAAAAGTGTTGTGATTTCTTAGGCGAGCAAAGATAAACAAATTTGTTAGAGGTTGTCAAATATATTCCAGTTAACTCTGTATTCTTTTATTTATAATATGAACTCTTTTTCTCAAGCTGATGTGTCTAAACGTTGCAATGTTACAAGAGCTACAGTGAATAGGTGGGTTGAATTAGCAAAAGAAAAAAAGAATAACTTACAACTAGATTTCTCTAACAAAATTGTTAGAATTTTAGATTCTCCACACAACGACGTTGAGCTAAACAGATTAGCCAAAGAAGCCAAAAAGTATAGAAACAGCATTCCTGTAAAAGAAGTAGCAGTTTCAGAAGAATTTTACGAGTATTTTAATGAGGAGGAAATTGTAGAAATTATTACAGATTTAGAGTTCAACAGAGAAGTTAATTTAAAGTTTGCCTACAGAAATGGAGGTGCTAACAATTGGGACGGTTTTTATAAAAGTAACGTCTCGCCTATTAAGTCTGCAGTTAACCATTTTATAAATCAAATTGAAACAAGTATAAGTTATTTAGCTGGCGAAAATAAGCAACTAAATTTGATTGATATTGGCCCAGGAAACGGAGAGCCTGTAATAGAGTTAATTAGTAATATGATAAAAAAGGGTGTATTAAAAAGGTACATTCCAATTGATATTAGCAATGAAATCATTCATATTGTTGAGAAATCTATAAAAAATAAATTTCCATTGTTAGATTTAAAATCATACCAAGCAGATTTAGAAAATGCCAGGTTTAAAAAAATCTTTTTAGAAAACAAGTTAAGCGAAGATAACGCCTCTAACTTTATAATTTTTTTGGGTAACACCATCGCCAATATAATAGACAAAGTGCAGACTTTAAAAAATATACGTAAAGGTATGATTGAAGATGACATGCTGGCAGTAACTTTTTCCCTGGACAACGAGATAAATAAATCTAATCTGAACTATGTTAAAACAAACGATGCAGATCAAATGCACTCTTTTATCCTCGAAAAAATGGGAGTGGATATAAGTAGATGTGATTTGTTAGTTGAATATAACGAACAAGATAAATGTAAAACTAAATCTATCATTTTAGACAAAGATTACGCCATTCATTTTAATTTATTTGGCCAAAACAAGACTGTATTTTTAGAAAAGGATGAACCAATTATAGTTTGGAGGCACTATCTATCTAGCATGGAAGATTTTGTGTCTAATTTAGACGAGGTTGGTTTTGAAGTATTGGTCACTAGAAAAAGTAATGATTTAGCTAACGGCCTAGTTATATGTCAGATCAAGACAAATGAATAGATTTCAAAGTTAAAAGACTACCAAGATTAAACCAATATACATTAATCCCTTTGTTGAAACTGAATTATGCGACTTGATATTCTATCATTATAATTTAATTTTTATAATGACCAATTTTACTAGCTTATAAACAAAGATGAATAAAATTACAGCCATCAAACTTATTGGAAATTGTTTAAAGACTATTTCAACAAAGATGTCATTTGCTGCATAGTTATAATGACATTCTAAATTATTTGGTATAAAATATTTATAGGAATAAATTAAATTTACTATCAGTGCTGTAAATGAAATGACAATCACATCAAAGTTTTGTAACAGTATTTTATTTTTTATAATTTGTTTTAGTTTATACAAAATTATTACAAAAACAACCGATATTATAAAGAAAAATATAAAGTTTGGTATTATGTTCAAATAGTTTTCAAGCCTATTTCTGCTTACAGTATGAATAAATGGAAAGCCATAGCCTCTTATACAAAACTCTAATTCATTATCAGAAGAACCAAGGCTTCTTTCAAAAAAATGGAATACTGCGGTTAAAATAATGGATAAGGGAATAGAGTATTTCAGAATTAGATTTAGCATAAGTTTTTTACCATTCCCCAATAGAAATATTTTCCTTACCCTTTATATTTTGAATATAGCCTAGCCATTTTTTATCGCCATAGCTTGTACTGGTTGGAATACAGGCTACAAAAGATGTGGTGTAACCTGGTGAATTATAATATTCGTTATACATACCTTGTTGGTTAACAGAAGATGGGGTGTAATTTGGTATATTGAAATATTCTTTAATAGTATTGTTGGTTTGCTGAATAATACTTTTCTTTTCTTTTAAGCTTAAATTGTCCCAAATACTTTTGTCTTTAACATAAATTAAAGCATCTCCAGAATATGGAACTTCTTCAGGCTTGTACTCATTGGCATCTACCAATAGGAAATTATATTTAGAGAGAGAAGAATTAATAATTTTATTTAGTTCGGGCGGAATTGGCGTTCGCATCGAATCATATTCAGACAATTTATATTTGCATATTGGACTTAACTTAAAGGGCATGCCTCCACCTTCACTAGTTAAATAACTTATGTTAGTACTTATTCCAGCAAACTGTGGATCAAATAATATCTGGTAAGTTTCGTAGATTTTTATTCCCCCTCTATATAACAATATACTTGCAGGAATAATTAGTATAGCAATAAGTATTTTTAATTTTAAGCTAAGTTTTTTAAGGTTAGAAAGTTTGAATTTATTGAAAAAGGTCATATTTTTAATTTTGTTTATAGGAGTTGCAACACCTTTTTAATTAGCTCAACATTTTCACAAAACACCTACCACTCCCCAATAGACATTCTTTCTTTTCCTTTGAAGTTTTCAATGTAGCCTAACCATTTTTTATCTCCGTAACCCCTACTGTTTGGAGTGCAAGTAACAAATGATGTAGTATAACTTGGTTTATTAAAATATTCTTTTATATTATTATTAGTTTGTTGAATCATATCCTTTTTTTCCTTTAAACTTAAATTGTCCCAAATACTTTTATCTTGAACATAAATTAAAGCGTCACCTGAATTTATATTTGTAGGTATAATATAAGTATTTGCATTTACCAACAAAAAATTGTATTTAGTAAGAGAGAGATTAATTTTTGTAGTTAACTCTTTAGGTATGGCTAAGCTTGTAGAAGTATATTCATTAAGGTCTACAATACACAAATCACTTAGCTTAAAAGGCATGCCCCCTCCTTCACTAGTTAAATAATCTATGTTGGTACTTATTCCAACAAACTCAGGATCAAATAATATCTGGTAAGTTTCGTAGACTTTTATTCCCCCTCTATATACTAATATGCTTACAGGAATTATTAGTATTGCAATAAGTATTTTTAATCTTAGGCTAAGTTTAGTGAAGTTGATTAGTCTAACTTTTTTAAAGAAGGGTGTAGTCATATTTAATTTTTTAATCTGGTTGGAACTGTGTTACAAGTCACATCATCCCAATAAAGTCTATCGATGGGAACTCGAGGTACATACTCATTACAGACGTTATGTGTCTTACTAAATCTATTTTTGTATTCATTGGCAAAAGTTGAAACGCTTACTCTGTTTTCTCTTAGATCTTTGCCTAATTTTATGGCTTCATAACTAGAAAATAAATCCATCCAGCTTGAACCATTCTCTGCAGGGTCTGGTAAAGTCCTATAAAACTGTGGAGGTACAAAAGTATTCTTTTTATAAGCTTCGTGGAACATTAACCACCATTCATTGGATCCAAATAAAGGTAATGGTAAGTTTACTCCAATAAAAGGATAACCAACCGAGTTTTGGCTATCACCTGCATACGCAAAGTTTATTCCTCCACCAGTATTATGCCATGCAAGGTTAGATTTAGTCCCCTCATCATCAAAAATATAATTGTAACCAGAAGAGCCATGAAATTCCACTATATGGTAGGCTTCTTCATATACTGTACCTGCATTACACCCATCTATACTTATTATGCAATTTTTACCGGGTCTATTGGCAAAAACTGTTCCTAGATCGTAAATAAATCTGTCCTTGTTATTGGTACTTTGCCAAGATAGAGCAATAAAATTAGCACTTGCTACGTAAGCTTCCATTGTATTTTTACAGTAGGAATTCATTAAAGTTCTTTCATTTAAAACAAATACAGCATTTAAAAACAATCTTTTTGGCTCATCTGAAGTATACCAATTAGAGTTTTTCTTATTATTTAGAAAAGATTGTAGGTAGTTTAAATCTTGGCAGGACAGAAAAGTTGTTGATGGGTTTCGACCTGTCGTTGCTGTCCATATTGCTAAAACCATTTTAGCATGAAACTGAATTTCCGTATCACACGATGCTGTACACTCTCTCTTTGCTAAATAATTATACAACCCATCATTAATTAAACTTTCTGCCTGCGAAAGATTCTTATTAAATCTCCCCCAAACACTACCCCACCCACCAATCTTAACATTGCCCGCTCTGTCTGTAATATTTATACTAAACTCAATATTCTGAGAGCTAGATACTTTGGTAAGATCAATGTTGGCTGAATAAAGATAATCCACATTGTCGTTGTATTCTCTACCAAGGAATAATAATTTACTGTCGTAGTAGGCGTAGAAATCTACATAGCTTACAAGACTTTGTGGTGTAGATAAATCCCAAGCCTCAGCTTTTACTGTAAAGTTGTTTCCTGTAATTGTTTGATAGTTTGCACTTGGGTTTATTATTCTTCCATCAGGTTTTATACTGTCTGTATACTCCCACCTCAAAGCAAAAGCGGCCTGTCCAGCATCTTCCCTAAACTTAACTTGAAGAAGATACCAACCTTCAGTAAGATATCTGTCTGTTCTGGTTTCAGAGCAACACCCAGGCTGATTAATTATCCTAGTTCCGTCTAATATAATTTCAGTTCCGTCATCAGCCTTTGAAATGAAAGTGAATGTGGAGGCCGGGAAATAATGCATTTTGGTAAAGTAACCAGAAAAGTTATCTGTTGGAAGGGAGCTTATTCCTGAAGGTGAGTTTAGGTAAGTTCCTGAAAAAGAATTTATTCCTCCCTTAGTTAAGTTTACAGTAGGATTATTATTCCCCCAGTTATCATCCCAAAAGTCCCCTAGTCTGGTTACTGGTTTTACAGGTATTCCTGTTTGATATTTGTTAGGGTAGAATTCTACACACCAGTCTGAGAAGTTATTATTGGTTTTACATGCTAGTTCCCAAGAAAGGGTTAGTTTAGCACTTCCTGTTTTTTCTTGATAGTATACTTCCATTACGTGCCAGCCTGTTGGTAGATCTATTCTGGTGTCAGTATCTGCGGCTGGGTTTTCCCATTTATCTATTACAATGTTTCCATTAATAACTAATTTCATTCCATCGTCGTAACCTGTATAGAATTTGTAATGACCTGATTCAAACCATTGTTTTTTACTAAATTTAGCTGAGAAGTAATCAGAGGGGGTTACTCCTCCAGGGTTACCATAACCCCAATCTTTGTTAATGTAATCTGTTCTTCCAAGAGAATCTCTAGCAGGATAATAGTTTTCAGAATAAGACATTATTCCAGAATAAGGATTGTTGTTGTAATATTGAGCACACCAGTTATCATAGGGAAGTTCTGGGTAGTTACATTCGTTGTATAAGGGAGTTCCTGTTATGGCTAGGGGTTGGACTGTGGGGGTGGTGGTAGCAAGGGAAGTGGTTGGAGCAAGTGTAGTTTTAGTCACTAAGGATTGAGTGGCTTCAGAAGGCGGAATTATTGGAGTTTGAGTTACTGGTTGAGGAGTATCAATAATTACTGGAGAAGTTACTGGAACCTGTGGAAGTGCTGGTTTAGGTGTAGGTATTGTAGGCCTAATAGGAGTTTGAGGCTCTGGTCTTTTCCATTCTTCCAGTCTCTTTTGTTTTTCTTGATGGGTTAGCGGAGTTTCTGGCTGAGTTGGAGGAATTGTTGGCTGAGGAGTTGGCGTAGTAGGTGGCTCTGGATTACTTGGAGGCTCAGGTTCGCCCTCACCTTCACAAAGTCCCTTCTCTACTTTCAGAACAATGTCGTTAAAGTCATAGTCTAACCAATCTTCAAAAGAAAGTGAGTATGCATTGTTTCCTAGGTTTACTTGTTTAACTCTGCTGGAATCTGTAGAAAGAATGGTTTTAGGTGACTGTGAGTAGAAGGGAGTTATTTTAAGAATTAGATCTTGGCCTTGGGTGAAGTTACCAAGTGTAGGAGAGGAATTTATTCCTCCTGTGGCATTTTGAACATCTGAAACCTTCTTGGTTGTTAAATCATTGTAGTTATCTGAAATTAGTTTGTCTGAACCGTCTTCGTTTACTCCTACAAGGTAAAGTTTACCTCCTGCTCCATCATTACTTATTCTTGAAATGTAATAACAGCCTGTGCTTTGGATGCTTAGTTTGTTTGATGGAGTCTCAGGTGGTTCTTCCTGTGTAGCCAAGTCCTCTTGATCTTCTTCATTGGAAGAGTTAAGTTTAGATTGTCCTAACTCTTCAGTTTTAGGCCTATCTTTAGCATATTTAATTTTAGCTGGGTCGTAATTATTAAAACTGGTTTTAGCACTTGTTGAAATTGAGAGTATTGGAGTTAATAGATTTAATATTATTAAAAAGGAGATAACAGTAAAAGAGAGAGTTTTCTGCCAATTTTGTTTTAAAAAGTTTAATTTATCTTTGTTCATATAGTAATCTGTACCTGAATTGGAAATGATCAATTCTTCAGATAAAGCTTATATATGTCTAAGATATTTTGTGTTCATTTTTGGACTGAGTTGTTAGGATGGGGAGAGGTGGGGAATTCGCTTAATACAATAATTAGAAAAGGATGGTGTAAAAATTTATAACATCTACTTAAAATTCTGATAAATTATACCTGCAAAAAAGAAAAATAAATTTATTATCACTACCACCCCACCCGTGGCTAAATTTAAATAGAATGAAAGTATAATTCCAAACCAAATTGATGAAACTGAAAACAATACAGCTAACAAAATAGTTTTAACCAAATCTAATTTAAATAATTGGGCGGAAATTACTGGAACAACCATTAAAGTTGATATTAACAAAACTCCAATGGAAGTAATGCCCAAACTTATAATAACAGCGCAAAGTGTAATAAATATGTAATTTATTTTTTCAACCTCAACTCCTTCCGAGGTGGCCAAATCTTCGTCTAAGCTAATTAAAAGCATCTGATTTCTAATAAAGAAAAGTGTAATTAGTATAGCTGGCACGGCCACTGATAAAACAATTACATCCTGAAGACTAACAAAATTTAAACCTCCAAATAAATAACTAAATAATTTACCACTACCCTGATTTGCAAAATTCAACAAAATGGCTGTTAAACCAAGACTAGCAGATAAAGTTACAGCCAAAGCGGTTTCTCCAAAAAGCTTTTTGGATTGTCTAATTTTTTCTATACCAAGACTTACCAAAATTGTACTTAAAATAGTAACTGGAAGAGTGGCTAAACCAGTAATTATACTTGTTAAAATACCTACCAAAGAAACATGCGAAAGAGTATCAGCTAAATTGGAATATCTTTTTACAACTAGAAAAATTCCCAGGACTGGTAAAACTAAACCAAGAATACTTCCAGCAATAAGTGACCTAATTATAAATTCGTATTGGAAAATTTCAAGCATATTTATTCAGTGTTTTTATTAGTGGTGATGGTGCATGTGCTGTCTAGAGCTTCCATAAATATCCTCAAAATCTGAGCTGTTAGTAAAACTTTTAACTGACTGGTGAATAATAAGTTTTTGATTTAAACACCAAACTAAATTGGAAGACTTAGCCACTGTTTCCAGTTCATGAGTGACTAAAATTATAGCAACTCCCTGTTCAAAAATATCTTCTAGAATTGAATAAAATTCTGCCTGATTTTGAACATCCACGCCAGATATTGGCTCGTCTAAAATTAAAAGTTTTGGTTTAGATATCAAGCTTCTTGCCAACCACACTCGCTGTCTTTGTCCAACCGAAAGCTGGCTAATTAACTTATTTTTAAAATCTAAAATACCAAGTTTAACTAAAATATTATTCACCCATTTTTCGTCTTTATTTTTAAATAAATTAGTGCCTAAAATATCATTTACACTTGCTGGGAAGGACAGACTAGTTTGGTTTAATCGCTGAGGCAAATAAGCAATTTCACCCCTGTTTTTAAATTTAGATATTGGCAGACCAAACACTTCTAAATTTCCAGAAAAGTTAGTTTCTATACCTGTTAAAATTTTAACCAGGGTGGTTTTACCCGCTCCATTAGGACCAGTGAGAATACAAAAATTATCTTGCTCTAAATTAAAGTTTAAATTATCTAGAACAATGTCATCTCCATATTTAATGGAAAGGTTTTGAGCAGATAAGATAGGTTTTTTTTCACTATTATTCACACTTTAAAGCTATTTTAAGATTATTTAAGTTGCTTTTGTATATTGAAATATAGTCTTCGTTGTTTTTAATTTGCTCATCAGTAATTGTTTCAATTGGGTTTAATTCTAAAGTTTTTGTATTAGTTTCAAGGCTAATTGTATCTGTAATTTTATTGTTGGCCGAGCTTTCCAAAAAAATGTATTCTAAATTGTTCTGTTTAATTGTATTTATAATTTCACTAATTTGCTGGCTACTTGGCTCATCTTCTGGGCTTAAACCAGTAATTGGAATAATTTGTATATTGTATTTCTGGGCAAAATAACTATAGGCATCATGCGAGACTATAATTTTATTAAATTTACATTTAGCTAAACTAGTTTTGGTTTCAATATCTAATAGATTTAGTTTTGTAGAGAATGACAATTGATTGGCTGGAAATAAATCTTTTTTGTCTGGAAACTTTGCTGCTAATTGGTCTGACAATTTTGAACTAAATTCTGAAACTAAGGTTGGATCTAGCCAGAAATGGGGATCTTTTGCCTCCTCTGCATCTATCAAATTAATGCTTTTTGATACAGAAATAGTGGCAACACCATTTTTAGAAATATCAGTTGCTACTTGTTCAGCCCAGGTGTCAATTTCTTCACCTAAATACACAAAAGCAGCACCAGAATTTAAGTTAGCTATTTCCCTAGCTGAAGGTTCAAAATCGTGCGGTTCAACCCCCGCTGGAACAATATTAATAACTTCAAAACTATCTCCAGCTACTTGCTTTGTAATATATTGAAGAGGATAAAAGGTAGTGTATATTTTTCTCTTGTTCTTATCGTCCCTACCAGCCAAATTATTGTTTGCAGTAAACAACATACTAGTAAAGAAACCTGCAGCAAGAATAGCTACAATGGTTAATATAATTATAATGTTTTTTTTGGAGAATATTTTCATAGGTAATATATTTTATAATTGGTGGTATAATTGAACAATTATTTTTTTAGTTTGAATTTTAGATCCAAATTAGTAAACAAATGTTATTGTAAAATTTTTAGGTAAGGCTAAATTATGAGAGTTTAAATCTTTATATTTATGAGCATTTTTGGCATAACCCTCTTAAAATTATTAAACTTTCTTCAACTACAAAATCGGGTATGTTTTTATAGGTTTCAGAAATATCTTGCCAGCTCCAAGTTGGTGTAACTGCTTTGACTTGAAAACATTTTTTACAAACCAAATGCTGCTGCTTTCCGTCTCCGTAAATTTTGTAAAATTTATGCTCACCGTCTAAATCTATACTGGTAATAAGTTTGTTTTTTTCTAAAGTTTCTAATTCACGGTAAATAGTAGTTTTGTTTGGCCAAAATTCGTAACCTTGCAATTGATGCAATATCTCTTTTACTGTTATTGGTTTTCCCTTCATCAAAATTTTTAAAACGGCCTGTCTTAGTTTTGAATCTCGGCACCCAACTTTGCGTAATTGAATTTCAATTTGTTCTACTTTCTCTAAAATTTGTTCTGTTTTAGACATCAAAATTATATTGCAACCTGGTTGCAGTTTGTCAAGTAAAATCACACTGTGTCAGCACTTACTTAACATATTAAATGTCTGGTAAAACCTCTAATATTTCGTATTTTTACGTGAAAATTGAGACGTAAACTTTAAACATGATGAATTACTATATGAAAGGATAGTTAATATATTTTGACATTTCAAACCAAGTAACATTGCCTAGGAAATGTGAACACAAAATTATATACAGAAAGTTTTAACAGACTAATTAAATTTAGCTGGATAATAATTGGGTTAACTGTAATTACCGCAATAGCATCTTTTACTATTTTATCTGATCAAAGTTTTCAGGCTAATATTACCTTAGGTTTAAATTTTAACAACCCAAAATTTTTAGAAAGTAAACAGGATTCTGTTTTTGTAGAGCAACCAAACTTTTTAGATAGCCAAGGTAAACTTTCAAGATTTTTAGAAAATAGATTAGCTTCAATAGATAGCCAAAAAATTATTGTTCAAGAGCTAAATTTAGGTAATTTAAACTTAAGCAGTGATAAACCAATTTATAAATTAACCGACCAAGAATTGGGCTTTATTACTGTAAGTTATTCTACAAAAGATAAAAACAAAGCCGAACAATTTAACAAAGTTATGAAGGAACAGGTGTACACTAACATTGTTAAACAATGGAACGATTCGAGATTAGAAAACTTTCAAATTTCACCTATTCAAAACCCATCCGAAAATATTCAAGAAATAAATACTGGTTTAGAAACTAAGTTGTTAGCTCCAATTGCCACTTTCATTCTTTCTACTTTAATAGTGTTACTATGGCCTTTAGCTTACTTAACTTCACACCAGTCTGAATAAATTAATATAACAATAAAATTTTAAATAATATGGACATCGCTTTAATTTTAATTAGCTTAAACGTAATTGCTTACGTGATACCTTACCTTTTTGACTTTGCTAAATTCCCGTACTCTAGCCATGACATGTTTTTACAATTAGGCTGGAAAGACAATGCAGCAATTAAAGACGGTGAATGGTATAGACTAGTTAGTTCTAACTTTTTGCACGCCGATTTTTGGCATTTGCTATTTAACATGTACGCTATTTTTAATATAGCCCCAATTGTAAGTACAATCTTTAGACCGTGGGGAATGCTAGTAATTTACTTAGCCAGCGGACTTTTTGGCTCTTTGTTTTCTTTCTGGTTTAATTCTAACCCAAGTGTAGGAGCAAGCGGAGCAATTTTCGGTTTAGTTGGAGCTTTGGTAGCTTACGCAATAATAAATAACGATTACAGTTTGCTTTCCCAATTGCTGCTTATTATATTTATTAACGTGGCTTACGGCTTCTTAAATACACAAATTGATAACTTCGGTCATTTGGGTGGTTTTGTAGCAGGAATAACTATAGGTTTTGGCTTGCTAATGTACGTTTTATAGTGTATGAACTAGTAGTATGCACACTTCAGATACAAAAAAAATAAGCATAAATAGCTTAAAGAGTAATGGCGTAAATCTTATTCTTAACAGTAAACAAAAACTAGAACAAGAAAGTAAATTTTATGGTGAATTATCTTATTTAGAGAACTTCCAAGAAATTTCCAGATTTGAAAAATATAAAGCATTTCCAAGTTCTTGGTACGCAATTTTAACTGATGTAAAAGGCTCTACAAAAGCAGTAGAAGAAGGTAGATACAAAGAAGTAAACTTCGTAGGTGCAGCTGTAATTATTGCCCTGCAAAACCTTGCCACAGAATACCAATTACCTTTTGTTTTTGGTGGAGATGGAGCGACATTGTTTATTCCAGCTGAACTTTACGAAACCACAAGAAAAGCTTTGGCCAGCACACAACAAATGGCCTATCAAAACTATAATTTGGAGCTGCGTTGTATGTTGTACCCTGTAGCAGAATTATACAAACAAAACATTGAAATTAAAGTTGCTAAGCTAAGAATTTCCAATTTGTACGATCAAGCTATGTTGGTGGGCAGCGGTGTAGATTACTTGGAAAATATTTTAAAGCAAGAAAAGACAATTTACCATATTCAACCTAATTTATTTAGTAGTCCAAATTTTGAAGGTCTTACTTGTAGGTGGGAAGATATACAAAATAAAAACGGGGAAGTTGTAACACTAATTGTTAAGGCCAAATCAAATTTGGTGGCAGACATAAACAGTAACAAAGAAATGATTACTTATGAGAATGTATTAAAAGAAATTGGTAACATTTACGGAGAGTCTGAAGATTTCAACCCTATTTCAAGAAACAATATTAAATTAAGTTTAAATCTTAAACAACTTAGTTTAGAGGCCAAGCTGAAATCTTTTGGGCAAAGTAGCTTAAAGAAATTATCTACTCTATGTAATTTTTGGATAGTTAATTTATATGGTATAATTACAGGTAAAAAGAACGCTTTAGTAGAATCAAGGAAAGACCATATTATGTTAGCAACCGACTTTAAAAAGTTTGATGGAACGCTAAAAATGGTTATTTCAGGAAGTTCCCAACAAAGAGAAAAGTTATTAGCCGCTTTAGATAAAATGAGTGCTGACGGAGAAATTCTATACGGATATTTTATTTCAGAAGCAGCAACCATGACTTGCCTAGTATACGCAGAAGGGAACAGCGAAGTACATTTCGTAGACGGAGCCGGAGGAGGCTACACCCTAGCCGCTAAAATGCTGAAGGAGAAGATAAAAGCTAAGTAGATTCACTTTTCATAAGTTAATAAATTATCGACTCAAAAATTCCTCAATCAATAGCTTTTTGCTTTGTTAATAAATAATTTTATAATCACTAAATCTGCTTACTATATTATTAAATTAGCAACCTAAGACTTAGATTGACAAAATAAAAAAAATGTTGAAAGTAAAAACTATCAAGGTTTCTTAAATTATTATAGGTAACTTTGATTTACAAATTAATTTTATAACTACTTATTATGTCCAATATTATTTCTTTAATGGATCAACTAATTGATGATAATTTTCAGCCTTTAAACTTTCGAGTAAGTCCTAAATTTATTTCTAACCCAGCTGTAAACGTTACCGAACATAAAGACAAATATGAAGTTTCTGTAGCAATTCCTGGTATAGATTCCGACAAAGTTAAAATTGAAATTAGAGAAAATATACTTAATTTTAGCTACCAACATGAAGAGGCTAAAGAAGATAAGGAATCTGAAGTTTTAAGACAAGAATATTCACACTTTACTTTTTCCCGAAGTATTGCCATGCCAAAAGACATAGATACAAATTCTGTTAAAGCTTCATCTAAAAAAGGTATACTTTATATTACTATAAATAAGATACCACAGTCTCAACCAAAAGTAATTAAAATAGAAAAGCACGATTAGAATATAAACACTAAGTTTTTAGCCCTTCGGGGCTTTTTTTATAATGCCAAAGTTCTAATTTTACCTTCTCCAAGTGGAGCATAAAAACTTACAGGCTTACCTTCGTCATCTGTGGAATGCCATTCAAACCACAATTTACTTTTATCATGGTTTTTAGATATTTCCTTTATAAAATCTTCAAGACTAATTTCGTTTGTATTTAAAGTTTTCTGCATTAGTTTAACAATTTTATAAACCAAATTGTATTTTGGACTATTGTGTTCGTTGCTATAATGCCTTTCAGGGCTATCCCACCTTCCAAAAAACTTTCTATCAGTATAGCCACCCCGAATTAAAAAACTTGCATCTAATATTGTTATTTTTTTTAAATCTGAAATGCAATCTTTAACTACCTCTTCCATTTTTTCCATTAATAAATCATTAAAATTTTCAATATACCATTTTCTTTCCTTTATTAATCGATCAATATCATTTTGATCTAAAAATAATATGCCTGTTAAATAATCTTCCACTCCTGTGTTAAAATAAGCAGAACTAGGCATTATAAAAAGTGAGTACATAAATTTATAAGTTTAATTAATTATATCTTTCCAATTGTTCTAAACCCTGCAAGCCACTTTCACCATACGGAGCATAAAATCCAACAAGCTCGCCGTTCTCATCATTAGTTTCAAAATTAATCCACAACTCTTTTTTCTCGTGATTTAATAAAATTCTATCTATATAGTCTTTCATTGAAATATTGTTGGTCAATAAGTTTGTTTGTATAGCTTTTAAAATGTTTTTAGTAACAGCATTTACAGCCTGCAAAACCATATTCTGAACTTTATCAAATTCACCACTAGTAACAACGTCTTTTAGAAAATCTTCATCGAACTGTATTTTTCTTAAAATAAAACTAGAATCCATAGCTACAATAACTTTAACCTGATCAGAAAAACCAGTTTCTATAGGGCTAATTTTTTTTAACAACAAATCCTTCAATTCTAAATTATTTTCCCACCTACCTTGTTGTTTTAGCTCTTCAATTTCTTTGTCCCAAAATAGCAGTCCAACCATAAAGCTTTGGCTGTTACCACTTATTATATGGAAACTGGTTGATTTAAAAAATGCGTGCATGCTAAGCAAATACTTAAGTCATTCTTGACATTTGTCAAAATAAAATGCAAATATATATATATCATACTATTTTATATATGTTTAGCAAGTTCTAAATTATTATAATTAGTTACAAAAACCGATTTTTTGGAGGAAAACCAAAATGCCTTGGGGTAAATGGACTGAAGGAGAGAATATTGATTCTAAAGTTAAGATTGACCTTAACAATGGAGACATGACTACTTTAACAAGAAGTGTTGAGCATCGTGGAAACAAAGATGACTACCCTCACATGAGTGTCACTGTTGGTCTAAACGGTGATTTAAAAAATGCTCATTGGTCAGAGTCTGAGCATGGCCCTAGAATTGGAACAGAGGGTGAAAACCCTGAATGGAGTAAAAACCCGACTGTGGAAAAAAGTGGATTTAGCAGGGATACTCCTAGTATCTATGATTCACATAATTTTGAAAAAGGTGGAAGTGAGTATTCTGGTTGGGATTAGTTAATTTCCACACATTTTTTGATTTAAAATTAAATAGTTATTCAAAATAACAAATATTTGCTCATTAATTTGAGCTTTTTTTATTTTTGAAAATATTTTATGGATGGTTGACATTACTTCAACTAAGACCAACCTTTAAATAGTATAACACATAAAAATATGTCTGATATCGACAACCAAAATATTCATCTAGTTTCTTTAAAGAACGACAGAGACTTAGACAGCAAATTAACCCAATGGCCAGCTAGTATAAATTCTGAAGAAGAGTTTTTTGGATTATGTTTAAGCCTAGCTTTTAAATTGGAAGACGAAGGTTTGGAAGGTTTAAACAAAACATTAGGAAGTTTAGGCCAATTAAACATGTCAGACTTCTTAAACATAATTTTACTTTTAAGAGAAAATAATGGCTCTAGCTTTAAAAAATCTGCTCAAAGTTTATACCAAACCAATTTAGAAGATTTAGACAAAAGTATTAATAACTTTCTAAAATGTTTTGATGTTGTTTTGCATAGTTCTGTAAATGCTCCTAAAACTTATGCTTTAAGCCAAACTGCAATATCTAACTTGTTGCTAGATTTGTTTGATATTAAACTAGAAAATTCACCAAAAAATTAATTTATTATATGCTATCCGTCGGACTTGTTGGTTTACCTAATGCTGGAAAATCTACCCTATTTAATTTACTTACTAAACGTAATGTTTCTGCTGAAAACTACCCTTTCTGCACCATAGAACCAAATACAGGTGTGGTAGAAGTACCAGATTCCAGAGTTTCGGAGTTGGGTAAATTAGTAAACGCTAAAAAAGAAGTTTACTCTTTAATTGAATTTAAAGACATTGCTGGACTTGTTAAAAATGCAAGTCAAGGGGCTGGTTTGGGTAATCAATTTCTAAGCCATATTGCTGAAACCGATTTAATTTTACTGGTTGTAAGAACTTTTCAAAATGATGATGTTATTCATGTAGAAAATCGCATTAACCCTGCAGAAGATGAAGAAATATTATTGCTAGAATTAATTCTAAGAGATCAAGCTTCTTTAGAAAAACAAATTACCAGACTAGAAAAAGATTCTAAAACTAATCAACTTTTAGCTTCAGAAAAACTTGCTTTAGCTAATCAAATTTTATTGGCTTTAAAAAATAATCAATTAGCCAGCACCGTTCCAACACCCAAAATTGGAGAAGAAGAGCTTGAAAAATTTAGAAAAACCCTAAACCTTGTAACCCAAAAACAAATTTTACGCTTAGCTAACATTAATTTGGATGGCAAAAACGAAGCTTACAATAGCGATTTTGATTTAGATATTTTATTAGAATCAAGTATGCAGGATATGTCTTCAGAAGACAGAGAGGAACTTGGTTTGAACAAAAGTACTGGCTTAGATCAATTAATTAGAGCCTGCTACAAAAAGCTAAACCTAAGTACTTTTCTAACAGTGGGCGAGGTGGAATCGAGAGCCTGGACTTTTAAATCCGATTCTACAGCTCCTGTTTGTGCTGGTGTAATTCACACAGATTTTGAAAAGAAGTTTATTAAGGCCGAAGTAGTTACTTATCCAGATTTTGTTAAGGTTGGAGGATGGAAACAAGCCTACGAAAATGGATTGGTAAAAACTTTAGGTAAAGACTACATTATGCAAGACGGCGACGTAGTTGAATTTAAAATTGGAGGTTAATTTACAGGTATCAAATAATTGAGACTGTCACCCTTGTATATGTCATAAATTTCAGTGACAGAATTTAAATCTTCTTTTAGATTATTTCTGTTAAATTTTTAACAACATATATTCTAACATAATATGCGTTTAAATGATAATACTTTAACCAAGAATTACCTTAGACATATGAAACAATTAGTTCAAGAATATGAATTAATTAAAACAAGGAAACATCCTAGATATGTATTTGTAAATGAATTCTACAAAGCAAATAATATAACTAGACAAAACTTCATCAAATATTACAATAGGTATAAATTAGTTTCTATGGATAGTAGTTTAATTCCAAAGAAAAGAGGGAGAAAGTTTGGTAGTTTAAAAAGTATTCCTTTCATACAGAATAAGATTATTGAACTTAGAAACCAAGGATTTGGTAGATATGAGATACACGATTTCCTTTTACCTAAGTATGGTAAATATACTCCTTCACCTACGACTATTTACAATATACTATTAAAGAAAGGATTGAATAGATTAGATCCAAGAGTAATTCAAACTAACAAAAGAAGAATCATTAAAGATAAAGCAGGAGAATTAGGCCATATGGATTGCCACAGACTAGCTAAAGGAATACTGGAGGGTGAAAAGAATGAATACTTTCTACTAAGCTTAACAGATGACTTTACTAGAATAGTTATGACCATACTAATACCTAATCTGCAAGCTCTAACAGTTATGCTTTATACTCAAAGATTATTAGCAGTATTCAATAGATGTTACAACATAGATTTTCAAAGTATATTAACAGACAATGGACCCGAATTTGGAAGGAAAGAAACAAAAGAAGAAAACAAACAAAACCATCCATTTGAAAGATTACTGTTAGAATACAACATTAAGCATAAGTACACTAGAGCCTACAGGCCACAAACCAATGGTAAAGTAGAAAGATTCTGGAGAAGTTTAGAGGAAGAATTACTTAGAGAGCAAGTATACCCAGATAAAGAAAGTTTAGAAGAAGAATTATTTGAATATTGTTGCTACTTCAACCATATTAGAAGACATCAAGGTATTGGTAATATTACTCCCTATGAGAAACTTAATTCTGTCACTGAATAAGTTGACATATACAACCCTGAATTTATTTCAGAGTCTAAACTGGATAATATTAACACATCTTTATTGAAAAAGATACTCCTTTATTTCAAAGTCTAAAAAATGCTATCTACCATCATTTCCTCAACTGCAGTTTGCATTTGTCCTGCTTCTGGTTTATCTAAAATAATTTCTTTTGTAGTTAATAAATCTTCGTATTTTAAAGGCTTACCAGTTTTAGACAATTCAAAAAGTTTTTCGGTTAACAAAACATCGTGCATGCAATAATCTATAAGCGGAAACCAGTTTTTATCTGCGTAATAATGTTTAAAAGTCTCATACTTGTCAGTTTTTTGTTTTCCTAAAGTTGCCTTACATAAATCATCTAGCTTAACTTTAAAACCAATTTTCTTCTCTACTTCCAACATTAAATCATAGGTTGGCAAACTTTTTAAATTGAAATTAGCGTATTTTTGTAACACTGGTAAATCAAACCAACAATGATTATAACCAACTACCAAATCACATTCTTTTAATAAATCTATAAATACATTCAAATCTTTTTCTAAAAAGGCCAAATACTTATTTTCCCAACTAATATAAGCCCCCAAAACAGACACTCTAAATTCTGAAGTATCAATTCTATTTAAATTGCTTGGAGAATAAGTTTCTAAATCAAAGGTAATGTAATTCATATTGTTTTCTATTTTTATGCTGGAATGTTTTGAAGTTTATAGAGCTTGGTTTGAAGCATTGGAAGCAAAGAGTATATAGAAGAGCCAACAAATCTAAGCTCTCGATGTCATGTGAATTTGAGAGACTGTCACCCTGAACTTGTTTCAGTATCTAAATTGTAAAGTTAAGATAAATATGTTTAAGCAAATCTCAACCTTAGTTTCACACAATATACATTTAAAAGTGTAATGTTAAAACTACTCAAGCTTTAACCTAATTACCACACCTCTATTGTAAAATTAAAAAAGAGTCTAACTCATTAGTCAACCTAATTTAATTTGGATAAATTAGTAGCTTAATTAATTGCAATTAGTTGGCATTTATAAGGCCGTGATAATTTTTATACAGCCTGAATCACTGCCCCGCCCAGCATTCTTGTACCATTATAAAAAACTATACTTTGGCCTGGAGCAATAGCTCTAACAGCCTCATTAAAAACTACTTTATATCTTCGTATGGACTCTCCACTCTCTGAACCTGTCCCCAATTCCAAAAAACATTGCACAGCTTGTTGATGGTAACGTACTTGAGCTGAAAGTATAAAATTATCTTGCAATTTATTCTCTAATATTTGTTGAATCAAAGAATCTTCTACCAGCCAATTAAAATCATCTACATAGCAAAACGTAGCATCTAATATTTCATCTTGTTCGGCATGAGCTACAACAACTTGATTGTTATTTACATCAACTTTCTGCACAAACCACGGACCTCCACCTAAGCCTAGTTTATTTCTTTGCCCAATTGTGTATAAATAAGCACCTAAATGTTGACCCAAAACTTTTCCATCTAAAGTTACAATATCACCCTTCTTTTCACCCAAAGATTGCAGAAGAAGTTCACGAAGTGGTGTTGTACCAATAAAACACAAACCTTGAGAATCTTTTTTAGCCGCAGTAATTAAGTCATTTTCAGAAGCCAATTTTCTAACCTCATCTTTAGTAGTAAAATCTCCAATTGGAAACAACATCATATTCAATTCCTCCCTAGGAATTCTCCATAAAAAATAACTTTGATCTTTATTAAAATCATCTCCACGATGAAGTTCCACAGCAAAATTATTTTCTGAAATAATATGCTTGGAAATCGAACTATACGGGTCATTGTTGTTAGATTGAGAGTTCTGTTGGTCAACATGAGTGCTTGACTCTATATTTTCAACTCTTTTAGCATAATGTCCTGTTGCTACAAAATCTGCCCCTAGCTTTTTAGCTTTCTTTAAAAATAAACCAAATTTTATTACCGAATTGCACATTACATCAGGATTTGGAGTTAAACCATTTTGGTAACTTTGAAGCATGTATTCCACAACTTTTTTCTTGTATTCTTCTTCAAAATCCCAGACAAAAAAAGGAATTTCTAGTTTGGCCGCAACCAAAGAAGCATCTAAGGAATCTTGCTCCCAAAAACAACCGTATAAATTTCTGTCTACTCCCAACTCATCTAAAGCTTGAATGGACCAGCATTTCATGAAAACTCCAACAACTTTATAACCTTCCTGCTTCAATTTCAAGGCAGCCACAGAGGAATCTACACCACCACTCATCATTACAAAAACAGTTTTGGTGGAATTTTTGGAGACTAAGTTTCCAGTTGCAGACCCATCATTATTTAAAAGCGATGTTTCACTTCCTCCCAATTTTTGATTATTTAAGATTGTTGAATCTGTTTTAGTCATTATAATCCGATTTCAACACAGCCCTATATTACTGTCCAATCTTCCAATTTCAAATTGGCTATATGTTTAAAGTCTTGGTCATTGCTTACAATTGTATAGCCAAATTCTAAAGCTGTCGCGGCTGCCATTAAGTCAAAATCTCCAACTGAAAAACCTTTTTCTAATGTTTCAACTTTAATTTTTATATATTTTTCTGCAATTTCTTTTGTATAATTAATTATCTTTAAAGTGTCTAAATGTTTTTTTGTTTCATTGAATATTCTTTTTTTGTACTCAGGACCATATTTACTTATACCTTTTTGAATTCCAAACAAAATCTCTTGATAAGTAATTATAGATAAATACAGGTCTTCTCCTGTACTAAATTTTCTCATATTTATTTTAATATTTTCACCTTCAGAATCTTCTTTTATAATATGATTAATAATATTTACATCCAAAAGATACATAATAAATAAATATAGTAATATCGTATTACTTATGTCAAATAAAATATGCTTATATATCAAATATTTACCTACTTTATTATCTGTATTGGACAAAAATAGTTTTTTGTTTTAGTATTATTTTAACAATAATATTGTATTACTTATGCAACCAACTATTTCTCTAAAACTTGATTCAGATATGCTAGACGGACTAAAAAAAATGTCTAGGGCTCGCAGTATTTCTATGTCCAGTTTAGCCCGCGAGGCTTTTAGTGAAAAGCTAAATTATAAGACTAAAAAACAGATCGAGCCAGAAATTTTCAAACTATTTGGTATTGCAAAGACAACAGAAGAAAAAAAATATATTAGCGATGTATTTCAAGAAATAGAAAACAGAAAGAAAAATCCTAATGTCGGTAAAAAATTCTAAACCAAAAATGACAACTATATCATTTAAAATAGATAAAGTCATAGCAGAAAAAATAAAAGCCACTGCAAAATCTAGGGGAATTAGCATGTCTGCATATATTAGAGAATGTATTGAAAATTATTTAAGAATGGAGGAGGGTTTATTGAAAAAATAAACAAACATTTCAAAACGGAAGAAAAAATTATAAACTAAGAAATGTCAATTTATAAGTGCCTTAGTTTAGCTCAAGTTTACACCCTCTACTCAAAAACTCTAAAGTTGCGCCGCCGCCTGAAGACACGAAAGTAAATTTATTTAAAATATTTTCTGGAATTGCAGCTACACTATCTCCTCCGCCAAGTACTGCATGTACGCCTAAGTTAGATATAAATTCAGCAATTTCTAATGTTCCTTTTGCGTATTCGGGCTGTTCGTATTGACCCAATGGCCCATTCCAAAAAACAGACTTAGCGGTTAACAAGTGTTCCTTAAAAAATTGAATCGAGTTTGGCCCAATATCTTTCGCATTATTTAAACTAGGAACAAAATCAGTAGCTAGAACTAACTTATCTTTATATTTTTCTATAATATTGGAAGCCAAATTTAATTCTTCTTGGCTACAATTAGTTTTAATTTTTTTCATCACGTTAAGAAACGGGAAGCAAATTGTTCCACCTAGCATAACTTTATCTA
Source organism: uncultured bacterium (assembly GCA_963704645.1). Classification (GTDB taxonomy): domain Bacteria; phylum Patescibacteriota; class JACMRA01; order JACMRA01; family JACMRA01; genus JBILXY01. The sequence continues at coordinate 150,319 of OY969926.1, forward strand.
CTTTAGGAAGTAAACTTTCTAATAATGGCAGTTTGGTGGCTAATTTAGCACCTCCTAAAACTAAAATAAACGGACGAATTGGGGATTTTAGAAAATAACTTAGATTGTTAACTTCTTTTTCGTAATGAAAACCTAAAGTATGTGGTAAAAATTCCTTTATTTCAGTATTGGTTGCATCATTTCTATGAGAAGAAATAAAACATTCATCTACAAAAACATCAGCCAATTTAGCATACTGACTAGCTAGTTGTAGCCTATCTTCAGAATTAATCGTAAACTCGTTGCTATCAAAATAAATATTTTCAAGCAAAACAATACTTTTAAAGGGTAGATTATCAATAGTATTCTTTGCCTTAGAAAAACCTTCTTCAAACTGACTCACAAAATGAATTTTTATATCGTGATTTAAACCTTGCTCAGCTAAATCGTAGGTTTCGTTCGTATTTATATCTTGTGGCTTTAAGTAACTATATAAAAACTTATTGAATTCGAGGTTTAAAATTTCAACAATCTTAATAAAACTTAAATCTAGATCAACCCCATCTGGCCTTCCCCACTTACTAATTAAAACAATCTTATTTTTATTTCTTAAAAGTGTATTAATTGTTTCAAAGGAACTTTTTATTCTATCTAAAGTATTTAAGTTTGGAATATCAAAACCTACTCTTACTAAAACCGTTTTATTAAAAATAGAATTAATTTCCATTAAATTATTTTTTTGAAATTCCTGGGAATACTTTGTTTTTAAAATATGTGTATTCAATATTCCAATTTTGAATAAAGTATTTAATAATGAAGTACATTAAAACTGCAAACCAAATAAATCCAACAAAAATCCAAACTCTAGCACCTAAAAATCCAACTTGAATGTTTCTTAAAACAAACCATGTTAAACCTAAAATTCCCATCCATATAAAATTGTCGCTCCAAGTTGGGAACTTCTTTTGAAGTGGGTGCTGATCATTTAAGAAAGCTTGGGATACTTTCATGCAAACACCTAAAACGAAAAATGATGTAAACAAATATAAAAATAAGTTATAGAAGAAACCATTTGTTACTAAAGCTGGGGTAGCAGAAACACCGCCGGCAATGCCTTCTAACCAATACTTTAAATCGGTAACTTTAGACCAGTCAATGTTCATATTTGTAAAATATTATGCTTATAGTGTGTTTATATAATCCTGAACTTCTTTTACGGCTTTTTCAGAAATTCCTGCAAGATCAGCAACTTCATCTTTCCTAGCTAGCAATTCTTCCTTAGTTGTAATTCCATTCTTTTCTAAAATTCCTTTTACCTTTTTAGATAAATCTAACTCATCAGCTACAACTATGTTTTCTGATTGTGTTAAAGCTGGTACTGCTGCAGTTGCCTGTCCAGCTAGGAAGCTAGATTGAATATTGTTGAACAAATCAACTGAGAGTTTCAAGCCATACTCTACAATTTCATTTATATCTACTGTGGAATCAGTTTCAATATCCATCTCAATTTTTTCAAAGTTTGTTTTATCATTAACACGAACTTGAGTTACATTTAAAGCAACGTTTACAACAGGACTAAACAAAGCATCTACTAAAATATCTTGTGGACTTGATGCATCTGATTGGTTTACTTGTTCAATAGAAAAATATCCAAAACCTTGAGTAACCTCAATTTCAATTTCAATTTTTCCATCTTTATCCAACGAACAAATATATGTATCTGGATTAACAATTTTTGCCTTAGCATTTTTTTGGAAATCGGAAGCTAAAACTTGTCCTTGCCCTGTTTTGGTAAGTAACATTGTTGCTTTTTCATCACCCGCATCTAAAGAAAAACCAATGCCTTTTAAGTTTAAAACTATATCCATTACATCTTCTACAACTCCAGGAATTGTTTGATATTCATGAGTTACATTATTAATTCTAATTTTAGTAATCGCATATCCAGGAATAGATGATAGAAAAATTCTTCTCAATGAATTACCTAAAGTATAGCCAAAACCTGGCAATAAAGGTTCTATTGTTAAAGTATGTTTAGTATCTGAGTGAGATAGTACGCTAGTTTTAATTGATGGGTAGCTTAGGTGTAAATTAGAAAGCATAATTGTTCTTTAGTTCTGGCATTTCATTTGATTAATGTCAATTTAATGTGTATTTTTGTTTTAATTGTTTGGTGGGTGTGAGAGGATTCGAACCTCTGACCTCTTCATTATCAGTGAAGTGCTCTAACCAGCTGAGCTACACACCCATTCCTTAGCTGTTACGCTAAGAGTTTAACATTTCTTTAACTCCTTTAGTTAAGTAAATAGAACTGTCAAAAGTTAATTTACTAGTAAATTCAGAATTCTTAATTATTCTTACTTCTCTAATAACTTCACTAATAATTCCTTTTTCAAGCAAAGATGTTAAGCTAACTACTTCGTTTTCGGCGAAAACGCTTAAAACAGAAGTTGGAATAGCTACTCTAAATCTGTTTGGCCTTGCTTTAAATCCTTTAAACTTAGGTGATCTTCTTGATAAAGACTTTTGCCCTCCTTCAAACCAGATTGGCACTTTACCGCCATGCTTAGTTTGACCTTTATGTCCTTTACCAGCATTTTTACCACGGTTTGAACCTTCACCTTTACCAATTCTTTTTCTTTTCTTTGGAACAATTTTTTCAATATTCGATAAATTAAACATATACTAATTACTATTATTTGTTATTGTAGCAGCTGGTTCTTCTGCAACAGCAGTTTCAACTACGACTTCCTCTTCGTCGCCATCTGAATCTGAATTATTTACTAGAGTGGCTAGAATCGTGTCAGGCTCAGCTACAATTTCATATTCGGAAGAAAGATCTAAATCTTGAACTCTAATCATATCTGAAAGAGAAACTAATTTAGATAAATCAACGTCAATTGCTTCAGGTAACTTGTCTGGTAAAGCTTCTACTTCAATTTCTTGAAGAGGTGTCATTAAAACAGCTCCGTATTCTTTTACAGCTGGTGATTCTCCAATAAAATTAATAGCAACAGTAGCAGTAACTTTTCTCTTTAAATTAACCAATAGTAAATCTACGTGACGCAATTTACCTGTAACTGGGTGAATATCCAAACTATTTACAATACAAGGATAAACTTTGTTATCTACAGTTACATCAATAACATGAGATTTACCAGCCTCTTTATATGTACGTAGAAATTGCAAGTAGTTTAATTGTAAAGAAACAGATTCGATATCCTTACTAAATAAAACTGCAGGTAAAATTCCTTGCTTTCTTAATTTTCTTAAGCTGTTACCATGAACAGTTCTTACTTCTGCTGTAATTTGAGTGTGTTTAGTCATATTTTCTAGGCGTTCAAATTATAAATTACAAATTTCTCTACTTCAATTTTTTCACCAGTAGATTGACTTATTCTAGTTATGTAATCTTCAACCGAAACGGAAGAATCTTTTAGGAAGTTTTGAGAAAGCAAACTAAATTCTTCAGCAATTTTCTTTGTCTTACCTTGCAATATCATGTCAATTTTGTCTTCAGATTTACCATCATTTATTAATTGTGTTCTAGCAATTTCAATTTCTTTAGCAATAAATTCTGGGTCTACTTGATCTTTGTTTACAAACTTAGGTTGATAAGCAGCAATATGTAAAGCTAAATCTTTTCCAAATTCTTTGAAAGTGTCAGAGCGTCCAACGAAATCGGTTTCACATTTTACTTCAACCATAACTCCAACTCTTCCATCATGGACATAGCCAAAAATACCTCCAAAACTGGTATCCCTATCTTGTCTGGATTGTTGTTTTAAAACGCCTTGTTCTCTAAGATATTTAATAACTTCTTCTTCGTTGTTACCAGCTTTTTCAATAGCTTTGTTGATATCTTTGATTGGTAAACCAGTCTTATGGCGAATTGATTTTAATAGTTCTATATTAGACATATTTATATTTTTCTAATGCTTGGATTGCAGCTTGTACACCTACAATTTTATTTCTACTACCAATTAATTTACTGTAAATATTTTTTATTCCAGCTAAATCTAAAACTGGTCTTAAGTAACCTCCTGCAATTAAACCTGTACCCGTAGAAGCTGGTTTAAGCATTAAGCAAGCAGATTTATACTTAAATTGTACTGGAAATGGTAAGGAAGATTGATCAGTAATGTTAATTTTAATTAAACTATCTTTAGCTTTTTTAGTAGCTTTTGCTACAGCTTCTTGATAATCCATACCTTTTTTAAGGCCGTAGCCTACTCTTCCAGCCTTATCTCCAACAACAACCAATGCAGAAAATCTCATTCTTTTTCCACCTCTTACAACACGAGTAACTCTTCTTACTTCAATCACTGCACTGTCTAAGTTAGACATTTCATCATCTTGCTTTCTAGCATCTCTAGCAGGCCTTCTATTTCCCCTGTTGAAACCACCACCTGATGAAGGAGTTGAATTACCACCAGCATTGTTAGGTCTTGGTTGTCCAGGTGTAAAAGTTCTTTTTCTATTAGGATCAAATGGTCTTCTTTGAGCTGCCCCTGAAGAACCTGTTTTATTAAAACCAGTTTGTTGAGGATAGCTTCTTCTATTTTCAGAACCAGTTGAATTACCCCCATTAGTATTTGGTTTTACCTCTGGTGCTGGGTTTAATTTGGGTTGATTGTTAACTTCCATATTTAAATTTGAATATTATTTTTTCTAATTGCTTCAGCTACAGCAGCAACTCTACCTTCGTAGATAAATCCATTTCTATAAAAAACGACTTGTTCAAAATTTTGTGACTTTAAAAATTGTGCAATGCTATCGCCAACTTTTTGCGACTTTTCTGTTTTAGTACCTGTCATCTTAAAAGAATTAACTTGGCATAAAGTTTTTTTAGTAATTGGTTCTAGAACCTGTGCAGAAATGTGCTGATTACTTCTATTTACTAAAACTACAGGAAGATCAAAATTAATTTTTACTAAACTACGTCTCTTTTTAATATTTTTGCTTGGCATATCTTATATTTTATTATTTACCTTTTTTACCGACTTTCTTTCTATAAACTCTTCCTGGGAATTTAAATCCTTTGTGCTTGTACACTTCACATGGTTTCATGTTGTGGACATTAGTGAAAAAATCACCAATCAAATGTTTATCATTACATTCTCCAGATAGTACATTTTTATTTAATGTAAGTTTTACTCCAGTAGGAATATCTACAACCACAGGGTGAGAGAAACCAATATGTAATGTTAACTTTTCAGCTAATTCCATTTTGTATCCAACACCGTTAAGTTCAAGTTCTTTTTTGAAGCCGTTAGTTACACCTTCAATTAAATTTGAAACGATTGCACGCGTGGTTCCCCAAACAGCTTTTTGAGATGAGTTGTTTTCATCTTTAATTTTTACTGAAAGAATTTTATCTTCTTCTGAAAAAGATATAACAGTGTTAATTTTTTCAAGCTTAAGCTCTCCACGAGGGCCTCGGACTAAAACTACTCTGTTAATTTCATCAAAATTAAAGGTTACGTTATTTGGTATTGTGATTATTTTTTTGCCTATTCTGGACATATCAATGGCTTTTTAAAAGAAATTTGTATATTTGGTGTTGTCAAGATTTTAAAATACTTGGAAAAGCAGCTCACCACCTGTCTTTTCTTTTTGTGCTTCATAGCTAGTTTTAATGCCAGTGGAAGTTGAAAGGATATTAAATCCAATTCCACCTACAATTCTAGGCATTTCAGTATAAGAAGTGTAAACTCGAAGGCCTGGCTTAGAAATTCTTTTGAGTTTGTGAACTTTACTTAAATTTAAGTTAATTACAACTTCTCTATCTGCAGCTTCAAAAGATTCAAAATATCCTAATCTCGTAAGTTTTTTACACAAATTCAAAATAAGATTATTTTTTAATACTTTTACTTCTTTTTTATCAACCATAATAGAGTTATTTACTCTGGCTGCGAAGTCGCTTGTTAAATCATTCATTGACATATATATAGTTTATTATCTGCTGCTTTTAAAGAATCCGTTTAATTCACCTGCATTCGCTGCTTCACGAATACAAATTCTGCACATATCAAAAAATTTAATATATCCGTGAACTCTGCCACACTTTTTACATCTTCTAACTAATCTAGTTGAAAATTTTGGTGTTTTATTTGCTTTAATTATTAATGCTTTTCTTGCCATATCTTATCTTTTAAATGGGAAATTTAGTTTTTCTAATAGTAATTGGTTGTTTACTGTTGATTGTCTGAAAGTAACATTGATTTGCATACCAAAATTAATCGCAGCATCAAAACCTACAGCAGGGAAAATATTTGCGTTTTCCAAACCTAAACTAAAACTAGAATTGTTAGCGTCAAAAGAGCTTTTAATTCCTTTGAAGTCTCTACTTCTTGGTAAGGCAACGTAAACTAGACCAAGTAGAAAATCGTACATTTTTGATCCACGTAAAGTAACCATTAAACCAACAACTTCACCTTTTCTTAGTTTAAAGGCAGCAATAGACTTGGAACTTAAAATAACTTTAGCCTTTTGGCCTGTTAATTTTTCAAGATATTCTCCTACCTCTTGCTTTTGCTTAGGATCGTACTTGTTTCCAACACCTACATTAATTGTAATTTTGGAAATAGACGGTAAAGCGAAAGGGTTGCTTGTACCTAATACTTTACTTAGCTCAGTTTTAGCTGCAGCAGAATATTCAGCTGAAGTAATTTTTAATTCTGTTGTATTTTGTGATTTCGCCATAAATTTACTTTACTTTTTTCTTAGTTTCTTTTTTATCTGAAATTTTTTCTTCTGTGGTTGCAATAAGCTTTTTCTTAGAAACAAAGTTACTAACAACTTCAGCTCCATTCTTCTTTAAAATTCTAACTTTTTTATCCCCTTTGATTTCAAACTTAACTTTAGAAATAGCTCCATCTTCAGTTACTAAAGAAAGGTTAGATAAATCAATAAGTCTATCAGTCTCTAACTGTTCTCCAGGAACGTTAAAAGCAACGTTTTTCTTTTTAAATTTAACTATTTTAGGAATATTGTTAACTGCAGCTCTTAGTTGAGGCAATTTACCAGGTCTTAATTTAGTAACTACTTTAGTTACTTGACCAAGAATTCCTTTGTATTTTCCTGAGATGACTTTTACTTTATCACCTGATTGAATTTTTCTCATAGACATATAATTATAAAACTTCTTCGGCTAATGAAACTACTTTCGAAAAACCATCTTCTCTTAGCTCTCTGGCAACTGGGCCAAAGATACGAGTAGCAATTGGTTCTTTACTTGCTTTATTTACTACTACAGCAGCATTATCTGAAAAGCGAATTGCGCTTCCATCTTTTCTTTGAACAGCAGCTTTTGTTCTAACAATTAAAATTGAAACAACTTGGCCTTTTCTAACTTTTCCATTTGGAGATGCTTTTTTTACAGAGCCAACAACAATATCACCAACTCCACAGCTAGATCTGTTGTTTTTTCCATTAACAGCAAAAAGCATTACTTTGTTTGCTCCAGAGTTGTCTGCTATATTAACTATACTTCGTTCTTGTAACATATTATATTAAATTATCGTGTCTTGAAATTATTTTTGTATTGAAAGGTAGTTTGTGTCCTGCAATTCTGAAGGCTTCTCTAACCTTTTCTTCTGGGGCTCCACTAACTTCAAAGATTATTCTTCCTGGTTTAACTGGAAACATGAAGTATTCTAAACTTCCTGTACCAACTCCCATAGGAATATTACTAGCTTTTTTGGTAACTGGTCTTGATGGAAATACTCTGATGTAAATTTTTGCACCTTTGCACCTTCTACTAATAACTCTTCTAGCAGACTCAATTTGTCTACTTGAAAGCCAGTTACTAGACATTGCTTTTAAGGCAAATTCACCATTAACAAGAGTACTACCTCTTAATAGGGTTCCTTTTCTACTTTGTCCGTAGCGGTTAAATACTTTTCGGTGTACTATCTTTTTAGGGGTAAGCATATTGTTAATGTAATTATTCTACTGCTCTAAATCTAATTGTTTTAGAAACAGGGATAGAGTTAATAATTTCTATTTGTTGCCCAACTTCAAATTTAGATGAGTCGGTGCAAGCTACAGAGTAACTCTTTTTGGTTTTAAAACGCTTCTTATATTTTGAATGCAACTTTGTAGTATACACCACAACAGTTAAAGCCTTTTGCATTTTGTTTGAAGTTATTGTTCCAATCATATATCTAGTAAGTGTAGTTTGTCAATTTATTTCCTTTGTATAGCATTACTCTAACGCCAATAATACCTGCAGCAGTGTGAGAATCTATGTTAGCGGTATCAATAATAGAGCTAATTGTATGTCTTGGAATACTTCCAAAGGCTACCTCTTCTTTTCTTGCAATTTCAGCTTTATTTAACCTACCTTTTACAGTAATTTTAGCACCCAAAATACCGGAGTATTTAATTTTTTCTAAATAGCTCTTAATTAATCTCCTGTAAGGAATATTTTTTTCTAAGGCAGTAGAAATATCTGAAGCAATTACTTGTGCAGATCTAAATGGATCTTTAAATTCTTCAATACTTACTTTTAAATCTTTAGGTAAGGCAAATTTTGTAACTAGGTTTTGTCTTAAAGCATTAATTGTTGCTCCAGATTTTCCAATTACTACACCAGGTTTAGTTACATATAAGTAAATCTCAACTCTTCTGAAGTATCTACGAATAATAATGTCTACTAATCCAGCAGATTTTATTTCTTTTTTAATATAGTCACGTATTTCTGAATCTTGGAAAAGAATTTTAGAATAGTTTCTTCCAGTTGCAAACCATACAGATTTTTGCAATGTTGTTGGATCGGCACCCGCAGTTTCAACTTGAGAAAGTGTTTGGAATGATCTAAATAGTTTAGTTGATATTTTTTGTCCCATAATTATTATTTTACTTTTGCTTTAGCTTTTGTCAAAATTTCGGAAGCTGGTTTAAGCATTACTTTCAATCTTGTTGTTCTTCTTCTAATTTTGAAGGCAGAACCTCTGGCTCTAGGTACAAACCTATATAGTTTTTTATCTTCCTCAGCTACAATTTCTGAAACTACAAAAGTTTTGTATTCTGCTTCAGTAATTTTTAAATTGTTTGCAGCATTTTTTAGTAAATCGAAAAATTTCTTGGTTTTACCTTTTTGCAAATTCTTTAATTGCTCTAAAGCTTGTTCTAAATTTAAACCACGAATAACGTTCAAAACTAATCTAGATTTTCTAGGAGAGTAATTAATAGTTGTACTAGCGGTAGTTCTTTTGGCAACTGACATATTATTTTTTAATTCTTCGTTTTATGATAAATTTACTACTCTCTTTTTTCTTATTTCTAGTTTTAACACCTAAAGCATGTTTGCCCCAAGGAGTTTTAGGATAAGCCATACCAATAGAGTTTGAAGCCTCTCCACCACCATGAGGGTGATCAACAGGATTCATAACTTTTCCTCTAACAGTAGGTCTAATGCCCATATGTCTACTTCTTCCAGCCTTACCAATTCTTACTTGGTTATGGGCATCGTTAGACATTCTACTAATTACACAGTTACAAGTTTCTTGGAATTTTCTAATTTCGCCTGAAGCTAATTTTAAAGTAACATATCCGTCGTCTTTAGCAGTAACTGTAGCGTAAGCACCAGCAGATCTTAATAATTTAGCACCTTGATTAGGCTTGAATTCAACTTGAGAAACAGCAGTACCTACAGGAACAAATTTTAATTGCACTTGGTTACCATCCTGAATTTCGTTTGTTGGAGTGTATTTCTTACCTACTTCAATTCCTTTACTATTTAAGATGTACTTTTTAACACCTGATTTTAAATCTGATACTAAACTAATAAAAGCAGTTCTTGTTGGATCGTATTCTACAGTTAAAACTTTAAATCCTTCTGGGAAGTTTCTTTTGAAATCTACTTCTCTTACTAATTTACTTGCTCCACCACCTTGGTGTCTTACAGTAATTTTACCACTAGCATTTCTTCCAGCAGCTCTAGTTTTACGAACTAAAAGTTTTTTGAAGGGTTTATCTGTTGTAAGAAACTCCTTATAGTTAATTACAGAAGTTTTTCTTCTGGCATTTGTTGTTGGTTTATATAATTTAATGGAAGCCATATTAATTCTTATTTTGCTTTCTTACCACCATGGCCTTTAAAAATTGTTGTTGGAGAAAATTCACCTAATTTGTGGCCAACCATATCTTCTGTTACAAAAACATCTATAAATTTCTTACCATTGTGCACACCAAAAGTTACACCTACAAAATCAGGTAAAATTGTGCTGGAACGATACCAAGTTTTTAAAGTGGTTTTGTTTCCATCAGCTTTAAGTTTGGTAACTTTGCTTATTAGTTTTAGATCGCAATATGGACCTTTTTTTAATGAACGTGACATATTCTATATTTCAATTGGTTTATCATTACTTAATGTTTGTCCAAGTTTTAATTTTACTAAATACTTTTTAGGACGAATTTGTTTAACAGTGTTTCCTCTTCTTCCTCTTACTTTTAACTTAGCGTAAGGGTTAACTACACCAATATTAACAACGTCTAATTGATTCTTTTTTAAGATATTAGATAAAGTAATTTTATTTGGCTTGTACTTTGCATCGTCAAAAGATATTGTAAAAATACCTTGCTGTTGCAAAAGATAGGCTTTTTCAGTTTCGTGAACTATAATTTTTGGCATATTTATAATATTCTATATTTGGTTAAGCTTAGATTCTAAAACTTCTCTAGCAGCTTTTGTTAGAACCAAGTTTTCCTTGTTAGCTAGTTTAAAGATTTTTAAATTGGTTACATTCATTAAAAATACATCTGTATTTCCAAAGCCTTTTAAAGTGTCTTTTTCTGCAGTTGTATAAGAAAGTATAGATTTCCTTTCAATTATCCCATTAGTTTCTAATAATTGAATTGCAGACTTTGTTTTTACTAAATCTAGTCCATCTTCTAATTGATAAACTTTCTGGTCTACTAATCTGTCTTTAAGAATAGATTTAAGGGCAGCAACTCTGGCAGATTTGTTAATTTTTCTGTTCCAGTTTCTATCTGATCTAGGACCAAAGGCTACACCACCACCAACCCAAATAGGTGAACGAGTTGAACCATGTCTAGCTCTTCCTGTTCCTTTTTGTTTCCATGGTTTTCTACCTCCGCCTCTAACTTCAGCTCTAGTTTTTGTGTGAGCGTTTCCAGCCCTTTGGTTTAACAATTCGCTTCTAATAACTTCAGCTAGCAATTTTGTTCTAACTTCGTATTCGGAAAGAAATTCAAAAGCAACTTCTTGTTTGGCTTTTTTATCTGATAAGATTGTAATTTGTAGAGACATGTTTCTATTTATTTCTTAATAACTTTTAAAATTCCTCCGTTTGGACCAGGTAAAGAACCTTTAATGAATAATAGGTTTTGTTCTAAATCTATTGCTAAAATTTTAGCTTCTCTTATTGTTTGATTTGCATTTCCGCTGTGACCAGCCATTTTTTTACCAATAACAGTTCTTTGTGGCCATCTCATACCAATAGAACCAGGAGCTCTAACGTGATCATGTCCGTGGGATGCAGGTTGTCCGTGGAAGCCCCATCTTTTAACAACACCTGTAAAACCTTTTCCAATTGTTAATCCTGTAATATCAATTTTATCGTTTACTACAAAAGCCTCAATGTTTAAATCGGTTGTTTCAGAGTCAATTTTAACTTTGAACTCTGCTACATGTTGAAAATCTGTTTCATCTTGGTGAAACTTTTGTACATGACCAGATCTTGCTTTAGTTGTTCTCTTTTTTGGGAAAGAAGCAATTTGAACAGCATCGTAACCATCTTTAACAGATTCTTTTCTTTGTAGAATAAACTGCTTATTAAACTCTATAGCAGTTACAGGAAGAGCTCTGCCTTCCACAAAAATTCTTGTCATTCCTAATTTTTTCGCAAAACCGTACATATATCTTATATTTTCTTGTATTTCTTAATAATTAAATTGTTTCAATGTTTATCTCTACACCGGCTGGCAAAGAAAGAGTAGATAAATTATTTACTACTTCACTGCTAACGTCGTTAATATCAATTAATCTTTTATGAACTCTAGATTCTAGTTTATCTTTAGATTTTTTGAAAACGAAAGTAGCACGGTTAATAGTGATAATTTTCTTTCTTGTTTTAAGTGGCACAGGGCCAATAACTTTAGCTCCTGACTTAATAATAACTTGGACTAGCTTTTTTATAGCTTCTTCAAGTACTTTATGGTCAAAAGAATAAACTCTAACTCTCATTTTGGTTCCAGACATATTGGTTAATAGGTAGCAGTATTAATAAGTAAAAGAGGAAACATAGTTTGTCAAGCACACACAACTTAAAGACATTTTAAGGGGAGAATATTTAATTACTTTATATCGTTTTTAATCTATAATTATACTCTAACTATTTTATTTATACTGGCTGGAATATTGGCTTGGATTTTAGACAAATTAGAAATAAAGTTTCTGCAAATTGTTTCAGGCGTAGCTAAAGAACCTAAGCAAAGCCTATTCATAGCTGTTTGCTCCAAGTTCAACTTTGGATAATCTTCCTTAACAATAAATTGGGTTGGGTTATTTATATTCAAGTATTTATAGGCAGAAATAATTGGCCCTATTAAGCTAGAATAATCTAAAACGGTGAAGCTAATATTTTTTGGTAGTAGACTTTCTAAAATTTTTAAATCTGGGTTCTTAGATTTCAAACTGTAGACTTTTACTTCATCTTTAGTAATGTATATTTCTAAGGGCCAACCTGTTCTTAACAAACCTTCATGTGACTGATAAATTGATAAGTTCGATGTTTCTGTAAATTCCAAATCATTTATCCTTGTTACTGGAAAAGAGTTTTTATGAATTAAATAATAATCATCCACCTCTTCAAAATTATTGTCGTCACTAGAAAAAATAGATTTAGGAAAATGCATCCAGCCTAAATTACTATCTACGTTAAAATGAAACAAATTAGGCCCAGGAGAAAATAATTTAACCAGATTTTTAGCCCATGAAGGCAAGACTGATTCTGTTAAATACTTATCTAAATTACTATGAATTTTAATTAATTCTTTAATTTCTGGGAATGTTTTGTTTGAAGATTCATTATCTTCTAAATTTTTAGAAAATGCCAAGCTTTCAGTAATAACAACCTGATTGTTTATGCTTTTTTTAGTTTTTGTTTCTTTGAGATCTAGGGTTTTTAAAAATTGCATACTTTTTTGTGATGGCATATAGTAAGCATAAAAAAATTCTTTTGACAAGAAGAAATAAAAAGCCCTTGTTACAAACTACAAACTGTAATTGCCGCACTTAAATAGTGTCTTTTGATATGAATCTACTATTTACCAGTACACTTATAATTATTTTAGCTATCATGGGGATAGTTTTAATTATAAATTATTTAATAATTTCTTGGGAAAGCCAAAAAGTTGATGCTTTAGCAAGCCAAATTAAACATTCAAGCTACGAAGAAAATTCCATTCTATATAAAAGCGATGTTAGTAGAGAATTTACCAGTTTAGATTTAATTAAAGTTAGTAAGGCCGGCATAAATAAAGCAACTAACATATATGATAAAACATTGGTTAAAATTACCAGCCAAGAATACCCAAACTGGATTAACAGAGTGGTAGAGGAATTAACTAAACTTCGCCAAAACTTTATTAAAACTGTCAGAGGCTGGATAAAATACATAGTTTCATTAAGCAAACCAGCTGTTGAAGAAACCAAACACGATAAAGTTAATGCTTTCAGGGAAAAAATAAAAATGGAGGAAATAGAAGATTTTGTAGATAAAGTTGTTGATAATAATTTATCTCAGGCTAACTCTTTAACAGTTTTAGAAGACCAAAGCTTATCTAAATTAGATGAAAAAATGGATGTAGCCGATAATTCCACTTTAGAAAATAAAACTGCAACACTAAACCTTGCTTCCAACCCAAACAGAGCTGCCCAGGCTGGAGAAGGTGCTGGAATTTTTGAAAAACTAGAAAATAGAATTTTGCAGAAAATGAAAGATGTAGGCTTAGGAAATTATGATTTATGGTTAGAACTAGGACAACTATATTTAAAATACGGAGAGAAAGAAAAAGCAGTTGAGGTTTTTGCATTAGTTTTAAAACACACTCAGGATGAAGGTCAAAAAGATTTAGCCAGAAACCAATTAATAGGACTTAACTAATATGATAGCTTTTATTTCTGGGAAAGTAATTCACAGGCAAATAGATTCTGTAGTAATTAAAACTACTTCAGGACTTGGTTATATAGTGCAGGTTTCACCTAATTCAAACATTTTGCTAAACGAAACATTAGAGCTTTATATTTACCATTCAATAAACCGAGAAGGAGAGCAAAACTTATTTGGATTCGACAGTTTTAGCTTACGTGATTGGATGATAAAGCTATTACAAGTTCCAGGAGTTGGCCCAAAAATGGCAGCCACTATAGTATTTAATTTAGGCGAAAGAATTGGCCAAATTTTGCAACTAGGAGATTTAGACCAATTGCAAGAAATTAAAGGTCTAGGAACTAAAACAGCCAAGAAAATTTTATTAGAATTCCAAGGAAAGAATTTTGATTTGAACAGCGCTTTAAATAACAGCCCATTTGCCCTACAGTTTTCCGACGGTTTAAAAAACTTAGGATACAAACAAAACGAAATTGTAACCAGTATTACCCAATTAAAAACCCTAGAAAAATGGGACGAAGAAAATTTAGGCGAAACGTTAAGGTGGGGGTTGAAGTTGTTGTCTAAGAAGTAGAATGTAGGGGCGATCCCCGCGTCGCCATTTAGACTTTTGAATTGAAACTATATTGTTACCGTCGAAGCTTGGAATTAATATACAAACAGTATAAAGTAGAAAATAATTTACAACTAGTTATACTCCTCTAGTTTTTCTAAACTAGATACCCTACCCCTACCATACGGTGCGTAAAATTCAACTTTATTTCCGTGCTCGTCTTTACTTTCCCAATTAATCCACAAATCTTTTTTGTCATGGTTTAAAGAAAGCCTTTCCATATAATCTTTTAAGCTTATATCATGAGTTTTTAAATTTTCACTAATACTTTGGATAATTGTTTTTGTTGCCATGTTAACAGCTTGTATTATGGCGTTATACAACTCAGCAGGATTTTCTTGATTGCTTTGTTCTTTTAAGAAGTCTGGGTCTATTTCTATTTGATGAATTAAAAAGTTGAAATCCATTGCAACTAAGACTTTAACTTTATCTGCAAAACCAAGAATTACAGGGCTAGTCTCTTCTAGTAATAATTGTTTAAGTTTTAACTGATTGTCCCACCTACCTTCAGCCTTCAGTTTATCTATTTCTGAGTCTAAAAATAGTAAACCAACTACATAGTCTTGATAACGGTTGTTTATAATGTATCTTCCAAAAGATCTAAAAAAAGTTTGCATATTCCTGAATTTATTATTTTGATTTAATTTTTTGTACTGAAATGAGTTTATAATTTTATTTAAGCAGCAAGCGTTGTAACTTCAATATTATAATTTGGAGCGTAAAATTCTATTTTATTTTGGTTTTCATCCAAAGCTTCCCAATACAACCAAGTTTTACTTTTGTCAGTTTTTTTGGCAATTTTATTAATAAATTCTGCCATACTAATTTCGTTCGTTTGCAGCTCTTTCTGAATAGACAGTATAGTTTGGTTTATTGCAGTTTTAATTGCTAACTTTTGCTCTTCAGTTTCAACAGTCCAACCTCCTGGTTTATAATCTGGTTGAAAATATTTACTATCTAACTGTGTTTGGTAAATCATAAAGTTATAATCCATCATAATGGTTATTCTGATTTCCGATAAAAACCTTTTAATGTTTTGATTTGATGCAGAAACAAATAAGTTATACAAATAACTTTCTCGCTTGGTATAAGCACCGTCGTCTATTTCATTAATTTCTTTATCAAAAATTGCTAAAATAATTGAATACCGATCTTCTTTTTCATCAACTAGGTGGGTGTTAACATTTCTAAACAGACAGTACATAATCAGTCTTATAAGTTAACTTTTTCTTGACATTTGTCAAAATAAAATGCCAATATATATATCATACTATTTTATATGTGTTTAGTTAATTCTAAATTGCATTAAGTTAGTTACTAAAACCGATTTTTGGAGGAAATGACGATGCCCTGGGATAAATTTTGGAGTAAAGGAGATCATGTTGATTCTAAAGTTGGCATTGATCTGAGCAATGGGGACATGACGACATTAACGAGAGGTGTGGAACATCGTGGAAACAAAGATGATTACCCTCACATGAGTTTCACCGTTGATATCCATGGTCAAGTCACCAATGCCCACTATTCAAACTCTAAACATGCTTCTGATAGAGTGGGAACTGATTCTCAAGAATGGAGAAAACCAGAATATGATTCTAACCACAATACTGATTATTCTGGACATGAAACAGACTATGGTGCAAGTAAAGGGTTGGGTGATAAATATTAAAAGTACATATCACTGAGTCTTTTAGGTTTCCAATATCCAACAAAAGTAGCAAGTCTACAATTTCTGCCTAAGCTTTAAGTTTAGGCTTTTTTTATTTCACAATTTTAGTTTACGTGCTTTTTATTAAATCTAAAATTCCCCCCCCACAAAAAATCCCCCATAATCTTGACAAAGCAAACCCTGCTGGCTAATTACTTTAACATGAAACCAGATAACAACAAAGACAACCTAAACAGAAAAGTTATTATTAATTTAGTCTACCTTTTTTCAATTATTATTTTAATTGTGGTTACCGTTCTTTTTTCACAAAACCTTGAACAAACATCTAAACCAAAAGCAACTTTTACCGATTTAGTAAGTTTGATTAGAGACAACAAAGTTAGTGAGATTAAGCTAACTGAGAATAAACAAAGTTTGAATGCCAAAGTTTATAACACTGATAAAAGGGAAAGAAGTGATGTTACTGAAAATGTTTACCCAAATATTAGCCAAGATAAAAGCAAAACCGTAATAGAAAATTTGCAGGCATCTTTGGGCGATAAAAAACTGGAAGTTGGTAATGGTGAAAATCAAATAATTTATTCTGAAGAGCCAAAATCTTGGTACAACCAGTTAGCTGACAGCGGATTATTTCAAAACCTCTTATTTATAGCCATAATTTTGGGAGGTGGAGCTTTTTTACTAAAAAGAATTAGTGAAGCAAACAATAAAACAATATCTTTTGGTAATTCTAAAGCCAAACAATACGATGAAGAAAGTGCCAACAAAGTTACCTTTGTGGATGTAGCTGGAAATGAAGAGGCCAAACAAGAGCTAAATGAAGTGGTGGATTTCTTAAAAAGACCAGAAGAGTATTTAAAAATGGGTGCTAAAATTCCTAAGGGTGTTTTATTAGTTGGAACACCTGGAAACGGTAAAACTTTAATGGCTAAAGCTATAGCTGGTGAAGCTGGCGTACCTTTCTTATTTGTATCTGGCTCTGAATTTGTGGAAATGTTTGTAGGTGTAGGAGCAGGAAGAGTTAGAGATTTATTTAAGAAAGCTAAGAAAAAGGCACCTTGTGTAATATTTATTGATGAAATTGATGCAGTTGGAAGACAGCGCGGAGCTGGAATGGGAGGAGGAAATGACGAAAGAGAGCAAACTTTAAACCAAATTTTGGTGGAGCTAGACGGGTTTGAACCAACTTCCGCAGTAATTGTAATTGGAGCAACCAACAGACCAGATGTGTTAGATCCTGCTTTATTAAGACCAGGAAGATTTGATAGGCAAGTTACAGTTACTTCCCCAGATAGGAAAGAGAGAGAGCAAATTTTAACTCTTCACGCCAGAAATAAAAAGTTGGCCAAAGATGCAGATTTGTCTATTGTAGCTAAAAGAACTGCTGGTTTTTCAGGAGCTGATTTATTTAATGTTTTAAACGAAGCAGCTATTCTTACTGTTAGAGAAAAGAAGTCTGAGATTGATAATTTAATTTTAAGAGAAGCAGTGGAAAAGGTTTTGTTAGGACCTTCATTAAAAAGTAAAGTAATTACTGATGAGCAGAAAAGATTAACTGCTTACCACGAAGGTGGGCACGCTTTGGTTGCTACAGTTTTACCAAAGTCACGTAAAGTACAAAAAGTTACTATTATTCCAAGAGGAAGAGCCGCAGGTTATACATTTTCTGATGATGGAGAAACTGACCCAATTACAAGAAGCAAGTCTCAGTTTATTGCAGATATAGCACATTTATTTGGAGGATATTGCGCTGAAGAAATTGTGTTTGGCGAAACCAGCACTGGTGCTTCCAACGATTTAGCTAGAGCTACAGAAATAGCTAGAAATATGGTAACAAGATACGGTATGAGTGACGGAATTGGGCCAATAGTGTTTCAAGAAGAAAAAGGAAATGGCTTTTTGGGCAAAGATGTTGAGAATAAACTATACAGCCAAGATGCAGCTAGAATAATAGATCAAGAAGTAAGTAAAATTGTATTGGAAGGATACAGAGTTTGTAGAAGTATATTAATTCAATATCAAGACAAATTAAAACTAATTGCCGATGCTTTAGTTGAAAAAGAAGTTCTAGAATTTGAAGACTTTAACGAACTAACAAAAGATGTAATGGACGCTGGTTATAAACTACTTCCTTTACCAGAAAACAAATCTAATACTATTCTTATTAGAAATTAAATAGTTTATGAAACTGAAAACAATATGGTATTTTCTATCTGTTTTGGCAGTTTTGGCGCTAATTTTTTACGCTGGGTTTTTGTTTGGTAACCGGGAACAAGTAGACAAGTCTGCTGATGAAATTAACATTATTGCCCCAAACCAAGCCAAATCTAATCAGCTTTCCGAAATACAAATTAAAGACATTGTAGGCTCTGAAAACTCTAAAGATATTCGTACTTTTGGTAAACTATACTATATAGTAAACGAAAACACAACAGATTTATTATTCAGAATTGAAGATGCCCCAATTAAAGTTGGTCAGTTACAAAACAAAGCTCAAATTACTCTACCTAAACAACTAAGTATTTCACTTGCTAGAAAGAATAGTAATGGCCTAGATTACGAATACAAAGAAATAGGAACTATTAATTTTAATGAGCCTTTCAAAGACAGACAAAAAGCCGAGTTTTCTAGCTACACAGAAGAGGTTCTGCTTAATTGGGAAAGAATAGTTTTTAGAAGCACAGACCCAAACGTTAAAAATTTGTATTTAGACACTGACGCCGACCTTCCCAAAAACATTAGAAACCAGCCAGCTCCTTTTTTTTGGATAGTGCTTTAGGTTTAGCTCTCTTTAGGATGCTAGTTTTTACATATCCATAGTGGTGTAAACTTTGTGAAATTTTATCTCCCCTCTATAGTTAGATTGTAGACTCTACTGTAAAATTCGGAAACAAATTATTAAAATTAAGATCTAAATATTCTAAAAATACATAAACCTAATTTACTTTTAGGCCATTTTGGAGTGGACTGTGAATAAATGATGTAGAATACTTGATATGTTTAGTATTTTACTTTTTTTCTACCTCTTCAAATTTTCCCTTGTTGGATATTTTGTATTTTATATAGTTAAAGTTACTCGTTTCTTTGTCTTCCTTATATAATTTAATGAAAATGCTACACATGTGGTTTTTACTAATTTCCATTTCTTTTATATTACTAGAAAAGTTAGTATTCATACATTGCGGACTAAAAATCATATCAATAACATTTTTATTAACTACTGGATATAGTATATCGTAGTCAAAAACGTAGTCATCAATTGGTTTTTCAATAGTCTTGCACTCAACAGAGACAACAACTGTTTGGTATGAAGAGTTTGTACCTTTTAAAAAAAGTAAGTAATTTTCATTACCTATTCTCTGATTCTTTGGTCTTGTTATTTCAATATTATAAGAAAAATAGACGAATGAAAGAAAGAAAACAATAACGACTACCAAGAAAATAAATAGGAGATTCTATTAAAAATTTGTTTTTTATTTAAAATTGTATTCATATTAATGCATAAATGTTAAGTTTCTAATTTTGTCTCTGTCTTGTTCTAAAAGAGTTTGTGCTTACCCTACATCATTTCTGAAATCTTTATAATACTTCTGATCTATTTCTTTCCAATTATATGGAGCATTTGGATTATTATGTATAGCAGCAGCCTCAGCCATTTCATCAATAGAATAATCTATCGCAACACATACACCATTTTTATATGTATTTTTGATATAATCATTTCCATACTTATACCTCATCATTCCATCCAAAGAACGTCTCATTCCTGCAGCAGCAAGATAAACACTTGCTTGATCGCTAGTAAGATTTTTAGATGCCCATTTTACCCAATATTCCATATCGGTACCTGAATAATCTTTTGAATAATACTTTACCAGTTCTTTAGCATGGCTTGGCTTGGTATTTGTCAAACCTTCAGACCATCCAAGACCTCCATCTTTAGTAGGTGTAAGCGGTAGTTTTTATCACTTTGGCCATTGGATTTAGTTGTTCCGACAACAGAGTCTAGGGCGTCGTGGAAGTAGAAAGTAGTTTGGCCAGATAGTTTGTCTAAAGAGAACAATATTGACTGGTTTGTGGAATCTCTAAATATGTCTGTTTCCTGTTTGTTTTGAACCACACTAAAATTATACTATTTTAATACAACTTTGGTTTTTGTTAAAATATCATGAAGCATCTGCTTGTTTTTGGTTGTGAAATAGGCTATAAATCCAAAAGGAAATAGATATTTTAATAGAGATCTGAGAATTATTTGTATAGTACTAACTTTTCTACCATCTTGATAGTCAACGACTTTAATTTTAAAAATAAATTTACCCAAAGTTCTGCTAAAAATTAATTCTAATATTGTAGAATATAAAACTGCAATGTATAAATTGGTAATGCTAAAAAATACTATATATTGATTTATGTCGGCAGGTTTCCAAAAACTTAAAACTAGCTGGGAGACGCCAGTTATTGCTATAGTAAGGATAACCAAATCTATAATGAGAGCACAAAATCTTTTTAAGAAAATTAAATTTGTCATAACTTCTAGATAATTTTGTTTATTTTGTTTTTTCTGTAAATTAAATTGTAATATAGGGTTAGACCAACTGTTACGATAAATATAATTGTAATTGTAATTAATAGCTGATTGTAGTTTTGTAAAATATTCTCAAGTTTGTTTTCACTAGTTTTAAAATGATATGCGGGATCCATTTTTTTAAATAAATCAGTGTTTTTGATTAGTAATTTTTGATTTTCTTTGGTATATCTTATACCTACTGGGTACTTAGTTAAATTTAAATCTTTTTTAGACAAATCTAATTGAATTATAACCACAAAATTATTATCTTCGGATTTAATAGAATAAATGCTGTATTTGAATTCGGTTACATTATCTATTTGACTATTAAATAAGTCCTTATACTCTTGTTGTGCTTCATAAATAAATAAATCCTTAATAGTTGTCTTATCATTTGCTCGGATATAATTTGCTAGTTGTTCTACTGCAATTTTAATCTCTTTTTCAGAGCTTGGGTCAACATCTACTTCTGCATTTACCACGATTGGATTTAACAAAACTAGTAGAAATAGCGTTACAATTGTATTGATTATTTTTGGCATAAATGTTTTAGCTTACATTCCTATGAATAGTCTGGAGTTACGTTAGACACAAAGGGTTAAGGCTATCTCTTATATTCTTCTGGAAACCAAGGTAGATAGCCATCCTTCACTAACTGAGCATACCATTCATCTAAAGACTTAAATTCAATTTTTTCAATATCTGAATTATCTAAAAAAGTATTAAATTCTGATTCTGATTCGTAATTCTGAATTTCTTTAGTGTCGGATTTTATCACTTTCCAAAAGGGCATATTTTCACCAGCTTTGACCGGCAAGCTAGTTTCTGTATCTCTTTCATACCTATCACTTATTTGAAAAAGAATAATATATTCCTTGTTATAGGCCATGCTTTCATATCCAAAACCAATTTGCTCTTCTTTATTATAAGTAATCCAATCACCATTCAAATTTATCATATAATAAGGGTCGGCAAGCGGTATTCTACTAAAATCATAACCAGACCAAATTGTATAAAAATCCTCACCTTCATAAACCTGATTCAATGGAGCAAACAACACTGTTAATTCTCTATTTACCTTTTCTCCAAATTTATCTGAAAAAGGCAAGGCAATATTTTTAAAGAAAAAGAAGCCCAGTGTTAGAATTACTAAGCTTATAGTTGTAAATATTGCCAGAATAGAAGCTAAAGCTATGAGGATCTTTTTTTTATTATTTTTTATTAAATTAAACATATGATTTTTAATTAATTTTTGTAGTCCAGCTAGCATTGATCGTCATATTTTCATTTCCACCAATAACGTCGTGATACCAATACCCCATCACACCTGTGATTTGATTATAATACTTGGATCTACCTTCAGCAGGTCTAAGGTCTAATAAATCACTAAAACTGTAATTTATTGATATGCAGCCTTCTTTAGTAACATTTACATTGGCATATACAGTTGTATTTCTTATTAACCAAGTTAACTCATTAAAACCTACATTCCATGTTTCAGCATGCCTTAAAGGGTTGTTATTGTTCAATGAATACCAGTTTTCGTTAATAGAACTCCATCTGTCTCCACCTAATCCTATCCGCTTACCATATAAAACATTACCATCTACAATTTCATAATAATCAAATTCAAAACTATTATTACCATAGTTAGTATTTGCTTTAGCAATAGAAATTAATTCTTGTTCATAAGCTATCATAGCTGGATCATTCTTAACATTTTCAAGGACACTACCTTTTAGATAAATAGAATCTTTATTCATAATTGACAAAGTTGTAGCCTCAAGAACATTTTCATATGGTAAACCACCAGGGCTATTATTAACTTCATCGTCAAAGTAGGAGCCCACACCTTCTCTAAATCCATCATATGTGTTCTTTATGGCTGCACCTACTTGAGAAGTATTACTTACTGTTCCCTCCACAATCCAATTGACTTGGTCTTCCCCCCAATAGTACCCATAATAATCCCTATAGGTCATCGGACTGTTTTTTACATACCCATATCTATGTAAACTTTGTGGTGATTTTATTTGCCCTCTATAACTATCTTGTTGCAGCCAGGTTCCTGTAGTTGGATCGTAGGCTCTACTGTATAATTCATATACGTTTAAATTATCATCGTATTCTTGATTGGTGTAGGTAAAGTTGTTGTGAGGAGAGGTGAAATTACCATTTTGTGGTTCTATTCCTCCAAAGTCTCCGTATCTGTAATTTTTATCGCTTTGTCCATTGGATTTAGTTGTTCCGACAACAGAGTCTAGAGCATCGTGGAAGTAGAAACTGGTTTGGCCAGATGGCTTGTCTAAAGAGAACAATATTGACTGGTTTGTTGGATCACTAAATATGTCTGTTTCCTGTTTGTTTTGCATGTTTTTAAACATGATTGGGTCTAGATTGTCGTAGGCATATTGCGTGGCTTTTACTCCACCATTCCCTACTTTTGGATCGTAGGTTTTAACTAATCTTCTACCTATTCCATCATAAGCCATGGTAGTCTGAGATCGTTGATTAAAGCTAGCAGAAGTTGTTGGGTTAGTTTTAGCGTTTCCTTGGTAAGCCTGACTACTTGTTAATCTATTTTCATAGTCATAGGTGTAAGACTCTCCCTGCACTGCTGGACCACTTGGACCTGGGAATCTTTTATCGATACGGTTCCCATTTTTATTATAGGTAAAGTTTACTGATTTAAGGTTTTTATCGGCATTTTTGATATTGCCTTTACTATCTACAGATAGATAATCTAAAGCTTTATCAAGTTTTACCTGCAGACTATTGGTGATACCGTCAGAATCAATTTGACCGCCAGATCTCGCAGTAGATATAGCTTGTTTTAGAGCTTGTATCTTAGATGTAGCTTCGTCAGTATTTAAACTACCAGTTTCCAAATCAACAATTAAACTAGAAGTTTGAGAAATCAGATCTTGTGCAGTAGCAGATGTAATATGCTTACCATTTTGAGCTGAAAGTTCGCTAAGAAGTGCATAGATTGCTTGATTTACTGACTCAGTTATTACAGATTTTGTATTTCCTGTTGAGCCACCTGAACCATTTCCCTGATTTGAAGTTTGTGAAGATGAAGAATTTGAAGTTGAGTTAGAATTATTTCCGTTTCCTTTGTTACCAGAATTGCCATTAGCATTACTGTTTGCCATTAGCATAGAGCTACTTTGCTGAACAGTTTGTAGCCCTGCTACACTTGAATTTGGACTTTTGTTGTTACCTTTAGCATACTTTGTTTCCTCTAAAACATTTAGCATTCTGTTGGTGTTGCTATAGCTATAGGTTTGGGTTAGTTCATCAAAAGGTTGATTGGTGGAGTTGTTGTTGGTAATTGGTTGACTCTGCTGATCATTTGTAACGTATTTCAAACGGTTTCCAACTGCATCGTAACTATATGTACTATAAATATTTTCAGAATCAGCAGATTTTGTAAGTCTACGAAGTGGATCATACTCATATTTTGTAGTAACCTCACTTGGCTTCCTCCATGCATATGTGGCTGACTGACTAACACGCTGACTAACTTTGTCATATTCATATTTAAATGAAGAATTGTCCTTGCCACCTGTTTCCAAATTTTGTATGGAAAGTACTCGATTTACTTTGTCGTAAGCACTTTGTGTATAAGTCCCATTAGCAAAAGCAACTTTGGTAGTATTTCCAACTTTATCTCTTGAGTATACTGTATTTCCCGTATCTGAAGCACTAACACCCGCTAACCAGTTATTTTTCTGGTAGGTATAGCTTACTTTTTTACCATCTGGATAAGTAAGGCTAGTTTTATTACCAACTTTATCATAACTATAATTTATATTTCTACCAAAATCATCTACAACTTTAGTAATTCTATTTAGTTTATCCAAAGTCCAAGATGTCTGACCCAAATTGTCTTTCATGTTTGTCCTGTTGTTGTTAGGATCATAATTGAAAGTAATTGCAAACCCATTAGTTTTGGCTTTATCCAAGACCCCAGATGGGTTAAATATTGCAGTAGACGAACTTGGTTTTTGGTATTTGATATCTTTAAGTTGATTATCTGGATAGTAACTATAGTTTGTAATTTGATTTTCAGCATCAACTCTGCTGATACGATTTCCAACCTTATCATATTTATATTGCCAAGTATTATCATCGGCGTCTTTTTCAGTAATTATTCTATTTAAAGAGTCAAAAATAAAGTTAGAGTCATTATTGTTAGCATCGGTGATTTTAACTAAATTACTATTAGGATCATAACTATAGATAGTTTTAACATTGGTTTGGTTGTCGCTAGTAGCCCCATTTTTAGAATTCTCAACAACTTCAATAAGTCTATATATTTTATCAAAGTTGTATTTTGTTACCACGCCATCAGCTTCAGTTTTTGTAGTTTGACTGTATTCTTTATCATAACCAAAACTTGTAACTTGGTTTTCAGCATCGGTGATTTTTACATTCCTATCTAAAGAATCGTACTCATAAACTGTTGGATTGCCATTACCATCTGTTACCTTGCTAATGTTACCATTGCTATCGTACTCATACTTAGTAGAGTTTCCTTCAGCATCAATTTGTTCTATGGTACGGCTAAGATTGTCTACAGTGTATCTTGAAGTATTACCGTTGGCATCTGTTTGAGAAATTATATTGCCTATTTGATCATAGGTATAAGTTTCTACACCATTATCAGCATCAACTTTCTGAACTAAACGATCTAATTTATCAAAACTATAACTAACTGGATTACCATTTCTATCAATTATTTTAATTAGATTAGAATTTGCGTCATAAGTATTTGTTTGTGAAAAGCCTTCAGCGTCAGTCTGCTTAATCTGGCGATAAATTTTATCGAATGCAGTAGTAGTTGCGTTACCGTTGGCATCTATATATTTAATCTGATTACCCACTAAATCATATACATTTGTCTGAACTCCGCCTAAAGCATCTTTTTTATAGACAGGTCTATTTAGACCATCAAAAGTATAAATAGTTACCCCTCCCTTAGGGTCAATATTTTGGGTAAGATTGCCTACTTTGTCGTAACTAAACTGAGATTTTAGATTTTCAGCATTAATGGAGACTACTAAACGATTTAAACTATCGTATTGGTTAGTTGTTGGGTTACCATTTCTGTCGGTTACTTTAATTAAATTGTTGACTTTGTCATACACAAATTTAGTAGTGTTACCTTCTGAATCAATAATAGCCGTATTTCTGTTAGCTAGGTCATATTCAAAACTAGTTTTAAATCCTCTTGGGTTGGTAACTGAAAGTAGATTTCCAACTAAATCGTAGGTAAACTCAGTTTTTAAATTAACATTTGAACTAGACTGCGAATTAGATACATAATTATCAGTTTTTTGTACTAACCTATCCAAATCATCATAAACTAATTTAGTAACTGCACCTTTTTCACTCTTCATTTCAAGCATATTGTCATTAGGGTCGTACACAAAATCTTGAGCTTGCCCTAAACTATCAGTTTGTTTAACTAGTCTATGTAAAGGATCGTACTGGTACTTTGTAGTATTTCCGTTAGGGTTAGTAGTCTCAAGCAGATTACCATATTTATCATAACTAAATTTAGTTATATTTCCTTCAGCATCTGTTTGTTTAGTAACTCTATCTAAAATATCTCTTTCTAGTGTAGTAGCATTACCATTTGGATCAATCACTTTCAAAACTTGTCCTAGAGGAGAGTATTCCATCTTTGTTTGGGCTTTTAGACCTTGGGAATCTTGAATTTGGCTTGTAATTCTGTATAACGGATCATACTCAAAAGCTTCTACCCTGCCTTCACCGTCAATAATTTTTGTTGGTAAATATTTAGCGTTGTAACTAATTTGTTTTGTGCTAGACTCTGGAGCAGTACTTGCTACTTGTTGGGATTTAATATAAAACGAGGGATTGTTAGTAAAAGTTGTAACCCTGCTCTCAGCGTCAACTTGTCTCAAGGGTTCATTCATTTTGCCATACTCAAAAGTAGTTTCAAAACCTAATTCATTAATAACTTTTGCGATCATTTCAGAATTATCAAAGACTGTTTGGACAGCTCCACCATTACTATTTATCTGCTTTATAGGTCTATCATTTTTATCATATTCAAAACCAATCTGATATCCTAATGGACCATTTACTGATACCAAATTGTCATTTAAATCATAAGTGAATTTTAGACTATTACCTTTTTTATTTACAAAAGTAGTTTTTCTACCAAGTCCGTCATATTCATAAATAGTAGATTGCCCTAGTGCATCTATTTCTTTAACTAAATCACCATAAGAATTATATTCATATTTGGTTGAGTTGCCGTTTACATCAATAACTTCAATCAATTGGCTAAAGTCATTATACTTTCTAATCTCAGCCCCACCATTTGGATCTGTTATTTTTGTAAGATTACCCTTGGAGTCATGCTCCCACGTTGTTTTTCTTTCAGGTAAAATTTTGATTTCAGAAACTGGTTTGTTAATTTCCAAATTGAATGTGCGAGTA
This sequence comes from uncultured bacterium, assembly GCA_963704645.1. Taxonomy (GTDB): domain Bacteria; phylum Patescibacteriota; class JACMRA01; order JACMRA01; family JACMRA01; genus JBILXY01. The sequence goes on from OY969926.1 coordinate 177,765, forward strand.
GTTTTTTGGCCAAGAGGATTAATAACTTCGGTCTGATTGTTATTTTCGTCGTACTCAAATTGATATGTGTTTCCAGCTTCATCAATTTCTTTAGTTACTTGTTTTTTTGCATTATACTCAAATTTGGTAACAATTCCAGATTGGTCTGTATTAGATACCATCAACCCGTTTTGATCATAATTGTAAGTTTGAATATTTCCATAGTGATCAGATACTTTTGTTGATGTAGGAACATCTTCGTTTGAACCAGCTGGCTGGCTATAACTATAATTTTGAATGAAATTTGCTCCAGCTAACTGCGAGGTTGCTCTACCAGCATTATCGTAAGTATTTTGGTAGAAACTATGACCTTCTGGACTAATCTTTTTCAAAATTCTATGATTTTCATCATATTCAAATCTGGTTTCCCCACCCTTAGCATTTATTATACTAGTTAAATCTTTTGCTCCACTATATAAAAAGCTAATAGACTGAGCTTCTGGTGCAAGCATCTTTGTTACCAACCCCTCAGCGCCGTATTCAAATTGAACTTGCCTACCACCATCGGCTGTAATTTTGGTTAGTTTAGATAAATTTACAAATTTGTTTTGATCTATATATTCAAAATTTAGTCCATTTCCCTGTAAATCTTCCATTCTTTTAAGATCGCCAAAACTGTCAAAAAATAATTTAGACTTATCTTTTTTATTAAGAACATAGCCGTCCCCATCTTTCTCAAGCTTATCATAATTACCTACATCTGGAGTCAGATTATCACCAGTATACACTGTCACGTTTCCAGTTGGATCAGTGATAAAAGCACCTTTAAAATCAGCATTATCCATTTCTAGCAAATGATAATTGTACTGATGAGTCCAACTTTCTCCAAAAATTGTAGGTTGTCCACCTAAACCATTGTACTGCAAACTAAGGTTGATATTTGGTCTTCCAGTAATATTTATAAGTTCAACCTGCTCCATTAGATTGCCATTTTGAGTATTTATTGGATCTCCAATACATCCACTACATGGATCTTGAACAGCTGAGGCTGAAGGTAAAAATCCATTGGAAATACGTTTGTAATCAATAAACCAAGCTTCTTTAGGTACCCCAATATTTTTACCAGGACCTCGAGTAACGTAGCCAAATGTAGGATTCCAAATAGATTCATTTCCAGCTTTATCATAAGCTATAATATAATAATCTAGCTTCGCACCATAATTATATGGAGTAATTGCCGAGTATTTACCATTTCCATTGTCATTCAATTCTACTAGTTCACCATTTAAGGAGAAGTAAACCTTGCCTACACCACTTCCTTCGTCAGTTACTTTCACCTCAATAAAGACTTTGCCATTTACAGCAGTAACTTTAGCATCTTCAATTTTAGGTGGTAATAAATCAAGATTTGGCATGTCACATTCACCAAAACAAACAGCATCAGCTATAGTGTACTCAACACCTGTTCCTGGACCTGTACTAATATAGGATGCAACCCAAGATGTATCATTGCCATCAAAATTGAATTTTCCTAAAGAAACTTTTTGCCCAGCCTTTTCGTATTGATTGATAGGTACTAATTCTGCGCCATCAGCATTGCGAACAAAATAAGTAATAATGGTTGGTTCTGTAGCAGTAGCCAAACTTGGATCAGCTGATTGCACTGGTGGAATGGTGGCAAATAGCTCTACCTCTCCATCTAACTTTGTATAGTCAGGATTCCAAAATGCTAGAGCACCGCGATCAAGTGAAAATATTGAGGTTTGGTTGTAACCAACTAATTGTGGAGTCCAAACTCCAAGCGTAGTAAAACAATTAGTTTTGTCTATTTCTGGATTACTAAGTGCAGGATCAGAATCATCAACCACCACTCCACAATCTTCATACGGGTTGGAAACTACAGTACAGGCTGGGTCATTAGGGTCACAGCTGGTGGAGCTACTATTTGGTTCGCTAGATGTTGTAACATAGTTAGTAAAGTGATTTGTCAAGGCTTTCACAGTACCATTTTGAACACTGCTAACCACTGATTCCCACTTAGCATTTACTTCGTTAAAAAAGTAAGTTTTCAAGTTTTGAGGGTTTTTATCTGCTGTAAATCTAGTTTCAATTGTAATATCTTTATTAAATTTAGTAACTTCTTTGTAGTTCAAGTCTTGAGCAGTTAACTCGTACGTTGTGTCTATTGAAGGAGACTTGGCAGGGTCTAGGTTTTGAGCATCCTTTAGACGGCCAGTATTTTTATAGGTTACAATTACGGGAGATTGTACAGCACCAGCAGGAAAAATTACACTTGTGTCGCCTACTACAAGACTCCCTCCGTTTTCTGGAGTAATATAGGCTTGAGCAAAACTTGAGTTGTACCTACCCTTATCTTGATTATCTTTAATTAAATTAGCAGTTTTATCTTCTAAGGTTTTTTATCGTATTTAGATTCTGCGCTTTCACTAGCTACTAATTTAACATAATTTTTTGCTTCTTGATCACTAATTTTATCTCCTTCAGTTATACTTGCTATATAGTCTGGATTTTCAGTTTTTCTTAGTGAATCTCGCATCTCATTTGCAGACACAGATCTGGCAAGATTGTTTGAAGAAATGGTTGAGTTTTTGGACTGGAAAAAGAGTGATATAGCTATTATTCCAGCCAAAACTGCAAAAGAAATAACTCCGAATACTAACAACTTTCTAAATTTATTTGAACCAGTAAAATTACTATAAGAATTAAACATATATATATATAAGCATCAAAGTACGTGCAGACTATATACATTGTCAATTAGATAATAATAATTATAATAATAATTTACCTTAAATCAAATCCAACAAATTTTGTTTGGTGTTTATATTTCCAATAGTTTTATTAAACTTAGCCCTCCAGTTTTGTATGTCTTTACTTGACAGTGATCTCCAGTTGGCAATTAACCAAGTTTTAACTTTACTGCCAGAATATTCTTTTACTACTCTGTTCCACCAATTTAAATGACTGTTGCCCCAAATTGTATTAACTTTCCAGTTAGGTAAATCGGTGAAGCCTATGGACCAAATAATCTTTTCATTGAATACACCTTTAATTTGCCCTTGCACAACTTTATATGAAAAACCTCTGGTTAAAACTGACTCTAGGAAATATTTAATTTTAGATGGAACTTGGCCTAAACTTATTGGATATATAAAAATAATCAGATCAGCTCTTTGAAACCTAATTTGGTACTCAATAATTGTGCTGTCTTTGGGCGTAGTAGCTTGAAAAAAGCTATCGGAAACATCTTCATCTAAATTTAATAAATCTACATTAAATTCGTTTAACTGAAAGTCTTCTAAAATATCTTTTACAAGGTCGGTCATCTCTTCCTCACGGGAATTAGAAGCAGTGTTTAAATTCACTGTAACTATAAAAACCTTACCCACTTTGTTCATGCTTAAAAATTAACATAAAAATTGAATTTAGCAAGTATTTTGACATTCAACATGTTATGCAATACAATTATATAATCTTAACAGAGCACAAAACACAAATAAATATTATGGCTATTATTAAACAAAAATACGACAACTCTAAAGTAAGATTTAATCATGTTCTCACTTTAATAAAAGAATTAGAATTGTGTTACTGTCTGCACGATGACTTAATTCCAGCTCACAACAGAGCTATCAAAGAAGAATTAGCAAGGATGTCCGATTTCATTTACGTTTAGAAATTGGAGTTTCAGATTAAATTTGAAAATTACTTGCCTGCTCGGCACTGTAATTAATTTATGACATCTCTAATAATTAACATAATTGAGACAGCCTGATTTTTAATAGTTGAGCAGTACTTTAAATCAGTTTAGATCTAATTTATATATAGAAAACGGATATAAGATTTTAAATATTATTCTAATAAAACTCTGTAATATTTAAAACTGCTAACCAGCTGGCTGCAATTTCTCTTATAACTTGGCTACAAATTATTGGAGAGCAAGAATCTTCAGCTTCAACAGGAATTACTTCCAAACCAAAGTTTTTACATAAAACAGAAGCCCTTGCCAAATGATAAGCCTGACTTACAAGATACAAAGACTTAAAATTATATTCTTCAGACGCTCTTTTACAAGAATTAAAAGTTCTTATCCCCCCAGCATCTTCCAAAATAATATTAGCTGGCACACCATTTTTTACAAGATAGTTTTTCATTGCTAAAGGTTCATTGTAATAAACATCTCTATTATCACCAGACACCAAAATACGATTAATATTTTTTTCTCTATAAATTTGAATGGTTTTATCTAAACGCAATTGCAAGATTTTACTTGGCTGGCCATTTAATATTCCAGCACCCAAAACCATGACCGAATTTGGAGAGTTTAAATCTGTACCTTTTAAAACAAAAGTTTCCACAGTGAAAGCCCAAAATGGAAGAAAAATTACTACTAAAATTACTATCAATGCTTTAACCAAATATTTCATTAATTTTAGAATAGTGATCAATGTACAGCATGTCAAAAAACACCTAAAATTAAATTGACAAAGGAAATTGGTTTAGGCAAAGTTAGGGTATGTTTCTGGCTAGATCATTTTCCCACCACTCACTTCTTTCCAGCATTCCACAAGTTCCAGCTTTAATTAAAAATGCCAAGGAAAAGGGCTATACCAGCATTGCCCTAACCGATGAAGATACTGGCTCTGGGTTGATTGAATTTTATGATATCTGCAAAAAGGAAGGTATAAAACCAGTTTTGGGTGCAACCCTTAGAATTCCAAATTTCGGCCAAGAAAAAAACGTATTTGGTAGAAACGCCAGTTTCAGTAAAATTGCTATTCTGGCTAAAAACGAAAACGGCTACAGAGCTTTGCTGGAATTAATTTCTACTGCCAGAACAATTCAAGAACAACCAACTTACCACATAACTTTTGATAATTTAGAAAAATTTGTTCAACCAAACGAGGCGGAGATAAGTTTAGAAAATAAAATAAATTTAGACTTTTTTATTTTTCTTGGTGGAAATGATCACGAAATTATTCAACTGGTCAGAGCAAACAAAATTCAGCAAGCAAAAGTAGTTTTAGAAAAATATTGGCAGAAGTTTGGATCTGCAAATATATTACTAGGGCTAGCTTTTCCGCTAATTGATGAAAGTGAAGATGAGGTTAAGAAAATAAATTTGGAATTAAATCAACTATGTAAAGCTTTACAAATTAAAGTACTAGCTAGTCCTGATCCCAGGTATTTGGAAGAGGATGACGAAGAAGCTTTTAAAGTAGTTCTTGCCATTAGGGAACAAAAAAAATTGTCAGAAATTAATTTAACCCGACACTTTAGCTTACCCAGTGTAGAAAAACTGAAGGCTAATTTCGGCTATCTTCCTGAAGCTGTAGAAACAAATTTGATTGAAGAGCAAATTAACATTGAAATTCCAACCAGCTTCGATAAAAATGCTGATGGAGCCTACTTCCCAATTTACATTCTACCCGAAAACGAAAACCCAGCAGACAAACTTGCTTGGGAAAGTTACATAGGCTTGCTGGACCGATTCGCACCCGAAAAACTTGGCAGGCAAGAATGGGCAGAAAAATTTCCTTACGAAAAGCTAGTCGAACTAAAAAGTTTTGTTACCAATTTAACCCCAAATTCTAAAGATTTGCCTGGTTACCCTGAAGAATATTGGGGGAATAGAGAACAAATGCATATTTACATTGAACGCACAGAAACCGAGTTGGAAGTTATTGTTACAAAAGGTTACGCTGATTACTTTTTGGTGTTCGCTGATATCATGCAATTTTGCAGAAATAATGGAATTGTTATTAATACTCGTGGTTCTGCAGCTGGTTGCTTGGTTGGTTTTTTAACAGGAATAAATATTTTAGATCCTCTTCTTTATAATTTACCTTTTGAAAGATTTTTAAATCCATTTAGACCTTCACCTCCAGATATTGACGGAGATTTTGCAGACGATAGGCGTGGAGAAGTAATTGATTATATTACAAAGAAATATGGTAACCATAAAGTATGCCAAATTGTAACTTTTGGAACCATGTTGCCCAAAGCTGCGGTACGAGATGTAGGTAGAGTTTTAGGAATTTCTTATGGAAAATGTGATAGATTATCTAAGCTTATTCCAACAGCACCTCAGGGTAGAAAAACTAACTTTAAATGGGCCTTTGAAACCAGCGAAGAATTAACACAAGCTTATGAAAAAGATGAAGAAGTTAGAAGAATGATTGATATTGCTAAAAAGGTTGAAGGGAACTATAGGCACGCTTCTGTTCACGCCGCAGGTGTTATTATTGCACCCGACAAATTAACCAAATTTGCACCTTTACAGTGGGACTCTGAACACCAAATGATTATTTGCCAATACGATATGCGTGTTGCTGAAAAAGCAGGTTTGGTAAAAATGGATATTCTAGGAATTACGAACCTTTCTATTTTAGGAAATGCAGTGCAACTAGCCCAAGAAAGACACAACATTCATATTGATCTACAAAAAATTGATACCACCAATAAACAGTCTTTTGAACTGTTAGCCAAAGGTAGAACCATGGGAACTTTTCAGCTTTCAGGACCAACCATGACTAGATATTTGGTAGATTTAGAGCCAACCAAGGTTCAAGATTTAATGGCTATGGTAGCATTATATCGTCCTGGGCCTATGGGCAGTATTCCTGAATATATTCGCCGTAAAAAAAATCCTAAGCTAGTAAAATATATTGTTCCGCAAATGGAAAAATGGATGGCTCCAAGCTTTGGTATTTTTGTTTATCAAGAAGATTTACTTTTTACAGCTATTGAACTAGCAGGATACGACTGGGGTAAAGTAGATGTTTTAAGAAAGGGAATGGGTAAAAAAATTCAATCAGTTATAGATGAACAAAAACCTATATTTATTGAAGGTGCTATCCAAAAATCTGGTTTAAGCCGGGAGAAAGCAACAGAAATTTGGGAACTTATGGTGCCCTTTGGTGCATATGGTTTTAACAAAGCTCACTCTTCTAATTATGGCATGGTGGCATATTGGACGGCATACATGAAGGCAAATTATTCTGTAGAATTTATGACAGCTTTAATGACCAGCGAAGCCAGTGATTTAGACAAAATTGCCACTGCAATTAAAGAGTGTAAAGAGCTTGGACTAACTGTACTTCCCCCAGATGTAAATTTATCTTATAATTCTTTCACTATAGAAAATAACAAAACTATAAGATACGGCCTTGCCAGTGTTAAAAATTTAGGGAAAGACGTAATTGCCTTTCTAACTAATGAGCGAAAAACTAATGGAAACTTTATTAGTTTAGAAGATTTTGTTCAGAGGTTAAGTGCCAACAAAGGTTTCAGTAAAAGATCTTTGGAAGCTCTAATTTGGTCTGGTGCGTTAGACTCACTAGGCGCTAAAAAATTGAGGACTTAGAAATTGGTTACTTGAAACTTATAGCCCATTACTTAGATTCTAAAGCCGGAAAAGGAGATACAATTTCAGCCAGTGTGTTTGCACTGGTATATTTCTTAGTCTCCACAACTGGCTCAGCTTGCACTTTCTGTACAGGTTTGACCTCTTCCTCTTTTGCCTTGCTGTCTGACACCTGAATCTCGTCTGATTTTGGATTGCTCTCTTCAACTGGTTTTTCCTTCGCAGCTATTTCTCTTCTACCAAAAGTCTGAGCTACGAAAATAGTTGGAAAATCGTTTAAAGTTCCATATTCCACAGCAAGACCAGTCTCTACAAAACCACTATTTAAAATGTTGTCTCTGTGGGTTGGAGAATTCATCCAAGCCTCTACCATACTTTCTACACTGTCATAACCATTAGCTAAGTTTTCCCCAGCCTCAACATATACATATCCTGCCTCTTTAATAAAGTTAGACCACTTTCTTCCATCTACAGGTGACACATGTGAAAAGTATTTTTTATCTGACATGTCTTTAGCCTTGTTTCCTGCCGCCACCATTAACTGATCATTAACAATTAAAGGCTTCAGATTGTTTTTAATTCTTTCCTGATTTACAGCTACAATAATTTGATTAGCACTATAGCCTTCTGCCTTGGCAATTTTGGTAGTTTTACTGCTTTCAAATAACAAGAAACTAAACACAGTTAAAGCTAACAGGCAGGATATTGCTGTTAGCCATATAAGCCATTTTGTGTTTGTTTTGTTGGTCATTACTTTTTAAATAAAATGTTTTCAATTTCTTCTGCCGAATCTACCAAATAGAATAAACTCATAATATCTGCAGCAACTGTTTTTCTACTTTTCAATAAAATGTTTTGTATCCATTCAATGTAACCTACCCAGAAACTACTTTCAAACAAGAAAATTGGTTTACTTGGGTATTTGTTAGTTTTAATCAGGGTTAATAATTCCATTAATTCATCCAAGGTGCCAATTCCACCAGGACAAAATATAAATGCGTCGCTTTGCCTAAGCATATATTTTCTTACCGAAAATTGAGTAAATATAATAGAAGTATCGGCATCTTCCATAGCCAATGGTTCATCTGGAATATCTATACAAAAAGCCACAGCCTTTCCACCAGCCAACCTAGAACCAAGCAATGCCGCTTTCATAATTCCAGGCCCGCCGCCAGAAACAACACTCCAACCTTTGGAAGCAACCATTTTTGCTATTTGTTGAACGTTTTCAAAAGTGCTTTCCTCCGACTTAATTAAGGAGCCACCATAAAAGGTTACAGTCTTGCTGGCCAGAGTGTTTAAAGCCAACATTCCCAACTTATATTCATCATTAATTTTGTGTAAAAGATAAAACTGATCCTCGCTTAAAGTCTCGTTTTGTAGGTTTATCTGATTCATAATTTAATTATACCATAGATGTAGTAGCTGGGCAATAAAAACCTGTAGATTAGGGAAACATATCTTGACAAACCAACTTTAAAATACAAAATTACATTTATATGCACCCACACAATTTATATTTTCTACCTTCTGGGGAAGTAAACAAATTTAATGTGATAATTGAAATTCCTTACGGAAGTCAGAACAAATACGAATTAGACCCAGAAACAGGAGCTCTATTTTTAGACAGAGTTTTATACTCTTCTGAATTTTACCCTTTTAACTATGGCTTTATTCCTTCAACCAAAGCTCCAGACGGCGATGCTTTAGATGTTGCTGTTTTACTTACAAATCCGGTCCCTCCAAACACTGTTGTTGTATCTAGAGCTATTGGAATTTTAAAGAAAATTGATTCCGGCGACCAAGACGATATGATTTTAGCTGTACCAGTTAACGACCCAAGATTTAAAGATATTACAGATTACACTCAGTTGCCAGCACATAAACTTTTGGAAATTGAAGATTTCTTTGCGAACTACAAAAGACTACAGAATAAGAAGTGTGAAATTGTGGGATTTGCAGGAAAAATAGAGGCTGAACAAGAAATTGCTAGACATTTAAATAATTACCCTTCATTTAAAAAATAACATTATGAACACACAAGATATACTACTTTGGGGCCAAGGAATTACATTAGTACTTTCTATTGTCCTAATTTTAATGCAAAACCGCGGAGCCAGTTTAGACAGTGCTTTCGGCGGAAGAAACGAAATCTATTTAACCCGAAGAGGTATTGAAAAAAGCGTTGTAAATCTTACAACTATAGCTGTTGTATCCTTCGTAGTTTTAAGAATTTTAAGTCTTTATATAGTTTAAGTTAGCTAGAAATAGTATATTGTGATGAAGTCTGTGACTCGATCGCATAATTTGGTGTTTGTGTAAACAATGGTATTTAGTTGCGAGCAAAGCTCAAGAACAACTCACCACTATTTCAGTTTGCATAGTGTAATAAATATAAACTTTTTCATACGATGTATAGAGTCTAGCGTAAATTGAGTTTATAGAATTAGAGATGTTTCCATTTCTAAAGCTTTTAAAAAGAGTATATATTTTTTTGAAACTTAATACAACAATTTTGCATAGTCATAATTGCAAAAGTAATCTTCTTGACAAGATAATTACTGAATACCATGTTTAGAGAACAAGTATATGTCCGAAACAAGCCAAAAACAACCTACAATGGCAGATTTGCTGCTTCATGTAGAAAAAGCCCTATCTGTATCTATTGGTGAAACCGTAAAAGGTAAAGTATTTTTTATTTCTAAAAGCCAAGTTCTAATTGATTTAGAAAACTTTGGAATTGGAGTAGTAAGAGGAAGAGAATTATATAACGAAGAATATCTTTCCAGATTAAAATTGGAAGAAGAAATTGAAGCTGTTGTTGTAGATTTAGACAACGAAATGGGAATGGTAGAATTAAGTTTCCGCGCTATTGGACACGACAAAGTTTGGTCTGAAATTAAAGAAAATTACGAAGGAGAAAAAATTATTGATGCAAAAATTAAAGACGCCAACAGAGGAGGTTTCCTTGTAAAAGTTAACGGTGTAGACGGTTTCTTACCTGCTTCATTGCTTTCCCCTACCCACGCTGTTAAGCAAAACAGCGTTGAAGATAAAAGTATTTTGAACCAAATGAAAAAATATGTTGGTCAAATTTTTAAAGTTAAAATTATTAGTATTAACCCTGATGCCGACACTTTCATTGTTTCAGAAAAAGCTGTAAGCGACGAAATGGCTCAAGCCAAATTATCTAAGTACAATGTTGGAGATGTTATTGAAGGTACAGTTGTTGGCTCTGTAGACTTTGGTGTTTTTGTAAGATTCGATAAAGATTTAGAAGGTTTAGTTCATATTTCAGAAATTGCTTGGAAGAAAATTGAAGATCCTAAAACTGAATTTAAAATTGGCGACCCAGTTAAGGCTAAAATTGTTGAAATTGATAAAGAAAATAGAATTAACTTATCTGTTAAACAGCTTCTTCCTAACCCTTGGGTAGAATTTGCTAAAACTGTTAAACCAGGAGACAAATTTGCTGGAACTGTAAGCAAAATTGTTACTTACGGAGCAATAATTGTTAACGACGAAGATATTCAAGCTTTGTGCCATATTTCTCAACTAAGCAAAACACCTCTAGAAAGCCCAGCTAAAATTCACGAAGTTCTTAGAATTGGAGAAAAGAAAGACTTTACAGTTTTATCTATTGATTCAGACGAAAAGCTATATCTTACATTATTAGACTTAGCAGAAGCCAAAGCCATTCAAGATGATATAACTGCTAAACAAAAAGAAAGACAAGATAATTCTGAAAACTTCAACGAAGAAAGCTAATTATGAGTAAACACTCTCCTATTTCTAAACTAACCCACCTTAAATTAGGGCAGGGTAATTCTGAACCAAGAAACTTTGGCAATAAAACACCATTACAGGCCAGGCCAGAAGTGGCAATCTCTCAAGAAGAGATAACTGGCTTAAATCAGTCTAAACACGAAATGAAAAACATGGAGAGTGTTGAAAAAGTTGATGTTGAAATGAACAAAGCAGACGAATGGTCTTTCCCAACTAGTAATCATTCTCAGTTTACAAAAAAGTTTGCCGAAGAAGAAACTATACCTACAACTAATAAAGTTCGTTTGCCTAAGTTTTTAGAGCAAAACAAAATAATTCAAAGTGTTACAAACAACATTGATAGTGATGTAAAAATGCTTCCTTTTAGCGGAAATAATGAAAACCCAAACTCTTTCAGCTCTATTTTTAGTAAAGATCACGAGGAAATAACTGGAATTAGAAGAGTTTTTAGGAAGTCGTTAATATTTTTAGTTTTGCATATTCTTTCATTGCTATTGCTTGCTTGGACAGGTTTAACTTTGTTTACAGTCAACCCAATTATTAGCTTAGTAAGTTTTGTTGTTTTTGCAGCAGTTACTAATCTTTTTTATATAATTGTTGCTGACAGAAGTTATGTTAGTTTAAGCCTTGTAGGCTCTGCTGTAGGGCTACTTTTAATATATAGTTTCTTAGGTCAAGCTTTTAACCCTGTAAGTTTAGCTGGCGTAGCAATTGTGAGTTTGCTTTTTTATATTGCATACAGCGAAATAGAGAAAGTGCAGCTTAGTAGCAGACTATTTACTATATCAAATATAGTTGGCTCTGGGACAAGAATTCTAATGAGTGCTGGTATATTGGTTCTAGCCCTAACCATGTTTAACCAAATGCTGTCAGAAAAAAGTGCTAACTTTATTAACAGAACAATATTAAACAATGAATTAATAATATCTAAATTAATTGTTGGAGAAGGCTCACCTGTTTCTTTAAATAGGCTTACAATGAACGGCGCCGCTTTTTATTCTACTTTAGAAACAAATGCAACTAAAACTACATTTAAAGATTTTCTTGCAACAAATTATAGAAGAGGTGAAGATGTAGTAAGCAAAAATGAAGAGCCTGAAATAATTATTTCTTGTGAAAACCAAAAAGGGTCTGGGAAATGTGGAAATGCAGTTGTAGAAGCTAGAAATGAAAGACTGGAAAAGTTCAGATCGGAAAACTATGCTGGTTTACCTTATAACCTTGACACATCTTTGAACACAGACAATTTCAGAGAAATAAGTAAGCAATATTATTTAAACATAATTAATGAATTTGATAGTGGAAGCAATATTATTATTCCAAGAGTTTATCTACTTCCAGGAATCTTTGCCCTATTAATTTACATTTTGCTAAGTCTTATTTCTCCAATACTTTCTATTATAATTCAATTTCTTACATGGTCAGGTTGGCAAATTATGAAAGTTACTGGATTTGCTAAAATTGAAGTAGAGACAGTAGAATCTGAAGTTGTTAGTATTTAATAATTGTTTAAACTACAGGTTATTTAATCATTTTCTCACCACTAATTTGATGATAGTATTCCACCATTTGGTTATTCTGATTTACAAAGCTTACTTTGACAGAATATTTCTTTAGCGGGTTTAAAGTTGGCTCTTTTATTGTAATAGAATTGTCTGTGGAGGCTTGGAATTTGTACTGTCTATCCCCGTCAAAAACTATGGCTTCAGGCTGACCGAGTGTAGAAGCCAAAACCTGTATTGTGCAGCCTAAATCGCTGTTACACCACAAAACATCATCTTTATTGCTTGTTACAAGGTATGTGAACTCTTTTAAAATAAAGTTTCCATCTAATAATTGAATTGTGTAGTTACCAACCGCACCACCAACTTCTACATAACAAACATCACCTTGCCAATGAGTAAGAAGAATTTTTGTATCTGCCCTATCTGATAACTGTCTTACATTGCAGCTATTAGATTTAAAACTAAATGTTTCAAAACTACCTTCTGACAAAATGTTACTTCCATCTAATAAAGTAATGTTTTCTGGAATATTAGAAATATCATACTTGCCCAAGAATGTTGAGATTACATTGGTTCTGCTAACTGATATTGGGCTAGATTTAGCTTCTATTGCCAGTTCTAAAATTTGACCTCCTAAAACAGATCTAAGATCGTTAGTATCTAGCTTGTTGGCTGACAGAGATAGGTTAGACAAACCTTCAGTAATTTCAACATCAGAAATTTTACCGTTATAAGATAATCTTAATTTACCACTTTTAATTGGTAAACCAAACTTATCTAAGATAGGACTAGTTAATATTTGATAATCTAATTCTTGATTATTCCCAATTCTTGTGCTTGCACCCATAGCAAAAATATTTCCAGCTTCACCACTCGTTAAATTAACTATTGAATTAAATGTTTTAGTTCCTGCAGTAATTTTAACAAGAGCTTGCTTTGTGTTTCTATATTGAGTTAAATCCCAATCTAAATTGCACTTTTTGTTAGCATTATCGTAAGGCATGGAAGTACTGGCAACTTCAGTTTCAGATTTCACCCATTCAAAATTACAATTGGCAATTTCTTCCTCAAAACCACCCATACTAATTTTTAGCTTGCTATCACCATTTAATTCTTTAGGTATATTTGGTAATATTAACTTATCGTCTTCTACAACTGTAAAAGATTGACTCATTAACAAATTTCCGTCTGCTGCAAAAGCTTGAATTTGTAAATTATCTTGACTGAACAAACTAGATGGTAAAACTATTTTAGCAAAACCATTAATAATATCTACAGGCTGAGTTGTTTGCACAAGTTCAGAGGATCTGGTTACTTCAATTTTAACTCCAAACTGGTTGGTTAAGTTTCCAAAACTATCTGTAACAGGACCAATAATTAAAGTATTGGCAAAATTTCTATGCGCTGGTTCATACTCTAATTTCAAACCGCCAAAACTAGTAGCTCCATTTGCGAATACATTAAATTGCTTGCTTTGACTGTATTCTGGGAAGCTAATTAAAGCAGGGCCACTTTGCACCAATTGATTATTCTGTGTTACCACTTTACACACACCATCCTGCAAATTTCCCTTAAGTTCTATACCTTGGCTGTTTAACGATGTAGCATATAAAACTGCAGAACAATCTCCGTTGGCTACAATAGAGCCGCTTCTGTTTGCAATATTACTAACTGAAAATTCAGTAGAAGTACCAGCTTTAACAGCATTACCATTTTGAATATTTACTCCAGTAGAAACAATTCCAATTTCCGTGTCGTTAAAGTTTATTCCAACGAAATCTGAATTCTGACCATTTTCTAAACGAATATAGATATTGTAAAACCCACCCTGTGAAAATAGATTAGAAGGTATTGTTGCATTAAATACTCCATTCTCAACCTTTAAAGCCTGCCCATCAATTGTTGGATATTCTTTGTAGGTAGCACTTAATGGCTGATAAATACCTAGAATAACGGGAATATTGTTCAATGGAACATTCAAAGCATCTACTAAACCTTCAGATTTAACTAGTACTGGCTGACCAGTTTTAGGTAGAACTGTTTGATTTTCAAAAGGAATTAAATTACTGGACTTGTTTAAGAAAGAAACGTCTTGTGCTTGTGATGTACCTAATAAGCTAACTTTATAAATTCCTTCACCTGCGCTAAGCTCAGAAGTTAAAATTTGAGTATAGCAACTTCTGTCAGATCTAACTTGAGCTTTTACATCTGTGTTTACACCAGTACTGCTTTGTACTCTAAATGTACACTCATCAGACTCTTTTATAGAATCGTTCAAGCTTACTACACGCTTTGCCAAAACAGGAACTGTACCATTTATAGATATTGAACCAAAAGGAAAATCTAAAGTAGATAATCCGCTAGGTACAAATTCAGCCTGATTGCCTTGTACAGTTAAACTTGCAATGTTGCTGTAAATTTCTTCACTTTTATCTACAAACAACAAGGAATAACTACCTGAAGATAGATTGTTAAAGCTTCCAGTACAAACATTGTTGTTAATTTCACAATCGAAACTTGCAACAACATTCTGTGAGTTTCTATCTGACATATAAACTTTTCCAGTTAATGCTTTAGGGTTTACAGTTCCCTCAGGCCATTTTAAACTGAAATCAGCTGAATTGCCTTTATTAATGGTGTCGGAGCCTAAAGATAATTCTAAAGATCTACCAACTTTAGCTCCAGAATTTTTTAGCTTGGTAAAGACTCTATTTGTACTAGATTCTTGTAATCCATTTTTGTTTAGAAATCTAATTTTACCTAAAATGGTTAAGTACTCTGTGTCGGCTTTATCAATTTTTCCACTTGCAATATATTCTACCCTTTCCCCAGAAGACAAAACTGGTAACTTAAAACTATTCTTTTGATTATTTAATGTTAGGTCTGCACTTCTAATATTACCACCTACAATACTACTCCAAGCAACACCAGAATTGGTAGAAAACAAATCTAGAGCAACGCTGTTAATTGCTTCTGAAACACTAGTGTTTTGCAAGGTAATGTTTAAAGAAATATTATCACCAACTGCGTATTCTTTATCTTCAGTTAAACGTATAGATCCAGTAATTGTTGCTGTTTCGCTAGCTTGAGCGCTTTCATCGTTAGTATTCCATAAAGAATAACCAATTAAACCACCAACTATAAAATACACAGCTAAAACTGAAATGATTAATTGTCTTCGTCTTCCAAATCTAGACAAGGATAAACCCCACTTAGACTTTTTTCTTGAGACAGCTTTTACAGATGATAAACTTGAGGAGGCCATATTTTGTTTTTGTTTTGCTCTAATTATATTACATGAATTGAATCTTGGCAAAATCTAATTACAAAGTTCTATCAAAAGAGTTGTAAACCTAATATACTAAACTTATTTAATAGAACATCTAAGGCAGATTTCTTTTTTTAAAAATTCTCAATTGAAGGAGATGCATAATACTTATTTAAAATATCGGTTCAAATATTTTGCCAGTGAAGAATGTTTCTACTTCCTTGCAGACAACCTATGTTAATTGACAAAAGCAAGGTAAAATAGCCAATATTTTACAAATGCCGGTGTGGCTTAGCTGGTATAGCGGCGGTATCGTAAACCGCAGGTCGCAGGTTCGAACCCTGTCACCGGCTCCAAAACATTTTACACCGACTAATTACAAACTAAAATAAAATAATTATGGATATAAATATACTACTTTCTGCACTATTATTGCTAATTTTCCTTCAATTTGGAGTTGGATTTTGGTTATTCAGAAAACTAACTCAAAGACAAAATTTCCCCAAAAATAATGATACTCAAAACAATGCCCAACCTCATTTAGATGAATATAAAAAATGGCAGGAAGAAGAAAAAATTACCAGACAAAGGTTGTTAGATTTGCAAGAAAACATTGATAAGAAAGAAACTTCATTAAATGATAAATTAGAAAAGATTGCTGAAGAAAAGGATAAAATTGAAGAGTTAAAAAATAATTTAAGAGAAATAAAAGCTAATTTAGTTGAAAAGACAGAGCAGCTAAAAATAACAGAGAATAATTTAATTGAAAACTATCAAAACGAGCTTTCTAAAATATCTAAACTTTCTACTACTGATGCTAAAACCCTAATTTTAAAACAGGCCAAGCTTGAAGTTGGTTCAGATTTACTAGAATGGCAAAGAAAGTTTATTGAAACTAAACGTGAGGAATCTAATTTGGAAGCCCGAGAAATTGTAGCTTTGGCGGTTCAAAGGTGTAGCAGTGAAGTAGCTAACGAATATACTTTAACCACCATTAAACTTCAAAGCGAAGAAGATAAGGGTAAATTAATTGGAAAAGGTGGGCGAAATATTCAGTGGATTGAAAAAACTTTAGGTGTAGAACTTGTTATTGATGACACTCCAGAAGTAATTACTATTTCAGGCTTTTCTTCCATTAGAAGACATATTGCTAAGCGCACATTAGAAAGACTATTAGAAGATGGTAGAATTCACCCTGCATCAATTGAAGATAACTATGAGAAAGCTAGAGGGGAAATTGCTCAGGAAATTGCTGCAAGTGGTGAATACGCAGTTAACCAATTAGGAATTATAGATTTTCCAGCAAAATTAATTAGACTAATTGGAAGATTAAAATTTAGAACCAGCTATGGGCAAAATCAACTTGGTCACAGTTTAGAAATGGCCAAATTAGCAGCATTGTTAGCAGAAGAATTTAATGCCAGATTCCCTCACCGTGAAAAACCTGTAGATGTTCAAATATGTATTAAAGGTGCTTTATTACACGACATTGGCAAAGCCATAGACGAAGAGCAAACGCCTAAAGGGAACCACATTGAAATTGGTGAAAAAATTTGTGATACTTTTGGGTTGGATTGGAGAATTAAAAAATGTATTTCCAGTCACCATGACGAGAGCTATTGGCACCCTGAGCACGGTTTTTGCATAGAGGCTGCTATTGTGGATGCCTGTGATAATATTAGTGGTTCAAGGTTGGGTGCAAGAAAAGAAACTGCACAAGCTTACTACGAACGGATGGAGAGTTTGGAGAACATTGCTACTACAACAACTGGTGTAAACAAAGCTTGGATTATGAAAGGAAGCAGAGAGTTATGGGTATTTTTTGATACAGAAAAAGTTACTTCCTCAGAAATGTACGATATAACAAGAAGTATTGCCGAAAAAATTGAGACACAAGTAAATTATGCTGGCGAAATTAAAGTAATTGGTATTTGGGAGAACAAAATAATTGAATATGCCAGATAGGCTTAAGAAGGTTAAAGCGAAAGATAAAACACTTAACTTTTTCCTTACTGGATACGTTATAGTATCAGGAATAGTGGCTATTTTCTTTTTATCTGTAGTGGGGATGTTTGCTTATGAAACATTTAAACTAATTGATAGTATTGGTTTATACAACAAGCCTGATCAAATTTCGCCTGCAACATTGTCTAAACTAAACGAAGTAGAAAAGCAAATAATTCCACTTATTAAGAAAAACAAAGTGAACTCGTACAAATACGTCTGGTTAGAGTCTTGTGAGTCAATACAAATTGATGAGATATTCTACACTTCCGAAAGCGAAGGATGTCCAGTATCTGATGAGAATATTTACAAGAATGATTTAGCTAAGAGCAACTTTAATACAATCAAAAGTTTTGATATTTTAGAAATTCGGAGCTATCACAATAGAATAAAAAATCAAGAAGGAAAGTATGTAGATGGGGAATTATCAGTAGTAGATTTTACTTTTAGCTACGGATTTAAGCAGGATACTCTGGTTTACGCTTTAGCACCTGATTATGTTGAGAAGCAAAACAGACAGGCAGATAAAGAAGAATATAAACTAAAACAAGTTCAAGGCAATTGGTACAAACAATAAAACCCCCGAAGGGGTTTACTTTTATTAATAAGTTTATTGGCTTACTTTAAAGTCATACTTGCATCATCTTGGGAAGACCTACTTGGCACTTTACCAAGTTTTGGTTGATGGTTTTTCTTCCAGTAGTAATAGCCACCTCCAATTGCTAATAAAGCTAACAATGTACCAAATATCTCAAAACCACCTGATCTTGGGGTATTGGTTACAACAATTAAGTTAACTGGGAAATCAACTTGAACTCTTTGATCTGGAGTTCTGTCAGCAGTAATAATAGCAATGTTAGTTATAATGTCACCATTTCTAGCAGCTGAGGTAATTGTTGCATCAAAAGTTAAAGCCACGGTTTGACCAGCGTTAACTGTTCCAACATTCCAAGTTATTGTTCCAGCTGTTGCATCTACAGTTCCAGATGGATTTAGATTAGTAATATTGGAAAGTCTTACTTTGTCGTATGTGTCTACAACTTTTACATTTGTAGCGTTTACACTTCCAGTATTTCTGACATTAATTGTATATGTAACTACATCATTTGGAACCAAAGCTGCAGAGCTACAGGCAGTTGTTGTTCCTTTTTCAACACAAGTTTTGTTTGAAGTAGAAAGGTTTGGAGCCTTTACAGGGAACTGAGCTTGAACAGTCATTCCAGGGAATCCAGTTGCTGTAATTAAAGCAGTGTTCAAAATAATGTCACCATCTCTAATTGCTGTAGTAATTGTAGCATCAAAGCTTACTGCAGAGCTTGCACCAGCATTAATTGTTCCAACATTCCAAACAATAGTTCCAGCGTTGGCATCAATAGTTCCAGCTGGATTAGTATTTCTAGCATTATTTAGTCTTACTTTGTCGTAAGTATCTGTTACTACAACATTATTTGCTGCACCCTGACCAGTGTTTCTAACAGTAATTGTGTAACTTACATTATCACCTGCTACTAAATTAGCTTGATCGCAAGGAGTAACTGTTCCAGTTTTAACACAAGTTTTAGTTGAAGTTAAAAGGTTAGGACCATTTGGATCAATAATATTAACAATAAAGGTTCCTGGTGTTCCAACTAAACCTTTAGAATCTGTAGGAGTAACTGTGAAAGTAGTTCTTACAGGAGTTGTAGCGTTGCTAACACAATTTACAATTCTAGTAGCTGCATCATAGGTACAGAAACTTGGCAGATTATTTACTGTATAAGTTAAAGGATAGTCACCATCTGGATCGGTTCCAATAATTACGTTGAAGCTTCCACTATCTCCACGTACAATTGTAATTTCTTGACCTGGTACAATTGGAGGATTGTTTTGATCTATAACGTTAACAATAAAGGTTCCTGGTGTTCCAACTAAACCTTTAGAATCTGTAGGTGTAATAGGGAAACTAGTTCTTACTGGAGTTGTAGGATTTGTTGAACAAGTAATAATTCTTGTTGCTGTAGCGTAAGTACAGAAACTTGGTAAATTAGCTAAGTTATAAGTTAGTGGGTAATCTTGTTCAGGATCGGTTCCATTTAAAGGAACGAAGCTTCCAGTTTGTCCACGAATAATTGTAATTTCTTGACCTGGCAAAATAGGAGGTGTGTTATTAACAGGAGCAGCTACTGCTTGTAGTTGTCCTAAAATGTATCCATATCCTAAGAATCCAGCTTCTAAACCAGCAGGTTTAACATTGAATCCAGCAGTAGAAGCTAAAGTTTTTCCTGTAAAAGATGTGTAAACAGGGTTAGAAGTAGTTGCCCCAACACTATTATCTGCAACATTTACACGAGTATCTGTAACAGTATCCCAAGGTGCAGAATTGTAAGGATCTACTCTAGAACCTTGAGCGGTTTCAACAACATACTTTCTTTCAGTTGCATCTGGGAAGTGTCTAGTATTATTACCAACAATTTCCAAAACGGTTCCTGAAGGAACATTTACAATTAAGTCTCCACCTTTTCCTGCAGAATTAACTTGTGTTGCATTGCCTCCAGCAAGCGTGCCAGAAACTCTGTATTGAGTATCGCTGATTTTAGTTACTTGTACACCAGCTGTAGGGTTAGTAATAGCTGCATTTCCGCCATTATTATAGTATAAGTGCCAAGTTATTGTTTGACCTGCAATAATTGTTTTAGTTCTAGGATTGTTAGCCGCAGTATCTATTGGGAAGAAACTCATTAAAGGCATGTCCTGACAATTTCCGTCAGTTACATTTGGGTTAGGCAAATTAGTAACAATAGGATGAGGGTTCCAAGTTGGCGAAGAAGCTGAGGTAGAACAAGAAGATTCTCTAGGAACTACAGACTGAGCCTGTGCTGTTTCACTTGTGTTGTTAAGGAAGGCGTAACTTCCAGAAATTAATAAACCAACTACTGCTAGAGAAGCTAGAATACCAAATAGATTTTTTTTAATAAATTTAGATAACATATTGTATGACTTTATATTGGTAAAATATCACATTTTTACCCTATAGTCAACATGTTATCCTATGTTTTATTAATTGGCAACAATATTCATTGAATAGCAGATTGTCTTGTTATAATAAGGAAAGGTGCTGTCCAAAAAATTTCAAGCTTCAAAAATAGCTAAACCTAAAATAGCGAATATTGTAATATTCTTTCAATAATTCTTAATTTAAAATGTAAATTGTGCCCTATAAATTAACAAATCATTTTATAATTTAGAGGTTTAAAAATTACACAATAAATTTAAATGTGTTGTGTTTGAAGCTGAAGCATAAATACCAAATATGGACAAAAAATTGATTAATCGTATAGATAGTAGTAAATATTATTTTTATGAGTAAACTAAGGCTTGAGGCCATCACCGACGGAATTTTTGCTATTGTAATGACATTGCTTGTTATTGAAATTAGAGTTCCAGAAATACATTCATCATTTAGTAATGGCAAATTAATTTCAGAACTAGAACACTTAATACCACTTTTCCTTAGCTTTTTCCTAAGTTTTGCAGTACTTGTAAATTATTGGATTAGTCACAATTTTTTAATTACAATAATGGCCAAAAATGTTAGCCGTAATTTAAGTTACATAAATTTTGTGTTTTTAAGTTTTGTAAGTTTAATACCTTTTTCAAGTCATTTGCTAGGAGCTTATCCAGAGTCTGGTGTGGCAGTTTCTTTTTACAGTTTAAATGTTCTAATTATAGCTATTTTAATATATTTAATTAGAGAATACATTATTAAATCTCCAAGAATTGAAAACCCTGAAACCCTGAATTTAAAACTAGACGCTCATGGTAGTTATAACAATAAAGATGCATTTTATGGAACAGCCAGAATTGCTATTTCTGTAGGATGCTCCGTTATAGCTTTACTTTTAAGCTTTGTTAACACTTACTTTTCTATATTCTTACTCCTAATACCAGTATTAATTGGTGCAGTTCCAGGATCTCTTGCTTTTATTTTAAAAGTTACAGGCTTAGAGAAACTAGCCAGACAAGAAGACGCTAAGTTGTAAACTTTCAACAAGCTAAAAATACATGAAGGGTAAAACCTCCTATTTTTTGTTTTCATTAATTACTTTGCGATATTCTGCAGGATAAAATAAGAACGACTGTAACAAGTAACTTAATTGTACACACTTATAGAATAGTCTGCTTATTAAGTTTATAGCATGACTGAATATTTGCATAATTAAATAATACTGAAACAGAAATGACTAATTGAGACTGATAAGCTAAAATTACTACTAGTGGGATTCATCAATTTGACACACCTTCTACCAATACAATTGATTTAGGTAAAAAGCGGTGAAGTTTTCGCTCGTCAAATCTGATAAAAAAGTTTTACCAATCGAGATACAGCTCTTCATTACGTTGTTAAAAAATTCTTAACTGAACCTGGTTAAATTACTATCGATCAAATTTTTAGAAAACAAAAAACCCCTTTCGGGGATTACAAGTTGTAGTAATTAACAAATCTAATTTACTTAGTCTTTGCGTCTACGTCTTGAGCTGGTTCTTCATTAGAAGCTTCTGAAGAGGTTTCACTAGATTCTGCAGTTTCACTAGCTGGGGCTTCTGTGTTAGTTGTAGAATAAATTTTTTCACCAATTTTCATCAGCTCTTCTTGCAAAACTTTGCTAGATTCTCTAATTTCAGTTTCGCTTACTTCGTCTTTCTTTAAAGTAACTTCAAGCTCTTCTTTTAATTTAGTAATTTTTTCTTTATCTTCAGAAGCAATTTTATCACCCATATCTTTAACTAATTTTTCAGTTTGGAATATTGTATTTTCGGCTTCATTCTTGGCTTCAATTTTAGCTTTTTTGGCCAAATCTGCGTCTCTCTGTCTTTCGGCTTCGTCAATAGCAGCTTGCTTTTCTTGATCAGAAAGAGTTGAAGAGCCCGTAATAGTAATATTAGCCTTTTTGCTGGAACCTTTGTCCATAGCTGTTACTGTTAAAATACCGTTAGCGTCTAAATCGAAAGTTACTTCAATTTGTGGAACGCCACGTGGTGCTGGTGGAATGCCAGATAATGTAAACTTACCTAAAGATTTGTTGTCTGCTGCCAATGGCCTTTCACCTTGCACAACGTGAACATCTACTGCAGACTGGTTATCTGAATAAGTAGAGAAAATTTGAGCTTTAGAAGTTGGAATAGTTGTATTCCTTGGAATCATTGGAGTGGCAATATTTCCAGCAGTTTCAATAGCTAAAGTTAATGGGGTAACATCCAACAATAAAATGTCCTTTACATCTCCTTTCAAAACGGCTCCTTGAATAGCAGCTCCCATGGCAACAACTTCATCT
This sequence comes from uncultured bacterium, assembly GCA_963704645.1. Classification (GTDB taxonomy): domain Bacteria; phylum Patescibacteriota; class JACMRA01; order JACMRA01; family JACMRA01; genus JBILXY01. The sequence continues at coordinate 201,006 of OY969926.1, forward strand.
GGGTTAACGGAATAATTAGGTTTTTTGCCAAAATATTCTTCTACAGAATTTTGCACTAAGGGCATTCTGGTCATACCTCCAACCATAATAATTTCATCAATTTGATTCTTATCTAAGTTAGCATCAGCCAAAGCTTTTTTAACTGGCTCCATGCTTTCTTCTACTAAATCACGAACTAATTCTTCTAATTTAACTCTGCTTAATGTCATCATCAAATGTGCTGGCTGACCGTCTGCACCCTGGGTAATGAATGGTAAATTAATTTGGTGTTCACTTTGAGTGGAAAGATCTTGCTTAGCTTTTTCTGAAGCTTCCTTAACACGTTGTTTTGCACTTTTATCTAAGTTTAAATCTATTCCTGTTTCCTTTTTGTATTCAGCAATTATGTATTCAATAATTCTCTTATCAAAATCGGCTCCACCTAAATGTGTATTTCCGTTAGTGGCTAATACTTCAATTGTTTCGTTAGAAATATCTAGAACTGTAACATCAAAAGTACCTCCTCCTAAATCGTATACTAAAACTTTTTCTTCCTTACCTTTTTCAAAACCATAAGCTAAAGCGGCGGCAGTTGGCTCGTTAATAATTCTTAGAACTTTCAAACCAGCAATTTCACCAGCATCTTTAGTTGCTTGTCTTTGCGCATCATTAAAGTAAGCAGGAACTGTAATAACAGCTTCATTAATGCTTTGACCTAGTTTGGCTTCAGCATCATTCTTCAATTTTCTTAGAACTGCAGCTGAAATTTCTTCAGGAGAATATTCTTTGTCTTGTTTGGTAACAACCTTAACTTTGCTATTCTTTTCAATAACTTTATATGGCATTAACTTAATATCGCCTTGCACTTCAGAGTCAGAGAAAGAACGACCAATAAACCTTTTGGCTTCATAAAAAGTATCTTCTGGGTTTAAAACACTGTTTCTTTTGGCAATTTCACCAATAACAACAGAAGAGTCTTTAGAGTTGTAATAAAAAACGGAAGGAGTTGTTCTAGCACCTTCAGCGTTTTCAATAATTGTTGCTTTTCCTGCAACTACATAGGCCATTGCCGAGTTAGTAGTTCCAAGATCAATTCCTAATACGATTGACATAGATAAATAATTTTTGGGTCAGTTTTGGCTTGTTTTCAAGAAGCTTGATAATTTGCCTAACTTTAAAATTAATCTAACATTAGCAACCAAGGTTGTCAAGTGCTAATATAAAGTTAAATGTTGGGCTAAGAAAATTTATTAAGTTGTTGTTTTTATTGGAATATTACCTTTGACATTCAGCAAATTTCATATTTGGCTTACAACATGTTGCCCGTTCAAATAGAAGAAGTAAGTAGAGAATTTAGAAAATTGCCTGGTGTTGGCAGCCGTGGCAGTCAAAAAATTGCTTTAGATATTTTACAGCTAAGCAGTCAAGATTTTGCTGGTCTTATTTTACATTTAGATAATATGAAGAAAAATGTAATGTTTTGTAGCAATTGTGGGTTTTTTGCCGAAAATAATGGTTCAAAAGTTTTATGTAATATTTGCCAAGACAGAAGCAGAATTCAACACCAAATTTGTTTGGTAGAAAAAACAACCGATATTATTTCCCTAGAAAAAAGCCAGAGCTACCGTGGCTTATACCATGTTCTAGAAAAGCTTATTTCCCCTCTAGATAACGTTTTCCCGCAAGATACAAAATTAAACGATTTACTTGAAAGAAGGTTAATAGAAAACACTGGAAATATTGAGCTTATAATATTCTTCAAACAGGGTTTTTCCGCCGATGCGACGGTAGCTTATTTGCTTGAAAGACTGAAACAAACAGGACTAGATAAACGAGTTAAAATTACTAAACTAGCTCAAGGTTTACCAATGTATTTCAACACCGATTCCCTAGACAACGAAACCCTATCCAGAGCCGTGCAAGACAGAAAAGAAGTAAGCTTATAATTTCGTAGGGGCGATGCCCCATCGCCTGCACTGCTGAACCAAGATAATCTTTTCACCCAAAGAAAAATTGCCCTTCATTACGAAACGGGCAACCTTGATTAAGAATTGAACCACAGCAAATATGGTTTAGAAAATTTTTCCCGTATATTGTCTAAAATTTCATTAATCTCCCACTCTTCTTCTAATTTACGGAACTTTTCAGGATCAGTTATCTCCAGAATTTTTCTTAAGTAGGTGGGGTTATCATCACAACCTCTTAAAAGGATAACTTTGCAAACCAAGTTGTAATTTTTATTAAAATAAGCTTTTAATATAATTTCCTTGTGGTAAAATACCCATGATATTGATTTTCCAACTACAAAATTGCTTTTGGTAAGCTTCCAGGGATTGAGCTTAAAGCAAGATATAAATTTTGTTGAAAATTCTTTCTCACGTTCAAAGTTTAAAAGCACTGTAAAAATTGAGCATCTTGAACTTCCAAAAAAGTCTGTCTTAAAGAAATAGTCTAAGAATAATTTAAACTGATTTTCATTTAAAGTTTTGGCTATGTACCTTGGTTTTTTAACTTTTTTTCTCAAAATATTACCTCCACAAAAATATACATCACCTTATATAAAAAGCACATAATTCACCTTTGGTCAAAAAGAAAAAACTCCCAAGCGTGGGAGTTAAATGTCGTATAGATTTGTTTATGCAAGAAGCAGAACTCTTCTGTCTTTATCTCTGAATTCAGAAGTTTCTGGATAATCTAAATTTACTTGCTCCATTGTACTTATGAAAGGTGGTGAATAATTTGGCCTCCAAATAAAGTTGTACTCCCTCCAAAAGCTTGCACCCCTTGGTAAATTTGGATCAATGTTTGGATTGTCCCAATATGCAGTTATAATTGAGAAAAATCTACCACATTGGCTAAGCTGCATGACAACTTTTAACAGACTACTAGCTACTTCTATGAAATCCTGGCCGAATACAACCTTACTTGGTGCAATTCTACCTGGTCTAAAAGAAAAGTAGGCTTCATCTGTGATGTTAATTCTATCAGCTGGAACAACATTACTTGTGCCAATATAGCCGTGTCTAATTAGATTAACTCTAGCAACAAGAATGTCCCTGCTTTTGATGCATCTGGTGTCAATGGATGTTCCAGCAAGTAGTAAAGCATTAGCATCAATACCACTTATATGATCTTCCAGGTGAGGTCTTCTATCATTAAGAAGGACCAGATTTTTCCCACACCTTAGGCTTCCAATAACCTCGTCTCCCAATTCTCCCTCCAGAAAAACTTAGTTAGAAAAGTAAAAAATATTTTATAATATTCTACTAATCTAAGTAATTTAAATTTTTATTAATCAGTCAAAGTTTATGAATTGACTAAACATTTTGGGCGTGTAAACTTAAATTAAATTCAGCCAATTATGCAAGAAAATTTAACTGTCAGTAAACCCATAAAAGACATTAAAAATAGTTATTTAGCCGCCATCCAAAATTCTGTAGGCTCAAGGCTTTGGCAAAATTTTTACGTGGTTGCAGGTGACGGCAAAGTTGATGTAATGAAATCTGGCGGTTTAAGTTGTGCTTTTTATGTCTCCACAATTCTAAGTATGTTTGGCTTAATTAATAGTGTGCATGCCACGGTTAAAAGTACAATTGAGGATTTAAAAGAAAATGGATATATAGAAACACAAACTCCAATCAAAGGTGATATAATTATTTGGGAAGCGCAAAACTTTGAAGGTGAGACTCACTCTCACATTGGTTTTTGGTGGAATGAAACCACAGCGGTTTCTAATTCAGATTTAAACGGCTTTCCAATTTTTCACAGTATTAATTTTTTTGGAAGTAGGAAGATTGAGGGTGTTTATAGTAAAAAAGCTTAAACTAACAATTAAGATTTAACCAATGACTTATAAAATCTGTTTGTTTAAAAGCTTGATGAGTATTATAAATTTAAGACGACTACAATAAAAATCTGATCGCAGAATGTAATCAGTTGATAAATAGTTAGGAGATAGCAATTGACCTTTGTAAATTTTTATGCTTGTTTATAAATACATGAAAAATGTTAATACAATGTTAAGTGCACTTTTATTAGTTGCCGCATTAATCTCACCAAATTCTTCAACTGTTACAGCTAACGCCACTGCAGCAAATTCTTGTACCTACGTCGGCCCATGGCAAGCCAATTCAGCTACTGTTAACTCTCCAGCTTCTTTTACAGAACTTATTAATACAACTAACAACTCTGCAAAATTAATGCAGGCAATTAGAGGCACAGATAATAGAATTTATACAAGAACTGTTTCTCAAGTTCCTCTTTCAGAAGACGTTTGGTCTACTTGGCAAGAAGGGAACGGAATTACAGTTAAATCTGAACCAGACTTAATTGCATATCAGGCTACAAATACACCTGGATCAGGAGTTTTCTTCATGACTGCTTATGGAACAGATAACGGTATTTACACTAGAAGTTCTAACAATGGAACAACTTGGACTGCTTGGACAAGAGGTGGTGACATTACTTTAAAAGCTAAACCAACCACTAGCGTTTGGGGTATGCTTAACGCAAGCTTAGGTTATTACGATGCTTGGAAGTTAGTTCAAACAGGTTACGGTTCTGATAACGGTTTATACACAAGAACATCTTTAAACGGTACAACTTGGACTGCTTGGGCAAGGGGTGGAGCAATTACTTTAGCTTCTTCTGTAGAACAAGTAGATTATGCAGGAAAACTAGCTCAATTCGCCAGAGGAACTGATAACGGCTTATACAGTAGATACACAACCGATGGAAGTGTTTGGACAGCTTGGACTAGAAATAGTGGTGGCATTACTGTTTTAGACGAAACTACAACAACTGTAGGATTGTTTGGAAGCACAGGAAAGTTACTTCAAGTGGTTAGAGGAACAGATAAAGGCCTTTATTTCCGCAGTTCAACTAACAATACATCTTGGACCGATTGGGCAAGACTAGGCAATTTAACTGCTGCAGATAAACCGACCATTACAACTTCTAGAAATAGTGGTTGTGGAACAGAAAATGTAATGAGACTATACTCCAGAGGAACCGACAACAGATTGTACGGCGTAGAAAATGGTGGAATTGATTCTGCAGATTTTGGTTTTAGCCAAGGTTTAAACTGGAGCTCTGACACAGGAATTACTTTAAACAATAACATTTCTGTAGTAGAATTTACACCTACCTTTGACGCTTTTGGAAGTATTCAATCTGCTAGAGGAACTGATAACAGATTATACACAAGAACAATTACATCTGGACTTGCAGGTTAGTTTTAAACTAAACAAACACAAGGCAAAATTTGAAATAAAATAAATTGCCACCAGAGCCCTACTAATAACAAGTAGGGTTAAGTTTTTAGGTGGAAAAGATTGTGAGCCTGATCTAAATTGAAAATTCAATTATATTTTATCTCAAACTAAACTTAATTGTTCTTTTAATAATTCAAGCTTGTTATTCCAAACACGATATTTTCCTGCATGTGGTTCTAGTCCATACTTGGCTTCTAATGGCATTCTAGTATTGTAAAAATAATTGATTTATACAGTTCCAAATACTCATTTATAGATTTCTTAGAAAACAAGTCAGGGTTTTTCAAACATTCTTTCAAAGCATCAGTGGATAGTTGCAAGTCTTTAATTCTAAAATGATCACTAAGACTGTTTAATACAGCTAAGTTTGATTTTGCTCAGCTTTTAAATAGGACCTTAGAGATTCTCTGTTATGACGTTTTATACTTTTATGTTTGTAATAATAAGCTAATGTAGCAACAAAACCAAGCACAAAACCAACTATTGTTTCAAACACTCGATCAAATTAGTGAAAGAACATCTGGAACATACTGAAGTTAATTTTAAGATTTTTAATTATAGTGTTATATTTTTATTTGGTTCGGGAATAGGGATTCGAACCCCAATAGTTGGTACCAGAAACCAAAGTCCTACCATTAGACGATTCCCGAATAATTTATTGTTTTTGTTTTTTATATTGCTACTTTTAGCCTGGTTTTTGTCAAACTACAGTTTCAACATTTGCTGCAAAGCAGGGTATATTTCTTCAACACTGTTCACAATTTTGGTTGGCTTGGACTTAGCAATTTTTTGTGCAGTATTATAACCATAAGTAACAGCCAGAACTGGAATTTTTAAAGGTCTGGCGTCTTTAATATCACTGGCCATATCTGTAACAAAAACTACATTTTCCAGTTTTACATTATGCGACTTAATTATTTCATCCAAAGCTTGTGTTTTCACCATAGTTTTTTCAAATCCGTGAACCTGTGTGAAATATTTTGCCAAGTTGGATTTTGCTAAAAACAAATTAATTCCACTGGCTTGATTGTTGCTTAAAATAACCATTTCACTTCTTGTATAAAGTTCTTGTAGCAACGCTGGAATACCCTTAAAATAATCTGCTTGTAATAAAATTGGGCCAAAATATTTTACAATGCCATGTTTAAACTTTTTTGTGTTGAATAACTGATGTACAATTCCCTTAGCTCCAGCTATAAATCCATGTTTTCTAAATCTATTCAACACTAGCTTTGGAGCAGTTTGCGTTGTAACGTTTAAGTCATTGTAAAATTCTTCCTTAGATGAAAATGGAGTAAAGCCATATTCTTTAGAAGCCAAAATAGAAGCTTCATATGCTTGTTTAAACGTATCGGCTATTACACCATCAAAATCGAAGATAATAAGTTTTTTTGAATTTTTTAAGTTGTTTTGTAAAGACATTTGTTTGCAAATTGTAGAGAATATTAATACGTTTCTATGATTATTTAAAACTGTACACTTTTTTTAGGTCAAGCAAGAAGTTGGGAATAAAAAATCACCTAGTTTCTAGTTAGGTGAACAGTAAATTTTTTAATTAATAGCAAATTTATGAAATTAGGGTGAAATTTAGTCCTTCCAGTTTTGAAACCAATAAATCAATTTCCTCATCAACATTTGTATCAAAGAATGAAACAGCAAGTAAACAATCTTCTCCTAATGCCATCTCTTCAGGACTCATTGTGTCTAAACTACGATGGAGAATAATATCTGGCTTTGGAGATCCAGCATTTAATGCCAGTCGATTAATTAATCCTCGAATCATAATGCTATTCTTGGGCTGAAAATAAAATTTTTTGCCTAGTCGATAGTAATCTTTTTTATTCATTATTTGTTTACACTATAGTATCATCCACTATTCCTTATTTCCAAATTTAACAAGTTATGTAAAGTTGGCATTTCCTTTTGAAAAAGTTAGAATAAAAAAACTCCAAATAGAAGGAGTCTTAAATTGTTAGGAAAATAAGTTACGACTTTAATTCGCATTCACCAAGAATAAACAAACTTTCATGTGGACATTTTTCATAAGAAAATTTATAACTGCCAAATTCAAGTAAGTTTGAAGTGTTTTCATCTCCTATTATTGAAATGAACTCACCCCCATGATAAACTGTTACTTTTACTCTTATTCCACCTAACTTATCAATATAGCAATACAATATCGATCCAACTGCTTTATAGGCTCTGACTAAGTTTAAAATTAATACAACATCAGTTTCCGCAAAAACTTTATTCGTCTGTAACCTAATTTCATCCACATTCATAAATTTTCCCTCAACAATAGACAATTTGTTAAATACATTTCAGATTTAGGCAATGGCTGTAATTATTTTGAACCGTAAGGCTAAATTTGACTATGAAATTTTAGAGACTTTCCAAGCTGGAATGGCCTTAGATGGGCGTATGGTAAAATTGGTTAGGGCAAGAAAAGTAGCTTTGAACAGTGTGTTTATAATTTTTCAGAACAACCGTTTAGAGATGATTAATTTTGGAAATGAGGAAAAAAACGAAAACGTTCCCCTACTTTTAAAACCAAAAGAGGTGAAAGAAATTATGGGAAGTATTGGTGAAAAAGGTATAAGCTGTATTCCAATTAATATTAAAACTGTAGGTAGGTGGTTAAAAGCCGATATTGCTTTAGTTAGAGGAAAGAAGAACTTTGATAAAAGACAAACTATTAAAAAACGTGATTTAGATAGAGAAGAGGCTCGGGGTAAAATATAGCATTAAAATTAATGTTTCAGTGAGATTGAGCATTTATTTATTAGGTGAAATAGTTCTAACTAATCAAATTAACCTTTGAAAGAATAGGAAAAATAAGACTTTCCAAAACCCGAAAAGTGATGTATACTACAATTATGAACTCTAAATTTCGTTTAGCAATATCGGTTGCTTCATTCTTTTTGTTTTTTGGTGGAACATTGTTTGCTTTAAATAGTACTAATATTACTACACCTTCGCAATACGCAAAAGCTCAAAATGCAGACAACCCAACAAACCCTAACAACCCTGGTATAAAACTGCCTGGATCTGCAACTACTACAACTGGTTCAACCACTTCTGGAAGTACAACCACTACAGGAACTACAAGTGGAGCTACTACAGGAACTACAAGTGGAGCTACTACTACAACTGGTTCAACTACTACTGGAGCTACAACTACTGGAGGTATTACTTCTACCACAGGAAGCACCACTACTACAACTGGGACAACTACAGGTTCTACAACTTCTTCTGGTAACACTGGACCAATTATTACACCTCCTCCTACGCCAAACATTGGCAACGCTGGTTTACTAGATGGGGTTATTGAATCTACAGGCGGTACTACAAGTGGAAACACTACAACATCAGGAGCTACCGCAACAACTGCTAATTCAGATATAGCTGCTAACACTACTAACACTGTAAGAACTGGAGGTATTGCAACAACAGGTTTACTATTACTGGTTGCCTCTGGGGTTGGAATTTATTACTATCAGAAAAACCACAGCACAAGTAAATTTGCATTAAAAATGTCGGAAAAGAAGATTTCTACAAAATCGAAAAAATAAGGATTATTTTAAATTACACACACTGGATCTGGCAATACCTAGTTTTGGCGCATTGGTGAAAAAACGTTTATTAGCTTATCTACAGTTTGATTAAAACTATGTATTTCCTGGTCTTCTAAACTGGCACTTGGAGCAGAGAAGATATCTTCAATGACTTTAACTGCTTCATTAACAGCCAATTCTCCTAGTGTTGTTAAATGTAAAATTCTTTCTCTTCTGTTTGTTTTATTGGTTTCGGCTTTTAAAAACTTACGTTGTTTCAAAAAATCTACCTGCCTGCTAATAGCAGCGTCGCTTATAGAAATTATTTTGCTTAGTTGCCTCTGGTTAACTTGGTCATTCTTAGCAATGCTACTTAAAACCAAATATTGAGAATATGTAATTGGAGAGCCATGCTCTGTTAGCTTTTGTCCGGTAATGGAATCTAATAAATAAATTAATCTGTGTAAATCAAAATCTATACTAGATTTAAGCAAAGTCTTGTCAGAGATATTCATATTGGTTCCAAATAATAAGTTAGAAATCAGAAACCAATAAGACAACAATTTGTCAATATTTATTGCAAAAACAAATAGCTAGACTAACCTAACACACTCTATTTTAGCTAATTCTTTAATTTCAATTAGCTTAATTTCTTTTTCAGTAGGAAGCACATCTAGCCATCTAATTTCCACACATAATTTTGACCAATCAATTTGCTTTAGAACTTTTTGGAATATTTTGTCTTCTTTAACTTCTTTAATTTTCCAGCCAAAGGTTACTAATTCACCTGCCACCATGCCTTGTTGCTTTCTAAATTCTTGCACCGCTCTTTCAAAATCTCGGGAGAAGCCCATTACTGCCAATTCCTCATCTACCACCATATCAATTCTTAAAGCACCAATAGAACTTTGATGAGTAAAAATTTCTCCTTCAGTTTTAGATAAATCTTTACTAATTAAATTACATTCTTGAACAAACAATTCCTGTAATAAATTATCTTCTAGGTTGAACTGGCTAAAATCGGCGTACAAAGTTTGGCGCAGTCTTATATCATTAGTTTTTCTTGCAGAGTGAACTACACTAACCAATTCTCTAAGTTCTTGCATTTTAGTTAACAATCCAGTTTGCTTCCCTGTTAAATCTGGCACCGAAGTAATGGTAGTTAGATGCACAGATTCGGGGTCTGAATTTAGTTTAACTACACTCCACAACTTTTCCGTGTTAAACGGTTGTAGTGATGCAGTATAAATGCTAAACAACCTTGTGGTTTGCCTAATGCATTCGGCAGTTTCAGTGGCATATTCTGTAGACAACAAATCTTTGCTTCTTCTAATGTACCAAGTAGACCAATTATCTATGTACGGAAGAATTAATCTAGCAGCTTCAATTATGTTAAAGTTTTCCAAATAGGCATCAACTTTTTTAATATATTCTTGGGTGTAAGCTTGCCACCATTTATTTAAGGGATGATGGAAAGTTTTAGTATCTAGAGAAGGATAGGCTTGTAAAACATGATGAATATATTTAGAAATATTGCTAATCATTAAGGAAGAACCTCTAAAATACGATTGCATTTCTTTTTCAGTTAAAGTTAAAGACTCACCCTCAAAGAATGGACTAGATAAAAACATTAATCTAATTGCATCAGAACCGAATTTACTAAAGTATTCTTCAATTGGTAAATAATTTTTCTTGCTCTTACTCATTTTTTTGCCGTCTGTACCCAATACAGTACCATGAACATGAACATTTTTAAAAGCAGGTTTACCAAAAATAGCTGTAGATAATACATGCAAAGCGTGGAACCAACCTCTTACTTGGCCTTCATATTCTACAATGTAATCTGCCGGCATAGATTTTTCTACAACTTCCTTATTTTCAAAAGGGTAATGGAAACTGGCCCAAGGCATAGAACCACTATCTACCCAGCCGTCCATAACTTCAGGAATACGTGTGTAAACACTACCCAATTCATCTTTTAATAAAATTTCATCAATGTGCGGACGATGCATGTCTAGCATGGAAATAGGGCCAACCGGAACATATCCGTCTATATCTTCCTTAACTTTTTTGTAGAAATAGAAAATTTTGGTAGTTTTCTTGCTTGCTGCACCTAAACTTAGCAACCAAGTTGTCCACATTCTTTGTTCGTCTGGATGTAATTGTAGTTGAACAGTTTCGTATTTTTCAAATAAGTCCAGCGCTTCGTCTAAAATTTTCTGAGCAAACTCGGAGAATCTTCCAATTTCTAAATCTTTACCTTTGCGTAATTCACTTAAGTTTTTAGACCTAAATTGGGTAGCTGATATTCCAAGAGGAAGTTTAGATTGGGCGTCAGTTAAAACTACAGACTTACCTTCTTCGTAAAATTCTGGATGCAAATCTGAGGTATTTAATAACCGGTAAACTGGATTGATCGAAAGCTGTCTTAATTTTTCCAGACTATCTACAAAAATTGTTTTGCTGGCGTCTTTAGTTTGCCAAATTGGAATTGGGGTTCCCCAAAAACGAGAACGAGAAATACACCAGTTAGGGGCAGTTTCTAAACCTAAAGCAAATCTTCCCTCTTTTAAATGCTCAGGATACCAATTTATTTCTTGGTTCAATTCCAAACTTTTATCTAAAAATCTGGTTTCCCCAATGTACCAGTTTTCTTTGGCGTTATAATAAACAGGTTGGTTATTACGGTTATAAATTGGATATTTATGAGCAATTCTAACAACCCCAAACAGGCTATTTTTCTGGGTTAGAATTTGAACGATGGTTGGGTTGGCGGTTGTGAATAATTTTCCAAAAACAGGTTTTAATTCATTAGAAAGTTGATCGCTAATTTCACCAAAATCGTTTAAAGAACTTACAAAAGGTAAACTAAATTCTTTACCTAATTTAAAATCGTCAGGGCCATAAGTTGGAGCAATATGTACAATTCCTGTTCCATCTTCACTACTTACAAACTCTGCTGGGTAAACTTTGTAAATGGAAGATCTTTCTTCGTAGGAATCTATTTTAAAACTATTGTTAAACAAAGGTGTATATTCTAAACCTATTAAATCTTGCCCTTTTAGGGAGACCAGTTTTACAACATCTACACCCAATTTTTGGAAGTATTGGCTGCTGTCAGTAATGTTTTCTAATTGTTTAGCTAAACTTGGAGAATTCAAAATATAGTCTTTAAAATGAAGAGACAAGATTGGAATAACTCTGTCCTCAGCTAAAATTACCAGTTCTGAAGTATTTGGTAAAAAGTAAACAGAATAATCTATATCAGGGCCTACAGCTAAAGCTACATTGGCAGGCAAACTCCAAGGTGTGGTTGTCCAAGCAAGCAAGTTTAAAGTGTAGTCTTTTTCTAAAATTAATTTTATTTTATCTAGGGTATCAACGTTTTGAAAAATAATTTCCAACTGTTCTTTTAAATGATCTAATTCAGTCTGAGTTTCTAAATTGTTTTCAGAGTTAGTCCAATCTAGACCAAGTAATTCTGGCCTGCCACTTTTCAACAATTCTTGCAGTGAAATTTTTCTAGTTTTTTCATCTAGCTTTTCCAAAATTTGAATTCTTTTTTCAACATCAACTTTATATCGAAGTTGTTCCGAATAACTAAAAATAATTTCCTCAGAAACTTTGGTGTACAATTTTTTAGCCTGTGCAGCCAAAACACCAAATCTTACTACCGGCGTGTCTATTGTTTCTTCTACATATTTAATGTCGTCATTAATTTCAAACTGAGACAAGGTTGTACCCATGGAAGGAACATACATGCTAGAACGATAATCTTTGTATAGCAAATTCTTATTCCACAATTGACCCAAACCCCACCAAACAGATTCCATATAGTCGTTATCCATCGTTCTGTATTGATCATCCATGTCTACCCATCTACCACTTCTGGTTACGCCAAAGCGCCATTCGTCATCTTTTTTACTAACGCTTTCTTTACAGTATTTATTAAAAATTTCAATACCAACTTCATGTTCAATCTTTCTTCTGTCTAAAATATCTAATTCTTTTTGAACAAAGTTTTCTACTGGCAAACCATGGCAATCCCAACCCCATCTTCGGGCTACATATTTGCCTTTCTGAGTCCAGTACCTTGGCACAGTATCTTTAGGGTAGGCAGTGGAAACATGCCCAAGATGAATATCGCCACTTGGGAAAGGAGGGCCGTCTAAAAAAGTAAATTTATCTTTGCCAAATCTGGCGTCTAAACTTTTCTGAAAAGTTTTATTATTTTGCCAAAAATCTAGCACTTCTAATTCTGTGGATAGCATATTATATTATAAACTTAAGTATATGGAAAAACAACTGTCAATGTTGAAATTGTGTTGGTTTTATGAAATGTATATTAAGACATTCTGAGTCGTTTCTATGAACTAATGAGAATTGTTATATCTATCAAACTAGGAGGTATGCTACATTGAATTTGTTTCATTGTCTAAGCAGAGAGTAAAACCAAAATGAAGATCTGCTTCACACACCTTTACAAAAGTCTCGGTATTTAAACTGCAAAAATAAGGGGCAAGTGAAATACAACTATTTCAAAGAAGCTTACTAAAATTAAATTGGGACTAATTATTGACTAATAAAACTTTTCTTTTCAAGCGAAATAATCCACTTATTTTTATTAACTGGAGTGTAATGACTTCCTAAATATCTTATTTTATTGCTGGAACCACCTCTTCTTCAAACTCTTCCTCTAACCCACCCTTCAACATTATTGATACAGGTAAAACAAATATAGCTGTAAAGATACCTAAAAATGGATTAACTAACAGAATTACTAACTCTAAAATAGTTAGACTGATTCTGAATTTTACGAATGCCGTGCTTTTGTCCCAGGTTTGTCTATCTGCTAACAATGATGCTACTGTGGACATTAAAATAATAATTAAAGCTATGAACGATGGTGTATCTACTTGGTTTTTTTCAGATCTGGAAACAAATTCAGTGAAAAAAATACCTATTAGTAAGTTACAAAGAAATAAGCCAACCAAACTTATATAGAATAAATTTTCAGGTTTTTCATCTTTGTCATTTAGCAAAAAAACAAGACCTATTCTTAAGCTGTTTAATGCCCCCCAAATAAAGAAAAATAAAGCAATTAAAGTATTTTGTACTTCATTAGAAATTAAAAAAGAACTACAGGAGCTTGCCTTACATAAAGATAGATAGAAAAACCAGAATAAGGCTACAAAAAAACTAATAGTAAAAACAACTTCCGCCCACTTCAAAATCTCCTGCCAAAAAAGCGCTTGTTGATATGTTTTACTTGTTTTAATTAACACATTGCGGTTTTAAGAACTGGATATAATTTATCTAGTTAATCACGAATTCATCTAAATCTGTATCCAATGTTGTAGATTCATCAGATACTTCCTTTTTAGTTTCTTCATTATTTTTTGTATGGGAATATTTCAAAGATCCATCAGGTTCTAAAAATTCAACTCTAATGTTCATGTCATTGGCTTTGCCAATAGCTCTTAAAATTGTTTTTATAGAATTAGCCATAATTCCGTTTCTTCCAATTACAATACCCATATCTTTAGGGTCTACTTTAACTGAAAGTAAAACTCCTTGCTCGTCTAAATGTCTAGTTACATGAATATCTTCAGGTTGGGTAACAAGTTTTTTCAAAAGGTCGGTTAATGTTTGAATATCAACAGTTTGATTTTCATTTGGCATAGTTTAAACTAGGTTTTGCTTTTTAAAAAGACTTTGTACAGATTCTGAAGTTTCAGTATTCAAAGCAACATAGTGCTTTACTCTGTCTTCTTGTAATTTAACTTCTTTAGTAATTGGATTGTACCATCCTAAAATTTCTAAAAACTTCTTACTAACAAATCTGTGCTTTTCAGCTACAACTACGCGGTAAAATTTTCTGTGTTTGCGTCCAATTGGTTGGAATCTAATAGTTAACATATAAATATAAATTGAATTATCCTACTTTTCTTGAATAATATTCAACAACAGGAGCTATTTTGAAGTCTTGAGGAAGATCGGTTTCTAATGGCAAATTGACCACTCTAATTTGCATAGACTTAGTACTGTCTAACCAAGCAGGAGATTCATTAGGAACTTCAAGCTTAAAGTTAGTCCAGAAAGCGGACTTGGCTTTTTTAGGGCTTACAGTAATGACATCAGCTGCAGTAACCATGAAAGAAGGAATATCAACTTTTTGACCGTTAACTAAAAACTGACCATGGTTAACCATTTGCCTAGCTTGACCTCTGGAATTGGCTAAACCACCACGATAGATTACATTATCTAGTCTTCTTTCAAGAAAAGTTAAAACAGTTTTTCCAGTATCAGAAGATGTTTTTGAAGCTTTTTTAAACAAGTTAGTTAATTGCTTTTCTAAAATACCATAAGTAAATTTAATAGCTTGTTTTTCTAAAAGTTGTTTTCCGAACTCTGAAACTTTACTGAATTTACCTTTGCCGTGTTCTCCAGCTGGGTAAGGTCTTTTAGCGTAATCATCTTTTGGAGAAAAGCTTCTAGCACCCTTTAAAAATAGGTTTCTTCCAATTCTTTTGGATAATTTAGTCTTGCCTGCGGTATATCTAGCCATATATAATTAATTTTAAACTCTTCGTCTTTTACTTGGTTTTGTTCCTCCAAATGGAAATCCTGTTGCGTCTTTGATGGAATCTAATTGTAGGTCTGTCGCTTGAATTGCTCTTAGAAATGCATCTCTAGCCATTCCTGCACCTTTAATAACAATTTGTGCATTCGTAGCTTCAAGCTGCTTTACTCTTTCTAAAATAGTTTCTGTTGCTTTTTGAGCAGCAAAAGGTGTTTTCTTCTTCGCACCTTTAAAATTGCTACTGCCACTACTTGCCCATGCTAAAACCTTACCTTCTAAATCGGTTAAAGTGATGATAGAGTTATTAAATTGTGCACGCATGCAAATTCTTACAATAGGTAATTTCTGCTTGATCTTAGTTTTTCTAACGTTTAGTTTTGGATTCGCCTTTTTGGCCATATTAATATAATCTTAATTTTCTTAGTATTGATGGTTGTCAAGTATTAGGTTTTTTGAGCCTTAACTTTTCCACTTCCTGCAGTATTTCTTGTATTGCCTCTTGCAGTTCTGGAATTGGTCTTTGTTCTTTGGCCTCTTACAGGTAGGTGAACTTTATGTCTTTTGCCTCTCCAAGTACCAATATCAATTAATCTTTTAATATTTGTAAGATTCTGCCTTCTTAAATCAGCTTCAATAATTAAATTGTTTTCAATGTAACTTCTAATTGTAGCTACTTCAGTTTCGCTTAATGAATCTAGCTTAATTGTTGGATCTAACTTTAATTCAGCTAAAATATTTTTAACGTTAGATTTACCCACACCTTTAATAATTGGAAGTGCGAATCTAATTTGTTTTTGGCCGTCAACGGTGACGCCGGCTATTCTAATCATAATAATTTAGTATTTTAATCTTTTCTTTTTCTTCAAAGGAATTGGCTGTCTAGCATTAATACGATTACCTAATGATGACTCATCAAAAGCGTAGAAACGTAAAATTCCTTGTCTACGTGTAAAGTAACCTTGGGCCATTCTACCACGTCTAGTTAATTTTTTACCTCTTCCGGTAAGGGATACAACAACTTTCATATATTAGTCTCTAGAAATAATTACGCCTTTCGTCAAATCTTCCATAGGATCAACCTCTACAGTAACGCTGTCACCTTTCAAAATTTTAATTCTTCTTACCTTAAAAAGTGTCTTGGTTTGGCAGTCTATAATTAAAGGATCTAACCCTTTATCACGTTCTACTCTTACCTTAAATTTAACACCTGGTAGTGCTTCAATAATTACACCTTTAAAGTAAATTCTGTCCTCTCTTTGTTCGGAATTATTATGATTCGATCTTCTCCTTTTGGATCTACTTGGACTTGATTTAGGTTTCACTGAATTTATAATTAATTTATATAATAATTAAAGAACAGCTGCACAATTATGTCAAATAATGGCAATAAGATTGACAAAAAACCCTTACTTCAAGACTTTCATAATGAATATATGATTGCAAATATACATTTTAACCCTACTGCCCAGCAGAGCGAATCTATTAGAATGGACTACTTTAAACAAAACATTATTAAAGAAATTCAAACCAATACAAGCAACGAAAACAATTTTAAATTATTAGACATTGGTTGTTCGCAAGACGATTTTGAAACTGATATTAAGAACTTGGAATCCTTCGGTTTGGATATTGAAGATTCCAACTATTACGACCCAAACCATTTCCAAAAAGTTGATCTAAACAACGGTAAATTACCCTACCTAGACAATACATTTAACTTTGTAATTGCAGGCGAAGTTTTAGAACATATTAAAAGGCCTTTTGAAATTATTGAGGAAATGGGTAGAGTTTTAAAACCTAATGGCGTTTTGTACATATCTACACCAACTCCACACTGTTTAACAGAAATTGCTAAGGAGATAATTGGATCTAAAAAAGTTGATGTTCCTAACCAACATTTAAACCTATTTGGAAGAACTCATTTAATAGCCTACGCAGAGCAACAAGGCATGACTTTAGAGAAGTACTATCATTACAAATTCTACCTTCCTTTACCTGGCAACAACCATATTATTGTAACTAGCCTGTTTACCCCTCCACTTTTTGGATATCAAATTATTTACAAATTTAGGAAGAATTAGTTTTAGGAAAATAGACTAAATGCACTTATAAAAGTGTTAAATTAACTGACACTCCTAAAAATTCATTTTTGATTACATGATGAACCGCTATGATTTGAATAATCAAAACGATTACTTGAGTTTATAGAGTCATTATTTGCTTAATATTTTCCAGGAATAAAGAATTTGATTTATTAAGAAAATTTATATTCCTAAGAAAACAGCCCGTTAAATTCTGTAAATTTACCACCTCCCTCCAGAAGGGAATTTTTAGTTTCACAAGAACTTCTTCATTGTTTAAACAAAAAGATTTAATTTCATATTGCCTTTCTCTGCCAGATCTACTTCCTATAGGAATTAATTACAAAAACTACCAGAGCCACAAAAATTGTGTAGAAACCATACGTTCCAATAAAATCTACAGTATTTAAGTTTATTAACCTTTCTAAGATTGGATTAGAAATTGTTATTTTGGTTACCGCCAAGTGAAGAATAAACATTGTAATAATTGCACCAAAGCCAGCAAAAATTAAGAATTTAGAGTAATTTTTATATTTGAAAGATAGTATTAGAAGACCTAAAACAAAAGATATTCTTAAACCAAAAATAAGATAAGAAATTAATATAAACAAAACTAATATAAGTGCAAACCAGTAATTATTATTAACATACTTTTCAGCATATTTAGAATAAATTACTATGCATTTGTTAAAATATTGGTTAATTAATTTTAAAATTTTAGAAGTTGTTGAGTTTTTAAAATTATTCAAATATTCTTCAATTTTAGCTTTGTTTCTTAACCAAAAATATTTCGATAAAGTATATATTAGGATAATTAAAAAGCCAATTAATATAGCCATTTTTTGAGCTAAAATATTGTAATGAGTTATACTAAAATTGGAGTCTGTACAACTAGAAGCACAACTTACTACCCAAACTTTATTTTGATAAGTATCTCGATATTCAAAAATAGTATCTAAAGTGTTAGAGGAATTTAGACTTACAAAAACCAATGGCTGGAAACTTGAGCTGACTACAAATCTATCTGAATTTTGATAATTACTATTGGATAATCCTACTTTGAATTGAGACTGAAATGTTGTTTCTTTTGCTTCATTCAAAGCCAGCGGATTATTTTGGCTGGCAGAGTTTTCTTTGGTGAAAAAATAGTTCTGCAAATCTTTAGGTAAACTTTGAGATAACCATAATTGCTTAATTTCAAAGCCAACATCTTCAGGCTTATTAATTTCCAAATACGTCCCCGATACTTTAATATTTGCCGGATCTAAAACTGCATTAAATTTGTTCGAACCAATTTTAGATTTGGTGGTAAAATTAACTGTGTTGGAGCTAGCAAAATTAACTGCCAAATTTATAATATTTTCTTTCTTACCACCTTCGGAATTGTATACAGTATTTTGAGTGTTGTATTCAAGTTCTAAATTATACAAAAAATTAGCATTCGGAACGAAATCTGCACTTAAAGCTAAACAGAAAGTTTGGTTTTCTAACAAAGCAAAATCTAAATCTTTAAAATTTAACCAATTATAATTTAAGGAATTTTCATTATTTTTAAGTAGTTTAGTAAGGTCGCAACTGTTTAAAAAAGCGTTTTGATAGCTTAATCTGTAATTCTTAAAATATTCATCATTATTAAGAATCTCTGCCTTGCCTGACGGTAATTCAGCCTTTGTATCTATTTCTAATGTTAAATTATCATTGTATTTCGGCAATATTTCGGCAATATTTTCAAATTTTAATTTAGTAAGTTTTAAATTATTAACTTGAATATTTAAGCTTTGCCAGTCTTCAATAGAATTTATAGAGAATTGGAAATACTCCATACCACCATTTTTTACACTAATTAATTGGCTGTATTCTGTTGGGGTATTTTTTATTAAGGCTGTTTTACCAATACTTTGAACCTGTTCGGAATTTTCTAAATTTAGCTTTTCTTCGTTGTCAGATAACTTAAAATTATATGCGGAATAAGCCAAATTATTGCTATTCAAATTAAAACTGGCTAAATATATTCCATTTTGTTGAAAGCTTTCAGGATAGTTTTTTGAAAAACAAGTTCTTGGGTTTTTAGTTCCAGCTTTTTCCTTTAAATTTAGATTGCAACTTAATGGGCTGGCAATGTAATTTGAGGAAGAATTTTGATTTATAGAATAAACTAGTATTTTGTTATTTTGAAGTTCTCCAAAACTAATAAATTTACCATCTGTATAAGTTTCTAATTGTATTCCTTCGTAATCTGATAGATACAAATATTTGCCAGAAGAAATATTGTCTATACTGGCCACAACTGTTTCTGGGACATAGTTTGTTTTATCTTGAACTTTAAAACTAAACTTGGGCAGTACAAAAGTTATCTGCCGCAAAACATTGTTGTATTTAATTTCTAAAATACTATTGGAATTTAATTTGTAGTTAAGACCAAAATTTTGCTTATCCGGAAAAGGATTATAAATTGACCAATTCTTATTTAAAAAATCTTGACTTGGAACTGTGCTAATATTTTTTGCAACTTGGGATAGATAATTTAGCTCATCTTTACTGGCAATATCTGTTTTATCTGGATAAATAAGCACAGTATTGTTTTTAGGCTTAGCCTTGGAAGGATCTTGGGCAACTAATAAACTATCAATTTGTCCACTAACTCTTATAGAGTTTAAGGGTGAATTCGACCAGGATGAATAGCTTACAAAACTACAAACTAGAAGAATTAAGCCTATAATAAAAGACTCTAGGTAGTTTAAGCTTGGTTTGGTAAAAGACATTGAGTTGTGCTTATTTATTATGTCCATAAAATTTATTTTTCCATTTGTAAATAACAAAAGACAACAAAACAATAGCGTAAATTGCCATAATTTCTTCGAAAACTACTTGTGGTTTATACCACAATTCTAAACTTAAATTGTAAGTACCGTCTTCATTTTTTTGGCAGTAATTTAGCGAACAATTTTGCTCCAATTCTGAAAAATTAATATCCCAAGTATTGTTAAATCCTCTTCCTTTATAGTGATTAAATATACTATCTGAAAGTAAATATTTCTGATTAGGCTCTGTTAAATTCCAGCTACCAAAACTATATTGAAATTCTAATGTAGCGTTTTTACTTATATTGTTAACCTGTAAATTATAGTGAGTTGGATTAATTTTATTTATATTAAGACTTCCACTGGAAACATAAAAACTTCTAGCCTGCTTAAATTTATAAACTGTGAAATAGCTATTTTCAAAAATTTTGTTATCTTTGTAATTGTCATCAATTTTTTGTATTAAACTATTTTTTTCCTCTTCAGAAGTAATTCTGTACCAACTATAATTTGGAATGAATTGTTTATCTACAAGTATTGTATCTATGCTTAAACTTTCAATTCTTTCCTGGAACTGGCTTGGGTTTGTAGCCATTAAATCGTACAATTTAATAATACTATTTTCGTCTTCAGATGGAAGAGTTCTTATAGACAAAACGGAATGACTGCAATTTTGATTAAAAATATCGTTACTTAGAACCTGCTTATTGGAAATGTTCGTAAAATGAAGGAAATCGTAGCTGTAAGGAAATTTAATTGTTCTAAAGGAATTGTTTTTTAAGAAATCGCAGGTCTGGGAATATTCTGGCGCAAGTTCAACCTGACCGTATGGGGAGACAAAATATTGAGTTGAGAAAAAGCCCAAATAGAAAATGTTGATAACCAGTAGGAATATATTTACCGCAAGCTTAAGTTTTTCGGTTTTTATTAAAGTATAAGCTGAAGATATAGCAAGCAAAATTAGTAAAATAAAAATAATTCCAAACTTAGCATCTAAATAGCGATAAAGTAAAAATACTGACGGCACTATTTTATAAATTAAACCAAAGAACTGTAACAAAGGTCCTTGAAACATACCCATGGTAGCAACCCCGAACATTGCAGCCAAAGAAGTTATAGCGTATAGCTTTACTTTGCTATTGTCTTGGGTTTCAGGAATATTGCTCTCTAAACCTTCTTTTTTTAGCTCTACTACTTCAATTTTTTGATTAAGATTTTTGTGACTTCTAAATTTTGCTATCCAATTTTTAATCTGAGTTGTGTGCAATTTTTGGAATAGTGGCAATAATATAATTACGAAAAGACCTAAATTAAAATAACTTAACCAGGCGTAAACGCCAAAAACATTGTTAATTTTTGCGTTAGCCAGTCTTAATAGGCTTTCTTGACTGTAAGAGTCGGTTCTAATTTGGGATTCCAAAAAATAATCTAATTTTAAAATATTATTTAAATTGAATCTAGCCTTACCAAGTTCATACCAAGACAATATAAAATCTCCACCAAATGCGTTGCTAGAATTATAAATATAACTAGAAACTTCTCTGTTTATTAACAGTATTTGAAGTAAAATTGGTATAAAAACTACAATGTTAATTGCAACCACTTTTGAAATTTTTGCTAAATTAAACCTTGTATAAACTAAACTTAAAAGCAGGGTTAAAGAAATTACTAAGGCGTAATTAATAATGGAAGTTGGGTGAGCAAAACTTACTTGGAGGAAGAATAAAGTTGAAGCCAAAGCCAATTGCCATTTTAAGCCATTTTCTTTTACTACTTTTAAAGTAAAGTAACAAGCCAAGGGTAGGAACCCCCATAAAAAATTCTGCCCCAAAATTGTTCTGTATACATTCATTTGGGCTTCAATAGAAATAATATAAATTAAAGCAAGCAAATAAATATTAAAATTTGAAGTGTTTTTAGTTACTTCTTTTAAAAACAAAAAGGCCCCCCAAAATGCAGCCTGGACCAAAGCTATCATCATTACATCCACTCCTCTTTCTGGCCCAAAAATGAAACTAAAAATTGAATAGACAATATAATTTAAGTAATAGCCGTAGACCCCAAACCCAAACCTTTCTTGGAAGAAATAGAAGGAGGAATTAAAAATATTTTTATCTTGAAGCAAAATTGTTTGATCCCAGTAAAATGTAAAAACATTATCGAAGGGGTTATACAAATAAAAAGCTATGGCAACTGGTATTAAAGCTGCTAATATTTTAAGACGATTTGGGTTTAATGCAATAGGCTGAAGAGCTGCAAAAAACTTCTTAAATTCTATATTAAAATTCATATTGATTCTTAAAAGACTGATAAATCTAACATGCCAGCAATTCCTGGGTTGGTCAAATAACTAAGTTTACTGTCCTTATTTTGACCATACTATTTTTTTCTAACACATTCATTTTATGCATAAAAAAGAAATTGCCGAATTAATTGGAGAAACTAAAAATATAATTAATTCATCTAATTTTGAACAATTAAAAAGTACATTACAGGACTTGCAAAACCAAATGCAAGACCCTGAAATTTGGGCTAATGACAGAAATATAAATGGCAGTGGAAACGAACTTTCCAAAAAAGCCAAAAGCTTGGAAGTCAAAATAAAATTGCTGGAAAATTTAAATTCAGCAGTTACAGACATTGAGGCTGCGGAAGATTTAGGCGAAGAGGAACTTTTAAATACAGCCATAAGTAACCTACAGAAAGTGAGGGCTAATTATCAACAAATTAATTATCTTTCCGAAGCCCACGATTTCCACAATTGTTTACTAACTATCCACGCTGGAACAGGTGGCATTGACGCCGAAGATTTTGCAGCTATGCTGTGTGCAATGTATCAATCATTCTGTAAAAAACAAGGTTGGTATTCTCAAACTATTGCACTCTCAACTGGTCAAGAAGGAGGTCTAAAAACTATTACTTTAGATATTCAGGGCGATTATGCTTATGGACTTTTGAAAGAAGAAGTTGGAGCGCACAGATTAGTTAGAATTTCTCCTTTTAATTCAGGTAAAACTAGAGAAACCAGTTTTGCTATGGTGGAAGTTTTACCTCAAGGGTTGGAAAAAGCTTCAAAAATTGAGCTTAAAGATGATGATTTGAAATGGGAATATACAACCGCAAGTGGTCACGGTGGCCAAAGTGTTAATACTACCTATTCTGCTGTTAAATTAATTCACATACCAACTGGACTTACTGTTTCCTGCCAAAATGAACGTAGCCAAGTTCAAAATAAACAACAAGCTTTAAAATATTTGAAAGACAAATTGGCAATTTTAGAGTGGGAAAGAGAACAAAAATTGAAACAGGAAATTAGAGGTGAATACAATTCTGTAGAGTGGGGAAGTCAAATAAGAAATTATGTTTTACACCCTTACAAATTGGTTAAAGATGTTCGCAGTGGATGGGAAACTTCAGATGTTTTAAAAGTTTTAGAAGAAGGTGAAATTTTGGATATAATTTGGTCGGTTAAAGCAGCCAAGTTTAGTGCCAAATAATTTCTAGATTTTCTAAATTGGAGTGCGACTTGTTAGACACTGACCTTTTATTATTTATACCCAATCTATTTATAATACTTTTTATATTTTGATTATCTCCAGTCAATTTCGTTGGGATAATAAACAAACGCCAACCGTGATACTCATCTTTATTAACCCATAAGTTTTGGTTATTTTTATGATTGTGTTTACAAATAATATCTAAACTTGGATTGGAAACATTCAAACCAAACTTAAAGGCTTGAAATGCCAAGCAATTATCTATAGCAACTTGACCTAGGTTATAGTTTTTCGGAAAACACCAGTTTTTGTAATAACTAACCCAAACATCTTGACTGGTAGAATACAATTGATTTAGCTTATTTATTCTACCCTCTGAATAAAGCTTACCATTTTGATACCTTGTAATTGCCCAAAAATCTTTCTCCTTTAAAACTTTTAGTTGGCTGCCAAAATCTTCATTAAACTGAATATCTGCGTTACTTAAAACTACAATATCTTTATTGTTAATTAGAGTAATATGATTAAACATTTCTTGAATATTCAAATTCTTTTCAGAGCTAATAAAGTGGATTTTACTTTTTAAAATTTCAACGCCAATGTGATTGTAATTAAAGCTATTTGGTGTGTCATTTTGGAGGTTGCTTTTTGAACTAAATTCAATATTAGCCTTATTCAAAGAATCTTTCAAAATATTCATCTTTAGCAAAGCAAATTTCACTTTTTCTAAAGTTTCTTGATCTTCTGAAAATAAATAAATTTCATCAAAAATGTTTAGTTTAATGTTATTTTGAATTGTGTGTAAAATTTCTTCAAATCGACTGTTATCTTTATTCCTACCAAAGCTAGTTAGCCATATTATCTTATCCATACCTAATTGAGTTTCAATCTGAGTAACTCGATCAATTTCTTTTGGTGAATTTTTAGAGAATATATTAATCCAAAATAAGCCAAATCGGCCTCTTGAAATAAAATAAATAAATACTAGCATTATTGGTAAAATTCCTACTTCAACTATAATGTTAATTAAACCAAAATGGGCTGGCTGAAAGGCCCAACTATATAATTCTGGTAAAGTATTTTTTAAAATAAAAGGTGAAGAACCCAATCCAGAACCAAACAAAATTTGCAAGGGTTGAATTTTAGTAAAAGCCTTACTCCACCAAAGAAATTCCTCAATTCTAAAAAAATCTGAAGAGCTTCTTCCCAACCAAATTATAGTAAAAATAGATATAGTTAAGAAAAGCAAGATTATTTTAAGCCACATTTTTTTTACAGAAAGAAAAGCCCAATTCCAATTAAATTTAAGTGCATAAAGTAAGATTAGAAGAACTAAGCTAAGCCTGCTAAAACTTAAAAGTATTAAAGATGTTGAGACAACAATGAGCAGCTTGTTAAGAGTTTTATTCTTATTTAGATCTTCTTTCAAACTAAAAATACCGTTGCAGAATAAACCAATTAATCCCAGCATTCCTAAATTATTTGGATGAACCAGAAGGCCGTATCCTCGTAAAATTGCTGCCTTAAAATTTAAAAATTGAATATTTTGCCTAGCAAGTTCAGCTGTCTGGTAATTTTCACCTAACCAATTTAAACCTAGAAAGTGTGATGTAAAAACCTGGTATATTGCTAAGCATAAATTGATAGTTAAGTATCCAATCAATATTTTATAAACCCAATTCCATGATTTGGTAGATTTTAACCACAACCAAAAAATTAGCAAAAAAAGTAAGGGAATTGGTAGCAAAAAATTCAAATAATCTAAACAAAAATACCCCAACAAAGCCAAACCACCAAATACCATCAGTCTGTAGCGGCGATGCCCCATCGCCATTCCCGTTTTAAGAAACCCTTCATCAACACCATCCATAACTGACTTGAAGTTAGACACCCCCCTAGGATCCAAAAATAAAAAGTTTCCCTCATTCGAAACCAAAAAACCATAAATTTCAACAATTAAAAATATCCAAACCACTAAACTAGACCATACCAAAACAAAATGGAGCAATACTGAAATGTCTCTTAGGGGGTAAGCAAAAATTATGCTCTGAACAAATAATAATAAATTTAAAAACCAAATTTTTGAAGATGATTTTAAAACTATAATTAAGGCTGTGACAAAGATTACTATTTGGGGCAGCGAAACATTTAAACCTAAAAAATAGCCAGTTGAAGAAATTCCAAAAAACTTATTCAAATTAAAACTGAAACTAAAAAATAATGCCAAAATTGAAAACAGCATTAACCCATAGTTTAAGCGTGTAGAATTTAGCCAGCCAGACCTTGAAATAAAATTCATAAAATTTGAACTTGTATAAGTTGTTTACTAATTTACAGGAAATTACAAGTTGCTGAAATTTACAATTGACAGGCAACCAAAAACTAACAAAATTGTATCATTATGGCTTTAGGAAAAAGTTTAGGAAATATATTAGGCGATTATTTTGGCCAAGAAACGGTAAATTTGCAAAATGTTGACGCAAATTTTGACCAAAACACTTCTATAGTTTTGCTTCCTATTAATAAAATTCAATCCAGTCCTTACCAAACCAGATCAGTTTTTGAAGACAAGAAAATAAACAGTTTAGCAGAAAGTATTAAGGAGAGTGGTTTAATTCATCCAATTTTAGTTATAAAAAAAGATTTAGAGAGTACTGGGGAAGAAGTTAAACAGTTTGAATACATCTTGTTAGCCGGTGAACGTCGTTTAAGGGCTTGTAAAAGTTTAGGCTACACAAACATTCTAGCAATTGTAAAACCTTTTGAAAGTTTATCTAGCAAGCAACAGGCCATGTTAGCCGCTGTAGAAAACCTGCAACGGGAAGATTTAAGCCCAATTGAAATGGCTGGAACTTTTCTAATGTTAATGCAAACCCAAAACTTTGATGAGCTTGAATTGGCCAATAATTTAGGGCACTCCTTGCAATACGTAAAAAATTACATTCGTTTGTTAACTTTAGATGGTAAAATTCAGCAAGCCCTTTTAGAAAGAAGTATTGGGGAAGGTCAAGCCAGGTTTTTAGTAGGCTTAGAACCAGAACTACAAAACAAAATTTTAGACTTTATTTTAGAACACAGCCTAACTGTTAAAGAAATTTCTGAATTAACTAGAAAAACCAAAGAAAAAATTGGAGGATTGCAAGAAAAAATAAGCTTTATTGAATCAGAAAAAGCCAAATTAGATAATTTAAACAACCCAGCAGTTCAAGACGAGTCCAATAACAAGCCCGTAGGGGAGAATCTCGATTCTCCTATCTTAAACGAGGGTGAATTAAACAACACCAAAAAAGGCTCAAGTTCTTCTGTTCAACTAAGCCCTACAATAATTATTAAAGCTCAAAAGCTAGCTGAAGCCTTTCCAAACGCAATTTTAAAATGCACTGGTTCAGATGAAGAAGGGAAAATTGTTATTTCTTGGAAGAAGGGCGAGTAGTAGGGGAATGCTTGCCGTTCCTAAAACACTTAACTTGATTTTAACACTTGCCTTACAGCAAAAAATGTGCACTTAGTTAGTTGCTGGTTTATTTATACTATTTGGAGATTTACCTACTATGGATGATATGGGAAGCGTTGCGAAGGAAGCAGAAGATCTGAAAAAGTTATCAGGTTTTGAAATTGACTATAGCTTGGAGGGTGAGTATTACTCTATTGTAAGAGTTTTTATTCCCGAAGGTAAAGAGAAAGATGTTCCTGTTAAAATCGATAGGCTCAAACCTGGCCCTATTGCTAAACATAGTTTCTTATCACTAAAACGAACTTTTGAACCATTCGGTGTAATCTTCGACAAAGTTTAAACTACCTGATTAGAATAATTGGATATATATTTATATTACCCCCAAGCTAAACTAAAAGCAAGGGGGTATTTTTTTGTTTTAAAAATTTTTATTTTAGAATAATCTTCGATGAGCTCTCTAAAGATTTAGGCTTTTCTTGTTTCATCCGTGAAGGTGACGTGGGAGTAGCCGGTACATGGTTACTCTACTTCCTCTGGTATAATTGCTTCTACTTCGGTTTTTTCTTCTATAGAATTGATGCTAATTTCAATGTCTAGTAATTCTGAGGCTAAGCGTACGTTCACACCTCTTCTTCCTACTGCTAAAGATGCTTCTTCTGGGTAGCAGAAAATGTTAACCTTGTTTTCGTTTGTATCAAATTCAATTCTTTCAATTTCAGCTGGTTCCAAAGCATCCATAATCATTTCCTCTAATTCTTCTGGTCTGTTTTCTACAACGTCAATTTTTTCAGACATAGTTACAGAAATTTCTCTCATAATGTTAATAATTCTAACATTCTTTCTGCCTAAAATTGTTCCAACTGGATCAACATTTTCATCTTCTGGAGCTGATACCAAAATTTTACTTCTTACACCTGCTTCACGGGCAATTTTGTCTATTACAACAATTCCTGCTTCAACTTCAGGAACTTCTTTAGCAATAATGGCTCTTATAAAATCTGGATGTGTTCTAGAAAGCTGCAATCTAGAGTTTCCACGTTCATCTTCACTAATATCTACTATTAGGGCTTTAATGTTTTGACCTGGCTTAAACCTATCAGTAGGAAGTAAGTTTTCCTTGGCCATAAAACCACTGGTTTGAGCAAACTTAACAATGTAGCCACCTTTCCTAGAAAAATCTACTTCAACATTAATTACATCACCAATTTTGTCTTTGAACTGTTGTAAAATTTTTGTATGCTTAACATTGCTAATGCTTTGGCGCAAAACCTGCTTAGCTACTTGGGAAGCAATTCTACCAAAATTCATATCACTGTCATTAACAACGGGCTTTCTTAGGTTATCACCCATTTGGGCATTAGGATCTGAAAGTCTGGCTTCAACAAGGCTAATTTCACGAGCTGGATTTAAAACTTCCTCAACAACATGTGTAACTTCGTAAACGGTGTATTTTCCAGTTTGGCTGTTAAAGTCTCCTTCATAGGCTTTGTCTTTATCACCAAATTCTTTACGGTAAGCTCCGGCAAGCGAAGTTCCAATAGATTTAATAATTTCTTCTGGTTCCAAACCAATTTCAATTCCCAACAAGTCAATTTGTTCTTGTAGTTCAGCTAAGTTAAAGGGCATAGTAATGTGTAAATTTTTTAATGATGAAAAATGTCTAACTAATGTACCCCTGGTAAGGGGTGAAACCAAAGGTTTCGGGGTAGTCAGCAAAATTTCCTAAATAAAAGAACCTCCAAATCGGGGTTCTATTTAATTTAAATCAATCCAACAACTACGGAGTTGTCAAGGATTAATGTGTTTTAATTTGGCATCTAATTCTACCATCAAATTTAGGTGCGGGGTGTTCATCACCAATTAACATAAATTGCCCAAAGGTTCTATTGTCACTTGAGGATATATTCCCAACATCCTCGCTAATTTTATCTTTTAGCAGTATTGTAGTTGGCCAACCATTATTCAAGTTAATAGCACTAGGGCTAATTTGGAATGCTAGCCCTGCACCCCAATCTTGTTTACCAATTGAATATTGTTTTGCTTGTCTAAATACATCTGGGCAAGATAATAATGCTTGTTTAAAAATAAGACCAGGCATTCTACTCTTAATTCTATTAAGGGCTGAATCAAATCCAATCGTGGAATCTTCTCCTGAAGTTCTTGCAATTTCTACTTTAAAAGTTGGCACAAGTCCATCTTTATCTGATTTAACATTTTCAAAATCAAAAATGAATTTGGCTCTTATAACCGGGTTCTTAATATAATAAGAACTGGTTTCAGTGAAAAAAAGAAATTTTCCGATTGTGTATTTATATTCATCCTCATCAAGGCTGATTATTATTTCAGCAGGCGATACTTCTCGCAGTTGTTTAGCTTGAACAACCATTTTACTCCATTTACCTGATGACTGACCAGGCAAAAAACTAAAGTTAAAACATGATCCATCTAAGCAAACTGTTTTTTTAAT
Organism: uncultured bacterium; assembly: GCA_963704645.1. Lineage (GTDB taxonomy): Bacteria > Patescibacteriota > JACMRA01 > JACMRA01 > JACMRA01 > JBILXY01. The sequence continues at coordinate 230,695 of OY969926.1, forward strand.
AGAGTCCTTTATTTCCTCTACCTGAGCATTAACTTGTTTGTACAACTCATAGTTCAAGTCAGGAAGAAATTTGTGATACCCAAACCAAGCTAGAACTGGTAATAAAATAAACATTACTCGTTTATATTTCCAAGGCTCATACCATTCTCTCATTTGTATCTCCAACTTGTTAATCAAATACCCAGCACCTAATTATGAATCACATAAAAAGGGTATAGTCAAACTTTGGTTAGCAACAAAAAAAGGGCATAATTTGCCCCTTTATAAATTAAAATTTACCAAAAATGTATCTAGCAAGTGTCACTTTACCAACTATATTTATCTCTTCAGATGGTCCAGGTCTCTTTTCCTCAGAAGGGGCCAAAACCATAGCAGCAATAATGACTGAAAGTAAAAAGATAGCTGAAATGATTACCAAAGCTTTTTGAAACCAATTAGCATTATCACTATGCATAAAACTGCACCAAATTAACAAATCTTTTAATTTATAGCATATAATATTTGTTTTTGCAATTGATCATTGTTTACTAACAAAAAGTAATACTATAGCTTCTAAGCTGGTTATAAAATATTTAGATAAATAAAATGAGCAATTAACAAATAGTTGAACAGTAAGAATATTATAATTATTTATTTTTTAACGAAATAATTCTTATGTAGGTAGTATATTAAAAATACAGACTGAAATACGAATGTACAAATAAGTAATGCGAAAACTAAATAATTCAAAAAGTAATAGTTCAGTTCAATACCCAAAAAATAACTTTTATAAAATTTTTCAAAATTTACATTCTCATCGGCCAGAATTCCAAAAAATACTAGCGTTAGCAAACAAAGTAGTTCAACTAAAATTGTGTATGGTATAAAAGCTAGTTTAATTTATTTTTTCATATAATTTCTTAATTACATCCATGATGTCTTTAGTGCTAAATTTGTTTATTTGTAAATCTAGCTTGTCAATAGCTTACACATTGAAATTTAAAAAAGACAAACCAATAAAAAGCAGAATTGTTAATGAAATCACATTAATTTTGAAAAGTTTTATGAACATATTATATTATATTTTGTAACGAATATTACCCCAATAGCACCATATCAGCTATCTAGGGTCAAACAAAAACAATGTTCATATGTTGGACTGTATTGAAAACAAGCGAACAATCTTATGATAGTGTTATAACTCTTAGGTAAAGTTTATTACACCAAATAGTTTGAAATTTTGATATAAAATATAAAAATGAGCAATTATCAATTAACGGCTATCTAGTAATATCAAAAAATCTAAAATTCATGTTCATTATTCCAAACAAAGTAAATAAAATAAGTAATATTGCCAACACTAAATGAGCTAAAGCTAGCTTATTGTGAGTTTTTCTTAAATACAAATAATATGACAAATTTAAACCAAATCCAACAATGGCCGCAGCTCCTAAATTGTAATATTAACTAATAATATGCAAAGGCTGGTTTATTATTTCAGCAGTTTCTTTTGAAGTTACAGAATACAAATACAAAACAATAATTGCTGCACAGTTGGCAAGATAAATTAAATATGTTTTCAGGGTTGTAGTTTGCTTCATATATTAGTACTAAAAGTAAAATCGAAATTAATCAATTCCATTTACAATGCATTTCACCAAAAAATAAATCCCCAACCGTTGCTGGGGAAATTAAAGAGTGAAATATTTCTAAAGATCTAAAACAAATTGAACTACGTCTTCCAAATCTTCATGTGATAAACTTTCACAACCACTTTCGGGACAAGACAAGAATTTGGCATGATTATTTTGAGCTATCATATAAGAAACCTTATCAAAAAATGCTTGATCTTTGCCAAGTCGAAATAAACAACGATCTAGTAAAATACTATTAGGGTCAAACCCAATCTTTTCTTTCATCCAAGAAAGAGTTTGGTTAAGGTCATTTGAAACCATAATACCAGGAATAGAATAAATTACCTGTTCATTTGATTGAGTAAAAATACATGCAGGATTAGAAAATAAGAAAGGAAATACTTCAAAATTATTGGTTCTAAGCAATTCAGCAATTATACTCAAATTATCAATTTCACTATCAACAACAGCAATTATCTTCAAAATTAACCTCCATAAAACTTAGCAAAAATAATAAACCTTCTCAAGTTTGAATGATTAATTATAATTTAGTCAATTATGTTGGTTGTAATTCCATGGCGAAGCATAAATATTAAATTTTAAACAAAAAAATAAATCCCCAACCGATGTTGGGGGGGTGATAACCTCAAAAATATTTTAAGAAAAAAATGATTCTACTAGACTTAATAGATTCTGCTCTGCTTCCAACTTCATATCTTCATCATTAGAACGCAAATCATCTTTATCCTGGAATCTCGGGAATTTCCAACTTGCTGGTGGTGTTGATGAAGTGGACAAAAAATTGGCCTGGCATCCTCTTATTCTTTGATAAACATCATCGCCAGAAAATGGCTCTGACATTGATCCAAATAGAAAATAGTCTAGCAAAATTAGATTAGGCTGAACCTCATGGAATTTAGAAATAATTTCTGAAAAATTAACTGTGATTAACAGATTTGGTAGAGAGTCAACCCACTCCTGAGAGGAAATAACAGAAGAAGAATTTGATTTTGTGACCCATATAGGATAAACCTCATAGCCTGCATTTTGTAATACTGCAACAATTGCAGCTAAGATACCTTTAACATCTTCAATGACGAAAATTTTAACCAAAGTCCTAACTCCGTGAATTTCAAATTTAGAAAAGAAATATCTAAATCTCTTCCAGTGTATGCACTTATTTATGCTTTAGTCAATTGTATAAAAGGTTTCTTGAGAATTAAATATTTGATTTATGGATACATATAAAACTATATTTTTATGAAACAGCATTCGATATATTTAAGTAGAATATTAATTTATTGCTAGAAACAATTGGTATTGGATCATAATTCGAAGAAAGCATCTTAAATTGTTTATGTTTAAATTTCAAGAATAGACTTAATTAATAATAAACTTAGTACAGTGTAAAATGACTTCATATAAGTTAAAATAAAAGCATTGATAGAGATAAATAATACACTTTTATATTTCGTAGATTCAATGAGCAAATTAGTACTATTATTAAAGAAAGCTTAAAAATTTATGAAAATTTAGTGCGGTGGTACATCCCATCAACCTACGATTGGTACCTCTCTATTTAGGGAAATGATTATTTTTAGGAAAAAGTGTAAAATTAGTTTTCAAATTATTCATAGTATACCTGATCTCCAATATCGTAATTTAGAAATAAATAAAACCCGATTACGGGGAAATATTTAAAAACTGTAGTTTTTCAACTTACAGCTGGATTTTAGCGTTCTTGTTTTAAATTAAAAAACTAGAAAAAATTAAAATTTGACTGATTAGTATCACTTGGCTGAAACGGTTAACCCGCCTTACACCTATGACCTATATACGTGGTGGTCTTCCACGAGTCTTCAGAGTATAAACTCATCGAAATCTTATCTTGAGGACAGCTTCCCACTTAGATGCTTTCAGCGGTTATCTTAACTATGCATAGCTACCCGACGATGCTCTTGGCAGAACAGCCGGTACACCAGAGGCATATGGATCTCGGTCCTCTCGTACTAGAGATCCGCCCTCTCAAATTTCGCGCGCCCACACCAGATAGAGACCGAACTGTCTCACGACGTTCTGAACCCAGCTCGCGTGCCTTTTTAATTGGCGAACAGACAAACCCTTGGGAGCTACTACACCCCCAGGAAAAGACGAGCCGACATCGAGGTGCCAAACCATACCGTCGCTGTGAACGCTTGGGTAAGATCAGCCTGTTATCCCTAGCGTAACTTTTATCCGTTGAGCTTCCGTCTTTCCACTTAGAAAACGGTCGGATCACTAAACTCTGGTTTCCCATCTGCTTGACTTGTAGGTCTTGCAGTTAAGCTGGCTTGTGCTTTTGTGCTTTGAGGCTCGATTTCCATCCGAGCTAAGCCAACCTTTAGACGCCTCCGTTACAATTTAGGAGGCAACCGCCCCAGTTAAACTACCCGGCAGCCGCTGTTCCCGAACGAGTGAAGTTCGAGTTAGTTATATTAGAGTATAAAGCTGGTATCTCAAGGATGACTCCACAAAAACTAGCGTCTTTGCTTCAAAGTCTCCCAGCTATGCTGAATAAATAAACCAATACAACAACGACAACCTATAGTAAAGCTGCATAGGGTCTTTTCGTCTTGGTGCGGGTAGAGAGCATCTTCACTCCCTGTGTAAGTTCGCTGGGTTAATGGTTGGGACAGTTCTCTGCTTGTTATGCCATTCGTGCGGGACACTACTTATGTGCCAAGGAATTTCGCTACCATAGGACAGTTATAGTTACTGCCGGTGTTCATCGGGGCTTAACAGAAAAGCTTGCGCCGTTCTGGTTGACCTTCCGACACTGACCAGGCATCACCCCGTATACGTCATCTTTTAGATTTAGCACGGAGCTGTGTTTTTGGTAAACAGTCAGCAGAGATCTTTTGTTGTAACCCTTGCAGGCAGACCTTATCCCTAAGTTACGGTCGCTGTTTTGCCGAGTTCCCTAACCTATTATTCACCCATTCGCCTGAGGATTCTCTCCTCGCTCACCTTTGTTGGATTGCGGTACGGATAGATATAGACTAAGTTTAGAGGCTTTTCTTGGCATCTTGGTACCACTTTAATTTATTCTTACGAATATTCTGACAGATCTGATTTGGATAGAATTCTCCAATAGGAGCTCTTACCAAGGCACACAAATTTGTTGCGTGCCAGCAAACTTAACCAATCAACGACAATAGCCAAAAATCGCTAAAGTTGCCAAAATGCGTCCCCTCATCACATCTATACCTAGTTATGGAATATTAACCATATGTCCATCAGTTAGCCCCATTAGAGACCAACCTAAGGCCCGACTTACCCTACGACGAAAATCGTGGCGTAGGAAACCTTGAGCTTTCGGCGGCAAAGTTTTTCACTTTGCATCATCTGCTACTTATTCTGACATTCTCACTTCTAGTCGCTCCACCCCGAGTTACCTCTTAGGCTTCAGCGCTGACTAGAACGCTCGCTTACCAATCCTTGCGGATTCTGTGTCTTCGGCACGTAACTTGAGTCCCATATATTGTCGGCGCAGGATCACTTGACCAGTGAGCTATTACGCTTTCTTTAAAGGATGGCTGCTTCTAAGCCAACCTCCTGGTTGTATGAGTAATCCCACCTCCTTTACACTATAGTTACGATTTTGGGGCCTTAAACGACAGTCTGGGCTCTTTCCCTTTTGGCAATGAAACTTAGATCCCACTGCCTAACTCCTGGAGAACACAATGCAGGAATTTGGAGTTTGTTAGTGCGGGATACCTTGCGGCTCCCAACACTTTCAGTGCTCTACCTCCCACATGCTATAGTCCAAGGCTAGCCCTAAAGCTATTTCAGCGAGAACCAGCTATCACCCGGTTCGATTGGAATTTCTCCTCTACCCACAAGTCATCCGAGAGAATGGAAGCTCTCACCGGTACGGTCCTCCGATACGTCTTACCGTATCCTCAACCTGCTCATGGGTAGCTCACCGGGTTTCGGGTCTAGGGCATACGACTAAACGGGCAATTAACCCTCGCTTTCACTTGCGGCTACACTCTCTATCGAGCTTAACCTTGCCGTATACCGCTAACTCGTCAGATCATTCTTCAATAGGCACGTAGTTGTGGATTAAAAACCCACTTCCACTCCTTGTAAATATACAGTTTCAGGGTCTATTTCATTCTCTTACCCAGAGTACTTTTCACCTTTCCCTCGCGGTACTTGTTCACTATCGGTGAATAAATGTATTTAGCCTTTGCGCGTAGTCACGCATGATTCCAACAAGACTTCTCGGTGCTCTTGTTGTACTTGGGATGAATTACCAGTTGGTAAATAGAATACTTTACATACAGGGCTATCACCTGCTACGGCTTAACTTTCCAGTTAATTCTGCTATAAACTATTTTTGTAGACCAACTCTTTAGCGGTAAGGCTAAAACGTAACTTCCCACAACCCTCTAGTTGTCTATACCCCATACCGGGCTCTTGCTCTCAAGTTGATTAGTCAATTGCTTGACTTGATTTTCCATCCAGCTAGAAGACATACTGAGTTTTTGGCATACTCCCCTTTCGCTCGCCACTACTAGGGGAATCAACAATGTCTGTTTCTTTTCCTCCGCTTACTGAGATGTTTCACTTCAGCGGGTTCCCGTAATTTAATCTGGTTACTACACCAGTTCGTGTTAGACATTACTCTAACCGGATTTCTCCATTCGGATATTCTAGGCTCAACGGTTACACGCACCTAACCTAGACTTGTCGCAGCGTATCACGTCCTTCATCGGCATTTATTCCCAAGGCATCCACTGTATACTTTTAAGTTTTAACTTTTTATAGATCTTTAATTTTTTTCGAACTTACACGGTTATTAAGATTTAGTATTGCTACTACTCTTACTACCGCGATTTCTTACTAAAATCCAGCTGTAAATTGACTATCTAAAGTGCTGAATATTAGCATATTAGTAGCTCTTTAAAAGAGACAAAAAATTCTTCACTTGTCAAGTAATATTTTGAATTGAGTGTTAAACTTGTCTTTTAAACTTTGTAAATGTGTCTTTAAATACACATCTTTTGTCATTCCTTGACTAGCATTTTTTGTGTGAAACCTGTGAATATGACTTACAAAATTTACATAAATTGGCATTTCTTTATGTAATAAAAACCTTGTATATAAATCTATATCCTCGGATCCAGCAAAATTTTCGTCCATACAACCTACTTTATTAAACAATTCCTTTTTAAAAATAGTGTTAAACTGTATAAAGTGATCACCCTTAAAAATTGATTTAAGCATATCTTCAGCACTATTAAAATTCCAGCTATAGTAATCTTGGCCAATTAAATACCTTCTATTTTCATCCATTCTCAAAAAATCTGCTACAAACCAATTTGTATTTTGATTTGCTTGAATTGCTGTTGCAAAATTATACAATGTTCTTTGTAGAATTATATCGTCGTCGTCTAAAACAAAAATCCATTCGTATTTTGCTTTTTCTATTGCTATATTTAAGGCTTTTTTTCTTCCAAAATTTTGCCCAAAGTCTAGATATGTACAGTCTATATCTTTAGGAACGTATTTATTCCAGACATCATATATCTCTTGTTTTCCGCTATCGTTTAAAAAAACTAATTCAAATTTAATATTTAACGGCTCATTTATAATTGCTTCAATGCTAGATAAAGTATCTTTTAAAAATTCTGGCTTAAAAGCTGTTGTTATAATTGAAATATTTGTACTCATTATTTGTTTATATCATAAATGCAGGGTGGGGTCAAAAAATTGCTATATCTTGAAATTTGTGCTTCATAATGAGTATTCTTTTGAAATATAGAGATGTATTTTAGTTTAGTTGGAGAATTTTAGATGAATACTAACACTTCCTTAGAAAAACATAAAGTTTTGCTAGTTGAGGGTTATTTACAGCGAATGTATATTGTACCACCTCGCCAAGAGCAAGCTTTTAGCCAAATTTTAATAGATGCAAAGTATGAACTTGTCTATATTAACTCTTGGGATGTAAACCACAAAGCTTTGAATTTTTATAATCCCTACTTTAGGCTTATTCTTCAGTTGTTTTATACTATACTAACTGGAGAATCTAGTACAGATAATGCACTTTCAGTCTCAATTCCAATTTTTATTGTATTGCATGCAGAAATGGTAGACGAACCAACCTTTGCTTTAATTTCACACCAATTTCAGGTGCTTTATTATACTTTGTAGACAATAACTGAAGCCACTTACCCCTCCCTTGAGGCGGTATTTCTTTTTGGGGATATTTTGAAGGTTTATTGGTTTTAGATCCTGAAATAATTTCAGAATACAGCTCAACAAGTTTAGCATGAAAAATAAATTAATTTTGAAACAAAACAACACCCCAAAGGGTGCTTACACAAGTTTCTTTTAAAAATATAAGGATAATAATTGTATTTCTACGCTTGTACCTCGCAAGCTTCGCCGATACGGGAGGACAAATCCTTCCCCTGCATAATTATTATGGCGACGCGGGGATCGCCCCTACTGTTTTTACCTGCTTACTAGGGTGAAGGCTTTTCCGAATTTACCGGCTCTGCCTGTTCTACCAATGCGGTGAATGTAATCTTCGTAGCTCATTGGTTCGTCGTAGTTAACAACGAAGTTAATATCGCTAACGTCAATTCCTCTGGCTGCAACGTCGGTAGCTACCAAAACGTCAATTTGAGTTTGTCTGAATTTCTTCAAAGCAATTTCGCGGTGCTTTTGGGTTTTTCCACCATGAATGAAATCTGTAACATAACCGTTTTGCCCTAAATTAGAAGCAATCTGTTCAGCCATAATTTGTGTATTTACGAAAACTAGGGTTTTGTTCTTTCCTTCAGCTCTTAAAATATCGAATAAGGCTTCCATTTTTTGGTCATGTCTGTTAACCATAATTGCTTGCTGATGAACGAATTGACTTGGCTTAGGCTGGTTCAATTGAATATAGTGAGCGTCTGAGGTAAGTCTGTTAATAGTAGGTTGAACTTTCTTGTCTAAAGTAGCAGAGAAGAACAAGTTTTGATGCTTTTCAGGAATGTTACTAAACAACAAGTTAATGTCATCAGAAAAACCCATGTCTAACATTCTATCCATTTCGTCTAAAACTACTGCGTCAACGTATTCAAGCTTCAAACAGCCACGGTTAAACAAATCTACTAAACGTCCTGGGGTTCCAATAATAAAGTGATTTGCTCTACTTAGACCACGCATTTGAGGACCCATTGAAGCTCCACCAATACAAGTTTGAACGAAAATTCTTAACTTTCTTAAATCGAAGGCCATTAATTCTTTTTCAATTTGCAAAGCAAGTTCACGTGTTGGGGCAACTATTAAATTAACCTGAGTTTGGTTATTTTTAGCGTGAGCAATAGTTTGTTCCAATAATGGAATTAAAAATGCACCTGTTTTACCAGAACCAGTCTGAGATACAGCTACAATATCCTTACCAGATAAAACCACTGGGATAGATAGTGCTTGAATTTCTGTTGGACTTTCATAGCCTCTAGTAATTAAAGATTCTAAAATTTCTGGAGCAAGATTTAAATCTTTGAAACTACCAAAGTCTTTTTTGTCTTCAATTATTGTAAGCTCAGCTTCATTAACTGTTTGAGAGTATAAAGAAATATCTAATGTATCTCCTCTTCGTCCTCTACCTCTTCCGCCGCCACCACGACCAGAGTTAAAACCTGAACGGCCTCCACCAAAACTTCTTCCACCACCTCTATTAAAATTGGAGCGACCACCAAAGCCTCCTCCTGATTGAGAATTATAATTCATATAAGTAAATAACGTTATTGCAGAACTAACCAAAGCAAAACAATAAGTTACTACTTCAATTTGTGCAATTGATTTAATTTAAATGAAGCTTTCAATTTTTGTAAAGGTAATTTGTGTAACAACTAAATAATGCTAGTGATAATAAAGAAAATATTCTTCACCATGATACTTGCAATTATTAAAAAAATATGCATATATTAAAAAGATTTGGTAAAATAAAACAATTATTTGGAGATAAAATGATTAGAACAAAGCTAAATTCAGTTTTGATTCCGTTTTTTTTAGCTATCACTGCTTCTTTGCAAACCCCATTTATTGCAGATGCAGCTTCAAAGGCTGACCTAGAAGCTGGGAAAGCATTTATAGAAACTCTTGGGTTCTATTTCCTAACCTGCTGGGGTTTATCAAGTTTGATAATCTTAGGCTTGAGGACAATAGGCAAACAAAAAGAGTTTATACCATCTATTTTTTTTGCCCTTTTCTTTGGTCTTTTTGCAGGGTATGGCCTTGCTGCAAAAGGAATGATTTGGCTTTCTTTCATCATTGGAATCTTAGCATTAATGTTGTAACACAAATAGCTCTCTTAAAATGGGAGCTATTTTTTTACAAAATTGTAACCAGCTTAACGGTAAAAACCAATGTTGAATTAGCAGGAATTAAACCTGGAATTTCACGTTCGCCATAGGCTAAATTAGAAGGAATAGTTAATTTTCTTTCACCTCCAACTTGTAAACCTTTTACATTTTCCAACCCAGTTCCTGTAATTCCCATATCCCACCCTTTAATTACTTGACCAACACCAATAGTAATATCTAACGGCTGATTTCTAGAATAAGAGCTATCAAATTCTGAACCATCTACTAAAGTTCCAACGTAATGAATTAAAATATCATCTCCAACTTTAACTTCCGGACCGGTTCCAACAATAATATCTTCTATAATTAAATCTGAGTTTGGGTTTGAATTAGGCATAAAAATTATTTATATAAAAGTTAAAACAGTCACAGCAATTTTGGCAAGAAGCTAAGGCAGTAAATTGGACATAAAAACTAAGCTTAGCTGTAATAAGAGTGTAATGTAGTGTGAGTGAGTTTTGATGTTCAACTGGGGTTTGCTGCTAAGAGCCATCATAATTACTATATCAATAGTAGCTTATTCTCAAAATTCCAATGTTAATGCAGGTGATAGTAGCATTAAAGACAATTCAAGTTTAGTTAAAGATAATTGAAACTTATAGGACTTCTTATTGAAGTCTTATTTTATTTCCCTAAACTCTCTTAAACTATTGTGAAAGAAAAATTTTGTAATTTAACTTTTAGCTCTCCCAACCACCGCTAAAACTGCCTGCCTTATCTGTTCTTTCATAACCGTGCTGACCAAAGTAATCACGCTGGGCTTGAATTAAATTGTGTCCACTTTTACTGTATAATAAAGCTTTTAGGTAATTAATACTTGATGTAAATACAGGATTGCTTACAAAAATATTTTGCTGATTAAACATTTTTTCTAAGTTAATACTTGCAAGTAAATTTGAGTGTAGAGCGTCTTGTAAAAGCTGTTTATTATTAAGAAGATTGGGAATTTCCTGCAGCCATTTGCTTCTAATTATGCATCCACCCTGCCAAATTCTAAGTACTTCTTCAATATTAATTCCCCAAGAATATTCTTTTTCTGCAGCTATAATTAAGTCTATACCTTGCAAATAGCTTGTTAAGAAAATGGTTTCCAAGTAAACTTTCAATTCATCAACTTCCAAGTTAAAAGCTGTTTCTGCCACATCTTCCTGTATTATTTCCACATCAAAATTATACGGGTGATTGCTTTGAATTCTAGCATTTAAAGCTTCAAAAATATTTGGTACAGCCACGCCAAGTTCCAAAGCTGCTTCTACAGTCCATTTCCCTGTTCCCTTAGCTCCACTTTTAGGAATTATAAGATCAACTAAACTTGTTTTTGAGTGATATTTGGCTTTAAGAACTTCGGTAGAAATTTCCAAAAGAAAACTAGAGTTAAAACCAGTGTTTAATTGATTAAAAATACCAGATATTTCTTCATTTGGTAATTGTGTTTGTTTTAAAATAGAATAAACTTCAGCAATTCCTTGCATTATTGCGTATTCAATACCATTATGAACCATTTTTACAAAGTGTCCTGCTGGGTTTTTACCCAAATAAGCAACGCAGGGATTTCCGTCAAAATCTTTAGCTGCAATTTTTTCAAGTATTGGAAGAATTAAATTTGCACTTTCTTCGTTACCACCAAGCATTATACTTGGCCCAGTTAAAGCACCTTCAGCCCCTCCGCTTATACCACAACCTAGGAAGTGAATAATTTTTTCAGAAATAATTGGCTCGTCACCGTCTGCAAAATCTAGGGAATCTTCTAAAATAATTTCTCTTGTAATTGTATCTTGCCAGTTTGAATTACCCGCATCTATAACAATGTCGTTATTTGATAGAAGTGGATTTAGTTCAGCTAAAAGTTCGTCTACAGGGTCACCGCTTTTTACTAAAAGAATAATTTTTCTTGGCATTTCCAAACTTTCAACAAATTTTTCTAAGCTTTTAAACCCAATTAAATTTTTAGAATTTTCCAACCCATCTATTTTTTTAGATAAATTCAAAAGGTCTTGAGTACGCTGATAAGTTCTATTGAATACAGAAATTGTGAAGCCATTATTAGCTATGTTTCTTGCTAAATTACCACCCATTGTTGAAAGCCCAATTAAGCCAATATTGTTTAACATAGTATTATTTTATGATTTCAATTTGTAACTACATAGCTTATTTGTCAATGTTAATTGCGCATAAAAAAACTGACCAATTTGGCCAGAATTAAGATTATTCAAAATTGTTAGGATACACCTTTTTAAATTCCTCAAAAAGTTCCAATAGATTTTGGCTAGCAGAAAAATATACTAAAAACTGTGTTTTACCAACAATATCCACATACGAACTGTAGCATGGGTAGTTAGCAAGTAATTCATCTAATAAATTGTAAACAACAAACTGAATATTAAAGTATTCTGCAGCATTACTATTCGCCAAAATTATACCATGAGGAGAGGGCTCGCCCATAAAAAAATCTGACTTGGCAATTAATGCCTCTGTTAAAATATAACTTGGAGACCTAACGGTGCCAGATGCGACAAGACTTAACTCATCCACTACTTGCTGAAAGGTTTGGAATATTATAACCTCGTAATTAGAGATCCCCAATTTACCAATCTCAATTCTAAGATCAGTTATAAGCTTGGAAGAAACAACCCAAATCATCTCCATAATTGCAACCTAAAGGAACAATTTACTCCATATATACCTAAATTCAACTTAAGTCAAGCTGCTTTATTCTACTGAATATTAGATGTATCCATCCAGAAGGCTTCCCATAAATGGCCGTCTAAATCTTGAAAAGATCTTGTGTACATAAAACCTTTGTCATCTGCAGGGTTATATTCGGTAGCACCTAAACTTACTGCCTTATTAACAATATCATCAACTTCATGCTTTAAATTAAAGGAAATGGCATTTATTACTTCAATTTTATTAGGTTCAGAAATATCTTTGTCTGCTATAAAAGTTTTAAAGAAAGGTTTAACCAGCAACATTACAAAAATGTTAGGCGCTACTATCATGCAAGTTGCATTTTCGTCTGTAAATTGTGGGTTAAAAGTAAAACCAAGTTCTGTAAAAAATTGAATAGTCTTTTGCAAATCTTGCACGTGTAAGTTAACGAAAATGTTGGTAGGCATAATTTTTAATTAGAGTATAATTTGTTTATTTTATAATGTATATTGGAATAAAAACACGTGTTTTAAATTTTTTTTGTGGTTTATAATTAATTTATAGTAGCTGATTCAAAACCTATTCAGCCGCTTTTTCTAAATCGGCAATGATAATTTTATGCATTTTAAGTAAAGCTTGCATTACTGCTGTAGATTTTGATGAATCTGGGTTAGACATTAGTTTGCCCAGCACATTTGGCACAATCTGCCATGAAAGCCCGTACTTGTCTTTTAACCAACCGCATTGGCTTTCTTCACCTCCGTCTGCTGTAAAGCTTTCCCAATAATAATCTATTTCTTCCTGAGTTCCTACAGCCACAAAAAAGGATATTGCTTCCGTAAATTTGAATTGTGGCCCAGCGTTTAAAGCAAAAAACTGTTGACCCTCAAGCTCGAACACACTCATCATTGGGCCTGAATTAATAACCTTAGAATTTTTGAAAACTGTTGTGTAAAACTTAGTTGCTTCTTCGGCTTGATTGTTGAACCACAAAAATGGAGTGATAGTTGGAGATATAGTCATATTTTCAAGTTGATTAGGAAATCTAGAGTTTTGTGGTTTGTTATAAGAAAGTTTAAGTCTCGGTCTCTACGTAATTTTTAAAGTTATCTAAAATGCTTTGCCATCCAGATTGTTGTAGTTCTACAGAATTTTCATCTTCAGTTTCAAAAGTTTCAGCAACTTCAACTTGGCCATCAACTTCTTGAAAAGATACAGAAACTTTTCTACCATCTCCTAATTCATAACTAACTCTAGAAGGTTCATTTATTTCTAGGTATTTTCCCTCAAAATTGAAACCCGCAGAACCGTCTTTAGCCGCCATAGCATAAGTGAATTTACCACCAACTTCTAAATTATTTTCTGCTGAGGTACATTCCCAATCTTGGGAAGCAAAATTCCAGTTTACAACATGCTTTGGATTGTTCCAGCATTCCCACACTTTAGAAATTGGAGTAGATATTTTGGTGTGTACAGTAATTGATGTAAGCATAAATTGTATAAGTTTAGTGTTTTTATTTGCTTTAGTTTAGAATTTTACCTCCATGTTGCTAATATTATTCCACTAATTGTAAGAAATAGAATTTGATAGGAAGCGTCAATTAAAAATAACCTTAAGCTCTTTCTTTGATACAAATAATTAATTCCAATAGAAGTAGCTGCGAAGAATATACCGTAGAATAAGCCTTTTGAAGCTCCTACTTGCCAGTTAAGTTCGTGATGAGCGGCATATTCCTGAAGTGTTAATGCCAAAGCGAAAGACATTAAAAGCATTAGAAATAAACTACCACCGTAAACAACAGCTGCATTATCATCTGCATTTTTGGAAGAAACAGCATTATTATTACCCTTGTCTGAGTTGCTATTATTTGAAGACGGACGTCCATCATCACCTATGCCTGTATCTTCTTGCCATGGCTTTGCAAATAAAGCCGGACTGTACCATAAAGCACCTATTGCGAAACTAACCAACCCTGCCAATATAATTGCTCCATAGTTTAATGTTGATAAATTAATGTCTGGAGTCATATGAAAAAAATATTAAAATTATTGAAATTGAAGCTAGTTACTGCCTAAGGAAAGCTTAAACTCATAAAAACCTGTTTTTGTCAATGCTAGAAGCTAAAAGAGCTTAAATAAGTTTGCAGAAAGAAAAAATCTTTGGCAGCTTTCAAATACTATAATGATAATTTATTGGCATAAGCACGATTTTAGATTGTTTGATAACCAGGCCTTAAACACTGCTATAGAACTTGCTAAAACTAACAACACTTTCTTTGTACCAATTTTAGGTATGGAAACCAATTTGGTCGAAAACCCAGAAACCGCTTACGAGCATTCCTTGTTCCAACAGTTCGGATATTTCAGTAGTATTATTCCGCTGTATCAAAATTATATTCATCATGGGATTACTCCGGTTTTGTTTAATAATTCGGTTATAGAGTTACTGGAAAAAATGAAGGGTTTGTGGAAAATTACTCATTTAGTTTCATATCAAGAACACGGAACCAGCGGCACTTGGAAAAGAGACAAGCAAGTGGCCAAGTTCTGTAAAATAAATAACATTAAATGGGTTGAATTACCACCAAGCAGTATTAAAAGAGGAACTTTAAACCGAGACGAACGAGACAAAATATTTAAAAGTTACGTTAATAGCAAAGTTTTGCCAGTTCCAAAGTTTGAGGCGGAGTCTCAAGTCAACACAAGCCCTATCGACGAAGCTTTTAGTGTTAGTAATTCCATCATATTCGCTGAGTTTTCTAAGAAAAAGCTTGAAATTCAAAACCAATTTAGTCTGGCTGAAGTTTCGGAAAAAGAGGCATTACAAACATTGCAGAGCTTCACTAAAACTCGGTCAAAGTATTATAGGGGAGGTATTTCCAGCCCAAATTCTGCTTTAATTCACGGTTCAAGATTGTCTCAGTTTTTAACTTTCGGAAGTTTATCATTACGGTTTGTATACCATTATTTTTGGAAGGAAATTAAACAAAGTAACGATTCCAAAATTCGTTCTGGTATTTTAGCAGCTATTCAAAGATTGCACTGGCGGGAGCATTTTATTCAAAGGCTGGAGACAGAAGCTAGCATGCCAGATAAAGCTATAAACAAAGATTTTAACGAAATTATTTATAGTAATAGCCCAGAATTCTTTGAAAAATTTAAAACAGGAAACACAGGGGAAGTTTTAGTAGACGCTTGCATTAGATGTTTATTAAAAACAGGTTTTGTTAATTTCAGAATGAGAGCCATGTTAATTTCCTACGCCATTTTTGGCCTAGATTTAGACTGGAGACAAGTAGGGCGTTTTCTAGCCACAGTTTTTTTAGATTACGAACCAGGAATACACTGGAGCCAAGTTCAAATGCAATCGGGAATTACTGGAATTAATGTTATAAGGGTTTATTCTCCGCGCAAGCAACTTTTGGACCAAGACCCAGAATGTGTATTCGTAAAAAAATGGCTACCAGAACTAGCCGAAATTGACCCTGAAATAATAAAACAATACCCGAAGATTTCTTTATTTGATGTTACTGATGGGAAGTACCCAAACCCAGCTGTTGATTTTAAGCAAGCTTCTAAGGTTAATAAATTCAAGACTTTTGGGGTTAGGAAGGAATCGAGCAAGGATGTGGCCAAAGCTGTTTATTTGAAGCATGGCTCTAGGCGAAAGATGAGGAAGGCCAAGGTGGTGGAGAATGGTGAGACTGTGCCTTTGATGTAGTTAGCTTCTAGTTTTAATTAATCCAGAACATCAAAAGTTATAATTTAATGAAAAAGAACCTAACTATATTTCAAGTTAAGTTCTTTATATTTAGAAGTTACAGACTTGCAAACCAAGTCTCATCAAAACCAGTATGTCTCGTATCATCATAAAAGACTTGGTGACCATTTTCTTCGGCAAAATCAATTAGATCTGAAATTGAGACATCCATCACTGATGAGGCTCGAATAATTACCTTATCTTCGCCAACAATTTCCCTTAGATCCTGTAAAGTTCCATTCCAACGAAACATGTTTGAACTTTTTTCAGTGCTTCGATTCCAATATTTATCCCCATCATCTGGAGGGGTAAACAAAACGCCTTCACCAGTATCTAAAATAAGATTATTAGCAGCTAGCAACTTAAACACTTTAGTTCTATCAAAGTCGAGAGCACTATGAATAGAAACATAGTGTGGCGGGAAAAGAATTAACTTAACAACTTTTCCAGGGGAGTTTAAACCATTATTCATCGTCTTCACATTAAATAAATTTACATCAGACTTTTTAAACTATGCATAATTCGTTGTAGTATGCAAGCCTGTGGTTTTGGCTCCCAAATTGAAGTGTTGCTTTAAATTTAAGATTGTTCCTTTGTGACTAAGGCGGGATGTATTTACCCAGGCAAAATAAAACTACTAAAATTGTCAGCATTCACTACTTCAAAAGTGTGATTTGGATAACTGGCGGCAAAACTGGTTGGTATTTTGGCTCTTTTACTAGAATTGTATTTAAATTCGAAAGTTTTTAAATCTTCTCCACTTTCTTCTATATAATCAACTTCTTGGCCGCTGTAACTCCTCCAAAAATATGTATTTACAAACTTTTGGCCATACTCATTGTTCTTCATTCTCTCTACAACACAAAAATTTTCCCACAAAGCCCCAACATCGTTTCTGGTTTCTAAATTATTAAAAGATGATATTAAACTATTTCTAATTCCAAGATCATAAAAGTAAATTTTTCTAGTTTTACCAATTTCTTTTCTAGGGTTTTTACTGAAAGCTGACAACCTAAAAATTACAAATGCTTTTTCTAATAACTGAATATATCTAGCTACTGTCTCTTCACTAATTTTCAGATTTACGGCTAATTCATGATAAGAAACTTCATTACCAACTTGAAAAGCTAACAATCTTAACAACTTTTCTAAAACTTCTGGGTTTCTAATATCCTGGTAAGTAAACACATCTTGAAATAAATAACTGCTGCTTAATTCGGTTAAAATGTCTTTTTTTTCTGAGTTGCTTTTATCAAATAAGCTGGGATATGTTCCATAAACTAAAAATTCTTGAAGATTTTGCATTACGTAAATACTATTTTTGACTTGTTTAATTTCCTGAATAGATAAAGGAAAAAGTCTAAACTCCCATTTTCTGCCTGTTAGTGGCTCGTTAATTTTATTACTTAACTCAAAACTAGAAGAACCTGTAGCAATAACCTGCACACTTGGTAAATGGTCGTGAATAAGCTTAAGTGTTTGGCCTATGTTTAAAAACTTCTGAGCTTCGTCGAAAACCACCAATTTATAATCTTGCAAAAGTGATTTTAGTTTTTCTACGCCAGCATTTTCAAAAAGCAATCTATTTTGCGGATCTTCGAAATCGAAATAAAAACTATTTTCAGGATATTTTTGCAATATATTTTTAACTATGCTAGTTTTACCAGTTCTCCTTGCCCCATACAAAACCAAAATTCTTCCACCAAAAAGCTTTTCTTCAATATTTTTTTGTACTAAACGGTAAATATACATAAATTTTGCTAATATAATAGTAATATTATGCTTAATTTTGCTATTAGTGTCAATGCTTAGTGGGATTAAAACTATTTATTTCCCTAAATTTATATTAATTTGAGGATTTAGAATTATTTTTCACCAAAAATACTGGTGTGGAGTTCCTTAAATATAGTAGATTCTGGATTTGCAGAAATTAACTTACCAATATCACAAATAGATATTTTCTCTAAACTTAAACTTTTGAGCCATAATTCTCTGGGCTTTGTATGTGGATCTATATCTTTCGCAACAGAGCTTTGCTGTTTTTCAGCTGATTCTTGAATTTTAAGTAAAACCCCTTCCAACTCTGATTTAAATACATTATTAATCTGAACATTGTGCATAGAAGAATATAATAGCAGTGTTTCAATTGAGTAAATGTAACACTCTAAACATCTTCTATATAAATATTTAAGAGTAGGATTGATTGAAACTTTATTGTTTAATTCATCAATAGTTGAAAATTCGGCATCCCTGTCTTTTAATGAAAAAGTATTAAAGTTGCCACTAGTATTTTGTTTTAAGTTATAAAAATTCAAAAAGTTTGGTGTAATTTGAGTATGTCCTTGGCAAGAAATAAATAAGCAGCTTGGAGTTTCTAACCTAAAAACTTCATTATAAAAAATAGCGTCCTCTTGAGAATCTCTATCCGTTTTACCTTCACACAAAATAACAGTTGGAGAACTTACAAGCCTTGGCTCTTGAAAATTAAATAGATCTGAAAAACCAGCACCAAGCATTTTAGCCGAAGTGGAAATAGACTTGGCACCCCAAACACCTTCTTCAATGTTACATTGTCCGTCTTCAATTTGATAGACTTTTTGGCTGGGCTTAAACTTATTTTTTATTTCTTTTGCAGATAGACCTTTATTTTCCTCAAGGTTCTTAAAATCATCATAATCATCTTCTACTAATTTGGCTGCTGCGCTAATAATAAACGGGCTATGGGTGGAAATAAAGAATTGTGTTTTAATTCCCTTTTTGTTGTATTCAATAGCTATTCGCTTTATCATTTCAGGTATCAATTTCTGATACTCTGGGTGAAGACCTGTTTCAGGTTCTTCTATTAAGATAATTCGCTCAGTTTTCTGGCTTTGTAAGGGAGGATATAGTAAAGTTAAATAAATACTTACTAGAATTTTGACCCCGTTAGCTAAAGATTTAAGATTAATAACTTGAGTATTTGTTCTAAGCTGGATTACTGAAGCTCTACCAAGAGACTTGTAAACATCGACAACTTTATCTGTTTTAAATATTGGCTCATATTCATTTAAAAAATCGATTAAATCATCCTTAATGTCTTCTTCAATAGAATCAAAATCTAAACTTAAAGTTTGAGTGAGGTGTTGCTGGTTACTTAAAGTGTATACGTGATAATACAAAAGTAATAAATGATAAGGTTCAGTGGAAATATCATGGTCTGTAGGTTTAATTGTAAAACCATTAGCACTTGTAGCGTCTTTAACGAATGATGTTTCAAACTTTTTTTTCTCAAGTATGTTGTTCCTGCTGTATTCTAAATCAAAAATAAATTTTGTATTACTACGAAAAATTGATCTAAAATCACCTAAAGATGTAAATATTTCAGATGTAGGCGTGTGAGTGGTTATACAAATTCTAAAACCTTCAAGCACACTACTTTTTCCACTTCCGTTCTTACCAACAAGGTAATTTACGTTGGTTAAACCTTTAAGTTCTAGTGGTTCATTTTGAATCGCTTTAAAATTTCTAATTTCAATCCTATCTAACATAATACACCCAAAAGTTAAGTTTTAGTTGGTTATTGGCAAGAAATAGTTTCATAGTGTATTCCAAATTATATCTTACAAAACCCCACTCACAATATACCACTCTGTTAACAAAGTAATATATCAACAGCACAGTTTTGTATAAAAACACTCAAAACCCAGCCCACCCTTGCCAAAAACACCAAACAAAAACTACTTGAATTATGAACTCAACAACAAACAAAACCCTTTCCTCCACCGAAGCTATCGAACTATTAGGAATTTTAAAAACCCGGTTTGAGGAAAATATGAATAGACATGAAGGTTTACTGTGGGAAGATGTTCAAGTTAAATTGCAAGCTAGCCCTGAAAAATTGTGGTCTTTGAAACAAATGGAAGAAACCGGAGGCCAGCCAGATGTGGTTGATTTTGACGAAAAAACTGGTGAATATACTTTTTTCGATTGCAGCAAGCAAACGCCTATTGGCAGAAGAAGTATATGTTACGACCAAGCAGCTTGGGAATCTAGAAAGACTTTTAAACCAGCCAACAGCGCAATGAATATGGCAGCAGAGATGGGAATTGAGCTTTTGAACCAAGAGCAATATGAAAAACTACAATCTTTTGGAGAGTTTGATACTAAAACTTCTAGCTGGATTGTAGCCCCAGATAAAATTAGAAAATTGGGTGGTGGTTTGTTTGCTCATTTTAGGTATGGCCAAATTTTTGTGTACCACAACGGTGTTGAATCTTACTATGCTGAAAGAGGATTTCGTGGCTTTTTGAAAGTGTAAAATTACGTTTGGAAGCTTTAATATTACCCGTTTTATTTTTTAGTAGTAAGTAATATTGCTTTTGACACAAAAGGTGTAAATTACAATTTTAGAAATATGAATTTTAAGAAATTAGCTTCTTATTTTACCTTGGCAATTATTATCTTCACAACAGGCTACTTTCTATTTAAAAGCTTGGATGGTAGGGAATTAAAAACCATTAACATTCAGGGTTCATGTTCTTCTGGTGGCAAAGTTGGTAATTTAACATTACTTGAAATTCAAAAAAACTTGAACAAATATATTCCAATATCTAGCCAAATACCTAAGGAAATGGACGGTGCTTTGTCTGAAAATATTCCTAATTATATTAGTGTGCGATTTCAAAATGCAATTTACTACTTAGTTGCAAGTGCAGTTGAAAATGAGGAAGTGGCCGCGTTAGACAAATTTTTTAAAGTGGCAGAATATAGTTTCTCATTTCAAGAAGAAGACGGTGGTTTTAATTTTATTCAACCAGATAATATTTCTAAAAAACCTACGAAGCAAGATTTACTAAGTGGTTCTATATTTTTCTTGTCTACATTTTCAATTTCACTGGTTTTACTGTCTCAAAGTGAATGGTTCAATACATTACCAGAAAATAGGCAATATACTGAAAGAATAGAAAGTTATAAAATCAAACTTTCCAAAGCTTTAAATAAAATTATTTCTGATAAACAAGATTTAATTGATTACGATAAAATATATTCAAATAGGTTGTTTTTTGACGCTTTGGCCTTTATAGCTAGCTCTAAAATTATTATTACAGATAGTTTAAATTATTTTAATATTGGGAAAGAATTTTTAGAAATGGGTCTTAAAAATCAGGAAAAAGATGGTTATTTTTTAGAAAAAGATGGTTTTGATAGTAGCTACCAGGGTGTTTCTTTAAATTTATTGTATTTCATATATTCCTTAAATTCTACAGATTCACTTTGCCAAAACATACAGCTTGGGCAGAAATGGTTAGCCACACGAATTAACGAAACGGGAGAGGTTATTTTGGAAGGAAATTCAAGAGTTGGTGGAAATGCAAATGAAAGTTTTTTGGGAGAAACTAAAACGGTAGCTGCCAAGGATGTAGGCTCAAGCTTCTTTACTTATGGCCTACTTACAGGAGACGAAAATAGTATAAACATAGCTAATTTAATTAAAAATTTTTACAAATAGGCAGTACTCAAATTGGAATTGTGAAAATAAAAACAGCTTGCTGAACTTGTAGCTTTGAATTTAAATAACTATATGGCCAATGAACTACTAAGCAACCTTAAGCAATACTTTGGCTACGATCAACTTCGGCCTAGCCAGGTTCCGGTTATAGATTCAATTTTGGCTGGTAAAGATACTCTTGCAATAATGCCTACTGGTGGCGGTAAATCTTTGTGTTATCAGCTGCCTGCGGTGAATAGCGATGGCTTAGTAATTGTAGTTTCACCCTTAATTGCTTTAATGCATGACCAAGTACAAGGGCTTAAGAAAAATGGAATTAAAGCAGGAATTTTGAACAGTTCAATTTCTCCATACGAGCAAGATATGGTTCAAAGTGAAGCTGAAAACGGAATTTTAAAACTTTTGTATGTATCCCCAGAAAGATTATTTGCTAAAGGTGGTGAGTTTTTAAGTTGGATGAACGAATTAAATATTAGCCTTATAGCTATTGATGAAGCTCATTGTGTGTCTCAGTGGGGGCATGATTTTCGGCCAGAATATTCTAAACTTTCTATAATAAAAGATACTTTTCCTAACATTCCTGTTATTGCACTTACAGCAACAGCCGACGAATTAACTCGGGGCGATATTATTCAACAATTAAAGTTGGATGAACCAAATGTTTTTATTAGCTCTTTTGATAGGCCTAATATTACTTACACTGTTCAACCAAAGTTACAAGACAAAGAAGCTACCAAACAACTTACCAATTTTATTAATGGTTTTACAGGAGAATCTGGTATTGTTTATTGTTTAAGCAGGAAATCTACTGAAGAAGTATCGGAAAGCTTGGTGAAATTAGGAATTAAATCTGCCCCATTTCATGCTGGACTAAGCCAGGAAGAGAAAGAGGAAACTTACAACCAATTCATGCAAGATAATTTGCAGGTAGTTTGTGCCACAATTGCTTTTGGAATGGGTGTAGATAAGCCAGATGTACGTTTTGTAGCCCATTGGAATATGCCTAAATCGATAGAGGGCTATTATCAAGAAACAGGGAGAGCTGGAAGAGACGGTTTGGCATCTGAAGCCTTGCTTTTGTATTCTCCAGTAGATAGTGGAGTTTACCGAAGATTTATTGACCTTTCAAAGCCAGCGGGAGACATTAACACCTTCAAAATATTCCAAAAACTTCAACACGACAAGTTAGACAGGTTAATTGATTTTTGCAGCACGGGACATTGTCGGCGAAGAATTTTACTTCAATATTTTAACCAAAAGTTAGAAAAAGACTGCGGAAACTGCGATGGTTGTTTAAACCCTGTAGAAAAAATTGACGGACAAGAAATTTCCCAAAAAATAATTTCGGCTATTTATAGAACTGGTCAGAAGTTTGGAATTGGTTATATTGTAGATTTTTTGCTTGGAATTGGTAATGATAGAATGGAAAGTTATGGACACACAAAATTACCCACTTTTGCTATTTGCAGAGAAAATTCTAAAGAAGAATTGATGTTTTATACCAACCAATTAATTAGTCTTGGGTATTTACAAGTAGATTATGATGGTTTTATTAAAACACTGTCACTAAATGAAGCGTCAATGAGTATTGCTGCAGGTGAATTAATGGTAGAACTAACACCTTATATAGAAACAATTAAGCCAGTTTCTAAATCAAAATCTGGTAAGAAATTAGCAGGTAGTTTATCTGAGAAAGACCAGGAGTATTTTGAAACATTAAGACAATTAAGGCAGCACATTGCAATTCAAGATGATGTTCCCGCCTTTGTAGTTTTTGGAAACGCCAGCCTGTTAGACATGGTAGAAAAAAAGCCCAAAACAAAAGCAGAATTTAGTAAAATTAGCGGAGTAGGAGCCCATAAATTAGAAAAATACTGGCCAGAGTTCAAAGAAGTATTGGCGGGAATACTGTAGTGGAATGCTTGCCATTCCTAGTTCTAAATTAAACAAGTTTCGATTATTTGTGAGCCTCACTAGAGTTCAATAATCCTTTATTGTTTTCAATTTATAGCGTTCTTTTACCTTCCCTCTATATTTTAATTACAACGTTGCCCACTTTATGGCCTTTATCAACATATTCGTGAGCTTGTGACATTTCTTCTAAACTATAAGTTTTATCAATAACTGGTTTCAAACTATTATTTTCAATTAACTCTTTTAAGAAACTCATGTCGTTAGAGGTTACTTCAGCGACACCAGCAATTAGTTTTAATTTAAGCATTTTAGAGGCAATTAAACCTTCCAAAGCTCCTTTAATTATTACGGCACCAAGTACTAATACTCCATTTGGTTTTACCAATTTTGCTATTTTTGAAACTTCAGTTTTATCTACTGTTTCAAATACAACATCAAATTGATCTGTAATTTCAGAAAGACTTTGCTTGGTGTAATCTATAACAACGTCGGCTCCTAATTTTTTTACAAGCTCTATGTTGCCAGTGCTACAAACCGCTGTTACTTCTGCTCCATAATATTTTGCTAATTGAACCAGACAAGATCCAACAGCCCCAGAAGCACCATAAACAAGTACTTTTTGACCAGCTTTTACATTGGCTTTTTTAACGAAGTGTAAGGCAGTATGTCCACCAAAAACTGTAGCGGCAGCTTCTTCAAAACTTGTATTAGTAGGTTTTAACGATAGTGGGGTTGATTCAGGAACAACTAAATATTCAGCATAGGCTCCCATAGTCATGTCACACAATCCAAAAACTTCATCACCAGCTTTGTATGAAGTTACATCTTTACCAACTGCTTCAACAATTCCAGAAATTACATTTCCAAGCACTTTAATTTTAGGTGTAAATAATCCGAACATTAAACGCACCAAAAAAGGGTCAGCCCTTCTAAGACGAGTATCGCCAGAGTTAACTGTGGTAGCCATCATTTTAATTAAAATTTGATTATCTGCTGGAATTGGTTTTTCTATTTCAGATAATTTTAAAACCTCAGGGGAACCGTATTTAGTACAAACAATGGCTTTCATAATATAGAATTTGATCAACCTATTGCGTCTGGTTGTCAAACCAGCTTTTTAAAACCAATCAAAGTAAAAGGTATAAATTGTTAGAACTTTGTTAGAATTCAGTTAATCCCAAATTTTTTTATCTGTTATTATTCTTTCGTTATCTTCCAACTTAAATTTAACCCAAATTCTTTTATTTAATACCATGTCTTTAGTATCAGAAGTTTTAAATGCCAAAACTACCCCTCCATGATCTATACTAAGGCTGTTATTAGAAATGCCTACTATGTTACCATAGAATTGGTTTTTTTCTTCTAAATCTGTAATATGCATATCTCTAAGCCAAATTCTGTAAGGTTGGTTTAAAACTGCTGTATGTGTAGATTTAATTATAGGAATAGCGTTTTCAGCATTTGCAGGAATTAAAAATGAAGTACTAACAATTAGTATTAGAACTGAAGCCGTAATTGCGTCAGCCCAAGTTACTCCAATCCAATCTGTTTGTCTGTATATGAAATAGAATAAAAACGAGAAAAATATTCCAAATAATGCAAATTCGGGAAGTAATACCCAAACCCAACCTGAAATACTATTATTTAAGTATGGCCAGAATACATTAAAAACCATAGCTTGATCTATAAGCCATCTAAATGAAAAAAAAGTTACTATAAAGATTAACACAACGACAAAAGTAAGTATAATATTATTTAAAGTAAATATATACTTTGGTTTAGGTTGAATCTTTAATTCTTTTTTAATTCTTTCAATAATTTTGGGTGACGGTGTCTGGTTCATAATTAAGTTTATGAAATTGATTTTTAATAATTTTTTGGGCTCTTTGCCTAGCTCTATGTATAGAAACTGTAACAGTTTGAGGCCTTTCTTTAAGTATATCGGAAATTTCCTTAACACTTTTTTCTTCTAGATAAAATAAAGTTAATAGGTTTCTATCTTTTTCTTTTAAAGTTTTTAGTAGTTTTTCAAGATCATCTTTTTGATGAAAAGTAAGATTTGGAGTAAAAATAAAATGATCTAAATTGTCTTCTAGCGGCACTATTTTATATTTTCTTTTTCGTAAAATATCTATAGCTTGATTATGGGCAATACGATATATCCAACTGGAAAATTTAAGTTTAGGATTAAATCCATTTAAGCTTAGATAGGCTTTTAACATTGTTTCAGATAAGGCGTCTTCGGCGTCTTCCACATGAAAATACATTATTCTAAGTAAATAATTATAAAGCCGTTTACTGTACCGGTTTACTATTAGTTCAAATAATTCAAGGTTTTCACTAAGAATTTTTTCAACCAACTCTTCATCGCTTATTGAATCATACATGTTTCCAGCCAATTGTTTCTAAATAAACTTTGAATAATATTTTTTGTTGTGTTGGTCAATTTTAATTGGTATTATTAATAAACAAGGCGGGAATTCCACCCGCCAAGTTACTTGTTTGCGTATTAATTAGCTAACAGGAATTAAAACAGTGTCAATTACATGGATAATTCCATTGGAGGCTTGAATGTCTGTAGTAACAACTTTTACATTGTCATTTAAGAATACTTCACCATTTTTAACAGTAATTTTTACATTACCACCTTGAACGGTTTTAGCATTAGTTAACTTTACAACTTCAGAAGCAGGAACTTTTCCAGCTACAACGTGGTAAGTCAAAATCTTAGCTAATTCAGCTTTTTGAGCAGGATCAGTAAGAAGAGCGTTTACTGTAGCAGCAGGAAGTTTAGCGAAAGCAGCGTCAGTAGGAGCAAAAACTGTAAATGGTCCAGGACCTTTTAATGTAGTTACTAAATCGGCAGCTGTAAGTGCAGCAGCTAAAGATTTAAAGTTACCAGCAGCAACAGCTGTGTCAACAATGTCTTTAGGTGTAGCAGGAATTAAAACAGTGTCAATAACGTGAATAATTCCATTGGAGGCTTGAATATCTGTAGTAACAACTTTTACATTGTCGTTTAAGAATACTTCGCCATTTTTAACAGTAATTTTTACGTCAGTGCCTTGTACGGTCTTAGCTGAAGTTAATTTTACAACTTCAGAAGCAGGAACTTTTCCAGCTACAACGTGATAAGTTAAAATCTTTGTTAATTCAGCTTTTTGAGCAGGATCAGTAAGAAGAGCGTTTACGGTAGCAGCAGGAAGTTTAGCGAAAGCAGCGTCAGTAGGAGCAAAAACTGTAAACGGTCCAGGACCTTTTAATGTAGTTATTAAATCAGCAGATTTAAGTGCAGCAGCTAAAGATTTAAAGTTACCAGCAGCAACGGCTGTGTCAACAATGTCTTTAGTTTCTACTTTTTCTGCAGGCTTTGGCGTATTTGTAGTTGTTGTTGAAGAACTATTTTTATCGTTATTATTATTGTTACTAATAGCAGCGTTTATTGAAAAGCCTGCAATTAGAATAACAGCAACAGCAGCGATAGAAATACTTATTTTAGTTTGGTTTGTCATAATTGTGAATAATGGGTTGTAGACAGTTTTCCGGAAGTGTCTATAAGGTAGTAC
This sequence comes from uncultured bacterium, assembly GCA_963704645.1. Lineage (GTDB taxonomy): Bacteria > Patescibacteriota > JACMRA01 > JACMRA01 > JACMRA01 > JBILXY01. Next base: position 258,093 of record OY969926.1, read on the forward strand.
GATAAAAAAACAAAAACATTACACTTTTTAGTTTATACGTTATAAGTATTTAATATTTACTGATATATACGATAAATTTGAACGCTATAAAACTAACCAATAATTCAGAATTCTAGCATGGTTTTTAACGCGGTCAATAAAATTATTTCATAAGTACTTTCAAAATCTTAGATAAACAAAAAAGCTTAACCATTATAGTAGTTAAGCTAATTAATTATTTAATCTTGTGAATAATTGAAACCTTAAAGGTTATCAAACCATTCATTGCTAAAATCTGTGTACATTTTGCCATCATAAAAAACTTGATGACCGTGTTTGTTGGCAAATTCAACCAACTCTTCAATTGTTATTAACAATTTAGATGAATAACGAATTATTACTTTTTCGCCATTTGCAATTTCTATAATTGAATCAATTGTTCCATTCCATCGAAAAGGTGGCAAGCAAATTTCTGCACTTTTTCTACTGTATCCATATTCAGGAAGACGCAAAACACCGTAACCAATATATAATGAAATATTGTTTCTTGCTAAAAGGCTAAATACACCAGCTGTATCTAGACGTAAACAACCAAGAAAGTCTATGTAATTCGGAAAAAGTAATAGTTTTACTACTTTTGGTGAAGAGTATAAATTACTCAATATCTTACCCCCTTAAATATTCTACTAACCTTTAATTTAGTTATTATTTTATTAATTTGTACAAGGTTATTTTAAAAATTGCTGTTGAATATTAAAATTTTCCCCTATACAAATAATATCTAAATGTAAAATAAAGAGCTAACCTAATAAAACTATGGTCGCTTTAACAAATGGAAGAAACAATAGGGTAAACCGGTGAAGCAGGTTTTAGAGGTGTTTTTAGGGCTTAATATAATTGACAATTATTCTAGTAAAAAGCAATACAACACTATGATCACAGTCTACGGAATTACCAATTGCAGCACAGTGCAAAAAGCTAGGAATTGGCTTGAACAAAACAAAATTGAGTATAATTTCCATGATTATAAAAAAGTTGGAATAGATAGCCAACACTTACAAAAATGGATTAACAAATTTGGCTGGGACAAAGTTTTGAACATGCAAGGCATGATGTGGCGAAAAGCCAGCGACGAAGAAAAATCCAAGGTTGTAGATGAAAAATCTGCTATTGAGTTTATGATTAAAGTTCCAAATTCTATTAAGAGGCCGATTGTAGAGTTGGAGGGTGGGGAGGTTTTGAGGGGGTTTGATGAGTTGGAGTGGAAAAGAAGGCTAGAATTATAGAATTCATAACACATAATGCCTGTATGAATTTATTTGATAGCGAACAAGACCCTTCTAAAATATCTCCTTTAAAAAACAGGGCTGCAGAAAGTGAAATTAAAGGAATTATAAAAATACAAAACTATTTAGCTAACTTCCACCAAGATTCAAGAAGTAAAGGCTTACTGATTGAAGATAAAATTAATTACAAAGACACTGAGAGGACACACGATGGATTTATACAATTTCATTTTAATAACAACCAGTTTGATAACATTGTTCCTGTTTGGTCGCAAGTTAAATCACAAAAAAAATGGCAAGGGAGTTGGGAAATAACCGATAAAAATATTCTTGATTACAAAGCTAGAGGGATAGATACTAACACATTTGTTTGGTTAATGACTTTACGCAGTGAACAAAAAGTATATTATAGAATTTTAAACTACAACGATTATTACAAGCTAATAAAATCAAAAGATGAAAAAAGGTATATAGAGTTTGATAGAAAGAAATTTTTTCAAAATGATTGGGAAACAGTTAATCAGTTTTTTACCGATTGGAAAAGGGAGTATTATAAAATAAGACAGATTGATTCAGATTTAGAAATCCCAAAAAAAGAGCTTTCAGATTATGATAAATCTCTTGATAAGATAAAGCCAATTTTAAAATCAACCATTATATCGCGTAAAGAAGTTTCTGAAAGTAATAGGGTAATAGATCTTTTAGATAAAATAATAAAAATTGGTAACAACCCTTGGACTGAAGATTTAACTGATACTTTGAAAGAAAATCCAACATTACAATCAAGGTTTTTCGAGATTTTAGAAAGTAAAGACATCAAAACAATTAATAGAGCATTTAAATTTGTTATACCAAAATTAATACATATTATTACAGAAAAACCTAAAATTAATTTCCAGGATTGGAAAACTGCGAGGAGATTATTTTTATACATACTTAACAAATACAATTGTGAGAACAAGAACGATAATAAGGTACAGGAGTATTATCAAAATATAATTTTAAACTTAGATATTAACCAATACGAAGACTTAGAGCAATTGAATTTAATATTTAATGGATTAAATGATGTTGATGAAATAACAAGTGAATTGAGGATAAAAATTTTAGAAATTATCGAAAATATTCAATCAACTAATTACCCAATATTCTTTAGCCTGTCCAGGTTTGTAAGTAAACACTTTTATAAATACCCCAGGGAATGTACCATAATTTTTTCTAAAATAATTCAAGATTCAAACATGTCTAGTCATGGTTTTGATTCTGATGGACAACATATTATAAATGAGTTTTTTAGAAAATTTCCAAATGAGAAAAAAATAGAATATAAGCAATATTTAATTAAACTTGCCGTAGAGTCATTAGTAAAATCTGCAAATGAAGATAAAAGTTTAGATTTAAATGAACATTCAATATATAAATATGAAAGTTTTCCATTACATTATTTACATTTTTCTAAAGAAGATGAAATTGAAAATGATAATATTTCATATTTTGACTTTTTATGGAAATTATTAAAGGAAAATTTTGCACCTGCTGAAATAACTAATATTTTTGATACTTGGTTTGGCTCTAAAAATATCTATGAGTCTTTAGTGTTTTTTGCATTTAGGTATTCTAAAATGAATGATTTAGCTTATGATAAAATAGATTTGTTACTTACAGAAATAAACAAATTAGATTTTGGAAAATGGGATAAACCTCCAAAACAAAGTTTTTGGCTTGAAGAAAAGGAACCTTATATAACAACTATTCACTCTGGATACGTAACAGAAGAAATGATAGTCACTGAATGGCAACAAAAATTACCCAAAACTAGAGATTCATACTTAAATTGGGGCCACCAAGATTGGCAAAAAGATGTAGAATTTGAAATTCAAAACAACCAAAATAGCTTTGATTTTTCATATAATATTGAAAAAGTGCTTAAATCATATCTCATTAAAAGCAAACTTGAAATAGAAGAATTAATAACTTTCTTTGCAAGTATCAATTATGCTAATAATATTGAATTAAAAAATTCTTACTTATTAGCTTGTGTAAAAATATTAGAAGAAAGTACAATCTTAAAAATTGAACAAGCTAAAATTTTAATTGATCAAATAAATAGTAAAAATATTGTTCTGTCTGGAGAATTGGGCAAAGTTATCCTGTGGTTTTTTGAGAAAAGTTTTGAAGATATAAAGATGGAAAGTACAGTAGTTGGAAACTTATATACAATAATAACTAGTTTTTTAAAAGAATACGTGCTTGAAGACAAGTATCAAACCAATTTAAACCACCAAGATATAAGAATCAAAAAGGTGAAGGTTACAGCAGGAACAATTATTAACACTCCAACTGGAGTAGCTTTTGAAATACTAATCTTTAAATTATGGTATCATTATTTAAATACAGAAAAAGATATCGAAATTTTAGAATTTATTAAATCTCAATTTGAAAACAATAAACCCCTGGTAAAAGATTCAATTTTATTTTGCCTTGGCCACTCATCAAAGGAAATTTTAGATAAATACTGGGTTAAATTCATTGATAACATAGTAAAAGAAAGCCTAAAAGAGGATTACGATTATGGTCGTTTTATATTTTTATTGTATATCATAAATAGATGGCTTATAAAATCGGTAGACTATAGAAACGACTTGCAAAAATGGGTAAAAGTATTTCTTGAAACATTTGGAGAAGATGAAAGAGATGAGTATTTATCAGCCTGTATTCACCAAATTTATGCAATTGAAATTTGGACAGGAATTTTTCAAAAACAGCTTGGCAGTTTCAAGGTATTGAATGATGAGGTAAAATATGAACTAAGTAGAACAATTTTGAGCACAGCCGAAAAATATAGGACATTTTTTAAAGATAAAGAAAACAAAGTATTTCTTGAAAAAAGATTATTCAGTTATATTGACGCGGCTATAACCTTCTTAAATAAACATGATTTGAAAAAATACAAAACAGATAATTTCTTTAGATCAATAGTTTACGATTATGAAGAAACTTCTAAACTAGAAGAATATTTTGAATATTGGCTTAGCGAAGATAGGAAACCTTATTTTATAAAAATATTAGATATGAAAGAAGCATATTCGTATTTATATGATCCTGAATTTTTAAAGGAGAGGTATATTGTTGAAAGCAAAAAACTAAGAAATTTTGCCATAGAATTTTTAGAAATATATTTAGAATCTAAAAGAAAATTAGAAGACATTGATTTATTAGCTAAAAAAATCATTTTCATAGTTAAAACAGATAACTTGTACCTAGATCCAAGAGTAAAAAACATCAGTGAAATGCTTATATCAATTAGTAGTTTGGAAAAAGTAATAGAATTAAGCCAAATTTTAACTGAAAACAGTTAAGTTCGTTTATGATTAAAGTTCCAAATTCTATAAAAAGACCAATTGTTGAGTTAGAAGGTGGGGAAATTTTAAAGGGGTTTGACGAGGCAGAGTGGAGAAAAAGTTTGAATGCTTGAACATAATTTAAATTTGTTTATTTAACAGAAATTTTTCAAAGCTTTAGCTGCGGAATATAGCGAAAAAAGCTTATAACAAGTCAAAAATAGTGTTTGACACTAAAGCAAATGTCTTGTGGTATTGAAGTATGACCAAATCTAATTGGAGTGTTGAAAACATACCTAATCAAACTAATAAAATAATTATAATTACTGGGGCTACAAGCGGTCTTGGTAAGGAAGCCACTAAGGTTTTGGCAAAGAAAAATGCTACGGTAGTAATGGCAGTTCGCAATACTAAAAAAGCAGATATAGTGGCAAATGAAATTCGCTTAGATTACCCAGAAGCCAAATTAGATATACGCCAATTAGATTTAGGTAGTTTAAAGTCTATAAAAGCTTTTACTAGCAATTTCTTAAAAGACTATGACAAATTGGACATATTAATTAACAACGCCGGTGTAATGGCTTGTCCTTATTCTAAAACAGAGGATGGTTTTGAAATTCAGATGGGAACCAACCATTTTGGTCCTTTTGCTCTTACTGGTTTATTGTTTGATTTATTAAAGAAAACACCCAATTCAAGAATTGTTTCCACTTCTAGTTTTGCACATTTACGAGGTAATATTAATTTTTCTGACATCAATTGGGAGACTAGGAAATATAATACCGCCAAAGCCTACGCTGATAGTAAAATTGCCAACTTATATTTTACATATGAATTAGCAAAAAAATGCCAAGATGGTCACCCTTTGGTAACAGTGGCTCACCCTGGTTGGACTAAAACAGAGCTAGACAGACATTCTGGAATAGCAGCATTTTTAGGTAATATTTTGGCACAAAAAGTAGATATGGGAACATTACCAACTCTTCGCGCAGCATTTGATTCTGAAGCCAAATCTGGACATTTCTATGGACCGAACGGACTTTTTGGAATTAAAGGTTATCCTGTAAAAGTAAAATCTAATGAACTATCTCATAGTGAAACTATAGCTAAAGAATTGTGGGAAGTCTCGCAGAAAGCGACTGGAGTTAATTATTAGGAATTACTAAGTAATGAAGGTTTTTAACTTTATGAACCCTCCAACCAACTTCACACCTAAAACCAATTCTGAGTTGTTGGCATATTGCTCGGCTATTAGACCTGTAGAATACGAAAGCAGCCGCAATAGTGTAAACGGTAAAGTTACAATGCTTTCACCCTACATCACCGCTGGTATAATTTCCCTAGCTAAGATCAAATCGGTTATTCTTCAAAAGCACAGTCTACAGAATTCAATGAAGCTGATTCAGGAACTGTCTTGGAGAGACTATTTTCAGTCTGTACATTTAAGCATGGGGGATGAAATATTTAAAAGTATAAAGAGAGAGCAAGAATTTGGACTTTTTGATGAAATACCAACTGCTATTTTAGAGGCAAAAACTGAGATTAAAGTTATAGATAATGCTGTTACAAAACTTTATGAAACAGGATATTTGCATAATCACGAGCGTATGTGGCTTGCAATGCTTATTTGCAATATTGCCGGAACAAAATGGCAGGTTGGGGCTAAATGGATGTATTATTATTTACTTGATGGAGATCTGGCATCTAACACACTATCATGGCAATGGGTGGCGGGAACTTTTTCTTCTAAAAAATACTTTGCTAATCAAGAAAATCTTAATAAATACGGAAATAGCCAAGATAGGCAATTTGGAACTATTTTAGATAAAAGCTACGAAGAGATAAGCCAAAACTCAGATGAAAAAATTGTACCAAGCTTGTTTAGTGATCGAAGTTCAATAATTCTTGAAAATAACACAAATTATCTGGCTAGTTTTTTTGAAGAAGCCAACAAACTTGATGATCAAAACACGTGTTTTACAATAAATACAATTACACCTGATTTGAGTGAAAAGCCCAATCCTGTTTTGGTTTTTATTGAAGATCCAGAATGGTTAATTTCCAAAAAAAGAATTGACTTTGTAGTTGCTCAAATAAAACTAATTGCGCCAGATACAAAACTGCTGGTTGTACAAAAGAATGATGAAAATAACCAAGATTTAATTAAAAAATTACCAAAACAAGAACGACTACACCCCACTCTAACTGATTATTATCAATCTTTTTTCAAGTTTTGGAGTAAAGCCGAAAAGCTAATTATTGAGGGAAATTAAGTTAAACCTATCATTTGAGATCTATTCAACCTACCTTTTATTAACATTGCCATGCGTGGATTTTTAATAAATGTCTCTTGGTGACTTAATAGAAATTCCCAAAATTTATCTGTCCACATTTTTTCCCAAATATAATTTTTACCGGTTGGATAATCTGACATTTTTTTAATGTAATTACCACCTGCAATGTAGGGTTTTGTTGCAAAAATTCCTCCATCAGCGTACAAGCCCATTCCCATTACATTGGCCACCATTACCCACTCGCTGGAATCTATGAACATTTCTACAAACCAAATATAGCATTGAGCTGGTTTATATTGGTTCAGGGTCATCCAATTAGCCAAAATCATTAGTCTTTCAATATGGTGACAATAGGCTAACCTATCTACTTTTTCCAAAGTGTATTTTAGTGGTAGGTTTTGGGAATACTCGGAATCTTCAATAAAGTCACTTCTATAAAAATACTCTGGTAAATCTTTTTCTGCTTTAAAAAAATTAAGTTCTAAAAAGTTTTCGGAGTAAACATTATCATATAAACCTTTTACCCATTCTCTCCAACCAATAATTTGCCTAACAAAACCCTCCAGGGAGTTCATTGGAATATTTTTTAAGCTGGTAACCTTATCTAAAACTTGATTTGGGGTTAGTAACCCATTGTTAAGCAAAGCTGATAGGCACGAGTGAAAAACAGTATCCGAGCTGGTGGTCATTGCATCTTCGTAATCACCAAACTTTTCTAAGTATAAATTACAAAATTGGCTTAAATATTCATCTGATTGCTTAAAGTTAACTGGCAGCCAAGAATTTTCTAGAATTTGACCGGGATTGTTTGGAAAATACTTTTTAACAACATTTACAACAATTTTATAGTGTTCAGATTCAAAAACTGTTTGTCTTTCTGGAATTAATTCATTTTTAGGTAGCTTCTTTCTATTTTCCTCATCAAAAGACCATTTCCCACCAACGGGAGTATTATCCCGCTCAACTAATATTCCTAACCTTTTACGTTGCTGAATATAAAAATCATTCATTAGTAGTCTTTTCCCATTTTTACTAGAAACAAAGTCTGAAAACACGTGTTTTGGTGTTAAAAACATTGGACTCGGCAAAACTCTAAGCCTAATATTTAGTCTAGTACAAACATCATCTAAAAACTTGGCGAAATATTTATCGGCAATTTCACAAATTACTAATTCTTCATATTTATTAACTTGAAAAAGATGGATTAGAACCTCCTCAAAATCTCTTTTCTCCTCTAAATAATTATAAAATACCTTCTTTTTATTTTCCTCTAAATAATCTTTATATTCCCTCATTATAGTTAGAATATAAGCTAGTTTAAACTTGTGATAATTGAATTTACTAGTTAAAAAACCAGATTCCACCATAACAAAATCTGCTTCCAAATTTAAGGATGGGTGATTCTTAAAAAGTTGATCGGCAACTATTAGGCAAAGTGAGGGCATGTTATTGCTATGTAATTAAAAAAATGTCTGTTAAGCTGATTGTGAAATTAAAAAGACATCTAAATTCAAGGTTTATAGTATTTGTTATGGACTTGATGAACATCTAGAAATACAGCCTCTGCTCTCAACTCATATTTAGACCTATGTGAACCAATAATACGTTTATTGATTTAATATATTATTACTTTCCTGAATAATTTATAAATTTAATTGTTTCCTTGGGCGGCGTTGGTGGCTTAGGTGGTAATTTATCTCCGTATTTCTTTAGTGTATAAACATATAAATCTTGCACTTTAACTCTGGCCCATTCAGTTTTACGCAGAAAAGTTAAACTAGAAGAAATACTTGGGTTCATTTTAAAACATTTAATATCTACCAATTCACCCAGCTTTTCCCAACCATATTTTTCATACAAAAATTCAACTATTACTTTCAAACTTTTCCCATGCAAAGGGTCATTGGCTTGAGTTTCGGCAAAATCTCTTTTTAGCTGCTCATTGTTTATCATAATTGGTTATTATTTGGATTAATAATATTTGTAAACAGCGTCGTAACTATACTATAACAAAAAAGCCGCCTAGAAGACGACCTTTTGAACTTAACTAAAAAATATTTAACTTAAGCAGTTTTTTGGTTATCAGAAATTATTCTAATAAGTGTTACAATACCCCAAGAAGCCAATGAGTAGATAATAATAGCAACTAATGCAGCTGTATCAAAGTAAGTGTTACCTTGACTTGGAGCTGGGAAAATTCCGTTGAAAGCCATAACAAAAGGACGAGTAATACTATAAAGTGCTCCTGTAAAACCACTTTGTTGAGCATTAAACAACAAGAAAACAATTCTTAAAGCTAAAACAACGTTAATAAAACCAACCACAAACCAAACTAATTGAATAATTTTTTCAACGCCTTTGCTTTTATCTGCAGTGTTTTGAGACATATTGTTTGCTGGTTCCATATTGCTTACTGGTGTAGTATTAATAAAGGTTTGGTTAGAAGGATTCATCTGAGGGTTTTGTGGATCTTGGTTACCAGGGTTTTGGTTGTAGTTCGGACTTTGTTGCATAATAAAATGTAAGACTTTAAATTTGTTTAATTTATTGTAGTACCTACCGCTAGGTGGTAAAGCTTAATCTGTCAATGTTATTAAAAATTTAACTTCCATCCAGTTTTACCACACTCATCGTAATTATATCCTTAATAGAATGTTCACATACTAATTTGTAATTACATATTCAACATCAAACTTCTGCAAAAGCTCCATATTTTGTTTGTTAATACTACTAGCAGTTTGGAAATTACTTAAAAAATTATTAGAAAGAACAACACCCTTCCACGGCCGGAAAATAAATTTAGCCAAACTTAGCTTTGCTGGTTCAAAAATACATACGGAAATTGTTAATTTGGGGTTTAAACTTATTATAAAATTTATTCCAGTAATAATTTTTTCTACATTATCGGTTATTTGTATATAAACTTTATTAACAACACCGCACTCTAATTTCTTAATTAGATGATTATTCTCTTTTATCTGATCGTGGGAATTACAATTATAAGCTACAGAAATAATTAAACTAAAATCTCGATTGTCCTTGCTGTTCAAATATTCTAAAGCATTCAGAACATTAATTTTTCTGGAATTTGAACCCGATACAACCAGAAGTTCATAAATATTTGGCTGAGTTTTTATAATTTCTAAATATTCATTCAATTCACCAATTATCAAGCTTAGGTTACCGTTGTTATAATGGTTAGCAACACTAAAAGTTATACCTAATTTATTACTAATGTGTTTTGCAAGTTCAATATTTGAGTAAGCATTCGGCTTATCGGGTAGATGAATGCTACACTCTTTAGGAATTTTTTCTAGCTTGGTTGGTAATTCTTCAAGTTTTGATACAACTAATTCATACGTTAAAATCATGCAAAACTTTAGTTATTTTTTCGGTATTTTAATTGCACTAATCCAGTTTCAAATTGTTCAGTAGAAAGTAATTCTAGGTTCTGCGTTGGAATGATATCTTGAAAAAGTCTCTTTCCGTTTCCTAATAAAACTGGCACTATTGAAATAACAAACTCATCAATTAAGCCCAATTTTAGTAGTTCATTTACAAGCTGTGCGCCTCCATCACAAAATATATCTTTACCATTTTGTAACTTAAGTTCTGTCACTAATTCTTCTAAATTTCCACTGTAGAATTCTATATCGCCCATATTTTCTTTTTGACTGCTAGTAATTACATAAACTTTGTGATTTGGGTAAGATAGTCCCCCAGCATTTTTAACTACCCAATCATAGGTTTTTCGGCCTAAAATAACTGTGTCCACAGAACTTATAAAATTGTTATAGCCATAGTCTAATCCTTCTTTTTGAACCAAAGACAGAAAGTCTAAATTGTCTTCAGGCGCAGCAATGTAACCGTCTAAACTTGTGGCAATGTATAATATTAGTTTTCTTGGCATAATTAATATAAAACTTGGTTATTTTCTTTCATGTATTTAACACCTGTAGCTATAATTTCTTCCAACACATTTATATCAACGTCTTCCAACTTTTTTATATGTAAACAGCTGCCAGCAGAAATTTTATGTTTACCTAATTTTTCTAGTAAATTGGTCATTTTTTCGTAACCACCCATTGTATAAATAGTAACTCCAGCTTTACTTGGAGCAAAACCAGTTAAAAACCAATCTCCCTCAGAAGATTTAGATTTATAGTGGTATTTACCAAAACCAATTTTGTTAGTCCATAAAACTGGCTTATAGCCAGTAACTTTTGAAAAAATATCTAAAAGTTTAAGTGAGTCTGGAACTATAAATGTATTTGGGTAACTTTCAATAAAACTTTCTGGGGAAATATCTGTAGGTTGAGTTTTGTTAATGTATTTAGCCATAGAAAATTGTAAAATTAAATATTCAGTTTAAAGAATTGGAAAATTTTTCATAACCTTTATCATTTAAAATATTGGGAGATAGCTGATTCTCAGTTTCTATATTATACGTCCTGATTAAAGCTTGAATTTATTAATTCTATGTTACTACTTCAATCTTAATTTCCAACTCATCGTCAACATTAATTTTTTCTTTTTTCCTTATTTCAGCTTTTATAGGAATAATATAGCAATTAGTTTTATTATTAGGGAAAAGTGAAGTTTTCCAAACCCTTTCTTTTACAGTAAGTTTAACGGGTAACGAACCCCAACCAGCCTTAAGATAACCAAACATATATTTAATTTCTGCCGAAATTTCTTCTGGAACATTTACGAAATGCCAGCTTGCTGAGCCACTCCAAAGCCAAACTTTAGATTTAATTGTATAGGTTGGCGGTTTAAACATGAAAAAAACTTCTTATATCTGTATAAATATTTACAATATAGCTAAATTTCATCTGAATAAATTATTATTTAAATAGTTACAAATATAATATTCTGATTAAAAAATAAAACCCAAAAATATGTCAATTTACAACAACACTATTAAGTCTTTGCAAGGCCAAGAAATTAACTTTGCAGAATTTAAAAACAAAGTAATTTTAATAGTTAACACTGCAAGTAAATGCGGTTTTACACCACAATATGCTGGTTTGGAAAAATTACACGAAATGTACAAAGAAAAAGGTTTGGTAGTGATTGGCTTTCCTTGTAATCAGTTTGGTGGGCAAGAACCTGGAAGTTCTAAAGACATTCAAGAAAACTGCTTAGTAAATTATGGAGTGACCTTTTTAATTACTGAAAAAGTAGAAGTTAATGGACCTAACACCAATCCTGTTTTTAAATTATTAAAAGAATCTTTACCAGGAATGCTAGGTTTTGAAGAGATTAAATGGAACTTTACCAAGTTCTTAATAGATAAAAATGGAAAAGTAGTTAAGCGATATGCCCCAACCACAGAACCAATAGATATTGAAGGTGACATAATTGAACTATTGCAAAAATAATTGGCAACTAAAATATAGCGGAAGACTGGTAAAAACGATAAAAATTTTACTCTTCAAACCCTAAAGCTTAAAACAGTGGTTTGCTTTTTAAATTTTTTATAGCTTAATAAGCCTAATTTATTGTGGTAGGCAATTCTAGATTTTCCGTATTAACAAGTTTTGTAGATCTTTAATTTAATCTACTTTTAAAATAGACATAACCTTTATTAAGTTATATAATTAGACATAAATTGGTTTGTAGAAAAACTGAAAAACAAAAACAAATATGAAAAAAGGTGGGTCAAAAACTAAACTATTACTTCAAATTAAAGATAACTTATCTAAATTACATATATTTTCTCGAAAAGTAAGAAAGTATAATAGATTCTTTGTTCTATCAGCATTGGCATTTGCTGTGCTTTTATCAGGGGCCACCTTATTAAATTATTTTAATGAGAATTCAATAAATAAACTTGCCAAAGCTAACAATTTACCTACTCTAAAATTAGATAGTTATGATGATTCTAACTGTTTTCTAAATAACGGAAAAGTTAAGTGTTGGGGTGAGGAGACTTTAGGTCAGCTTGGGTATGGAGCCACGTCTAATTTTAGCTTTTTTGACTACGTAAATGACCTATCAAAAGTTGGCTTTTTAAATTTAGGTGGTGATGCTACAGATATAAGTGTTGGAAGAGGTCATAGCTGTGCCCTACTTTCAAGCGGTGAAGTATCTTGTTGGGGTGATAATAGCCTCGGTCAGCTTGGTTATGGAAGCACTTACAATATCGGCGACTCTGAAGTCCCTGGCAGCGTCAGCCCAGTAGCCTTAGGACAAAAAGCCATCAAGGTTACAGCTGGAGGCAGCCATAGTTGTGCACTTTTGACCACAGGAAATATCAAATGCTGGGGTGATAATAGTTTTGGCCAGCTTGGTTATGGTAATATAAGTAATATTGGCGATGATGAAAGTTTAAATACCGTATCTGAAATTAATCTAGGAGAGCCGGTTTTGGATGTTACAACTGGAGAAAATCATACCTGTGCACTTTTAACTTCTGGAAACATCAAATGTTGGGGGGATAATAGCAAAGGCCAGCTTGGTTATGGCAATCTTGATAATATTGGTGATAACGAGACTTTGAATAGTGCTGGTACAGTTAATATTGGAGAAACTGTAAAGAAAGTTGTTGTATCAGCAAGTAATACTTGTGTAATACTAGTTTCAGATAATTTAAAATGTTGGGGAGACAACACTAGCGGTCAATTACCATTTAGTGATACTCTGCTAGGTGATAATGAAATCCCATTAAACATAGCAAATATTAATATTGGGGAAACGGTTGTAGACGTTGATCTAGGAGACGGTCACACATGTGTAGTTTTAAGTTTAGGTAAAGTGAAATGTTGGGGTAGCAACTGGACAGGTCAGCTAGGATACCCAGGACTTACAACAATTCCAAATTTTAATTCTAATTTAGAAATACCTAATCTCGGATATGTAGACGTAGGTGAGCAAGTAACTAGTATGGCTTTAGGAATAAATCATACCTGTGCACTCTTAACTTCTGAAAATATTAGATGTTGGGGTGCTAATAACAAAGGACAGCTTGGTAAACCATCTACAGTGACCGACATCGGTCTAACTACTACCCCAGCTTCTCAAATCAACATTGCAGATATTAATTCTTATGGCCCTATTTCAAATCCATATACAGAAATCTTAAATGATCCAAGTTACAACTGGATTGAAGCTTCTGATGGAGTTCAGGTACCTTTAGATTATGGTTTTGCAGACTCAGAAGAAGTAGCACTACCATTTAATTTTAAGTTTTTTGAGAAAACATATTCAAGAATGTTTGTAAGTAATTCTGGTTTGATTTCTTTTGATTATGCAGATACAAATTTGAGGCCAGGTAACCCAGCTTTTAATTTAAGTGTTTTGGAAGATGATAATTCAAATAACATTATTGCTCCGCTTTGGAGTCGGTTGACTGAATTTGGTTTCTCTGACGCCACCGTACACACTAAAGTAGTAGGTACATCACCAAATCAATCAATGGTAGTTCAGTGGACAAATTTTAGAGCTAAATACAATTCTTCACAGTTTTCACCTACACCTATTTTAACTTTTCAAGTTATCCTGCGTTCAAACGGTGAAATAGAATTTCAATACAAAGAATTTGATGGCACAGATTTTGGAAGTGGTAGTAGTGTTATAGCTAGGATAGGATTGAAAAACTATTCGGGTACTGTTGGAAACTTTGTAAATACGTCTAACGGCAAGTTTACGCGTGAAATAAGTAATTACAAAATTTCATATAAGTTAGAGGATTTAAAATATAATGATATTTCATACATAAATTGTTGGCCTTCTGTCCCAAGAATTACGTCAACACTAGATTGTGAAGTTGGATTAGTGAAAGACATTTCAGCTGTTCAGACCTCAAACAGCGGTCTCAAAGGCACAATCAGTCTAAGACTTGGAATTAACGGCACCCCTATTACTTGTCCTGTAAGTGGTATAGATAATAAATTTAGGTGTAATGGATTGTTATCACCAGTATCAAGCCTGGAGAGCATAGATCTTTATTATTCCACAAGTGGAAGTATAGGTGGATTTATAGATGCTAAAAATGTAGCTACTATTGTAACTAATACTGATCCTGAATTTGGCCCTGTCACTGGAGGTACCGCCGTGGGTATTGAGGGGTTGGGGATTAGAGAAACTGCTAAACCTGTTAGTATTTCCTCTGGGTGGGATGGAGCATGCACTTTGTTTGATAATGATAAAGTAAAATGTTGGGGATCAACTGGTAATATGACTAGCGGTTACGAAATAGGAGACTATATTGGGGATAATAATTCTCCCTCAGCAGTAGGATTTTTAGATACACCTGACGACGTAAGACAGATAAATACAAATGGTTACAAAAGCTGTGCGGTCTTAAAAAATGGTAATATTAGTTGTTGGGGTTTAGATTTAGGTGATGGTTTTGAGGGTTTAGGTTATGGAGACTACCATAGTAGAAACTCGCCAGGACCAGAAATCAATCTAGGTGAACCTGTTACTCAAATTCATAATTCTTACGATTCAGCATGTGCTTTGCTTCAAAGCGGTAAAGTTTCGTGTTGGGGAAAAAATACTGGGGGGAAATTAGGTTATGGAGACCTTGTTAATCGTCGTACTCCTGGTCCAGCCATAGACTTAGGTGTGCCAGCAACTCAGATTAGCATGGACAACCATACATGTGCACTTTTAGCAAATGGTAATGTTAGTTGTTGGGGTAGAAACGATGATGGCCAGTTGGGATACGGTGATCTAACAAATAGAAACACTCCTGGTCCAGAAATTAGTTTTGGTCAACCTGTGTTGCAAGTTACAGCTGGAGAGGATAATACTTGTGTGCTACTAACTGATGGAGATATTTCATGTTGGGGAGATAATAACTATGGACAATTAGGTTATGGAGATTATAATGATAGACTAGTTCCAGGTCCATCTATAAATCTGGGCGCTAAAGCTATTGAGATTGAGTCAAATACTTTAACTACATGTGCTGTATTAGAAAATGGTGATTTGAAATGTTGGGGTACAAATTGGGCTGGTCAAGTGGGTGATGAAACTCGCGGCGGTGAAAAACTTTCCCCAGGATCTAGAATTAATTTTGATACACCTGTAAAAGAAGTTTCCATTGGTGCTGGTCATGTATGTGCCTTGTTCATAAACGCTAAGATAAAGTGTTGGGGTGATAATTATCCAGGAGAATTGGGGACTCCAAATAAATCACCTAATTACATTTTCGACATTCCAAACCTAAAATACATAGACCTTATAAGACAATACGACATCTCAGCTACATACGATAACCTTGCTCCACAATCTACCGTTATACCTAACACCAAAACTATAAATACTGTTACTCCTCCTCATGATCCTGGATTTGTAGATGTAAGAGTTAGAAATGGCGATGGTAGTTTAATAAATTTAGTTCAAGGCTATGAGTATAGAAGTTTAGCTGGTCCAATTCCTCCAATAGCAAATAATGATACTATCACTACCATTGAGTCATCACCTGTAACAATAGATGTTTTAGCTAATGATTCAAATGCAGTTTCAATCTGTACTGGTTCAGTTTTGGGAGTAAGTAATGGTGCGGCGGTAATCTCGGGGACTCAAATAATTTATACTCCAAATAGTACTTATACAGGTACAGATAGTTTTACCTACAAAGCTTGTAATACAGCTGGGGAAAGTAATGCTGCTACAGTAGATATAACTGTAAACCCAAGACCTACTGCAACAATTGATCCTATTGTAGGCCCTACCGATGGAAATACTTTTGTGACTGCTACTATTACGGGTATTGGTACAAATACTAGCACTATCACACCTCAAATAGCTACAAACGGAGCTAATACTTGTATGGTATCTGCCAAAGGACGACTGAGATGCTGGGGATATGGAGGCTTTGGTCAAAATGGTTATGGTAATACTAATGATATTGGAACTACTGAGCTGCCCATAACAGCTGGCGATGTGAATGTGGGTGGTACTGTTAAACAAGTTGCAGTAGGTATATATCATACGTGCGCTTTACTTACTACAGGAAATGTTAGATGTTGGGGTAAAAATAATAATGGTCAATTGGGGTACGGTAACACAACTCAAATTGGTGATAATGAATTACCTTTTACTGCTGGAGACGTGAATGTAGGCGGTACAGTAACTCAAATATCTGCTGGTGGTGAGTTTACCTGTGCTTTACTTACTACAGGAAATGTGAGGTGTTGGGGTATTAATAATTATGGCCAGCTAGGCTATGGAAACACAACTCAAATTGGGGATGATGAGTTTCCATTTACCGCTGGAGACGTGAATGTAGGTGGTACAGTAACTCAAATATCTGCAGGTGATGCTCATGTATGTGCTTTGCTTGATACTGGAAATGTGAGGTGTTGGGGTTATAATTATTTGCAATATGGTACTATTAGCCTAGGGGCACTTGGCTATGGCAACACTAACAATATCGGTGACGACGAACTACCGTTTACTGCTGGTGACGTAAACATTGGTGGCACAGTGACTCAGATATCTTCTCCTGGAGCTGGAAACTGTGCTCTACTTACTACAGGAAATGTGAGGTGTTGGGGTGGTAACTATTATGGACAGCTTGGATATGGAAATAATGATAACATTGGTGACAATGAATTACCATTTACAGCTGGTGATGTTAATGTAGGTGGTACTGTGATTCAAGTATCAAAAGGTGAGTCTCATACTTGTGTTTTACTTGATACTGCAGAAGTTAAGTGTTGGGGTGATAGTTTTACCGGTCAATTAGGTTATGGAAATTATACAAGAATTGGTGATAACGAGCTTCCATCTTCTGTTGGAGTTGTAAATGTAGGTGGGCCTGTGAGTCAAATTGCTGTAAGTTCTGCCCATACTTGTGTAATACTTACAAACGGCAATGTAAGGTGTTGGGGAGCTGGAGGAAATATTGGATATGGTAATGGTAATGCCATTGGAGACAACGAGTTGCCGTTCACAGCAGGAGACGTGAGTGTTTTCGATGCTTCGTCTTCAAACTCAAATCCACCTACCATAACAACCCCCTCAATGACCTTCGACGGTCTACAAGCAACTTCAGTAGTTCAAGTAGATCCTTCTACAATTACTGCATATACTCCTGCTCATCCTGCAGGCCCTGTGGATGTGGTTATTAACGATAGCTATGGTAATACTTTTACTTTGGTTCAAGGTTATACTTATGAAGAAGAAGTACTTCAACCCGAAGCCAACCCAGACTCAATAACCACTCCAGAATCTACCCCAGTTACAATAGACATACTAGCAAATGACACTAACACAACTAATATCTGTGTAGGTTCAATTACTTTACTTCCAGGTTCTGTAAACAATGCAACAGCTACTATTGTACCAGCAGGTACAGACGGTAGCTTGGTAGACAAAGTACTATTCACTCCAACTGTAGGTTACTTTGGAACAGTTAGCTTTACCTACACTGCATGTAGCACAGAAATAGGTACTAACCCTTCTTCTCCTGTTTCAGTAGTAGTAAACGTTACAGCA
Source organism: uncultured bacterium (assembly GCA_963704645.1). Taxonomy (GTDB): domain Bacteria; phylum Patescibacteriota; class JACMRA01; order JACMRA01; family JACMRA01; genus JBILXY01. The sequence goes on from OY969926.1 coordinate 276,450, forward strand.
GTAAACCCAGTAGCCTTAAACGATACAGCAACAGTAAACCAAAATGAATTTGTAACAATAAACATTATAGCAAACGACACAGACCCAAGTGGACAAACTTTAACTATCTGTTCTCCTCTATCTACACTAAGTAATGGAAACATAGTAAAAACTATTATCTCTGGTACAGAACAACTTGTATTTACACCAAACCCTACTTTCTCTGGTTCTACTAGCTTTACCTACACAGCTTGTGACCCTGCAGGTAATCCAAGTAACGTTGCCACTGTAAATGTAACAGTAAATCCAAACACAGCTCCAGTAGCAAACCCGGATACAGCCAATACAGTTTCTAATTCTCCAATAGCCATAAACTTACCAGCTAACGATACTGACACTGACGGCTCTTTAGACTTAACTAGTGTAACTGTTGTAACAACACCTACTAAAGGTAATGTAGTTATTAACCCAGTTACAGGTATTGGAATCTATACAGCCACTACAGCAAGCTTTACTACCAACCAAGCAGATACTTTCTCTTACACAATTAAAGATAATGATGGAACAGTATCTAACGCTGCCATAGTAACAGTAAATGTAATTGTAAACCCAATTGCTAACCCAGATATTGCAAGTACCTTGTCTGCCAATCCAGTTACCATAGATGTTAAAAACAACGATACAGCTACTTCAGCTGCTCTAGACCCTGCTTCAGTTGTTATTGTAACAACTCCTACCAAAGGAACAGTAACTGTTAACACAACCCTAGGCAGTCCTGATCTTGGAAAAGTTACCTATACTCCAGACCCAGCTCAGTTCACTACATCATCAACCGATACTTTTAGCTATACTATTAAAGACACTGAAAACCATATTTCCAACATAGCCTTAGCAACCGTAAATGTAACAGTTCCTCCGGCTAATCAGCTTCCTCTTGCTAATAACGATACTGCGAGTGGGGGTAAAAACTCTGCTATCACAATTGATATACTATCTAACGACTCTGACCCGGATGGAACTATTAACCCAGCTTCGGTTGTTATTCTAACTAATCCAACTAAAGGAACAGTAACTGTTGATACAACACCATCTAGCCCCAACTTTGGAAAAGCTATCTATACTCCAAGCCCAGCTCTATACACTACCACCTCAACCGATACTTTCACCTATACAGTAAAAGATAATAATAACGGTACTTCTAATACAGCTACAGTAACACTAAACATAATCTTACTATTACCAACAGCCGTAAACGACACAGCAACTCTAAACATCAATACACCTACAACTATACAAGTATTGGGCAACGATACTTTAGCCACCAGTATCTGTACTGACTCTGTTTTCAGTATACCAAGCGGAGGAACAACAACTCCTACAGCTTCACAATCTACAGCCGGAGGAAGTGTAGTTATTACCAATACAGCAATTGTCTACACTCCTGCTAACAACTTCACAGGTACAGACAGCTTTACCTACAAAGCCTGTAACGCCGATGGCCAAAGCAATGTAGCAATAGTTAGTATCACAGTTAATCCTATAGCAGTAGTTGTACCAGTAATACAAAACGTTCAATTAACACTATACAAAGAAAAACAAGATGTAGATATTCTTCTTAATCAACCCTTAAAGATTCAAGCAGATATTAGAAATCCTAATAACTTTGTAGTACAGAAAATTGAAACAACAATTAACATAGATACAACTAAGTTAAACTTCATCACAGGTACTGCCAGAGAAGGAAGTATAGTGGGCAACAAGTATCTTAGTTTCTTAGAGCTAAATAGTCTTGTTTCTCTATTCTCTATTACAGCTAATGCTCAAACTCTACCAACTGCTACAACCGTAAGTTTCATAGTATTATCTGACTCTCAACTTAAAGTTACTATCCTTAACGCCCAGCCAAACCAAACTATTCCAATTGTCTTTGATGTAACCCCTAAAGCCAACTTACAAAATAGTATTCAAGGTACAACTTCCATTATTGATACAACAACAAACCTAGCAGTTGCATCGGCTAATGCTGAGATAAAAATTACTCCAGCTCCAACCTTATTAACCCTTGTTAGAACAGGAGGATATGCCTTACCAGCTATTATAATATCTCTTGGAACTATAGCGGTACTGTTCTTTGTAACTAGGAAGAGGAAATTAAATGTGAAAATTAGTAATGATCAATAATTAACAATATTTATTGTTTTTACCTATTATCCCCAGAACCAACTAGGGTTTTAGATTGCTTTCTACTTAACAATTTTTCCTGATTAATATTTACAACTTCTTCTAAGGGAATGCCTAATTCGTTGCAAATACATGTTAAATAACCAAGCACATCACCTAGTTCTTTAGCAACTTCTTTTACATCAAAATTACCTTCTCTATATCTACGTTTCATTTTTCCTGCAACCTCACCAGCTTCTTCCAGTAAACCAAAAGTTACCAATTCTAGTCTGTGGGCTGGGTCTGTAACAGCATAATGAGAAGAAATTTCTTTAATGAAATCATCGTATTCTTTGAAAGTGTTTATGTTGGACATGTTTGAAATTGTTTTAAGCCTATAAAAAACATTGTTGACCTAAGTATATGATGTCAAACATAAAACAAATAGCAACAACTTTCTAGTTTGGACTATTTTTCTAAAGTTTCAGCTACGCGGTACTGGACTATTTTTCTAATTAAATTATAGGGTATTTCTTTATCAAGCGGAAACTGAGCCGAGCCTTTGGCATGTTTATAAATCTCCAATTCTTTCTCAAAAGCAATTATCCCTGCAGGGAGAGGATAAAAACCAATATGCTTGGCGTAACCTGCAAAGTGAACTAAATTTTTGCCATTAAGCTTGAAACTTGGCATTTGATAGCTAATTAATTCAATCGCTTCTGGTGATATTTCCTTAACAATTTCTCTAATTTTCTGTAGAATTTGTTCAGTTTGTTCTGGGAAGTCTTGAATATATTCATCAACATTTTGGAATTTATATTTCATAAGGTATTATAAGGTTATATCTGAGAACAGTCTAAATAATAGATTTATTAAAAACTATTTTTGCTTACCTCGTCTGATTCACAAATTTCTTTTAATTTGTTAAGGGCTTTTGGCCATTGATCTTTCATAAAATCAATAAATTCATCTCTAACTTCAACAAAAATATCAACCCTTGTTGAATCTTCAGATAAACTGCTAAAAGTATAGCTTTCAATTGCACCTTTAGAATTTAAAGAACCCTCCGATTCAGTATCAGCAACTCCGCCGGGAAGTAACCAGCTTTGGTATGTAATTTCAATAAGTTTTAGATGCTCATTTTTAGATATTTTTCCGGCTATACCACGGCCATCTGCCGATTTAAACAGAATATTTTGGTCTTGCTCCCAGCTTCCTTCATAATAAGACGATTTATCAAACTCGGAGGTCCATATCTTATAGGTTTCTAGATCTAACATTTTGTGCCACACAGTTTCTACACTGGCATTTATTATTACAGAAAAATTGTGTGGGATTAGTTTTGAATTTTGCATAGCTTTATGGTCTAAAATTTTTCATTAAGTTTTAAACAATTACTAAAAATTATTATCATTTAAACTGTTTAAATTTATAGCATGTCAAACTAATTTGAATTATTATAAAAGATTGTCTCCACTAGCTATCTTTTCCAAGCAACTCTTAATTATTGATGGTAATTGAATATAAAGCAGCAGGAGATAATTACAATTGATCGCAAAATCTCATAAATATTGTTTATAAATGAAAAAGTCTCTCAAACTAATGAGAGACGAACAATGAAGATTATTAATCAGTACTATACCAAAAATCTACAGAGTTTAGCGGAGAATTAGAGTTATTAACTATTTCCCACGTACATGAGCTATAAACCGAAGTATAGTGAAACCCTTCCTCAGTGCTTCTATGTTTTCAGACACATGCCCTATTCCTACTTTCAAGCAGTATTCCCTCTTCAAAAATAAAGTTGCCTGAGCATAACCCAGTCTATTTTCTAAGAAAAATGTTCCAATATGATTATCTTCCCAGGAATAGCCAGTATACAAAAAAACAATTAAGATTTCGTTGTTATCAACTGTACATTTTATAACTAAGGTTGAAATTTCTAATGGTTTATACAACAATGTAACTTCACTACTTACAACAATGCCAGGGAAATATGGCCAGAGCAGTCTATTTAAATTACCCTTGAACATTTTGTTTAGAGGAATCTTACTAGCTTCATCAATTAATAAAAAAGTTACTGCAATTAAGTTAATACTTAAGGGTAATATTGAGCTTAGGTCATCAATTCCAAAATAAATCAAAACAATAACTCCTACAATTCAAATCCATTTAATACAAATACTACATTAAACTTTTAGCAAGTTTACATTTTTAAAGCGATTAGTTGTTCAAACTTTTATCATCACCCTTCGCCCCTTTAAAAGTAGCGTAAATTGCCATTGCATGACCATGACCTAGCTGGAATTCTTCTTTAAGCCAATTAGTCACCTCTGTAGCTTTTACAGTTTTTACAAGCAAATTATTAGCAATAAAGCCTTTTTTTTCGGCAAGTTTTTTAAAATCTGCTGGAGTTTTACCTGTTTTAGCAAAAATGTTATCAATATAGGCTTGGAAAGACATAATTTAGAGTTTTATTTACACCACATTTAGAAATATAAACCAAAATTATTGTAAAGAAAAAGAGGTTCACAGATAACTGAAAACCCCCTAAAAATAAATTAATATTGACAGCCGAGAAAACTAACATCTGCGCTGCCCAACTGGCTATTCAGCCAATCAATTTTCCAATTTACAAAGTCATAAATTCTGAAACAGGAAGGGTAAGCTGGCTTCTGGATAATTGAATTATCAGACTTGTGAATTAGTCTAATGTTCACGTCCAGATCAAGCCCATTTTTTACAAGAACGCTTGCTTCTGCACCTTCAGGGTTAATTTCCAAAACAAAAGTGCCAACACATTCTTCTTTGCTACTAATACCAGTATACAGAAAAGCTACAATAATTTCATGGTTATTATTCTTACTTATACACTTAGCCACAACAGAATATATTCCCTTGCTAGAAGCAACATTAGCAACTCTAGCAACTTCAACCGCTCCAAATAAATTAAATAGACTTTCTTTTAAAGATATAATCTCATCGGACTTTAAAAATATTTTAACCCGTTCATTATCTTTCTCATCATTCTCATTCTCAATAATAATACCGAAAACTTCAATGAACAATTCAACAGAAAATGGAATTATAGTTTTAATCTGATCAGACTCTAACATTTTCCCCACTAGTAATCAACTTCAACAATATAAATTAATAAACTGTTTACAATTTTTAGCAAGTTTAAACCCACACACAATTTTATCATAAACTGAAAGAAATATATAGATACCCTTAATAATATTTATGAAAGATAATATTTATGAAAGATATATTTTACAATAAATTCTTATTTTGTATAAATTATATAGATGTCCAAACTAATTCGAAGACTTCCCTTTAACAACAGGTGGTCTATTGCCTTAAAAATAACACCGTTAATTATTGTAATAGTTGTTGCAAAATATTTTACAAGTTTTTTTGGATACGATAGATTTGAATTAAATAACCTTTTCACGGCTTTAATTTCAGCAAATATATTTTTGTTTGGATTCTTAATTTCAGGCGTACTGGCCGATTATAAAGAAAGTGAAAAATTACCTGGTGATTTAGCCGCAAGCCTAGAAAGTTTAGCCGACGAGGGATGGATAATTTATAAAAACACAAAGTCTGAAATTGCTTTAGAATATATATCTAAAATAGATCAACTTACAAAAAGTATTTTAAAATGGTTTAACAAACAAGAAAAAACAGAAGCCTTAAGGGACAGAATTTTTGATCTAAATAATTACTTTTCTAAATTTGAACCGTTAACCCAACCCAATTTTATTTTTAGGCTGAAGCAAGAACAAAATCAATTAAGAAGAATAACCAATAGAATTCATACAATTCGTGAAACTTCCTTTTTGGGCGCTGGTTATGCAATTGCAGAAATTATAACTACCATAATTACACTGGGGATGTTGTTTATTAACATTGGAAATTCAACCATAGAAGGGTTAATTTTTACAGGTTTCGTAAGCTTTGTTTTGGTATATATGATTTATTTAATAAAAGATTTAGACAATCCATTTGGTTATTATGCAGAAGATAGTTTGTCGGAAAATGTTTCACTTTTACCAGTTGAACAAACAAGTTATAGGCTTGAAAACGTAATTAAGAATATCGACTCTAAGATATAGATAAAATAACAATTAGTAAGCTAAAGTATAGTTTTACTTTTGACATGAGCTTTTTTGCAAGCTAAAATAAGTTTGTTTTAAACAAAAATACAAATGTCTGCAATTTTAACTTCTGGAATAATTTTATTCATAATCTCTTCAATTTACTTTATTTTAAAGCCTAAAGAAGGTTTTAACTCGGCTTTTTTAGTTAGTTTTATAACCTTAACTTCTTATTTAATTATGCTTGAAGGAAATTATGTTACTAATGATTTATATTGGACAAGATGGATAGGATACGGCATTAGCTGCTCTTTATTGGTATATGAAATCTCCAAAAAGGTTGGTCTAGATCTTTCAAAACAAATTTCAAACATTTTTCTAACTGCAATTGTAATGTTCACAGGGGCTTTGTCTTCGGTAAGTGTTAATGAATATAAATGGGCATTCTTTGCTATAAGTTCAATTGCCTTTGCTAAGCTATTATATGAAATTTACAGCACAAAGTCTAAAAACCTTTCATCTTTAAACCCATACATTTTATTCGGATGGTGTGTTTTCCCAATTGTATTTCTATTTTCAAACGAAGGTTTAAACTTAATAACCTTGGAAACAAGCGCAATAATATATTTATTTCTAGATTTATTTACTAAGATTGTTTTCTATATACAACAGAAAATGAACAAATAATATTACTAAGAATTAGTTTTAGCACTGAAGAAAGACTTTACCGAGTTAAGAAACCTTGTAAAAGCAAACTTTTTATGAACCATCTTCATATTTCAAATATTAGCAATTTCAGACTTTTTTGCAGAATCTAGTACAAGTTGTTTTTGTTCATCATTCAAACCTTCAAAACCACGCTTAAACGCAGCTTTATATTCTAAAACTGTTGGATTGTTTTGATTAATTTTTAATATTTTTTCAGACATATTAAATTTATTTTAAAGGGCTAACTATACCCAAAATCTCTTCTTCGCTAATTTGAATATTTATTATTGCTTCAATCATTTCTTGTCTGGGGTTTCCAGTTGCCAGTTTGGACTAAATTTCTTCCAATTCCAACCAAAAATTATCACTTTCTGCATTTAATAAAATTAACTTTAAATTTTTATACTCAATCTGAGTTAAATCTTGTTTATCCCCTTTAAAATAAATATCTATAAGAACAATATCCACCAAAACATTATCAATTACAATAAGCCTAAATGCACCAAAAGGAGTTGTTAAATATAACTTAAATACATTATTTTTGCCCGAAGATGAAAGCAAACCATTCTTCCCTTGTTTGTTAATATGAAATTCAATCAACTTTTTAGATACTTGTTTTGAAAGCTTTGGTCTGTTTTTTTCTAACCTATCTAAAACTTTTTTACACGACCTAGTTATTTTAGGCATCTAGTACTTTTTCAGTGATATCTTCATCTTCAGTAATTTCACTTTCCCTCCATTTTACTAACTCGTAATCTATTTTATCATTAGCAGAAGTTAAATACCAAGGTGGATCATCATGAGACAATGCAACCAGTTCTTTTCCAGATAAATTGCCATATTTACCAAGAATTAATTCAATAATAACATCTTCAATTTTACTAAAATTACTAGTTTCTAAACCATCTTTCTGAAGCAAAATAATATTATGGTTTCCAAAAACCTCCCACAACCCTTCATCTTCACCTTTTTTAATTAAATCATTTTTATAATTATTAGGAACAGGGCCATAGGGTAAATGATAGTAAACATTTTCTGTAATTGGCTTACCTGTAACAAAATAGCTTTCAAAGTCTATAAAATACATTAATTTTAAAAGTTTCCAATAATCACAAACACCAACCTTAGAAAGGATTATTTGGGCTAACTTTAAAGATTTAGAGTTATTGGTCATAAAAGATTTTATAATGCTTTAATTGTATCTTATTTTATGCAAAATGAAAATGTAATTTAGTTTACCCCATTATCAACTTTTGTCAAAGCTTTCTCTGGTTCATAGTTTGGACTAAATAACCTATTTATACCTATCGTCCAACAATTGAACACAAAATTTGTTGACTCCGTTTTAGATGTCAGTTTGATTTTAAAAATGTTACTTTCTTCAGAGTTACGAGCAATGGCAATTTCTAGATTGAAAGATGCGGAGATATTGGTTAAAAATAAAAGGTATGACGGAGCTTATTATTTAGCTGGCTATGTCGTAGAATATTCTTTAAAAGCAGTAATAGCCAAACTAATTCCACTAAAGGTATTCGGTTTCCCTTCGGTAAAGGAAGATTTTAACATCTTATCTAATTTAAGAGAGCATAATTTTGAAAAGCTTCTAGAAATTATAATGCCAATTAAAACTGATCAAACTAATTTTAAAGATAAGTTTAAAAAGGAATGGGGTGTAATTTTAGAATGGTCACCAGAGATCAGATATAGTAAAGTAAATAAAATAACCTTGCAAGAAACTGAATTAATAATTGAAACTTGCAAAACTTTATACAATGAAATTAATACTTGGTAATATGCTTCTAAACTTTGACTCAAAAAAATTCTTTTCCAAAGTGTTGGAAATTGAAAAATATCTTTCAAAAGAAAAGGGTGAATTTAGTTTGTTTGCTTTATTACAAAGAGAAGAAAATAAGCCTGAATGGGATTTAGTTGTTAGCTCTCGTTGGGCATATATGGATCAGTCTAAAACTTTAGATTATATAATTGGTATATTAAAGAAAAATTTAGAGCTAGAAGAAAGGTCTGCGATTAGTAGAATAGTTATTGTTGAACCTAACGACCCATTTATTAAAAATATTAATTCAGCTTTAGAAGTAAAACACAATAAATTGTTCATAAACAGATCTGGTTTCAACGGGATAATGATAGATAATGGTGTAATCTTCACCTCTCAAAATTTAATCAAACCAAAAACCAGCAAAAAAGTTAAGGTGTAAAAAAGTGCCCTTGGCAATGGGTTAGAGTATGCAAAACTCTGAGGGCAGTTTACAGAACCAAAATTGAATAGTGATTATCTTCGTCCTCCTCAAAATTAAAACTATCAACTGCAAATTCTAAAAAATTACGAGATCCCTGTTCTGTATATACCGCGCTTAAAACTTTTCCAGTAATTAATACCATATCGTTCCTTTTTATTGAAATATAATCTTTTTTAAAGTCAACAACTTTTAGAATTATTGAATTTGATTCAAATATAAGTATAGGTATTTTCCATTTATCAGCCGAAGGAAAAATATCAACAAGCTTGGCAGTCCAGGCAATTTTTAAGCCTTTAAGAGTGGTAAGATATTCAGAACTTTTAAAACTTGATTCAGCATAGGCATTATTATATTCATCAATAATTGTAATTTGTTTCTTTGAGCTAAAACACTGAAATTCGTTAGTAGGAAATTCTAACGTAACACCATTAATATTTATTTTACTTATCTTTAAACTATCCATATTTAAATAACATTCATTTTAATAAATTAATGAGGATAAACAACTTTATTTTCTTTTATTCTTTCAAGCATTTTTACCGCTAAAATTTGATCACTAAATACAAACTTTTTATCTATAAAGTCATGGATTAGTGGTGAAGTCTGTTGAGCGCTACGAATTATTTCAACCTGATGACTATTTTCTACCTCCAAAAGAATAAAACCTTCAAATAAAACTATATTTCCATAGTTATTTTTACCTATATAATAACAAACTTTCATTTCTTGATGAAACATAACTTTAAAAAATTCTTTTAAATGGTGGAGATGGGGGGAGTCGCACCCCCGTCCAGCTGGAATATAATTAGCCAATTTTTTCAGACCGAAAACATAGTTATTTTAGTAATTTTGTATCAAAGGAAGAAAAACAACAAACCCCGATCAATAGGCAAACAAAGTACAAGTAAACAGCGAGTGCCAAGCTGAAATACAGGGTGCATTTGGTTGTGGGTAAACTAAACAAACAGGCCTAACTATGCACAGCTAATGCTTATTTGGATATACCAAAGTAAAGTTCAACCGTTACATTATTTAATCATTGATTAAGCGTATACGGCGACTTTGTCTGGTACGCCTGAACGAACTGCAGCTAAAACTGAATCAGCATAGCTTTGTACGCGGTCCGCAAAGGAGTTAATGCTATTATTTGCATTTATGGTTTTTTAGATGTATGGTATCACACCTCTCGGCATCAACTAATTGTCATCCAGCTGTCAATCTAAAACGGCATCCCCGCCTATTCTAAAAGTTATTCAACTTAGGGCAATTGTCAAAGCAGTACAAGTTTTGAGCAAAAAACAAAGCCCGTGGGAAATAGGGCTTGTTGTATATTTAATCAACCTCCTCTTTAGAAACAATTACTCTGGATATAGCTGGTATATCCTTACTATAATGGTTCAGCCATAATTTAGCTGAATATGCAGATTTAAATGAACTTGTTGACACATGAGACCTTCTAGTGTCTCTAAACTCAATATCAATTCTATACGTCCACCCATCCAAAATATAAGAATCAATGTATTCAAAGAATGTGGCTAAGTCGTTAGGAAGATAGATTTCAGAGTTTAAAAATCTACTTGAATCAAATTCAACAGGAATTCTGCCTGCTGCGTCACCATAAAGTCCCCTCGTCATATTAATATTCTCCGAAATAAATAAATTTAATTGAATTCAAAGTCATCAATTAATAATTTAACGCACAGAGTTTTTACTTTGTAAAGAGTTTTTATAAAGAATTTAGTTCTATATAGTTATAATGATTAGGCCGTGGGAAAAACTTATGTTTACAGTTAATTCAAATTCAAAATATGTGTATTAAATTTATACAAGATTGGTATTTTAATTAGTTTTATCACTTTTTAATTCTTAATTTTAAATTTCACTTCTACTTCTTCGGTGTCACCCAATAGCCTAAATATTTCCCTCTAATTCCTTTAATTTGTGCGTCTAGCGCGGGGAAGCTCATTAAGCCAAATACTATTGGGAAGAACGACCATTGAATTACTAGCAACAAGGTTTCATAGAAACTAATTTTTCTTTTTCTTAGTGCTCTGTAACTAATATAACGGTAAGTAATGTAACCATAAATAATTGCGAAAATATAGCCAATCCATGCAAAATATTGTGCAAAAATTGATAGGTTTTGAGAAATTGGGGTTTGCCTAAAAACCTCTCCTCCAAGAAGTTGTGGCAAAGCAATTCCCGCCGAAAACAATAATGCTGTTGTAGCCCAATAAACATGGTTTGTAAATAATAAAAACACGTGTTTTATACGACCTCTTAGAGGTATATTGTGGCCAAATGGGCTGAAAAAGAAATGATAGGCCATGTATGGAAAGTTCTCCATTCCTCCCCATGCCCAACGTTGCAACTGTTTATATTGGTTAGAAATTGCTTCAAAATAATCATCTGCTTCTACAGCGTCACCTTCGTGTATACCGTAGAAAGGTACAATTTTAAAGTTACCGCCAAAAAGTATTAATGACTTAATGAAAAGCATTGAATCTTCGGCTATAACTTCACGCTGCCAAAAATTTGCTTCCTGAACTGTTTTTAAAGGAACTGAATAAATAGCAAACAAATAAGCTTCACCATCTAAGCCCATATTCTTCATATTAGACAATGTATTTTCTGAGGCTACTTGGCGTGGCCACATTCCTGTCTCAAAAAAGTTATTAGAATATACATGAACAGGCTGAAAACCTCTTCTGAATCTGTCTTCGGTAATACAAAACTTGTATGATAAGTTGTGGAAAAACTGTGGAGAAACTTTACTATCCGCATCGAAGCTTGTTACTAAGGCCAATTCTTCATCTACATTTCTACTTTTTAACCATAACGAAGCTTGTCTTGCACCCCAGTCTTCATTACTAGCTTTACCCTTAATTTCCCCAATTAAACCATCTGGATGTTGAACAAAAATTATTGTAAGCTTGTCTTTTTCCCAACTGTGCTTAATAGGCTCAGTGTTTGAATAGGCTGAATTAAAATGACTGTTTTTATATACAATGTCTAAATCATTTTCCTGCCAGTTATAAGCTTGAAAATGTTCTACTTTAGAAACATCATTGAAAATTGAGCTGTTGTGCTCTTCGCCCGCTCTAGCTTCTTGAGTAACAAAAACTACTAGTTTATCTAAATCATATCCGCAAGAATACAAGCTTTCTAAAGATCTTATCAAAACCTCAGAGGGTTCTTTTACTATAGAAAAAATTGCCACATGCTTAACTTCATCAATATTGCCAAACTTAGTACCTTGCAGCTCTTTCAGCCTTTTAATGTCGTAACTTATTTCATTTTCCCATCCAATTCTATTTTTAAATTTATCTTTCAAAGACTCGAGCAAATCAAATGCAGCTTTTCTTTCTTTCAACTTGCCATGCTTATAAATCTGCCAAAAATCAATAAAATTAAATGTTTCCCATCGCCTAGCTTGTTGATATGTATGAAGAGTATGAATTAAATTTAAACTAAATTTCAAAACCCAGAAAAAACTGTAAATAATTAGCAAAATTGCCAAAATTGAAGGGCCAAGCAAAGAAAACTGAGAGCTTAAACTTAAAAGTAAAACACAACTGAGAATAAATAATGAGGTGTAGCCAACAAGAGACTCTAGAAACCTATAAATTTTTTTCTTTCTTAAAACGGCAATGTCTTCTAGCTGCATATTACTTTATCTTATTGGAAAATACCAGAAATAACTAAGTAATCACCTTGTTTTTCTGGAAAGTTGGAAATAATATTAGAACGAACTTTAGCATAATTTTCAGCATCTGAATCTGGTTGGTCGGCTCGTAAATCATCTACAGAAATTGTTCTCATCCCGGCCATTGGTTGAATTGAAGAAACATCAACTTTTTGTAGCTCAGATACATGCTCTAATATAGAGTTTAGTTCTAATTCATACTTAGCCAACTTATCAGGGCTTAACTCTTTGGAAATTCTTGCTAGCTTGGCTACTTTTGATACAGCGTCGGAACCCAATTTTACGAAAGACATATTTAGTTTCTAGACATTAAGCTTAACTTAGTCAATTAAATTAATATGTATTTTCTATTTTTAGACACAGAGACAAGTTCTTTAACACCTAGCTCTGGTGAGATTATTGAAATTGCAGGCGTAATAGGCCAATTTGATGAACAAAGCCTTAAATTCAAACCAATTAGCAGCTATCAAAGTTTAATTAAACCGCAAGTAGCCATAGATCAAAAAATTGAAAAATTAACTGGCATTAGCAATTTGGATCTAAGTATTGCAAAAAATAAGTCTAAAGTTATGGAAGAATGGGCAGATTGGCTTGATACGCAACCAAAAGTTGAAGCTATTATTGGCCACAGCATTGGTTTTGACGAATCTTTTTTACACTCAGAAAAATGGTATTTACCAGAAGTGAAGCTAATTGATACGCTAGATTGGGCAAAGCTGCTGCTACCAGAATTTTACGCTATTAATTTGGAGTATATTCAGGGCGTAATTGGTTTTAAAGCCACAGATCTAGGACTTGAAGAAAATTTATTAAACACTCTTGCAGCTCACAGAGCTTTGTATGATACTTATTTATGCATTCATACCGCCAACTTTTTACTTGCTGAATTTATTAAACTGCCTATATCAGCTGAATTTGCTAACAATTTTCAGAAGGAATATTTTCAATTCAACTTTAATTTTTATCCAAAAAACTTTTCTAATGATAAATTTGGTCAGCTAGAAAATAAATTAAGCAATGAGAATAAAGTGTTGAATGAAGAAAATGAAAATGTTGGGAAGAACGACATTATTAAAAGTGAAGAAAAACAAGTTGTTAAACTTAAACTGAACGTTTTAGCTAATGGTCAACTGGCCAAACCAAGCTTTGAAAATCTATTTTCTTACTTTACTAGCGAAGAAGAGCATAAAATAAGATTTTTGTGTTTGCAACAACACGGTAAAGTTCTTAATTTCCTGCTTCACCAAATTTATTTCATACTTCTAAAAAAGAAATTAAACCATAATTTGAATTTTAAAATACATGCTTTTGGAGAAAGTTCTTACAATCTTAACTTTATTGTATTAAACAGCTTGGTAAAATATGAATTAGAAAAAAACCTTGGAGTTTGGGAAATGCCTGAAAAAATAATTAGCCAAACAAAACAAATTGTTTATTCTTCTTTAGAATTAGGGAAGGCAGCAGATTTAGCTTTAATATTAAATGAAAACATAGATAAAATAAAAGAAATTAACACATCAAATCAAAGTAATTTATCTTATTCAGAGTTACTTAAAAAGTTTAGTGCCAACCACGATTTCCTATTCTTCCACCTGCAAAATTTATTTCAAAATTACGAATACACTTTTTTGCCAGATAGTTCAGATTTAGCTGTGTTAAATATTAAAAAACAGATTAGCCAGATTCACGAGATTATTGAAGATTTAAAAACACGTGTTTTAGAAACAAATAATGTTGTATTGAAGGCAATATATGAAAATTTTACAAACGAAATTACCAAATTTAATCTATTTCCAAACAATATTTACAAAGTCCATAACCAAAATGGTAGACTAGTTATATTAACAAAAAACACAGAGTTTAGCTTAAGCAATTTTGTGGAAAATATAATAGCCAAAAACAACATTAAAGAAATTATCACTCACCTTGATATCAATGCTTGGAAAGATTTTTGCTACAGCCTGAATTTAGTTAAAAGTTTTGAGGGTGTAAAAATAAACTTTTCCCAGAAAAAGAATATAATTCTTCCAAACGAAAATAATTTAGAGAATATATTACTAAATTTATACGAGAAATCTTTGGAAACAGGGAAAATCTGCTTAGTATTGGCGGGTCAAAATTCCAGTTTAAAAGATTGCCAGAAAAGGTTAGTTGAAGGATTTAAATACAACCAATATTTAGTTTTGGGTGAATCTGGAAGTTTAACTAAAATTAACTCCAAAATTATAAATGGTTTTAAAGGAATTGTTGTGGGTAAAGTTTCTAATTTAGGCTATTTTGCAAATTTGAAAAACCCACAAATAAGCGCAGTTTGCATTATTAATGATCCGTTTTTGTATGTAGAAGAAGGTTTTGTTTCTAAAGAAAAACGCTCTGAAATACTTCCTACTTTAAAAAGTGTATACTTACAAAGCATTGCAAATTACTCACAAATAGTTTTTCCAGATACAGAATTTATGTTTGTTAGAAGCTACTCCTAATTCACCTTTTATACACACTTTGACACATAAAAAATAAAAGGTTATTTTAGGGTAAGGAAACCAATTTTGGCATGTCAGATGATATAATTTTAGAAAAATTAAAAATAGTTTATAACGCTATAAAAAAACCTGGCTCTTGGTATACAGGCTTGGCAATTAAATCTTTCTTGCAAAAACAATACTTCAGCCAGCTAGAAAATTTTAACAACAAAGTAATAAACGCAGGTAGATGGAGCGCTTACACCCATTTTAGCTCAGAATTAGCTTTTAATAATTTACTAGATAAGAACCACATAGAAACAGGCTCTACGGTTTTAATTCATCCACTTTTACCTTCTAAATTTGTAGATATTTTAATTGCACGACAACTAAATATTTTAAGCTTAGATATTAATAAAAACACTTTAAACTGGGATAAACAAAACCTACTAGATTATATTAGACAGCTTAGATCTTTAAACAAAGAACCTCATTTAATAATTCAATATTCATTTAACGGCATAGTAGAGGGAATTACAAATTCTTTATCTGAAATACAGCAACTTACCATACCCAATCTAATAGTACTAAACCAACCTACTATTAGTGTTCAAAGCTTGCAATTATGGCAAAAAATTGAACTTGGTAGCGTTTTGTGGTTTGCAGGAAACAGCTTTTTAGACGACGAACTAGCGGCAGACACAGGGCAAAATTTAACTAACAGAGATTGGTATATTTCTTGGTATTTAGAGGCAAGAACAAAATCTATTTTAGAATACCATTTAAGTAAAAGCCAAGAATATTTTAGCCCTTTATTAGAGGCATATTTCTATATTTTATTAACAAAATTTAAAAACCAAAACTGGTGGGCATTTGCCTTGCCTTGGGGAAGTCAGTTTGTAAATTCAATACAATTTAAAAGTTTACAAGAGGCACAGCAAGTAATTTCAGATAGTTTTGAAAACCTAGATTATATTGCAATACCTGATGTAATTTTTGAGCTAGAAAACAACGTTACACATAAAATTCAAAACTCACCGAATCAATTTATTAACAATTCTCATGTTGCAGCCAGTTTATCTAAACAAATTTATCACTGGCTTTCAGATTTACTTCCAACATTAAGCCAAGGAAGCTTAGAAATACCAGAATACTACTTAAATCAAAGTTATTTCAACTACTTTTTTTATACCACAGCACCAGAATATTTTGTACAGCTTTGCCAAGCAAAAAACTATACGATATCTCAATCCGTTAGTATTCATCAAATATTTACAGATAAGCTTAACCTTCCTATAGCTAATTTTGTTAACAATTATTATTTTGGCATTCAAACAAGCTTATAGAAATATCATGGAAAGCACAAAGGAGATTCCCAATCATATTTAAAACATTAAACTATAAAATTATGCCTGAAAATAATGAAAAATCTTCCAAATTATTAAAGAATTTTGCTATTGCTACATCGACACTTGTTCTAATATACTTAATTGGTTTTATGATTTATTGGTTTTTTCCCAGTATATTTTTTAAATTTGGCTCATCCAATCTTCAGAAAACTGAGAATTTTAGAACTACCGATTCAAAATTAGCATTGAACTTAGAAAGTGTGGAAATAGCCAATTCGCCTGATGAAATTGAACGTGGTTTAATGTACAGAAAAGAATTATGCCAAAAATGTGGAATGCTTTTTGTTATGCCAAACAATAATTATCAATACTTTTGGATGAAAAACACAAAAATTCCTTTAGATATTATTTTTATCGATCAGAACTATAAAGTTGTTAATATTGCTGAAAACACCACTCCTTTTTCCACAGATAACGTAGCTTCAGAGGGTTTGGCAAAATATGTTTTAGAAGTAAATGCTGGCCTAGCAAAACAAAACAATTTACAAAAGGCAGATCTAATTGATGTTCCCAAGTTTTTAGATCGGAATAAAGAATTCATTTGGGTTCAAGCTGAATTATAACTGAACAATACAACAGTAAAGATGTGTCGAGAACTTTTAAATAATAAGAATAGGCTTTTCTTAAGCTTGATTTGTTTAAAATGATTTTGATACTATTCTGAGTTTCGGCTTTAGCCATATATAGTTACAAAATGTTATATAACATCATGGCTTTTGACAAAGGTTGTAAGTAGAACAAAATTATAGTATGAATAAACCAAACTTGGTTACTTTAATTATTCCAGCAATGAATGAGGAGAAAAGGATAGAAGCACCTTTAATTTCTTATTTAGACTCTTTCCGAAAAGCTTTTCCAAATAATTTTGAAATTTTAGTAGTAATTAACGGTACTACAGATAAAACTTTAGAAGTAATTGAATCAATTCAAACAAATTATAACGAGCTAAAGTATCTAGTTTATCCTGATAGAATAGGTAAAGGTGGCGCAATAAAGCAAGGTTATAAACATGCCAACTCAAGCTTAATTGCTTTTACAGATGCAGATGGCTCAACCTCGGCCGAAACCCTAATTAGGCTTATAAAAATTTTAGATGTAACACCAAGTTTAGAAGCGGTTATTGGATCAAGAAAAATTCCTGGTGCAGTTGTTTCCAACAGGGTTATTTTTAGAGAAATTTTTAGTTGGGGCTTTCATATCGGTATAAATTTAGGTTTTAATTTGGGCATAAAAGATACACAATGTGGAGCTAAAGTAGTTAGAAAAACAATGGTGGAGAAAATTCTACCTTTTCTAAGTATTTCTAACATGGCTTTTGATGTTAATTTATTAGTTGCAATTAAAAACAATCAGGGTGACATTTTAGAAGTTCCAGTAGAATGGGATGATGATACACAGTCTACAATTAAAAGACCCTTTAAAACAGCTTTTATTATGGCCATGTCAGTTTTTAGGTTGTGGATACTATATTCTCCATTTAAAAATATAATTTATCCAATTTTTTCACCTTTTATTAGCTTTTACTGGAACAAATTTATAGAGCCAGAACGCAAATTAGAACCTAAAGATTAACCTAAAACTTTCGAAAATATGAATATACTATTTTTATCTTGGAAAGACATTAAAAACCCTGCCGCTGGAGGGGCAGAATTATTTCACCAAGAAATATCTAAAAGGTTAGTCTCAGAAGGACATACTGTAACACATTTAGTACCAGGCTATAAAAACAGCCTACAATTTGAAACTGTTGAAGGAGTAAATATACACAGAGTTGGCAGCTCCACTTTATATTTCTACTGGTTGCCTGTAGTATTTTTTAGAAAATACCGTAAAGAAACAACTGTGTTAGTTGATGTTTTTAATTGTTTTGGCAGCTTTTTCAACCTTTTTTGGTTCAATCACAAGAAAACAATATTCTTAATTCATCATGTTCAAGATATTTTATGGTTTCATCAAACAGTTTTTCCCGGGCTTCCAAATTGGTTAGTTCCAATAATTAACTTTTTCGGATATTTCTTAGAGAAAATACAACTTTACCTTTACGCCCTAATTTTTAAAGGAAAAGTTGCAACAGTTTCCAACTCTACTTTAAACGAACTTAGTGGGTATGGTTTTGATAGGACTAAAATTAAACTTTTAAGCGAAGGAATAACGGGTGAACCATTAGCTAAATTGGAAGATTCACTAAAAAAAGAAGAAGAATTTACAATGCTAACAATTGGCCTGCGTAAAATGAAACAGCCAGAGCATACTTTAAAAGCCTTTAGCATATTTCAAAAAGATCATGCCAACAGCAAATTGTGGGTACTAGGCTGGGGAACAGAAGGAGATAAACTTAAAGAATTGACCAAAAGTTTAGGAATAGAAGAAAATGTCATTTTCTTTGGAAGAGTTAGTGACCAAAAGAGGGATGAATTAATGCAGAAAGCACATTTACTTGTAACTACACCAATTAAAGAAGGTTGGGGAATTATAGTTATAGAAGCCAACGCATTAGGAACACCAGCTCTTGGATACAATGTTCCTGGTTTAAGAGACGCTTTAAGCTTTAATAACGGATGGCTAAGCCAACCAAACATAGAAAGTTTAGCGGAAGATATGAAACTTGTGTATAACTTGTGGAAAAATGAACCTAGTAGATACAACACCATAAGAGGAAATGGCTTAAAATCATTAAGTACCATTAACTTTGATAAATCTACCGAGCAATTTTTAGAACTTGTAGCATAGCTAATTGTTTGTGAAATATACACTAAAGATGTGGTGATTGGTAGTTTGTTTTACCATATTCACATCATTCTAGAGCCTTAAACAAGCTCTCAAGTCAGTTTACTACAGCTCAAGCGATCTACTATACTAAATCACACCTTCTACTCAGCGAATAACCAGCATAAACCTACAATTTTTATATTATTTTTAGTACAATTAAACTGTTGGAAATAATTTTGAATAGTAACTGCAGCCTCATTTATAGTGGCTCCTGTTGTTGTTACATCATCAATAATTATCCAAAGTGTACTTTTTGAGTTGGCAGTGTTTATTAATTCTTTGGTATTTTGATTTTTGTTATTATTTGAGATATTTTTGTTTAGAAAATCTAATTTCTGTATGTTTTGGGTGTTTATTTCAAATGTATTTTGTATGTTTTTCTGTCTTTGTTCTTTAGTTAATTGGGTTTGTCTTTCAGTATTTTTATTTTTCAATAAAGCTTCCAATAAATGCACATTATTACTTTGATTAGCCTCAAGTCGATTGACGCACAGAGATGGCTTCAACTCTATGTTTGAGTTGAAATATGAATTTTTGTTTTTATATAGTGTTTTTATTTTTTTGAAGGCCTGCTCGGCTATAATTTTGGGCAAATGAAAGCCTCTTTGGTTCAGCCTATTAATGTCTGGAGGAATATAAGTTATAATTATTTCTTCATAAAGTAAAAAACTCCTCTGATCTAATAAAGAATACAGGAAAACACCAATCTGCTGACCTACTTGCTTAGCTATTACCCACTCCGAGTTAAACTTAGCTTGATGGACAAGCCTCTTCATTACGTCATTTTTGTATAAGGCGGCGTGTATAACGGGATAGATTTTACTTTCTTCGCTTCTATTAGCTTTTTCATCAAAATCAGGCAAACTAGACTCCATACTTTTCCACAACAAACCAGAATTCCATGCAGCACCTTCAAAATAGTTGTGAATAGAATAAGATAGATTAGAATTTTCGATATCAACCTTTCTTTCCCAAGAAGTATACCTGGTAAGACTAAACTGTTTATCATCTTCAGTTGTTAAATATTGCCCACCCTTAATTTCCTTTGGGAAAACGAAATCCAAAATATAATCTAAAATTTCTTCCACTTTTAAACACTATATAAGATGCCTGCATTAGACTAGCGGAAACTATGTTCATTTATTGGACAAGCCTCATTAACACTAGTAAATCTTCCTAGGTAAAAACGCTTTTTTCGGCCTAAAATCTGATGGCAAACCTCTAATTTCTATCAAATCCACAGCCCCACCAATACGTTTGAAAATGTTGTAGAAATTAAGCTGCGAACCTGGAGTGTAAATATACATTGCACAGGTAATTCCATTTTCTAGCTTAATACTTTGCCCTTGTATTGTAACAGTATTGCCAACCTGAAATTGCCCTCCAGCACCAATAAAAGCGTAAGTTCCACCTACTTTACACTGCTCACTTCTTAACCTTAGCAACCTAACCGCATAGTAAAGTTGTTTGTAAAAACCTTTAAAATATTTCCAGTCAGGGTTTTCTGGACTTCCAGTGTATAAATCGTCTTTATCATAACAAGATCTGGCTATGGCTGCCTCTCTTTCAGCAAAATTTGTGCTTGTTGCTTTAGGAATATCTCTACACATATAACCTACAGCCCTATCTAGACGATATTGCAAGGTATTGATGCTGTTAAAAGTTCCGGGCTTACCGTATGGACAAGCACTGTTTATATCTGCATCTGGCATAGCACAAGGCCCTGTAACTAAACTATTTTCTTTATCTAAAAATGCTAAGATAAAAGCAGGGTTCATGGGTAAGATTCTGTTGTTTATACACAATCCTTCATAACCCATATGACAACCATTTCCCATATCTTCACGAGTTAGTTTCCAAATAAACTCTGCAGCGCTTATAGTTTGCCCTGTAATTGGCCCAGCAGTAAATTTTGGCTGCAAGTATGTAGGTAGATAAGAAAAAGTACTGGTTTGAATTAAAACATCATCTGGTTGCAAACCAATTACAACACGGTAAGTAGCTAAAATTGAGTTGTTTGCTTCTAAATACTTTTGAATTTTTTCTGCAGAGCTAAAACGTAATGGTAAAGAATAAAAATCTTGGTCTGTAAGAACCATGCCAGGATTGTAAGTTTCAGGTAAAGCTTTAGCTACAGGAGTATATAAAATACCTAAATTAGTTAAAATAAATAATGTTAGGGTAATTAGAACAAAACTTGTGGAAAAGTATTGGAAAAATTTGGGGTAGTGTTTGTAAAACATCATAAAAATTTGGGATAAGTTTTAAGTATATTTTCTCAACTAAAGAAAGCCAATAAGCTGTTAGTAAACTATCAACAATTTATTTAGCCAACTTTCCTTTATCAATCAGCAAATTACACTTGTCCACAGGTTTTGTCAACATTACTATTAAAGTTATTTTATATATATTAAAGGGCTCTTGAATCAAATTTAACAGAAATTTAAGAAACTATTAAAATATTAATTTTCCATTTAAAAAAAGATTTATTTGAATTAAAACTATAAATTTAAACTTTAATATATTCTAAAATAATTTAAAATCATGAAATATTTATTATATCTAAATCTCATAAAAAATATGCAAACGTACATTTGAAACTATTTTTGACTTTAGTTGTTTTATAGGGTAAAATAGCCTTGTGAACGAAGATCAAGATAATCAGAAAGTTACCCCTGCAACAGGTGGGTACAGTTTTGATGTTTTCCAAGATGCTGCAGATAGTTGGAATGGAAAGATAAATGGTTTCGAGGATGCAGTATTTGCCGTAGGTAAAAAATATAATTTGTTCGATTACAAAGGTGGTGAAATAGATAATTTTCCTTATGTTTACAATCAATTAATACAAGGAATTTACAAGCTTGGTGATAACCCTTATGTGGAAAAAATTGTTGAAAAATTAGTAGGAAATGCAGAACGATTTGTTCCTAAAAAGGAATATGAAAATTTAGAAATTGAGCAAAGAGGTAGTGGTGCAGCAATGATAGATAGTGCTATAGAACAATCATTTAAAGATAATAATATACCTGGTGATGGCTTCCAAAGTATAGTAAGGGATAAACTTGAAATTAAGTTAGCTAAAGATTTACCACAAAACAAAACCCAAGATACAGTTACAACTCCACCTGTAAACAATAATCAGGAAGATGATAGACGAAAAAAGGAAGAGGAGGAAGAACAAAAAGATGATGAATCTAAGGAGGGCAAGAATAAAGACAAAAACAAGAAAGATGATGAACAGCCAACCGAAGATGGAGACGGTAGAACTGAACACAAGCCTAATAAGAATGAATTTGAGGATGATACTGAAGATGATATTCGCTATAAAAAAGAAAAGCTTGAAAAAGGTAAAACAGATCAGCAAGATAAGGCAGAAGGGCAGGATTATGATCCAGATGATATTAAAGACGGAAATCCAAAAAAATCTACAAAAGATGTAGAAGATTCTGATAATCAGCCTGAAGATGAGGAAAATAATTTAGAAAAACAAGAAGGTGATCAAAAACAACCTTCAGAAAGTAAGGAGGAGCAATCTTCTGAAAATGAGGAAAGTTCTAATTCTGATGGAGGTAGAAAACAAAAAGAGGGTGATAAAACTGATGGGAAAGATTCAAAAGATAGTAAAGAAGGATCAGAAAAAACTGGCGACAAAACTTCAGAGGGTAAAACTGGTTCAGAGCAAGGCGGAGAAACCGGAAAACCTGCTGATCAACAATCAAGTCCTAAAGAAAGTAGCAGATCTGCTGATAAAAATTTAGATTCTGCTGGAAAAAATGAAGCTCCGTCACAATCAAAATTAGGCGAGACACAACAACCTCCGTCTACTTCACAGTTAAAACCAGGTGAAGTTCCTACAAGTTCCAATGGGCTACCTCAAAATGCAACTCCAACCCCAGAGTCATTACCAAGTTCAGGAAATTTGCCTGGTAATACAAAACCAGGATTGCAAACACCTCCTTCAAAGCTAACATCTCAAGGAGGAATTCAACCTACCTCGGTTCAACAACCTTTAAATTTACCTAAAGTTACAAAGTTACCAAAGCAGGGAGGAATTAATACTTTAGGTAGAGGTGGTGGTAGAATCGCACAAAATAGAATACCTGAAATAACAAAAGCTTTGAAACCAGTAGCTAAAACTGGTGCTAATGCAGCTTCAAAAGTTGGAAGTCAAGCTGCTAAAGCTGGTGCACAATTATTAGCCAGAGCCGGTCAGGCGGTTGTAAGTTTAATATCACAAGCAGTTGCTGCATTAGCTTCATTAGGTGCTCCACTGATAATAGTTATAGTAATAATAGCTATAATTATTGGCTTTATGTTTATGGTTGTTGTGTTTTCGGCTTGTCCTGGCATTAACCCAGCTGCTCAAAAAACTACAGAAATTGTAGGAGCAGACAAAATGAAATTTAATGAAAAATTAGGTGATAAATGCAAGCCTGCAAAAACCAGTAGTGATCCTTGTAGTTATAATAAAAGTTCAGCTACAAGCACTCTTTGTTTGCAAAAAGATTTACAAGGGAAAAATGCTCAAGACAGAGTTGCGCTTTGGAGAGGTAATGGTGGAGTATTAAGTCAAGATGGGAATATGAGTGTAGGAATTATTAGAGAGGTTATTGCCGCTGGTACTGAAGCAGGTGTTTCAGCTGAAACTATAGCATTTGTACTTTCGGTAGCTCCAACAGAGACAGGTGCTAACTCTAATCCTTGGGGCGTTCGTGGGGGTGCGGGCAATGCTTTTCTTGGTATTGCTCAGGTTGGAGAAAATCCAGAGCTTGTAGTATGGGGAAATAGGGCACTGGGAAGATCTGTCAGTGCAAGTGAATTTTTAAGTAGTCCTCCAATTCAAATGAAAGTTATTGAAGAGGGATTAAAAGAAAAGATAAGTTTTCAGTGTGCTCCTGGTAAAAAGTCTGATATATACGAAGGTGCTTATGCTTGGTTAACATGCGCAGGTGCTGATCAAAATAAAACTACCTCAGATTCATACGCAGAAGCTGCAGAAAGAAACTATAAAATAATTACTTGTGGAGGTGCTAATGATATACCTTCTATACCTAGCAACAATGCCAAACTTGAACAATTAGAAAGTCAAAATTTCCTAGCTTTTAATCCATTCGGAAGTGTAGGAGTTCAAGCTCAAAGCGGTTTACCTTTAGACGCTTGGCTACCCCCTGGAAATTCTTATGATATTGAAGATTCTGGTTTTAGAAGCACCAAGAGACTGTCTCAGTTGGATGGTTCTGGAGGTATAGATTTTACTTTAGCCCCACCAGGCAAGCAATATGAAGAGTCTAGGAATGCCCCAATAGTTTCTCATTTACCAGGGCAAGTAATTTTTATAGATAATCCTGGTCCAGCCACAACCGATTACGGTAGTTATGGAAATGTAGTAGGTGTTTATTACCCAGGTATTAATAAAACAGCTGTGTATTCTCATTTGGAAAGTATTAATGTTAAAGTGGGCGATGCCGTTTCTCCAGGTTCTTTATTAGGTAAACAAGGCTCTTCAGGAAGCAGTAGAGGCGCTACTCCTGATGGTACATATATTCATATAGATTTAAGATTGGTTGAAGGGAATGCTACAAATTCCCAGTTAAATGCTAGTTCTGCCACGCAAACTGTTGAAAAAACCAAAGGTGCTGCTTCAGCATTGAATGATTATTCAGATTTTATGGTGGGAATGCTTACCTATTACAGTGCTAATTCAGATAAAATACTTGCCAACAACTTTTCAGCAACTTCTATTGCTTCAACTTCTGGTAACCCTTGCCCAGATGGAACAACTCCAACTGGTATAAATACTACAGAAGTATCGAAAGAAAAAGGAAGTGCAACCTTATTAGAAATTGCCAGAAGAAATTCAGCTGGCAAAGACCCAGATAGTCGATGTTGGTTTCATGTTGCAAACTATATTGTTGAAGCTGGTGGTTTTGGGTTAGTAGATGGAACTGCTAATTTCCCATTAACTCAAGCTGCTATAAACGGTTCAGGTCCTTTTGGTAGTTTAAATGAAGAATCAGCCACTACTCAAGGTTTATATTGGAACGAACATTTGGCAGAACTTGGTTTAAGAAACTTGGTTAATGATAACCCCAGCTATAGCCCATATAATGCTCCAGCAGGTTCAATTGTGGTAGTTGCTGCAGGTTATGGTAGAAGCACTAATCCTGCTGGAGATATAGCTGTTGCAGATGGCCAGGGTAATTTTTATAATGGAGGTGAAATGCCGTACGGTGGGCCGAAACATGGAAAAATGGTTATTCTATAAAAGGTGCTGGCCCTGGTACACCAATAGTTGGTAGTGGTAAATTAATTGGTATTTATGTTCCTGCTAAATAAATTCTATATTCCAAAATGGCTTTTAGCTGCTTTTACAATTCTAGTTGTGGTGCTAGTTGTGCTAATTTACTATTTTTTTACTCAAGGAAATTCATCACAAGGCAGTGTGGTAAACTCTACATCAAATAATCCTTCCAGATTTAGTAACGAAGTAGAGCAAAAGTACATAGACGCGGTAGAAAAAGTTAAGCCACCAAGTCAGATAGAAGTTAACAGCTATAAAGTTTTAGATTTTGCTGATGGAAAACAACTCCTTTCTATACCCAAAGAATTAGTTACTAGAGAGCCTTTTGCAACAGCTTATAATAAAGCTGCACTACCAAAAAGCTTACTTAGAAATAAGCTATTATTTATTTACAACCCTAGTTTGGATGAAGTAATTTTTACAACTATTAATCTAGTAAATTTAAATACAGTTCTAGTTGAAAACAAAGAATATTGGGTATTTTCTGTTGCTGAAATTGATGGAAGCGAAAGGGTTTATTATTCTTTACCTAATTTTGGAAGACAAAGAGTTGTAAAAGAACTTCAAGCTTATCCCATTACTGAATTTAAAAAACTTAATTCAACCAACTTACAAATAACTGTGAACACAGCTCAAAGAGGTGAAAGGTTAATAAAATACAATATTGATTTTACAAATATTCAGTTTACAACAAGCACTGTAGATGCAGAATTTACAGATAAGCCTCCTGTGGTAACTGTTATTAAATAGAAAACAATTCTAAATGGACAAAAACTTTATTAAAAAGCCGAAAGTTTCTACAAATTCTGTTAGAATTTACCACAATAAGTGGAAAACAGCCTTAATATATTTTGGTGTGTTGTTAGCTTTTGCTTTGGGTTTTAGTTTAAATTATTTATGGTTAAATAGGCAAATTATTGACCCAGCCGATACAAATTGGTTTAATAGCAGTATTTCCAGTTTAAATAAAATTTCCAGCCAAAATATTACTAATTCTATAGACGGATTTTTAACTTTACAGCTTACCAAACCAGAAGAAATAGAGTCTTTTAGTATTGCTAAGTTTGCTAATCAAGATCAAATCTTATCTGTGTATGACATGGAAGATACCAATATTTTATTTTTGAAACAACTTTTTCCAGATACAGCTAATTTACCTAAAACTCAGCAAAAGATTTTTTATTTCGAAGCTGGTACTAGGCAAGTTAAATTGCTAGAAACAAATTGGTTGGGTTCAGAAAGTTTTAAAATACAAAATGTTCAAGAATATAAAGAAAAATATTGGGTAATATTAGAATCAAACCGAATTATTATTTCTGAACCATTTTTTGCTAATCCAAAATCTGTGGTTATTTTAGATAAAACAAAATCTTTTGGTAGCGGAGAAAAAGAGTTAGTTGTTTCATCCATTGAAAGTGTAGTGCAGGAAAAAGTGTGTTTAAATTTAGTTGCTCCTAGTTCTGTAGATATTTCAATAAAAAATGAGGGTAATCAGAGCCTTAATAGCATGTCTCACTCTGCAGATGATACAAAAAATCAAGGTCTAGGTTTGTTGGTTCAGTGTTATACTTTTGATGTAAATGGAAGTTATGAGGTTGTAGTTTAAGAATGAGTAAAGATTATTTATTAATGCTTTTTATTTAGTTGCTCTTTGATATAAGGTTTCATGTAGCGAATTAAACGTATCTATATATTTGTAAGCTTAAATTTTCCAGTACTTATTTAACTTAATTTTGGACTTGATATTAAATCATCAATTTAGTTATATTCTCCTGCTTAGACCTTGAAACAAGTTCAGGGTGTCAGTATCAAAATTTTGTGTGCATCTCTTTACTAATCGGTTTTTCTTCTTTTCATTTCAACTATGTTGGGTTGAATTTTTAAGGCTAAAACACCAATTACGAAGGCACAGGCTGCAAACCAAAGGAAAGGCAGATTAACATTTAAATGTCCTAAAGCTCCAAACAAAATAAAATTTACTGCTGTTAAAACGCTAGAAAGGCCAACAATTAAACCAATTACAGTGCCGCGCAAGTTTTTGGGTGAATATTCCCCTACCATACCCTGCGAAACTCCGCCCAGTAATGAGATAGTTATTACATCAATAAAAGCAATAATGTATAAGGCAGAAACACTTGTTACAAAAGTATATCCAAGTAAAACTAGGGCCCCGCTGAAGGCGCTAAAAATTAACATTTTCCTTGTATCAATACGTTTGGAAATTTGAGTGAAAAATATTGTTTGAACCAACACTATCATAATTCCAAAATAAACTAAAAATGATGAAATTTCTCTTGGTGTCATGTTCAATTTTCCTTCGGCGAAAATGATGAAATAGAAATAGTAACCCTGCAACATTACTTTCAGAAGCTCAATAACTATAATTAAACCAAGTTTTCTGTTGGTGTTCCAAATCTTCATAAATGTAGGAATCATCTCCTTAAATTTAAAGTTGGCCGGAATATCCAAATTAATTTCTGCGAAATCTAGTTTATCAATATCTTCTAATTCTGGTTCTAAGACTAAATGTTTAGAAGAACCATTTGTTGGCTTGGTTTCTTTAATGTTAAAGGCAATAATAATATTTACTAGGCATAAAAATATGGCTGCATAAATAATGGTTCTTGCTTCGTTCTGACCTTCTGGTATAAGTGCTAAAATTACACCACTGATGGCAGGTCCTAAAATAAAAGCAGAGGCAACTAAAGTATTTAAAATTCCTAAATTTTGGTGTAAACTTTTTTTGTCACTCATGTCTGTAACTGAACTTCTTACGGCTGTATAAAAACCGTTGGTTGTTCCATCAATTAATCTGTTTGAAATAAAAGCTTGTAAGTTTAAAGGCAATGCAATTATATAAGACAAAAAAGTACCAATACTAGCTATTCTGAAAACTGGTTTTCTACCTATTTTATCGGCTAAGCTGCCTAAATATGGAGCAGAAAATAATTGAACTAAGTAAAAAATTGCTTGGCAAAAAGGAAGCCAAAATTCCCCACCCTTTAGGTCTTTGGTAAAATCAGTTAAAATTGGAAATACTAGCGTGCCTGCAATTGCATCGATTACCACCATGGCGTACACTAAAATTAAATTTTTAGACATTTTAACCTTATAAAAAAATCACAAATTCTGGCATGGGTCAAGCTAGACTTTATTCTGCATTATCTAATTCCAAATAGTTTAAATTGGTTTGAGTGGTCAAAACTTCAGCGTTTACAGGTGCTTCTAATTTCAAAATTTCGCTTTGTACACCACCTAAACTTTTTCTAGATTTATCATAATTATCTTGAGCTGTTCTAAGTTTATCGCCTAGTTTATCAAATTCTTCTCTGAAAGAAAATATGTTCTTTTTAATTTTCTTTAATCCTTCCACAATTTCTTCTGCTCTTTCATTTACTTCGTGTTTAAACCTGTAAGTTTGAACTAATAAAATGAGTGGGAAAAAGGTTGAAGGGGAGGTTAATGTAATTTTTAATTTTTGCATTTCCTCCATTAATTTATAGTCATCTACAGCTAGGGCGTACATACTTTCGCTTGGTAAATAAAGTAGTAATAAATCTAAATGTCCTTTACCATATTTTTTGGAAATATCTTTAGCCATAATTAGTAATGCGGCCAAATATTCCTTTTTAGATTGAACTTTTTGGCTGCCCTCGGCTTCTATATAATCTTGAAATTTAGTTAGCGGGAATTTCGAATCTATTCCAATTTTTTTGTCTCCTAAATAAATAACAAAATCAATTTTGTCACTACTTTCAGGAATTGAAACCTGTTTATCCCATTGGTCTTTGTTTAAATGTTCGGCTAATAAAGTTTCTAAATAGTTTTCCCCAAAACCACCAAAGGCTTTAGAACTAGTTCTATCAAAAATAGAGTTTAATTTTTCCACAGATTTGGTAGATTCAATCATTTTTTCGGCTGTACTTTGCATAGAGCCTAAATTAGTAGCTACATCTTGGAATGACTTTAAATTCTGTTGGAAATTTTCGTCTAATTTAGCCCTAATTTCATCTTGCATTTGCTTCAATTTTTCTTGATTGGTATTAGAAAGAAGTTCAATATTTTTCTGGTTACTTTCACGCAAAGAAGAAAGCTCAGTTTTGTTTAATTCTATTAAATTTTGAATAGAGCCAGAAAGTTGAAGTCTAACAGCTTCTTGCAAACCCTGTAAACCTGTTTGGTTATTTTGGCGAAGAGAGGCGAACTCTAATTTTTGTTCGGAAAGCTGTTTTTCAAAAGTGCCAATTAAAAGCTGTTGAGATTGAAGTTGAAGTTGCTGAATTTTACTTAGTTCTTGGTTTAATCTGTCTTGAAGTTGAAGTTCCAGTTGGCCAAAACGTTTTTCTAAATTTTGGAAATTTTCACCCATTTGCTGGCTTTGGGAAATACTAAAAGAGGTAATTTTTTCAGAGAACTTATCTGAAATTTGACCAAGTAAACTTAAATTAGTCTGATTAAGTTGATTTAACAAACCTAAATTGTCTGTTTCTTGGCTTGGCTTTGAAAATTTTTGCCAAACCTGCCATAAAACAAATAAAACTATAATTTGTAAAACAATGCTAATTATGACTAAATATTCCATACTATTTTATTTAAATCAGCAGCTTAGCTTTGTCCAGATAAAAAATTATTCAAAATTGGACGTACAAACTATACAGTCTCAAATAACCGAAGAAGCAAATGATGAAAACACGTGGGAATTAATGAATTCAGAAATAAGTTTAATTGATAATTTGCAGCCAGATCCAACTTTAAATCTAGCTGTTAAATTAGAAGCTTTTTGGAAGCAGAATTGGCCAAAAATTAAAGACACTGAAGAATTACTTTTTTGGGTTGGGCCAAAAGCTAGTTTTACCGATACCAGAATGATGTATATTTGGCTAAAAACTTGGGCGGATAATTCTTCCAGTTCATTAATTGAAAGTAATAAGGCGGAGAAGGATAAAGAGGATTTGCAACTAAAAATTTGGAACAGCCCTGAATTTAATTTGGAATTTGAAAACCTAAACTCCGATTTGAACAGTCCAGAAAAAAAACAGCTTTTACTACTTTTAAAACAAGCCGAACCAGAATATAGAAGTATTCTGCAATATAGCGGAAAACCAAGAATTGGTTAATCTAACCAAGCTTGTAATCAGTAGGTATTGTCAGTGTGTCGTTTTAACAGGCTTTTATTCTTGTCAGATGATGAATTCTATGCTTTAAATTAAAAGTTAGGTGATTTTATTACCAAAGCATTAATTGATTTTAGGAATTTAAAAATGAAGAAAATTGGTAGAATTGTTGTCGCTCGTTTATTTTTAGTCGCCACCAGTGTCGCATTGTTAGTATCATGTGTTGAAGGTGCCCCGCAGATTCCGACGCCAACACCGCCTGCTGGCACCGATCCCAAACCAAATGCAGCGCCATACTCGGGCAATAATGCCACTGAAAAAACGAAGGCTGATGATGCCGCTAGGCCAAAAGCTCCTGCTGCTACACAAGCTCCTGTGACAAAACCAATAGCAATTGAAGGTCAAAGGAAAATATGATTTAAATTCAAAAAAGAGCTAGGCATCAGGTTTAGCTCTTTTATTTTTGGCCAAAAAATGTTGTGAATCAGTTTTGAAATATGAAAAACTTTAAAGAAAAAGACCTATATAATAATATATATAAGTCTAAATTTTTTTACCTCAAAAATAGAAAAAAACTATGCAGTAATTTGAGAAGGATTAAGCGCTGAACTAATAAATTCTGGTGAGCATCTAGCAAAACCAAAAAAGTTTTTCCAAAAAACTGAATAGTTATCTTCGACAATGTAGAAATTTTCAGATGGCCAGTATAGATCGTCAAAACAAGAATTAACTTCCCGAATTAAATCTCTGGTTTGTTCAGATTCTAAAATTTTTCTATCAAATCTAGAAATAACTTGTTGAACAATTTCAGGTTTAATATTTTCAGGTAGAAAATTCATTTTATCAATAATATCTCTAACTGATTGTGTGCCAGAAAAATTATGTTTTTCCAAGATTTTGTTCCTTAGTATTACTTTAACAGATGGTTTAGTGTTAAAAACACACCTTTTGGAGACTAGAGGCTTTTTATAAATTATGCAAGTTATTCTTTGCTTTTTGATAGTTTTGTTTTGTTGTGTACGTACATAAAAATAGTTTTTCCTATTTTTTCCACTTATACCCTGAAACAAGTTCAGGGGTGGCAGGTCCCATAATTTTGCTATAGGCTCAATGTTTTGTTTAGCAGGCTCATTGACTAACCTTAGCGTTTCTGATCGCAATTCATCTGGACTTTAGGGTTTTAAAAGGTTGACAGAATTTTTACTTGGCTTAAATATTATACTATTCGGGGATCGTCTAGTGGTAGGACGACTGGTTTTGGTTCAGTTAACCGGAGTTCGAGTCTCTGTCCCCGAACCAAGAAATTTTAAAGCCTCCCTTTTGGGAGGTTGTGTGTTTCTTAAATTTGCTTCTAAAATTGACAAAATATTTAACAAGCCAAATTGTTATAGGAACGGGATGTGGTGCATCGGTAGCATGCTTGCTTTGGGAGCAAGAGGCACAGGGTTCAATTCCCTGCATCCCGACCAAATTTATAAAACCTTAGATTGTGGATTCTTCAGTATTTAAAATTTTTTCCAAAAGCAACGGAAGTAAAGCAAGAACAGGGCAATTAAATTTACCAAGAGGCCAGGTTAAAACTCCAGTTTTTATGCCAATTGGAACAGTGGGTAGTGTAAAAACAATTTCTAAGTTTGAACTAGAAAAACTAGATGCCCAAATTATTTTAGGAAATACATATCATTTGTGGCTTAAACCCGGGTTAGATATTATGGAAAATGCCGGAGGTCTTCATAAATTTGTGTCTTGGGATAGACCAATTTTAACCGATTCCGGTGGTTTTCAAGCTTTTTCTTTATCAAAACTGCGTAAATTTACGGAAGAAGGTGTTAAATTTAGAGTAGAAAAAAGCGGAGATAAAAAGTTTCTTTCGCCAGAAGTTAGCATGCAAATTCAAAGCATATTAGGCAGTGATATTGCTCTGGTTTTAGACCAATGTTTAGAAGCCGAAGTTAGCAAAGATGATGCCAAAAGAGCCATGTTAAGAACCAGAAGATGGGCTGAAAGAAGTAAAATTGAATTCGAAAAAATAAGACAGCAAAAACCTCATCAAAACTTGTTGTTTGGTATTCCTCAAGGTGCACAGTTTAATGATTTAAGAAAAGAATCGGCCTTACGTACCATGGAGCTTGATTTCCCAGGGTATTCTATAGGAGGTGTGGCTAATGGAGGCGAACCTGAAGAAATAATGTACGCCCAAGTATTGGCCCAAACAGAAATTTTAGAAGAGGAAAAACCAAAACATTTATTAGGAGTTGGAACCCCAAAAGATATTGTGCAAATGGTAGCTCGTGGCATTGATATGTTTGACTGTGTTTACCCAACTAGAAACGCTCGTCACGGTTCGTTAATGTTTAGACTAGATGAATATTCTTATGAAAATGTGCAAATTTCTAGTGTAAAATACCAACAAGATTTTTCTGCAATAAACCCTGAGTCAATTTTTGAGGAATTAAGAACATATTCGAAAGCTTATTTGTGCCATTTATTTAGAGCCAACGAAATTTTAGCCCTTCGCCTAGCAACTCTGCACAACCTAGAATTTTACTTAAATTTAATGAAAGAAATTAGAACCAGAATTGAAGAAAATAAGTTTGAAGGTTGGTGGCAAAAATTCAACCGAAAGTAGCGGAGACTCCCAGTCTCAACCATTGTTAGCCATGAAATACGCATATCTCCACCTCGATTTGAAATGGTGAAATTATGTAGGGGCGATGTTCACCATCGCCTTTCACGTTTTGTAATCAAAAATTATAAAATAAAACAGCAAGATAAGTATATCTTAACACAAGCACATTTGCCCAATTAAAAACACCCAAACTTCAAGGGAAGAATGGGTTAATAAAAGACTTATCTAAATTCAGCTATAATAATCATTCATAAACTTTGTGAATCCATCATAAGTGTAGTTGCATGGAATTCCAACTACAATCATAAATACTCCTTCGGTGTAACGTGGGTTTATCGATGTACAATATCCTTCTAATTCAACACCATCTTTAACTTCCAAAGAAATAAGTTGTCCTATTGCAGAAGTTCTTAGGTCTTCAAATATTGGATCACCTTTTAAAAAAGCTGCAACGGCATAATCTGGAATGTTATCTTGAGGGATATATTGTCTCTTCTCTCCAACTGGATCTACCCATATCTCAACTCTTTCTAATGGTTGATTTGCCATTGTTGTTCGTTAAAAATTTAACAAATGAACTTTTTAACATATACACATTTCCCTAACTTTGACAAAACCAACCTCCAAAAGCACAACATAATGGTATGTTATTCCTAAAGTCTTGGTTAGAAGATTATATTAACTTGTCTGGTTTTAAAACCTCTGAATTGGCTGAAATTATTACTAGAAAATCTTCTGAAGTAGAAGAAGTTGTGGAAATTACCGAGCGTTTTGAATGTAAGGTTTTAGTTGGTAAAATTCAAAGTTTGCGTAAGCACCCAGAGGCTGACAAGTTAAATATTTTTGATGTAAATTTAGGTGAAAAAGGTATTGTTCAAATTGTATCTGCAGCGCCTAACGCTCGTGATGGTTTAATGGTTCCTGTGGCTTTAGACGGAGCTAAACTTTCTGGAATTACTATTGTGGCTAAAAAGTTGCGTGGTTATGAAAGTCAGGGTATGTGTTGTGGTAAAAGTGAGCTTCTATTGGAAACCGAATATAGTTCAGGTTTGTGGGAATTAAACGATTTACTTGAAGATGAAACATTTTTGGGTTGGTCTATTTGCGAGGCTTTGCCAGAATTTTTTGGTTTGGAGGAGATTATGGACATCAAGGTTCTGCCCGATAAAATTGGGGTTATAGGCAACCATTTAGGAATGGCTTTAGAAATCGCCCTAATTTTGGAACAGCCAGAATTGCTAACTCCGTTAGCCGTCAGCTTAACTAA
Organism: uncultured bacterium; assembly: GCA_963704645.1. GTDB lineage: Bacteria > Patescibacteriota > JACMRA01 > JACMRA01 > JACMRA01 > JBILXY01. The sequence goes on from OY969926.1 coordinate 311,309, forward strand.
TCCGCAAAAAGTAGTGGAACAAATTAAAGAAATTTCCCATAAATTAGTTGGTAATAAAGGTGAAGACAAAGATTCATTAGATAACAGCTTGTCCATAGTTTTTAAAGATAATTGCAACTACGCCAACAGTTTTAATTTGTTTAAGTTTGAAATAGAAAAGCATTTCCGTTTAGACTATATTTTGCAGCAAAGAATGAATTTAATTCAGAAAAATTTGGTAGGTGGTTTAGTAGATTTATCTAATTATCTGTTGTCTGATATTGGTCAGCCAAATCACTTTTTCTCTGTTCCAAAATTGCAAAAACTTACTGGCTTTAGTGAAACTGAAAGTAATAACGACAGGTTGAACTGGTCAATTGAAAAACTTGATACGCAAGAAGATTTTAATGGCTTAGGTCAGTTAAAACAAACTAATCTACCGTCAAACTTAGTAGTTTTAAAACAAAATTCTACAACCCTGCATATTCCAGGAATTTCAGGCGGAGAAAGTACTAAAGTGGATGAAGAAGACACCAGTTTTTTGGTAGAAATTGCCAGCTTCAAACCAGATCAAATTGGTAGAAACTCGTTTGCTTTAAATTATCGTTCGGACGGTTCAAAAATTTGGTCTGGAGGTGTAAACCCAGCTAGAATTTTGGTTGGAATTATTCGTTTGTTTACTTTACTAGAAGGAAAAAGTATAAATTCAGAATTGGTGCTAAGTTGGTTAAGCGAAATGGGTAAAATAGATAATCTAAACATTCTGTCAGAAAAAATAACTTCTTTTGAAAACAATAAACTAGATGTAAAATTAGACTATATTATTGAAAGATTAGACGAAAGGGGTGTAGATTATTGGAAAGAAACTGTGGTTACTAAATTAAGTAAAATTGGAGATTATTATTTAGATAATTTGCAGTTTAATATTTTTTATAACCGCATTCGCACCCAAGAAGACATCTTAGCCGAACTGGTTCGCTTGATTGGTTTTGAAAATTTGCAGCCAAGCTATATACAGTTTAAAACAACTCCAACAGAAAATTCTGATTTTAATAAAAAACAAAACTGGAAAAAAACTTTGGTAAATTTTGGCTTTTACGAGACCATAACCAGACCATTTTTAGCCGAAAATGAACTTCTGTTAAACTTAAATAATAATAATAATAAAAATGATAGTGCAAATAGTGGTGAAGATAAGAAAGAAAAATCTGATACAGATAGTAATGATAAACTAAAAGGTGATTACCAAGCATTTGAAATTTTAAATCCGTACTCCAGTTTACAACCATATTTTAGAGACAGCTTGCTTCCAAGTTTATTGCAGTCTACTTCTAAAAATATTAAGCATGGACATAAGGAAATTAATATGTTTGAGGCTAGTCAAGTGTACTTTTTGCAGGAAGGAAAGAAACAAGAGGTTTATGAAATTTGGGGAATTTGTGTTGGAGAAGAAATTAGTAGAATTACCAGTTTAGTTCATTATATAAATAAGTCTTTGCAAACAGAATTGAGCTTCCAAAAAATTTCCAACGATGGTGGCTCCACCAATTCATCCAACAATAAGTTTAATAAAATTGGTCATGGCTATGAATACACTCTTTCTAAAAACTTAGGAAGCTTAGAAGGCAGCTCCAATAATTCGAGCAATCAGATTTTGCATCAAATTTCAGTTTTTGAAGTGAATAAACAAACTAAAAAGTTCTTTGATATTCCTTTAACTAAAACAGTTTGGGCTTTTAGAATTGGCTTTGAAAACCAAATTTCAGCTTTAAGCTCATACCCTAAATACACCGAAGAAAGTGACTATCCAGGTATTAACAGAAGTTATTCCTTATTACTTCCAGCCAAGCTTAAATGGGCAGAAATTAGCCAAATTATAAGTCAAAATATTCCACAAGATTCTGTAATTAGTTTAATTCCAACCGAAAGAATTAACGAAACTGAAACAGAATTTGTAGCTTTAAATTTTCAGGTTAATTTGCAAAGCTACACCAGAACTTTAGAAGGCCAGGAAATTGATGTATGGCAAAAAAACTGGCAGGAAGAAATGTTTACGAAACATCCAGAAGTAAAATTAAGATAGTTGGCCGTGTTAAGTTGACAGGAAAAGAGTTTCTTGAAAGGCTTAAATTCATGCAACCATAGCTCAGTTGGATAGAGCGAAGGACTTCTAATCCTTAGGTCGCAGGTTCGAATCCTGCTGGTTGCACCAAGGCATGTGTTTAGATATTTTATGATTAACATCCATCAGCCCGTTTTGTTAGAACCAATATTAAAAATTTTTCAGCAGGAAATAGAAAACACTAATTCTGCGATGGTTTTTGACGGAACTTTTGGGGGAGGATCGTATTCAAAAGAAATGTTGAACCTGGGTTCAGAAGTATGGGCAACCGATTTAGATCCAATGGCAGAAGAGATTGCAGGTGAGATTAAAAAAGAGCTTGCAGGTGAGTCCGAAACTCAATCAAAAAACCAGCTGGAGACTTCTTCAAACACAAGAAATAAAAGCGACAGACTTCACTTCATAGCGGCAAACTTTGCTGAACAAATAAATAATTTTGAAGACAATTTATTAGATTTGGCAGTATTAGATTTAGGCTTTTCTTCCAATCAATTAGAAATAGGTCAACACGGTTTTAGCTATTTACAGCAAGACCAGTTATTCGATTTACGGTTTAACCCTAATGAAGGTATACCAGCTTATGATTATATTTCCAAGCAAACAACAGACAAATTAGGTAGAACTATTTTTGAATTTTCTGGGGAAAGTATGGCCAGGAGAATTGCCGAAAGTTTAATTACAACTTGCAGAGCTGGTAAGTTCAAAAACTCCGATATTACTGAAGCTATCTTACAAGTTATTCCAGCTAAATTAAAGCATAAAAAATTTGGAATTTATAGCAGAGTTTGGCAGGCTCTACGCATTGCAATAAATGGTGAATTTGATTCACTAAATACTTTTTTAAAGTTGGCACCAAGTAAAATAAAAAAAGGTGGAATAATTGCTATTGTTTGCTTTCATTCGCTGGAAGATAAAATGGTTACAAAAACATTCAGAAACCTAGCTAGCCCAATAGAGGTAGATGACTTTGGAAACAAAGAGTTTAAATGGAAAATGCTTACTCCACACGCCATTTTACCAGAAGCAAAAGAGTTGGAAGAAAATAACAGAGCCAGAAGTGCAACATTAAGAATTATTAAGAAGCTGTAGGGTGAAAGGGGTGGTGCCTAATTCTACTTAATATTGTAAGTTTAAACTCACGAGCCTGCCTCTCTGAGCTTGTGATAGATTATCAAAAAGTAAAAACCTCTAAAGCTTACTTTACAAGCACAATTTTATATGCTTTCAATTGAAAGATGTGCAAAAGCACAACAAAATTGTCATTATTGAATCAAAGGAGAAAGTTATGCCATCAGGATACAGAGTATTAGCATTTATTTGTATCTCAGGGTTAGGTTGGTTATGTATATTGATGAGTGTTCATATATTTCATTCTAACAAAATTCATCGTGCCCAGGAAGAAATAAAGCTTGATAAAAAGGTTAATCCCCCTATTCTGGTAGACGGATTTCCAGTACAGTAATTCCTAGCTATAATCCACCCCTCCCTAAGAACCCATTTCCATCTGGAGAAAGGTTCTTTTTTATTGGGTGGAAAAGCAAATTATGTTATTTACAAAACCTGTTTTGTATGCCATTAGTTTAATGCTAGTAATATTTTTGGGAGAATTGGCATGAAGAAATTTCCACTATGGGCTAAATTGTTTATTTCCTGTTTAATTGTCTTTCTGTGTTTAGAATTGTTTGATGTTACAAATTTTACTAATTTGAGACTTATTATCAAAAGCTTCAATCACACTGAAGATATATATATTAAAAGAGACTTCAAGAGTCTTAAAGCTCAGGCCACCAGAGGGGCAGAAGGGAAGTCTTTTCAAGATCAACCAGGAGATAGTCCTGAGTTCTATAAGCTTGTTTCACCCAAAACTGGTGAAATAGTTTTTTATGGCTCTAATGACTTTGATTTAACAGCATTTTTCTTTTCCAAAGATCGAAAATATAAGGGTTCAGTTGTCTTTAAGTTTGAACAAGCAATTGCAGATTATACTGAAGGTTTTTATAGAATTCCGCTTGAAGTGTATACACCACTAGGCGAGCCAAACTACGTTCCTAAAGATTTGTCTATAGGTTTCAGTAAAAACGGAAAATTGGCTATTATCTTGCCAATTGTTCTAGGTAAGAAAACATTAAATCTCCCAATGAAAGAGATTGGTGCAGTTGATACTGATAAGGAAGTACTTCTAACTTTTGAAAAAACTGGAGACTAGAAATTATTTAGTTTACCAAAGCAACAGCCTATTAATTTAGGCTTTTTTTATGCCCAAAATTAGCTGCTTTGACAACCCTAAAAACAGTTATCAAGCTGAAGTTAGGCTAGCTGGACGGTAGCGCCAATTTATTGGTGAGGAAAGTCGGGACACCGTTTAAATTTATTTAGATCACAGATGGCAGGCTAGTAATCTGCCGAGCGTAAGCTTAGGGAGTAGTTTAACTACTGAAAAGTGCAACAGAAAATATACCGCCAAAACCTTAAAAATTTTGGTAAGGGTGAAAACGTAAGGTAAAAGCTTACGCACTAAGTTTGGGTAACCAACAGTGTGGCAAACCCCATCTGGTGCAAGGTCAAGAATGGTCGACCGCGTTAGACAAATTACCGTCTCCAGTATTCATACTGCTAGACAGAATCCCGCTTACAGGCTAGCCTTTAAAAAAATTTCAAATGTCTGGAAATAAAAAAGAAAAAGCTAATCAAAAATTGGCTGAAAAAAATAATTCTAACAACTCCTCTAACCCTTCTTCTTTGCAAAAAACTTTTGGGGGAATTAAAATTGACTTTAGTTTAACTGAAAAACAGAAACAATTTACTGCAGCCTTTTTTGCTATAATATTAGTTGCTGCAATTTCTTTTGGTGTTGCTTTTTACACCAATCCAAATTTCAAAAGCTTCATTTTCCAAGAAAAACAAGTAACTGACACTAAAATTGAAGGTTCAGAATTAGATGCTAATTTAGCCAATTTGGGTCAAAGTTTAACCAAGTTAAATGTAGACGATATATTATATGACATTATTAATTTAGAAGATTTACCAGTTTATCCTAAAGCTTGGGTGGAAAAGTTTTTTTCTTTATCTGAAAGACAAAATAGTTTAATATCTGGCCCAAGTGCAGACCCAGATGTAGATGGTTTATCAAACAAGCAGGAATTCTTTTTTGGATCAAACCCGCGCAATAAAGACAGTTTGTGTTTAGGCAAAACTGACAGACCTGAATGTAAGGGCCAAACAGACGGACAGAATGTAGCCAATAATATTTCACCATTAACAGGAGGAGTTCTTAGCAAAAATAGATCTTTTAAAGTTAATAAGCAAAACTCTAAATTGTTAGACACACTTCAAAATTCATTTGAAAATTCTTCTAGGGAAGGTGTAGATTTTCCGTCTTTGTACCAGCTTAGTAAAGAAATAAATTTGGAAGATTATTTCAATTCCTTTAAAGTCAGTGGAGTTGAAGATAACCGTGATTCTTTTGGTAAATATTTGCAAATTAGAACCGATATCATTCAAGGTTTTATTGAAGACTCCGAGCTTAATAGTTTAACAGAAATTTATGCTACCAATGATGTTTCACAATTAAATGTGGTTAAAGATTTATATCAATCTAGGTTTGATACCTTAAAAAGTACGGCTGTACCAAACAGATACGTTCAGACACATAAAGCATATTTAGTAATATTTAGTAAAATTGTAGCATTAGTAGATTATCGTATTGCTGGAATTGGCGACAACACAATTGATAACGAAGATTACAAAACAGGAAGTAAAAAGCTGGCTGTAGAAACAGTTTGGGGCTATAAAAAACTTAGTGAAGAAATTGCAAAATTAAATGGAAAATAGTTTAATGCTTTGTGGTATTGACAAAAAAAACATCCTAGCTCCAAATTAAGTCTAAGTGCGGGTATGGTTCAGTGGTAGAACACGACCTTGCCATGGTTGAGACAGGGGTCCGATTCCCCTTACCCGCTCCAATTTTAAAAAATTTTATGTCAGAAACATCAAAAAAGAACAAAACAGTTGCAATTTTATTAGCATTCTTCCTAGGAGGTTTAGGAATTCACAAATTTTACTTAGGCCAAATGGGATGGGGAATAGCTTATATAGTTTTTTGCTGGACTTTAATTCCTTCAATTGCAGCTTTCGTTGAGTTCATAATGTTGTTACTACAATCAGACTCAGATTTTGATAAGAAATACAATGAAGTAGCTCCAGTAACAGTAGCGTAATATGCCAAATACCAAATCCGCCAAGAAAGCCTTAAGAGGTTCACTAAGAAAAAGAGAGTTTAATCTTGCTAGTAAAAATAAAATAAAAAGTTCTTTAAGAGATCTTAGAAAAAGTCTTGCAGTAGGAATTGAAGAATCTAGAGAGGCAATGTCTAAAGCATTTTCCGCCTTAGATAAAGCAGTAAAAACCAATTTTATTCCTAAAGGAAGAGCTAACCGTAGAAAAAGTAGATTAGCTAAGCTTTTAGAAAAAACTTTTAACAAAGTTGAAGAAACTAAGTAAGGTTTACCAGTTCTTAAAACTCTGACAGTTTATCCAAATTATCTCCCTTTTTGGGAGTTTTGGTTTTGTAGAAATATATTTATTTGCACTCTCTTCGTAGATGACATCCACAATTAATTTGAATTAAATTTAGGTGTTTTAATTATATTAGACTATCTTTGAAACCCCTCCTAAAATATTTGACATTTCCCTTTCAAAAAATACTTACTGCCTTAGGTGAATTTATAGGGAGGGTTTTTATGAAATCTGCTGAAGAGTTGGAATTAATTGTCGCTAAACTTTTGAAACATAAACGGGGTTACTTATGTCCTTTACTCGGAGGAGATTCGACAGGGAAAACTGCTTTTTTAAATGCTTTATCGCAAAACTGTCCTTCAGCTACTGTGCTTTCCTGGCAGAAAACGGCTAAAGAATATTTTCAAAGTCTAGAAGGTTTTCCTAGTCATTATCAAGATTTTGGACTTGCTATTAGCAAATTCCTTAGGCCAAAAGAAAGAGCGGGAGTTTTATTCAAAGTATTACTCGAATGGATTAATACTGAAATCATTCCAGCTTTAAAAAGAGGTGAGGTGGTATTTGTAGATTCATACATCTATCGGTTTATTGCCAAAGAATTTATCTTTTATGGCGAGGATGAGCTTTTAAGATTAATGCGTGCAGCTGAAATTCCAAAACCAGACCTTGTTATTTTAATTGATAACAACCCAGATTCTGCTCTATTTCTTATGAAAGGGGCACAACCAGAATTTTATGAAACCCATCCTAATATGGGAAGTGATTCCGAAAGTTTCAGCAGTTTTCAAACCATGGTTCACGAGCATTTTCTTTTTCTAATTGAAAGTGATGCTATTCCAATTGTTGTTCTTCCAAACTTACTTGAAGACTTGCATAACAGAACAACTAAATGGGAGAATTGGAACGGTATTATCTACCAATATCTTGAAAACCATTTAATTTGTGTACCAGCTTAGTTTATTTCTGGTTGTTTAAAACTTAAGACTCTTTAATTAGAGTCATTTTTTATTTTGAACTTTTATTGTATCTATTGCCAAATATTAATAAGCTTCATCTGCGTCTTTAAAAACTTGTCTGAAGTTAAAGTAAGTATGACTAGATTCATCTAGCTCAATTATTTTCTTATCCTGAGTTTTAAAATAGGTAAATAAGGTTCTTCCTTCGTCTGCTGGAACGGTTAAATCTGTTTTGTATACAAATTGTCTTACAGGAATTTTAACTTCGCCTGCGTACTTTGCAGAGTTAAAAATATCACCGGCAAAAACACAGAAAATGCTGTACTGTCTAAAACACATACTTTGAACACTGGAAAAAGTGTTAGCTAGTAATAATTTCTTCGCTTTAGGTTTTTGGCTAGCTAAGTAAGTAGCAGGTGAACCGCCTAGAGAGTGTCCAAAAATTAATATTTTTTCTTCTGGAATTTTCTTTACATTCACCAAATAATCGTAGGCTAAAACTGCTGTTTCTAAAGTTTTTTCTGGGGTAGGATTTCCTTCAGATTCGTGGTAACCTGGGTATGCGGGTGAAAGTACGGTTCCATACTGTTTTAAATCGGCAAAATAGTCTGCAATTCTGCCAGTGTTACCATGTAAATATAATACCACTTTGTCTGTTTTGGAATTTGGAAAATACCACATTGAAATGTTTTCTCCAGCTTTGTTTCGCACAAAATTTAATTCATAGCCATAAGCAGGAACAGGAGCTAAGCTAATTTTATTGTTGAAAACTAAACTTGCTGCTTGGCCGTATAAATAAAAGGAAATTATCAGCCATAAAATTAATAAAATGCTAACTAAAGAAACCCAGAATTTCCAGCTGGTTAGCTTACTTTTAAATTTGTCAGCATTAAAATTTTTTAAAGTTGAAGAAAACATATTATTATTAGTTGATACAACTTAGCTATTTTTTAGAAGGTTAATTGTCAATGCTAAAAGGGTTTAAATCTGAGCGTAACATCGCCTCAAGCAATCACTAAATCTACCTTGATGTTTACATGGATTGTGATTTAACGAGCGTTGAGTATTGATAATTAAAATTTCCACCAACATCAAACCTAAAAAACAATTAGTAAAACTAAGCTAGAAAGCATCAATCCAAGGCAAGTTATTTCTAAAACTAGACCCAAGAAAGACTTGAAGGTAATATGCAAGGCTAAATTAACCTTATCTTTAGTAAAATTACTGGTTGGGAAAAATAGCAGGGCAAAAAGTGTTCCAATAAAAACTCCAATTAAAGCACCTAAAAAAGGTATAGGAATAAAAATAGCTCCTAATATTCCGAATACAGTTGGCATCCAGTATTTATTTTTTGGTAATTTCTGGCTAGCCTTCAAAGTTAACAAAAATCCACCAACACTGGCTATTAATGTTAAAAATATAAACAAAATAAGCCAATACCAATTAAACCAATTGTTAGCTAAATTCAAGAAAATAATTCCTATCAAGGCTAAAATGCTGGCTGAAAAAAACTGATAAATTAAACTTAGTAGGCTTAAAATAATAAAGCTAGCTCCAAGAATAAGGAATATTGTTTCGGTTGTAATCATAAATATAAATTCTTAATATGTTTGTTAATCTGAAGAGCCTCCAACGCCACTATTGTTTGGGTAAAAATATGTACCACCAGGAAAAGCTCTTAAGGCAGCAGCTAGCATCAATTCTTCTGAAATTTTTGAGTTTACGTCTAGTATTTTTACACTCATTACAATGCTTTTGGGTTTTATAATCCTTCTAAATTCTGCCACAACTTTAGAATTACTTTTAACTACATATTTTATCTGAATTAATTTTGGAAATAAAATTGAAGAAATAATTATTAATAAAAATTCTAGCAAACCAAAAGATATTAATCCTAAAAATACATTCAAATCGTATAGAAAACCAGAAAAATTAATTACTTTGTGCAAGCTTCCTATTTCAGTTTTATTTTCATCTAATATTTTCCAATAGTTATTAAACGATCTAGTACCATTCTGTAAAAAACCAACAAGATTTTGTGTTGAATTAAACACGCTGTAGGTATCTGGGTTTATGTTTTTATTTCTAAATTTTAAAGCAGGATAAATTGATTCTATTTTTAGAAACTGTATATTTTTTTCTTCATCTGAATAAACATCTTCATATGGGTCTTTTATTAGGCTAAATTTTTTAGCTCCTATGTGTAAATGAGACTCTTTGTTTTTAGTAACAATGAAACATTTAAAAGGCAAACCCCAGGAATAGCCAAAAAAACTGCGTTTAATAATTTTATAATCACTTTGTAATAAGTTAGACTGCATAATAAAAATTAATTTTAAAAATTTGTTTTAGTCTATTGTGCATATAGCTTAGATAATTATAAAATTGACTACCCAGTTTAGCGTCAATCAGAAATAATAAAAGCTACATTTTCAAAATCCATAAGCTAAAATATTAAGATTTCAAAGATAAACACCCACTTTACAATTCCCTGTTTAGAACTAAACATTAAAATATTAAAAACATTTATGAATTCTGCTTATTCTGTCCAAAATAAAAATCAACGTAATACTTGGATTTTAATCCTTTTATTTATTGGCTTGGTCTCTGCTTTATTTTACTTTTTTGCTTGGTATTATAATTCACCATTTATTGCTGTTCTAGGTTTAATATTTTCTTTGGGTCAGTCTCTTGTGGCTTATTATTACGGAGACTCCATTGCTTTATCTGTGGCAGGGGCAAAGCAGGTAGATGAAACTGAGGCGGCGCAGTTGCATAATTTGGTAGATAATTTAAGCAAAGTTGCGGGAATACCCAAGCCAAAAGTTTTTATTTCCCCAGATGAATCTGCTAATGCTTTTGCTTGCGGAAGAGATCCTGAACATGCCAGCGTCTGTGTTAATTTAGGGCTATTGAAAATTTTAAATAAAGCAGAGCTGGAGGGTGTTTTAGCTCATGAAATTTCTCATATTAAAAACCGTGATATTTTAATAATGACAGTTACAATGGTACTAGCAAGTTTAATTAGCTTCTTGGTTGATATTGGCTTTAGATTGAGTTTTTTTGGGGGTAGAGACAAAGATAGAAATAGTAATCCTGTAGTTTTAATTATTTATTTGGCTTTAATAATTCTAGCTCCTTTTATCTCCATTTTAATTCAAATGGCTGTGTCTAGATCTAGAGAATATTTGGCCGATGCAAGCGCTGTTGTGCTAACTAGATATCCAGAAGGATTGGTGTCGGCTTTAAACAAACTTTACGCTTCGCCTGTGCCAACAAATCATTATTCAACAAGTATGAATCACTTTTACATTGCTCCACCTAAAAAAAGTTTTGGAGAGAAAGTAAGCCAATTATTTAGCACGCACCCTAAATTAGAAGACAGAATTTCAGCATTGAAAAAAATGGCCTAAAAAAGCCATTTGGTACTTATATTTATTCAATTAAATTAATGCCTTCTAAAACCTTTTTAATGTATTGCTCAGAACAACCACACTTCTGCAAAAAATTATTCCAGAAATTGGAAGGTAGCTTAGAAGCATATATCTCGTTCAGGTGTACTAATTTTTGCTGTACTACAAAACTAGTTAAAATTTGTTCTGCAAAGTGAGATTGCAAGACACCTATAAACAAATTATGAACCTCAGCAATTGCATTTACTACTTCCTCAATTAATTCTTTAGAGGGAAATCTGTGAACTAATTCTACAATTATTTACTGTATAATGTACAATTGTATATTTTTCCAATGTACAAAAAATGGCAAGGCCAAAGGTTTATCTGATAGTTAAATATAATGATAATTTTATTTATACCTAATCTTATTTGCCTAAATTTAATAATCTACTAATTTATTTCTAATAAACAATGAGGATAGTTATTTTGAGAATTAATACTTGTTCATTAACAGAGCTTCATAAATTACTTGAAGATTATTTACCTAAATGTGGCTCGGACATTACTAGATTGGATGTACTAAACTTAATGTCTCAGATTGAAGTGGCAGCTATGACAGATGGAGGTGTTAGTACAAAAATAAGTATCTCCGAGAGAATTAATGATTTAAATATTCCATTTCCAATTTAGTAGAAACTGTATGTTTAACAGTTAACCCCCACTTTTATAATAGGTGGGTTTATTTTTACACAAAATTCCTAAAAACTTTCGTCGTTAATTTTCTTTATATTTACTTTTTTTGAAAGCATTTCTCTAAATTCCGTCATAGCTGTGTAGGTTGCAAGAACTGTGTGCTCAGTAATATTGGTTTCTGATTTATCTTTCAAAATTATATTCTTTAATAGCTGTTCTATACTTTCAAAATTATTTTCTAATTCTAGTTTTTGCCCTGCATAATCAAGTCTTAATAACATATCTAAACCTCGGGTTCCGCCAGTTATTAAGTTATATTTATTACTAGTTCTTAAGAAAAAATCTTCAAAATTAATATCCCAAAGCCAAGAAACATCTTTTCCATCTGCAATTTTATCATTAACTAAAAAGACTAAATTTTCCACTTCTGTTTTGGAAGCTATGGAATTTAAAACAAGGTTGAAACTAGCTGGGTTTTTCACCAAAATAATTTTGAATTTTGAATTTTCAACAACAATTTCTTCACCTCTTCCAAAAACTTCTGTTTGAAATAATAAAGAGTTTTTGATTACCTCTAAATTTATATTTCTAGCTGTAATAATGGCTGCAATGCAGTTGTATAAATTATAATTTCCTTCCAAGTTTGTGTTGAAAGTTGAATGCTCAAAAACATGAGTTTCATTGCTTTTTTTTCTGGTTATTTTGAAGTAATTTTTGCCTGCTTCAGAAGCATTATTATTGGTTTGAATTAATTTAAAAATTGGTTCAATTTGCCACAAATTTGTGTCGTATTTTTTTGGCCACAAAGCCTCCTGTTCAAATTTAGGTTTTTGTTTTTCTGGTAAATTTAAAGCAAAACCTGAAACCTGAAACTTCAAATTATGTTCTTCTTTGTAATTAATAATTGATGTAAGTTTTCCGTCATCGGCGTTTAAAATTACTTCCAATTTTTCTGAATCTAAAATTTCTAAAGACTGCTGAAAATATTGCAAAGTTTTATCAATCTCGCCATACAAATCTAATTGATCTCTAAACAAATTAGTTAGAATCAGTTTATCAGCTTTCAAATACGGGCTCATTTTAGGTAAAGTTGCCTCTTCAATTTCCAAAATTAAGATATCCGATTTGGTTTTACCAGTCCAAGTTTTATCTAGCAGTAAAGCTGTGGTAATTCCTCTGTATATGTTCGCTCCACCTAAGTTTGTACATACTTTATGGCCGGCTTGCTTGTATATATTGGCTAAAATAGAGCGGGTTGTAGTTTTGCCATTTGTTCCAGTTATAAGAATAACTTGTTCATAACCTGTGGATAAACCCGAAATTAAATTGGGAAAATACAGTTCAACCAATAAACCTGGCAAGCTTGTGGCATTACCTTTTTTAAGAATTTTTAAAACGAATTTTATTATTTTAGCTTGTAAAATAAATATCAAAATTAATACTGTCTTCACTTGGTAAGTGATCATAATGTTTAGTATTCTTGACAAGGCTTCCCCAATGGTCATTAGTTGTACATAAAATTAATCAATAATTAAAATCAATTTTAAAACCATATATGGCCATTACACGTCAAAAAACAGATTCATTGGTTGGGGTAAACTTGGCCGCAGCTGCTAAAGATATAGAGTCTAACAACATTGACCCTAAGAAAAATACCGAAGGTATGGGTGGAAATACTGTTAAAAAGCCTAATTTTTTCCAAACTACACTAGAAGAGTTAAAAATGGTTAAATGGCCAACTTGGAAATATGTATATAAATGGGCTAGCATCATTTTGTTATTTACTTTGGTAATGTCTGTTTCTTTGGGCGCTTTTGATAAGCTTTTCACTACAGGTGTTAAATTTGTAGATTGCACTTCGGTTGTTGGTAAAAAGCAAAGTATTGGTGAGTGTGGAACAGAATTTTGGACCAACTTAATAAATTAATACAAAGTATATGGCTATAAAAAAAGAAAGTAACGAAGAATTAAAATTAGATTTAACCCCACGCTGGTATATATTGCAAACCTACGTTGGTTTTGAAGATGCAGTGCGTAGAACTATTGAAGCTAAAATTGAGAACAGTAATTTAGGAGATAAGCTTTTAGAATTATTTATTCCTTTAAAGAAAATTGTTAAATTAAATAAAAAAGGTGAAAGAACCGAGAAAACCGAGAAAATTTACCCTGGTTATATTTACCTAAAAATGATTTTAGACAAGGAAATTGCTTACCTAATTCAGAACACCCAATATGTTTCAAGAATTGCTGGAACAGGAGATTTTGCTGTAGCTTTAGAAGAAGGTTACGTTGAAAGACTAAAAGAAAAACTAGCTAAAGAAGACGAAAATGCTGGTGTTACAACTTCTGTTAATTACAAAATTGGCGAAACTGTACGTGTAGCAGACGGACCTTTCAAAGACATGCAAGGTAAAATTGGTTCTATAGACACAGAAAGCTCTAGGGTTAATGTTCTTCTAACTATTTTTGATAGAGAAACTAATGTAGAGTTGGATATTCTTGAAATTCAGAAGATTGTTTAGGGTTTAAATACTCTTTTATTTTGTTCAGAAATAACATGGGCTTAATATTTCTAGGTGTTTGTATTTTACTACCTTTTTGATTAACTTTAGGTAAATTTTAGAGTTTTAAATTCTGTTTGCTTTAAGAATTTTCATTTTTGAAAGATTATTTTTAATGTACACATATACTCAAGTTATTGTATTGTATAAATATAACTTAACATAAGTTAAAATTCTAGCCTTGACACCTTCCATAACAATAAACATGTTCAGCTTAGTAAATATTAAGATATGAATTCAACTAAAAATGCTTCTGTGGAAGTAACTAAAATTAAAGCAAGTGTTGGTGTAATTATTCAAGACGCTGACAACAAAATTTTATTAGGCAAAAGACAAAATGTTATTGGTGCAAATACTTGGGGTCTTCCAGGTGGCCATATTAAAATTGGGGAAAGTATTTTTGAATGTGCAAAGCGTGAAGTTTTTGATGAAGTAGGAATTGATTTGATTAATTTTGAATTGGTCGAAGTTTCTGAAATGGTGAATACAGGTGCAGATTTTCAATTGGTAGAAATTGGATATAAAAGTAAAAAATGGGAAGGAATTGTAGAGCTTAAAGAACACAAATATTGTAGCGAATGGGGATTTTTTCCATTAGATAAACTGCCAGGAGAAATTTTTGCTCCTCATAAAGCTATTGTAGAAAAAGTTGCTAAGCAACATATGAATATAGATGAAGAAATTGAAAATAACCCAAGTTTATTCGATTTTATTCATCCTCATTTTAAAGTTGCCGTTCAAACCTTCGTAGTTAACAAAGCTGGTCAATTACTAATGGGTCTACGTTGTGATCCTGAAAATAAGGGCTATTGGGCAGTTCCAGGAGGACATTTAGACGTAGGAGATACTTTAGAAGAATGTGCATTGCGTGAACTTCGTGAAGAAACTGGAATTAAGGCTTTCCAAGCTTTACAGTTTGCCTATGTAGAACAGCCAATTAATATTTCCAATATGCATTATTTCCATTTTGGATATTTGGTAAATGAATTTGATGAAAGCCAAACTTTAATTAACGGTGAACCAGAAGATATTGAAAGATGGGAATGGTTTGATTTGAACCAAATTCCACCTAAAATTGCTGGCTACCAACGTGAAGTTATAATTAAGTTCTTAAAATTCAACAAAGTTAACTTTGGAAAGAAATAAGATTGCAGACCGTGGTTTGACATCTGTGCTATGCTAAAATAGCTTTGAAATAATGTTCGATAAGCACAGTCATTCAGGTACTCATAGGCATAACCATCAAGATGTTTTGGAAGAAAATGTGGAATTTAAATCTTCTAGCACCTTAAATCATTTGTTAGAGAAGGAAGATCATTTTGTTTTACCTGGTCCAACATTGAAACCAAGATTAAACATTCAGCCAATTCACCCTAAAACCGATCTTTTTTTAGACGAAGCTAAGAAACAAAAAAAGAGTAGTTTGTGGTTTAAAATAAGTTTGTTTGGCCTTGCTTTGGCTACAATTTTTGTAGTTTTTGCTGGACTTAATTTGTATGCTCAAACTAAAAGTGTAGATCAAAATAAAAATATTGAGAATTGTACTAATGCAGCCAGTGTTGCTAAGAATAAAGGCATTCAAATTGATGTTTCTCAGTGTAAAACTGCCACGGGCTGGAATAATTTGTTTGGCCAAGATTTATCATCTGCAGCCTATTTTAAAACCAAAGATGAAATAGCAGTTCAGCAAAATAAGCTGGAAGATAGCATTAGTTCAGTAAACAATAGAATTGCTGTATTGAAAGTTCAATTAACCAGCCTTAAAGTATCGTTTGATGAAATTCCTGCAGCTGTAAAAGATGATAATTTGGTTGTTTATTCTACCTCTTTGCAAAGTCAAGAAACTGGGCTTCAAAACCTGCTTGATAAAAATTTACCTAAAATACAATCTTCTCTGGAAGAGGCTAAGGGTTATTTAACTAAATTGCCAAGTGTTTCTACTGAAGATAAAAATTTTATTAATACCTTTTCTACTTTAAATGCAGATAAGCAAGTTGAAAATTATATTAAATTAGAGGAATTAACAGCTAAATTAAAGTTGGCTTTAGAAAGCATGAGCGCCAAGAGTACCTATCCTATTGTGGGAAGTATTACAGACTATAAGTTTTTTACACCCAAAAATTTCCAAGATTTATATGAATCTGTAGTCTACACTAATGTTCAAGAAGCTCAACCAATTGTTAATATTACTGGTAACGAAACGGCGGATAATTATATTCGTGGAATTGCTGAAAGAAGAGGCTATAAAAAAAGAGTGCAAGCTATTACTGCCAATTTAGTTAACGTAGACGGCTATAAACTGCAATCAAAAGCGGCTACAGATTGGAAGGCTATGAAAGCTGCAGCACTTAAAGACAAAGTATATTTGGGCTTAGTTTCTGGTTTTCGTGGTTACGACGATCAGCGAAGTATTTTTATTCCAAGTTTAAGGGACGAGGCAAATAAACAACTAAGTAGAGACTTTACTTCATCTGACATTACATCTGGTAGTTTAGATGGAGCTATAAATGCTGTTTTAAACACTAGTTCTATTCCAGGTTATTCAAAGCACCATACTGGCTACACAGTAGATTTTACAGACACAGCTTCGGGTAAGTTTTTTACTAAATTTGAAGAAACGGCGGGGCATGTTTGGCTTAGCGAAAACAATTTTTACAATGCTAAACGTTTTGGTTTCATTCCAAGTTACCCCAAGGGTGGAACAAATTTTGGTCCAAATTACGAAAGTTGGGAATATGTTTGGGTTGGAAGTGAGGTTTTAAAATAAAATAATTACACTAATATTATGGAAGACGCTTATTGGGAATTACCTCCAGAATTTAAGGCTTACGAAGCTTTAGGTGCTTTGGCTGACGGGCGAATTGAGTTGGTACAGCAACAGTCAGTATTTCCAGACAAAACTAATAATGAAATTGCCCAAGAAAATTTTACTAATCATTTGCACATTATTGAAGCAAGGCAACATTCTTCTACCAAAAATAAGTTTTATACTATAAAATATAGTCCAGAAACATCACAAATAATGGCTAATGATAATGCCACTTGGTTTGTAGGATATTTGGGTTACCCAGCTTTAACTCTTTTATTGTTTATAGACAAAATAAAGTTTAAAAAAGAAATTGTTAGTTTTTTTAAGAATATTCCTTTTAAAGAAATAAATCAGAAGAATAAAAATAGTTTTACTAAAACACAATTAGAAATTGATAAAATTTTGCTAGAAAGAGGCTTAGATTTAGAACTTTTGAAACAAGAAATAAAACAAATCTTCCAGCAATTTGCTGCCTTAGCTTTAAAACCTCTTGGAAAAAAAGTTAGACCTCCTAAAGGTTTTTAGTTTACTGCTAAGATCTTAGAATGGACGTATGTCCTATCCAACTATAAGCTTTTAGCTGTTTCTTTTACCAGATTCTATAAGTTTTAAAGCGTCATCAAAATTCATGGCCGGGGTAATTTTACCGTTGTTAATGAACAAAATTTGATCTGCATCTTTAATGGTGTTTAAACGGTGAGCAATAATTACTTTGGTTGTGCTAGCAGGTAATCTGTCTATAATTTTATTCAGCCAAAGTTCGGTTACAGTATCAATATTGGCGGTAGCTTCGTCCATAATTAACAAACTAGGTCTACGTAGCAAAATTCTGGTGAAAGCTACTAGTTGTTTCTGACCTAAACTAATATTCTCAGAGTTATTATTTACAATTGTTTCTAGTCCATCTGGAAATCGGGTTAAAATTTCGTTAAGTTCTAATTCTTCAAGTTTGTTCTTTAGGTTTTGCATGGCATTTTCTGCTGCATCTTCAAGTTCTGGGTTGCCATAAATTAAATTTTCGCCAATTGTACCTGTGAACAAAAAAGGTTCTTGCAGAATATAGCCAATTTGCTGCGATAATTCGCTTGGCTTAAAAGATCTAATATCTTGGTTTTGAAACTCTACAACGCCTTCTACGGGGTCAAATAAGCGTACCATTAGTCCAGCTGTTGTTGTTTTGCCTCCACCGGTTGGACCTACCAAAGCATAAGTTCTGCCACGCATTAATTGAAGGCAGACCTGCTTTATAATTAATTGGTCAGGGTTGTAACCAAAGCTGACGTTTTTAAACTGTAAAATTTCTGTGTCTGCATTTAGATTTATGTTGGAAGTGGAATTGATTGAATTCATATTATTCATAAAATTATATGCTTATTTTTCTAAAATAACTAAATTAGATTCTAGATTTAAAATTACTCTAACCCTTTCCCAGGCGCCTAAAGAGCTTTGGATACTCCCCCAAATTGAACCTAAAATTCTTAACGGACTGTATAAACTATTTGTGTAAGCCACAAATCCAACCAGTAAACCAATTTCAATTTCACCTTTTTGGTATAAATAGAAACCAAAAGTAATTACAGCTATTAAAGCTAGGGTTCCAAAAATATCGTAAATAGGGCGGAAAATATTATTTAAAAAATCAGCTTTCTGGCCAGACTTTTGTAGCTCTTCAATTTTCTTTGTAATTTTATCTTGGAAATAATTCCTTCTATCAAAAGCCACAATAACTCTGAAATTATCTAAATCGCCTTGAATTTCTGCTGCCAAATCTCCAAGTTTAGCCTGATTTCTCTTATTGTAATTTTCTACAAAAGGAGATATTATTTGAGTTAAAATTATTATTGGAATTAGAAAAGCCAAAGTAACCAAAGCCAATTGTAAATTTAGAAATAATATAAAAATGGCCACACCAAGAACACTAGAGAAGTTTCCTAAGAATCTTAAAATACTTTCAGATAACAATTGATTTAATTTGTCGGCGTCATTGTTAATTCTGCTGGTTAAATCTCCACTTTGATTTTGATTAAAAAAGGCTAAAGGTAGTTCTTGTATTTTGTTAAATAAGGTTGTTCTTAAATTGTACAAAGTGTTTTGTGCAACACTTCCCATAATTCTTGTTTGAGAATAACTGGAAATAATTGATCCAATATAAATTATTGCTAATAAACCAGTGTATTGTAGAAGCAGCGCTGTATCTCCATTTTTTATTGGCTCATCAATAGCTTTTGCAATTAGGAAAGGGCCTAAAATATTAGCTAAAGCCCCAACCCCAATTAAGAGTAAAGCTATAATTAACCCAAATCTTTCAGGTTTTAAAAATTGCCAAAACTCTTTCCAGTTTGTAAATAAGCGTTCTAAATTGGAACCATTTTTTTCTCTATCTTGATTCGTACCTTGATCTTGGTTTGATAAATTATAATTCATATTATTTTTTTAATGTTTTAATATTATTCTTCTGTAGATTGCTGGCTTTCCCAAATTTGTCTGTATTCCAAATTATTTTCTAACAATTGTTGGTGGTTGCCTGTGGCAATTATCTCACCTTCCATAATTAAAACTATTTGATCGTAGTTTTTTACTGGGTCAATTTTTTGAGTTATATTAATTAAAGTTAAATCTGGGTAATTGGTTGCTAATGCCTGTTGAATATTTTTTTCTGTTGCTAAATCTACTCTGGCTGTAAAATCGTCTAATAGAAGTATTGCAGGGTTTAAAGATAGTGCTCTGGCTAACATTAAGCGTTGTTTTTGTCCTCCAGATAAATTACTCCCCCTTTCGCTAATTTCCGTTTCAAGGCCGTTTGGTAAACTAGCTACTAAATCTTCTAATTGAGCTGTGCTAATAATTTTATTCATTTCCTGTTCAGAAACGTTATGGCTTAAAGTAATATTTTCTTTTAAAGTAGCTGTAAAAATTAAACTATCTTGAAAAACCAAACCCATCTGAGAGTACAGGCTACTACTGTTCCACAAAGAAATTTCTGTGTTATCAATTAAAATTTTGCCGCTATCACTTTTTTGCAGTGCAGTTAGTAAATACATTAATTGGGTTTTACCGCTTCCTGTAGGCCCAAGTATGGCAATTTTCTGTTTAGGTAGAAAGTTTAAATTAATATTTTTAAGAACACCTCGGTTATTAATTTCCAAGTTAATATTTTCAAACTGAATTTTTCCTTCAATTTTACCAACGTGAGCGCCGGAACTTACATCGGGGTTAGACTCTGAAATTTCGTTAATTCTTTTTAAAGAAACTACAGCTCTAGATGCTGTTGAGCCAATGAAAGACAGTAAGAAAATTGGGGTGATTAATAAAGAAATATAACTAATGAAGGCTGATAACTCTCCTAAACTTAAACTGTTTTGAATTACTAAATTACCACCCACCCAAACAATAGTTAATATAGCCAAATTAGATAGAAAATTTACTACAGGAATTAAGCTGGCAAAGGCGTTTACAAGTTTTAAGTTTAAGGCTTTAGAAACCAAACTTACCTGATCAAACTTTTTCATTTCACTTCTCTGAGAGTTTAAAACCCTTATCAGTCCTGCGGCTACAATACTTTCGTTTATAATCCTGTTTATTTTATCTAAATTTGCCTGTGATTGTTTGAATAATTTACCAATTTGGCTGAACACCAAGACAAAAGTAATAACAATTAAAGGTATTATGCTTAAAACCCACAAAGCCAATTGCCAGTTTAAAGTTAGCAAAGAAATTACCGAGCCAACTAAAATTAGTATTGCTGAAAAAAATGTTACAACACCTTGTGAAACTAAATCGCTTAAAGTTGTAACGTCTGAAGTGAAGTTTGTTAAAATTTTACCTGGGGTTTGTTCTGTTATAAAATGGTTAGTTTGAACAGACAATTTTTTGGTCATTTTTATTCTTGTATCAGCTGCAACTTTTTGTGATAAAAAGGCAGTAATTGTACTTTGAAGTATGGTGAATATAAAAATTCCTATTGCAATTAAACCAATTTGAATTAAATAAATTTGCCCTTGATTGTAATTATTTTCCTTAAAAACATCTAAAGCCAAACCTGTAAGCCGTGGTACCAGTAAATTACCTGCACTTGAAAACAAACTTATTATAAACAAAATTGCTATCCATTTAGAGTATGGTTTTAAAAAACTAATTATATTTTCTGGCTTCTTTTCGGGCATCTTAATTTTTATTTTATAAATTAAGACAAATCAAACTAAGGTTAAATTGTCAAAGTGACCTGTAGGTTGCTAAGTATGTTGGCGTGCTCATTGATTAACAAAAGATACTTTCCCTCGAAGCATCAACTTGAAAATAGATTCTACTTAAACTCTAAAGTTTAGACCTTGAAATAAATTCAGGGTGACAGTGCAATTTAGTTTTATAATTAATTTTAGTTTTACTAAGAATCATTTTCTGGTCTTCCCATTAAAATTTTTTCTAAATATAGTACTTGATTTATTGATGTTTGATTCGAAAAAACTAAATAGATGAATCATGAAAAAAAGTATCAAAATTTTGCTTGACAAGTGTTTTCTAGTCTATTTGTATACACTCAGTTGTTGTATTAGGTAAAAGTTTAATACTACATTTAGTGTATATACACTAATATATTTTTCTAAATTAGCTAATTAGCTTTATTTAATCAACAAAATATCATATTAATAATTAATTTAAAATAATTCTTTCTACTAAAAGTAGTTTAGAGTGAATTTTTTGTTTCCAATTCATATATTTATGTCTCAATTACTCGCTCCCAATTTAAATAAATACGTAGTCTTCGCTGAAGATACTAACGCTAAAGTTTTAGAATTATGTAACATGCAGGAAGCCAATATTTGGTTGGCCTCAGATATAAATTTAACCCATGACGCTGTAGACTGGAATAAGCTTACACCTTCAGAGCAAGAATATTTAAAACAAATTCTGTCTTTTTTTGCAGCCTCAGATGGAATGGTTGGAGAAAACCTGGCTTTAAATTTTATTCAAGAAGTTCAAATTCCTGAAGTAAGATATTTTTATTATTTCCAGTGTATGATGGAAGCTGTACATGCTAAGGTTTATTCACAGTTAGTAAATACATTTATTTCCTCCACCGCAGAAAGAGAAAACATGTTTAACTCAATTCATGTCCACCCTGTAATAAAAAAGAAATCGGAGTGGGCAGAAAAATGGATGGACAAAAATAAAGCAACTTTTAGCCAAAGATTAGTAGCTTTTTTGGCAGTAGAGGGTATCTTTTTTGCAGGATCATTTGCAGCCATTTTTTGGATTAGGGATAGAGGAATTTTAGCTAACTCACTTGGTGTTGCTAACGAATATATTTCCAGAGACGAAACTTTGCACGCCGATTTTGCAGCCACACTTTATAAAGAATATTGCAACGATTTAAGCCAACAACAAGTAGAAGACATTTTACTTTCAGCTTTGGAATTAGAAAAAGAATTTAATCATCATGCTTTACCAGACAGATTACTTGGTTTAAATGCTGAATTAATGGATCAGTATTTAGAGTCGGTTACAGACACTTGGTTGGTAACTTTAGGTTTTAGGAAAAAATTTAATGCGAATCAGCCCTTCCAATTTATGTCTACTTTTGGTCAGAAACGAAAAGATTTATTCTTTGAAAAAACTAGAACAAATTATGCCAGACAAACAGAAAATAAAGTTTTAGATTTTGATATGATTTAGGGTATCTTCATAACAAAATCACAAACAAAAATAAACATTTTTTCCACAATACCTTACTTGGCGACGCGTTGGTCGCCTCTACAATATTAACTTGTGGCGAGACGGGCTCGCCTCTACACATACATTAACAACTACTTTATGCCTCTTACACTTTCTAATGGCCAGGCTTTGAACCAGGTTTATTTACTTCAAAAACTTCTTCCACATTTAGAAAATCTGGGTGATCAAATTAACCCCTCAGAGGTTGTTCGTCAAACTTTAGAAAGGGCTACAGATAGAATAAGCGAAGATGAACTAGACAATTTAATGGCTTCCATTGCTGCTAATTTAGTTAATCATCATCCAGATTATTCGGTATTAGGAGCCAGAATTTTAATGTCTAGAATTTATAGACAGGTTGGTCTTCCCGAAGCAACTTTTTTTGATAATGTTAAGCGAATTTATAGCAACACTGTGAACGGCAGTAAGTCTAATAGAGTTAGTCAAGAAGTGTTTGAATTTATTGAAAGAAATGCCGAAAGTTTGGAAAAAGTTATTAACTACAAACAAGATTTTCAAGATTACGATTATGCGGCGGTAATGTCTTTTACCAAGCGTGGACTTGAAACTATTAACGGAATTATAGCCGAAACACCTTCCCAGATGTTTTTACGTGTTGCTTGCGGTTTAAATGTTTATGTACCAAGGTCTGATTTTGAATTAAATACTTTTGAAACTAGAAATGGTTTCAGACCAAATGCTACACGTTTACAAAACATGACAGACCAAGAAAGATTGTCTGAAATTGAACAATACTATAACATTTTATCTAAACGTTTATTGTCTTTGCCAGGTCCAATTTTAATGCACGCAGGAAGTAAGAAAAACCAAATGGCTAGCTGTTTTTTGGAAGATGTAACAGATTCTTTAACCGAAGAAGAATATCCTGTAACTGGAAATGTTGGTGGAATTATGAAGGCTTTAACACAATTAGCTAAGCAATCTCAGGGCGGCGCTGGAACTGCAGTTGCCTTCCACGATATTCGGGGTGCTGGAAGCCAAATTTTGTCTAGCAATGGTAAAAGTAATGGAATTCTACCTTTCATGAAAATGTTTGATGCTACAATTGGAGCTGTAAACCAAAGTGGAAAAAGGGCTGGTGTTTGCACCATTTATTTGGAACCATGGCACGTTGATGTTTTAGCTTTTCTTGATGCCGCTAACCATTTTACTATTGAAGAAAAACGTTGTAAAAATTTGTTTTATGCTCTTTGGATGAATGATGTTTTCTTTGAAAGAATGTTGGAACAAAAAGGTAATGCAAAATGGACTTTGTTTGACCCTGCTGAAGTTTTAAAATATATAGAAAAACCTTTGTCTAACTATTACGGACCAGAATTTAAAGAAAAATATTTGTACTTAGAAAGCTTGGGAATAGGTAAAGAAATTCCTTTGATGGAAATTTGGAACAGGGTTTGCGAGCTATTTCAAACTGCCGGAGTACCTTACTTGGTAAATAAAGATCAGATGAATTTGAAAAGCAATCAGCAAAATATGGGTGTAATTAAAAGCAGTAATGTATGCACAGAAATTGCCCTGGTTGCTAATGAAAATGAAACTGGTGTTTGCGTGCTTTCTTCACTTTGTGTTTCAAGGTATTTAGACCCTAACCAAGTTGACGGTGTAGATTATAAAAAAATTATTCAGGTTTCACGAATTGCTACAAGGCACCTTAATAACGTTATAGATTTACAATATTATCCAACCCCGGAAACCAGAAATTCCTGTTTAAAAAGTAGGGCAATTGGTATTAGTTTACAAGGTTTAGCCGATTTATTCCACCAACTAAAATTAGGCTATACAAGCCAAGAAGCTAAAAAAATTAATAGTAGAGTTTATGAAGCAATTTACTTTGGTTGTATGCTAGAAAGTATGTTGTTGGCGAAGAAGGAAGGGGCTTACTCTGCATTCAAAGGTTCACCTCTATCTAAAGGTATTCTGCAGTTTGATATGTGGGAGGCAGGTGGTGACAATTTATTCTTAGAATCACTATCAGCTGAAGATATTGGTTTAGAAGAAACTCTAGTGGCAGAGATTAATGAGATCGACAACTCCAATCTATGGTCTTGGTTAAGATCTGAAATAGTTAAGCATGGTGTGCGTAACTCGGAGGTAACAGCTCAGGCACCAACTGCGGCAAGTTCTATTAGAATGGGTAATAACGAAATGTATGAACCTTACACAAGAAACGTTTATGTTCGCCAGCATATTGGAGGTTCGGTTCAGGTTGTAAATCCACACTTGGTGAAAGAATTAATTGAATTAAATTTATGGACACAGGAAATTTTTGACGCCATTATTTACAAAGAAGGTAGCGTGCAAGGCATAAATAAAATTCCTGCAGAAATTCAAGAACGATACCAAACAGTATACGAAATTGATTGGAAAGCTATGTTAGACATGATGGCAGACAGAGCTATATTTTTATCTCAAACTGGAAGCTATAATCATTACACTTCATATCAGGAAAGCGGCCCTACAGCTTTCACCCAGAAAATAATTTATGCCTGGAAGAAAAAGTTAAAAACCCTTTCCTATTACATGCACACAGAAACTGCCTCCACAGCTAAAAAGGAATTAGGTGGAAACTCTGTGGCTATTCCTACTATGGATTCTAATTCGTCTTTAAATAACAGTTTATCACAAACATTAGAAGGTAATTCTGCGGGAATTAATGTAAGTATAAAAACTGGTTTGAACTCTGAGTTTTCTTCAAATTTAATGGACGCAGACAATCAAAATAACGGCCTTGAACCAAGCAAAATTCTAGCCGACGGAAGTGTTTGCGAAATGAAGGATGGATGTATTGAATGTTCTAGTTAAGGGTTTGACTTTGAAAGAATTGTATGTTTCAGTACACTTTGTACTAAAGTAATTGGAGAGAATAAGTTGAAATATCTAAAGCACACTCTAACCACGGATGAATTAATGGAATTCATCAACAAATATTTACCAGAAAACTTACGGTTGGCCGAGGTTACTGAAAGCAGTATTAATAATCTTTTTCAACAACTACAAATTGAATCTTCTACTAATTTCAAGGTTTACAGGAGAAATGGCGGATCTTTGGTTTTTGTCTACGACGATGGCAGTCTAGAAAGATTTACACTCTTTTGCACTGGTGTATTATATTTTGAATGCTACATTCCAATAAGTGAAGCCATGCTACACTTTTCTAAAATCATTGGAAACTTGATTGAAGATCCACTAGCGTTACAATAAACAACAATGCTAGCCCACAAGTTGGGCTGCTTTTTATTGGTTTGCATTTTGCTGGGTTTAAAGCTTGTCTCCAAAACATCAAATTATTAGTCAGACTTTAAACTATAGAGATTAGTGTATTATCCAGCTTAGACCCTGGAACAAGTTCAGGGTTACAGTACACTTAGACTCTTGGCTAAGCTTACTTGGAACTCGAAAACTAGAGTTCACTTTAATTTAATTTACTTTGATCTTATGCTATCCTCATAATAATGTTTACCTCTTAGATAATTCTATTTGACTAATCTTAACCCCTTTGCCAGCTTAAGGCATACATGTTATCAGACCAAAACAATGCCAACAAAACTGGTTTCATACCTAGTACTCGTAATTTTTTACGTAAAGCTTGGCCTATTAATTGGAATAATTTTAAAAACATAAAGTTAATTCAACAAGTTTTAATTGCTGCTCCGTATCCATTCAAAGCAGCCCTGCTTATATTTGTAGCCATACTGCTTGTGTCTATGGGTTTTTTTGGTTTTGGAAGTTACCTTGTTCTAACCAAAGAAGTTCCTGGAAACGGTGGTTTAGCTAGAGAGGCTGTAATAACCAGTGACGTGAAAGTATTTAACCCAGTCTTGGAATTAAACAGTCCAATGGAGAAAAAAGTTGTAGAATTAATTTACCATCCTCTTTACAGCGTTACTTACCCAGATTTAGCAATAGCCTCCGCCGAGCCCGAAATTAAACCAATTCTTTTAGATAAAAAGCCAGAATGGCAAGATTTGGCAGATATTAAAGTAGAAAACAGATATAAGAGATTGCGTTTCACTTTGAAGAACAATATTAAATGGTCTAATAATACTAAAATTTCAGCAGCAGATGTAGAATATACCTTTGAAAGATTAAAAGAAGATAGGGGAAATTCTATTTTTAGAACGGCTTTTGCAAATATCACATTTGAAAGCATTTCCGAAACTGAATTCGATTTGGTTGCGCAGGTTTCTACACCCAAATTATTATACAGTGCTAATTTTAGTCCTATTTCTAAAGCTTTTTACGAAGGAATTTCTACAGAAAAATTATTAACAGATCCAAGATCTTTTAAGCCTACAGCCACTTCTGGCTATTTCACTATTAATTCTGGCACAGCCAAAGACCCAGACACTGGTTCTAACCGTGAAAACCCTTTCCGAGATTCCTCTACAGGTTTAATAGAAGCTGTTTTATTGGATAAAAATAAAGTTCAAAATATAAGTTCAAACGTTTTGATAGATCAATATTATATTCAAAAAGTAGCTAATTTATACGACGCAGGAGGAAATACTCAGTCTGTTGAGAGATTGGCAAAATCTGGTAAGTTAGACTTGTTCCAAAGAAATTTGGCCGCAGATTTAGGTATAACTTCTTCAGAGACAGCTGGTAAATTAAAGATGAATCAAACCACTTTACCTACCAACACCTTTTACAGTTTGTTTTTAAATATTAAGCTAGATAATAATACTGGTTATTTTATAAATCAATTTTTAAGAAAATATGTTGTCTGTAATTTTCTAAATTACCAATTAGACCAAAGATATTCTTCTCAACTTGATAATATAGAAAAAGAGAAACGTTTAGTTCCAATTATTTTTGGGCAAAGTGTAAATTCAGACTGTCCTGAAAATGTAGACACAGTTTTGGATAACCCAAAGTCTAGTAGCGGTGAAAAAGTATATACAATTAAATTTGACCCAGCTACAGGTATAAAAAGAGTTTTGTTGTTTGGTGAAGAGTTTAGAATTACTTTGGTAGGCCCGCCTAACACAGAGCCACTTTTAAGCGATATTCAATCTTTCTTTCTTTCCATTGGTGTGCCAGCTAATTTGGTTAGTGACCCAGATCAGGTGGCGAATAGCTTGCAAAACAAAACCTATAATGCAGCTTTCTTACCAGTAACTTACACTAGCCAAGATCCTTACCCTTTATTTGGAACTTCAGGACAAGATATTCTTCAAGCTAGTAAAAATAACCGTATTTTGTCTTATAAACTAGAAGAGAATTTGCGTAAATATTCCGACTCAAACTTAACAGACGAGGCCTCTAAGAAGACTTTAATTGAATTTTTTAGCAAAGAATATGTAAATGTAAATTTGTTTAGGTCAAAGCAAGAAATTAACTACACTTCTAAAATTGCCAATATTAAAACTCAGCTACCTGCTTTAATTACTTTTGATGAAGAAATATATAGCCAAATTCCTAATTGGTATGTTTCAACTAAACGCCAATTTTGGTACGAGAAGTAGTTTACTCTAAAATAATTTTTGGCCCACTTTCATCTGATAAAACACTTCTTTCTATTCTAGGTGTTTTAGCCAGTTTTAATTTAACTTTAGGTTGATTAGGCTGAGTAGGTCTATTTTTATTTGCAGTATCGGTTTCATTCTGCTGATTTTGTTTTAAATCTTTGTTTGTTTTCGTAGAAAATTGCGACCTCGAAGTATTATTTTGCAGGGCAGGCTTCCTTTGCTCTTTATCTTTTTGCAAGTCTTGTGTCTTAGAGTTGATATTACTAGTAACTTTTTCAACTTCTGTAATTATATCCGCAACTTTTTTTGGCTCAACTCTTCTTGGTTTGGTAGTTATTTCCTTAACTTCATTTTGGGCTTTGTCTAAAATATCTGAGCCAGTTTTTCTAGTTTTTTCTAGTTTAGCCGGAATATTATCGTGGTTTGTGTAATTTTCATGACTAGGTTTTTTGGGTTTATTTTGGGTTAAAATTAAAACACCCTCTTCTCCGCTAATATCATTTTTAGTTTCAACCTCAACCTCCACATTGTTTTTGTTGTTATACTTACGCCACACATGGCTAATTCTGTTTAAGAAGAAATACCTACCTGCTTCTTGATGTAATTCGTACGAAGTAAAACCTCCAATTCCTAAAATAATGGTTTCTTTGCCAAGGCTTTCTAAAGCAGTAATTAAATAAGTAAAATCTCCATCACCGCTTAGTAATATTAAAATATCGTAGGTGTTCAATTGCAACATGGCATCTACAGCCAGCTCAATATCCATATTTCCTTTCTTAGAATCTTCAAAAACTTTAATGGGCTTTTTTGTTACCTTATAGCCACAACTTTGCAAACCCTCAAAGAATTCCATTTGTTTTTCATCTTCTGGGTCAAAAGCTGTGTAGAAGTTTAAATTTACGCTTTCGCAATTTTCTAAAAACCAACTAGCTACTTGGAAATAATCAATTTTAATTTTGCTAACACTAGATGCATAATACAAATTTGCAGCATCAATGGCTACGCTTACCCTTTTTCCGCTAACTAATTTAGCAAATTGAGAAGTTAAATCGTTCTTATTTTTCTGTGGAATAAAACCTGCTTTTTCTGCCATGTAACTTTGTTATCTTTTTAAATTAATTTGCTCTGCCAGCCTGGCCCTCTAATACATATTTTTCACCTGTGAAGTCATCCGTTCCAATTATTTTAGATTGGCCAAACAAGTTGTTGTCGGTTGTAGACCCAGTTTCATAATTAATATCAAAGCTGATACTGGCAATTGGGTTTGAACCGCCTGTGTAAGCTGGTAAGTCTCCTGGTGTCCATGTAATTTGACCTGTAGCAGGGTTGTAAACCAATTGGGAAGATATGCTTGCAGGTGTAATACTTGCTTGTAGCCAGCTGGTTGGCGGAAGATTGGTTGTAGTTGTAATTACAGCTCCGTTTACTTTGTTTTGCAAAGTTTTAAGTGACCAGGTTACAGTGTAAGTTCTTAAATTAGAAGGGTTAGACGGTACAACTTTTGAAGTTATTGTTTGTGAAAATTGCAAGTCTCCTTTAGCTTTATATAATTCCCCTGAAGTCTCAATTTGTTCTAAATTAGTTGCTTTAGCCTGAGCTCTTGGTCTTAAAGTATATGCTGTCTGATTTAAACCAGAGTTAATAAATCCATCTCCAGATTTAGTTCTTATAGTAAAACTTACACTGCCTTTTTGTTGAGGTACAACATTAGAGAAACTTGGATTTCCGCTACTTCTCCATTGTATAACTTTGTTGCTTAAATTACCAGAAGCCCCGCCCACATAAGAAATAGTGCTATAATCTAAAATACCAGCAGGATCATCTAGAAAACCTAGTACTTCTAAGTTCTGTAAAGTTTTAGAACTCTTATTTTCATAGTTAACAGTAACAACTAAAGCTTCATTTTGCCTAAAAGTTTTTGTTGAATCACGACCTTCAATAACTGCGCTAATGTTTAGCGGTTGAGAAACTATAGTAATATCTCTTGCTGTATTAGCTAAAACCTGATAGTCGTTACCATTTTTAATAGCTATTTCCATTGTAAATATTTGCTTACTTTGGTCGGCGCCTGAAAGTATTCCTCTTATTACCAAATTGGCTTGCTGCTGTGACGGTAGAGAAGGTATATTCCATAAATTGTTCCCATTGTCTGGTGTGGTTTTAGGTGAAGATCCGCCGCCTAAGTTTAACTCTGAAGCTTGATATGTGAAGCTGTTTCTATCTGGATAACTAAATCTAATTTGCAGGTCTTTTAATTCTCTTCCGGAAGTGTTTTCAAAGGTGGCGTTAAGTTGGGCCGGACTACCATTTTGAACCTCTTGGTTTTGTGGAACTAATTGTAGCTTAATTTCTGGAGCTGTTATTTTAGTTTTTGCCGCTGCAATACTTATACTTTTTCTGTTGTTAGGTTGGTTTGCTAAAGGGGAAGGGGTATAGGTAATGTCTCCTGTCATTATTGTTTCTTCGTCTATCTGGCCGGTTAAAACTCCTTCAAATTGAATTAAAACTTCACTGGTTCCAAGTCCGCTTCCTGCAATTCTAGCAAAGGAATACACTGTGCCTAATGTGTCGCTAGGTTCTGGGTTTACTGCTTTTGTAAATCTAAATGATTTATCGAATTTAAGCTTAATTTCCACATTCTCCAAGTTTATTTTTTCGTTGTTAGTAATTTTAACTCTCCAAGTATTTGGACTTCCAGCTGCAGAAGTTACAGGAGATTGTATAATTCCCACTACATTATTAAATGGCCCTGTTGGAACTGGAGGTCTGCCAAAAACTGCAAATAAACCAACTCCAAGTAAAGATATTCCTACTACCACTAACAAGATTAGCCACCATTTTTTCAACATCCAGTCTTGAATTTTCTTAAAATCTATTTTTGAACCAAATTTAGCCTTAGCTTTTACAGGTTGAACTTCTTGCTGTCCTACTTGAAAATATTGATTCGTATTTGGCTGAGCATATGTCTGATTAGGTGTGTTAGTTTGAACAGGTGTTAAATCTATAAATTCAGGCTGGGGCTGTCCTGCGCTTTGGGCGTATTGGTTTTGATAAGGGTTTTGTTGGTTAATTTGTTGATAGTTTGGAGCTACATTTTGAAAGGCATTCTGCTGACCGTTTTGAATTGGACTCTGAGCATTATTAGGAAAGCCATTCTGAGGTGAATTTGGCTGGTAGTTTTGATTGCCGTTTTGTGGTGCAGCTTGTGGGTTGTTTAAATTATCTGCCATATGTAACAAACTATAAATATCTTATGTATAACAATAAAGGTTAGTGTTCTTGTAAAGGTTACTTGGTTTTCATAGCTTTGACAAAAAGTGGTGTTCTGTGGGATGTTTTTATTATAAACATCAACTTTTCTTGAAAATTATTTATTATGAACATTTCTACTTTAGCTAAAATATTAGGTGTTTCTGTGGCCGGACTACGTGAGACAGGAACTTCAAAAAGCATTCCCGGTTTTGCTGGAAGAAATACACGTATTCCATATAATTCAGCTTTAGAAATTACCAAACTTCTTCGCCCAGACAAGGCAGCCAAGCTACAAAACGATGACAAAATTTACTTGCCAGGCACAATGTCTGTAGCAAACTTCGCAGAAACTATTGGAAAAGCATCTGGGGTTGTAGTTAAAACCTTGGTAATGAATGGAGTAATGGTTACTTTGAATGAAAAAATTGACTACGATACTGCTTCTCTAATTGCTAGTGAGCTTGGTGTAGAAGTTTTTCCAGATAATTTAGAAATTGAAAAAAATAACGTTTCCAGTGCAGACTTAAATAACCTGGCAATGTTTGAAACAGAAGGGATTGGGGGGGAAATTGTTTCGCGCCCAGCTGTAGTTACAGTAATGGGGCATGTTGACCATGGTAAAACTACACTGCTAGACACTATTAGAAAAACTAATGTTGTAGCGGGTGAGGCAGGGGCAATTACTCAGCATATTAGTAGCTATCAAATTGAATATAAGGGAAACAAAATTACTTTCATCGACACTCCTGGACACGAAGCTTTTACAGCTATGAGAGCCAGAGGAACACAGTTAGCGGATTTAATTATTTTAATGGTTTCAGCAACAGAAGGGCCTAAACCCCAAACTGTAGAGGTAATTGAAAGAGCTAAACTTTCTAAAACAAACGTAATTGTAGCCATAAATAAAGTAGATTTACCAGAATCCGATGTGGAAAGAGTAAAGCAAGAAATTGCAGCCTTCGGTTTGGTTCCAGAAGAATGGGGGGGTAACACACCTTTCATACCTATTTCAGCTAAATTGGGGACAAATTTAGACACTCTACTTGATACAATTTTGTTACATGCAGAAATCGCCGACTTAAAAGGACAAATTGGTGTGCTTGGGCAAGCTATTGTAGTAGAAAGTCATCTAGATTCTAAACAAGGTGTTGAAACTACAGTTTTGGTTTCTCGTGGAGAATTAAAAGTTGGTGATAATATTAGGTGTGGAGAAAGTGCAGCTAAAATTAAAAAGATTTTAAGCACAGAAGGTAAAGTTATTGCAGAAGGCAAGCTTGGAATGCCTGTGGTAATTTATGGTTTTTCTGAACTTAGTTCCATTGGTCAAATCATTCAGTGTTATCCAACGGCTAAAGAAGCTGTAAATGCTGCCTCAATGGAAACAGCTAAGAAGATTGCTAAAAAGGGTAATATTGTTCAAGCAGGAGCAATTACTGAAGGCCAAATTAACTTGGTATTAAAAGCCGACGTGTCTGGTTCTTTAGAAGCTTTAAAGGAAACAATTTTAAAAATTCCTCAAGAAAGTACAACAATTACAATTAAAAGTGCGGGTGTTGGCCCAGTTACTGAAAGCGATGTAGATTTTGCTAAAACAAGCCAGTCTACAATTTTGGCTTTCCACACTACTTTGCTTGCTGGTATTAACAAACAAATAGAAGCTGCTAAAGTAAATTTAATTCAAAGCGATATTATTTATGAAATTTTGAACTGGATTGAAGAACAAATTTTAGCCAATACAAAACATGAGGTAAAAATTACTGTGCTTGGTAAGTTTAAAGTTTTAGCTTTGTTTAAATCAGATAAAACTAGCGTGCAAGTTGTTGGTGGTGAAGTAAGTGATGGCAAAATATTTTCTAATAAAAACTTGCGCCTTGCTAGTTTAGAAGATGCTCCAACTTTGGAAATTGTAGAATTACAAAGAAACAAAGAGAAAGTTAAGGAAGTTAATGCTCCTCAGCAATTTGGTGTTTCTATTACAGGTAAATCTAAAATTAAAGTAGGAGATATTTTGGAATGCATAGATGAAATTGTAGTTGTAAATAAGTAAATTAAAGTCTTAAAATAATTGGGTTACTAATACTTTTGGTTTATGGAAATTAGACAAGTTCACGGCCTTCCGCTGAAAATCTATACCGATTCTGCAGCCGGCTTTAGCTATCTTACTTTTTTAAGTTCTCAAAAAATAGAAAAAATTAGATTACCAAGAGAGTTTAGCCAATTTAAACAAAATTATTTACTTTCTCCAAACTATATTTTAGATTTAGAAATTATTAAGACTAAGAAAAATTGGGTTTTGAAAGATGTAATAAATTCTTCTCAGGTGGTTAGTTTAAAATGTTGGGATGATTACTTAAAACACAGTGAACAAACTTCCATCTTACTAGAATTTTTAAGAGAAGAGCAAGAAGTGGATATTTTAGTTTGGCTAAAAAGCATTTGGTCAGATAAATTCGGTGGCTCTAATATAGATTTCAGGAAAGAGTTGGAAGTTAAGCTAGGTTTTGCTTAAAGGGCGACTGGTAAAAGTGGTGTAGCAATGAATACTCACCTTTAAAGAATAAATAACATCCAATCAGCTAGAAACATCCATTAAATATATGTTTAGGCTTGGTGACTTTACTCATCACATATGCCTGAGATTATTCTATAAAAACAAAATCACACTCTATTGCAAGTGTGAAGTTTGAATTTATATTCTAACTATTTAATCTTAAGATTTGTCCTGGACTGAGTTTCTGTAACTAACTAAAATCAGCATCAACTACCAAACTATAACTAAACTTCCATCGGCTTTTTGATAAACTTTATAATTGCCATTGTTAAATTCAGCTGTCTGATTTGCTGAAGTTGTAGGTTTAGATTTTGTTGTGCTTGTAGGTGCTGTATTAGAACCCATCATTTTAGTTTCATTGTTAGTAGTAGTATTAGTGGCTGGGTACATTCTTGTTGGTACACCTGGCTTAACATCTCCACTGGAAATTAAATCTTGGGTATAAGATGAGTAGGCTGTTGTTCTGTAAAAACTAGTTTTAATTTGGTGGAGGGACATTACTGTTCCAATAACAATTCCAAAAAGTAAAATTCCAAAAAACACTAAGTATTCACTAAAACCAAATTTACCGTTTCTGTGATGAATTGGTAATTTCTGAACTTCTTTTTCAATTTCGTGTTGTTTTATTTCAGCTTCTTCAGCTTCTTCAGCTTTATTCATTTTTTCTGTAGTAATTTGGAAGCTGTTGTCACCATAAGTTTCGCCAAGGTTTAACTTTCTCTTTCCTTTTGTTTCAACTTTTGCAGTAACTTTGTTAGTAGGCTCTGCTTCAATTAATTTTTTTGTTTTAGGCATATTTGAAGATATTTATTTTTGTTTAACTTTATTATAATTCAAACTTTTTGTATTGTAAAATTAGTATTGAATCAAGGATTAATTTCCCTAATGATTAAATTAAAAGAATATATTTTTTAGTAAAAGAGTATAACAAACAGAACGTTTTAAGTATGTATGTAACTATATACATTTGCTATTAATATCTAGGATGCACCTGATAAACAATCAACTCCTTTTAATTAGAAATTATCGCAATTATAGAAATAAGCAACAGCACACGCAATTAAACATGTGGATTTAGCGATGTAAATAAAACTCTTACTCTTCCCCAGCTTCACTGGCTTCAAGCTTTTCATCATCTTCATTGCCAGTTGGTGCAGGGTGGCTCATTCTTCCTTCGTGTAGACGTTTTTTGAACTCTGTAAGAATAGCAACTTTAGCTTCTTGAATTAGTTCTGGTTGAGAGTATAATGCTGTTTTAGCACTTTCTCTACCAACACCAAGCTTAACAGTTTCTTTGCCGTTTAACTTAATGCTATAAGTGTTTCCTGTTTTTTCTACTACATCGTAACCCATTCCGATATCTAAAATTTCACCTGCTAAAGAGAAAATTCCTGGCTCATCAAACATCATGTCTACTTCAACAGTCTTGAAAGGTGCGGCTAACTTATTCTTAACAATTTTAACTCTTACTCTTTGTCCTACTGTGTCTGTTCCCGATTTTAATTGACCAATTTTTCTAATATCAAAACGTAAGCTTGCAAAGAATTTTAAAGCTTCTCCACCAGTTGTAGTTTCTGGATTACCAAACATTACACCAATCTTTAATCTAATTTGGTTAATAAACACAACAACAGTTTTAGATTTAGAAATTGCTCCTGTTAATTTTCTTAAAGCCTGAGACATTAATCTGGCCTGAACACCCATTTGGGAATCTCCCATATTTCCTTCAATTTCAGACTTAGGAACTAAAGCAGCAACGGAATCAATTACAATAATATCAAAAGCATTAGATCTAACAAGATTGTCTACAATTTCTAAAGCTTCTTCCCCGTTGGATGGTTGTGAAACGTATAAATCGTCAATGTTTACCCCAAATTTAGAAGCCCATTCTGGGTTAAAAGCGTGCTCAGCGTCAATAAAAGCAGCAATTCCTCCAGATTTCTGAGCTTGAGCAATAGCAGATAAAGCCAAAGAAGTTTTTCCAGAAGACTCTGGTCCGTAAATTTCCACAATTCTTCCTCTGGCTAAGCCACCAACGCCAATGGCTAAATCTACAGAAAGTGAACCTGTAGAAATTACTTCAACATCTGCATCTAAAACTTCATTCATTTTCATAATGGCACCTTGTCCGAAAGATGTTCTAATTTGGGATACAATTAAGTCTGCCATCATCTTCTTATCTGCCATATCGGCTGGCATTGGATTTGCTGGTGTTGTGGTTGTTTTCTTAGCCATATAATTTTTACTTTATTAGTTAAATATAAATGGTATTTGTTTTTCTCGTCAAAGAAAATTGTGGTCAAAGTCCAAAGTGCATTGCGAGAGCACAGTTAACTGCCAACCTGAACTTGTTTCAGGGTCTAAGCGAATGGAATAAGGTAAAACAGATAGTATTTCTGCGTAAATATAAACAGCAATTGTCTGAAATGTAATATAACAATTATGATGCTACATTTTTCTTAAATTTATGCCTCAACTTTTACCGTACTTTCTTTTAAATTAGGCTCTAGAACTTCTAAAAAAGTTTGGTTATATTCCGGGTGTTGGGTTCCCAATAATCTGTCCCAAAAGTTAAAATATAAACTGTAGTTGTGGTTAAACTTTGAATGGTGCATATTATGGTGAGTGGGAGTATTAAAATACTTAGTAAATGGTTTAGTTACCCACCATTTTGGCATTACTTCATATCCTAAATGTGCATACATTGTGAACAATAAAATTCCACCAAATTGCCAAGTTAAAAACACTATTGGGTGAAGTGGAATAATGAAAACTATTAGGGGTAAAAATGCAAACTCAATTATAGTTTCCCATGGGTGAAAAGCGTAGCCTGTAAAAGGTGTTGGATCTTTAGAATTGTGATGCAGGCTATGAACTTTAGGCATTAATAGCTTGCTGTGCATCATACGGTGGAAGAAGTAAAAGTAGGTATCGTGAATAAAAAATACCAGAATAAAAGAAAATATTAAATACCAAATTCCTCCAAATTTGTTTATATCCGTATAAATTAAAGAATAATCTTTAGCTATAGCCCAAGCAATGGCCACAGTTACAAAAGCTAATAAAAATCTGTTAATGGCGCTCCAAATAATATCATGTTTAATTTTTTTATCTTCAAAAGGTTTGTTCTGAATTTTTCTTGCTGCAAAGTAATTTTTCATCCATTTGTTTGTTAGAAAATATAATAAGGCGGCAGGAACAAAAAAGATAATAAATCTTACAATAATTTCTAAAACAATTTCACTGGAAAGATAATTAAGAAAATCGGAAAGCATAGCGGTTTGTTAGTAATGGACAGATTGATTGTACCAAATTTGGTTAATGTCAAGATGAGTTTTTTAATAATTATTAGTTATAGTTTCTTAATATTTTTCTTAGAATCTTGCTTAAATATCCATCCGACAATTATTGTGTTTATCTGCCAAGAGTAAAGCAAGATCAAACCCTCCCATTTTGCATTATTCAATAAGAAATTAGGTAAGTGTACCCTCACACCATATACCAAAAATGCAATAAAAAGCTCTTTGTTCTATCGTATTAATCCACTTAGACCCTTAGGCCGACACTGACGCTGAGCCAAGCTCGGCTCGCACCAGCTTTTGAAACAAATTCAGGGTGACAGTTTACTATGACATTAGGTTATAATTGCCAGAAATGCGATGAATTTTGGACTTGACAAACTTGGCCAATTTTATCAGTGCTAAATTAGCACTCTAGTTTATTGGTTGCTAAAATAGAAATTTAAGGGTACAATTGCAAAAGCCTTTGTTTCAACATTTTAGTTAATTAAAAACAGGGGCAAAAATAAAACTTATTTAAATTATATGACTATTAAACCCATAGGAAACAGACTTGTAGTAGAGCTGGTAAAGCAAAAAACTACATCTACTTCTGGAATTATTCTTTCTGCTGAAGAAAAAAACGAACAAGCTGTTGGTAGAATTATTGCCATTGGTAACGGCTTGGGCTCCGATGAAAATATTACCAATTTAGGTTTAAACATTGGTGATAAAGTTCTATTCGGTAAATATGCAGGCGAAGAAATTCAAGATTCAACCGATGAAAACAAAATATATAAAATTTTAAAAGCTACT
Source organism: uncultured bacterium (assembly GCA_963704645.1). Classification (GTDB taxonomy): domain Bacteria; phylum Patescibacteriota; class JACMRA01; order JACMRA01; family JACMRA01; genus JBILXY01. The sequence continues at coordinate 349,437 of OY969926.1, forward strand.
GATGTTTTAGCTACAATTCAAGTATAAAATACTAACACTTAATCACAAAAATCAATCTTAAAAAAATTTAAAACTATGTCTAAAAAAATTGTAAAATTCGGCTCTGAAGCTAGAAAAGCTATTCAAAGCGGTGTAAATACTGTTGTTAAAGCAGTTCAAAGTTCCTATGGCCCACAAGGAAGAACCAGTATTATTGGTCAAAGCTATGGCGCTCCAAATATTTCTAACGATGGAGTAACTATTGCTAAAGCTATTGAGTTAGATGGTTTAGAGCAGTTGGGTGTTAGTGTAATTCAACAAGCAGCCTCCAAAACCAACGATGTTGCTGGAGATGGAACAACTTCTACCACAATTATTGCTGGTTCAATTATTAACGAAGGAATAAAAGTTGTTGAAGCAGGCTCTGACCCTGTGAAAGTAAGAATTGGTATTCAAAAAGCTGCCAGCTTTACTTTAGAGAAGCTAAATTCTATGGCTAAAACCATTCAGACTGAAGAAGAAATGGCCGATGTTGCTACAATTTCAAGTCGTAACCGTGATATTGGTTCTATGATTGCTAGAATGTTACAAACCGTTGGTAAAGACGGGGTTGTTACAATTCAAAATGGAGAAGGAAATACTATTGAAGAAGAGGTAACCAAGGGAATGCAATTTGATAAAGGTTACAAGTCTCCATATTTTGTTACCGATACTTCCCGTATGGAAGCTGTCTACGAAAAGCCTCTAATTTTAATTACAGATAAAAAAGTAGTTTCTATTCAAGAAGTTATTCCAGTAATTGAGCAAATGGCCCAAGCAGGTAAAAAGGACTTGGTTATTATAGCCGAAGATGTTGAAGGTGAAGCCATGGCAACATTTATTCTGAATAAAATTAAGGGAATTTTTAATGTTCTAGCTATTCAAGCACCTGCTTTTGGAGAACGAAGAAAAGCCATGTTGGAAGACATTGCTGTGCTAACTGGTGCAACATTTATTTCATCAGATTTAGGAATGAATTTAAAGGCTGTTACTATAGAAGATCTTGGTTCGGCTGATAAAATAATTACTACAAAAGACACAACAACAATTGTTGGTGGAAAAGGTGACAAGGTTGTTTTAGAAGAAAGAATTAATATTCTAAGACAGGGTGTAGCAGAAACAACCAGTGAATATGATAAAGAAAAACTAGCTGAAAGACTTGCTAAACTTGCAGGTGGAGTTGGGGTTATTAAGGTAGGTGCAGCCACAGAAATGGAAATGAAAGAACTAAAATATTTGGTAGAAGATGCATTAAATGCAACTAAAGCAGCTATTGCAGAAGGTGTTGTGCCAGGTGGAGCTTCCACTTTTGTAAGAATTGCTAAAGAGCTTGAAGCTTTAAATAGCACTAATGAAGACGAACAGGTTGGAATTAATATTTTCAAAAAGGCTTTGCTTGCACCATTTAGAGCTATTGCCCAGAACAATGGAATTTACGACATTTCTATTTTGGTTAATCAAATTGAAAATTCTGGTAAATCTGGTTACGATTTCAACCAAATGAGAATGGTAGAAGATATGATTAAAGCTGGAATTATTGACCCAGTCTTGGTTCTAAAACAAGCTATATTAAACGGTTCAAGCGTAGCAGGCTCAGTAATTACAACAGAAGTAGCAGTAGCCGACGAACCAAAAGAAGAAGCTGGAAACGGAGGAGGAATGGGTGGTATGGGAGGAATGGATTACTAGTAGCGGAACCCCCTGCGGTTCCGAAATCTGGAAATTATAAAACAAAAAGTGTTTAATAAAAACAAAACAAAGACAAAGAAATAGAGGGCTTCGACCCTCTTAAAGTTTTTTTCAATTTTTAATTTCTTCAAGCGCTTCTCGAAGCTTATTAAAATGGTTTCCATTGAAACTTATAAGTGCTTGAAAGGTGCCTTGTGCTGTGCCCTCCCTATAAACAACATAGAAACTCTCTTCAACGTTTGGTCTAATCTCTAGTTGCATTAGTCCATGAGCTGATTCATAGCACACCCATATCGTACAGGTATTGTTATTTTGAATACAAATAATATCTGTGCCATTATAGACTCCATTTTTGAATTTAATGTCGTAGCCTGAAAAATTTACCGTAGGCACTATTTTTCTGCTTGGAATGTTTACAATAGCGATGTGATAGTCTAAGGATGTAAAAGAAAAGCTGTTGAACCAGGAGTACAGTGGATCAAAATCGGAAAATTTTAGAATCCAACTATTAATTACTTCACTTACCAAAATTTTGCACCAAAAAACTACAATTACAAATATAAGCATAAACTTTTGGTTTTTGCAAGAGTTTTTTATAGCTGATTGATAATCTTGTTTATATTGTATAGTGCTTTTCAGTTGGTTGGGTAATTTTTTTGTATAATCGACATTCCACACTTAGACCCTCAGGCCGAAACTGACGCTGAGCCAAGCTCAGCTCGCACCAGCTCATCTAAACAAGTTCAGGGCGACAGGCTCTCTGCAGTTTTATGAAACGGGTAGGTAAAAGTTCACCGTGGTATGGATAAGCTCCAAAGTTCTTAATGTGAGTGGTGAGGCTCAAAGTTTATGTTTGTTTGTCTCCTTGGCTACCTTGTTTGACAAATATGGTGTACGCGTGGTTTTGTTAGCAATAAACTCATGTCTAAATTAAGTATTGTCATTCCGGCTTATAATGAAGAAAAAACTTTAGAGAGCATTGTTAACCAAGTTTTAGAAATAAAACTTCCTAATAATTTTGAAAAAGAAATTATAATTGTAAACGATGCTTCTAAAGATTCCACTTTGGAAATTGCACAGAAATTGTCTTCTCAAAGTGCTGAAATAAAAGTTTTAGATAACTCCTTAAATTTAGGTAAAAGCCAGACTGTAAAGAAAGGAATTTTGGCTTCTACAGGAGACTATGTAGTTATTCAAGACGCCGATTTAGAATATAACCCTCAAGAAATTGCCTTTTTATTGGAACAACTATTAAAACATAATTGCAATGTTGCTTATGGGAATAGGTTTGGTTTGCACAACGGGGTAATTTATACTCAAAACTTTGTTGGAAATTTACTACTTTCTTTTGTTTCTACAATATTCACTACAATTCGTTTACGTGTAGTTATTCCAGATATGGAAGTTTGTTATAAAATGATTCAAGGTAGTGTAGCTAGAGAAATAGCAACAGGCTTAAAAGCTACTTCTAACTTTGGCTTTGAGCCAGAAATTACAGCTAAACTGTCTCGGTTTATGTTGAAGGGGGAGCATTTAAAATTTATAGTTTTACCAATTTCCTACAACCCTAGAAGTGTTGCTGAAGGTAAAAAGATGTCTGCTTTTAAAGACGGTTTTAAGGCCTTAATTGAAATATTAAAGTACAACATTTTCTAAGTATTTTCAAACTTAAAATTCAAACTCATGACTTATCTCAACGATTTTAAATCTACACTAAAAAATATCCAAAATTGGTTTACTTCAACCAGCAATAAGAATGAAATTATTTGGATTTGTGGCCTGGTTTTTACCTTCTCTTATTGGTTAATTTCAAGGAATAATGGCTATTTTAGCGGAGACATGAGTATTGTTGGAACAATTACTAAAGACTTTGCGCAGGGAAATTTTTATTCATGGTATTTTTATGGACAAGATTATTTTGGTAATTTAGAGCCAATTTTCCTTGCTATTTTAACAAAAGTAACAGGAAATACTATTCAAACTTTATATTTTTGGGAGCATTTTTGGTATTTTCTTACCTCGCTTTTTGTTTTCCTAACAATTCCTAAACTAAAAAACTGGCAGACAATTCTTTCTGTCTTAGCTTTCTTTTTTAGCGTTAGGTATTACAATTACACATACTATCCACAAGGTTTTGCTTTTACTTTATTGCTGCTTATTATGTTTTGGGCATTGTTTGAAAAAGTTTACTCCTCAACAAAGGTTAAAAATTGGCATTTTTTGGCAGTCGGTTTTTTTACTACTTTGGGTATTTGGTTCAACCCGACCATTTCAATTATTTTTCCAATATTTTTATTAATTTACGCTTATTTGTGGAAAACAAAAAAATTAGAGTTTAAGCTAATGCCTTTCGTTTATGGAATTGTTGGTTTAACTTTTGGAATTATACCTTTTGTATTAGCTTATTTTCACACAGATGGATGGAATTTACTTTGGTTTAGTACTAATAAAAGCAGCAATATTATAGAAAATATTAGATATTTTGGAACAGATTTTGCTTACTACTTTGTGAATGAAGCTAGTTTAAATTTAGCAAACACAAGTACTATTCTAAGCAGCACATTTTTAAATGTTAGAAATTTGTTTGGGTTAATTTTAAGCTTTCTAATTTTTGTAATTACAGTAATTAGTTTTAAGTTCTGGAAGCAGAATTTGGTAACTTTATTATTCCTATCTTTTTCACTTCTTCTTCTAGTAAATAAAGATTTGGGCGATTCTAATTACCTGTTTGAGTACATTAGATATTCTATTCCTGCCCTAACATTTATTTTAATTTTAATTTTTAAAATTCCAACTTTAAGTTTAGATTTTCCTACAATAAACAAGTTTAATTTCAATGCAGTTTATAAAAATGTAGCTTTAATTTTAATAATAACACTTTCTTTATTTGGAATTTCACGAGCCTGGAATTTGTTTAAATATCCAAATCGTGATCCACAACTTTATGAAACTGTAGCTAATAAATTAGTGTATAAATATAATACGAAGAATTTATTTTGTGATAATTTTTATGATATGTGCATGGCAATAAGTTACGTAAATAAAGATAAAAATTTTAACGTGGAAATTATAAATAACAATGAAGAAATGGCTCCGCGTAGAAATCCTGGAACTATTGGCAAAGTTCAGAAAGCATATGAAAACGGTGAGGTTGTATATTCTTTAATTAGGGCAAATATTTTAAAACCAACTTGCAAAGTGGAAGAAACATTCTCTTTTACTGAAAGCTCTACAAAGTACTTTTTAGTTAAGGGAAAATATTCAGATTGTTAGAATTAATTTAAAATGACATGCCAGAAATTAATTTAAAATCCCCAGAAATACAAAGAATTGTTAAATACATTTGCATTGGTTTATTTACCACTTTCATTACTTATATTATTTGGACTGCTTTAATTGAGCTTACCAAAAATGTTAATTTAGACAAAGAAATTAGGTTCTCTGGTTCACAGTTCGTTGCATCATCTAGTACTATTTTATTAAGTTTTTATTTAAACCGAAGAATTACATTTAAAGATAAAGCTAGAAGGCACAATAAAAAAAGAATTACTTTAATAAACGTTGTAGGTCTTTATTTAGCTTCTCCGGCCTTAGCTTCTTTACTTACATATTTAATTCAAATTATTTTACCAGGTGTTTTTATAGACGAGCTTTTAAAAATAATTGGTCTTGGGGCTGGCATGGTTATTAATTACACAGGTCAGCGTTTCTGGGTATATAGAAACTAGATATTTCAGCGGTTTGTTTTATCTTGACAAAGACTTTATCAGAAAGCACACCTAAAGTATGATTCAATGCCAATATTTGATAATAGGAAGTGGACAAACTGGCCTTAATGTTGCTATGAAGTTAGCTTCGCTTGGGAAAAAAGTAATTCTTGCAGAGCAGACTATTCTAGGTGGAACATATATTCACAACTACGAAACCCCAAAGCAGCTTATTCAAAAAGAGTCTGCAGATTTTGCAATTAGTTTGAAAGCTTTTAAAGATAATCCAACCACCTTTTCTGTTTTAATAAAAAATAGGCAAAAAATAACCTCTAAAATTTCATCTGTAATTCAGTCTAAATTCATTAATCTCAGAGAAACTTTAAAGACCACAAAAAACCTAACAATTATTAAAGGGCAAGCTAATTTTGTTTCTAAAAGTTTAATTGAAATTAACTCTGAAGCCGAAAGACACTTAGTTAATTTTGAACAGTGCATTATTGCAGTTGGTAAAACTCAGTTGGTTAAGCCAAACATTGCAGGATTAGACGATATTCCTTTTTTATACCAACATTCTTGTTATTTGTTTCAAGAGATTCCTTCTAAACTAAGTATTATTGGTATTTCTAAAGAAAGCTTAGAAGTTGCAGATGTATATTCAAATTTAGGTGTAAAGGTTTGTCTTTTTGAAGAAACAGATGGTTACAAACAATTACCTAAGCTAGATAGAAGCTGTTTAAACTATTTAATAAAAAAGCTTGCTTCCAAACAAGTAGAATTTTATTTTAATACCAAAATAATAAAAGCCAAGAATAGTAAAACTGGCATTGAACTATTTGATAACTTAGAAAATAGCTACGAAACTAGCCACATTTACATAGACTTAGCCGAAAACTTTAGCGAAGAAACTTTAGGTTTAAGTAAAATTGGGGTTACAGTTAGTAAGAAAGGTATAGTAACAGATTTAAGTGGTAGAACAACTAAGAAAAATATTTTAGCCTTAGGTGAGTGTAATTCTCAATCTTCTGAAAATACCAAAGTGGCCATGATTCACAATTTTTTGAATAAAGAAATGAAGCTGCAAAATGATAAAAAACTTAATTCAGAATACTTAAACTTTATTAACGAAAATGAAAGCAAAATTATCAAAATTAACTTTGAATCTATAGACTGCGGTAGTCCTGTTGCCACATTAGCTTTAACCGAAAATGAAGCTGTTGGAAGATACGGTCCGTCTGTGAAAACAAAAACCCTTACTTTAAATGAAATGGAAGGCTTTGCTAAAATAGTCTATAAAGATTTAACTGGAGAAATATTAGGTGTAAGTTTATGTGGAGAATTTTGCATAAAGTATCAAACTTATTTTGCTAGCCAATTTACAAAAGGTTTTAACATGAGACAATTCCTAGATTTCTTCTCTGGTTTTAGTTTATACAACTTGGTTTAAATATCATCTCTTAAGGCTAAGCCCAATGCTGTAGCTAGTTGACTTACTATTGGGTAAATATAGGGCTTATAGTCTTCTGTAACCACTATTCTTCTTAAACAGTTACCAATGTAAACAGGGGTGTTAAACTCCTTAAAAAATTCAATGAAGCCTGGTGTATAAACTCCGCCTCCAGAAATTACTATTTTTTGTGGATCCTGTGAAACTTTTTTGTTCAAATCTACAAAAATTGCAAGCTCAGATTTTAATATAGTTAAATTGTCAGTAATTTGTTTAGGTAAACTGAAAAGATTAACAAGATTTATGTCCATTTTAAAGAATTCTGCAATAGGCATTTCAAGCCCTAAAGCCTTGCTTAAATCTTCAGTTATTTTGTCTGTACCAAGTGGTACATGAGAGCTAGACCTTAAAACTCCGTCTACAATAATACTGAAAGTGGTATTCTTGCCACCAATATCAACTAAAATAGTGTTGCCTTGATCGGGGGTTAAACAAGCCCTTATTTGTGAAATAGTTTGATTTTCTAAGGCTGCACCGTCTAAATTAACATGTTCAAGTAAATTTTTACTATTTTCAATTACGAAATCTGGTAGGGCATTTATAATAACTCTTTGCTTTCCAGTGTAGGCTACAATTCTAGGATCGTTTTTTATTAAACTCCAGGAAAGACGCATTTCATCTGGTGGATATGGTAAAAAGTATGGAGCTTGTTTATCTATTTCTTCTTGAATTTGCTTCTTGTTCCAAGTTGCTTCAAAGTCCATAGTGGTAACATAAACATCTTTACTTTGAACACTCATGACAGTTTTAACTCCAGCAAAGTTTCCTGCTTTCATAATTTCTGTGATGATACTTCCAATCTGTCTCAGTCTTGCACTATCCCAATAACCGTCTAGTGCTAAGCCGTGTTTTGCAATGCCATAAGTTTCTAATTGCTTACCATTTTTGTTATGCGAAACTTCCACCATCTTAATGGAATCAGAGCCAATATCTAGGCCTATTATGGTTTTATCAGAAAACATTTGAACTTCAAGAAGATATAATTATGGCGTCTAACCAATTATACTCTTAATCTTCCTTTTTGGCAAAAAATAATTAGTTTTGTTGTAAGCACTTTCTTGACATAATCTAGGTGTAAAGTTGTTATTATAAGGCTTGCGCAGTTAGCTCAGTGGTAGAGCATTTCCTTGACGTGGAAAGGGTCGGGGGTTCGAACCCCTCACTGCGCACCAGTTTAAAGCACTCAAAACTAGACAAAGTAAATAAATTTACTCTAATTTAAAACATAGCTTTGTAGTTAGATATAAAAAAGTTTTTTACATTTATGGCGGTTGTAGCTCAGTTGGTAGAGCGCTGGGTTGTGGTTCCAGTGGCCGCGGGTTCGAATCCCGTCGATCGCCCCATGACTTTAAACAAATATAACAAATAACATCTGGGCCTTTAGTTTAGCGGTAAAACATATCCTTTGCAAGGATAGGTGGAGGGTTCAATTCCCTCAAGGTCCACCAATCATAATTCTCTCCCTAAAGGGGAGTTTTTTTGTTATATAAATTTTAATTTTTTCCTAGTAAAATAAGGCCTAATTAATAATCTTTCAATAAAGACTTTAGAAGACTATAGAACTATACAAAATAAGCTTTTCTGGCTATCACTGGAAATTAGCGAAAAGCCAGATTTGGTTAATATATTTTTTAAAATATAGTTTTCTATCTTGCAGTAAGTATATACTTTTTTTATTTTTTTCTTAAAATTAATATAGTTTAAAACAAGATCAAGAACTTCAGTAAATATTTCTTTGCCATCTAAATTATCATTATTAATGAAAATATCCAGCACAAACTTGTCGCTAATTTTAATTATAGTAACAAATCCAGAACACTCCTTAGTATTTACATTCTCTACAGACCATATAATTGAATTTTTATTATTTCTATTTTCCTCGTAAAAATCAATATTACCTTGAGCAGATGAGCTTATTTTGCTATCTGTTAGCGACAAATATTGATCTGTATTTAAATTATCAAAATCAGATAAAAGTGGCTTTCTTAACTTAATCAATTGGCCTAATAAACTTTCTACAAACATAAAAAAATAGCTACATTAATACCTAGCTATAAGTTAAATTTTAAGCAAACATTAAATCAAATGATACTTTTTTGAGTATACCTATGTTATAATCTAATTAGTTTTAAAATTAAGGATTTTTTTTAATGCCAAATATTTCAGAAGAAAGCCAGCAACCAAGCTTGCAGATTACACCAATTAATCCAGAGCTTTGAGAAAAAGAGGAGTAAGTTATTTTGCTTGGTTTGTTCAGGCTTTTACTTGAAATAGATAGCAAAAAGAATTCTGAAAATAATAAACTACATTTTTCTATGTCTAAAAACGACCTTTCAATTATTATTACTATTTTTACAAAAATTCTAGGACTTTTATTCGTCTTTGGTGGCTTTATTTTACAAATTGTTGAGGTTATGAGGTAGGTATTTGTATGTCAGGATTTATTTTAGAATTTTACAGTCAACTTAACAACAGGGAATTAGCGTTGATTTTTTGGTCTTTAGCTTTTTATTTTCTTTGTTGTTGATTTTGATGTTTTATCCAGTTCTATATTTTTTAGAATTATTTAAAACTTACCGATGGCATTTTGTGAGTTGGTAACAATTTAATTAAAAACAATTTTTATTTTTATTAATTCCAAACACCCAAAATCATATTATTTACCTAAAATAACTGGAGCTGTATTATTCCGTTAGAGTGGGTTAAATGACAAAACGCCCTAATGTATTTATAATGGCAGAGTGAATACCGAAACCAATTGCCCATTTTGCAACAGAAATAATATTGTAAATCAAATTGTTTGGGAAACTGATGAAACCCTTATTTTAGTTCCTCACTGGCCAAGGTGTAAAGGTCATTTGTTGTTTATTCCTAAATTTCATACACCAAACATTGTAAAGCTGCCAGATGCCAATCTAATAGATATTTTTAACCAAATTAGAAAAGGGGAAAAACTTTTAAATTTAGCCTATAATGCCAATGATTTTAATATTTTAACAAATCAAGGAGAGCTGGCCATGCAAACTGTTTTTCATCTACATTTTCATCTTTTGCCAAGAATAAAGAAAGAAAAAATTGATCCGCTTAGGTTAATTGGAGAAGACGAAAACTTAAAAAGAACCAGAACAATAATTTCGGTTAGAGATAAATTAAAGGGTTTGCTTTAGTGAGTATTTCTTCATAAAGTTTAAACAAAAAAACTACGGTCTATTTATTTTTGCGTATTAGTTAGTTTAGACCTCGAGCCGAAACTGATACTGAGTTAAGCTCAGCTCGCACCTGCTTTTTGAAACAAGTTCAGGGTCACAGTTGCGCTCGCAATATCATCTGAAATTAGTTCCAAGCGACAGCTCACTAAATTTTACCTTAAAGTGCCGCCCCACACAAACCAGGCAAGAAAAGATTTTGCAACCAAGCTTAAAATGATATAGCTTTTTTCGCCGAACAAATAGCTTTTCCAAGGCCCAACTTTTTTGTACTGCAAAATCATGTTAATAGCGAATAAGTTAAAGAAAATAAATAAGGCTGGGAAAATAAATCTTACGTTGTTCAAAACATCTTTTACTTGTTGTGGAAGTTGTTCTACATTTCCAAGCCTGTCTAAGGATACAAAGAAATATATTCCCATTACAATCCAAGGTAAAATCCCAGCAAAACAACCGTAAACGAAGCTAGACCAATTTGGTTTAAAATTAGCATCATCGTCCAATTCTACAACGTTTGTATCTACATCATTTCCACCATTTTGCTTAATGTAAGAAAGTTTTCTTAAGGCAGAATTGTGCATTTCCATTGCTCCGCCAAACAAGTTCATACAAGCGTTAATTCCCACTAATAAAAGTAAGGTTGTTGCATCTCTAATTCCACACTGAATAGCAATTACATAAACCATTACTGAACTAGAAATTGCATACTCATACCATCTAATTAAATTAACTTTTTCTTTTAGTTTGCTAATATACCATTCATAAACACCAGGCAGAATAGTTATGAAATGTGCAGCTGCAGATAAAAATAAGAAGCTGGAAATTGTATAGCCTAAATTAACAGAATACCAATTTTCTGGAAATAAACTAAAAGACCTACTTTTTACATCAACTTGGGGCAACCAAAGGCTTATTTGAATTAGAGTTTGCTTCGATAAAAACGCCATTATCAAACCTTGAACAAGGTGCAAAATACCCATAATCAAATTCCATTTGCGTAAATTTTGGTAGGAATTATTAATTTTGCTGTTAGACATATGGTTTAGTAATATAGGTGTAATTAATTTTAAATTAAGTGGAAGAAATTAATGTATGAATTATTTGTCAATTTCTAATATTTGCCCATAAAAAAGTAGGTCGTTTTAAAAACAAAACCTACTTAAATTTTAACTACAGCAATTGGTTTACTAGAAAAAATATTTGAAACAACTAATCTGCCTCCTATGCAAATATATACTAAAGAACATGATATTAAATCATTGTTTCTAGCATTTGATCGTTTGGTAATTCTACAAGATGTCAAATTATTCTTTCTGCTTTGATGTCTAGACTTTGCCAAGCTCATAATTTTTACCACTCAACTCCGCAACTAATTTATGGGTACTAAAACATTTGTATTTGTTCGTCAATGTTTTCTACCTTCTTGTTTTCCCAAAGCTCAATAAAACCAAGATTTTAGCCTATCTTAAAAAAGTTAAAACTGGTAAATATGCTTGACAACTCAGTTTTCCTGTCAAACATTTAAGTATCACCCAGATTGGGTTTTTTATAATATCTATGCCTCGTCAGACCCCTATAAATAAAACAAGAAATTTTGGAATTATTGCTCATATTGATGCAGGAAAAACTACTTTTACAGAACGTGTTCTTTTATACACTGGAAGAACCCATAAAATTGGAGAAGTTCATGAAGGTGCAGCTACTATGGATTGGATGGAACAAGAAAAAGAACGTGGAATTACAATTACTTCTGCGGCTACAACTTGTTTCTGGGAAGCCCCAGAATGGGTATACGGAGCAGATAAGAACAGAAAGACAAGATTTAACATCATCGATACGCCTGGTCACGTAGATTTTACTGTAGAAGTTGAACGCTCTCTTCGTGTACTTGATGGTGCTATTGCTGTATTCGACGGTGTTGCTGGTGTAGAAAGTCAAACTGAAACTGTGTGGAGACAGGCTGAAAAATACAATGTTCCAAGAATGTGTTTTATTAACAAATTAGACAGAACCGGAGCAGATTTTTACTACGATATTCAAACTATTAAGGATAGATTAACAGATAACGCTGTAGTAATGCAACTTCCAATTGGAGCTGAAGACGGTTTTAAAGGAATGATCAATTTGTTAGAAATGACAGCCAGCGTTTATTATGACGATATTGGAAATGATATTCGTGAAGAAGAAATTCCTGCAGACATGCTTGAAAAGGCTAAGCAATACCGTGAATTATTGGTTGAAAAAGTAGCAGAAACAGACGATACATTAAGTAACAAATTTTTAGAAGGTCAAGAAATTAGCATTTTAGAATTAAAGCAAGCTATTCGTGCTGCTACTATTAAAAATAACTTACATCCAGTTTTTTGTGGTTCAGCTTTAAAGAACAAAGGTGTTCAGTTAATTTTAGATGCTGTTTGTGAATATCTTCCTTCCCCATTAGATATTCCAGAAATTGAAGCTCATGATGTAGACGACGAAGATACAAAAATTTTAATTAAACCTCAGGATGAAGGCCACATGGCCGCTTTAGCTTTCAAAATTGCTAATGACCAATTTGGAGCTTTAACTTTCTTCCGTGTTTACTCTGGAGTTGTTAAAAAAGGTGACGAACTTTTCAACCCTAGAACAAGAAAAACTGAAAGAGCTGGTAGAATTGTATTAATGCACTCTAACAACCGTGAAGACGTTGAAGAAGTTTATGCTGGTGAAATTGCCGCCTTCGTAGGTTTGAAAGAAGCTAGAACAGGAGACACTTTGTGTTCTAAATCCAATCAACTTTTATTAGAAAGTATTAACTTCCCACAACCAGTTATCTCTTTGGCTATTGAGCCAAAAACTAAGGCTGACCAAGAAAAAATGGGTACTGCTTTAAGCAAATTAACAGGAGAAGATCCTTCCTTGAGAGTTGAAACCAACGAAGAAACAGGACAGGTTGTATTATCTGGAATGGGTGAACTTCATTTAGATATTATTGTTGACCGTTTGAAGCGTGAACATAAAGTTGAAACCAATGTTGGAGCTCCTCAAGTTGCTTACAAGGAATCTATTAGAAAAGAAATTGAAATTGAAGGTAAGTATGTTCGTCAAAGTGGAGGTAGAGGTCAATTTGGTCACTGCTGGTTAAGAATTAGACCAAACGAAAAAGGACTTGGCTTCCAATTCGAAAATAAAGTTGTGGGTGGTGTTATTCCTAAAGAATTTATTCCAGCTATTGGAAAAGGTTGTGAAGAAGTATGCCAAAACGGTGCTTTGGCTGGTTACCCAGTTTTAGATGTTCATGTTGAAGTTTACGATGGATCATACCATGACGTTGACTCTTCTGAAATGTCATTCAAAATGGCCGGTTCTATTGCAATGAAAGAAGGTATTTTGAAGGCCGACCCAGTTCTTCTTGAACCTATTATGAAACTAGAAGTAACAGTTCCAGATGAATACATGGGAGACATTATTGGAGATTTAAACGGAAGACGCGGACAAATTAATGGAACCGACAAACGTGGAAAAGCTACAGTAATTAAAGCCGATGTACCTTTAGAAAACTTGTTTGGTTATATTTCCTCTTTACGTGGAAACACCAAAGGACAAGGAACAGCTTCTATGGTTTTCGGACATTACAGTGAAGTACCAAGAAATATCCAAGAAAAAATTATTGCAGCTAGAGCTAAGTAGTAATTACTTACCCTGTAGTTAGTAACAGTTTCCCTCCTCACGGAGGGTTTTTGTTTTGGGGAAATAATGTAAATATTTTTTTGTTTTTAGTAGAGTATTTTTGACTAATTAAATAATATATGCCTATGTTAAGTGGTATTGAGTATAAATTTTCGTACAATTGGAGATAATAATGAGTTACATTAGAAGATTAAATGTTGGTTTTGCACTAATTATGGCAGTAATTTCTATGTGTCTTACTATAGCCTGCACGCCAACAAATTCTGTACAACAGCAATCAACACCTACTCCGCAAGTTCAAACTCAGCAGATGTTGTTTGATGGAAAAAGCTATTTTCCACTGGTAGAAAACTTTGTTCAAAATATCGGCAAAGGTGATAGTTGGGAACAGTCAGCAAAAAAGACGGAGACTAAGAAAGGAGCTACACTATCTGTTGATGTAGAAAATACTTCTACTTCTTATACCACTAAACTTGTCGGGGAAAATAATCCTAAAATGATTTATTTCTTTTTGGTTCACCCAGACGGCAAAATTGGCGGAGAGAATAATGTGACTGGAGCAATTCAGCTTGATCTTGCAAATGCTACTACTGTAGATGGTAAGATTAGAGTTCCTTGTGCTTTTAGCAATTTGGATAGGAATACCTGGGAGTTTAACTTAAACTTAAAACTTCAAGGCTACAGTGGTAAAAACACAAGTCCAATAGCTGCTCAAAACGATGAGTTTACTCCATCGGAACTGTCTTTAAAATCTTTCCGGGGCAATCAAACTTATATTGAGTTACTTGTTGTGAATGGCGACGTAACACCCTCTGATATAACTAGATTGGAAATGGTAACTTCTCCTGCCATTTGGTAAATTTTTTAACCAATATTACTTTCCCAATAACAAAATTTTGGGAGATTTTTTTTATGCCAAATATTTTAAAATTAACTTATTAACTAATTTGGTTTCTTTGGCTGGACCTACTGTGGTTAAAGACATTCGGCTTGGCACAAATAAGTCTAGAGCTAATGATCTTAAGCTTGCTGCGTCTACTTTATCTATTTTATTTAACAAATCTTGCAATTCAAAAGTTAAACCTGAACCCACTAAATAGTTAATTTGCCAAATGGTTGAAGCTAATAAGTCTTCTTGTTCCAAAATTAATCTTCCTTTCAGATATTCCTTAGCTTTGGAAAGTTCGTTAATTGAAACTGTTGTTTTCTTAAGGGCTTCTAAGGCGCTGAAAACGCTTTCTAAGGCAAAAGTGAATTGGTTATTTTCGCATAAACCAGCAATTTGTAAGAAGCCCGTAGTTCTAAATAATTTAACACTACTTTCTATGGTTTGAAAGAAAAATTCTTCTTCTACAGTTTTAGTCCATAATCTGGAAGATTGACCTTGTCCTAGAATGGCACTTAAAACTAATAACTTAGACCAATCAGTAAGAACTTCTTCTTGCATTTGTTTTGGGTCAATGTTGTCATCATCGGTAGAGTTTCTTAAAGCCTCTGGTTGTAAACCGCCTTCTAAAATAAAAGCTAAGCTAACTTCGGTGTGACCAATTCCGCGCTGTCTGTATGTAATTCTTGGAAAAGTGCTGGTGTCTACTTGGCTTAAATCTTCGGTTTCAATATATTTCCTAGTTTTTGGGTTCCAAAAATTCCATTCCTGTTCGGTTAATTCTAAACTAGTTTTAGAGTCGAAATTCCCGGCTAGTACTAAAAAGCATTTATTAGGCGAATATTGATGAGCTAAATAGTTTTGTATAGTTTCTTGGCTAATAGATAAAACGGTGTCTACAGTTCCTTCTATGGCTTCACCAAGGCCAGTGTTGTTGTATAAACTTCCAAGTGAAAGTCTTTCTGGGTCTGGCTGGCTATTTTCTTCTAGGTTTTTTACAGTATCAACCTGCTTTCGTTTATAATTTTCTAAGTCGTAAGTATCAAAATATGAATTCTGCATTACTTCTGCTAGCATTGAAATAGCTTTATGTTGATGATAGCTTGGAACTGTTAAATAGAATTGAGTTAATTCAAAAGAAGTTAAGCTTTGAAATTGTCCGCCCATGCCTTCTAAAGCCAAATTCAAACTTTTGGTGGAAGGGTGTTTATCGGTGCCAGACCAAAACATTTTTTCTACAATTAAACTGGTTCCTTGTGGAAAGTGATTGAATTCAGATAAACTGCCTGTTAAGGCCACAAAACCAACTAAAAATGCGCTGCTACTTGGCCGAGGTAAACGCAAAACTGTTATTCCATTTTTTAATATTATAGGTTTTAGCATTTTAATGTCTTTACAAAGCTAAATTTTGCCTTTACGGTAAGCTTTGTCAACCAGCTATGAAAAGCCCAGTAAACATTTATAGATAATTAAAACCAACACCGTGTCCACAGATAACTTAGAACATAACCTTCAGCTAGAAGATGCTATAATTCCAATATATAAGCCTGTTGGTTTAAGCTCATTTAAAGCTTTGTCTTTGTTTAAAAGAACATATAAATTAAAAAAGGTTGGGCACGCCGGAACCTTAGATCCGCTGGCTGAAGGTTTGTTAATTTTAGCTACAGGTAAAGCTACAAAGCAAATTAGCCAAATACAAGATCTAACTAAAAATTATATTGCAAAAATTAGGCTAGGGGCTGTTACAGCTTCTTTTGACCGTGAATTTGAAGAGGAAAATGTCACTTCAGTCGACCATTTGTCGGAATTCCAAATTAATACCGCTTTACAGACTTTTGTAGGGAAAATTCAGCAAACACCACCCGCTTTTTCCGCTGTAAAAATTAATGGCAAACGGGCTTATAAATTAGCTAGGGCTGGTTTGGAAGTAGAAATAAAGCCTAGAGAAATTGAAATTTATTCTATAAGAATTATTAGTTTTGAATCTGCACAAAATTTTGATGTAGAAATTATTTGCTCTAAAGGCACTTACATCCGGTCTTTAGCCAGAGATTTGGGTTTGAAGTTGGAAGTAGGTGGATATTTAAAAGCTTTGCAAAGGGTTAGTATTGGCAATTACCACATTAACCAGGCTATGCATCTAAACTTGAACCAGATTTAAACTTTTTTAAAATTAATAAGTTTTCTAAATGTGGAGTTTGAGGGTATAAATCAAAACCCTGTTGGCTAATAATTTCGTAGTTGGTTAACAAAAGTGAAACATCTCTTGCTTGGGTGAATGGGTTGCAGCTTAAATAGACAATAATTTCGGGCAAAGTTTCCAACAACTTATCCACAACTTTTCCTTGAAGACCACTTCTCGGTGGGTCAATAATTACAACATCTTCATCTCCAATTGCTTCTAAAGTTTTTTCTGTTGCACCTTCCCAAATTTCTAATTTAGAAACATCTAGGCCATTGTTTTTAGCATTTAATATTGTTAATTCTTTACTTTTTAAACTAATCTCTACCATTTTTACTTTAGAAAATAAATCAATAACCGATAGGCCAATAGTTCCAACACCAGAGTACAAATCTGAAGCCACAAGAGGCATTTTTCCCTTAAAATAAGTTTCTGTAACCTGCTTAATTTCGTTTTTAAGTGTGGTCATTGTCTTCTCAAATTCAGCTATATTTATTTGGAAGAAATTATCTATGCCAAATTCAAAGTTTAAGTTTAAAAGCTTTTCAACTAAAGTAGTTTTGCCCGCACTAGCAAGCTCTTTTGTAACAATAGATGCTGGGCTTAAAGGTGAAGAGAAGGCTACTTTTAGGCCAATTAAAATTGAGTCAATTAATGGTAAAATTTCGGCTGAATTTATTTCAACTGTTTCGTCTTTAATAAACAATGTAGCCATAACTTGGCCTTGTAAATTAGATCTTAAAAGAACAGTTTTTAGTTGAAACCCACCAAGCTTTTTGGAATTCACCCAATTTAAAATTTTAGCTGCGGCGATGTCTAAATTTTTATGAATTAAACAACAGCTTTGTACAGGAATTTTACCAAAATGGCTTCCCCTTTTGAAGAAAGATAGACTTGTTTCTTCAGTAGCCTTGTCTGTGTAAAAACTATATTCCACCTTGTTTCTGTAATTCCATCTATTTTCTTCCCCACAGGCCTCAAATTTTAAATTATTTAATTTTATATCGTAATTTTTAAAGGCTTTTTCTAGCAAATCTTTTTTGGTGTTATACTGTTCGTCGTAGTTTAAAATTTGCCATGGAGAACAAGAAGTAAAGTGATTCTCTCTTGGTTCTAGCCTATTTTTAGACTGGTTGCTTATAGTTACGGCATTACCAAAAATATCTTTTCTTTTTATGTTGTGAATTTCAGCTTCTACAGTTTCACCTGGTAAAGCGTTTAAGATAAAATATCTATTTTTTAGGTTATTCTGCTCTGCTGTTTGTTGAGCAGGAGTTGGATTTAGTATTGGCTCTACCTTCGGGCTTATCTTGCCAATTCCATAGCCTTGTTCATCTAATTCAGTAATTGTAACGGTTTGATTTGGAAATGTTCTTTTCATAATTTGGTTGTACAAACTATTTTGAAAGATAGCAATAAAATTAAGTTTTTGTTCTGTGGATTATACTTTCTTAATATTTATTAAGCTGTCACTTCTGGATCGATGGGTAAAAGCTAGATTTGCCATATAGTTTAGTCATTTTTTATTATTGCAGAGACTAACTGAATTTTGACAAAGTGGCTGAATTAGGATAATTCAAGATTATTATGCCAGATGCTATAAATTCTAAAGATAATAATAAATCTGTTAATTCTTCTAATAATTCAAGACCAAACTCATTTGATTTCCCTAACAATAAAAAGCCAAAAGAAGGTAAAAATTTCTTCCAAAAAGTTGGCGATTTCTTTAGATTAATTGGAATTTTAATCATTTTAATTTTATTAGCAGTTAGTTCTTTGTTTGCATTTTTGGTAATTAATCCTGATCATGAATTTAGTAAATGGATAGTAAATAACACTCCAATTAACCGTATTTTGGGTTTAAATACAAATAAATCAGACGACAAGAAAACTGAACCTGCTGCAATTAATAATTTGCTTGGGTTAAATAATGACAATCAAAAATACGCTTTCGCCCCTGAAACTTCTACTAAAAGCACAACTGCAGTTGTTAATGAAGTTCTACCTTCGGTAGTTTCAATTTTGGTAAAGTCTAAGAGTACAGCAAGTAATGGTTCTGTTTTTGCTGGAACTGGTTACATTGTAGATAACACCGGACTAGTTGTAACGAACAAACACGTTATTGCTTCAACTTGTGGCTTGTCTAATGCTTCGGCAACAATTATGGCGGTAACTTATGACCAAAAAGCTGTACCGCTAACTTTGCAAAGCGTTGATCCAATAAACGATATCGCTATTTTAAAAATGAGTAATGCGCCAACTAATTTAACTCCGGTTAAGTTTGCAGACAGTAACCAATTACAACTTGGAGCTGAAGTTATAGCTATTGGAAACGCACTGGGTGAATTAGACAACACTGTTACTAAAGGTATTATTTCTGGTTTAAATAGAAACTTAGATTACCCAGATTTAGACACTTGTACAGGCAAAAAAGTTAATACAAATGGTTTAATTCAAACTGATGCAGCTATAAATAAAGGCAATTCTGGCGGTCCACTTTTCGATTCTTTTGGAAGGCTTGTAGCGATGAATACTTTTGGTGCTACAGAAGGTGAAAACATAGGGTTAGCAATTCCTTCTAACTTAATTAAATCTGGTTTAGAAAGTTTTTCTAAGAACAACAAAATTTCTAGGGCCAGACTTGGTGTAACTAGCCAAAGCATTGACCCATTTACTAAGCAAGCCTACGAACTACCTTTAGATTACGGAGAGATTATTTTAGCAAGTAGTAATATAGTGCCAGCTATAGCAAGTGGTTCAGCTGCAGAAAAAGCTGGATTAAAAGAGGGTGATATTATTTTAGAAATAAATGGAGAAAAACTAGTTTCTAGTAATTCAAACCCAGCACCACTTCGCAGAGCTTTAAGTTCTTTAGAACCGAACACAAAAATTACTTTAACTGTTTTGAAAGTTAAAACAAGGAACGCCAATATATTTAGCTATCAGGAAAATTCTGAAAAAATAGAAATAACTTTAGGCGAAGTTAGTGTAGATTTAGCTAATCCGCAGAAGTAGTAAAACAAAATATCCCCCTTTAGGGAGGATTATCTTGAAAATAGCCAATTGTATATGATACAATGGCAGGGTGGTAAATTTTGCTTTACTATGCTAGCTAGATATTTCTAGCAAATTCAAATTCAGTTCATCTTTAGACTAACTGACAAGTCTTGTCCAAGTTTACAACTAACACAATAAAGATTATGTGAAAGTTTTAGGTTAATCCTAGAGCACAAGGTGAAAAAGTGCTTTTAGTAAACTTGCTCGAGAGGTCCAGTAACTCGTTAGTTACGGCAATTGCTTTATAATTAGAATGAGTAAATCGATACTAATTGCAAAGCAAACTTTTTCTAGTTTTAAATCTAAAAAATAATTACTTTGTTTAGCAAAGTAACAACCCCGATGGTTATTGGCCATGTAGACCGATTATTGGTATGCTCCAACCAGCTTGATTCGTGTGTTGTGTAAGCCCGTGCTACACTATCAATACAACCTATAGAATCATCTAAGTTGTATTCAATTAATAGCATCAAATTTGCTCTTCGTCAAATTACTATTTCCAATGTTTTGTGTTGAAGTGGTGCATCCCTTCCCAACAAGTATAACATCAAACTGCTTTATCAAATATATACTTTTGGGCTGGCAAGTTTTGTCATGGTATATTTACCATGTTGAATTAAATAGCTTAAAGACCCACACTTTCGTTTCTTTTTAATCCTAGTTTTAGTATTAACTTAGACAAAAAGTACAACACCAAGCACCAAAATATTCCTCCTAAAAATACGTAGATTGTTTCAAGCCAGGTATATTTTCCAAGGTAAACTTGCATTGGGTGATAAACTATAAAAGACCAAGGTAAAATCTGTAAAGAAGTTCTTAGCCAGTCTAAGGTAATTAAATTATAAGGGAAAATTACACCCAAAATTAAGGGTACCATGTTTTCATATAAATTGGCTTGTCCGTAAATTGTAACCGTCCAAAAAGATGTTAGGCCAAGTATAAAAGCTATAAAATATCTAATTAAAATTGCCACACCAACAAGTAAAATCAATAAAAATATATTTAGTGGGTTAAAATTTAAAACTAATTTATCTGGAATTAAAAAGAAAAGCGGGAAAAGAATAATTGTATAATAAATAAAAATTCTTAAGGTAAAACCTGTTGTTATGAAAAAATTGTATGTAAGTAGTGAAATTGGTAAAATTAAACTTTTAGCAATACTTCCATGCTCAATACTACCGCCCAAAGACCAGTAAATTGTGTTGGTTGTAATAACAAAAAGAATTACTCCTAAAATTAAGTTGGTAATAATTTCAGATGAACTATTGGTATAATTCCAAATTAAAACAGCCGAATAAATACTAACTGTTTGGCCTAGAAAATGTAGCAAATTGTTTACGAAATATTTCCCATCCACTTTATAAAAATATTTCACAACATACCACCACTTGTAATTTTTACCCAAAAGTTTTTCCAGAAAGGTAGTCGTTGTATTCATATTTAATTCTATTTTTAACTTCATTTATAAAGTAAAACGTGTAAAGTTATAGGTCTCATGCTTCCTAAAATTTGCTTTGTTGCATTGAAATTCTACAAACTTTAAATTGATTGTCGAGTATACTCTATTGTTAGAATAACAATCCGGTTTGGATATTCCTGTTGAAATTAATGGCTATCCTCTACAAGATATACACTATAAAATTCACTACTGGATATTTGTTTCAGTGTGTTAATCAGTCTAGACTCTGAAACGAGTTCGGAGTGGCAGGCTCACCACACTAATTTAAATGAGCAACTTGCTCAAAAAGCTAATTCTAAATATTCAATTTTCATGAGCTTAAAAGTGCAAATTGAACCAGAATGGAAAGAGGTTTTACAGGAATATTTTAAGAAAGATGAGTTTGAAAATTTAACTACTTTTGTTAAAAATGAGTATCTTACTAAAACAGTTTTTCCCAGTCCTGAAAACATTTTTAAAGCTTTTTGGAACACTCCTTTTTCTAAAGTTAAAGTGGTAATTTTAGGGCAAGATCCTTACCATGGTTTTGGCCAAGCTCACGGCCTTTCTTTTTCGGTTCAAGATGGGGTAAAAGTTCCACCTTCACTTCAAAACATATATAAAGAATTGCAAGATGAATTTGGAATAAAAAAAGATTTTAGCAATGGTAATTTAGAAGGTTGGACTAAACAAGGTGTCTTTTTATTAAACTCGGTTTTAACAGTTGTGGCTAATTCTGCGGCTTCACATCAGGGGAAAGGCTGGGAAGAATTTACCAATTTTGTAATTTCAAAACTGTCTGATGAAAGTGAACATCTAGTGTTTTTATTGTGGGGAAATTTCGCTAAATCTAAGGCTAATTTAATTGATTCTTCAAAACATTTAATTTTAACAGCTCCACACCCTTCGCCTTTTTCTGCTCATTCTGGGTTTTTTGGCTGCAATCATTTTAAACTTTGCAATGAATACTTAAATAAGAATGGTTCACAGGCAATTGAATGGTAGTGTAGTGGTAATTTACCCTTAAATTGGCATTTGTGGCTGATTGACAACCTGGCCATTTAAATTCACTATTAAGTAAAGTCAAGCAAATTATGGTTAACGCAAGCGCAACAACTTTCAAAAAAAGAAAAACTAATTTACACAAAAAAGACCGAGAATTTATTTTAACAGTTTCTTTATTTTTATTAAATCAAGAAGAGCTTAGAAAACTTTTTTGGAGTGTTAAATCTGTAAATTACGACACCACTTATCAAACCTTAGGTGTTGGCATCTCTACCACAAAAGGAAAATATGGAACAACGTTGGCCAAATTAAGAAAGTGCAGCCGAGATTTATCTGATCATTTATATGAAAATGGTCTTACTTTTCGTAAGGCAAAAGTTAGCTTCTTCATTAGCAAAGAAGATTTTGAGTTGGAAAGATTATATAGTTTGCTTGCAGATACCGAAAGAGCTTTAAAAGCTGAACAAGAATAGATAGTATGAATTTTTTCCAGGAATTATTTTACCAAATAGTTTACAGACCGCAATTAAATCTTCTTCAGTTATTTTATAATATTACCAACGATATAGGTGTTAGTATTGTAATTTTATCTGTTATTTTGAATTTGTGTTTGTGGCCTTTTCTAATTAAGACCTACGTTAATGGTCAAAAAGTTAGAGTATTACAACCAAAATTGAAAGAAATTCAAGCTAAATACAAAGGTAATCAGCAAGAAATGTTAACCCAAACAATGGCTTTTAATAAGAAGCATGGTGTTAGCAGTGGTTCAACTTTTTTGGTTCTATTTTTACAATTATTTTTCATTTCTGGTTTGTGGGTTTTAACCACAGATGTTTCTACGGGTAAACAGGTTGGAGGAATATATAGTTTTATTTCTAGTACAGATATAGCTACTTTTGGAACCCAGGCTTTCGGCGTTTTAAACATTGGCGACCCTGGCTCTAAAAATATTATTTTGCCTTTGGCCTATTTTGTTTTATCTACTTTGTATGGTCTTTATTTATACAGATGGTCACCTAAATTAGAAATCCCAGAAGATTTAAAAGCGAAGGAGAAAAAGAAAGACGACAAAGAAGAAAAGCCAGTTTTTGACCCTGAAGCTTTCAACAAAAGTTTGGAATTCCAAACAATTTACGTAATGCCGTTGTTCCTGTTTTTTATTAACTATGGTTTAACAACTGGTGTTAATTTATATTCTGTTACTGCTGGTGTTCTATCACTTTTAAGACAGATGTATATTACCAAATTTTACAGATTAGATGTTGGTAAATTGCTTGAAAGCGTGGCCGACAGTGACCCTACAAGCAAAGATAATATTACTAGTAACAATTTGAATATATTGGCAGATCCAAGCCAAATGGCAGACGCAGAAGTTGCTACACTAGTTATAAAAAAAGATAAATCCAAGCCTCAGAGTTCATCTAAAAAGGTTAAATCTGTTAAAAAGAAGAAGTAAAGTTTGTAGCTTGGTTTTGACAGTTAAAGCCAAATTAAACTTATTGAAGTATGAAGATTTTGTTAATTGATACGGCTTATTTAACTTACCGTTCTTACTTTGGCTACCCAAAAGATTTTACAGCTAAAGTTGACGGTGGTGAAGTTCCAACTGGTGCAATTTATGGTTTTGCAAAGACAATCTTAGCTTTAATAAAAAAGTATAAGCCAGATCAATTAATTTTTACAAACGACACTCCTGCACCTACTTGGAGACATAAAGAAAAAGATGACTACAAAGCTGGTAGGGCAGAAATAGAGCCTGCCATGATCTCGCAGCTGCCTTTAATTAAAGAGTGGTGTAAGCTGGTAACACCTAACTATTTAGAATTAGATGGTTGGGAGGCAGATGATTTAATTTACACCGTTTGCAGTCAATTTTTAGGTAATTTTGGACAAACAACTAAAGCCGAGCAAATTTTAATTTTTTCTTCAGATAGAGACTTGTTGCAATTGTTGGTTTACCCTGAAGTTGTTTTTTTGCAGTCCAACCCGTTTAAGAAAATAATTCAAGAATTAGGTGGAGAAGAGTTTAAAGAAAAATATATTTTAGAGCCAATTCAGTGGTTAGATTACAAAGCTTTGGTAGGGGATAATTCAGATAATTTACAGGGAATACCAGGAATAGGTCCTAAAACTGCCACAGACATTTTAAATATTTTTGGAAGTTTATATAATTTGTTTAACTTGTATGGTTTAGAAACAGGTATTTTTAGTCCAACCTTGCCCTTGCCTGCAGGCTTTGATGAAACAAAAATTCCTAACAGATTATTAAAATTTATAGAGTTAATTAAACAAAGCCAAGAAAGCCTGGCTATAACTTACCGTTTATCTAGGTTGGAACTTGTACCTAACACTCAAATTTCTAGCACCAAAGCTAGCTTTACCAATTCAATACCTTTCATGCAGAAATACAGTTTGAATTCTGTAATAAACGAAGTAAAAATATTGGAAGATAAGGAAGTTAGAAGTGAAGGGTTGTTTTAGTTGAGAAAAGTAAAATTGCTTTTTATTATTTGGTCAGACAAGTTATTGTGCAATGTTTTTTCTAAAATAAATTCTTTAAATTATGCAATTTCTATCTAACACAGCGTGTAGGGTTAGTGCTCAGTAATTATGAGTTAATAACCAAAAACTATCACTTAAAAACTCCACTTCTGTTGATTAAATAGATATATTATGGCATAATAACTTAAACACTCCAAGTTTTTGTATGTCTAGACACTGTATTTTCTGTTATTCAATTGAAGTTATTAAGAAAGGAAAACAGTCTGGAAGACAGAAATATTTCTGTAGAAATTGTAACAAATACTTTCAATCCAAACCTCAAAAATCTCGTAAGGTTGATTCTATTGTTAATGCCTTAACTTTTAAAAAAATTACTCAGATTTAGATCTAAATAATAAGACTGTTCGTAAAATTGTAGATGAATATGAAGTTAAATTTACTCAGGTAGAGCCAAGTATAATTAACCTAGTCTGTGACTGTACCTTCTTTAGAAAAAGAAAAGATAAAGATGGTTTAATAATATTCTTTGATTCAATTACAGGAAAAGTATTATGGCATAAGTTTATACAATCTGAAACTAAGTCTAATTATTTAGAAGGATTAAACTACATACTCCAGAAGGGTTTTAAAATACAATCTGTAACCTTAGATGGAAGAAAAGGTATTCCAGAGGTATTTAGAGATTATCCAGTCCAAATATGTCAGTTTCATATACAAAAGAGAATAAGCACTTTAATTACAAAGAATCCTAGAACAATAGCTGGAAAAGAACTTAACCAAATAAATAACTTATTCATTAAAAACAAATTAACAGAACAGAGATTAGGTAAAACTCTGGCTTTATACACAAAAAGAAACCAAGACTTTCTAAGCCAAAGAAATGAACAAGGACAATACCTACATAGTAGAATAATTACAGCTTTAAAAACATTCAAAAGAAATATGAATAGATTGTTTGCTTTTCAAGAATAGCCAACTCTTAATATCCCTAATACAACCAATCATATTGATGGAGGAATAAATACTAAATTAAAAGATTTAAATAGAAGGCATAGAGGAATGAGACAAGATAGAAGGAATAAACTTCTCACCAATTTATTGTATAATTTGAAGGGCGAAAAGGTTAGAAATATATAATTTCAGGTGATAGTTTTTGGTTATTAACTCGTAATTATAATTGCAAATGAATAGAGGTAATTATACCTTAACAACAAGTATCAACTGAAAATGTCTATTTGATGAATTAGTTTGGTAGTTTAATTGTTAAGAAGGAAGACTCACCTGAATACACAACAAACACGTTGACATTTTGTGCATTTAACTATAGTTGTAAGTAATTCAAATTTTCAATCTATTTTATGAACAATAATCAACTAGACGCCAATTCTGAACTTTATAAAAAAGCAAAATTAAGAGTAGAAGAACTTAAGGGATATTACACCCACTTAGGAATATATTTTATAGTAAATATTTTCTTATTTTTACTAGATGTTTTTAATGACCCTTCTCAGTGGTGGTTTTACTGGACTACTTTAGGTTGGGGAATCGGTATTGCAGCTCATACATTTGCAATTTTTGGAATAGCTGGAATGTTTGGAGAGAAATGGGAAAACGAACAAATTGAAAAATATATTCAAAAGAATAATTCCGATCAGTCTAACAAAACAGAATAGTTTTACAGATTATTTTATTCTATCACTGAGACAATTTTAAAATAAATTAGACTTATTGAATTAATGGATACAGTCTTTATCTATAATCAATATAAGCATTTCTTGACTTAGGTTTTTATGTTAAATAAAACTGTTAGGTGGTTAATGAAATAAAAAGAATGAAAATAGAAAGCTTTGACGCTTATTTAAATTACATATTTGGAGCCATTTTCTTTGTTAGCATTTTTTTATTTACTAACAGTATTACTTTTGAGTTTGCAAGAAACCTTAGTGAGGTATTTTTATACGTTTGTGTAATTGTATTTCTAACAGCAATTTATTTAAGTTATAAATATCAGCTTAAATTTAACTGTAGAAATTTTGTTATTTGGTTGGTAATTACTTTTATTCTTACCTTAATTTTGGAAATGGTTGGAACGGCAAGCGGTTTAATTTTTGGGGAATATAAATACGGACAAGTATTGCAGCTGCAGTTATTTAGAACACCATTAATTATTGGTTTAAATTGGGCTATAATAATTTTAAGTGCCACAGAAATAGCCAGAAATATAGTAATTTCTATTAATAAATCTAAGAATACAGACTCTAATATTTTTTACTTCATAACTGGAATTTTAGCGGCTTTATTAACCACAGCGTTTGATTATATACTAGAGCCAGTAGCAGTGTATTTAGGCTATTGGAATTGGGGAAATTCGGATATTTACAAAGTTCCATTGCAGAACTATATAGCCTGGTTTGTAATATCTTTAATATTTAGTTGTTTCTACTTATTTTTGAAGATCAAAATAAAATCATCTTTTGTTAGAAATATTTTCTGGATGCAGTTTATATTTTTCCTGATGTTATGGATTTATTTGGTTTTGTAAAAATTTTCAAATACTATTTAAGCTTATCAACAGGTTTATTTATTCAAACGTTTTTACTCTTTTAATTTATTAATTCCTGCCTTCCTATAAGGTACAACAATCTTATTTTTTAGGTGATATTTTTATAGCAATTATTGGTAAAATAGTAGATAAACTTATAAAAATAATGCCAGCAGTACCAATACCATTTTCGTATATAAATATGAAATTTAAAATCAGGTTTAGAATTGTAGCTAATAATAAACCAAGCCAATATTTAGGTTTAGCAAGATGAACTATAGCGGCAATAATTAAAACAATATTTCCACTAATTCTTAAAGCTTCAGGTTGATTTATAGCCACATGAACAATAATATCTATAATATTTACTAGAATTAAAGCGTAGGTAAGGGTGTTTTTTTGGTTCATGTTGGTTTTGTTATTTTAGTAACTTTTCTACATAATCTAAACTTACCCTCCAAAGTTTATCTGCAAGGTCTTTATTTTTAGACATTTCGCTTGATTCTGCTTCCTGGTGGCCGTGCCAATATTTTCCTGATATGCCTTCAACTTGGTTAGATAAAGCTAGGAAAATGCTAGTTTGGGCTCCTTCTTCTGGGGTTATATAATTACCTAAAAAAGATTTATCTTGTTCATTCATATTATCAAATAATGCAGTTTTAACAACTCCTGGATGAAGACTATTTATGGTTATATTTGAAATATTTGCTTCTTCAAATTGTTGTTTTAAACTAAGTGAAAACAGTAAATTGCATAGTTTTGATTGAGCATAACTGTACAGCCCATTGTAATCTGGGTTTCTAAATTCAATGTCGTTGAACTGTAAAATATTTCTACGGTGAGCGTTGGATGAAGTGTTAATAATTCTTCCCGATTCAGATTTAAGAATATTTGGTAATAACAAGTTTGTAAGTAGAAATGGAGCTAAATGATTTACAGCAAAATTCATTTCAATACCATCGTTACTTTCTTTAAATTCCATTTCCCAAGTTCCAGCATTGTTTAGTAAAACATCAATAATCGGGAATTTATGAATAACATTTTTAGCAAAATTACTTACAGATTCTAAAGAAGCAAAATCGCCCTGAAAACAATGTATATTTTTATTACCGCTTGCTGAAATAATTTCCTGCTTTACTTGTTCGCCCTTTTCTAGGTTTCTAGTATTGAAAATAATTTGATTATCCAAGGAATTCTTGGCAATTTCAATAGCTGTTATTTTACCAATGCCAGAAGTTGCGCCTGTAATTACAAAAGTTTTCATAAGAATAAGTGTTAACCAAATCTGTAAAAATTAATTGTTTGGGTCAAGCTATATATCTTTTCTTAATTACTATTAGTAACTATTCCACAACAACATGTATCAACTTAAAAGTATTCATTTAAAGATAAAATTTAGGCTATACTTTTTAAGAAGTTATACTAACCTTACTATTTATAAATACTTTCAATAATATATTCCGAGTCTACTTTTGATAGTTTAAACTTTACAACTAGATCGGTGGATGTACCATCAACTGTTGTAAAAGTTCGATTGTCTGTTCTAATGAATATTCTAACATTAAGATCTGCATTTTTTTCCATGTCGAATGGATTAAAGCTTACAAAACTAGATTTCAATAAGTTATTTTCATTTAGAAAAGCTTTAAAAGCCGATACATTTTCAGATCTTCTTAAGTCTAATTTCCCCCATTCAGAATTAGTATAAATAAATATTGCTGAGGATGTATTTAGAACTGTTAAACCTTCTCCAAAGTTCACAAAAGTACCGGTTTGTGACTTTAAAAATGCACCGTTTTCAAACTCTGTAAAATCCCAATTATTATTCTTGTTTAAGAGTTGTTCAAAAACATTATCATAATCAATTTTTTGTTGGTTGTAGCTTGAAAATAGTTCGCCTTGGTAATATACTTTCAAATTCGGATATTTATTAAATTTTAAGTTATAGTAAAAATCTTTTGTGGTTGTAACACTGCAACCATATTTTATTCCTGGGTAAAAAAATAATCCAGAAGTGCTTTCATAAGTACTTGATATTTTAGGATTATATAAACCATCAACCTGCATTTCAATCTCAGGATTGCTTTTAAGCGTATAAGTTTTTGAAGAATATTCTTTGTTTAAATTTGCGCAATTAGCAGTATGAATTTGTGACCAACTAAACTGCCATCCAAAATACACAAATATAATAATTACAGGAATTAAGATTACAGCAAATATAATTTTAAGAGTAGGTTTTTTCATATATGCTTGAAGTTAATTTCATCATCATAAAAGGTAAATATACTAATGAAGTCAACTTATTATCTATATTACAATTAAAGCTAAAAAATGTTTAATTATGTTGCACTAAATTGCCAAGCTTGGGAAACTTAAAATTTACATTTTTCCTATAAACTGTTCAATTGCATTTTTAATTTTATCATCCCAAAAATCACCAATGGGAATTCCAAAAACAATCGATTTTGTTTCAAAAACATATTCTTGGGAAATTGGTAAAACAGCCCTTCTTAGATAAGCATTGGTTATATCTTCTCTTTTGATTTCAAATCCGTACATACCCAAAGATTCAGCCCATTTTACATTAAAAATTTTCACAAATTTCCCAACACTATAGACAATCCTTTCCGAAGTAATAATCAGGCGAGCACCTACTGTTCCTGAACTACCAATTCCATTTAAAAAATCTGCAGATTGATTCTTGTAGAAGGTTATTTCTCTAGAATTAAAAAAGGAGGTGGAATATAAAATTTCTTCAGTTTCATTTTGGATAAATTTGGACATATTCAAGTAATTTTAAATTTTTTACAAGTTATTTTATTTCCTCAATATTTTATCCATACTTTTACCCTTGGCTAGTTCATCAATTAGCTTATCTAAATACCTAATTTCTTTCATTAACGGTTCTTGAATATCTTCTATTCTTACCCCGCAAATAACGCCTTTCACTAAAGTTCGAAGCGGATTAAGTTTAGCCTCTGCAAAAAATGTTTCGAAATTTACCATGTTTTCTAGTTGCTTTTCAAATTCTTTTTGAGTGTAACCAGTAAGCCATAAAATAATTTCATCAACCTCGTTTTTGGTGCGACCTTTTCTTTCTGCTTTTTGAATGTACAATTTATACACACTGGCAAAAGACATGTTGTAAATTCTTGGTTTGATTAGGGTTTCAGACATATACTAATTGAATTTATATAATTTGATTTAACAGAATTGCACTCTCAACAGCCAGGGGCATACCCCCTCCAGGATGAACGCTGCCGCCTGTATAAAAAAGGTTATCAATTTTTTTGTCTTTGCTTTTTGGTCTATAAAAAGCATTTAACATAACGTTGCTATTTAGGCCGTACAAGCTGCCAAGATAACTGCCAGTTTCAGATTCTATTTCGTTGGGATTCATAGTTTTTTCGCAAGTGATATATTTCTGGAAGTTTTTGATGTTTAAAACTGTTTCAACTTTACTAATTACTTTAAATTTAATTGCTTCAATTTTATTTTCATCAAGCTTAATTCCTGCGGGTAAATTAACCATTACAAACCAATTTTGATGTCCACTTGGTGCATCGTTTTTGGTAATTAAACTAGAAATTGCAATATACACAGTTGGGTCTTCTGGAATTTTTCCTGCAAAAATTTGGTCAAACTCTAATTCATAATTTTGACTGCATAATAAATTGTGGCTTACTAATTCTGTAAAATTGTGGCTTATTCCCCAATAGAAAATTAGACTAGACATTGAAAGCTTGTCTTTGCTTGGTGGTCTAAAATTAGTATTATTAAGAATTTTTTGGGTAGTGTAATAATCTATATTCGACACAAATAAATCAGCTTCTACTATAGAATTTTTACCTTCACTATTTTGAACAACAATATTTTGAATTTTATTTTGGCTATAGTTAATTGATAAAAGTTTAGAGTTATAATTAATTTTTACTCCTAGTTGCCCACAAATTTTGGTTAATTGTTTTGGAAGTTCATAGATCCCATTAATTGGTGTGTATTGTTTCTCACCTCCATATTCAATTTGATTAATTAAATTAAACAAAGCTGAAGTTTGATATGGGTTGGAACCATTGTAGGTAGCCATTCTTGCAAAGATTTGCTTAGTTTTAAAGTCATTAAAATATTTATCTAATGAATTACTCATGGTTTGAAACAGTTTGGCCTGAGGTAACAAGATTAGAGATTTCCAAAATTGTTTTTTTAATACAAGAGCTAATGAAAAATGTGAAAACAAAAATAAACTAGAGCAAATATCCCACTGTTTTTTAGTATCTTTTATAAATTTTAAAAGTTTTACAGAATTATCGGAGGTCTTTTTTTCAAGCTCAATACCAAACTTTTTAATGTCAGGATAGGTCTGAATAAATTGGTTGTAACTCCAAAAATATTTTGCCCCAACTGTAACTTCTACAAGAGGGTTTAGTTCTTCAAAATTATAGCCAAGCTGTTGGTACAAGTCTTGCCAGATTGGCAACAAACTAAAAAGCGAAGGGCCAGTGTCAAAACGGTATTGGTGGTTTTGATTAAATTTAGATTGTAAAAATAATTCTCTAGCCTTGCCACCACTGTTTGAATTTTGTTCAAATAATTCAACTTCAAAACCACGCTTGGCTAGTAATGCGCTTATTGCAAGACCGCCCAAACCAGCCCCAATTACTATTACTTTTTTAGGCATTTTGTTCTAAACAAAGGTTACCTATAAAGCTAACATTTTGGCAATTTTTCTGCCTATGGTTAATGGAATGGTTGTCGGAGTTGTTTTTGGTGTAGAAAATAGTACTAGCTAACCTTTAAAACGTAGTCGCTTAATAGTTGATACACAACGTCTATATTGCCACTTTTTCCAAATTTTAAAGAAACTGGAGATGGATAACCTTTTAGGTAAAGTTGAATTTCACTGTCTAAATCGAAGGTGCCAGCACTTTCTTTTGTAAACACAGATATTTGAGAGTAGGGAAGTGATTTAAAGCTTTTCTTTCTTCCAGTAAGACCTTGAGCATCAACCAGTATTAATCTTTCGTTAGTAAAAATTATATAGTCTCTAATGGTTTTGAAAGCAGTAAAAACAGATTCATTTTCTATTAATAAATTTGAAACTAAAGGGTTGTATTCTTCAGGTGTTGCAGTAGTTGCATTACCTAACATGTTTTGTAAAAATGACATAGATTATTGTTTGAATTGTGTAATTTTAGGCTGAATAGATACTTTGGTTTTGTAAAGAAGTACACTACGTCAAACTAACCCGAAACGTGCGGTTTCATCCCTAGATAGGGGTACTTTGAGTGAAGCTAAGCAAAAGTACCCCTGCTGGTAAGGGGTCAGAGCGAAGCTCTGGGGGTAGCTCTGCTAAGCTAAATCTTTAAGCTGCTTTAGCCCAAACTTTATTCATTTTTTCATCAAAAGTGTGAAGATTGGATATTTTGTTAAATCTACACCAACTTAAATGAAAATTATCTTCTAAGCCTAAATTATTGTTTGAATCTTTTTCTAGGGCTAAAGAAATAATTTGTTTATCTTCAAATTCAATAATGTCTAGTTGCAAAAATTTATAAATTAATGTGTTAGTTTCTTCTTTTCCAAGTTTCAGTGTTTTAAACAAAACCCAATAAACTTCAAATAAAACTACATTATTTGAAACAAGCTTTATGTTTGAAGTAACGCATTCTATAAAGAATTTTGAAACTAAATTATACTGTTCTAAATTGTCTTTTAATAAATACCTTAAAATGTAATTTGTATCTACAAACTGTTTATTCATAATCTTTATATTTTTCTTCTTTTGCTTGCTCAATTAACTTTTCCAAATCTTCATTTGTTTCAGCTCTTAAATTTTTTGGAATAGGCAGTGATCCAGCCATTTTTTTAATTTCTTCTAATTGGTTTACAAGTCTGTAGCCTCCACGAATATCTTTAACCAGAATTAAATAATTATTTTCAACGTTTTTTTGAAAACCCAAGTCTTCTAAAACATCAACAGGAATAGTACCCTGATTTTTCTTACTAAGTTTTACTTTATAAGCCATAGTAGGTTTATTGTATGTTAAGTAGGGGAAAATGTCAAGACTAAAGTTTTGTTAATTTAACAAATTTGAAAATTCATTAATATTTTTATTATTTATATCTAAGGACTTAAATTAGGGTAAGAGTTTAGTATTTCAATATCAATCTTTTCACAAATAGATACTAAAGTTGGAAGATATTTATAACGAATATCTTGAATTGTCGTTAAAACATTGAAATCATGAGCGTACTTGTGTCTTTTATCTTTAATTTCGTCTACCATGACGAGAATTTCATTTTCAACAAGATTTTTTATTTTAATTCCGAATAGTTTGTATACTTTTTCTAATCTATCTATATTAATGGATATACTATCCTGGAAACCATCAATTTTAAAATTGCCTGTTTTACCAATTTCGTCATCAGGCAAATCTATCAAGCTTTTTTTGGCGTAAAAATTTAGTAACGCATGAGTCGCTTTTACTTGCACAAGGCTTGAATTAACTTGTTCCAATATTGCTTCCACAATTGATTTGTTATATGATTCATACATAGCACAAAGTGTAATTACGAAGCTACCAACTAAAATATTATTATTAGCTATGAAGAATCCGTCTTGATTTTTTTGCTCTTCAAGTTGTCCTAATGCAACTTGTTCAAGTGCAGATTCAATAGTAGCAATGTTACTCTTAAAATCCTTAAGATATTTTGTCATTAGCCAAGAGTTTGATATCACTGATAATAAATTTATTCCAAAGCTCTCTTCTGCTCAATATACTTTTCTTTTGAGCAGTACCACCTTGTAATGTTTGAATGAAGTTGGGATCTTTGCACATTTTTTCATAATTAAGTAGAATGTTTGCTTTTTTATTATCAATAACATCCCAACCAATGTCTCTAAGGCCTGACATTTGTATGTCGTAGTATGAAATGCCAGTACGCTTATTAGTTTTACTTGCACCTTTAAAAGTTAACTCTCCAAATACAGCCTTACATTTACTAAAAGTATCCAAAAAGTCATTTTCCATTTCTAATATTTTTGAACTTGTTTCATACTCATACTTTTTCATAATTTTATCTAAAAATAATGTTAGCTTGGTCTCTTTATAATCCTCTATGTTATTGTCATAGGAGAGAGCAAAATATCTTAAAACCAATTCTTCATCATATTTTCTATCAATTAAATCTGTTCTTTCTTCATATTCACCAGTTTCTTCATTATATTCTGATTTTTGTATGGTTCCAGAAGAGGATTTAGGCAAAAATTCTTTTACATGAGAGCCTAGTGTGTCGAGAAGAGTAGTAAAATTTCCGTTTCCTGTGTATTGAGCATGCCTTATCTCTTGATCTTCCAACTTTACGCCTCCAGCATTAAGTCTTCTAAATATTTCTCTGATTGCTCTGTCGTCGTTTTGAGTATTAAGCACGATGCATCTTATAGCATAGTCATAGACTTTAGATTTTGTTACTAAATCCAGCTGATTATAGCTCTTTCCATTCAGTTCAGTTAAAATTTGTAATCCTTTCAAGGGAAATGGTTTGTCAATGCCTTGTAACTGCTCTTCATCTCCCATAAATTTAAGTAAGCTGTTCATTCTTTGCACACCGTCGATAATTTCATAAACACTGTCTTTATTTTTATATATATAAAAGTTTGGAATTGGGATTCCTAGAATACATGATTCAATAAGCTCTGAAGCTTTTTTTTCATCCCAAATATAGCGCCTTTGATAATAAGGATCAAACTTTAGTGTATTATTTTTGTATTTCAGCTGCAAGGTCTGTACAGTCAATTCAAATGTGCTAAAAGTAAGTTCTTTAATTGATTGCATGTTATTTTCGTGAGGCATAATTCTTTAATTTAAATTTTTCAAAAACTCACCTAGCCCCTCCAACCCAACCTTACTCTCACCCTCTTGAGTGCGTACTGACACCTGACCTTCGGCAATATCTTTTGGCCCAACAATAATTAAAACTGGCACTTTTTGCATTTCGGCTTCTCTAATTTTTTTACCGAGTGATTCAGAACGGTCATCAACTTCAAACCTAATTTCGTTGTATTTTAGTGGTTTCATTAATACAGTTTCGCCTAGAATTTCTTTTACCTTTTCAACATATTCTAAAGTTTCAGGTTGGGTATTAATAGTTAAAATTTTAACTTGAGTTGGG
This sequence comes from uncultured bacterium, assembly GCA_963704645.1. GTDB lineage: Bacteria > Patescibacteriota > JACMRA01 > JACMRA01 > JACMRA01 > JBILXY01. The sequence continues at coordinate 385,017 of OY969926.1, forward strand.
GCTAACCAAAGCGGGAAACGTCCGCCGAAATGTTCTATTAAAACACCCATAAAACGTTCTGCACTACCAGCAATTGCTCTGTGAATAACTACTGGTCTTTCGTCTTCTCCGTTTTCATTTACAAAACTTAGGTTAAACCTTTCTGGTAAATTAAAGTCTATTTGTATAGTAGAAAGTTGCTGTTGTCTGCCAATTACATCTGTGAACATGAAGTCTAGTTTTGGTCCGTAAAAAGCAGCTTCGCCTTCAACCATTTTGTGTGGAATGTTGTGTTTAATAGCAGCCTGTTTTAAAGCATTCTCTGCAGTTTCCCACATTTCATTTGTTCCAAGCCAGTTGTCTGTAGAATCTCTAACCGATAAACTTACCCATTTTGGTTCCATGCCAAAAGTAGCCATAAATTCTTTAATAATTTCAACAATTGTACTAACTTCATCTTCTAATTGGGTTAATCTTGCAAATAAATGTCCGTCGTCTTGAGTAATATTTCTTACTCTGGTTAGTCCGCTAAGTTGTCCTGTTTTTTCGTCTCTGTAAACAGTAGCGTGTTCAAAATACCTAATAGGCATGTCGCGGTAGCTAAATTTATTATCGGCAAATAACTGCATATGATGAGGGCAGTTCATTGGTTTTAAGTAGAAATTTTCTTTGGAAGTTCCACCATAAACACTAAACATATCATCTAAATAATGTTTTGCATGTCCGGAAGTTTGATACAAAATTTCCTTGGCCATGTGCGGTGTCCAAACTTCTTTATAGTTTTTATTTTTATGAAGTTGCCACAGGTATGCCTGAATATTTTTGCGAATTATGTTTCCGTTGGGTTGGAATAAAGCTAAGCCAGAACCTACCAAATCTGAAATTGTGTAGTACTTTTGGGTTTCATTTAAAATTCTGTGATCACGCTTTTTAGCTTCTTCCCTATCGGACTGAAACTTTTCTAACTCATCTTTTGTTTCAAAAACCAAGGCGTAAATTCTTTGCATTCTAATATCGCGATCTTGATCACCACGCCAATATGAAGCCGAGAATTTGTCTAAGGCAAAGCCAAGACCTTTTAGCTCTTTAACATGACCAATATGTGGCCCTTTGCACAAATCTTCAAATACAATTTCCCCTGTGCTTTCGTCTACTATACGTTCTAGGGTTATGGTTGGAATTGTAGAAGATAGTTTGTTAAATTCGTTCTCTAAATTAGTTTCTCCTTTAACATAGTGGATTCCTGCAATGCCAATTTCCTTTGCAGCTTCAACGTTGTGTACTAGATCATCAATGAATACTGACTCCGCTGCTTTGATAGAGTATTTGTTAAGTAAAAAATGGTATATTTGTTCATTAGGTTTTGAAATACCTGCTTCAATATCGGTAACACCTCCATCAAACAAGCTAAATATTTCTGCTTTTGTTCTTGTTACAAATATTTTTTCTTTGGTGTTAGTTAAGTAAAATAACTTATATCCTTTTTGTTTTTTACCTCTAATAAAATTCTCTACTTCCTTTATAGTTTGGTTGTTATTTATAAACTTATCAAACAGTTTAGCACCGTCTGAATTTTGTAAACCAATTTGAACGGCGTAATTTTGCCAGAATTCTAATTCCAAAAAATTGTTGGCTTTCTCAGATTCTTCCCAAACTTTTTTACCGAAATAATCTTGTCCATCTTGAAGTGAATATTCTGAGGCAATATATTCTACCACGGCTACATGCTGCTTTTCAAAAACTACATCTCCAAAATCTAGTATTATATTTTTAATTTTAGATTCAGCAGCTAAGCTTTCTTTTTCCTCTTCAGTCATACTAGTAGTTCCCTTGGTTCGTAAATCATTAAGCAACTCAACTTTCAATGGCTGGCCGGCATTTTCAAAATGAATAATAGCTTCTTCAATAGACAATGCCTGGGTTTTGAATGAAAGATGTCTTTTCAACAATTCTCTCATTTTAGCTTCAATTAAAGGAAGATCTTCTGGAATTAAAGTTCTTGGTAAAATGAAATCGTAATAGCAACCATTTTCAATAACGGGGCCAACGCCAAACTGAGTTTCTGGGAACATCTGTCCAACGGCCGCAGCCATAATGTGAGCCATGGAATGACGTTTTGTATCTAGGGGTAGGTTTTGTGAGTTTTGAGGGAGAGACATATTTAAATGTTGACAGTTTGTAGTTTTTTGTATATTATAAGTTTATTAATGGCCTTTGGTCGACGATCCCCCGAAAGGGGGTGATTTCTTTGTCATCAGATTAGAAGTTGCCAGCTGTATTTTTTCAAAAACAATATCTGAGACTTTATGGTTAGAATTATACCTCAACCTTCTGGCGTCAAGAGATCTTAAATGAACCAAGCAAACGTATGAGACTTTATTTCCATAATTAATTGGAAAGTAAAATGGATTGTTAGATTTATCTTTGGAAGTTAAAGGAATACCCCAAAATTGATGTTTGTTAAATTTTTTTATAATTAAAACTGGCCTAGCAAATCCGTAGCCTTTTCCATCAATTTCTACACCTACATTCACACCAATACTACACCACCAAATTTCTCTTTCACGGAATGGTAAAACATTAGGCTTAAAATTAATATCAATTTTCTGTTGAATCCAGCTAACGAAATCTTTCAGCATAACTTATTATAAATGAAGAGTAAAGGTTTATTTAAAATTTGTGCAAATAAAAACTCCCAACCTGGGAGTAAAATTATTTTGTAAAACAAAACTACTCCCGTATTTGGGTTGTAGTGGTTGTGATTACAAAAATTTGCATGTTCTTATTTTAAATCCATAGTTATTTAATGTCAAAAGTGTTTCTGCCAAGTAGTGGTTCAATTTCTATAATATTTCCGTCTACAGCTACAGCCAGAACTTTTAGAATAACATTCTCCGTTCCCATATATCCACCTTTTCTAAACACTCTGGTGGAATTATTTACAGACCAAGATATATTTGAGCTATTAAGTTTTCTATATAAATTAATTGTTCCAGGTAGTGTAGTTAGAGATATAAAATAAGTCTTACTAAAAACAATTATTGAAATTATTACTAATGAAACCAATGAAGAACTTATATTAAAAATATATGTAAAATAAAAACTGCACATTGTAATGGCTGTTATACTTAGCCAATAAAATATAACATGTTTCAAGTGACTATTTAATATAGTTTTAAGCCTGTATATGTCTTTCGATTGGATCATAGAAATTTAGTTTTACAGTTATAAAAACTACCTTTCGTAACACATAAATTCCATTTTAAAACCGTTCATATCTTCCCAAAATACAGCATAGTACCCTTCGTCATAATCTGGATAAAATTTAGGTTCGTCTAAGATAGTTACGCTCATATCTACTAACTGTTTGTAAACATTATCTACAGCAATTTTATTTTCCAATTGCAAAGCAAAGTGATGTAATCCAACTTGATATTTATTAAATTTGGAATCTTTAAATTCGTCGTTTTCTGGAAAAATTTCGAACATAAAATTACTTGAAAATCTTACTCCGAAAACGTCAATATCATTTAAAACTATTTCACCCCCAAAGTAACCTACAAACAAATTAGTATAAAATTCTTTGGATTTTTGGAAGTCTTTAACAGTTAGTGTGATATGGTCAATCCTAGGATATATGGACATAGAATTAGAAAATGCTAATTGCGAATACCTAGTCAAGAGTTTTTACTACAAATTGATATATGGGTGTTGGCGGATAATTGCTATTTATAAGTAGATTTTCAGCCAGTTAAATTATAAGTAGAGAGTATTTAATAATTGCCCAAATACTATTCCATCTCTTTATTTAATTTTAGTTGATTAGCTAAATTATAAAGTTGACTAGAATTTTCCCTAATCATTCTTTCTGCTAAAAGTTTTAAGGCTCTGATATTTTCAAAACCTGCCTTATCCATTGCTTCGTCAAGACCGTCTAACCTTGGTTGAAAGCGATAATATTCACCAAATTTAGCTTTTTCAAAAAGTTGACGCAGTTGATAGTCTATAGTTGTTTCCACTCCATCAAAAACTACATTCAAAACTGGCTGAGCCCATTTAGCAAGGCCCCAACCTTTTAAATCGTTATACTTTAATTGTTTGGTTTGTGATCCTGTCCCCAAGGAAACCAAAATCATTTTTTCGGCATCTGGATACATGGTTTTAGCTTCTACAAAAGCACACATTGCTGGGTTGTTGGCATATACTCCTCCATCAATAAAACTATAATAGTCTGGTGAACCGGGCACATCAATTTTATGAGGTTCAAAATATGTTGGGGCGGCAGAAGTACTTCTGGCAACGTCTCGCATTAAAAAATCGTAATTTCCGTCCTCTTTACCTTTTCTACTTTTAAAAAACCAAGAAATTCTACGTTCGGTTTCATAGGCAGTTATTATTGTAGGAATAAGACTTTCAGACAATTTTGTTTCTCCAAAATATTTGGTCAGAACCTGTTCAATGCCCTTACTCGTATACTTTTCTTCAAGTAAGTTACCAGCTGCAATAATGCTGTGTATTAGATCAATTGCAAATATTTTTGAACCCTCTTTTTCGTACATATCAACCAAATCGCTAGCAGTATAGGCAGGGGTTAAATCATCAGAGGATTTTGGCTTGGTAAGCCCTAAGCTTAGAATTCCCCCTGTTGAAGTTCCGGCTACTAAATCAAAAATTTGACTTACTGGCTTACCACTAATTTTTTCTATTTCATTCAATATCATAGCAGGAATAATTCCCCTTATTCCACCGCCATCAATAGACAAAATGGTTACAGTTTTTGGCATGTACCAACCAGCCATGAAAAATACAAATTGTCAACGCAGTATATCTTCACACCATATCTCAAAAATGTAATTAAAAACTCTTTGTTCTATCGTATTAATCCACTTAGACCCTTGGGCCGACACTGACGCTGAGCCAAGCTCAGCTTGCACCAGCTTTCTGAAACAAGTTATGGGTGACAGTTTACTATGGCATCACGGTATAATTGAGACAGTAATTACTTTAATTCCAAACTCTTCTCTAATTTTATAAAGTAGGGTATCCAAATAATTTTCGTAACCAAAATGTGGCCATTTTTTCTTCATTAAAATACATTGCAAAGCTGTTTGAAAAACCTTGGGAAAAGTTAAAACAAATCTTCTAATTAAACGGAGAGGGCCAAACATTTTTAGCAATTCTATAATAAAACCTTGCTTTATAACTTTTGCATATGTTTTCACACCAATTTGGCAACCAAAAAAAGTTCTAGTTTCTAATAATAATTCTTCAGCCGAAGATGTTCCTAGCCCAAAAACTACATGGGCAACATCATGGGCTTTCACAGTATTTATAGGCATTCCAAGTAAGCCAATATCTATTTCAAAGCTGGGGTTTTTCTGGTAATATTCTTCTAATCCTTCCCTTAAAGTTAATTGGCAATTTTGCCTAGAAAAACTATATAATTTATAAGGTTTTTTCATAATTTAAATGCTTAACTTTAAGCGTGAAAGCTTTTGAAACTATTCTAAATCATTAATACTCCATATCAAATCCACCATATTGATTTGGATCTGTAACTACTTGGCTTGAATCTGATGATGTTTCATTTCCTTGGTTGAAGATATCTTTTAGAGATTGAAACTTTACGTTAGAAGGTATGCTAAATAAAGAATCATCCAGCTTGGTTGTTTTACAACTTTTCTTAAAATCTTCAAGATCTTCCTTCTTAGCTAAACTACTAATTATACTTTGACCCATTATTGTGCTGTCTGTATAAGCATTTGAGTTGAAAATATTTTCAGGTTTCAAGTCTAAAAGAACGCCTTCTGTTTTACTATTTTCCCAAATATACATTCCTGAATTGTTCAATACAAAATTATCAGAATCTGTTTTACGGGCCATTGAGCCTTCCTTAAAATATATTATTTCCTCTTTTCCATTTTCTATTGTTTTGCATTCTAGACTTGCATTTGTACCAAACAAATCGGAATCTGGGTTAAAGTTTGAAGAGGTTGTAGTGATATTATTTTGTACTGTTTTAATAAGATTGTCAGTTCCTCTTTGAACCGTAAAAAATACAGTTATAATCAAAATAATTACCAAAACAAGAGCTCCTAAACCAAGGCTGATATATAAATTTGTTTTATTTTTCATAGAAAGTTTTTAAGTTAAAAAGACTCTTTCTTTACAATGTTGTCAAAGACCTGTGTTCTTAGCTGTTCATAAATTTGAAACAATTTTAGGAAGGTGGGAAAGTGGCTGTTAAAACTAAAATAGTATTTTTAAATGAAAACCAATCTGAATCCATAGAAGCTGGGCCTGAACTAAACCTTCTGGAAGCCTTGGCGCTTGTAGCCAAAGTTTTTGATGAACAGAAGTACGAAGGACGACCTGCCAAAAGAGTTATAATTGATATGGAAAACTCTGTTTTGTAAATACTTTTTTAAATTCACTTCTATTTCGTTAAAGCATTGGCAGTAGCTTCTTTAGTTTTTGCCTCGGCTTCTAGGGCCTTTAAACCAAAATTCATACTTGCAGTGAAAACCTGCAATTTTTTTTCTGGTGATGCATTAGGAATTTCATGGAACTGATTAATAATTAACAATGTAACTTGTTCTTTTATTTCTTTAGGAAGGCCAGATAATTTATTAATAATCTGATCTGAGTTTAATTCATTTATAAAATTTAAATACGAAATAATTGTTTCTCTTTCGCCATTACACATTTTTAAGGCCTGATTAAGATTTGTTCCAATCAAATTTGAGTAGTCTTTAAATACTTTGTCTAAATTTTCAAAAGAACTTTGCTGAGAATTAATATCTGAAATGATTGAATCTATTTTTAAGCAAACTTTTGTTAAACCACTATCATTTAAACTTTTTGCTACTCCAATTGAGGTTTTTAGCTTGTTAAGTTTTTCATCAGAGTTTTTATCAGCAAAGAATATTATATCATCTTTTATCTTTGGTATAATATTTTGAATTGATATCGATTTTGTTTGTTCAAGTATGTCATCTAATTCAATTAAAAACTTTGTCATATCTATAGACAAGTCTTGTTCAATTTTTAGTCCAACTTGAATTTGCTGCATTTTATATTCCAAACCGTTTCCAATAATATTATCCAGCTCAGTTAAAATTGTATTTGGGTTAATCTCTTTTTCTTGTTCCAGAAGAGTTGATCTTAATTTGACTAAAAGTTCAGACTTTTCGCTGGAATTTAAAGTATTTAGATAGCTTTTTCTGTCTTTAAGTTTTGTTTTGTCTCCATTTTCAATAATCTTCATTAACCTGGCTAGTTCTTGAATACTTTCAGTTTTAATTCCAGAATTTTGGCTGGCTAACTGTTTTTCCAAATTAATTCTAGTTTCCGTAACAGAACTTATTGGAATAATAAGTTCATTACTTTTTGAAATTGTTGCCTCAGACATTTATTTTTTCTTTCCCAAAGTTTAACTTACAAAATTGTTATTTGCAATTTCACCACAAAACTATGGACGAATTTAGTTTTTTAAAAGTTTTATAATAAAACTAGAGTAGGTGGCGTAGTAGTCTCCCATTATTTCAAACTTAACTTATGGTCACTTTGCGGTCATTTTAATTTGATATAATTTAGAAAAGTAAATAAACAAATTATATTCATCCCATGTCCCATATTTTAATTGTTGAAGACGAACAGCGAATGGCTGCAACTTTGCAAAAAGGGTTGAAACATGCTGGTTTTGAAACGACAATAATTTCTAATGGTCTAGCGGCTAGAGCTTTAAATATTACCGAATTTGATTTAGTTTTACTAGATTGGATGTTACCAGGAATTGCCGGAATTGATTTATTGCAACATTGGCGAAGTCAGAAATATTTAACTCCAATTTTAATGCTTACTGCCCGCGATGCTTTAAAAGACAAAGTTTCCGGGTTAGATTTTGGGGCAGATGATTACCTTTCTAAATTTTTTGAATGGCCAGAATTAATTGCCAGAATAAAAGTTTTGTTAAGACGAAATTCAACTGAGCAAATTCAACTGGGTAATATATTTTTTGATAGAAACAATCAAGTTTTTTTAGAAGATCAGCAAATTGTAAATTTAACTTCCACAGAATACAATATTTTAAAATACTTTTTTGATAGGCCGGGTAGGCTTATTACCAGAACAAGTTTACTTAGAGCTATTTATCAAGATTCCAAAGACCCTTTTTCCAACGTTATTGAAAGACACATTAAAGGCATTCGTCAAAAACTAAATTATGACCCTATTACAACAATTCGCGGACTCGGTTACAGGCTTAAGTCTTCCACCTCAGTTTAGATTAATTAGAATTAAACTTACAGCCTTTGTTTTTGTATTTTTAAGTTTAGTGCTGCTTTTAAGCGGTTTTAATGTCTACGACACAAGTAGACAGGGTTTAGAAAATTTCAGAAATCAAATAAATGAGTTAATAACCAAAAACTATCACCTGAAATTATATATTTCTAACCTTTTCGCCCTTCAAATTATACAATAAATTGGTGAGAAGTTTATTCCTTCTATCTTGTCTCATTCCTCTATGCCTTCTATTTAAATCTTTTAATTTAGTATTTATTCCTCCATCAATATGATTGGTTGTATTAGGGATATTAAGAGTTGGCTATTCTTGAAAAGCAAACAATCTATTCATATTTCTTTTGAATGTTTTTAAAGCTGTAATTATTCTACTATGTAGGTATTGTCCTTGTTCATTTCTTTGGCTTAGAAAGTCTTGGTTTCTTTTTGTGTATAAAGCCAGAGTTTTACCTAATCTCTGTTCTGTTAATTTGTTTTTAATGAATAAGTTATTTATTTGGTTAAGTTCTTTTCCAGCTATTGTTCTAGGATTCTTTGTAATTAAAGTGCTTATTCTCTTTTGTATATGAAACTGACATATTTGGACTGGATAATCTCTAAATACCTCTGGAATACCTTTTCTTCCATCTAAGGTTACAGATTGTATTTTAAAACCCTTCTGGAGTATGTAGTTTAATCCTTCTAAATAATTAGACTTAGTTTCAGATTGTATAAACTTATGCCATAATACTTTTCCTGTAATTGAATCAAAGAATATTATTAAACCATCTTTATCTTTTCTTTTTCTAAAGAAGGTACAGTCACAGACTAGGTTAATTATACTTGGCTCTACCTGAGTAAATTTAACTTCATATTCATCTACAATTTTACGAACAGTCTTATTATTTAGATCTAAATCTGAGTAATTTTTTTAAAAGTTAAGGCATTAACAATAGAATCAACCTTACGAGATTTTTGAGGTTTGGATTGAAAGTATTTGTTACAATTTCTACAGAAATATTTCTGTCTTCCAGACTGTTTTCCTTTCTTAATAACTTCAATTGAATAACAGAAAATACAGTGTCTAGACATACAAAAACTTGGAGTGTTTAAGTTATTATGCCATAATATATCTATTTAATCAACAGAAGTGGAGTTTTTAAGTGATAGTTTTTGGTTATTAACTCAAATAAATAAACAAGTTGAAAGAGATAGGTTAATGCCAAGAATTGCCAATCAAATTGATGTGGTGGAAGAAGCCAGATTAAATGCATTGGGTAGAATTCAGTTTTTAATTGTTATAAATAATGCTAGTCTGGTTGTATTTCTAACTTTAATTACTTGGGAAAGCTTGTTCTTTTTATTGCGTCCACTGGCTAAAGCTACACAGGCTAGAGAAGATTTTTTAATACAAGCAACTCATGAATTACGTACACCTTTGGCTATTTTGTATTCGGAATTAAGTTTGTCTGAAAATGAAAATAATATTGATGAATTAAAGAAAACACATAAAGATGCCCTGCAAGAAATTCAACGTTTGCAGCAGCTTAGCAACACTTTGCTAGGAAGAAAAGAAGAAAAATTGCAAACCGTTAAAGTTGAAAAAGTTATACAGCAGGCCTGGAGTAATTTATCTAAATTCAACGTAAATAACTTAACTCTAAATTTTAATTTTAAAGGAAAAACCATAATTAAATCTGACACGGTTAAATTCTATCAACTAATATTTAATATTTTAGAAAATGCTGTGAAACACGGAAAAGCAAATTCCAAGTTAAATATACAGTTGGAACAAAACCAAATTATATTTTCCAATCAGTCTGAATTTAATATTTTTGTTGAAGGAGTTGGAGCTTCGGTAAGCAAAAGTTTGGCTGAAGATTTAGGAATGGATATTAACTTTGAAATGAACAATTACGTCTACAAAGCCAAGCTAAACTTAGCCTAAAAATATAATTATTAATACTCCCAATACTGTAATTATTCCAGCTATTATTTTTTGTGCAAAGCCAGATTCCTTTAATAAAACTTTTCCATAAATTATATCTAAAATTATATCTAATCTTTTTATTGCACTTACATAAGCTGGTTGGGATGTAAGACTTATAGCCGTAAAATCGGAAATCCAGCTTAAAATACTTAAAATAGCAATCCAAATACTATCAGCTCTAAATATTTGTTTTTTAGGAAAAGCGTTGTTAAGAATTACAATGTCAATAATAAAAATTAGAATTCCCATTGTTAAATTTAAAGCCGAAACAAACCCGAATAAGTTTGAGTTTCTTATGCCCAAAACCATTGCAACTGTACCAAATGACCAAAGCATAGAAACAATAATAGCCAAAATTGAGCCCAAGCCAAATTTAAAAGACAAACCATCTCTCTTAATTTTAGTGTGAGCAATTAGTGACCCGAAAACTACAAAAAATACTCCAATTAAACCAAGAAGTTGGAAGGGTGAATTTAGAAAAATAATGTTCAGAAAAAAAGAAAAAACTGTAGCTAAAGATAGCAGGGGAATTATGGATGAAAGCTCATCAATTTTTAAAGCGTAGATTAGTAATAAGTTGGCTACACTTTCAATAATAACCGAGGCAATAAAATACCACAAAAAATTTCCTGTAAAACTTGGTAATCCTTGCCAAAAAATTATAGCAATATAAATTGGAGCAGAAATTAAATTAGGCATCCAAAGCACAGCTAAAGAATTTACTTTATCAGCCAAATCTTTTTTCAAAGGTGAAACTATAGAATTACAAACAGCTGAAAATATTGCAAAGTAAAACCATGGCATGTTTAGCTATGTAAGCTTGATTAAAATTTAAGGTCAATATAATTGTGTACAGCTTTTTAATAAACTTTATACTCATAAAATTACCAACTTCCTCCCCCTCCAGAAAAACCTCCTCCACCATCGAAACCCCCGCCTCCATCTGAACTTGGCGGAGTATAAAAACTTACAGCTGAATACGTGGAATAAATTAAACTGGTGTTATCTAATTCGCTATAGTTGGATATTAATTCAGCAAAATATTTTTGAAATTTAGGTAGAACAGCAAAACTGGCAGCAAATGGTACGGCAATTAAATATTTCTGAACTCCCACCTCCGGGTTGTTACTAAAGTCTAATTTCCATTTTTCAACATTTTCTAGGTAATATTTGTACCTTTTTGAATAAGCAGCAACTTCTATACCTTTTTGATTCAATTTAGATAATTTAATAAGAATAAAAGTAAAGCCAACTGCAATAAATAATATGCTGGCAAAAAGTAACAAGCCCCAGCTATTACCAATTAGAAAAGTATCTTGGAAAATGCCGAAGGTGAGGGCTATAAAAATACTTGGAAAAATTAATATTCCAAAAGCCCAGCCAATTGGTTGATTAATTGGGCTTTGTTTATAAAATTTTCTCATTTCTTTCTTTACAGTATCTTGTGTAAAATTTAAATGCTCGGCTGGGTTAATTTTGGAAGCTAAAATACCCTCTTTAAATCCAAGCAATGCAATTTGTTTTACAGTTTCGTTGTATATTTCTGGAAGGCTGTTATTAGTTGGCAGATCTTTCAATATTTCTATTTCGATAGATTTTTCAGATTTTGGAATTGAATTGTCTTTATCTTTGCTAATTAGATGGATGTATTTTTTGTTATTCAACCACAAAATGTAGCTTAAAAGTGTATTCTTTAAATCAATTCGCCCTTCATCAATTAAAAAACTTGCTTGCCACGGGTATAAATCTGGCGCTTCAAATTCTGGCCTATCAACTTTTTGGTTTCCCCAATCATCCCTAGCTACGTAGTACCAGATAAAGTAGAAAAATATGCTTACTATAATTAGTAAGGCCAAGTAAGGCCAAGTATTGATCCAAATATTGATAAGTAAGCTAGACTTAGGTTTTTGGCTATTTAATAAGAAAGAGGTTTTTTCTGTGCCACAGGATGCTTGATTGGAATATTCAGCAATTACTCCCTTACTTGTACAAATATCAGCCTTATTAAAGCTAAGACGAATATCGTTGTTGCTAACAACTTCGCCCCAATCTTCTAAAAAAGTAAAGTTATAGGCTAAATTTGGATTGTAATCAGCTTCAATTTCTAGACCGTAAAAATAATATCCTATGGGCAATTCCTTGTTTTTATCCCCAATTCTTATTCTAAACTGACTCCATTCATTAATTAATTCATATTTTTCTACCTCCCAGTTTAAACTTTCTGCACAACTAACATCACAAGTCTTATTTGAACTTGCTTTTATAACATTACTAACCTTATATTCGATCCAAACACCATCTTGATTCTTGGGTAAAGCCAGAAATATACCGCGGCTGGGCTTGTTAAATTTTTCAGCTACAAAATATTTTATAGTAACTTTGTTGTTTTTATAATCTGTACTAGTTTGTATTGAAATGTTTTCTGTTTCGTTTACAATATCACTTTCAGAATCTTGTGCCTGCAAGTTAATTATATTGAAAGGTGTTAAAATTAGTACTAAAGCTAGAACAAAACTTAAAAATTTAAAGTAAGAGAATATTTTTTTCACAATTCTGTAAAAAGTTGTAAACTATTTTTTGTCTAGTTGTATTAGTATCATTGTTTAGCCATTTTTCATTGTAAATAAGAATAACAAATGGTTTTAATACATGGCATTTATTGACAGATTTTTTAGATTGGCTTACTATATAACAAATTGCTAAGTTTTAAATTCAGCAAAATTCATTGAATAAGGCCATAACAGCCAGATCACAATATGAGTTACATAGATACTGATACAGTAAATCAATACGGATACAAGCCAAACTTTATTCTAGTTAATAGCCCTACAAAAAGTACTTTCTTCGGAGACATTATTCCCGTTTACAAAGTTACACAAGAACTTACAAGCATTGTAATTACATCTTGGGAAAGCCTTTCTGAATTTATTTTGTACGGACAGAACTTTTTAGTTTGTGTATTAAGCTTCTTAAACCAAGCTATTAATAATACAGCTTACCAGAGTTACTTAATAATTAATTTTGCTTATCAGCAAGTTTTAGAATTTCCTAGCATTTTAGGCGATTATACCAAACAAATTGAAACTGCTTTCCATACAATTTCACAAGAAAGTACTAGAGAATTATGGTGGCTAGAAGTTAAATTAGATGTTAGAACTTTATTGGATAAGGTTGTTAAAAATGTGGAAAGTATTTGGTTTGTTCTACAAAAGTTTTATTTGGCTGGTTTCGTTTTATTGTGTTTGGCTTTTTTGAATTTCAGCACTCCAATTTTAGCTAGTACCAATTCTAACAGTTTTTTAGCAAAATTCTTAAATAACCATAGCTATATAAGTCAGTCTAGCTTGTTAGCATCTCCCAATTTTGCTGTTACAACTAATTTAAACACATCTACTAGCGCAGTAGTTATTCCAACTGTTTCAGCTTATACTGTAAAAGAAGGCGACACTATCGATAAAATTTCTGAGTCATTTGGTGTAAAAGCAGATACTATTTGTTTCAATAATTATGGTAAATTAGATAATTGTGTTGTTAAAGCAGGCGATAAGATGTATATTCCCTGGGTTGATGGTTATATTTATAACGCCGTAGCAGAAACTACCGCTAATGACTTAGTTTCTATTTATGGAGTTTCTAAAGAGGAAATAACTAGCTTTAACAATTTTAGTTACAATCCTACTTCAGACAGTTTTTCTAAAGACACTTTGGTTTTAATACCTAGTACAGATTTTGCAAAAATAGCTGAAGCTAATAAGAAAGAGCAAGAAAGAAAAGATGCTGTTGTTAAAAGTGCCGAGCAAGCAGCTAGAAACAAAAATTTACAAACTAAATCTATTCAAAGAACTAATGCTAAGCCAGATTTAAACTACATGAAAAATGGTTTTATTTGGCCAACCGTAGGTTTTATTAGTCGATGTGTTCAACCAGGCCATATTGCTTGTGATATTGCTAACTTTAATTCTCCAGCAATTGTTGCTTCCAAGTCTGGGGTAGTAACCAAAACTGGTTACGATGCTGGTGGTTATGGAAACCATATCATAATTGACCATGGTAAAGATGAAAAAGGTAAAAGCATTAAAACGCTATATGCTCACTTAGCATCTATTTCAATAAGTAAAGGGCAAAGTGTAACTCAGGGTCAGAAAATTGGTGTAATGGGAGCTACAGGATATTCTACAGGTATTCACTTACACTACGAATGCATTGTAGATAATGTTAAGCAAAACCCGCTAGAAGTTTGTCTTCCTTAAATTTAAGATACTTTTCTTAGGAAGTCTACCAACGGATTTAAAGATTTGAAATTGTTAACAATAACTCTGTTAAGCTCATCGTAACTTATATCATTCAAATTGATATAACGAAAAACCACGAAGTTGGTGTGCCTTAATAGGTCAATATTTTCATCTTCGATAGAATATCCTTTCGGATGAGCTTTTAAATTAGCAGAGTCGTCTAAATTTCCATAAGTTTTAAAAAATGTTGGTTCAGCTAAAATTGAACGAAAAACATTTGGGTTTTTAACAATTGCCTGTCTTACTAAACTAATTTGTTTGGAATCTAGCATATACCATCCTCCTCCTATCATAATTTGTCCTGAAGGTTGAATTTGGAGGTAATAGCCAGGGTTGCTACCATTTTTACCTGAATGAATAAAGGAAGCCCCTAAAACCGTTTTATAAGGTTGTTTATTTTTGCTAAATCTTACATCACGATTAATTCTAAAAACACAATCTTTTAAACTTAAAAACCTTAAGCTTTCGTCGAAATTGGCAACTTCAACTAAAATGTTGGAAACAAAGCTTTCAAAATCCTTTTTAATTTCTAAATACTCGGCTCTGTGTTGATCAAACCAAATTCTGTTGTTGTTCTGGCTTATTTGTTCTAAAAATTCTACAGTTTTTTGGAAAGTGTACATATAAATTTAATTTTAAGTTTTTTTGTTACATATCAAACTCGTATGTTTTTTATACTCAGTTTATTTGGAAACTAACTTTTCGACAATCTCACTTTGTATTTCACTATCTCTAAAACTAGTTGAGTGATAAGAAGTCTTAAATGAAATTGCCTAACAATCTTGATTTAACTATAATTTATTAAATGTTTACTATTCCTTATTCTATGATTTAGACAGTTAAGCTTTAGAATTTCTTGTAAAATAAATCCAAGAGTAGATTTGTATAAGTAAAATTATTAGTGTTGGTAAGCCATATTGCAAAGCATTTGCTAAATTTAAGCGAACACCGCCAATTACTTCCCTGCCTGGTTGAAACGAAGTGTGAATAACCAATAAAAACATTACTGGATAAGTTAAATTGTGCAATCTTTGCCACCATTTTCTCATTTTTTTAACCGAATAATTGTTTGAGGTAATAAGTAACGGTAGACAAAGGAAAAAACCTAATGTGCCAGCTATTTGATATAATGGAACAACTGTTGGAAAACCATTTAATATACAATCAAAGCCTCTAACCCAAAAATAGTGGATAGCTGTTAAAATAAACATTAAAATACCTAATTGCCGGCGGTTTATTTTTAATATTGTTTGTACATCCTTTAAAATTCCAACTACTTTAAATCTGCTTAAAATACCTGGGATGGCAATTAACCAAAATGTGTAAATGGCAAAACGCCCAGCTAAAGTGCCTAAGTTAAATAAATCTAGTTGAATGAAGAAAAAACTAAGGGTGAGAACGGCTAAAAAGGAATAATTTAATGTTAAAAGCCCAAACTTAATTTGCTTAGCAATTGCAGAAATCATAATTACTTAAATATTAAACCAGTATGCAAAAAGTAATCAAGTTTATCTAAACCAAACTGCTTCAAAACGGCTAAGTTCTGGATTGCTTAATTCACTATTTTTAAAACCAATGTCTTGATATTTTTCTAAAGTGAAACCCTTATCTAGAAATAATTGAATAGTAGAACCTAAACTTCTAGAAATAATTTTAGCAGATTTATCTTTTTTGCCAGAAATAATTGCTGGGAACCAACTATTTTTTGGAACAATTTTAGACTGAATTATCCAATTAGGTTTGCCAATGCCAAGCCTTGTTAGAACTGCTGAAAGAAAACTTTTGTAAATTTTAGAAGGGTATAATTGGCTTTGGCTAGAGGGGTTAATAACCAAAATTTGCCTAGCTTGATTGTCTTTCAAAAAGTCTAAATATTTACCAATTACTTCTTCATCCATCTCGCACAAACTTAAACAAAAAATTACCAAACTTAAATTATGTTCTAAGTCTAAATCTTCCGTTTTAAGTTCGTCTAATAAAAGAAACTTGAACTGTTCGTTTGGTATGCCAAGTTTGTTAACAAAATCTATGGCTTTAGGTTGAATGTCTAAGCCTAAATATTTTCCTTTAAAATCTAGAGTATCTAAAATAGATGCAAGACGTCCACTTCCAAAGCCAATTTCTAAAATTGACGAATACCTGTAATTAATTAAATTCTTAGTAAGAAAACCAGTTAATAGTTTAAAGTAATCGCTAGACGATCTTTCCCAATTTTTATCATATTTTTCGTAATTATATTCTGCCTTCATGATTTGGAACATACAACAGATTTACTATTTAGTCCATTTTCACCAAGTTAGAAAAAAAATGTTTACTTTTTCGGAAATTTTTAGAATTACAAAAGTTTTGCCAAGCTCTTTAAAATCTGAGTTAAAAGCCACTATTGATCCATTTTACTACTTAACTCAAAGCGGAAAGGGTTATAATAATTTGCTTGAAAAATCTATAAATTTATATAGCCAACCAGAACTGATTTCAGTAAAAAAAACTGATTTTGGGCTTTCTAGTGGCTTATATAGTTTTACAAACAAAACTTATCAAAAACCTGAAGAAAGTTACTATTTTTGGAATTTATTTCAGTCTACAAAAAATCTATCAAACATTTTAAAAATTCCTGGTGTGCGAAATATTTATGTGTTTGGATCTAGTTTGCAAGGTTGTGCCACCCAAACCAGCGATGTTGATATTGCGGTGCAAACTTCAAGAAATATGGCTGTTGCAGTTAGAATTTTGGTTAAGTTGTATTTAAAAATTATTAATAAGGACGTTTACACCTTTAGATTTGGAATGTTAAGGAAGTTTAATTTGCTGCTTTTTAAGCTTGGACTTGTTTCGCTAGAAAAATACAAAGTTGCCTTAAATTCAGTTGATACAAAGGTTTGGGAATATAGACATAGAGCTGGTATTAAAATTGATGCTGGAATTTTTTTTGATGATATTGAAAACTTAAAGAAGGTATTCTATAAGCCCGTAGAACATTTATTTATGTATGATGTTCGTTTATTTAGTTATTATAAAAAAGGAAAAATTTCAATTCCAAGTTTGTTACCAATTCCAAAAGACGCTAAAATAATTGAACCAAGTTTAATAGATTATTTTTTCAATTTTGTTCTATATATTCCAAGTTCTATTTATGTTTTTTGGCAGAAAGGGCAAAGCTATAATCCAAATCACCAAGTCTCAAAAAATTGGTTAAATTTTGTACCCATAGGCCCAGAGCCAAAATATTTGGTTAAATTGTAGCTAAGTTTAAATCCATTAAGACCCACTCCCAATTTATAAGAATGTTGACATTGTTTTAAGTGGGGCACATTTTTAATTATTAGGTTTATGAATTTTAGTTTAACTTCTTGTGAAATTGGTCCCAACTTTCAGTTAGACGATGCTTTGATTGCACTAAGTTCTCCCTTTCTATTTTCATCAAATAAAACTGAATCTAAAGATTTTGTAGTCAATTTTTTTGGCAATAAATACAACAATCATTTTAGGCCAAAATATTTTACGGCAGCAAGTAGAACTAGTTTATATTTACTTCTAAAATCTTTAAATTTACCTCCAAATTCCCAGGTGGCTCTGCAAGCCTTTTCTTGCGTAGTTGTGCCAAATGCAGTTTTGCAAGCTGGCTTAAAACCTTTAATTTTAGATGTAAACTCAACAAATTATAATTTAGATCATAGAACTTTTGCAGCTGTATTTAACCCAAATGTGAAGGTTTTAATTATTCAACACACTTTTGGTTTGGCTGCAGATTGGACTGAAATTGTAAATTTTTGCAACCAGAACAATGTTATAATTATTGAGGATTGTGCTCATGCTTTAGGCACATATGTAAATATTAATAATAAAATGGTGGAAGTTGGAAATATAGGGCAGGCTTGTTTTTTTAGTTTCGGTCGGGATAAAATTATTTCTTGTACTAGCGGGGGTGTGGCTTTAATTAAAGAAGAATATAAACAGTGGAATGATGAAATGGAAAAAAACTATGCTAAATTAGAACAAACAAACTGGTTAGAGAGTATCCGTTTACTGGTTTATATTTGGAGTACAACTTTGTTAATTCGGCCTTTCTACGGTTTATTTGGAAAAGCATTGTTCAAATTTATGGCCAATCTTCAGTTTTTAGGAGATGTCTATACTTTAGAAGAAAAAGAAGGGACTAGCAAAATTATTAATGCTAAAACTTTGCATCCAAATTTGTTCCCTGTATTGGCTAACCAGATTTCTAAACTAGAAAATTTTAATTTACACCGCAAAGAAATAGCTAAAATTTATTCCAATAAATTAGGTATAAAATATGTGGAAGGTTCGGTATTTCTACGCTTTCCTGTTCGGGTAAATTCTGAAGAATACAATCAAATAAAGCAGGCTTTAAAAACTAAAAATATTTTACTAGGACAGTGGTATCTTTCTCCATTTATTCCATTACAAACCAAAGCAGATAAGAATTTAGATAAGTTTTTTTATTCAGCTGGTAATTGCCCTGTGGTAGAAAGTTTAATTCAAGAAAAAGTATTGAATCTTCCAACTAACCCTAATACTTCTTTTAAAACTGCACTAGAAATTGCAGAAAAATTTACTACAATACGTCTTAAATTTGACAAAGCTGAATGACACAGCCTTGATTGTTCTTGGAAGTGTCGCCTAGAGGTCTATGGCGGCGGTCTTGAAAACCGCTTGAGTGCAAGCTCTCGTGGGTTCGAATCCCACCACTTCCGCCACAATTAAATTGTATACATAAAATAAGCTTCTCATAAAATATGTCTGAAAACCAGTTAAAATTTAATTCTAAAGCATTTTGGTTAAAGAATAAAAATTTAGGAGTAGCAATTGTAGTTGCCATATTGGCTATTTTAATTGTTGGCGGGTTAATAGTGTTTAATGTTTTCAAGCCGAAAGAAGCCACTAAGGAAACAGTAAAACAATCTGAAACACAAACACAAAACACCAGTACAAATCAAACTTCAAACATCAAAGATCAAGATCAGCCCGCTACGGCTGACCCAGCTAATCAAGACAAACCAGTAAACCCAGTTCCACCGGTAAGCACAAATTTACCAATTAGGTAATTACTGGCATTTATGGAAATATGGCATTTACTTACAATATTAGCATTGCTTGTTTAGTTACCAACGATAAATTTAAATGGGAAGAATTGCTATGCCAGAATTGGCAAAATGAGCAAATTATTATTGCCCTAACTAACCCAATTTTTAACTTGGGAAATTTATCTAAATTGCCAAATTGCGTTGTAGTAACTGGTTCAAACGAAGAATTAGAAAATTTAATTTTAGAAAAAGTGCAGGGGGAATATTTGGTTTTTATCAACCCGCAAGAAAGTATTCAAAAAACTTTTGTAGAAGATTTAAGAACTTGGTTAACAGCAAATTATTCGGCTGATAAATTACTATACGGTTTAGGTTTTGTATACAGAAACAAGGCCACAATTTTTAGTTCCGAGGCTTTACCATTGCTATCTAAACCAATTGCCATTGAAAATATTTTAAATAATTTTGCCTACTTATTACCATGGGTAAAATATGTTTGGAAGGTAAGTTTAATTAAAGATTGGAGTTTGAAATTTGATTCCTCAATATCATCTTGGATGATAAAACAAGCGGTGTTTAACCTAGACTACATTTCTAGTTTATATAAAGTAAATGGATACGTTCAGTTAAAATCTGCGTCTATTCCTTTTGCCTGCATTTCAGGTTTTGACCCAGCTACACCATTTTTAAAAACCCAAGTTCTAGAAGAAAAAATTGAAGACAAGAGTGAAATTTGGCTAGCCAACCCTTTTAGCAAAGTAGCCCTAAAATACCGTTGGTTGAAGTTTAAAAAGGGTAAGGTTTACAATAATATTTATTAAATTTATAAAATAACTAAATTATGAGCGAATTATTAGAAAGTCACCGAGTAAGTTTAGATGAAATACTTGGAAACGGTAAAATTTATAAGATACCAGATTTCCAACGGGACTATTCTTGGAGTAAAGAAAACTGGGAAGATTTGTGGTTCGATATGGTGGAGCTTTTAGACCAAAAAAGTGCACATTACATGGGTAGTATAGTACTACAAAATACATTGGAAGAAAAAAAATATTTGGTTGTAGATGGACAACAAAGGCTTACCACCCTATCTATTTTCATACTATCCGTAATCAACTTTCTGAAAAATTTAGCTGAAAAAGGCATAGAAGCTGAAAAAAATGAGGCAAGGGTTGAGGTTTTAAAAAATAAATATATAGGTACAAAGCCTGCCACCACTCTATTTTACACTACTAAATTAGAGCTAAATAAAAATAATGATAATTTCTATAAACAATATCTAACTGAATTTAAACCGCCTATTAATATAAATAAACTTAAGAGCTCTGAAAAACTACTATACGATGCTTACTATTATTTTGTTGATAAATTAAATATAGAATTTAAAGATGATAATGGAACTAAAGTAACCAATTTCTTAGAAAATATTATAGCGAATAAATTATACTTAATACAAATCATAGTAGATGATGATTTAAGTGCGTACACAGTGTTTGAAACTTTGAATGCAAGAGGAGTAGATCTTACAACAACCGATTTATTAAAAAATTACCTGTTTTCATTGGCAAGTAAAGACGGATCAGATATTCAGATTTTGCAAAATAGTTGGACAGAAATAGTTGATTCTGTTGGATTCAAAGATTTTCCTAATTTTTTAAGATATTATATAAATAGTAAAAAGAGCCTAGTACGGCACAATAGATTATATAAAGAGTTAAAAAGTGAAATAACTAACTCATCAAAAGTTTTTGAGCTAATTGAAGAATTGAAAAAATTTGTGTACCTATATATTGCAATTAAAAACCCTTCTGACGAGTTTTGGAATGGACATCCTAAGCATCAACTGATTAGAAAATATTTGGAAGAGATGAATATTTTTGGAGTAACTCAACCAATTCCAGTTTTGTTTGCTGTTCATAGCTATTTACCAGAACTATTTTCTGATGCTTTAATAATACTTTCAGTTATATCTTTTAGGTATAATATTATTGGTAAATTAAACCCAAATGAACTGGAAAAAGTATATAACAATTTAGCAAAAAAAATTAGTAATAAAGAAGTAATTAATAAAAAACAAATTTTGGAACACTTACGCTCAATTTATATTAATGATGATGAGTTTGAAAACACTTTTTCAACAAAATCTATTTCTACCAAAGTAGCAAAAAAAATTGTAAAATATATCTTAGTAAAGTTAGAAAATCAAATATCAAATATTGAACACAACTATGAAAATTCTGAGATTACCATTGAACATATTCTGCCAGAAAATTATACTAATGATTGGACTAATTCGTTTAGCACAGATATAGATTCATATTTATATCGGTTGGGGAATTATACTCTTTTAAATGATGGAGATAATAGAAAAGCTGGTGTTCACGTTTTTGAAAAGAAAGCAGAAATATACAAGTTATCAGGATTTAAACTTTCAAGTGATAAAATAAACTATGATAGTTGGAATTCTGGAAACTTAAACACAAGACAAAGGGCTTTGGCAAAAATAGCTAAAACGGTTTGGAAAGTCGATTTTGAAACATAGACATTAATTTTGACAAAAAGGGTTGGGGTAACTTTCCTTAAAGCATGATTCAAAAAAAGCTAAGGCAATTTTTTAAAAACAATTTATCGGCTATTTTATTTTTTGGTTTAATAATATTTGGGGTTGCTTCCTTTAGTATAAAAAATTCTCAGGAATCTAACTATGCTAGAGAAATTATAGATTATGCCGAAAGTTCTGTGCCAACTTTACGTACTAAGTTTGCCGAAATAGTTGAGGTAAGCGAAAACCGTAATAACGATGATGAAACTTACACTGAAGTTTTTAATAAGTTAGACGATTACCAAAAAATGGTGACAGATTTAGCAGCTAAAGTACCAAGTAAAAGCGGCGATGCGGATACTAGAAAACTTGAACAGGCTTTGAAAGACTTTGTTTTAAGAGTAAATGACGAAAATATAAAAACATTGCAAACCGAGTACAAACTTCGCCAAGAAATTAGGCAAGATCAAAATAATTACGCCGATATAAAAACTGTTATTAATACTGATGGTTCTAAAAAAGAAGATTTAGAAAAAAGCTATAATTCAGGTTTAAAAGTTTTAGAATTTAACAGGAAAATAGAAAAAAATGGAACTAATTTGCAGGAGCAAGCTTCAGCTAAATCTAACAACGATTCTCTGGAATCTAGTTTAAGTAAGGTAAAACAAGTCTTGGGTAATTCCGCCGATACTTTAAGTGGAAATGACAAACAAGCAGTTTCTCAAATTTACGCCGATGGCTGGCCTGTAAAACCTTTGGTATTTTCTAGTATAAGCCAATCAGATTTAGAAAACGACGATTTTGTTGGAAACATTAAGCAGCTTCAGCAATTTGTAAAAGCAATTCGTCAAAAATTTAATTTATAATGAGTGAATACTTTACTAACTCAAAACAAAATAAGTTTAAAGTTTTAGCCCCGGCTAGAGCTAATTTCAACTATGTTCGGCTAAACACGAATAGGTTAAGTTTTCTACCCTCTCTGTTCATTTCATTTCTTAGTTTGGTGGCCGTCGTTTGGTTATTTATTTATTTTAACCCAATAGGATTGTTTACCAGAAACCCACAAATTGCTGGTGTGGAAGAAAAAATTTCGCTAGATCAATCTGATCTAAAATTAGATAATGCTAGTGAGATTAATAACCAACCTTCTTCCTTAGACAAATCTGTTTTAATAACCAAAGGGTCCTCTTCTTGCAAGCTAAATTACCCTATTAATTTTAATTTACCAGTTACAGCTTTAATTAAAAAAGATAAACAAAGTTGGTGGCTTCCAGCAATAGATAATTGTTCTGATTCTAATATACAAGCGGTTCAAATAGTTCAACTAAGTAATGAAGAAGGCTTGCAAGTAAAAGTTGGTTTGAACCCGTCTAATATATTTTTAATTTCGGCTAAAGATAACATTTACGCACTAGTTTACACTAAAGATAAGCAAATTTCAAGTTATAATTTTTCGGAATTTGGGGAAAATTTGCTAGAACCTACTTTTGCTTCTTCTAAAACTTTTGATGCTTTAAAAATGTACGATACTAAAATTGTAGACAATTGGTCTTACCAGTTAAGTGTTGGTTGCCAAGCTAAAAGTGTTGAAGATAATTGTATTATTTGGAAACAAAATCAATATTCTGGAGTAGTTTATAAATTAAAGCCAGATTTATACTTAGATCTTCAAAATTTAAGTTTGCCTTACAATAAAGAAAAAAGCTATTTAAAATTTGCAAAAAAACAGGACTCTAATTCTGATATTAATTTAATTTTTGGTAATCTTGAAGATTCAGATTATTTTCTAATTAAGCTGGGTGTAAAAAGCAACTCTATTTCTTCAGCTTCAAAATATAGTTTATCTGACCCAGACTATAATTCGTATTTTAGGTAACAATCCCCGTAGCGGCGAAGTTTACGAGCCATTATTCTGAGTGGCTAATTCTTTCTTAAGCAACCAATTCAAAACAAAGGCCTTAATAATTAAATCGAATAAATAGGAAATAATTGTGGCTATTACAGCTCCGTTAAGGCCAAAATTTGGAATTAAGATAATGTAAAGTATAACTGCTAAAGTTGCAGTTAAAGCCGTGGTAATTAAGTCGTATTTTTCCTTGCCCAAAAAAATTGTTGTATCTTTAAAAATTAACATTGGGCAAATAAATACTAAACTAATTCCCAGTAATGGTAATATTTGAGCTGTTTGATTATATTTGTTTTGTGAATCAATTAACCATATTGCAAGCCACCCAAAAAGTGCTATTCCTATGCTTAAAATAACACCTAAACCTAAAGCAAAACCTGCAAATCTAAACAATATTTTTTGTTTCTCTTTGGAATCTTTTTCAACTACAATTTGCTTAGTAACCAAGCTGGAAATTGCAGGCATAACTAAACCTGGAACCACTTGGGCAATTTCGAAAAGCTTATAGGCATTGGAATAACTGTTAATTGAATTATCTGAAAATTTAAAATAAGCCAAAAATAGTTTGTCTGTGGTTAGGTAAATTGCAATAGCCAAATTAGCCAAAGCCAAATACACCAAACCCTTAGAATTTTTTTGAAGTGTTTTAAAATTAAACTTACCAAAATGGGTAAATTTTCTCTGCCAAAAAGCATCTATTACAAGGGAAATACTGTAAGCTATAATGCTTAAAATTATAAAGTAATACAAAGGTGCAAGACCAAAATACAAAACTATATTTCCTAAAATCAAACCACAAACTAAAATAAATTTTCCTAAAAAATCGGTAACACTAAATTGCCAAGTTCGCCCTACAGCCTGACAAATTGACCTATAATTTAAGTCGGCTACTAAAATAAATTGGGCTGTAAATAAACTTAAAATTAAACCAAGATCTTGAGTTTGGGAAATTGGATAGGTAAAACAAATTAAAACTACTGCTAAAAAATAACTTACTACCCTTAAAATTGTTATTGTTGTCCAAACATCACTATTTTCCTTTGCATTTTGGTTGTGAGTATAAATTTTTTGAAGGGTTTGCGGAATTCCAAAATCAATCAAAACCAATAAAACAGCATTATAAGCAAGTATTAAATTATAGTTTCTATAGTCCGAAACAGACAAAACTTCTACCAACCAGCGGGTTGTAAAAAAGCCAAGCCCAATGGCTAAAAATTTAATTACAACTTGCCAAATAAGGCCACTAGAAAACTGCTTGGTAAACATTTATTTAGAGTTGTTTAGGGTAGGGTAAATGTCAAAATCAAATTTACTGCTAAGTACTACTGAGTAAGAGCACAGCAAGTATTTTTGTTTAATTACGTGAAACGTTTCGCCAATAATCGTATTCTAAAAACTTGTCATCATACAAATTTTATGAACCTAGTTTCAGTAGGGTAATAACCAATTTCTACCCTACAAAAAATAACCAATGAAACTTGATGAATATTTGCGTAAAATTTTATTCATTTTAACTGTAGACGAAGCTGAGGAATTATTGCCTTATTTGCTGAAAGTTAAAGATTTGAATATGTCGGAAGTTAAAGTCTTTATTGTGAAAGATTCTGTTTTCGATAATAAAACTGAAGCAGATATTAGGATTGCAATTTTTAATTTATATAAGCTGAGTATAGTTGTTACAAATAGTTTAGGAGGTTTTCTAACTGGGTTTGTGTTTAGATCTGACTCTGATCTTAGGAGTTGCGATCGGCCTATCAAATTATTTTTTATAGGCAATATTAAACCTCAGGGTTGTAGCCCAGAGCACTATTTAGGTTCTGTAGGATGTTTTGTTTCAAAGTTGCAGTCAGGTAATTATACACAGCTTAAATCAATCTTTTCTGACAAAGTTTAGTTCGCTGTAAAAATATTCACCATCCCATTTAGAAATAAGTGGGTTTTTAATTGTGCTTGCCTTTTTTCTTGAAAACAGTTGTAAATAAACTATTTAAATGCTTGCCATTTAACCAAAATTGTGAGTCTACATTTAAAGTAGGTAGTATCTAGTTTTCGGAAAAGTGAAGTATGATTGATTCTTATTTTACTGAATCTTTGTTTATTTTAACTCCAGATGAAGTCAAAAGGCTGTTTGGATCGGTCGAACACTTAGCTTCCACAGATATTAAAATATTTGAAGTTAATAGTGTAGTCTCTAATGATCAGATTAGGTGTGCAATTTTTGGAGCTAAAAGTCTTAAATTTATTGTGGTAAATAGCTTGGATGAAAGAATTCATAGTTTTCCTAAAAGAAGTACAAGTAATCTGAAATTAGTTTCAATAGCTGATGTTGTGCCTCGTTGGTGTAATGATAAGTACTATTTTGGCCCAGTTGGAAACTTTATTTTTCAGTTGCAGCAAATGGATGAGAAAAAGTTAAAAGCACTTTTTGTTGATGCAAATAATCATTTACCTGTTTAGAAATAAACGGGGTTTTTTATTAGTAAAATCTTTTGACACTTTTTTGTATCCAATCTAATGTTAGACAAATGCCTAATAATTCTAAAACCTCTCTTAAAACTATTGTAGATTTTGCCCGTCGCAAAGGTTTCGTTTTTCCTTCCTCAGAAATTTATGGAGGCTTTGCCGCCACTTATGATTTCGGCCCGCTTGGTGTTTTATTAAAGAAAAATATTGAACAAGCCTGGAGGCATTGGAACGTTACCAGCAGAACAGATATGGTAGAAATAGAAGGAGCAATTTTTATGCACCCAAAAGCCTGGGAAGCCAGTGGCCACATCGGCGGTTTCTCCGATTTATTGGTAGAAGACACAGTTACACATAAAAGGTATAGAGCAGACCATTTGGTGGAAGATGCTAAGATTGTTTGGCCGTTGTCTGAGTCTCAAATTGTCACTAACGCAGGTTCTTTTTCCGCTGAAGAAATTGACCAAATTATTGAACATTACAAACTAAAATCACCAGATGGAAATTCTCTTTCTAAGGCTAAAAAGTTTAATTTGTTGGTTAAAACTCATTTGGGTCCTGTGGAAGATGAAACCAGTGTGGCTTATTTAAAAGGTGAAAGTTGTGCCAACATTTATGTAGATTGGAAGGCGGTTCAAGAAACCACAAGGCGTAAATTACCTTTTGGAATTGCCCAAATTGGAAAGGCTTTCAGGAATGAAATAACAGTTAAACAGTTCATGTTCCGAACCCGTGAGTTTGAACAAATGGACGTAGAATATTTTGTAAAACCTGGGGAAGAAAGTAAGTTTTACCCCGAATGGAAGCAGAACAGATGGGATTTTTATACAAAGGCTTTAAATTTTGATGAAGCCAATTTGCAATATCGCCAGCACGATAAAGATGAACTGGTTTTTTACGCCAAAGAAGCTTGGGACGTTGAATATAATTTTGGGGAAATTGGTTTTAAAGAACTAGAGGGAATTCACAATCGAACCGATTACGATACTGTTCAACACAGCAAATTTTCCGGCCAAGATTTAACCTATTTTGATGCTGAAACCAACACCAGATATAACCCGTACATTGTAGAAATGTCAGCAGGTTTTAACCGAATGTACCTAGCTGTGATGTTCGAATTTTATACTGAAGAAATTCTTAAAACCGAGAAAGGTGAAGACGAAACAAGAATTGTTTTTAAATTACCTTATGTTTTAGCTCCATTTAAATTAGCAGTTTTACCTTTAATGAAAAAAGATGGGCTAGGGGAGTTTGCTTTTGAATTATACTCGAAGCTGCGCAAACAAGGAATTTCAGCCGATTACGACGAAGCTGGTTCAATTGGTAAGAGATACCGAAGACAAGACGAAAATGGTACACCATGGTGCTTATGCGTAGACTACGAAACAATTAAAGAGGGCGAACAACAAAACACAGTAACCTTACGCCACCGAGACACAATGGAACAAACAAGAGTAGCAATTTCCGACCTAGAAAATTTCATAAAAGGTTTTTAAATGTAGGGGCGAACCCCGTGTCGCCATTGGTGCAGTATAAATAAAAAAACCATGCAGGGGCATGATTTATCCGCCCACCTTGGCCAAGCGAATGAATTGACCAAACAAATATTCTGTGCCACGTTAGAAAAAGGAAAATTTAAAACATTTTCTTAAATTCAAATATTGAGGAAGCTAGAAGTGTCAGAAAGATGTCCATCAAAAGCGATTCAAAATGAATCTATTAAAGCTTACCATAACACTGATGATAACACAGTTTGGTTTAGCAAGTTGAATGATGTTGAAGATGATCAGCTTACACTGTTACAAGGTTTTAAAATTCTTAAAGCATTATTAGAGTTTTTAAAATTTGATGTATCAGGCGCTGGATCGATTCAAGATTTATTGAGGTTTGGTAAGCAAGATCGTACTTTCTATAGTTTTAAATCTCAGTATATTCTGGGAGATCAAGAAGTAATGCTTTCAACAAAATTAACTAATGAAAGTTTTGAAAACACGATTTTCTTCCCTGAAGAGAGTCTTGCCAAAGCTTTTTATGATTCTCTAAATTAAAAAAATTATTAAGAATTCCCAACTGCAAAACTGTGTAGTTGGGGTTTTATTTTTTGCCTAAAATTTCATCCAAAATCCTACTTCTTCAAGCTTTCAATATACCAATCAAAAGTAAGCTTAAATCCTTCTTCGTAACTTGTTGGTTTTAAATTAGGAAACAAACTTTCAAATTTGCTAGAATCTAGGTTGTAATCGTTTTCGCTTTGATACATCATTTCGTGTAGTTCTCTTAAAATTGGAACAAAAATACCTAGCCACCAAGCTGTGTTTTGGCGTAGAGCTGTTAATTTTAGCTCTTTTCCAGAAATACTCTCCAATAATTTATGGAACTCTGTTCCTTTTAAGGGTTTCCCAGTTGGCAAATTAATGTTTCCAGAATAATTGCTTTCGGCCAGGGCAATTAAAGCTTCGGGGATGTCGTTTACAAAAGTGTAGTTATGAATTTTTTCTGGGTTTCCAAATGCTTCAAATGTATTTTTGTTAATAATTAAATCAAAAAATCTGTCTCCTACAACAGATGTAGTTATGTTATGTCCATAAAAATCGGCTGATTTGGCTATAACGCCCTTAATTTCGCCTTTTTCAATAGCATCCAATACTAAGTCATCTAAAATTTTTCTAACCTTTCCTTTTTTGGTTTCTGGCTTTAGGGGTGAAGTTTCAAGCATTGGCCCTTCTACTAAACCGTAGCCATAAACATTATCAAAGAAAATTAGTTTAGCTCCGCTGTTTTTACAAGATAAAATTATTCTAGAAATTAAAGGCTGCCATTCTTCTTCCCAAACCTTAGTTTTGTATTCTAGGCCAATTAACATGTAAATAGTTTCACTGCCCATGCTAACATTATCTAGCTCATTTTGTTCAGAATAATTTACTGCAAAATTTTCTACATTGGGTAAATCAAATTTAGGTTTATTTCTTCCAGCTGCTTTAACAATATAGCCTTTTTGGGATAAAGCAAATACAAGCAACTTTCCAATATTCCCGGATGCTCCAAGTACCGTGACAGTTTTAGACATGTGCCAGTTAGTAATTCTTAAAATATCTTTGTCAATTTAAACAAGGCGTAGCCACAACCAAATGTATTATCTTAATATAATTATTGACTAATTTAAGTTATGCTATAAATATTAGTAGTGTTTTAATAATGGACAACATAATGGCAGTAGCAGAATTGCTGAATTACATGGTAGATTCACCTCCTGTTGCAGCAGAGATTGTTAAAAGGTTAACATGTAGAACGCTAAATGAAAATACTACAGTTTTTTTGAAAAGCGATTCCACTGTTATTGTAGTCTCATACGACCGCAGCCTTATTGAAAATTACAAACAATTGTTTGCAGACACGGGTAATGAATTTGAGCTAATGACTTACAATTCAATTTGGGGAATAGAAACCGCCTTTCCAGATTATAACGAAGCTCTTGAATTCTATAATAACTTAATTTAATATAACAAATTATTAAATTTAAATCGCTCCTAAAAATTTTAGGGGCTTTATTATTATATTTTTTCCAAACCGTTCAAAATTGAAAATACTAACTCTGGAGATTGTCCTCCTACCAAATCTTGTGTTAATTTGCTATAAACATTAGCTAATTTAAGCTCTGTGGTTTGTTCTAAACCTAATTCATTAAACTCTACAAATGCAGCTGCTAAAATAGCTTTTACAAGTAAAAATGTTTTGCTTGAAGTACGAAGTTTCAATTCTAAAAAACTTTGAAAGTCGGAATCTAATTCTTGTAATTTAGAAACTTTTGTTGAAACAAATTCAGTCCATCCTTCGGGGTAAATAAAATCTTCAATTATGGGCAGCTCAGAAATATCTTCTTGTAGTATGTTGGAATCGTAATCTTTCCAGAACAGAATTTGATATATTTTACTAACCAGAAGAAATCTATTTTCTTTTAGCCACATAATTTAAAAATAACTAAACTAACTTAGCTAAAATTTTCTTTCCTTTGTAAAAACCACAGTTAGCACATACTGCATGTGGTCTTACTCTGCTTGCACAATTTGAACAGGTAGCTAATTGCACAGCAAATACTTTACCGTGTCCTTGACTTCTTCTATTTCCTTGTCTTCTTTTGGTTAATCTTTTTTTAGGTACAGCCATACTAATTTTTTAATACAATGGTTTGGGCGATACTATCATGTACACTCATTTTGGTAGACCTTGTCAAGATAAGAATCAAACTTGCTGTTTGTAACCAGCTTAAAATTGCCACAAAAGTACCAAAACTAGGGTTTAAATAGCTAATTGCTAAAAAGATAAATAACATTACCCAAACAGTCTCACGTGCCACACTTTGTATCCAAGAAATTGGTTTTTGGGTTAAACTTAAAACCTTTATTTTGAATAATTTTTTACCTAAAGTATTAAACTTTGACTTGGTAAGAATTATAAAATAGATACAATGAATAGTAAGCAACATTAAAATATTATAGAAGTTTACCCAGCCAATATATGGCAATGTTTTATTACAAATGCTTTTTTGTGATTCTTCTATGTCACAATTTAAAAGTTTTTCAGTTTGATCTAAGCTAATGTCAGTTCTAGTAAACTGAGAAATTAAAAATTCCTGCGAATCTTTGGGTATAAAAGATATTACAAAAGTAGAAACAAACCCAGATAAAATTACAAAAGCAAATAAAACTAGGCACAAATCTAGTATTCTAGCTAAAATTCTTTTGTAGGTATGGGCGTAATTTAGTGGCTCTTCTGTTTTAAAGCCAACAAAGCCGTTACCAACTGTGATAATTGGAATTTCATGGTCTAAATTAGCCTCTGGCAAAGTAGAGGTTTTGTTGAATAATTTTTTCAAATTACGCTTCAGCATGTGGAAGAACGCTAAGGAAAGTTCTTTTTTGTAAGTTACCGTTGAAAGCTAACACTTTCTTCTTAGTAAATTCAACATGTCCATCAATTAAAGAAATTAATGTATCGTCACCTGTAATTTTTGTATTAGGTCCAGCATGAAACTTTGTTCCTCTTTGTCTAACTAAAATTTCCCCAGCAAATACCATTTCACTGCCAAACTTTTTGACTCCAAGTCTTTTAGATTTTGAATCTCGGTTATTACGGGTAGATCCCGCAGCTTTCTTATGTGCCATATTTTGTGTAATTTAATAAATATTTGAATATATTGTTTTAATAGTTGGATACTAACGCTTACTCCATTGTTCGCTCTTTCTGGCTTTTCTTTTACCAGCTCTTTTGGCTAAAACTTTTCTAATATCGGTTGTAAGAAGATTGTACATTCTAAGAATTGGTCTTGTTCCTTCGTCTTTCTTAACAAGTGCTTTAGCAATAGCTAATTTTACAGCATCAGATTGACCGCTTTGACCTCCACCTTTAACAAAAATTTGAATTTTGCCAGAACTAATTCCAGTTTGTTCAACTGCCATTTTTAGCTTGTTTAAGAACAAACCTTGAAAATATTGCTCCATTGGTTTACCGTTAACTAGAATTTCTAGTGTAGGTTGGGCAAATATTTTGGCTCTTGCTGTAGATCTTTTTCTTCGGCCTACACCTTTGTGGTAGGTAGTTTCGGTACTCATAAACATAACTATTCCAAATCAATGCCATTCTTTTGTCAAGCATCAATTACTATTAAGCTCTTTTGTAGTCGTCTTCGTATCTGGTAATATCGTCTTCGCCAGTATATTCACCAACTTGAACTTCAACAATAACCAAAGGAATTTTACCATAATTTGCTAGTCTATGTTGGGCGTTCATAGGAATAAAAGTGCTTTCATTTGGTGCTAAAGTTTGAACCCAATCTTTTTCGTTTTCTCCAATTCTAACTTCTACGTGAGCAGTTCCCGAAACAACTATCCAGTGTTCACTGCGATGATTATGACTTTGCAAACTTAAACGGTTATCTGGGTTAACTACAATTTTCTTAACTTTAAAGTTTGGTTTATCTTCTAAAACGTAATAGGCTCCCCAAGGGCGAACACCAATTTCTAAATAATGCTCTTCCTTAGCAGTTTCGGGAATATTGCTTAAAATTTCTTGAACTTTCTCTTGGCTTAAATTGGCCAAATTATTAACTGAAATATTTTCAGAATCATTATTGATGTTAGACATAACCAGTACAGAATAAGCACGGGTAAAGACAGATGTCAAGGTTAAATGTCGTTGTAAATTATTGTCGTAGGGGCGAGTCCCATCTCGCCATATCTGGTTAAATTTACTCTGCACAATTATATTTTTACTCTCAGATTTGAGGATTTAAATTCAAAATATTTTAAAATATAAGCAAAACTTTAACCAAAAAAGAAAGCCTCGATTAAAACCAAGGTCTATTATACATTATCTAACTCATTAAAAGTTCTAATTGTTGAAGCCAAATTTTTTTCCCCAATTCAGAGAAGTCGACAGATTCAAATCCGCAAGTTTCTTTTGAAGGAAATTCTACTAATTGCCCAAGTGATAAAGATACATATCTATACGCTTTAGCCTTTTCTGCAATATCGTTTCCATTGTACCTTTGCTTTAATGATTTAGTTATTATTACCAAATCTGGATTTATTTTTTCTATTAATTGTATAACCTCATCCAGCGGCTGGCAAGAGAATAAATTATTTTCTATGTCTTCATTCTGTGTTTCTAGGTTTCCAACAATTATTCCAAAAGTAGAATACCCTTCATTTTCTAAAATTTTAGTTAAAGCCCAGGCATGACCGTAACAAGCTGATATAACCAATATTTTAATCAAAGTAATCCACCAAAAAATACCTAGACTTTGAAAAGTTAAATTAAATAAAATGTAAAGTTTGCAAGATTTGTGAACCAAAAAAGAAAGCCCTCGGGTGAGGGTTTTTGAAAAAAGTTATTCAGTGAGCTGAGTTAAATTATCCAAGTTTGGATCGGAAGTTGATGCCATGAAGAATCGGGGGCAGTTGTGAGATAAGGCGAAGAAGTTTGGATGTCTGGAGGAGATATCCGTGCAAATGCCATTTCTAAGATAGTTAGCAATTGTGGATTGATCCAGAGAGGAAATTAAGATAACATCGCAGTCGTTTTGTCTTTTGGATAAAATTTCATCCAGTACAGATAGAAAGTGAACATGATGTTCAGATGCATGATAGGTTCCAAAAATGGCAACGCGACTAAGTGTGTTTTTTTTGATTTTCCCTAATGCAGTTTCCAAATCGTCATGGTCGATACCTTTTCCTTGCTGATTTAGTACCAAGTTAAAACTTTCCAAGTCAGGCATTTGCTCATTTTCGTCGGGCAGTCTCATTAAAACTATGAGGCTATACATATCTTTCTCCTTAAATTTCAATAATTTCTTAAACTGATTTGCCTAAGAAATATAAGCTTATAATCACAAAATTTGGTTTAGGGCAAGGTGGGAAATTACTATATAACTTTATCCACCAAACCCTTTTTCCCAAAACTTATGGCTTCCTGGACTGTTAATATTTTTACGGGAACGCATTGTTTCTCAAACTCCAACTTGCTTATTCCGCAACGCTTAATTGTTAGATTTACAAATTGTTGATACTGAATTTCCGCATGCTCAGTATACCTTTTTAATTCCTCGTAAGACATATCGTCGGCGTGATGGGAAGATGGGTGAAGTAAAAATCTGGTTATTTCCGTCGCTGTTCTTTCTTTTCCATATTGCAATACAACCACAGCTGCAGAACCGCACCAACCTGTAGCCAAACAATTTACAGTTTTTTTAGAAAGCCTGATATGTTCGCAAATAGCAAAAGCCGCAACCAAAGATCCGCCGCCACTACAAATTGTTATTAAAATATCTTTACAATCCTCATTTTTGTTAGCCAAATCAATTTCTTGAATAACACTTTTAGCCGAATCAAAGTTTATACCACCAAACAAATATATATTTTTAGTAAATCTCTCAGGTTTAGCTGTCTTGTTCATAAGAAAATTGAATTTAAACCAGATATTTTGGTCAATGTAAATTGTCTATATACAAAATACGGGTTATTAATATGTTATAAGTTTTGAAAAGCTGAGTTGTTTCAATTGTCTCATATTATGAAAAGAAACTTTCACTAAAAAGGATGGTGTTAGAGAGAATTATGGCTGATGCAACTCCAAAACCATAAAATTTTACAGTTTTAGTTTAGTTGTTTATCTAATCAGTATGTCTAAAAATAACTCATTAATAATTGCTGCGGTTGTGGTAACTTTAATAATTGTTATTGGTGGAGGAAGCTATGTTTTCTCTCAAATGAATCTATCTAATAATGAGGCTAGCAATAAACTAAGCACTTCTCGTTATAATTTTATGGAAGGCGTGGATCACTCCAAAATGAGCATGAGTATTTCCGCAATGGTTAAAGATGATGAAACTTTTTTAGCAGAAATGATTCCACATCATCAAGAAGCAATAGATACATCTAGAATTATTATAGCTAAATCAAATGATTCAGAACTTAAACAATTTGCCCAAACTGTTATTAACGATCAAACCAAAGAAATTGATCAAATGAAGACATGGTATAAAACCTTCTTTAATAAAGATTACGCTGGTACAAGCACTAATATGATGGGTGATTTAACCAAGCTTTCTGGTACAGAATTAGATAAAGCCTATGTTAAAGGAATGATTGAACATCACCAAGGGGCAATTGATATGGCCAATAAAATTCTTACTTTAACCCAAAGAGAAGAAATTAAAACTTTAGCTAATAATATAATTTCAAGTCAAAGCAAAGAAATATCCACACTTAAAACTTGGATGATGAGTAAATATGATGACCGCTCAATGATGGGGATGTAGTATCAGACTTTTAAAATAGCGTATTAATTAAACTGTCCATCTTTTCGAAGAAATTGGCCGAAGAAAATTGTAAACTTTGTTGTCTGCTTGCTTCTTTCATGCTTAAAGCTTTTTCTGGTGTCATTTCTTGAATGGCTTCCATTAAATCCTCAACTTTTGGGTTAGCTGGAATTAAAATACCAGTTTCTCCATCAATAATTGTATCAATTAAAGCTCCTTCTGCTACGCCAATTACAGGTTTTCCTGCGCTCATAATTTCACACTGGGTTATACCAGCATCTTCATTAATAGGAATAGTTATTCCAGCAATGCAATTTCCTACTAATTGGTTCAATCTTTCGTCAGTAACCAGCCCTTCAAAAACAATGTTGGTTAAATTACGCTCTTGAATAGTATTTTTCACCCATTCTTTTAGTGGTCCTGTAGAGCAAATTATCAATTTTTTATCTGGCATTCTAGCAAAAGCTTCAATTATCATCTCTGTTCTTTTTAAAGGTTCAAGCCGAGAATAAGAAACATAATAATCTTCTTGTCCTAAAAATTTAAACCTATCAGTTTCTACGGCTGGGAAAATTACTTCAGAATCAATTCCTACAAAATCTTTTAATCTTTTTTGAGTGTTTTCTGAATTGCTAATAATTAAATCCATTTTTAACATATCTTGCTTGTATTGCCAAACTACTAAAGCTGCAAAAAGCTTAATAAAAGGTCTGAATAAGAATGGATTTTTTTGGATATTAGATTCCAACTGATCTGTAAAAGGTCTTGGCGGTGTATGGCAATAAGCTACAAGTTTGGTCTTTGAATTTCTTAACCTAAAGGGAACTATACCTATGTTACCGCTGAAAATAACTACATCATAATTTTTTAATTCTTCCAGTTTTGAGCTTAACAAAAAGGCTAATTGCCTCTGAATTTTCCTCCAAATTGGTATTTTACTGTCTTCGTGTAGGTACACAAATTTCCCCAATCCAGAAAATAATTGCTTAGAAAAACTGTCACTTTCCATATTATTTCTATCCCAAATTTTGGTGTCTAAAGCCCCGGTAAATAAATCGGCTTTA
The DNA here is from genome assembly GCA_963704645.1 of uncultured bacterium. GTDB lineage: Bacteria > Patescibacteriota > JACMRA01 > JACMRA01 > JACMRA01 > JBILXY01. The sequence goes on from OY969926.1 coordinate 421,393, forward strand.
TAGTGATCACGTATGTGTAGAATTAATTTCTCTCCTCCTCCTTTAACTACAAAAAAAGCGTGAATAATAGCATATTTTAGCTTCCCATTTTTCTCTTTCATATATAAGGTAATACGAATTGGTAAACAGTTTGTCAAAGGGTGGAAATAAATTTTCTGGATATGAATATTAGTACTTCAGATTAAGTTAGCACCCTAAATTTATTTTAGTAGACTTATGTTTGATTGTCTTGATTGAACCAAATTTTGAATTTTATCCAAGTGAAGGAAAGTTGAAGAAACAAATCCCTATCCTCGGAAAAAGGTTGCCATACTCTTTCCTAAATACTCTACAAACAAAACAGCCACATCAAAGTGGCCGACACATCAAGCTATTTTTTATAAATTTAGAATAAGTTTCTAATATCTATTTTTCTTTTTGCAGATCCATTTTCTTCAGGCTTATTAGTTTTATTTTCTTCGGAAGAGCTATTTGTGGAATCCATTTTCTGCAAGCTATTTAATTTGTCTCTAGAATTATCCTTGGAAGTATCTTTAGAGTTTGGATCAGATAAAAGTTGTTCTAATTTGGAAACTTTGGCCATTAGCAATTCTAACTTTTTCTCGTTGGCTTCACCGTTACCAAAAACATCAACACTAGATTTACCAGAGTTGTTGGAATTTTGTCTCATATTAGATTCTAATTCTTTCTGAATTCTGTAAAATCTGTCTAAATCGCGTCTTGAATCTTCAACTTGCAAAGTTAAATCTCTAATAGCAATTCTGCTTTCTTCTTCCTTCTTGTTCAATCTTTCTGCTAAAGAAATATTCTGGTCGTTCATTTCCAGAAGCTTTGCAGTCATTCCTTCAACATAGTCGGCTACACCTTCAATGCCAATCATTAAATCCATAACTTTGGCTAAAAAACTACCGTAATTGTCTTGATATTCTTTCTGGGAAACATAACTTTTCTCTCTGCTTTCTTGAAAATCTTGGTACAATTTTTCTAAACTAGTTCTAGCTGCAATTTCACGTAATTTGGTGAAACTAAAAGGGTTTTTCTTAGCTTGGTTGCTTTGTCCAGGGTTATTTCTACCGGTATTGTCTGAACTTTCTGCGTCTGTGTTTAATTTAGTCTCTGAAAAATCTTGTCTATCTTGAGATCTTCTTTGGTTTTGGTTTCTTCCTTTCGGTGCATTATTTTGGAAAGTGAACTCGTCAGAGCTTGGAGTTTTATTTTCTAAAACAGGATTTGGAGCATATTTTGATTGCCCAAATTGCTTAGCGTTTGCATCAAAATCTGGTTGAGAATTTTGATTATTAGATTGAACTGCTTGTTGATTAATATTGTTGTTTTTTGGTTTTGGCTGGTTATCAGAGGGCTTAGCAAAACTTGCAACTTCAGGTACTGGGTTAATTAAAGGAATTTCTGGTTGTGCTAAAGCTGGTTTAGAAGGTTTGTTTTCACTTCCAACATCAATGGAATTATTTGGGATTAAAACTTCAGTTTTTATTTCTGGCTTTAGTATTTCTGGAGTGGCTGTTTCTTCTGGAATGTTAATAGCAACAGGCTCAGTAATTTGTACAGAATTTAAACTTTGGGCTGGTTGGCTTGTAACTTGCTCGGTTGGAGCAACGCTTGGCGATACAATTGTTGGAATCACTTCTGTGTTTTGAACTTTGGCAGAATCTGATGCTAAATTAAAACCTTCTGGAATAACTTCTTTTTGGTTTTCTACCCACATGGCGTGAAGAGTTTCTACTAATTCATTTTGTTGTTCTACGCTGGCATTTTCTAGCCAATTAGTCCATTCTTGTTTTTCTTCCGGGCTAAGAAAATAGCTAGAATTTATTGCTTCATTTGGTTTAATTGGAAAACCGTCTGGGTAAGAGATTGGCTGCATACTATTGTTTGTTAAAAATTAACTTTTACCTTTTCATTATATCAGATAAAATGTCTTTTGACTAGTAAAACAAATTACAACATTTTTATTTCATTTCACCCTGCCAAAATCAGTTCCTTGACGAAATCTAAAAATACAGGGCATTTTAAATTTAAATAGTGTATGGCGTTCAATAATTTTCATAGATTGCCAACTCGAAATCAGAGTAGTCTTGTTACCCAATTGCATAAACTAATCCATTATTATGGCGAGATTTTTCCTGCCCGAGATAGATCTTATCTTAAAACTCTAACCTCTTTAGAAAAATCTATATATTGGCTTGAAGATGAGGAAAAAAAGATGGTTGCTACCGCAATTGTTGATCCGAATCACCACATTAAATTAGATGATTTAGATTTGGTAGTTCTTGGTTATTTAATCTCAAGAAGGCCAGGGCAAATTGATAGAATTTTGGCTCACGTCTGGTCTGATTACGAATTAAAAAGTATTTTACTTTTATCTAGACCTGCTTTGGCAGCTGCAATTAATAAAGAAGATTTAGGCTTAGTTGCCCTGTCTCCTTTAGAATTGGAGCAATTTTGGCCACACTTGGCTAATATAAAAACCAATTTTTTCAATATATCCAATGAAACACTATCCAAGGCTTTAGATAGAAAAAACTATCAAGTGTTTTTAAGAATAACAGAAGAAGATAAACAAACCTTGGCTAAAACCAACCCTGAATTAGTTAAATTAATTAGAAATAAGGAAGTAGAACTTGCAAAATAGTTTTATATTTTGCTATGCAGAATGAGTGCTTAAAGGCACTTTTTTTGTTTTAATATTATATTTCATATTATTTTTTTTGGTATTTTTTGGTAGATTACACGGTTTGTTGAAAGTGAAGAAATAATGAGAAAATAAGCATAATTACAATATTTTCATGTGTTGGGGTAAAATATAAAAGTTATTTTCTTAGTTTATTCTTGACAAAAGTTTAGACTTTGTTCTATTCTGATAAGGAACTTCTAGCAAGAAAATTCGAGATTAACATTTGGAAGATGTACCTTTAATGTTTTATATGTACGATATATTTAGGAGAAAGTAACCAAGAGTCAAATTAAACTCTTTTATATTGAGAGTTTGATCCTGGCTCAGGATGAACGCTGGCGGCAGGCTTTACACATGCAAGTCGAGCGATGATTAAATTGTAGTAATACAGTTTATGATTAGCGGCGAACGGGTGAGTAACGCGTAAGTACTTTTTTTAAGTGGGACATAGCTAGTCGAAAGATTAGGTAATTTCCCATGTGACCGCAAGGTTAAAGCAGCAATGCGCTTAAAGCAAGGCTTGCGTCCCATCAGCTAGTTGGTAAGGTAATGGCTTACCAAGGCTAAGACGGGTAGCTGGTCTGAGAGGACGATCAGCCACACTGGAACTGAGACACGGTCCAGACACCTACGGGTGGCAGCAGTGGGGAATTTTCGGCAATGGGGGAAACCCTGACCGAGCCATGCCGCGTGTAGGATTAAGGCCTTCGGGTTGTAAACTACTGTGGAAAGATACTAAAAAAATGAAGATCTTTCTAGAAAGAGGTTGCAAACTCTGTGCCAGCAGCAGCGGTAATACAGAGACCTCAAGCGTTATCCGGTTTCATTGGGCGTAAAGCGTTCCGATCGGTGGTCTAGTGTGTCTGTGGTGAAAGACCGAAGCTTAACTTCGTGTTTGCCATAGAAACTGCTAGACTTGAAGAGTAAAGGGGTGGCTAGAACTCTGCAAGTACCGGTGAAATGGGTTGATATGCAGGGGAATACCAAAAGCGAAGGCAGGCCACTGGGTACTTCTTGACACTGCTAGGACGAAAGCGTGGGGAGAGAATGGGATTAGATACCCCAGTATTCCACGCCCTAAACGATGAGTGCTTGCTATTAGGCCAAATCAATCTGGTTTAGTGGCAAAAGCTAACGCTATAAGCACTCCGCCTGTAGAGTACGGCCGCAAGGCTAAAACACAAAGGAATTGACGGGAACCCGCACAAGTGGTGGATCATGCGGCTTAATTCGATTCCAAGCGAGGAACCTCACCAAGGCTTGACATGCTATTGCAAATCTCGTGAAAGCGAGACTCCTTCGAGGGTGTAGCACAGGTGATGCACGGTCGTCGTCAGCTCGTGTCGTGAGATGTTCGGTTAAGTCCGAAAACGAGCGCAACCTCAATCTTTAGTTATTTAATGTCTAAAGAGACTGCCTGGGTTTAACCAGGAGGAAGGCTGAGATGACGTCAGATCAGCGTGTCCCTTACGCCTTGGGCTGCACGCATGATACAATGGGAATAGGACAGCGGGACGCTAAGCAGCGATGCGGAGCAAATCCTCTAAACCTACCCTCAGTTCGGATTGAAGTCTGAAACTCGACTTCATGAAGCTGGAATCACTAGTAATCGCGAATCAGAACGTCGCGGTGAATACGTTCTCGGGTTTTGTACACACTGCCCGTCAAGGTCTGGGAATTAGGGGAGCCCCAAAGCTCATGTAAATGGGTGGAAGGCTAAACTAGTGACTGGATTTAAGTCGTAACAAGGCATCCGTAGCGGAAGCTGTGGATGGATCACCTCCTTTCTAAGGAGAATACGGTGAGGATGCTTTATTTTAAAGTATTCAATACCCGACTTTGATTGATTAACGTAAGTTAAATCTATTTTTACAGTTCATCTGGTTTTTCTAAAAAATTACAAATCTCAAATTAGCTTCAATGCTTTAGGATATTTGAGTGGAGTTTAAAAGTAGCTCTTGGTTACTTTCTTTTGAATATAACTTCTAACACATAACGATACATCTTTCCAAATAATTTTTCTAATTTTCTTATAAAAGTTCGCATTTAATTCCCCGTAAGGGGAGTTTTTTGTTTTTGACAGAAGAAGTTAGCAAGTATTTGTTTAACTTAACAATTATGTCTAGTAATATTTTACCTTTAGAAAAAGTAATTGAAATACTTAAAACATCAAATCTTCCAGGATTGGTAGGTGGTGAGAAATATATTTTAAGTTATTATAAACGTGATCCAACGGCATTTACTTATTGGTATAATAAAGCAGAATATCATTCTAACGAAAGAAATAAAAATGGTTTGGGTGGTTCAAGTTATTCACTTTGGATTGCTGCAAATTATGTATGTGGTAAATTAGACTATCCTCATACCTTTTATTGCAAATATTGTATGCTAAATTTCCATGAGACGAATGAATTAAAGCCTCAATTTGAACATTTTTTACCAAGAGTACAGCGCCCATCAAACATTAATGAAGCCTGTGATTTTTGTAATAAATTAAAAGCTGATAAAACACCTGAGTATTTCTGGGATCAGTTGTCCGATGAGAAAATTATAAAAGGTTTGCAACCACTTAACAAGCATTTTCTTCCGCTAATCGTTAGGTATAATTCGTCTTTAGAAAAGCATAATTGGAGAACTTTAGATTGGAAATATTTTATGATAACTTTTGCTAAAAATGATTTTGGGATTGAAATTATAGATGATAATCAGTTTGAAGTTATAAGAAAATATTGCATTTTGTTTAGAAATAAATATAAGCCTAAATAAACCAACGCGGTATCTTTTAATAGTCTTATGAATTTAATATATATGTTTTGACAAAAGGCCTGAGGGCGGGTTTAGTTGGTTTATACAATGAAAATTATGTCGGCGGCTTTAGTTAAAAATATAAAAATATTTATTCAGGAAATCCAGAAAGTCTATAACACTGGTAAAGCTACTGAGCATAGTTATAGAAAATCACTAGAGACTCTATTAGAAAGTATTCACCCATCTATCCAAGCTTTAAATGAAGCTAAAAGACAAAGTGTGGGAGCTCCAGACTTTATTTTATTTAGAGAAAAGGTTCAGGTTGCCTTTCTTGAAGCTAAAGATATTCCTGAAAGACTTAGCGACAAAAAACATGTAGACCAAATACAAAGATATCAAGCTTTGGGTAATCTATGTTTTACAAATAATTTAGACTGGCGATTTTATAAAGGTAAAGACTTAGTTGCTGAAATTTGCATAGGAATAATAAACTTAAACGGGCAAATTGAAATTATCGAAGACAGTTTAGATACGTTGGCTAGCTTTTTAACCGAGTTTGCAGAAAGAAAGACCATAACCATAAATACGAGTAAAGAATTGGCAGAGATTATGGCCAATAAAGCCAAAGTCATGAGAGAAATTTTAGTAAGAATATTAGAACAAGATATTAAAGAAAACAATTCGTCTACAATTTTTCAAGAATATGAAACTTTCAAGAAAATTTTAATTCACGATTTGGAAATTACCCAATTTGCAGATATTTATAGCCAAACTGTTGCTTATGGTCTTTTTACTGCAAGGTATTACGATAATTCAATAGACACCTTTACTAGAGCTGAAGCTGCTAATGACTTGCCTAAGTCTAATCCATTTCTTAGAAAACTGTTTCAGACTATTGCTGGTTATGACTTAGATGAAAGGTTGGCTTGGGTAGTTGATAATTTAGTTAATGTTTTTGCTCATAGTGATGTTAAAGCTTTAATGGCCGATTTTGGAAAAGCTACCAATGTTTCTGATCCAGTCTTACATTTTTACGAAACTTTTTTGTACCACTATGACCCAAGTACGCGTAAAGCCAGAGGTGTTTATTATACACCAGACCCAGTAGTTAAATATATTGTTAAAAGTGTGGATGAGATTTTGCAAACAGAATTTAACTTGCCAATGGGGCTGGCTGATAACTCTAAAATTGATATAGAAATTTCTGCAGAGGAGGCAAAAAACAATTCCAAAGCTAAAAAAATAGGGAGTAAGTACTTTGTAGATTTTCATAGGGTACAAATATTAGATCCAGCTACTGGTACAGGTACTTTTCTGCTTGAAGTTTTCAATAATATTTACACTAAGTTTGAAAACAGCAAAGGAATTTGGCAAAGTTATGCCCAAAACGATTTGTTACCAAGAATACACGGCTTTGAAATTTTAATGGCTAGTTACACCATGGTGCATTTAAAATTAGCTATGTTTTTAACCGAAAAAGAAGTAGAAATTAAAAACAGGCTGTCAGTTTATTTAACCAATTCTTTGGAAGAACAAAAAGACGATGGTTTTGACTTATTTAGTAAATGGCTAACCGACGAAGCTGAAGAAGCTAGTAGAGTTAAAAATCAAGCTCCCGTAATGGTAGTAATTGGCAACCCTCCTTATTCGGTTAGTTCTTCAAATAGTGGCGAGTGGATTCAGAATTTAATTAAAACTTACAAAGAAAACTTAAACGAGAGAAAGATAAATTTAGATGATGATTATATAAAATTTATTCGCTATGGCCAACATTATATAGAAAAAAATGGTGAGGGAATTTTGGCTTACATTTCAAACAACTCTTTTATAGACGGTGTAACCCACAGGCAAATGAGAAAGTCTTTAATGGAAACTTTTGATAAAATTTATATTTTGGATTTACATGGAAACAGCAAGAAAAAAGAAACTACACCAGACGGCGGAAAAGACGAAAATGTATTTGATATTCAACAAGGGGTGAGCATTAATATTTTTGTGAAGAAAAAGAAAAATTAAATTAAAATTATGACTGAAAATGAACTGGTAAAAATAATTAATAAACTAAAACAAGAAAATGAAATTACTTGGATTGAGGCTAAAAGTAATCTGTCTGATTTGCATAAAATTGGTAAGACTATCTCTGCACTGGCAAACTCTGCTAGCTGGAAAGATGAGGAATATGGATACTTAGTATGGGGTCTTGAAGATAATACTTGGAATATATTAGGAACTAATTTTAAGCTGGATAAAATAAAAGAAGGAAATTTAGATGGTAATTTGTGGTTAAAAGAGAGAGGTTTTGATTATAAGTGTGATTTTGAAGAGCGAGAGTTTACTATTGAAAATGAACGAATTTATGTTTTAAAAATAAAGAATTGTTTTAATGAACCACTTTATTTTTTTCATAAAGACAAGCAGGCTTGGATAGCGCACATTAGAGAAGGTCAAAACAATGATGAACTCAAAAATTTCCCTGAGAGACAAACATATATCTGTTCTAAAAAAGTAGGTTTTGACTGGTCAGCTCAGATTTGTGATGGTGCAACGCTTGATGATTTAGATGAAGAGGCTATTGAAAAAGCTAAAAGAGGTTATGTAGAAAAAAACTATGAATCCGATGTAGATAGAAAAAAAGAAATTGAGGAATACGACACAAATACTTTCCTGAATGAGGCTAAATTGAATATAAATGGCAAGATAACCAAAACCACGATATTACTTTTAGGCAAAGAAAAGTCAGTTCACTATCTAAATACTATGGCTGAGATAATGTGGGAAGAAAATGGGACTGAAGCATATAAAAAGTTTAAATTACCCTTTATTTTTGCTATAGATAACCTAGCTAATCACATTAGAATTAGAGATATTGAATATCCCATTTTTATGGCTGGCCAACAGACAGGACAACATGGCAAAATCCCAAACTATACTTTTAAAAATCTTAGAGAAGCTATATCAAACTGTGTGGCTCACCAAGATTATGCGATGCAGGAAAAAATTTTAGTTTATGAATCAGTTGATAAAATTACTTTGAAAAATGCTGGCAAACCATTGTTGCGGGAAAAAGATTACAACGAACTGTTAAAACCTAAGGATCGAAATTTTGCTCCAAATAAATATAGAAATAAATGGCTCTATGAAGCAATGGACACTATTGGTTTGGTAGAAGGTAGGGGTAGTGGTTTTAGGAAAATATTTGATTATAGTACTAACAAAGCATTTTTACCAGCTCCTAGTGCAAATTTTGATTTGCAAGATAGGTTTGAGTATACAATCTATGGAAGCGAAATAGATCCTATTTTTACTAAAATTTTAATTGAAAAAAAGGATTTGGATATTGGGATAATTTTACTTTTAGACAGAGTTCAAAAATACTCAAAAAATATTATAAATAGGCCAATAATCACCGACCAGTTTCAAATACTAAAAAAGCTAAAATTGGTAGAAGGGAGGTATCCAAAAATTTATTTATCAGCAGAGATAATGGAGGTTTTAGATCAAAAAGAAGAATATATAAATAACAAAGGTTTTGATGAGATTTATTACATTGATTTGATACTTTCTTATATGGAAAAATATTCCAATGCCTTGAGAATAAATATTTCTAGATTGTTGGAAAATAAACTGCCAGATGACGGAACCAATAAGTATGAAAAAGTTTCTAACTTATTAAGAAAGATGAAAAATAAAAACATTATAGAAGTTGATAAAACTAATGGATTTCAAAATTCAACATGGAAACTTACAAGTGATTACAAGAAAAATTATGAAGTTTACAAGACAATTTACAAGAGAAAAACCTAAAAACCTTTATTTTATAGTGAAAATATTTACAAGGAAAGAAAATATTTAAATATAAAATGTCACTAACTTACAAGACAAATGCACTGAAAATCTTAAATATTATAACGAATCAACATCAAAAGCACCCCTCCTATGCCAGCCAAAATATACCACTATAACCTATACGGAAAACGAGATGAAAAATATGAGTTTTTAAAAAATAATTCTGTTTCAACAACAAATTGGACTGAATTACAACCTGACGAAAAGTATCATTTCTTTGTACCTAAAGATTTTGGAGAGCAAGTGGAATGGGAGAAGGGGGTTAAGGTGAGCGAGTTGTTTGAGGTGTTTAATAGTGGGGTGGAGACACAAAAAGATTCTATTACTATTAACTTTGAAAAATTAACCTTAAATCAGATCAAAAAAGACTTTTTGGAATTGGAAAATAAACAAATCTTGGATAAGTATAAAATTACAGAATCAAGGGATTGGAAAATTGATTTAGCTCGTGAAGATCTGAAAAATACACAAACTATAAAAATAAACTACCGTCCTTTTGATTATCGCTGGACAGAATACTCTGGAAAGTCAAAAGGATTTATGGCTTACCCTAGGCATTGTATATGTCAACTTATTCAGTGACAGAATTAAGTTTCTCATAGGGAGTAATATTACCAATACCTTGATGTCTTCTAATATGGTTGAAGTAGCAACAATATTCAAATAATTCTTCTTCTAAACTTTCTTTATCTGGGTATACTTGCTCTCTAAGTAATTCTTCCTCTAAACTTCTCCAGAATCTTTCTACTTTACCATTGGTTTGTGGCCTGTAGGCTCTAGTGTACTTATGCTTAATGTTGTATTCTAACAGTAATCTTTCAAATGGATGGTTTTGTTTGTTTTCTTCTTTTGTTTCTTTCCTTCCAAATTCGGGTCCATTGTCTGTTAATATACTTTGAAAATCTATGTTGTAACATCTATTGAATACTGCTAATAATCTTTGAGTATAAAGCATAACTGTTAGAGCTTGCAGATTAGGTATTAGTATGGTCATAACTATTCTAGTAAAGTCATCTGTTAAGCTTAGTAGAAAGTATTCATTCTTTTCACCCTCCAGTATTCCTTTAGCTAGTCTGTGGCAATCCATATGGCCTAATTCTCCTGCTTTATCTTTAATGATTCTTCTTTTGTTAGTTTGAATTACTCTTGGATCTAATCTATTCAATCCTTTCTTTAATAGTATATTGTAAATAGTCGTAGGTGAAGGAGTATATTTACCATACTTAGGTAAAAGGAAATCGTGTATCTCATATCTACCAAATCCTTGGTTTCTAAGTTCAATAATCTTATTCTGTATGAAAGGAATACTTTTTAAACTACCAAACTTTCTCCCTCTTTTCTTTGGAATTAAACTACTATCCATAGAAACTAATTTATACCTATTGTAATATTTGATGAAGTTTTGTCTAGTTATATTATTTGCTTTGTAGAATTCATTTACAAATACATATCTAGGATGTTTCCTTGTTTTAATTAATTCATATTCTTGAACTAATTGTTTCATATGTCTAAGGTAATTCTTGGTTAAAGTATTATCATTTAAACGCATATTATGTTAGAATATATGTTGTTAAAAATTTAACAGAAATAATCTAAAAGAAGATTTAAATTCTGTCACTGAAATTTATGACATATACAAGGATGACAATTTTTGGCTATTAACTCACAATTCTCATCAATAAGTTGAGATACACTTAAGTTCTAAACGGAGAATTGTTGGCGTAATTTGTACAGGTTGCTTTGTTGCTTTCGTCTTGGAATTTATCACACATTTCAGTTATAGTTTGTTCAGCTTTGCCAAACATTAGAACGTAGTAATTAACAGAGCCTTGGAAACAACTATTTTTGTATTTTGCTTCTACAGACTTGCAATAAGCTTCCATTTTTTCTGGATTAAGTAAATCGGAGCGAAGAATTCCAGCTGACATTCCCCTAATACAAGTTTGGGCAAAGCTGTTTGCCTGTGAACATTTTTGTAAGGAAAGATAGGGGTCTTTAGTCACTTTAAAAATGTATCTTCCGGAATAGTAATAGCAAGTGTCGTTATATGGGGAAGGGTAGTTGCTGCATGGGTAAAAAGGATTTTCTGGGTTTAAGAATGGCTTTTTGGAATCAATAATGTTTTCTGAATCAAAGTTTTCCATAAAAACGCCTTCTCCACACCAAATCTCCTGTTTTGTATTTTGAAGTTTTTTGCAAAGCAGAACCGATTCATCTGTGTTATATTTAGAAATTAACATTGCTCCATGCCCCAAAGCGTGAAAACATCCTCCATCGTTAGGGTCTGTGCATAAACTAGTTATGGTTTCTTCCGCGTTTGGTACAGTATCTAAGTAGTTTTCAATAACACCGTGAATGTAGCCACCTCCGCAAATATCTAAGTTGTAGGATATAGCTTTAGCGGTGTCGTTATTGTATTTTTCTAAGGCGAATCGTCCAATTTGGTGTGTGAAAGTGTGGCAATTTTTTTGAACAACTTTTACAGTGTAAGTGTCTGATGCTAGCTTATTTAAAGCCTCTTTTGGATTAGTATCCATTACAACTTTCTTAAGCTCCGCACTATAAATATCAAACTCTGAAAGTTCAAAAAAGTTTTGATCAGAGGACATCGCTATAGAGGTAGTCCACTTAGGATTGGCCATATCTTTTTTAGGAACAATGGGTTCAATATTGTTGGAAACAACCTCTGATAATTTTATGGAACTAGGTTTAGTTGTATTCTGCGGGGCTTTAGCTTGGAATGCCAACCAGCCAAAACCAACAGAAAGAATAATTAAAAAAGTTAATACACTGTAATATATAGTGTTTTTGTTAAGGTGCACGAAGCTATTATAGTCTACAATACAGTGTTTGTCTAAATTAGAAAAGAAGTTGAATAGTTACTTTTACTCCAGATATATTTCAGAGAATTATAAATCGAAAAATTTTTTTGATTAACGGTCGAAGTTATTGAAAACCTTTGTGAACAATTTTCACAAAATTAAAATTATGTTCATATACACTGTCCTAGGAAGAAAGTGGTAACTTTGAGATCTACTTTAAATTTAAGAAAGTGGAGGATAAAACAGAGTGGAGCTTTGCAGATATTTATTTTAATTTATTACTGCCTTCTAAAAGACTTAAATTGCTCAATTTACCTTTGGCAAAACTTGCAATACACCGTGGTTCTGCCTGCTAATTTTTGACTAGAAAGTATGTTTCCACAGACCAAACATTCTTTGTTGCCTCGGTTGTAAACCTTGTGTTGTTTGGCGTAATTTCCTTTTGTTCCGTCACCTAGTAAATAGTTAGCAACTGAAGATCCTCCAGCTTCTACAGCCAAACTAATAATTTTTAAAATGGAATAATATAATTGCTCAACCTCTTTTTTGGTAAGCGAGTCTGCATTTCTAGTGGGTAAAACTTTAGAGTCAAAACAAACTTCATCGCAGTAAATATTTCCTAAACCAACTACAACTTCCTGGCTTAAAAATAGGGCTTTTAAATTCCCTTTTCTCCCTTTCATTTTGTTTTTAAAATATTCCAAACTAAAACTTTCTGAAAAAGGTTCAACCCCTAAATTTTCAAAATGATTTTCTGCTTCCAGATTTTCTGCATCTTTAAAATATAGCAAATATCCAAACATTCTTGTGTCGTTAAAATACAGTGTTCCTTGCTCTAACTCAAAAATAATATGGGAATGCTTGTTAGGAACTTCAACAGAAGAAATGGCAATTGGATGTCCACCTAATACTACCTCCGAATTTTCAGCATTGCCTTTGTAAACCAATTGCCCAGTCATTTTTAAATGAATTAAAACAATTTTACCCGAAAATGTTGTTAAAATTAAATTCTTAGCCCTTCTTTCCAAACTCTTAATATGCTCGCCAACTAATTGAGTTTCAAATTCTTGTACCTTTTCTTCAGATTCAAAGCGAACTGTTCCTTTGTTGCTAACCAACTTTGGCTTAAAAACTTTTACGCTTACAATTTTTTGACCAACAATTAGTGGAATTAAACTACGTCTTAAACTTTCTACTTCTGGTAATTCTGGCATAATATTAGTAGTGTTAATTTCAGATTAATTTCTGACAAGTTTGTGCTACTCAGACTCCAATTTATTAAAAAAACCAACAAGTTAAATTATCAAACTTTACTGTGAATTAGAGCAAGTCTAATAAATGAACATAATTTTTACTGGGCAAACTGTTTGGTTTGGTTTAAACTATTAAAATGTCTGAAGAAGAATTGTGGCTAGTTCTATATGTGAAATATAACTTTACTTGGTCAAAGTGGAAGAAAATTAATGCTCTATATGCAACCTTAAGTTCGGCTTTGAAAGATAATTTTAGTTTAATTCTCGAGCCAAATTTTTTACCTCTACTTTTAAACATACCCAATACACAACTATACCAAGATCGGGATAAAATATTATTATTGCTTAATGAAAAATCTGTGCTGCACTCATCTTACATAAGTCAAAATTACCCGCCAATTCTAAAAGATATTGCTTCACCACCAGTTATACTTTTTTACAGAGGAAACTTAGATTTATGCTCCGCCACCAATTTAGCAGTAATTGGATCAAGGCTTATTACCAACTATTCTAAGCTGATTATGCAGAAAGTTTTACCAAACATTTTACCCAGTGGCGTAAATGTGGTTTCAGGTTTAGCATTTGGGGTAGATGCTATTGCCCATGTACACTCATTAAAATGTTTAGAAAGCAAAACAATTGCAGTACTAGGTAGTGGAGTGGATGAAAAATCTATTTATCCAGCTGAACATAATTATTTATCTCAGCAAATTTTAGAAAGTGGAGGGCTTTTAATTTCAGAGTTTTTTCCTGAAACCAAGGTTTTACCCTATCATTTTCCACAAAGAAATAGGCTTATTGTAGCTTTATCAAAAGTAGTTTGGGTAGTACAGGCTGGTATGAAATCTGGAACTATTCTAACAGCGAAAATTGCAAGAGATACGGGTAAAAGTTTGGTTGTGACCCCGGCTTCAATTTTAGAAGAAAGCTATTTTGGAAATCAACAAATTTTACAAGATGGTGCTTGGCCTCTTTTCAAATCAGAGGAAATATTATCACTGCTTGGTTTCCCCTCGGCAATAATTAAAAATAATTCTGAAGATATTTCAACCTCCATTCCGCTGTCAGAAAAATTTAATTTAAGCGCAAATCAAGAATTAATTCTAAAAAAAATAATTGGAGAAATAAGTGTAGACAGTTTATCCGCTTCAACAAAACTTGCCTCGAATATTATTAGCTCAGAATTAACTTCGCTAGAGTTACTTGGTTTGGTTGAAAATGTAGGTCAGAATAATTGGGTATTGGTTTAAATTATTAAATCTGAATTTTTTATTTTGCTCCAAGAAAACACCTCTACAAATTCTACGGATCTACATTCAAGAAGTCTTAATTTTGTAGAACCGGGCCCTTGGTAACCAAAGTATTATACTGAATTATAGCTTTGGAAAGACTTTGCTGCAAAGGTTCACCGTTGTACCAATATCTTTCAAATAAATCATTCCAAATTCTTTCGGTGGCTTGAACATCAGGTTTATAATAATTATCACTGTACAAACTTCCGGCTGCGAACACTCTTAGTTTTTCATCGCCGTTTAGCTGTTCGCTAACTATAGACTTTCTAGCAGCGGGTAAATTGGTTTTGGTTACAAACTTTCTTTGTTGTTCAGGTAAACTTAAGAAATACAAAAAACGTTCGGCCATTTCTCTTTTCTTACTTTTAGTTACATCTCTTTCTAAGTTTCTATTAATTCCATCCATAAAGAAAAATCCATAAGTTTTCTTAAAATTTAAATCTAATTGGGGAAGTGGAGCTACACCATATTGTAATCTTGAATTTCTAGAAGAAATAATGTCTTGCAAGTAACTGTAGTGAAGAATATAGGCTAGTTTTCCTTCTACAAAAGCATCTACGTTATTTGGGCTAGAATTGTTCCAGCTATACCTATTTTTTGTTGGATCGGCAAAATCTGCGTAAAATTGCATGGCTTGGTAAGTAGGGCTGTTTGTGTCTACACTAGATTGAAAATTAGTGCTTGTAGATAAACCAGTTTGAATTTGTTTGGCATCTTTGGCTTGTCCAAAAACAGGTTGGTTTTGCTGGTAGTCAAAAAGTTGTCCACCTTGTTGGAAAATTAACAGCGGTAAAATATCTTGTAAGCGGTTAATATTTGGCTGGCCTTCAACTCCACGTCCACCAGTTCCTAATGAAATTGCACTTTGGCTAAAGTTTAATGTATTTGGATCTCTTTTGTTTAATTTAGACAACTGACCATTTAATTCGTTCCAAGTGCTAGGTACAATGGCCACTCCACTTTGAGCTAAAATGGTTTTGTTATAGTAAAGTTGAATATTATCAATGTAGGAAGTAATAGCATAAACTTTGTCTCTGTCCATTGTATCACGCACAACTAAATCTGCGAATTCGGTTTTATATTTGGCAAGTTCGGCAGTTTGGAATTGACGAATAGGTGTCATGTATTCCTTGTAAGCTGGTAAATCATCATTACGAATTGTAAAAATATCAGGCCCGGCATTTTTAGCAACGTCGGCAATTAAGCTTTGGTAATATTTTACATCATATTGCTGGGTTACAATTTGCACTGTAACGTTTGGATATAGTCTTTTAAAATCAGCAATTGTGTCTCCGTATGTTTCATTTCCATAAAATGGTTTCCACCAAGTTAAAGTTACCGGACTTGTATCTGGAGGAAGAGTAGCTGCCGATTTTGGCCAAAGTACAATGGCTAAAGTGGAAATAATTATTAATACAACAACACCAACAATAATTTGATTGGTTCTGCTTTGTAAGAAATATGGAAGCTGCATAATTTTTATTTTTATAATTTTTTAAAGTGGAATATCTAATTGTTAAAAAGGACAAGGGGCCTGAATACAATTTCCAACATAAGAGGCATTACCAAAAGTAGAGGCATTTTTTAATTGAGCACTGTTGGAAGAAAGACCGCCTGTGATACTGCTGATGTACTGACCTAAAACTGGAATTCCACCTGCCACGCTGGTTATTGCACTAATAAATTGGTTTAAAAAGTTTTGAGCAAATTTTACAATGTCGTTTACGAAATCGGTTACAATTTTTTGAACTTGCTGTAAGAAATTACTAAATATTGCGCCTAATCCTCCGTCCTTAACTGAAGGTACAGATTTGTCTGCAGACAAGGCCGCTGCTGTTGTAACAAGTTCTCCGCTTCTCCAAAATTCACATTCTTTGGGGTTAGGAACAGCAATTTTAGTAGTGGGAATATTTAAAGCAGAATCGCCACTAGCAAAAGAAAATTGAGCATTGCTAAAATCTATAGGTGTAGTTGTAGAACTTTGCCCAAGTATTCCAGATATAGTGCCGGGGCCAGAACTATTTAGAGATGAAGATAATGTAGAGAAAGCAGCGTTATCTTGGCTGATAGCAAATTTACAACCGTCTGGAGCCTTGTCTAGGTTATTCTTAATTTTATCTTTAGTTTTTACCTTCGCGTCGGCTACAATTTTAGATGTAGCTGTGTCAACACTGGCAGCAACTTCAGCAGGGCAAGCATTGGTTACACCTAGTAAATCACTAAGTGGTATGCCAGATACGTCTCCACAAGAAGCACTTACAGCCACTGCAGTGGTGTTAAATTTTAAATTATCACAGGTTTCTTGAGATGGAACATTGGTTCTTTCATTGGGTGGTAATTCTAATTGGGTTGCCCGAAGGTTTTCGCAAGTACTAAAATTGGTTATGCCAGCGTAAACTGCGTTCTGAGCTTTTCCAGCTTTAGGAATAATACTGTAAGCTGCGTTAGATATTTGTGGGAATAAATCTTTTATAGAAGTTAAAGCCTGAAGAGCATTAACTAAACCTGCCCCAATTTCTTTAAGTTTCGT
Source organism: uncultured bacterium (assembly GCA_963704645.1). Taxonomy (GTDB): domain Bacteria; phylum Patescibacteriota; class JACMRA01; order JACMRA01; family JACMRA01; genus JBILXY01. The sequence goes on from OY969926.1 coordinate 438,576, forward strand.
GAACATGCCATCAAGCTGTCTCACACCATCTTTTAATTGATTAATTAATTGTGAAATTATTGCTACAATTGTGTTTAAAATTCCCTGAACTACACTTGCAATTAATTGTTGCAAAACTTCTTCCACAGAAAATACTACAGAAACAGCTTGTTGAGCCTGCACAGAAATGCTTTCTAGCGGAATTAAACCATTTTTTATTTGGTTTCCAAGCCAAGTTATGTTTTCTCCTATGGGTTGAACTAACAGGCCAAGTCTGCCGTCTATATGTCGCATAGATGAGCTAGAACTAACAAGCATTGAGCTGCTAAGAATTACCATTAGCATTAAGCAAAGGCTGGAAATAAAGGTGTTAAACCAAGAAACTCTTGTCATATTACTTTCATTATACCTGATAAAAAATACATGGTCAAAGTCAAAATTTATTATTCCAAGTCACACACCTTACAATTTTTTTCTTGACTACATATTTCCTTTATTTAATAAAATAAAACAACACTTTTTTATTATCAAATACTGTTAGTAGTGTTTGATGTTTAAAATTTATTCTATATATAGTTATGATTTGTCCAAAATGCCGTTCTGATAGTACAGGGGTTTATGATTCTAGGTCTACTCATGCTGGTAGAGCAATACGAAGAAGAAGACAATGTACAGATTGTTCTTACAGATTTACTACTATTGAAGAAGTTAAAGTGCTAGATTTGAAGGTGGAAAAACGAAATGGCCAAATTGTAGATTTTGATCAGGAAAAACTAGAGCTTGGTGTTCGCAAATCTTTCAATAAAAGACCAATTGATAATGATAAATTTAATAAACTATCTCAACAAGTAATTGAAGATATATTAGAATTAGATAAAAACCCTGTAAAATCTATAAAAATTGGGCAAATTGTACTAAGAAACCTGCGTAACTTAGATGAAGCTGCTTATATTTGCTATTCCGCAATGTATGGAAATTTCAATAGTGTAGAGGATTTTAGCAAGCTTCTAACAGATTTTCAGAAAGAGAGTAGGTTGGCCTAGAACTCTAGGTCTTGTAAATTAAGTCCGTTAATATAGTCCATTTTTGTAATAACTAAACCTTTACTCCTTAAAATTGCATATGCAATTACAACGTGAAAATACAAATTTGGTAGACCGTAATCTGTAATATAATCTAGACTGGTTTGATATTTACCAGGAATAAATGGCAACACTATTTTGTAGTTGTTTAATTCTGAATATTTTTCTAAAGGAACGGACTGCACAAACAGAATAGTTTTCTCTAATCTTTCTTTTAACTCTGTAATACTTGTTTCAGTATCTACATATTTTGGTGCTTCGGTTTGAGTAATTCTTGCAACTAAACCCTTAGCGTTATCGGATATCATTTGTATCTGTTTTGAAAAAGGAAACATGTCTGAGTACAATCTTGCGGACAAAATTTCTTGTTCTGAAATATCTTTTTCTTGAATGTGGGTTTCTACTTTGGTTAGTAAATTTAAAGCAGTATTTAAAGATTTTAAAACCATTTTTGGAGTTTGCTGAAATATGCTGGACATATTTTCTTACTAAGCAGTTGAGCTGTTTTGGTCAATAAATGTTTAAACAATGTGTCTAGTATCATTTATTCTGTAAACTCTCCAACCAAGCTTAGAATATTCTAAGTATGAAACCCCTGTATTATCAATTAACAAATTAGATGCAAAGTGTTGATCGAAGCCCATAATATGCATTAAAATAAAGTTAATAACTTTTCCGTGGGCAAAAATTGCAATGTTTAAATCTAGGTTTCTATGTTCTTCCTTATATATAATTTCAGTGTTAAACCAATTGGTAACTCTTGCTTTGGCCTCTTGAATACTTTCGCCGTTGTTTGGTTTAAACCAAGTATTTTGAGCCGATAGAATATAACTTTTAGCTAATTTTTCTTCTGGGGTGAAGTTTTTTAAATACAAATCTTCTTCAAGATCTCCAGGTTTCCATTCAACAATACTATCTACAAATGTAACTTCATTTTTAGCCCCCATATTTTCTAAACAAATTTTGGCAGTCTCTTTTGTTCTATCCAAACTAGATGAATAGACTTTATCGAAACTTTGACTATTTTTCTTAAAATACTGACCAAGCATTTTAGCCTGGTTTCTGCCAAAATCGGTTAATGGCGAGTTTCTGTCTGAAAAAGTTACATGTTCAGGGTGAGTATTAACATCACTTTGGCCATGCCTAATTAAGTGTATTCTAAAAGTATTTTCAAACGGGTAAATTGACATAATTTTTTGAGATATGGAGCTGAAAGCTATATTTAAACTATCCCACCATTAATTTACTGTCAAAACTTACGTATAGTTAAACTAACCTTCAAACCCAATTATTTTCCACCAAAAAGGGTTGTTTAAATTGGATGTGCACCATCTAAATCTTTGCTCCATAGGGTTGTTATTAGCAAACATATTAGCTGATAAAAAACAATAGGTAAGTAAATAAGCAGCAAACTTTTGCTTTTCGTATTGGTTCATCCTACTTAACAAAATTTCAAACAAAATTTCAGAGGCATCTACACTGGATATTTTTTTATATTTATCAAATAATGCCCAGCCGATTGCAATATCAAAAATATAATCACCTTGCACTGTGCACCCGCCAAAGTCAAAAACTGAACTAATATTGAATTTTTCATCAATCAAGATATTCTCTTGAAACATATCTCCGTGAATTAAGCTATTCTCATAACTCAAGCTTTGCAAATAATCAACCAAAAAATTATATTTTAAATTTGATTTAACTACAGTTTGCTCAAAGATTTCCCTTATGGGAATGTACCTATAAACTAAATTTTCAATTAGTAAATTTTTCCAACTGGAATATTCTTTATCAACAAAAAAACGTTCTGTAATATTTAATGGACTGTTAAAGTCAAAAAAGTCTGTCTTAATATTTTTAATTTGAAATAATGTATCAGAGTAATTTTTAATTACCAAATTGATTTGTTCTACAGATAGTTTGTTTAAAAATTCTGCAGTTGGGCAATTGCCCTCAAGTTTTTTCTCTATAACCACCATAAAGTCCTCCTCCTCCCAAATATCTAAAATTTCTGGTGTTTCAAAATTTATTTTGGAGGTTTCTAGAGAGCTATAAAACTGCTTTAATCTTCTTAAGTTTTCTATGTGATTATATTTTCCGTATACTTTGTATACTAAATTATCGCCTTTGTAGAAGGCCTTGCATTCAGTTCCACCTCCCAAAAAATGTTCCTCGTATTTCAAGTCAAATTTGTCTAAAATTTTCTGCATATATTTAAATATCTAAGTAGTTAAAATACTCGTTTAAGACCGCCTTTTAAACAAAAAAGCGAAATTGAATTTATTAAGATTAACTTGTAAAACTATGCTTATAATAATCACTTAGTCAAATAATTTTTTGCTTTTAAAATAATTTAAATAAACTAATTAATAAAGCTAAATATAAAACTGAAATACTTAAGCCAACAAACACAAAACTAATGTAAATAAATCTCATTAAATCAGACATTTTTAATTATCAGCTAAGCAAACTTTTTTTGGAAAGATTAATTGCAAGTCAATTGTTGGACTTTGTTTATTTTGAGAGGTTTTACTTACTTGCACCTGTCGCGACGCGGTGGTTGTTGCTACTCTCAAACCCCGATATGGCGATGGGGCTTCGCCGCTACATTTGTGAAATGGCTCGTAGACTTCGCCACTACTTTGGCTTTTGGCGAGGCAGGCTCGCCGCTACTGTATGCTTCCTAATTTGTTTAAAATGTCCCAGATTGTAGTTTTTTGGCTGTTGGTTAATTGGAAGGGAATAGAAGCACTCATTTGTTTTAAAGTATCTAGTTTCATGTTAGACTTTTTGGCCATTAGCACTTCGTTGCCAAGCTTAATTTGTTTGTAGGTGGCCATTTTTAGAAATAGTTTAAAGGCAATCCACTGTTGTTTAGTTTTATAATAGTTTTCAGCAGAACTGGGTTTGTGAATTTGTAGCAAGTTTAAATTTAAAGAAAAAAATGGGTTTTCTGGAACCAGGCCTTGTAAATTCAAAGTATAATCTTTTTCCTGCAATTTTTGGTGAGATAAATTAATTTTAGCCGAAGTTAACACTCCAATTTTTTGATAAACTGGAACCATCCAATTTTTTAATTCAGCCTTTCCTAAAACATAAAAACTGTTCTGTTGATAACCTTTAAAAGACGACCATTTCACAATATTCAGAAAACCTTTAGCAGAAATTTGAACTAGCCATTGAAATGTTAAACCAAGTTTTAGCTCTGCTTTAATATATGGTTGGTTTTGAAATAGATAGCCTTCAATTCTCTGTCCATTTTCAGACATTAAACTAAGTAAAAAATATCCCTTCCCAGAATTTCGAAATTCAATATTTAAAATTGAGGCTGTAATTAAATAGTGTAGGTTAGTGTCTTGGCTGGAATTTGTAAACGGGGTTATTGTCTGTAAACGAAAAGGAAAATAGGTAATTAAACTATACAAACTGTTTAAACCAGCGCCCTCTAAACGGGTAATTTCTGGCTTTGTGAACTGTTTAGGAAAATTACTTGTTGGCTTCATCTTGACAAACTTATATATTTTAGAAAAAAATAGTAGTATTGCTTTTAGTCTAGTTAAATCAAATTTTTAGAAAATAAAACTCTAGAACTTAAATTAAAACTAAATTGCGAATTCACATCTGGCGCTATCGTCTAATGGTTAGGACGCAGGATTTTCATTCCTGTAATCGGGGTTCAATTCCCCGTAGCGCTACCAAAACACAAATAAAATCAAAAAAATATTTTAACTTAAACTTGTTGGAAAATTTTACGAAATATTCTATGTCATCACTAAAGACTATTCGTTGGCAACAGCGTTTCGAAAATTATCAAAAGGCACTTGCTGTTTTACAGGAAGGTTTGGCAATTAAAAAACCTTCTAAAATTGAAGAACAGGGAATTATAAAATCTTACGAATTTACTTTTGCATTAGCCTGGAAAACTTTAAAAGATTATTTAGAAAGTAAAGATTTAGAAGCCAGCTTTCCACGTGAAGTATTGAAATTAGCATACTTTTACAACATAATTTCAAATGGTGAAGTATGGTTGGAAATGTTGGAAAAAAGAAACTTGTTAACTCATATATATGATGAGAATACTGCAAAGCAAGTTTTGAGTATAATATTGCTAAATTTCAATGCTCACTTGATAGAATTAGAGAATTTTCTAAAGTCTAAGCTAAATGAAAAATAACCTTAATCATCATTCTAACTTTCCATTAGAATCTAATCTAAATCCACCTAGAAATCCTTTTGGAATAACAGAAATAAGCTTTAAAGAACTAGTTTCTGTTTTAAGTTCTAACCCTGACGTATTAAAAGTTTTAGTTTTTGGCTCAAGGGCTATGGGTAACTATAAGAATAGTTCAGACATAGACTTAGCAATAGTTTTTAAAAGTAATATAGATTTTATAACCTTTTTAGACTTAAAGGCCAGACTTCAAAACTCTAATATAATACCTTATACTGTTGATGTGATAGACTATTCTACTATTTCAAATCCTAATTTAAAAGACCATGTTGATACTGTGGGCAAGCCCCTTTATTAATTGCTGACAATACTTTATTTTGTGCCTACTTTAAAACCAATTCTCAAAATTTTTAATCCTCCTGCCCACCATTGGGTTGGAGACGGTTTTAGAGTTCACAATTTTATTCCTACTGTTATACCCCAGCAAAGAGTTTCTCCGTTCATTATGTTAGACTATGGGGCTAAATTTGCTTTTCCACCAAGTAATGTTCCGCGAGGTGTTGGGGTTCATCCGCATCGTGGTTTTGAAACTGTAACCATAGCTTATAAGGGAAAAGTTGCTCACCACGACAGTGCTGGAAATTCTGGCATTATTGGTAGTGGCGAAGTACAGTGGATGACTGCTGGCAGCGGAATTCTGCATAAAGAATACCATGAAGAACAGTTCGCTAAAACCGGAGGAGATTTTCAAATGGTTCAATTATGGGTGAATTTGCCACAGGTTCACAAGATGACAGAGCCAAAGTATCAGGCTGTAACTAGAGATTCCATAAAAAAAGTTGCTCTGCCAAATAATGCAGGATTTGTAGAAATTATTAGCGGAAATTACGAAGGAAATATTGGTCCAGCTACAACTTTTTCGCCAATAAATTTGTGGAATGTTAATTTAGGGAAAAATATCGACGAAGCTCAGAACTCTCAAAAAAATGAAAACACAGACGAGCTCAGCTCAGAAATTACTGAAACAAAAATTTTAGATGGTGCTACTCCAGCCCATTCAATTAGTTTTGAGATAAAGTTAAATCTTCCAGAAAAATTTAATACTTTTTTAATAGCTATTGAAGGAAACATTGAAGTTAATGGCCAGAAAGTAGAGGAAAACCAATTTGTATTATTTGAAAATGATGGGGAAGAAATTACTTTAAAATCGGAAAAATCAGCAATAGTTTTAATAGCTAGCGGCGAACCTATTAACGAACCAATGGTTTCTTATGGCCCGTTTGTAATGAACACTAAACAAGAAATTATTCAAGCCTTTGAAGACTTGGAAGCAGGCAAATTCGGCTTTTTAGAGTAGGGTGAGAATGAGTATTTGTATCACCAACAGTGTTGAATTATTTAGATTCTTAATTGGACGTATAGAATATATAAGTTTTATGTTTCTAATATCTGCAAAACAATTCTTTGTTTCATAAAAATTGACATTAATTCCATGCCCATAAAAAATAAGCTAAAAGGTTTTAAAGAAAACTTACCAACCAAAATTTGTGCTAGTTGCGGAAGACCATTTCAATATAGGAAAAAGTGGAAACTTATTTGGGAAAAAGTTCAGTTTTGTTCCAAAGCTTGTAAGGGGAAAGGGAAGGTTTGAGCTACTCTCCAAAAAAATAAACCCAGTGCTTTAGAACTGGGTGGGTTATCCAAGGCGGATAGTTTATTATGATGCTAGAAGTGCCGTTAGCTCATCTTTAGGAATTGCGCTATAAGAACATTCAGGGTCATATTGGTTTGTAATAATCATATTTGAATTCTGTTCGTAGAAACTATACGAAAGGGGGTTTCCAATTGTGCTGCGAACGTTTGCACCTTCTTGTGTTAAAATAAGTGCAAACATAGTTTTGCTAAACAAATTACCACGAAATACATATTGTCCATCATGGTAAAAATGTGTACAACCATCAAAAGGAACTTTCAGACCTAAACTCTCAAAAGTGTCTGCAATCCAAATTGGTTCAAGTGCCAGATAGACTCTAGTAGAATTTTCAAGATTTGAACAATCTTGAGTGCAATTCCAGGTTGCTAGCTCATCTGCTTTCAAAAAATTGATAATTAGAGATGGATCTCTAAAAAAGTTCCAATGGTTTTGGTTTAACCAATTTTCCAACTGAAAAATTTCAGACACTCCGGCCATGTTGTCACGAAGTCTTTCAACTTGTGAATAGAAATCTGACTTAAGTTGGTCGCAAATAAGTCTGTAAATTTGTCGAGCTGTTTCGAAAGCTCTATACTGCTGCTCTGCTTCTGTTTCCGTCAATTGTTTTGTCATGGTGGTTATCACCTATAGAACTCCTCTCTAGTTACATAGAAATAATGGTTTGGCAAGTGGTTATAGCTGTTGAATATTTTTTATAAAGTCATATTTTATTCACTTGCTCCAAAATGGCAACGTGGGGTCGCCGTTACATTTGTTTGTGAAAGACTTTCCTTGACAAAAAAAGCCCATTTGCACTTTCTTAAATAAGATCCCAAGACAACCGGCATTCAATTAAGTCCTGTTGTAGGTAAAATCTGGATCTGAGAATTAATTTTGGCTTAGTCCAAATATATTTATATGGCTGTATCTCATAAAAAAAAGCAAGAAATTTTAGAGCTTTTAAACACCTCTGTATCTACACAAAAAGCTGTAGTTTTAATATCTACTCTTAATGTACCTAAAAACTTAGACGCTGAATTTAACTTTAAAGTTAGAAAAGCTGCTAAGAATGAAGGAGTTACTTTAAAAGTTGTAAAAAACACCTTAATTCAAAAAGCATTTAGCAGTGTTCCTAATTTAATTGGTCCTACTTATTTAGCTTTCCTAGATAACGCAGAACAAAGCGATGAAGTTAAAACACCTAAAATTGTAGTAAACTTAGTTTCTAAAGAATTTAAAGAAAATTTTAATTTAATTGGTTCTATTGTTAATGGTGAATTTTACGATTCAAAACTAACTATTCAACTTTCTAAAACTCCAAGTTTCGCAGATTCAATGGCTATGATTGCTGGTGCCTTAAATCAGGTTACTGCAAAAATTGCTATTGGTGTTAAAGAAGTTCCTGCAGGTATGGCCAGATCTATTAAAGCTATCCACCAAAATTAAATCTCAAAATCTACCCCCCAATAATTATATATTATGTCCAAAATCCAAACAATCGTTGATGAACTTAAAAAATTAACACTATTAGAAGCCTCTGAATTAGTAACAGCTATTGAAACTACTTTTGGTGTTTCTGCTGCTGCTCCTGTAGCTGTTGCCGCTGCCGGTCCTGCTGCTGAAGCTGCTCCCGCCGAAGAAGAGAAATCTTCATTCAACGTTGAAATTACTGAAGTTCCAGCTGACAAGAAAATTGCAGTTATTAAAGAAGTAAAAACAATCTTGAACATTGGTCTAGGTGATGCTAAGGCTAAAGTTGACGGAGCTCCTTTCGTACTTATTGAAAATGCAAGCAAAGAAGATGCTAACAAGTACAAAGAATCTCTAAGTGCTGCTGGTGCAACTGTAGTTTTAAAGTAATAATTATATGATACCCCAACTTAGCTTAATGCAATTATTTCAAGTTGGTGCCCACCGTGGTAATTCTAAATCTAAGTTAAATCCAAAACTTAAATCTAGTATTTACGGGGTAGAAAATGGTTTGTGTCTAATTAATTTAGTAGAAACCAACAAATCTATTCAAAAAGCTGCCGACTTAATCCACTCTCTTGGGTCTAAAAAGCGTCAGATTTTAGTGGTAGGAACTTCTAAACATCTTCAGAATTTAACTGTTTCCACAGCTGCTAAGTTTATTGGCTCAGCTCCATATGTAAATTTCAGATGGCTGGGTGGTAGTTTAACAAACTGGTCTACAATTAAAAAGACTTTGAAAACTTTAGAAAAACTTGAAAACATTGAACAAAACAAAGAGTTCTTTCAAAAATTAAGTAGAAACGAAAGACTTGCAATTCAAAAAGATAAAACTAAAATCAATAAATTCTTTAGTGGTTTGGTTAATCTTAAGAATAATAAGCCAGGCGCTTTGCTAGTTTTAGATGCTGCCAATCACTCTGTGCCAATTCTAGAAGCTCAAAAAATGGGTATTCCTGTTATTGCGCTTGCTAGTACTGCTACAAAGTTCTTGCCAGAAAAATTAGACACTACAATTGTAACTAATATTTTCTCTATTAAGGCTGTTGAACTAATTTTAGACAACTTGGTAACTTCTTACAACGAAGGTGTTCAAGCTGGAATTAGCCAAGCTATTGCTGAAGAAAAGAAGGAAGTTGCTGTTAAAAATTAAATATTATTATGGCTCAGAAGCAAAAAAATAAAATTTTACTAATTAACACCGAAGTAGATCCAAAAACTGGAAGAAAAGTTACACATAGATATGTTGTAAATAAATCTTTAGGTAAGGGTAAGCCAAATGGTGGAAAAGGTAAATTAGAATTAAAAAAATACAATCCAATTCTTAGGAAGCACGTTTTGTATACAGAAACCAAATATAAATAATATGGCTTTAAAAAAAATGCGTAGTAAAACTAAGAAAAGTGTTTCCAAAAGACTTAAAGTTACCAATGGTGGCGATTTGCTAAAAGGAAAGCTTATTTTAAACAAAGCTGGTGATAATCACTACAATACCAGAAAATCAAGAAGTAGAACTATCAAAGCTAAACGCGATGTTATTGCTGATAAAATTCATAATAAATTAAAAGCTGTTATATAATATGTCTAGAGTTAAAAAAGGCGTTGCCGCACACAAGCACAGAAAATATTTGTTAGACCGAGCTAAAGGTTTTATAAATGGTGCAAATTCCAAATTTAGATTAGCTAAAGAAAGATTATTGAAAGCTGAATCTAATGCTTACAAATCACGTAAACTAAGAAAGAGAGATTTTAGAAGTTTATGGATTGTAAGAATTAATGGAGCTTTAGATCAAATTGGTAGCGATGTAAATTACAGCACATTTATTCACAAATTATCTAATTCTGACATAAAGTTAAACAGAAAAGCTATTTCAGAAATTGCTATTAAAGATATTAATGCTTTCAAAGAAATTGTTGATAAAGTTTTAGTATAGTTGTTTGGTACATGAAGTTCATTCTTCCTAAAACAAAACAAGAAATTTTGGCCCTTATTGGGCCTGTTTCTGTGTCTGAACAATTTGAATATTTAAAGTTCCATGCTGTTCGCTATAAGTATCTATTAGAAGTTGTAGCAAAGTATTTTCCTGTAGAGAGATCAGTTAATAAACAAAATACTCCAGAATTATTAGATAAAAAAACTTTTGATGGGCCTGCCAACAACTCAGAAAACTTGAAAGACAAATTAGGTTCTGCTAATAACTTTAACTATAATAATCCGCTAAAAATTTTGGATATAGGAACTGGCTTTGAAGTAGACTTACTTCGCCATGTTTTTAAAGTGCCTATTCACACGGCTGGTTTTTATCATGCCGGTTGGCCAGTTTTGGAAGGTGAAAAGTTTTACGAATTAGATTTAAATAATACTGAGTTATTAGATAATGTTGTTAATCAAAAATATCCAATTATAATTATGGCGGAGGTAATTGAGCATGTTCACACTGCCCCAGAATTAGTTTTAGCTGAGGTTAAAAAATGGCTTGAACCAAACGGTGTTTTAATAATTCAAACTCCAAATGCTGTGTCTCTTCCAAAAAGACTGAAAATGTTACTGGGAATTCAACCGTTCGAAAAAATTAGGCCTAATAAATTAAATCCTGGGCATTTTAGAGAGTATACCTTGACGGAATTACATAATATCTTAGCAGAGGTTGGATTAGAGGTTTTATACAGCTCTAGAAAAAACTATTTTTCTCCGAATAACACACTTCTTCAATTTCTATATTCTTTAGAATTTCTATGGCCGCCAAGTTTAAGAACTGGTATTACGGTGGTGGTTAAGGGAAAATAGTTTTGTTATACTCTCGACCTAAAGTATTACTAAAAACTGATAATATTACTTTTTTTAATCAAATATATTTTTATTTATAACTAGTTTAGTTTCCCTACTATAGCCTTCAAAAACAGAGACTGATAAACATGCAATATCTTTTAATGTTTTATAGCCAGATTCTTTCAGATAATTAGGAAAATATTCTACAAAAAAATTGCATAAAGACTCGGTCGAACAAGATTTTTTAGAAAGCCTACTGTCAGTATTTAGTTTATCTGGTAAAGTTTCGACAAATCTTCCTAAGTATTTTTGAAATTCTACTGTATCAATACCGTATTCTGAAGTGTTAAAATGACTATTTATATTTCCCGAAAGTTCAAAATTGACTATAAACTCATGGGAATGATAATCATTTGTAAAAGGTGGGTTGTAATGTTTTCGTTCAAATATATATTTGATGTTGTAAGTGTAAGTCATAATTTATTTTTTGCATGATATTAACGGAACGGTTGGTTGAGTTTTATTATCTGAATCACTAAGTTTTAATTCTGGTGAGTTGCGTAAGTTAATGGGAAGTCTTGGGTCGGTTACACCAATTACTGGAAACTTATATTTTTTACAGGCTGCGTCTCCTATGGAAAGATATTGGGCTAAATTGTAAATTACTTTATTTCTTGCGCATTCCTCCAAACTAATTTCTTGACCAACAGCTAGCAGTCTGGAATGCAACATGGCAATCCTTTCCGATTCTATACCAACTGTGTATGCTATCATCCTATTTAGCTTATCTGAGTCAGAGTTCTTTAGCTCTAAATTAGATTCTATTTGCTCAATGTAGTTTTTCTCTAAAGCAGAGATATCTTGCTTGCCGCAAAATTCACTCATGAAAGTGGTTATATTTATAGGAATTCCAGATAGGCTTGGATGATAGTTTAAATATTCTTCAAGGGCTTGTTTTGACGACATAATATTACTTAAAAAAGTTATAGGAGTTTCGTTCATTGTATTAAGAATGTTTTCGTCACCTACTTCTTGGTCTGCTATAAGAATTTTTATTTGGAACGGTATTTCGGATTGAGCTAAGCCTTGTATAAATTCTGCTGTTCCATCGATAGTTTGTTTGGCCATTGTCGGAACGCCATTTTTCATAGATTTGTAATCTGTTTTACCATTTGTCTCTGAGTACTCAGGGCAAGTTGGAATTAAATAAGTAATTGGCTCTTCTGGTGTAGCCTTAACAGCGTATTGATATAAAAGATTTTGATAAGTTCTAGAAATTTCGTGTAAATTTTCTGTTTTCTTCAAAAAGTCTATAAATTTTCTAGCTCTTAAAATTGTTGGGGTTTCGATAGTCGGTCTTTCAGACATATATTTTTGGTTAAATTGTTGTTAAATTATTTTTCAATAAATTTTGGGAATAAAAAACACCTCCCAAAGGGAGGCAAATTAGCTTTTTAAAAAGTATTTAAACACTAAGAAATTCCTCCCGGGTTACGGAAGATTTGCCAAAGGTTTAATACTTTAAAAGCCATAAATGCTGTAAAAGGTATATTTTTGGTTTTGTCAACAATAGCAACCTCTGGCTTAAAAGTGGTTTTGATCTTATTTTTTGACTGTACTGTCTATATTTGGCTACTTTAAATTAACACCAAATATATGAAAACAATATACATCTGTTCCCCTTCAGCACCTTTTACTTTAGATACCAACTTAATTGAACAAGGTAAAAATAATTTACAAAAACTGGGTTTTGAGGTAATTTTTAGTTCTAATATTTTGGCCAATACTGGCAATACAGCAGGCACTATTGGGCAAAGAGTCGCCGATTTAGAAGAAGGTTTATTTAACTCAAAGGTAGATATTATTTTACCAACAAGGGGAGGGTTTAATTCGAACGAAATTCTTCCCCATTTAAATTTTTCTAAAATTAAAGAAGAATCGGGTAAGAAAATTTTTTGTGGTTATAGTGACAATACAACTTTGGTAAACAATTTATTTACTAAGGCAAATATGCAAACCATTTACGGTTTAAATTTTAAAGATGTATGTTTGTTAGAAACATCAGCCCTTGAACAGTGGCATAAAACAATAAACAATGTAGAAAATTTTTCTGGTTTTTACAGATCACTTGCGTCAAGCGTATTCAGGCCTGGAAAGGCTAAAGGCAAGTTAATTGGTGGCAATTTAGCTGTAATGTGTTGGTTAATTGGCACTCCATATGAAGTTGTAATTAACCAAGGTGATATTTTATTTTTAGAAGATGACTTGGAAACCAACAGCTATTACTGGCAAATGTATTTAGTTCACTTAAAGCAGGCAGGCGCTTTCGACAAAATTTCTGGATTAATTTTTGGTAAGCTTTTGCCAGAAACCTATTTTCCTGAAGGCCAAACTTTTCTTGATATTTTGGAAGATGTTGTAGGCCAATACTCTTTCCCTGTTTGGCTGAATGCCGATTTTGGGCATATAGAAAACCCCATAAGCATTCCCCTTGGAATAAGTTTTACAATGAATTAGTTAACTTATTAGATATTCTAATTCTTGCTCATTGTAAGATAGTTGAAGTTTAGTTATATTATTTAGCTGTAAATTTGCTATTTATACTATTTCGATCATATTTTACAAGTTATTTAATTCATAGGTATAAGGACAAGCTCTGACATTCATTTTATACAGTTTACCTTGACAAACTAAGCCTAAAAAGACACTTTTTAATGGCACGGATTCGTAGCTCAGTTGGTAGAGCAGAAGACTCTTAATCTTTTGGTCGTGGGTTCGACTCCCACCGGATCCACCAAACAAAAATATAATCGAGATAAATCTCATTTCAAAAGTAAAAAAAGATGTGGAGTGGCTTTAACAGCTGGTTATTCAAACAATTAATTAAAATATTTTATATGTCAGTTGAACTTCATCGCCCACTCGTTTTACATTACGAAACAGCCGCAGAAATGTATAAGCAAGCAGAAGAAATGGCAGTAAGACAAATTTTAGATACCACTGCCGAAGTTGGTATTGCAAGAATTGCTTTAGCTGGAGGAACTACGCCTTTGCCATTGTACGAATTAATGGCAGTCGACCCAATTTTTCCTTGGCATGAAGTTGAATTCTATCAAACCGATGAAAGATACACAGAACCAACCTCTGATAGTTCTAATCAATTTAATATTAGAAAGGCTTTTGGACAAGAAACTTTAGATCTTGCACGTGCTTTTAGGCCATTCAATGTTTCTTTGACTCCAGAATTAGCTGTAAAATCTTACCATGAAGAACTAGACGATTTAGACGGTAAAATGTTCGATTTAGTTATTTTAGGCGTAGGCGATGATGGGCATATTGCTTCACTTTTCCCTGAAGGTAATTATTTAAAACATCAGCCAAAACACACAATTTTAACTTCCGCTCCTGCTAGTTTGGTTGCAGAACAAAGACTTTCCTTAACAATAGAAGCAATTTTGAATAGTGAAATGGTTTTAGTTTTACTAAAAGGTTCAGATAAGCGTGAAGTTGTAGCTGAAATGCTAGAAGGCAGAAAAAAAGGTTTCGAGTTCCCAGCTAAATTTTTGTTAGCTCACCCTAACTTAAAAATTTTCCAGACATACGAAGATTAATTAAAAGTAAAGTTTTAGGCTTTACAAATATATTCAACTTGTTAATTAGTTAGTCTATTCCTTAGGGAAAATAAATAATGGACATTCGTATATGGTTAGGCCCAGATTTTTGCGCTAACAATTCTTTTCGTTCCTTGCAATGTTGTACAAACCTCAATGCAGATTCTATTCTATTAGAAATGGTTTTGGAAATTCTAAATACGCAAGTTGTAGGACTAAATCTTGAAGGGATTTTAATTATAAACAATTTAGTTAAAATTAAATTTGGGAAAATTGATAACTGTAACTTAAATGATAGGGGTGTTGATATTATAGTTGGCGGTAAATATTTTTATAATGAAGAAAGGGAGAATTGGGTGTTTATTTCTAGCCAAATAATATTCAACAAAGACAAATTTGCCTTGGCAGAAGGTCTTGAAATTTCCGGGGTTAATTATCTAAAATACATTCTTCCTAACAACTTTTTTTTATTAGAAAATATTTAATTATTTTAAATTGATAACAGGTAGCCATCCCTGTTTTTTTATTGGGGGGATTTTTTGACCATCTCAGTATTTTGTGCTTGAATTAGTTTATTCAGATTCAATATTGCAGGTAAAAATTAATGGTTAAAGTTTTGTTTATTGGTGGAAACGAGTTAACAAAAAATAAATTTTCAGAGGCTTCCAAGCTAAATAACTTAGCTTTTATTCCATTTCCAACTAGCTCACCAATTGATCCGATGCTGGTTTACTTAGAAAGTGATTGGATTTTGGTTGCGCCCTATGCCGCTCATGATGAGTTATATACTCAGATGCGCCTAAGGAATATACCTATTCCCGCTGGATTCTTTGTTCAGTACGAAGGAAACACTGAAATAACTACTTCTCTTGAATTTCTTTCAATGCAAAAAGACGCGAGCTTAGTGCAAACAGCCCTGCAACTTTGCGAAGTAGCTCGAGCAGCTTAGATTCTATAGATAACAGGTATTCAGCCCTGTTTTTTTATTGGGTAAGTTTTAACAACTGGAATTACTAATCCAAAATTAGAATAGGCTTTGACAAAAGCTTGTTTTTAGGAAAATAATTTAGAGTTGGGTTTCATTTTTACATTTAATTTAGAGGCAGAAATGCAGTGTTATGTATTTTGTTTACTAGTGGAAGATACAATTAAAAACAACCTTTTAGTTAAATTTTTTAAAGAGTTGTCGGTTAAAGTTAGAAGGTCAACAGACACTTCACTTCCTGAAAATTTTAATATTCATTATGCTGATGATATTGATCATCTTTTGCAGCAGTTAAAAAAAATTGATTGCGACAGCGAAATTACCATTGTTCATAATTGGTATTTTTCTGAAAATTTGATTAATTTAAGAAATCAGGGTTGGTTGGGAGACAAATGTTATTTAGTTCAACTTATGTTCCATAGAAATGAAGGTGATAGTGGAATATTTTATTCTGCTGACATCCGTAAAGCACATAAAGATGATGAGCTTAGTCCAATCGCAAAAAAAATTGTCTCACTCAACACGTCAACATTCAGCGACATTTAGTTTTTGACAATATTCATTGTTCTTCACTTCCTAGAAATAGGAAGTTTATTTTTGGAGTAAAATTGTGGTGGGAGCAGATGTTAAAATTATTGTGTTTTCTGAAAATACATTTTTAAAAGATAGTATTGATTCATTTTTGGCTTTGAAAAGTAGCAACTATGACTGTGGTATTTCGTCTGTTTTCTTTAAAAAAGGGTTCTCCTTTTCTGACGCTACTTATGCATTTCAATCATATCCAAATTCAAAAACTGGGTTTATTGTTTTTATAGATTTAACTTTGGCAAAAACTGATTTCGATATAAATGTACTTGTTGAATTTTTTCAAAAAAGTAGCTTGCTTTTTGCTCCAATTTTTATTGTAGAAAGCGCTGAAGATGCACTAAGTTTGACTAAGTTTAGCTGGATGATTAGCCCACGCTGTAACTTAATTGCCAGTACCTTGAAAGACGAAATTAATTTTGCTGGCTTTAGTTTTTTTGCTCAGCTAAATTCTAATATTAATAGCTTGCTGAGTATTTTGTAGTTAGTGGAAATTTTTCTATGCGCCTCTGTTTTTACGGAGGCTTTTATTTATTTCTAAAGAATTTATTTATTTTAAACTTGAACACAAAAAACTTGACAATCATCAACCAAAATAGCAATTTTAAGTATATGTCAGATAACTACGGAGCAGATCAGATTACGGTTTTAGAAGGTTTAGAGGCGGTTAGAAAAAGACCAGGAATGTATATTGGAAATACAGGAAAAGACGGGCTTCACCGCTGTATAGATGAAATTGTAGCAAACTCTGTAGATGAATACATGGCCAACCATGGTTCTAAAATTAAGCTGGTAATTACTAAAGATCAGGGTATTTACGTAGCCGATGACGGGCGTGGAATTCCAACTGATATTCACAGTAAAACTGGTAAAAGTGCTTTGGAAACAATTTTAACCGTGCTTCACGCTGGTGGTAAATTTGATCAAAAGAATTACCGTTTTTCTGGGGGTTTGCATGGTGTAGGTGCTTCTGTTGTAAACGCATTGTCTTCAATTATGAGAGTTTGGGTTTTGAGAAATGAAATGGTGCACTTTATGGAATTTAGCAAAGGTAAAACAGTTATAGATATTACCTTAATGAGTCAGAAAGAGTTTGAGGAAAAATACCCAGAAGTTGCTGTTCACCAAGTTTGGGATAAAACAGGAACAATAACTTTCTTTCAACCTGATAAAACAATTTTTGAAACAACAATTTTTGATATTAAAGAAATTTCCACTAATTTTAGACAAACTGCTTATTTGAATAAGGGGTTACATTTAACCCTAGAAGACCAAACTGTTGAACCATATACTGTAGAAGTTTTTGATTTCCCTAATGGAATTTATACCTACTTAGAACATTTAACAGAGGGTGAAGCTTTAAATACTCCAATTATTATGTTAGAAGGTGAGCTAGATAATTTCCAGTTTGAAGCTGCATTAGCTTATGGTCCAGACTACTCAGAAAAAATGTTTGCTTTTACTAATGGTATTATTAACCCAGAGCATGGAGCCCACGTTACAGGTTTTAAAACTGCCTTAACCAAGCTTGTTAACAGTCATGCTATAAATAAGAATGTCTTTAAAAAAGATGAAAGATTTTCTAGCGACGATTTAAAAGAAGGTATGCGCGTTGTAATTTCTATTAAAATGGCAGACCCGCAATTTACTTCTCAAAGCAAGGTGAAACTTGGTTCAACCATTGCTAGAACTTTAGTAGATAAAATTTTCAGCGACCGTTTTGGAACATATTTAGAAGAAAACCCAAATATTGCCATGGCCATTATTCAAAAGGCAAGTTTGGCAATGAGAGCAAGGTTGGCGGCCAAGGCAGCAAGGGAAAACGTTTTAAGAAAAGGTGTTTTAGAAAGTACTTCTTTGCCAGGTAAGTTAGCAGATTGTTCCGATAAAGATCCTTCCAAATGTGAAATATTTATTGTAGAAGGAGACTCGGCTGGAGGTTCGGCTAAACAAGGAAGAGATAGACATACCCAGGCAATTTTACCGCTTCGTGGAAAAGTTTTGAACACAGAAAAAGCTACTTTAGATAAAATTTTGAATTACGAAGGTATTAAGAACATGATTATTGCTTTTGGTTGTGGCATTGGTGAAAAATTTGATATTACCAAAATTAGATATCACAAAATAGTATTAATGGCCGATGCGGACGTTGACGGTGCTCACATTGCTACATTGCTTTTAACTTTCCTTTACCGCTACATGCCAGCCTTAATAGAGGAAGGTTACATTTACATGGCTAGACCACCACTTTACCGTGTAAGTTGGGGTAAGCAGTTAGAATACGTTTATTCTGATATAGAAAAAGACGCTGTTGTTTCCAGAATATTAGCCGCAGGGGGAAAGCTTCCTAAGGCTGATGAAGTTGTTGATGATGAAAACGTTTCTGAAAACAATGAAACCGATTTAGCTTCTGGTTTAGATATTACCACAGATGCAGCGCCAGTGAAAGCTAAAAAAGCACCTAAAATTGAAATCCAGCGTTATAAAGGGTTGGGTGAAATGAGCGCAACACAATTATGGGATACAACTATGGATCCTGAAAAGCGTATGTTATGGCAAGTAACAGTGGGTGAAGCAGCTATAGCTAACCAAGTTTTTGAAGATTTAATGGGAAGTGACGTTGAGCCAAGACGTAAATTTATTCAAGAAAACGCCGTCTTCGTAGAAATTGACGACATCGGGTAGGGTGAATCTTATAATTTGATGTGGCGGCGAAGTTTACGAGCCATAAACCTTGAATATAAATCAGCTTGTTTAACAAAATTATCTTAAACTAAAATTAAATTCAATGGAAACGATTGAATTTCTAAGAATGTGTCTCGCAAGCTTCGCCGCTACAGGTAATAATTGCGTAAGTTCTAAAAACAATATGCCATTCAATATTTTAAATTTCCTTGTTTCGCCAATTTTTACAGATTGGACTAATAGGCAGCAAGTGCTTAATTCGGTACAGTTTGGGTTAACTTCTTTGCTTACTTTTTTAATTCCGCTATTGGTTATTTTGTTTGAAAAAAGAGATGAATTTAATTCGTTGGATAAAAAGTTAATTGAAAAAATTTCTAAAATAAGGCTAATTTTTTTGGCTATAATTATATTTGTATTAATTACTGTTTTCTCTTCTGAAATTTATGTTTGGACTGCTATAGTTTACCTTATAACTTCAGGCTTTTTGGTTTATAGAACAGTGGAAATTATTAATTTTATATTGAACCGAGATAAATATAGACAACGTGAAATTTTAAACTCTACGGATGAAGAAACTTTAGACTATTTTGAAGAGTTTTTCTTAGGTGGAAATAGTAAAAGTTCTAATGGAATTTCAAGTAGAAGTTATTTAAAAGTTTTTAGTAAAGAGCAACTAATGATAAGTTTATTCGTTCAGAACCTAGACAAAAAAATTTCTCATTTTCCAAAGTTAAAGCCAGAAGAAACTGATTTTATAAATAAAATGCTAGATACTCTTTCCTCTGGTCTCAATAATATTGATATATCTAATTTAACTGAATATAAAAGCAATAAAATGGATATATCTCTGTTTGAAAATTTATTAAAATGGCATTTAAAAGTTTGGAAACTAAGAAATAAACTTAGAGGAGATAAAAATGATCAACGTTGGATGATTGTTGAAAGTCATCTTAATGGCTTAATTCAAGATATTCACAAGCTAGGAGAAAAGTTAGGTGTTGAAATTGTACAAAAATTACTAGACTTAAATGCTCAAAAAACAAAACAAGAAAGAGAAGACGGCTACAGGATAATATTTTTTACAATAAAAAAAGCCCTTAAAAAGGGTGGGGCTTAATTATGTTATTTTGCTCTATAGATAACTTAGAATTAATTCAAAATCTGGATAGGAATGGGTAAATTTATTTTGCTCTATAAATTTTTTATCGGAAGACTTGAAATATTCAAACAACTTTTTACTTTCTTCAAAAGGAATGGTTGTATCTCCTGTGTATCCAAACTGTCTTACTTTAATGGTAACTTTCTCAGCGTTTTTACTGGAGTTAAATATTTCACTAGTAAAACCACATAAAATAGAATAGCTTCTAAAGCACATACTTTGAATACTGCTGAAGGTATTTACTACTATTAATTGTTTGGCATTTGGTTTTTGTGAGGCCAAGTAAACAGCTGTTGAGCCTCCTAGAGAATGTCCAAAAATTGTAATTTTATTTTCAGGAACTTTTTTTGTTTCTACTAGCCAATTGTATGTTACGGTTGCTGTTTCATAAGCATTTTCCATTGTTGGAGCTCCCTCAGATTCACTGTAACCAGGATATGCCGGAGAAATAACATTGCCTTTTTTTACCAATTCAGGGAAAAAGTGAACTAATCTACCAGCGTTTCCATGTAAGTAAATTATATACTCATCACTGTTTTTATTTTCAAACTCCCAAATTGATATGTATTTGTTTTGATTATTTTTTATAAATTCAGTTTTTTGCCCAAATTCTGGTACAGAGGCCCAACTAACCTTGTTATCGAATACCAAGCTTCCTGCCTGCCCAGTTAAATATAGTGAACCTAGTAACCAAACAACAATTATAATAACAAAAGAAGTTAAAAGATACTTTAAAATCTTGTATGTTTTAAAAAAGGTTGTATTCATAATAACTTAGGCTTTAATACTGCCTTCTTTCTCTTCTAACTCGGAATTATATTTATTAATATTTACACAGTAAAAAATATGGCTTATAAGGAAAACAAAACTTGGGAAAAACCATAAAATAATAAAAGGGAATTCCTGTACAAATTTATTAGAAGAGAATATTGCGGTACCAAAAATATTAAGTAGTGTAGGTAATATATAATAAAAAACAGCAAGTATCATAATTACATTATTACTAGAAACCTTCTTTAATTTCTTAATAGAAGCTGGCACTCCTCCCATTATTGCAATTAAAAATATACCCAGTGTTAAACCTAGTAGTGAGCCAAGTGTGTCAAAAAACCAAACTCCTGTTGCCTCATTGCCTTGTGAAGCAAATGTACTGTAACGATATATTACATTGAAGAAATTAATCACACCCCAACCAATTACCCAAGTGTTAAAGAATTGGCGAAAAACAGACTCGTACCTGTTACTAAATGTTTCAAACATAAAATTTTAATTTTAATTATTATTAGTCTTAAAATATAAATATATGTCAATAAATATATCGAACCTGTCGCCAATCTCCAAACAAAAGACACTAGACAAAAATACCTACCAGATACTGTTTTGTAGGCTGTTATGACATACAGTACAGATTTATCTGATAGGCAGTTTAAATACTTAGAAAAATATCTCCCTTCGTCCAGAAAAACAAAACCATGTAAGTATAGTAAGCATCAATTCATTAATGGAATATTGTATTTACTTAAAACTGGTTGTCAGTGGAGACTACTTCCAAAAGAATATCCTCCCTTTAGAACAGTACATAAATACTTTAGAAAACTTTCTGGAATTGGTTGTATGGAAAAAATATTATTCTATGTTAACACAGACGTTATGAAACAAAGAAAAAAGTATAGAGATAATAATACTTTAAGATTAATCATTGATTCTAAGAGTATAGATTCATCAGAATTATTATTATCTAAGTATTCAGGTTTCGATGGCCATAAGAAAGTTAAAGGACTCAAACTGTTTGAATTAATAGATTGTAACAATCTTTGTTGGAGAAGTGCTGTTATGCCAGCTAATACTTCTGAGATACAAGGAGCTAAAACAATTATTACTAGAACTTTTGAAAGTAGAAAGTATCCAATTACAAAACAAATACTAGGAGACAAAGCTTTTAATGGAACTGACTTTGAAAAGTATATTTACAGAAAGTATGGAATAACTGTATTGGGCTTAGAGAAAAGAAGTAACAGAAAGTTTAATCTTCCTGAAGATATACAAAGACAAGAACAAAGGAAACAAGAAAAGGCTAGTATAATTAAACCTTTTAGATACAAAGTAGAACAGAACTTTGCTCACTTAGTCAGAGCTAGGAGATTAACAAGAATATGGGAAGTAAAAGCTAAAAGTTATGAGACTTTAGTCAAATTAAGACACTTAGTTCTTGCTTTAGGGAAATTAGACCTATATTAGGGTTTGGAGATTGGCGACAGGCTCATCTTACATTCCAATCTCTAGTGCAACACTTAACCCTATAGTATTTTGTAAAAATTAACTCGCTTTGGGTTTAATAGTGGCAAAGCTACTGTCTCCCAATAATTTAGCTTCTGCTTCAAAAATATGTTCAAAAGTTATTAAAGAAAGAAAAGTTTTCATTGTTTCTTCAGCAACTTCAGGGTGAGATTTTTCTCTTCCACGCATTTGAACTTGCAACTTAACTTTCATACCTTTTTCCAAAAATTCATCAGCCTTTTTAGCCCTAACTTGTAAATCGTTAATGCTAACTCTAACTGAAACACGTAAAGTTTTGGTTTCATTTTTGTTGCTAGTAGATTTAGGTTTAGATTTACTTTGTTGATAAGCAAATTTGTTGTAATCAATAATTTTAACAACTGGTGGTTCAGATTTAGGGTTAATTTCTACTACGTCACAATTTTTTTCTATAGCTAAAGCAATGGCTTCGCTTAGATGCATAATTCCCATCATTTGGTTTTCCTCATCTAACACTCTAACTTCGCTTGGTGGAATTTCTTTATTAACCCTGTATTGCTTGGCAACTTCCTTTGGCTGAGTTCGCTTTCTGCGATAGTTTGTCATACCTTATATATGGCTGGCCTCCTCAAGTTTGTCAAGATATTGACATTTACAGGTCAAAATGCTACCTTTTACTTATGTATATTATAGATTTAGCCTGGTCGTTTTTGTGGGTGTTTTTGCTGGGTGGGTTTTACGCTTTAATTTTTCAAATTTGGGAATGGTGGGATGGTAGAATTTTAGATAAAACTATTGGTGGATGGATGGGAAAGCAAAATTATTTGTTGGTAAAATTAATTCCACCTGCAGAAAACTTAAGGTCTATGTCTGAAATGGAAAACTTTTTCATTAACCTTTCTTCAATTTATGCAGGAAAAAGCAAAAAAGATATTTATGTTGAAGGAAAAACATACGAAAACTTTACATTTGAAGTGCATTCTAAGGGTGGAGAAATTAGTATTTATTGTTGGTTAAACCGAAACTTCCTACCATTACTTAGAAGCTCGGTTCTGGCTCATTATCCTGGTACAAATATTACAGAAGTTGAAGACCCTTATGCTAAATGGCCTAAAGAATGGAACGGTGGTTTTGATGATTATAGATACATGTATGCCACAGACATTGTATTTGGAAACAAAAGCGATTTATACCCACTTAAAAGCTGGAAGTCTTTTCAAACTGGCAATTTAAACCCAACCAGTGACCCTTTTGCAACTTTAATTTCTGCTTTAGAACATGTTGAAGAAAATGATTATGCTATTTTTCAATTAATTATTAGGCCCTTTTTGGACGTAGAAAAAAAGAAATCTTGGAAGAAAGAGCTGGATACATTAAAGAAAGATTTAGCAACCAATTCTGTTAGTGAAGTTGGTCCAGGTGGAACGGTTAAACTTTTAACCGAACAGGAAAAATCTTTGTTGAATACGGTTAATTATAAAATTAGTAGCGAGAATTTTAAATTTAAAATTAAAGTTGCATTCTTTTCTGCAAAAAAAGGCCCTGTTAGAATGCTTGGCCCAATGATGAGCTTCTTTAAGCAATTAGGTTCTGACCCGCAATTTTTAATGCCAAGTGGAGATACTAAAACTAATCGTGGTGCTGAAGGTGCTATTTTCGGCCCCTTAGAAGATAAGTGGTATTGGGCAAGGGAAGCTTTGTTTAGAGAAAAGAAAATGTATCTAAGTATTATTAAAAGAAGTTTGGGTAGGGGAACCGCACCTAAGTTTATTGACGTAGAAAGTTTAACAGCGCTATTTCATTTCCCAATGACTTTCAACTTTGACATTGGTATGATTAACAGAATTTCAAGTAATAACGATAGCAACCAGTCTTCATCATCTTTTGGTCAACCGCCTAGTAATTTGCCTACTTAATAAGTGGATTTAATATTTTGAACATTTATAGAATTGAGTCTTATTAACTTAAACTGTAAGTATTTCGTAGTAATCAGTGTTGAACACTCAAATGTTGCAGCATAAATATTTTTTGCATATCTAGTAATCACGATTTTAAAGGAAAAGTATATAGGTGTGAAATGGAAAAAGTTTAATTTGTGAAATAATCTCCGCAAAATTAAGTCTGTGGAGTTAAAGCTGCTGGATATTTGCCAGTTTTACTAAATATCCAAACTAATTCCAACAGGACAATGATCACTTCCCATTACATCTTGCAAAATGAAAGCATCTTTTATTAAAGGTAGAAGTTTTTCATCGGCTAAAACGTAATCTATTCTCCAACCTACGTTGCGTTCTCTGGCTCTGGTAATTTGATCCCAATAGGAATATTGACCTTCCAAAGTTGGATAGAAATGCCTGAATGTGTCTACAAAACCGTCTTTTAAAAACCAATCTAAAGCTTCTCTTTCTTCTGGTAAACAACCTGTAGTTTTTCTATTTTCTTTTGGTCTGGCTAAATCTATATCACCTACAGTTGTGTTAAAATCTCCACATAAAAATACATTTTCGCCTTCGCTTCTAAGTTTGTCAGCAAGTTTCTTTACTTCTTTATAAAACTTAATTTTGTACTCAATTCTGTGTGGACCACGTCCACCTTGTGGGTAGTAAGCGTTAATTAAAATAAAACTAGGCAATTTGGCACTATCTGTCTTATACTTTGTTAAAATTAATCTGCCTTCTACATCAAAATCTTCTACTCCTAAACCAACTTGATTGCTTGTTACTTCTAGTAATTTACCATCCCAAGTATTTTTTTTAGAAAGTGTGGCAACGCCGCTATACCCAGATTTCATGGTACAAGAATGAAAATTTAGATTATAGTTTGGATTGTCTAAAACCCCACTGTTCATAATATCAGCCCCAGCTTTAGTTTCTTGAACACCTAAAACATCTGCTTGCAACAAATCTAATTTTTCCCAAAAACCCTTTTTAATTCCAGCTCTAATGCCATTAACATTCCAAGAAATAATACGAAACATATATGCCCAAACTGTTAAATTTATTTATTTTGTTGTAAATAGAACTGCTGTAAGGTGCTAAAATGAACAAGTCCAAACACATATGATACCAAAGGGTGGTAGATTAATAATCCTAAATCTACTATCATATGATCATGTCTTACACTTTGGAAGATAAATTTAAAATAATTGAATACTCATTTAAGCATGGTATTAATTCTACATTAGAAGCATTATCTCTAGATTCAAATCGTAAACTTTCCAGAATAACTTTAATTAGGTGGAGGAAGAAATGGAGAAAAAGTTGTGAACTTAATTATGGAGCTGGTAACAAATACGATTTAAAGGATAAAAGCAAAAGACCTAATAAATTTAGACAGTCAAATGTACAAGGGAGAATACTTGAGTTTATTCAACAAACTAGATTGCAATATCCTAATCTAGGTAAAGACAAACTTAAAGTATTGTTAGATGATTACTGTGCAGAACAAAATCTAAAAGAAACAAGTAAAACACTAAAAACTATTTCAATTTCAACTATCGGCAGAATAATATCTACTTTTAAAGATCAAAGAATAATACCAGTCTACAAATACTCAAAGCAAGTCTATTTAGACGGTAGAACAGGAAGTATTAAACAAAGACTACTAAAACCTAGGAAGCAAGTTAAAACCAGAAGAAAAGAATACCAGCCTAATAGCCCAGGAGATCTAATTCAATTAGACGCAATAACCTTTTATCTTAATGGAGTAAAAAGATATTTAATCTGTGCTGTAGATCTAGTTAGTAGATATTCTTTCGTATATGCTTACAAAACATTAAGTAGTAATAGTACAAAAGACTTCTTCTTAAGAATGCAAGATGTATTCCCTTACCAGATTAAAAGAGTTCAGACAGACAATGGACAAGAAAATCATAAGAACTTTGATGAACTGTTAAAATTTAAAGATATTACTCATTTCTGGAACTATCCTAAATCTCCTAAAATGAATGCTTACATAGAAAGATTCAATAGAAGTGTGGAAGAAGAGTTTGCTAATTATAATCTATGGATACTAAGAGATGATATACAAGCTTTTAATCTAAAATTAATCATGTACCTAGACTTCTACAATAACCAAAGACCACATCTGGGTTTAAAAAGAGATATTGGACAATTTATACCACCAATGAAATACCTACAACAATACCATCCTAAGTATCATATGTAGTGAACGGGTACATAAAATTGACACAAAAATGAAAATTATTTAGTATTAGAAAATAATCACCACTAGGTGCCAGCTCCTCTAACGAGGAGAAAATTTATTTTAGGAGGCAAATAATTTTGTTTTTAACGGTATGGAAATTATTGTCAGATAGCTTGCCAATTTTCCCTTCGAACCTTTTTGTATCAATTACTCTAACTTGAGAGGCTAGAGCTGAAATATCTTCAGACTGAAATTTGAAAATTATATAGTATGGATTTGTTTTAATTTTCGTACTGAGTGGCACCACCCAAGCTAAATTTCGATTAAATTTTTTAGCACAAGTACAGGCCTGTTGAAAGTTATACCTTTTCCATAGACTTCACCGCCAACGTTTTGGCCAATACTACACCAAAAAACTTCTCCTTCAATAAAGCTTCTACCAGAATTTTTATTGTTTATTTTATGTTTTAAATGTATCCATTCTAAAAACTGTTGCCACATTTAATAATTCCTACATAATTTGCTGCTTACAGCAAACTTAAATATACTCAAAGTTTGGACAATATAGTTGTGACTTGAACTTAAGGTAATGACTTAGTAATGATCTGGGCTAACTTACTCTAATTTTAATAGCCAATCACATTTCATTTATAGAATAGCTTTAATTCAAAAGTGCAATTACTCCACTCCCAATTCCTCAAAAAAATAAGCAAGCCAAACTAAGCAGAACCAAGCTACTCCAACCCCTGTGGCGGATGAAGTTAAGTAAGCACTAGATTTTATATTAAAAGTTTTGACATCATGCTCCACATTTTCTAGCCAATTGGTAATTTTTTCTTTGAGGCTGTTTAATTCAAGCTTACTCTCCTCCAAAAGTTCAGGGTGATTTTCTAACCATGAAAAAGTTTTCCCAGATTCTTCCTTCAAATTATTTCTAAAAATATCCAATAATTCTGGGTTTCCAGCATAAATAGAATTTAGTCTTGGGTTAACTACACCTAAAGCTTCAGGAATTGTTCCAACTAGCTGATGATGATCGGTAATAATTAGATCGGCAGTTTTAGTTTGATTCTCCAATTTTAATTTGTTAACCAAATCTGCCTCATCGCGTGAATTTATTCCACAATCTACACTTATAATTAAATTAAATTTTTGGCTTAAATCTTGAATAGCGGCGGTGTTCATTCCGTAACCTTCGGTAAATCTGTCTGGGGCATAAAAACTAATATTATTTTTATCAAAACCAAGTTCAATTAAACCATGATACATTGTAGCTGTAGCAGTAACTGCATCGGTGTCATAATCGCTGTAAATGCATATTGTTTCTTTGGCTAAATAAGCCTGCAAAAGTCTTAAATTAAATATTTCTACTCCAAAAATATATGGTAAAATTTGGTGATAATCTGTTAAATTTAACTGAGTAAAAAAGTTTGGCCAATTAGGCTTTTCAAAACCTTCTGGGGCGAAGCGTCTGATGTACTTGTCAATTTTGGAATTTTCTTGAGAGTTGTTCGTTATTTCATTCATAATTATAATTTCCTTTTATTTCCTTGAATATTAACTATTTAAAGGTGTTTTGAATAGTTTTAAGATTGTAACTAGTTTAATTAGTAGAATCCACTTTAATTAAAACTAATTTCATAACCTGATACCAGTCAAAATAAATTTAGTTCATGTCCAAACTTAAATTCAATATTTCAAGTGCAAGATTGGCATTTCATTTAAACTTATGAATTTAATTCGCAAAGTTACTTGCACCTGCACTGGCTCAAACACGTTTTGGAAAACAGATTGAGACGGCGTTGATACTTGACCAAGCCGAACATTTTAAACTAGTATTAAAAAAATATGTCTACCCACATAAACCCAAATAGCTTTAATAATTCTAATGTTCAAGTTGTTGAAGTTAGGCCTAAAATGAAAGGATTCTTATTTTCGTACATCCTTTTTTCTTTACCAGGTTTTTTAATTGGGCTGGCTTGGTTGGGTATTTCTATTCTAATTTTTATTACAGTTTTTACCGCAGTAATTTTTAGCTCTCCAAACTCTACGGACGATATAAAGTCTGGCACTTTAACTTTGGAATCTCTGGAAAAAGGTTCAGCCGAGGGAATCTTAATTTACGATTTATCTGGGGAAATTCAAACCGGCAATAAAAACTTACCAAACACAGCTAGAGATACAGGAATTTACACAGAAATTGTTGCCAAAGATTTCCAAAAAATTAAACAAGATTCTAAAATTAAAAATATTGTTTTTCGTTTGAATACTCCAGGTGGATCGGTTTTTGCCTCTCAAGTTTTAGCAGATGAAATTAAAAGCTTGCTAGATTCTAAAGGTCAAACAGAAGCGGTTTTTTACTACGATCAAATTGCAGCCAGTGGTGGTTTATGGGCAACATATCAAAATAAAAACTATGTTGTAGGTTCAAAATACGGCGAAACTGGTTCAATTGGAGTTGTTTTACAAGTAGCAAACTTCAAGAAACTAGCAGATAATATTGGATATTCTCAAACCACAATAAAATCTAGTCCTAGCAAGGATATTGGCAACCCACTACGCGATCTTTCTGCTGAAGAAGGTAAATTTTTACAGAAGCAAGTAGACACAGAATACGCTAAATTTATTAAAATTGTAGCCGAAGGTAGAAATTTATCTGAAATTAAAGTTAAAGAGTTTGCTAATGGTTATGTTTATTCAAATCAGGAAGCATTATCATTTGGGCTGTTAGATGAAGTTGGAGGAATAGATAGAGCAATTAAAAGATCTGCTAAAAATGTGAACTTAGTTTCTGGTTACAGTGTCTGGCAAATAAAATCTGAATTAGGTTTCATAGATTCTTTGTTAAGCCAGTCTTCAATTTCTAGTTTGGTTAATACAACCACCCAAA
The DNA here is from genome assembly GCA_963704645.1 of uncultured bacterium. Taxonomy (GTDB): domain Bacteria; phylum Patescibacteriota; class JACMRA01; order JACMRA01; family JACMRA01; genus JBILXY01. The sequence continues at coordinate 468,058 of OY969926.1, forward strand.
CTGCTCAGCAAATTAACAGTGCTACCGCTTTGGAAACCGGTGTAGTTTATGCTATAGAGCCTAGTAGAATGTAGTTATAAAAAGGCTTGATTTCCTAAGATTAAATAATATCTATTTGGAGTATTAACTAAAAGATTTTGCCTTGAACTTGAAGTGTAATGTTTTTAAATTAACAAAAAAATTGCAATCCTTACTTAGATCACTTTTTAAACACTGGAACATTGTTCATACGCAATTCTCTGTAATGTTAAAAACTAGCATAACCTACTTAAAATAAAACCAAAAGATGAACTTTAACTATTCAGATTCTAAAATTGTAATTGGTATAGATCCAGGTACTGCTACTGTGGGTTATGGAATATCAACTGGTAGCAAAAAATTACCAGTAATTTTAGATTACGGAGTTCTACACACCGACGCTCTTCCTAAAGAAAAAATGCCATTTAGACTTGCTGAAATTGGTAGAGATTTAGATCAATTATTAGATAAATATAATCCAACCCATGCAATTATTGAAGATCTGTTCTTTTTTAAAAACCAAAGTACTGCAATTAGTGTAGCCCAAAGTAGGGGGGTGCTTTTGTATCTTTTAGCCAAGCGAAATATTTCTATTTTATCTTTAACTCCACTAGAAATTAAGCAAGGAATTTGTGGGTACGGAAGAGCTACAAAAAAACAGGTACAAACTATGGTCCAAAAAGTATTTCAACTACCAAGTCCACCTAAACCAGATGACGCAGCAGACGCTTTGGCCATGAGCTGGTTGGGTTTATAAAAAGCTGTAAACTACAAATCAATACTTAACTATTTCGCTCAATTTGAGCTTCTAAATCATTCTATGAATCGGCAATTTCAACACCGGCTTCACGTAGAATTGAAGTTAAAAGTATTTCTGTGAATTGGGGAATTGTATCTATGTTTAAATACTCATCTACAGTATTTTGGTTAGCTCCAGTTAAACATTGGGCAAAAGCTGTTGGAATATTTTTTTGCTGAATGTAATACAATGGATCTAAATAGTAATCGTTCGAGTGATAAACTTCTAGGTCTAATTTATTTTTAATTTCTTCTGCGAAAATATCTTTGAATTTAGTATCTTCTAGTTGCACTGGTGGAACGTCGTATATTACTTCAAATTCAAACTTAACTGGTGCATCTGCGCTAAGTTTAGTAGCTACACTATCTGCAATTTGTAAATATTCTTTACTAGTTAATGTAAACGCAGAAAGTAAACTAATAGAAGCTGTTAAATAATTAGGTGATAAACCAAAACCTGTTCCTCCGTGAATTTCATAAACTACTTGGTCACTTCCAACATTAGGTGGAAAGCTAGGGTCAGCAGGGTAAAGTTTAATTTGCTCTTTCATTTCTTCCCAGAACTTAGTAAAGTAATCTATTGGGTTGTAGTCAGCTCTATTTTTTTGCCATACTTTAGTTGTTAAATTGGGAACAACTCTGGTTATATTTACTTTTAAACGTAATACTCCACGGCAACCTGTGCATACAAAAGCTTTATCACCATTAAAAAGTAATACTCCTCCTACTAAAGCTAATCTGCCTTGTAAACCTTGGTCTAAAATCATTTTAATACCATTGTAAACCTTAGTTCCAATACTATTTGTGTAAACACATTTCATTAAATGACCGTAGCCTAAATCGTTTAAGATTTTCTTAACATGCATTGAAAGTCCAACGGTTCCTTTCATTTTCCAAGCCCCACTTCCAAATAGTTTATTATCTTGAACAAAAGGTGTGAATGGGTCGTAAGTTGCGTGGTAATGTTCACCTAAATCAACAGTACCGTATCCAGAAAAAACTATAGTACCTTCTTTTTTATCAAAGTTTTCTCCAATAAACACAGCTCTCTCTTCATCGCCGTCAGAATATATTGTGGCGTCTAAATCTAATTGTTTAGCTAATTTAACAATCTTTTTAGTAATTGGTTCTTGGCTGTCAATAACTGCAACAGACGGTGTTTTAATTAACTCCTTTATTGTTTCAATAATTTTAGGAGCAGCTTCCTTAGAAATATCATGGATTTGAGTTTTAGTAAGCATAATTTATGTGCTCTAATACTAGTAAATTTTGTGGAGATGTCAACTATTTATCGTAATATTTTACTAAATATGGTAATTACTTATGGTAATTGACAAAAGGCTAGGGGGTGTTCAAAATTTCAATAGTGAAACCTTTTTCAAGTAGACAGTTTATTAGTAAGTTCAGCCAAACAGGAAATAGTTACGATTGGTGGCTGGTTGCTATTGTAGCTACATTACTAGTTTTAGGCCTAGCTTTTTTAGCCAGCGCTTTAGCTACAACTGGAATTTTTAGTTTTCAAAGTGAGTTTTTAAAACAGTTAGTATTTGGGGTTTGGCTTGGTACAGTACTAGCTTTTGTTCTAGCAAAAATAGATTATCATTTTTGGTTTCAGCACAAAAATAAATTACTTTTAGGAACATTGTTACTGCTTGGTTTTATTGCAGTATTCATTTTAACGGCAGACTTCTTAAAAATTCCCCGCGAAACTTTTATAACACAGTTGCAATTCTTGCCCGTATTGCCATATTCCGCTAATGGCGCTGTGCGTTGGATTTCGGTAAGCTTTTTGCCTAACTTTCAGCCAAGCGAACTGGCCAAGCTAACTATTTTAATTTACTTTGCATCTTTTTTAAATAATTTGAAATCTGAAGAAATTAGCTGGATGAAGTTAAAAAAACCAGTTTATGCTTTTGCTTTAGTTTCCATCTTGATTCTAATTCAACCAGATTTAGGTACTGTAATTTTATTGGCATTAATTATTTTATCTGGAATGTGGATAGTAAAAGTTCCAATTAAAATGTTAGCTATTTTGGCTGTTGTTGTGGTTATTGCTGGCGCCGTTCTAACTTTAAGTTATGGTTATAGGCGAAACCGTTTTGAGGCTGTTTTTAACCCAAATTCTTCTGTAGGCTCGCAGATTTCTTTAGGTCAATTAGCTGTGCAAAAAGGTGGTTTGTGGGGGCTTGGTTATGGTAACAGCGAAAGTAAGCAACAAGGTTTAATTTACGAAGGTTCCACCGATTTAATTATTACTATTATTGCAGAAGAGATGGGATTTTTGTTTACACTTTTATTCTTGTCTTTATATCTCCTATTACTGTTTAGAAGTTTACAAATAGCTAAAAATGCTCCAGATGCTGGAGGTAGCGCCGTGGCTATAGGTATTGGTATTTGGTTAAGTACACAGGCCTTTTTGAACTTAGCTGGGGTTTTGGGTCTACTACCGCTTAAAGGTTTTCCACTACCTTTTGTTAGCGAAGGGGGTTCTTCTATGGTTTTAAACTTAATGGCCATAGGGGTTTTACTTAATATATCTAGCCAAAGCCAGAACAAAGATAGACTAAAAGTATTACCAATTGCAGGCTACAAATCACCTGCGAAAAGTTACGGAAGGTAGTATATTAGTAATTATTGGAAACCGATGCTTTAATTTTGTTTCACAATCTAAACCGTAGGAAAACAATAAAAGTTAACAAAAGGTTGATAAATTAAATTTGAACCTGCAAAGACACATAATTAAAAAATGTCAATTTGGTTTGACAAAATAGGCATATTACCTATAATTAGAAAAGAAGCTTTGCCCCGTGATGTGCATTTTGAATTAAATTAGTACTAACTCTCCCTCACGTAGGGCATTTCGCCGTCTCAAAACCTTTTATTTATGTCGTACGTAGCTATTCCTAGTAACCTTAAAAATGTAGATTCAATTAGTCTCGAATTAATGAGCCCTGAAGAGATGTTGAACATGAGTTATGGAGAAGTTTTAACAGCTGAAACCATTAACTACAGAACTGGAATTCCTCAAACTAACGGTCTTTTTTGTCAGGCTATTTTTGGTCCTGTGCAAGATTGGGAGTGTCAGTGTGGAAAATATAAAAGGTACAGATACGCAGGTGTAATTTGTGATAAATGTGGTGTAATGGTTACTCACGCTTCTGTTAGGCGTGAAAGAATGGGGCATATTACTTTAGCTGTTCCATGCGTTCACCCTTGGATGTTAAGAATTATTCCTTCTAGAATTGCTTTAATTTTAGACATGAAAGCTGCAGAAATTTCCAGAGTTGCTTATTTTTCTGCTTACGTTATTACCGAAATTCATGAAGAAATTAGATCTGAATACATTTCTAAACTAGAAGCCGAAGGACAATTAAGAATTAAGAATACCAAAGCAGATTTTGACCTTAAATTTGAAGCCCTTTCCAAGCAATATCAAATTGATAAATCTTCTGGTAATTTTGAAGTTGAAGCCTTAAAAGCCAAATATGAAGTAGATAAAGAAATTTTGAAAACTCAACAAGCTGAAACAATTTCTAGAATTGAAACTATTGCTGAAGTAGCAAAAAAGGAAATTATGCTTTTGGAATACAAGAGCGTTATTACTGAAGTTGTTTACCAAGAATTATCCCAAAAGTTTGGTCCTGTATTTAAAGCAAGCATTGGTGCTGAAGCCATTGAACAACTTCTTAAAAATATTAATTTAGAAAAAGAAATTGATTTCTTAAAAGACAAATTAACAACTGCCCGCGGTGCTACTAAGCAGAAATTGGCTAAAAGAATGAAGCTAATTAAAGCCTTCCAAAGAAACAATACACGTCCAGATTGGATGGTTCTTAGAAGGGTAATGGTTCTTCCTCCAGAATTGCGTCCTATGTTGCAATTAGACGGTGGTAGAATGGCAGCTTCAGATTTAAACGAATTGTACAGAAGATTAATTAACAGAAACAACCGTTTAAGAAAATTAATTCAAATTGGAGCTCCTGAAATTATTCTTCGTAACGAAAAAAGAATGTTACAAGAAGCTGTAGAAGCATTAATAGATAACTCTGCTAGAGGTGGAAGACAGGTTATGGCCAGCACTGGTGTAAAGCGTGCTTTAAAATCTTTAACCGATGTTTTGAAGGGTAAAGGCGGACGTTTCAGACAGAACTTGTTAGGAAAAAGAGTAGATTATTCTGGTAGATCTGTAATTATTGTTGGTCCATCTTTGAAGTTGAATCAGTGTGGCTTACCGAAGGAAATGGCTTTGGAATTGTTTAAGCCGTTCATGATTGGTAAAATTATCCAAAAATCTGAACTTGGTTTAATGGCTGACGAAGGATCTGCTTACAACGTTCACTCTGCTAGAAGGTTAATTGAAACTAGAAAGCCTGTTGTTTACGATATTTTAGATGAAGTAATTAAAGACAAATATGTTTTGTTGAACCGTGCTCCAACTTTGCACCGTTTAGGTTTCTTGGCTTTCCAGCCAGTTTTAGTAGAAGGCAAAGCTATTCGTTTGCATCCTTTGGTATGTCCTGCTTTTAATGCAGATTTTGATGGAGATCAAATGGCTGTTCACTTGCCTATTACTATTAAAGGACAAGAAGAAGCTCGTGATTTAATGGTGGCAACTAAGAACTTACTTCGCCCTGCCAACGGTGAAATTATCATGCAAGGTCACCAAGATATTTTGCTTGGTATTTACTACTTAACAAGTTTGGGTGAACCAACAGAAAAGATTAAGCGTTTTAGCTCCACATCTTTAGTTCTACGTGCTTTAGCTGATAAAGAAATTGAAACCTCCGAGTTAGTACGTGTAAAACTTCCTAAAGAAAAAGGTGGTGAAACTGTAGAAACCACAGCTGGAAGAATTTTGTTCAACCGATGTTTCCCAGATGCTTTTAAGTATGTAAATCAAGAGCTAAACAAGAAAAACTATGGTGCATTAATTACCGAAAGTTACCATTTCTTAGGTCAAGATGCTATGGCCAAAGTTTTGGATACAATTAAAGACACGGCTTTTAAATATGTAACCTCCGCTGGTATTACTTTGTCCTACAAAGATTTTACAAGTCCTGATGGAAAGCATGAATTATTAGCTGAAACTAGAGGCAAAGTTAAACAGTTGGGTCAATACTTTGACCTTGGTTTAATGACAGACAAGGAAAGACACAGACAAGTTATTAGTCAATGGAGAGTAACTTCTGATGATATTTCTAAGTTAACTGAGCAGGCAATGGATAAGCGTGGAAACGTTGGTATGATTATCAATTCTGGAGCTAGAGGAAACGTAACAGCCTTGAACCAAATTGTAGGTATGAAAGGTTTGCTTATGACTGCTTCTGGGGAAATTGTGGAACTTCCTATTCAAAGTAGTTATCTTGAAGGTTTAACTGGTTTGGAATACTTTATTTCCATGAGAGGACAAAGAAAAGCTTTAGCTGATATTGCTTTGAAAACTGCTGATGCTGGTTACTTGACTAGAAAAATGGTAGATGTATCTCAAAACTTAGTTGCCATGTCCGATGACTGCAATACAAAGTTGGGTGTACGTATCACAGTAGATTCTAGTAAGGCTATGAACAAATCTATTTGGGATATTGTTTATGGAAGATTCCTATTGAAAGATTTGAAAGATTCTGCCGGAAATGTTTTGGTTAAAGCTGGAGAATTCCTAGATTACGCTACAGTTAACTCTTTGAGAGATAAAGATGTGCAAGAAGTTTGGGCAAGATCTAGTGTGAAATGCCAATTGCCAAGAGGTGTTTGTAGAAAGTGTTATGGTGTAGATTTTAGCACTCATCAACCAGTTAAATTGGGTTCTGCTATTGGTATTATTGCTGCTCAAAGTTTAGGAGAGCCAAGTACTCAATTGTCTTTGCGTTCCAAGCACTTTGGAGGTGTAGCTATGAAAGCAGACATTAACTCTGGTTTGGCTAGAGTGGAGGAAGTTCTAGAGGCAAGAGTTCCTAAATATGTTGCTCCAATGGCAATTTTAGATGGAGTTGTAGAAAAAGTAGAGGGAAGTATTGATGAAGGCTTCAAAATTACAGTAGTAAGTCATCCAAGCGCCCATAAGTTAGAAAAAGATACAACCGATATGATGCTTCTAGGAAACGGAAGTTCAGTTAGTGCTACAGACGATTTGTTTGTTCACGCAACTGGTGAAGTAATGAAGGCAGGTCATAACGGAACCGTTGAAACAGATGGTAATATTATTGTTATTAAACAAGAAGCTCCTGAAGTTTCCGAATATCAAACTGTTCCAGGTTTAGTGTCTTTGGTAAGAGTGGGTGATAAGGTTTTCAGAGGTCAAGCTTTGGCAGACGGTCCTCTGAATTTGCAGGAAATTATGGAATCAATTGGAGTTGATGCTGTGTACCAGTATATTGTTACACAACTAAACGAAATTTATTCTTCAAATGGTATTACAGTTAACATTAAACATATTGATGTAATTGTACGCCAAATGTGTAACCGTGTATCTGTAATTGATGCGGGTGAAAGTGAATTATCTTTGGGTGATTTGGTTAGCCAATCTTTGGTGCAAAGCGTAAACCTTAAATTAGCTGCCGAAGGTAAGAAAATTGTAATTTTCAAGAGAATTGTAATTGGTATATCCAGAGCATCTTTGGCTACAGAAAGTTGGTTGTCTGCTGCGTCCTTCCAAGAAACAGCCAAAGTTTTGGTTGAAGCAGTTATTAGTGGAAGAAAAGATCAGCTTTTAGGTTTGAAAGAAAACGTAATTTTGGGTCAATTAATTCCTGCTGGAACTGGTTTTGATGGTGTAAAAGCAATTACTACAGAAATTCAAGAAGAGTTCGAAGAAGAAATATCTCCAGATTTGGAAGAAAGTATCGTTGAGGTCTAAATTGATTATTAATAAAAACATAAAATTGGAGGGGAAACCCTCCTTAAATTTTTGCCTAATAAATTTCTACAAACTTCAAGGCTATTGAAAAGTGAGCTGGCAATTTGGCTACATGGTGTAGGGAAGATGTTTACCATCTTCCATGGAAGGCGAAGGAAAAAGGGGTAGTACACAAACAAATCCCCGCGCATTCACCCCGATGAATTTATCATTACACTTACTCTAGGTACTTTTTATTGCGAGTTATACTTTTAACCAATCTTTTGCCCAAACCAAAAAAACAAAATACACTACAACACATAAGCAGAAATTCCATTCTGTCTGTAGTTTAAAGTATATTTAAAAATTAATGGTGTAACCATTAAAAACAAAACAAATTGTAGAGGCGAGCCTGTCTCGCCATTAAACGTTAAAACCAGGAATAACAAATTCCAAAAAAACAAAAACAATAAAATATGTCCCAACCAGGTCAAATTAATAATTCTAAAATAAAAAAAGAAGAATCTAAATTAGATAACTCTAAGTTAACAGTATCTAATACAGATAACCATCAAATAGTTAAAAACAATAAACCTACTATAGCAGAGTATCTTCAATCAAAAAAAGGTAAATATTCTTTAATCTCTCTTCTAGTTCTTTCTGTACTTCTTATCTCAGGATTATTTACATATAACCTATTAAAACAAGATTCTGATACAGCCAAAGCAGCAAATACAACAGCAACAGCTTTTAACCCTTCAGACTGTGCAACTTATACATCTAATGGAGGTTACAGTCAGGCTGGAATTTGCTCTGTAAGATTATATGAAAAAAATGGTCAATTATTTAAACAACTAGATGTTTCAATTGGGGAAATAGTTAATAGTAGACTATATTACAACAACACTAGCGCTTCTTCTGCAACTAATGTAAACTTAACAGACTCAAAACCTAATTTCCCTTTGGTAGGAGCAATAACTAACAACTATGTAGATGCTGCCCCTGTAACTTTAAACCCTAATATTTTTAACGGAAATACATTTTCTATTGCTCCAGGTGCTGGTTACTTTGGTTATGCAGCAGACAACACAGCAACTTCTTCTAACCTAGAGATGGGGAAGAAGAAGTATATTAATGGGGTTGGTTGTGCATATGTTAATGGAGGAGGAAGCTCAGGTTACAATGGATACTCCTTATTACAAGGATCGAACAGCCCTCTAACAACAGGTAGCTGTGGAGCTGCAGCTAGTGGATATACACTTAGTTCAAGTTCAGTAGATAGTATAGATATTACAGGAAAAAGATATTTAAACAGTAAATACTGTCAGTATGATGCTAGCGATGGTAGCTACCGATACACTTACTTTAAAATGTATTCTGCAACTAATGCTACAGGGGTAACTATGCCTGTATGCGCAAATCCTACAAATGGATATTCTCAAACTGGCGAAATTGCTTACAACGGAGACTTACTTGGAAACAAATTTGTAAATGGAAAAGAATGTGTAAGTACAAGTACTACTCAAGGTTATAGTACATACCAAATGTTTGCTCCAAGCAATGCAACTGGTGTAGACGGAGCTTGTATTGCTACTATTCCTAATTATACTATTAGTGCAGGGTATCTTAATAACGTTGACCTCTCCGACACCTCTCGTGGTTACGGTTACATTGCATACAGTATGCAAGTACCTAGCGATGCAACACCAGGCACAATTTTTACTTCAACTGCGAGTATCAGTTACGATAATACCTCTGGTGGAATTGACCCATTTCATAGTGGAAATAATACAATCACACTAGTTTCAACCCCAACTCCAAACATAACCTACATAAAACTATACTCTGTAGACGGAGGAAGTACATGGAGCCCTACAGTATCTGCTAACCCAGGACAATCTGTTTTAGTAAGACTATGGAATGAAAATACAGGAGGATTATCTGCAGCAAGTGCTAACATTAAAGATTCTCTTCCAAATACTTTCACATATGTAGCAGGATCTGCTAAAAACTGTTTAAACCCAAGTACTACAAACCCAACAACTCCAGACAATACAGAACTAGTTTGTGATACTGGAACAGCTGCAAACAAAGATACTTTATTCCAAACATTAACTAATGCTTCTGGTGTTTCACCATCTGCAGGTCTTTATGATGCTGCTGGAACCAGTGTGGCAACAGGAGGCACTGCCTTTAATGCTACTAGTGGAACTAAGGATATTGGGAAGATGAGGTATCTACATGGTATCAACTGTAGAAATGCACAGCTAGAAGCTCAAACCGTAGATATTGCTGCTAACAATACATCAACTGCATTTACTAGCTATGATTGTGGGCCAGGTACAAGCGTAGGCTATGTATTCCAATATGATACTGTTCAAAGTGGTAATGGAGATATGTTAGGTAAAAGATACTTACATGGTATCAACTGTAGAAATGCACAGCTAGAAGCTCAAACCGTAGATATTGCTGCTAACAATACATCAACTGCATTTACTAGCTATGATTGTGGGCCAGGTACAAGCGTAGGCTATGTATTCCAATATGATACTGTTCAAAGTGGTAATGGAGATATGTTAGGTAAAAGATACTTACATGGTATCAACTGTAGAAATGCACAGCTAGAAGCTCAAACCGTAGATATTGCTGCTAACAATACATCAACTGCATTTACTAGCTATGATTGTGGGCCAGGTACAAGCGTAGGCTATGTATTCCAATATGATACTGTTCAAAGTGGTAATGGAGACCTTCTAGACGCCACCCGCTCTAAATCCTACATCCAATACGAAATGATTATTCCAGCAGGCACCGCAGGGGGAAACTATGGAACTCAATCTACAATAGCTTCTACAGCCACAACTCCAGAATTTACATCAGTAAACAGTGGAACTAATGGAAGCGGAATTACAGTAACAGGAGATCCAGCCTTTAGTGTTAAAAAGTTATTAGCTCTTCCTACTTCAGGAACTGGAGCATCTGCAGTATGTCCAACATCTACTTCAAGTTATTCAACTACATTATCTAATACACCAGCAGGTTCTACAATATGTGTAAGACTTGCTTACCAGAATAAAACTAGTGGAGCAGTAAGTAATGCAGCTATTACAGATACACTATCATCAGGATTTACTTACATTAATAATACAACTTCTAATTGTTTAACTCCAGCTACAGGAAATGAACTATGTGCTTCTGATGCTTCTCAAGCTAATACAGCTTGGACAGGAAATAATGGTTGGACAGGTTCTAACTTTGCTCTTGCTCCTCATGCAGGACTTTATGGTCAACCAAGCACAGGTGCTAGTAGTGTTATGGAAATGGGGAAGAAGAGGTATGCTTGGACACAAAGTTGCACTCAACAGCCATCTAGCAGTAATCAAGAAGTCTTCATACAAGGATTTACAAATGATAACACCAGTATTCAAGATACATGTTTAAGTACTTTAGGAGGATTTTCAACCAGAACTTCTACAGTAGCTATTCCTACTCTAGGTAATAGATATTATTGGAGCCAATCATGTATTCAACCAACATCATCTCTTCAAGAGTTATTCATCCAAGGAATAATTAATAGCAATGTTAGTATTACTGACACATGTGCCACAACTTTAGGTGCTGGTTCAACAAGAAATTCAAGCGTAGCAATTGATGGATTAGGACAAAGATACTTCTGGACAGAAAGCTGTACTCAACCAACATCTTCTCAGTTAGAAATATTTGATCAAGGCTTTACCAACACCCCAGCAGGAATTGCAGATACTTGTGTTTCTACTTTAGGTGCTGGCTCAGTAAGACAGCTTTCTTTACCATTTGACCTCCTAGACCCAAACAACGGAACAGGCTACATTCAATACAAAATGCTAACCCCAACCAGTCCAACAACAACTTCTGTAACCCTACCAAACGTAAGCCTAAGCGGAGACAACCAAACAACATCAACTTCGCCTGCTACAATAAACTTTGCCACCTCCCCCCTAACAACAGCAGACATCCCAGGGTTAACAGTAATCTGTGGAGTAGGAGGAACTCCTGGAACAGTAAGAGTAAACACTACAACAACTTGTACCTTCACTCTTCCTACAAACAAAACATTACCAAATAACTTCAAACTAGGAATAGGTAATGCAACCCCTGCAGGAACTTGTACTGTAGGAACAGGAATAAACTCTAGTCTAGTAACTTGTATTAACGTACCAACAGGAACACTTCTTGGAACACAACCTATCAACGGACAAATTGGAACTGAAACAATAACACCTACAGGAGAAACAGTAAATGTAATAGATTCACTATGTTCCACAACTAACCCATGTGCCCTATTCGAAACAGCACTAACCTACAGCCCAACCCAAGCCCTAGCCAAAAGATATGGAGCTTCTGGTTCTACAAACTCAGATAACCTAATACTAACTCTAAAAGATACAAGATTAGAACAATCTGGATTTACTACAACATGTTCCATAAAATATAAATTCAGAACAGATACAAGCTACAGAACATTAACAACAAACTCTACCTACAATAATACTACAGGATGTACAGGAAACCTTCTTAAAGCAAATCAACTATTATTCAATGTAGACTTTGAAATAACTGCAATAACTACAAATACAACTACAAACACTACAAAGAACTATCTAATCTATTCCAACTACGATTTCAAAGCTGGTTCTATTGGAGTTACTTCTATTGGTGGAAGTGGGTTGTAGGGGTTAATCATTGAAATTCACAACACTATGTAGGGGAGATGCTTGTCATCTCCCAGGGGTAAGGGGATGGGGAGTGGACTTTAGTATGGGAATACTTTAACTCAACAACACCAAGTAGGGGAGATGCTTGTCGCCTCCCACTTGGGGTGTGACAAGGAAATAGAGAAAAACAAAATCAAATACATAAAGTCTTAATCCCGCATTCCAAAACTACCCTCAAACCTTGCGGCGCTACCCCCAAGCCTTTGGCTTGACCCCTTCGGGCAAACATGTCGGTTGAAACAAGTTCAACCTGCGCCAGTTTACTTACCAGGGGTACTTTCAGCCAAGTTTACTCTAATTGTGTTATACTTCTAACCAAACACAGCTCCCTTTATTGGGGGTTTTGGTTTGTCTTTTTTATACAAATCTTTTGTCTTAACTTTTGAAACAAAGAAATTAATGGTGAAATTAAGCAAATTATCTTTGACAACCAAACCAACTGAGCTAAAAGTTTAGTAATGGAAAAGAATAGCCAAAATTCTATAAAAGTACCAAAAGCTAAATCTAAAATTGTAGGTCAAATTGAAAATAATGTTAAGCAGGAAATTATTCCCGTATCGCAAAGTTTGGTAATTGGAGATGTTGGCAGCGGTAAAACTGCTGTGGCTTTTATGGTTGGTTTAAACTACTTACTTGGCCTTCCTGGTGCCGAAGTTGCTTTGTTGGCGCCAACTGAAGTACTGGCATTTCAGCATTACAATAATTTAGTTGAGTGGGTAGAGAGAATGGGATTAGTTAGTAATGCCAATTTTGATAAAGAAGCGAAAGATAAACCTCCTTCCAAAAATGAAAAAAATATTCTTCAGGCAAATAGTTTAAAGAATGAAAGTAATTACATAACAACAGTTTTTGCTTCGGCTAAAGACATTCGCATTAATAATGTAAAAGTTAGTAAAAAACAGTTAGACTTGGAAATTAAAAATTACAGTAAAATTTTTTGGGTTGGAACCCATGCTTTGTTGTTTAAAAATTCTATCAAGCCAGACTTGGTTATGGTTGATGAACAGCACCGATTTGGAGTAAGTCAACGTCAATCTTTAAATTCTAAAAATAAAAATGGAAGCCTTGAAGAAAAAAATTTAACTGGTAAAAACAACGAAAATTTGGCCAGCCATTTTGTTTCCTTTACAGCAACTCCAATTCCCAGAACGCTATCTTTAACTTTACTAGATACACTTCAGCCACATTTCTTGCAACCAATTCGTGCTAAGCAAATTACAACCACTGTTCTACCCTTCGAAAATTTCGACGAAAAAATTGTACCAGCAATAACTTCTCATTTGGTTAAAAATAGAAAGGTTTTTTTAATCGTTCCAAAAATTGAGGAAGACGAAACTGATCAGCTTTGGAATGTTTCCAAATTAAATACCTGGGCTGAAAAATATTTTCCCCAAAAGGTAATGCAAGTACATGGAAAAGTTAAAGACAAAAGTGCAGTGTTGAAAGAATTTGCTAGTTCCAATCAGTTCCAAATTTTGGTTTCAACTACGGTTATTGAAGTTGGGGTAGACATTGTTGAAGCTTCTTTGATGGTTGTTTTTAATTCAGAGCGGTTTGGATTGGCTGCATTGCATCAGTTGCGTGGGCGTGTAGGGAGAAATAAATATACCGATAATCAATGTATTTTACTTACTAATAATTATTCGGTAAATAAGCCGCGTTTGCAGTTTCTAACAACCAGCTTAGATGGTTATGAAATAGCCGAAAAAGATTTACAACTTCGTGGCAGCGGTGATATAATTGGTAAGCAACAATCTGGTTTTTTAGATGAAATTGAAGATGTGGTTGGTTTAGACACATCTATTTATGAAGATATGAAAAATTTTGTAGATGACTTAGACTGGCCAGATTTAAAATCTCTTCCACGTTTAAAAAACTATTTAGAAAAAACAGTACAAGAAATCTGGCAAGAGTAGAGTATATTTCAGATTAATATTTTAATTACAAACTAAGTCTAAATGTTTTTGCATTTAATTTCTAGGTATGCTAAACACAATTTGTGAGTTAATGAACGAAAACTAAGAGATAAAATAATCTGTTTAGATTTTTGTGTTTGTGGTGTATAATATTTTAACTTTAAAACAATTTTAGAAACTATGTGTTCATATTTTGTACTTAAATTAGAGTATTTTTTACGTTAAAATGTGTATCTATTGTACATTCAGAATAATTTGTACATTAAAATTGGCAAAGTAATAAATAATTTTAAGATTAAATAATACTTAGTAATTTACTAAGTTACAAACCAGTATAATTTGGAGAAACAGATGTCTAAATCAATTATTATTGTAGAAGACAATCTAGAATATGTAGAAGCCCTGAAAGCCACATTGGAAAACTATGGCACTATATTTACACCTAGAATTTTATCAGGTTATGCTGCTGCTGTAGAATTTTTGGCTGAAATTTGTGAAATCGTTGACAGGGCAATTGAACATAATTTTGAGACAATTATTTTATTGGATCATTTTCTGTTTGGGCAAAGCCAACATCCATACTGCGGAGGTCAGATTCACCGCTGGGTTATGTGGCATTTTGGAAGGACGAATCCAGAATACGGAATAAAATTCATATCAATTTCGTCTGCAACCCAAATGGCTCAGCTTAATTATATGAATATGGATGGTCTTGAACCGAACGTAAACTATTCATCAATCCCGCATTTCTCTGAAAAAGCAAACTTATGTTCTTACTTTGGTATACTTGAAGAAGGCGATCCTGAGTTGGAAAAACATAATTCAGCTTTAAAAAAGATTGTTAGCTTGTTCAATTAGGCATTAGTCTATAGCTCTAAGCTAAACCCAACCCCACCTTGGCCTTCCTTGGTGGTTTATTTTTGTAAAATGAAGCCTTGTTAACATTCTTCATAATCTGTTTTTTGAATAGTTAAAAACCAAATTACCTACTATTCCAAACCATTATAAATACACCTTTTAAAAATTCTGCCATGGTTTTGTTTCGTATTTCAAAAGCTCTTGTATTAACCGTGTCCCATAAAATTATAACATCATTTATAATCCAAAAAGAACCCATTTTGTTAAACTCCACTGGCAAAAATCTCCAATCTCTTAAATATTCTTCTTTAATATTATTTATGTTAAAATATGAATTATTGTGGGTTGCTAAAATAAGCGATGAAATATTCTTCTTAATTCTTTTTGGTAGCCAAATATTTGACCAATAGTTGATATCTATAATTTCTATAAAATCGTTGCCCTCGCCAAAACTGTGTATAGTTGAGTTTGGTGTTGTTGTTTCTAATATACTATTAAACAAAAGCAAAAACTTATCCTTGCCAGTGTAGGTTTTAAACACGGGCTCATTGTATCCATACCAGTTGGTTAATATTTCTGGTAAAAATTCTTGAAAATCTGAAACAGCTTTGTTACTTTGATATTGTTTTTGTTGAAGCAGGCTTAGTACAATATTTGGATTAGTTATTAAAAAACCTTCTTTGTTCCTTTCAACAGATTCTAGCAAACCCAACTTGGCTAATTGATCTAAAGTTCTATAAACAAAAATTCTATTTGTACCTAATTTTCGGCAAATTTCTGAAATTGTAATTCTTTTATCTAGTAAAATAGTTTCGTAAACTTGTGCTTGTTTTTGATTTAAATTTAGTTCTAATAATATTTTAGAAAATTGTGTGTTCATATTCCGTACAGATTGTAACTATAAAAAACTCTTACTGTAAATAATTTTAAGAATAGTATAACAAATTACGAACACCAAAATTGTTTAGGTTAAAAGTTCACCCTTTGGGTTTGTATATTTTTTATTTTATCTTGAAATTTTCTATCTAAAACATCGGTGGCTAAAACTGGACTAGAGTTTGCATATGTTTCTAACCCCAAGCATTCGGCTTGACCCCTTCTGGCGAACATGTTGGTTGAAACAAGTTTAACCTGCACTAGTTTAATTGCCAGGTATGCTCAATCATATCTCCTACAATTTAGTTAGACTTTTACCTTATTTAATATGGTTTTTGGTTTATTTATACTTCCCATAAATCAATATCCAATCCCCTTTGCCTAAACCTAAAAAACAAAATACAATAGAACAAAACCAAAACAAAAATATGAATCAAAAACCATCTTTAATAAAAGGTAATATTCTAAAATCATTCCTTCAATCTAAAAAAGGACAATATTCTTTATTCTCTTTATTAACACTTTCTGTATTATTAATATCTGGATTATATACATTTAGTTTATTAAAACAAAATAATATAGACACAGCCTTAGCAGGTTTAAATTGTCCTGCTAATTTTACTTTGGTAAATGGTAATTGCCAATATAATGCCACACCTAACACTTCACTGTCTTGTCCGCAAGGTGGAACTGTAAATGGTACAAATTGTACATACAATGCTGTTCAAGGATCTGGTCAGTATTCTTGCCCACAAGGAGGGGCTTTAAATGGTCAGCAGTGTAGCTACAATGCTACGCCTCAAGCTATAGGAGGCACTTGTCCGCAAGGAGGTGTGATTGTAGACTCATCTCCTGGTTCAAATATATATACAATCTTTTCACAGTATATCAATGGTCCTTTTGGAGGGGCGATAAATATTCAAGGATCTCAAGCTTGTCTTGTTGATCGGGGACAGACATTCTCTAGTGATCCTTGTGTTGGCTATAACAACTCATCAGTTAATGGCTTTGCGTGGGTTGCAGTTAGTAATAGATTCTGTTATTCTTCTCCATTTCCATCAAGCGCATCTTTCACTTGCGATAAGGGCGGTATTTTAGGTACAGATAATAATTGCTATGCTTATAGTTCTGGGGCACCATATTCAAATACTTGGTGTCCATCAGGGTGGTCGAACTACAATACTAACGTTGCATTCGCAGGGTGTATAAAAAGCCCGAGTCAAACCCCATCAAATCAAGTAACCCAAACTTGTCCATCTGGTGGCTCTGCTGTTGGTTCAATATGCTATTACAATGCAACCTTAAGCCCAGGAGCATATAGTTGTCCACTAGGAGGAAGCTTGTCTGGAACGACTTGTTCTTACCCAGCCACTTCAACTACATCTAGCTATTTTTGTCCAAATGGAGGCAATGTTAGCGGCACTGTTTGTTTAGCCAATTCAGGCACAACCTACACCCCAGAACCAGGCCAAATCACAGGTCTAACCTGTACACCTTCTAGCGTTGTAGCCTCAGGAACAGTAAACTGTAGCGGACAAGCCACAGGAGCACCAAGTGGAGTACCTTATGCAGGAAACATTACAGTAACAATAGACAACGGAGGAGGAAGTATAACAACTACAATAAACCCAGACGGAACTTTCACAGCTTCTTCAGTACCAGTAGGAACAACCACAGGAACTAAAGCAGCTACAACTAACTTAGGAGGAACAACTTCTATTACAGTTACAGCAGCTTCTATCACAGTAGACCCAGACCTAGCTTCAGGCCCAGGAAGTTTATCTAACTCTACAGATTGTACAAGTGCAAAGAACGTAACTATTGGAACTGTCTACACTTGTTCTTTCCCAATCAACGGAACAGGCCCATTTGTATTACCAGCAGGAGGAATACAAGCTAGAACCAATCAAAGTGCAAACAACTCTACCCCAGTAAACACATGTACCATTGCAGCTTCAGTATTAACCTGTACAGGAATAACAACAGTAGGAACACCAAGTACATTAATAGCAGGAACTGGTAATGTACAATTAGGTAAGGGAACAACTCCAGCTACTTGGAACACTAAGGGAGTAGTTACCTTGGTAGCTGCCACCTCCCCCCTAACCACAACCGACATCCCTTCCCTTACAGTAACATGTGGAGTAGGAGGAACTCCTGGAACAGTAAGAGTAAACACTACAACAACTTGTACCTTCACTCTTCCTACAAACAAAACATTACCAAATAACTTCAAACTAGGAATAGGTAATGCAACCCCTGCAGGAACTTGTACTGTAGGAACAGGAATAAACTCTAGTCTAGTAACTTGTATTAACGTACCAACAGGAACACTTCTTGGAACACAACCTATTAACGGACAAATAGGAACTGAAACAATAACACCTACAGGAGAAACAGTAAATGTAATAGATTCACTATGTTCCACAACTAACCCATGTGCCCTATTCGAAACAGCACTAACCTACAGCCCAACCCAAGCCCTAGCCAAAAGATATGGAGCTTCTGGTTCTACAAACTCAGATAACCTAATACTAACTCTAAAAGATACAAGATTAGAACAATCTGGATTTACTACAACATGTTCCATAAAATATAAATTCAGAACAGATACAAGCTACAGAACATTAACAACAAACTCTACCTACAATAATACTACAGGATGTACAGGAAACCTTCTTAAAGCAAATCAACTATTATTCAATGTAGACTTTGAAATAACTGCAATAACTACAAATACAACTACAAACACTACAAAGAACTATCTAATCTATTCCAACTACGATTTCAAAGCTGGTTCTATTGGAGTTACTTCTATTGGTGGAAGTGGGTTGTAGGGGTTAATCATTGAAATTCACAACACTATGTAGGGGAGATGCTTGTCATCTCCCAGGGGTAAGGGGATGGGGAGTGGACTTTAGTATGGGAATACTTTAACTCAACAACACCAAGTAGGGGAGATGCTTGTCGCCTCCCACTTGGGGTGTGACAAGGAAATAGAGAAAAACAAAATCAAATACATAAAGTCTTAATCCCGCATTCCAAAACTACCCTCAAACCTTGCGGCGCTACCCCCAAGCCTTTGGCTTGACCCCTTCGGGCAAACATGTCGGTTGAAACAAGTTCAACCTGCGCCAGTTTACTTACCAGGGGTACTTTCAGCAGTTTGTCTCAAGAAGAAGGTGCTTTACTTTCTTAAAAATAAGGAGGAAAAGAAATCAACTTGCCTTAAAACTAGAATCAAAATATAAGCTTACTTATTCCACCTTCCCACAATAAAAATAAGGAAAATTAAATATGCCACAAATACTTTATTTATCAGCTGATCATGCTGGATTTAGACTAAAGGAAGACTTGAAAGCAGCTTTATTATCTTCCAATAACAATCTTTTTAAAAATTTAGAAATTATAGATCTAAGTCCTAAATTTATTAATGGCGATGACTATCCTTTGGTCGCTAAAAACTTGACTGCCCACATACTTGCTAGCCCAACATCTTTAGGTATTGCATTTTGTGGCAGCGGTCAGGGAATATGTATTGCATTGAACAGATTTAAAGGTATTAGGGCAGGGCTAGCTGATTCCCAAAAAGAAGCCAAACTACTAAAAGAACATAATCATGCCCAAATACTTTGTATGTCTGGCTTTTCATACAACTTAAATAAAAAGCTTGGTGTTTTAAAATCATTTCTTCAAGCAAAACAAAGTCCAGAACTTAGACATGTCACAAGAGTAGTCCAACTTGATAACTTGACTAGCTAGAATAGTAGTATTTATAATACGTAAAAGGCGCTATCGTCTAATGGTTAGGACACAGGATTCTCATTCCTGTAACCGGGGTTCAATTCCCCGTAGCGCTACCAAAAATACACAAATATAAAATTTTTAATAAAATTAAGCAAAATATCTTGACTTTACTTAACCTTAAGTGGCACAATAGCCAGAACCATTTTTTCTATCAATATGATTGTTTTAACTAATGAAATTAGTAAAGCCGAATTCCTTAAACAATTATCTAACGAAGTTGGTTACCCAGGAGTTCTAAATATTCAAGCTGATGTTTTACCTAGCTTCCTAGACAACCAAGTTGCCCTAACAATTTTTTCTTACCAACTTAGTAATTATCCTCGTGAAATTGTTTGGTCATCCAGTAATCCTATAATTTTACAGCTTTTAAGAGATTCTCAGTTAAATATTTCTGAAAATTATTTAAAGCCACATTTTCCCAGTGAAGAAATTAGTGAAGTTGTACCTACAAATTCCAACTTGGAATTACCTTCAGACGCAGATTATGAGGTAATTGAAAACTGGTCTGATATGGCTATTGATACTAGCTATTTAGCCAAAACCGGATTTTTTCAGAATAATGCTTTGGAAGTAATTCCAAATTTGAATTTAGAATCTAATTTTTCTTCTAAAATTCCTACTACTTTGGTAAAACCACAGTCTGAACAACACTATGTGAACGGCATGGATAAGGAACTTTCATTTTCCCCTAGCTCTGGTAATACTTTGAATACAATAAGTTTAGCTGGTTTACTGACTCAAGAAAAATATCAGCCAAGCAGTGTTATTAAATTAAGCCAAGAAGATATACTTGAAGAAGAATTACAAGGTGAAAAGGTAAGTTTGCCAGAAGCAGGTAGTTTAGATAGTTGGTTAGAAAAAATTGAAGCTACACGTGAAGCGTTGAACAGTTTAAGAAAAGAGAAGGAGGCTGTAAACGAAAATTTATTTAATAATCTGCCAAACTTTGCCAGACCTAGAACAAGAAGCAAATGGTTTTACACAATTACTGCAAGCTCAATTATATCTTTGTTAATTGTTAGTTTTTTAATTTTCTTCCCAACCCAAGCCTATACTTTGGAAGTTTATCCAGACTATCAAGATGGGACATTTATTTTGGAATCTAGCAAATCTGACCTTAGCAAAAAAGATATTCTTTTAGAAAGCAAGCAAACAATACCAACTCAAAATAAAGAAAAAACAGAAACCGAAAGAGCTGTTGGAACAATTAAATTAATTAACGAAGGGGGTAAAGATGTGGTTTTAGACAACGCTAAATTCCAATTAGTAAAAGACGGTTTTAGATATTCACCAATTTACAACAGTACTCTACCAACCACTTTTTCTATTACTGCTCAGAACAATAAAACAGACAATGCTCCACAGTTCACTATTCAATCAATTCCCCAAATTGGAGTAGCTGGTAGTACTTTTAATCAAGCTGTGGGCACTAGGCTAAAAATTATAAATTTGCAGGATCAAAGCCCTTGCAGCAGTTGTTATGCCGTAGTAACAGCTGATATAACCAATAAAAATGGTGAAGGAAACAAAATTGTAACAGAAGCAGATTACGATAGTTTGAAAAATGTGGTGGAACAAGAGCTGCAAAAAAGTAGGAATGAGAAAATTCAATCTATACGTGCAGATAAAGTATTTATTGGTAAAAATTGGTACAAAGATGTGCAGAACAGCTATGTATTTAGTGCTAAAGTAGGGGAAAAAGCCGAAAATATTTCACTTGCAGCTTCTATAAATTCTGAAGTTTATTACACATTAAGAAGTGCAGTTGAAGACAAAATTCGCCAAGAAAATCCTGAAATTGATAAAATTAAAGATATGGCTTTATTGGGAAGTGAGGGTAGCTTAGATAGTCAAGGGGGAATTAAGTCCAACTTTTATTATACATTTAGTAAGAAAGTTAAAGTTGATAGTTCTGAAGTTTCTAATATGCTGGCAGCTAAAGAATTCGATCAAGCAAGAAGTGATATCACTAAAGAATACCCTTCTGTTAAAAGAATTGAAAAGCAAGATCTTGGCATTAAGCTTCCTGGGCTTACACCTAGAACTGACATTAAAATTATAGAGAAAGATAGTTAAACTCGGTCAATACTTACACCAATACACTCACTTTTTTTCTTAGCAGGAAAATCAAAAAGTTGTCTTTAACTAAAAAGATTTGTAATAAGCTTTAAATCAAAGTATATTTTACTTATGCAGAAATTAAGAGTTCAGCCTTCGCTACTAGAATATTCCATTGAAAGCTTAAAAAATAAATTGGATAATATTATTCTTAAAGAGTCAAAATTTATACAGCTTAGCAATCAAAATACTATTTGTTTGCATTTAGATTTGGTAATGAAATATTTCGCAAGGGAAAGATCAATCTTAGCCAGTTTATCTTTTTCTTCAGTTTGGGAAATTATTTTTACAAAACTATCTGATAAAAACTTAAATTTAAGTATTCATTTTATGGGCATTGAAGAAGATATTGCTAATATTTACAATTTCTTAGAGCAAATTAAAATACCCAAGAGTTGGAATGTAATAATGTATCTTCCAACAAAATATGCAACAAGCTATCAGCCAATTTTAGCTAGAAATAATTTACAAATTGGAGAATGGTACAATTTAGATCAACTAAAAAACTTTGAATCTAAAGATAGTATAAATGAATATTTACTACTTACCGTTGATGCAGGTAAATCTGGGCAGAAAAAAACAGCTTGGGCTAATAAAATATCTAGAAATGTTGTAAAAAACAACCCGAATAAAAACTTTTTATTAGACGGTGGCTGGAAAATTGGAAGTAAAGGTCAGCAAAATAGCCAAATGGTTAGCTATAGCAGTTTCTGGAAGCTTTTCGACGAAAATCAGCAGAGGATATAATAAAAACTTAATCCTGATTTCCAAGGTCAATTAACTTATTTTCCATTTCAGATAGTTCTTTTTCTATCTCTTTTTTAAGTTTTAAAGCTTCCTCTAATAAAGGCATGCTTTCACTTAAACTTATTTTCTTCTCTCTTAATAAAGTTTGTATTTCCTGAAGTCTAAGTAGCTTTTGCTCTAAGTTTAATTTATTTAAGGTACTCATCAAGCTTAGCTTTAACTTGTGTAATGTCTGCTCTACCGCTCCACCAGTCTACAATTTTACCATCTTTAATTAAAACAGTGGTTGGCGTTCCGCCAAGTTCACCTACAGCCTTTTCTTGTCCGCTAAGTGTACTTTTAGGAAATTGTGATTCATTGAAATCGGCTTGATCAATTTGAACTTCTCTTTCAGCTAATCTACTGCCTCTATCTTTATCAAACTTCTCTATATCAATATTTAATTCCTTAGCCCAAACAGAAAAATTAGAAGGTGAGAAACCATTAGTTTGTCTGCTAAGTAAAATGTCTCCAAACTCAAAAGCTTTGTCTTGTCTGGCAGCTGCCTGAATAGCTTTTGCTGCAGATTCAGCGTAAACGTGAGCACTTACAATTGGGTAGTGTTTATATACAAATTGAATTTTATCTTTGTACTCAGTTTTTAACTGTGTCATGTTTTCTTGGTTAGCAGCACAAACAGGGCATTGATAATCTACAAAATATACTAATTTTAAACTTGCATCTGCTTTACCTAAGGTTGGGTTAAAAGTTCTAACTAAAGGTATGCTAGTTTTGGTGGTTTCCTTTAAATTGTCATTGGTAACTCCAGATAAATTTATATTTACAAGGTTAAATATCACTAAGCCAATTCCTAAAACTGACAAAAATTTAAGTATTCCTGGAAGAAAATGCCATAATGTTTGGCCTAAGTTTTCTTCGCTGTAAGATTTATTCATAATAAAGTTTTTGGTACTAATTTTTTAAGCTGTCAAGATTTTAAGTGCCATAGATTGACAATAAAACCTTGTAAAAACAAAGTTAAACAGTGATTAAAACCAGTTTTCAAGAAGATCAAAGTGGTAACAATTTTAAAAAAACTCAAGGCAATGAGGAATTAATTACCGATCAGAAAAGGCCCGTTAAAACTCAGCCTTGGTGGGAAAATGAAGAAGAAAGTTTAGAACTTCGCCCACAAGCCCTATCTCACTATATAGGGCAGGAAAAACTGCGTCGTCAGTTGCAGCTTATTTTAGATTCGGCCAAAATCAGAGAAACCTTACCAGAGCATATTTTGTTTTTTGGGCCGCCAGGACTAGGTAAAACCACCCTTTCCAATTTAATTTCTAAAGAATTAGAAGTAGGTTTTAAAATGGTTACTGCTCCCAGTCTGCAAAAAATTGGCGATGTAGTTAGCTTATTAGTAAATTTAGAGCCAAATTCGGTTTTATTTATAGATGAAATTCATAGGTTAAAAGCACCTTTAGAAGAAATTTTGTACATGGCTATGGAAGACAGAAAAGTAGATTTAATGATTGGAAAAGGGCAGGGTTCTACCGTAACCCAGCTAGATTTACCACCGTTTGTGCTAGTTGGAGCAACAACTCAATTGGGTAAGTTGTCTAAACCTTTGAAAGATAGATTCCCTAATATTTTTCAGCTAGAACCATATAATCAGGAAGAAATTTTAGGTATTTTAGAACGTTCGGCTAATATTTTAAAAGTAGATATTCAGCCCGAAGCCATGTTTTTACTGGCCAAAAGAAGTAGGGGTGTGCCAAGAATTGCTAATCATATTTTAAAAAGATTCAGAGATCTAAAAGTTGTAAAATCGGCCCAAATTGTTGATATTGGTGTTGCCAAAGTGTTTTTAGAAGAAGTTGGAATTCACGAATTTGGTCTAACTAATTCCGATTTAAAATACCTAGAAAGTTTATTAGATGGGAGCTTGGCCTTAAAAACTTTGTCAGGCAAATTGGTAGAAGAAATAGAAACCTTAGAAATGGTTACAGAACCATATTTAATATTCCTAGGCTTCTTAGATAAAGATTCTGCAGGAAGGAAGCTAACACCCAAAGGCAGAGAGTTTATTACCAGGTTTTTAGCAGGGAAGGAAGTGGGGGCGGGGAATTAAGAGAATAATTTATGTCACTATTTAACAAGTGGAAATAGTTGGAAAAAGATTTTTAGATTTTGGTTTAATGTTGAGTGTTAAAAAAAGTAGTAAGTTTTATTTAGAATATTCAGAATCATAGATGTAAATGATACTCGAGGAATTAGAAAATATAATTAACTATAAAAGTGATTACTAAATTAAATTTATGACCAAGCAACAATTAAGAGTACTTAAACTCCTTTATAAGACAAATATAGAACAACCAGATATTATATCTAAATTAACAATTGTATTTGATAACGAATTTATCGGATCGGTTGCTATTCAAAATGGTGAAACTGGAAAAAAACTTGAGAGAAATATGATGAAAATTTGTTCAAATAATCAACAAAAATTGTCAGAAACTTTAAATTATCTTAGAAACCAAAACTATATTACTTTAAAATTAAATGAAGAAAGATTTTCGTTAAATATGTATATGTGGATTGGTGGAATAAGTTTTTCCTCTAAAGCAATAGATCTGGTAAACAAAAAAACAGATTTTTTGAATGTTATAACTTTTCTACTAAAGCATTTGTGGGAGTTTTTACTTGCCTTGCTTTCAGGAGGTGTGCTGGTTGCTTTTTTAAATGATCAAATGAAATTATTCTAATATTTATTTATTTGGAGGCTTATAAAAAACGATCTGGCAATTAAGGTGGTTTAAGGTGTAAAATTCGCAGTATTTAATTTTTTTAAAATTAACTTTTAGAAGTAGCTAATTGAATTTCCTCATTGTGCATCTTGACAAAACTAGGCTGGAAAGGCTTTTTTAAAGAACATGGCCAGTGCTACTAATCAGAAATTTGAAACAGACATTTTATACATTTTAGACTATCTTATTCCTAAAGATGAATATCAAACTTGGAAAAAACGATTAACTAACCAATTGCTTTCCACCGTAGAAGTTCCAGGTTTCAGAAAAGGTAAAGCCCCAGAACATTTAGCTAAGAAATATATTAATGAGCAAGCTTTTGTTCAAACTATCTTAAGCGAAACTGTAGATAAATATTCCAAGGAGGGTGTAGCCCTAATTCAAGAAAAAATGAAGGAAGATGGAAGAGTTGTTCTACGTTTAGAAATTGACCCTAATCCAGAATTATTTGGTGAAAAAGATGATGCTTTCCAGTTTAGAATTAATGCTCATTTATTACCAAACATAGATTTATCTTCAATTGAAACATTAAAGATAGAAATGCCAGCTGCAAACACTCTTGTTGGCAGACCAACTTTTGATGAATTTAAAAAACAAGAAAAGAGCAGGCTTTTCGCTAATTCCAACGTTTATACAGTTTGCGATGAGGAAGCCAAAGATAATTATCAAGTTATGGCTGATTTAGCAGGAAAAGTAGATGGAGTTCCAGATCCTAAACTAGATGCAATTGGAACTAAAATTACTTTAGGCATGGGAAACTATTTACCAGATTTTGAGAAGGGTATGAAAGGTGTTAAGGCAGGTGAGAAAAAAGAATTTAAGGTAAAATTCCCTGCAGATTATTTTGAAACATTGTTAGCAAATAAAACAGCTGAATTTAAAGTAACTATTCATGAAGTTAGTAAGCCACAATTCGATTCTATTTCTCAAATTATTGAAGATAATCAAGAATTAAAAACTCAATTTAAAGATGAAGCAGGTTTTGATAACTTTTTAGAAAAGTTTTACGCAGACGACACAGCTAGATTAACCGAAGAGGCCTGGCAAAAATCTATTGTGAAGAAAGTTGTGCAAATTGTTCCAGACTTCCAACTAGATAATGATGGTGTTGAAGCTGAGACAAACAGAATTTTTAATGCTTTAGCAGTTGATGCTGAAAAAGAAAAGGTAACTTTAGGTGAAATGCTTATAAAAGCTGGAATTCCAGTGGAAAACGAAAGTAAAGTAAAAAGCTTAGATTCCATTCAAGTTAAGAAAGAAGTAGAGAAATATGTTAGAAATGAATTTAAATTAAGTAATATTTTAACTGCAGCTAACGAATTAAAAGTTTTAAACAAGCCTTCTAACCAAGAAATTGACACCACAGTAAACGATGCAATAAGAAACCCTGATAAGTACAATTTACAAAGCGGACAAAATGAAGATGAAATAAGAACAACCATAATTGACAGAATTATACGTCAAGCTGGTGCAAAATGGATTTTTGATACCGTTCGCAAAAATTTAAAACAAGATTCAATAATGGAAACTATTAAAGATATAGCTTCCACGCCTAAAACCAAAAAGTAGAAAGCCCCAACACCTTCACTTAAGTTTTGCCCTGTTACCCACAGGGTTTTATTTATTTTTGCCAAAACTAAAATGATATTGTATAATTGAATAAATATAAAAACAAAAATAAAATATGTTTAATTCTCCAAAAAACTTTTTGAAAGTCCCTTTCTATTCTATAGTGATTTTCACATTAGGTATTCTTTCACTTTTTACTCTAACACCTGAAGTTAACGCTCAATCCCAAGTATCTCTGTATCCTGGGCAAGTAGGGGTTTTCACTTTGAAATATATTAACGCTGGAGACAGTGATGCAATAGCAAGCGCAGTAACTACAGTTTCACTTAACGATAAGTTAGAATACGTTCCTGGGTTTTTAACTGAAACTTTTGGTGGAGGTGCTACCAACTGTATTGCTGACGCTGTAGGAGGAGGAATTATAACTACTAGCGGATCTGCAACTAATATTTCTTATAGACCAAGGTCTGCAACTACTACAGCCGCCCCTTGTGGTGGTTCTGGAAGTGCTGGCGCGTCTACAATCACTGCAGCTCCTGAAGCTACTCCTGGAGATCAAGCTACATGGCCAGCCGCAAAGACAGGTGTAATTACATTTAGAGCTAGATTGAAAGACAACCAAAACTTAAATGCAGGAGATGTAGTAAATTTCGCAATTATCGGTGAAACCACTTTAGATGGAGGATCGGGTGGAGCAGCCTCTTTAAGAATAGGAGTTTTAGCAGTGCCAACTACTCCATTAGTTACAGCAGACATTCTTGGTTTAACCGTTACTTGCGCTTCCGCTCAAATTAATTCAACTACAACTTGTAATTTTACTCTACCTGATGGCAAAACTCTTCCTTCAGATATGACTTTTAGTATTGGAAACTCTACAACCCAGGGTAATGCTTGTACAGCTAGTGGTGCAGCAGTTACTTGTACAGGGGTCCCAACCGGGTCTTTACCAGGTCAACAAATTATATTCGGTAAAATTGGCTCTGACGCTAAAACAGATACAGGTGAAAAAGTAAACATTTTAACAGTTCCTCTTACTCCATTAGTTACAGTAGACATTCCTGGTTTAACCGTAACTTGCGCATCCGCTCAAATTAATTCAACTACAACTTGTAACTTTACTTTACCTGATGGGAAAAGCCTTCCTTCAGATATGACTTTTAGTGTAGGAAATTCTACAACACAAAGTAATCCTTGTACAGCAAATGGTACTGCAGTTACTTGTACTGGTGTGCCAACTGGATCTTTACCAGGTCAACAAATTATATTTGGTAAAATTGGCTCTGACGCTAAAACAGATACAGGTGAAAAAGTAAACATTTTAACAGTTCCTGTTGTTCTTCCAAGAACTGGTGGTGAAGGATATATATTACTTGGAGTAATAGGTATTTCTGGTCTTATTGCTGGTAGTTTATTTGCAATCTCAAGAAAGAAGAAAGTTAAAGTAAATTAAACTAAGCTCATTGAATAACTTAGTTGGTAGCAACAAAAGTTTGCTTATATTCTTCAATTTGCTGTTTTAAATTATCGTTTAAATTGCTGTAAGTGTATTTTGGTAATTCAAAAGTATTAATTTTGTTAATTGGCCAATATTTAATATTTTCTTGTCCAAAAATTGAATAGACTGGAAAAGCTCCCACTTTCCTTGAATCAGTACTATTTGTACGGTTATCCCCCAATAAGAAATATGTATCAGGTAAAATTTTGGTTTTAGGATAATAAAATTTAGTTAAGTCTTCACTAATTTTAATTTCAGGTGCTATGTAATCTTCTGAGATAGAAACACCGTTTGGAAATTCTTGATTGTAAATTATAATTTTGCTTCCAACCATTTCAATTTCCTCTCCAGGTAATCCTATAACTCTTTTTAGAAAAAATACGGTTTTAGGGTCAAACCTGGTAAAATAGTTTGCAGTTTTGGCAATATCTTTGTCCTCATATACAGCTACTACTTGGCCTCTTTTAAAGTTTTTATCAATTTGGTTTATTAACAACATGTCTTTATCGTAATAATTAGGTTGCATGCTTGCACCTTGTACACTAACTTGTTGGTAAACAAAAACTCTAAGTATTAGCAAAACTATAACAATTAACCACATAACGCTCCAAAAGCCATCAGATATTTTAATTATTTTAGTACCTATGGAGGTTTTATTTTGATTGTTACTATTGTTATCCATATTGTTCATACTAATGAAAATATTTTTCACAGTATCTTTTGTCAATTTACTAAGCTTTACAAAAATAATTATAAGTTAGAATAATATATATTATGTTTAAATGGTTTGGAAAAGTGCCAGAGTGGTTGAACGGGACGTTCTCGAAAAACGTTGTACCTTTAAAAAGTACCGAGGGTTCGAATCCCTCCTTTTCCGCCAACAACAAAAATAAAAAATTTAATGATAATCTTATTTTGATGTTATCATTCTTTGATAAAAATCGCCATTGGTGGGTTTCAATTGTAGTTACCATTTTCACAGTATTTTTCTTTCTAACAATTAATTCTCCACAACTATTTTTGCAATTTGAGTTTTTTAATCAAAGATGGCTTGGTTTAACAATTTTGTCAGTGTCACTGGTTTTTATATGGTTTACTAGTAGAACTAAGTTTTGGAGTACTTGGCGTTCTTTTTCAATTTGGTTTCAAGCTTCTTCTTTGCTTGTTTTTAGTTTTATATATTATATTAGACTTAATCAAAGCCAGGTGGGTATTGCTGGTTTGAATTTAAATACAAATATAGTATTTATACCTTTAACTGTACTAGTTTTTATTGTGGTTTACCAGTTATATAACCAGCCAAATTTATCTAGAGTCGTTTTATTATCTACAGTTGGCCTTTATTTTCTACAAACATTTTCAATTATATCTTTTGTGATGTTTGATAGAACTAGTTTAAGATTTTTCAATCAAGATTGGATAAGTAAATTTTTTGAAATTAATCCTTTATTTTTAATTTTAATTGTTAGTACAATTATAGGTTTGGTTTCTACAATTAATTTAAATCTTAAAAAGAATCAGTCTAGAATTTTGGCATGCATTATTTTCAGCAGTATTATTTTCTCTACAACTTTAGTTATTCAAGGACTTCCTTTTACTTATTGGTATAAAGTTTTGTTGTCATTGGTTTTATGGGATTTTCTATTCAGACCAATGCACCAAGTTTTTGAAGGTTTAACAGACCCTAAGTTTTCCGACAAATTATTTGTTTCTTCTGTATACCATGGTCTTTTAAGTATAGTAATAATAATTACAGCATTAATTGCATAGTTAAAATGATCAGTAAAATTACCAAATTAAATAAACTTCTACCTTTTGTTGCAATTGGTACCGTTGCAGACTGCCAAAGTGTTTTAGAGCCAACAAACCGCTTGTTAATAAAGTCTGGTCTACAGGTTTTAAATAAATCTAAACTTTATGATGGTTTAGAAAATCTTATTTCTAACTTAGACTTTAGAGCTAAAATTAATTTTGGCTATGCCTTAGATTCTCAAGATCTTGGGTATGTTTTATCTCCTATTCTAAACGCTTCGGGCAGAATATCTCATGCTGAACTGTCCATTAAAACTTTAATAGGTGCAGATGAAAAAAATGCTACAGACTTAATTGATATAAATACACAAAGGAAAAACATTGTTAAAAGCTATATGGAAGAAATTAATTTAGAAGTGCTTAATCAAGTTAAATTAAAACAGAAGTTTATATTTTTAATGGGAAGCTGGAATAAAGGAATAGTTGGCTTACTTGCTTCCCGTATTCAAAATCAAACAGGCTTGCCCGTAGCTATAGTGTCTTTAGACGAAACCGAAGCTACTGGAAGTTTTCGCGCTCCAGAATCTTATAATTTGCCGTTAATACTTGCTGAATGTGATCAATTCTTAAAAAAGTTTGGAGGGCATCCCCAAGCTGCTGGCTTTACACTAGACCTAAAGAATTTAGAGGTATTTAAAGAAAAGCTTTATTCAGTAATTGATCAAATTAATATTAAAGATATTCCTGTTGATCCAAATTTTAAAAAAATAATTAAACTAAATTATAATGAAGTTAACAGCACTTTGATAAAATCAATTTTAAGTTTAGATCCATTTGGACAAGACTTCCCAAGTCCAATAGTTACTATTGCTCAAAACGAAATGAAAGATATGAAATTTGTAGAAATGTCTGGTGGGAAACATTTAAAAACTAAAATTAACGATGTAGATGTTGCGTTTTTTAATTTAAACGATGAAGTGAGGAGTATTATCAATAACAATCGTACAGGTAATGCAAACTTTCAATTTAGTGTAGGTAAAAATTTTTGGAACAAGCAGTATACTTATCAATTAATATTTCAAAACATAAGCATGGTGTAGTATTATGAAAAAAATATCAAACAAGTATTTTTCATTTTATATACCATTGTTCCTAATACTTTTATTTACTTGGTCTATTTTCGGATATGTCCAAGTTGAACTAAACACATATCTTTTTGCAAAAAATATTCCAACAGTAGAAAAACTTTGCAAAGATAACTCTCTAGAAGCTGATGCAGAGTTCAGATACTTTAAAATATTATTTTATAATAAAGGCTTAGAAACATCATCTGTATATTGCATATTTACTAACTCTGACCTAAATTTACGTCTAGATATAAATAAAAACAAAGAATGGAGAGTGGTTTTTACAAGCCAACTAAATAAGGATCGTAGTTGGTATTGGCCATTATATTTTTAAACTAAAACAAATTACTATTTGTGTTGCTATTATCTGGTTTTTGGGTATTGTCTAAATTAATTTGACTATTAAAATTGGCAATTGTCCTATTTAAAGCGTCAACAGTAATAATTCCATTTACTAAAAATAAACTAAATAATAGTAATATTACAATTAGGCTGTTTCTTGGTTTATAGCTTTTGCTATATATATTGAATAAAGCTATGCCAAGTATTATTGCTCCGCAAATCCCAAAAAATAAAAATATATATTTTAAGAAGTCTAACATTAATTATTATTTAATTATTATAAATGCTTCAAAATACCATCTTTCAAGTTTTCGTAGCTTGTTACTCCAGTAAAATTTACTAGCTTTTCAATTTCACCACCCGAAATTTTTACTAAGAACATTGATGGTATGCTGCGAACACCAAATTCAGCAGACCTATCTGAATCTTGGTCAACGTTAATTTTACCAATTCTTAAATCTGAAAGCTTAGGATCAGTTTCTTCGCTAACTAACTTAAGTAAAGTTGGCTCCATTTTTACACAAGGTCCGCACCAAGGTGCCCAAAAATCAAGCAAAAATAAACCATCTACTTCTTTAAAGCTTTTGTTTGATAAATCAATAATTTTTGGGTTGGCATCAGACATAAAATTTTTTAAATTGGTGGGTGATAGAGGATTCGAACCTCTGACCTTTGCCGTGTAAAGGCACTGCGCTACCGCTGCGCCAATCACCCAATTCTCTATTATGTAAAGGATTAGCTTTGTGTTGTCAAACAATTTTGACATATATTCAATACTCAGATAGATTATAAGTATTCAATATGGATATAAAAACCAAAGTATTTAGTTTAATAGTTTTACTTTTACTAGCTCTGCCAATAGTTTTAGGTACACAAAATTCTGGCGGGCAAGTACTTGGAGCTTCTGAAAATAACCAAACGGGATCTATTTCTGCAGCAAACACAAATCAAAGCACTGCTATTCCCATACAAGGTAGAATTGGTGAAATTGCTAGTGGAGCCAGTGAAGTTGTAAGTGCAGATACGGCTGAGGCTTCAAAAGTTTTTAAGGGTAGGGTAATATGGGAAGACAATGCTAAATGGAAGGTTGTTTCAGATAAATTTCCAAAAGGATCTGGTATTGAAGTTAAATTTAATGGTAAGGCTTTTCCGTTGGTTGTAGAAGAGACAAGAATACTTTCTAGCGATACAACATTGGTTGTTAACAAAGAAACCTTCATTAAGTTAGGTGGAGATCCAGAAACAAGTTCATATATTGAAGTTGAAGTAATTAGTTAATTCTGTATGCAAAATCAAAAAGTACTGCTATGGTCGTTAACCATTATGTTAATTATTAGCATGTCTGGTTTGCTATTTGTACTATTTTTATACAGACAGCAAGAAACAAATTTTCAACAAGAAAGACTTGCTTTGCAAAATAGCATATCTAACCAAAAGCGTGACAAAGATACAATATCAATAATATGGGAAGAGCAGGCAGCTCAAAATGATATATTAGTAAACAGACAAACTGCTTTGCTGGATCAGGTAAATTTATATTTGAGTAATGTTTCCAAGTCTATTCGGTTCGTGAATACTGTTCCGCAGTTTACCCCTGATGCTAACGAAACAAGTTTCAAGCTTCAGCTTAGCAATTTGCAAACAGCAATAAACAATTTGAATACAGCAACTTCTACGAATAATTTAAAAAAGGAAGAATATAAATTAAAAATAGAAACTATATATCAACAGTCTGGGGAAGATTTAAAAAATAGGGCCAACCCTGACGGAATTAAATAATCTTTTAAAGTTTAGTATTGTAAAAGTGAACTATTACGGGTTGTCGTAAATGCTGATTTGACTAAAACTAATTTAATGGTAACTTTAAATTAAGCATAATAGTATGTACAATAATAATAGTAACCCTTCTGGCTCATATAACAATGGTGGCCAGTATAATGATAGAAATAATGATAGAAATTCCGGCTCATACGGTTCTAATTCTGGATCTTACGGTTCAAATAGAAACAATGGCGGTAGCCAAGGAACTCCTCACGTTGAGTTATACAGCACCAAAATTTTAGCAGGAACAAGAACATACTTTTTAAACTTGAAAGAGGATAGAAAAGGAAATAAGTACTTGGTAATAAAAGAATCCAAAAGAACTCAGGATGGAACTTTTGAAAAACATCAAATAATTATTTATCAGGAAGATTTCGCCAAATTAACTACTGGTTTGAATGATGTATTTACTTTCTTACAAAGTGGTAATAACTCACAAGAATCTAACGAACAGCAACAGCCTGAAGCTACTTCTTCTGAAGAAGCCGAAATGAGTTAATTTATATCATTCGTTTAAGAATAAAGATAATTCCCCGAAAGGGGGTTATTTTTTTGGAAATAAATATTCTTTAAGGTTAATAATTAAATGCCAAGTGTAAAATAACAATTTCCTGTTTAAATTGTTTAATTAATCTGAGCTGTAGAAATTTTTGTAGCTTTTTTATTGCATATGTTTAATTAACGGCTCTTGATAATAATTTATGTAATAAAGTTTATTCTCTAAATAACAGTGTTATACCCTTCACTTTTTAATTTATACTTATAAAATGTCTTTCTAGTTTAATTTTTTTTGCAACATTTTTTATTTTTGGAAAACAAAAATCTCCCCTTTAGGGAGAGATCAATGACACCGGTTTTGGCCTATTTTCCCCAGTCTCTGCAGACTAGTATCATCAGCGTAAATGCGTTTCAAGACTCTGTTCGGAATGTGAAGAGTTGGTGCCACACCACTTGAAAAACCGATGTTTAATTTGTGTAATTATTTTTGATGTTTGTCAAATATTACCTTAAATTAATCTTTTTTACAGACTTTCTGCTATTGTACCATAGCAATGTACCTGTACTAGCTATTAATGCGATTATGATTCCAGTTATTACTGCAGGCCCACCTGTTCTTGGCGTAGTTGTTGACCCTGTGGTTGAAGCAGTTCCGGTTGTAGTGGTAGCTCCTGTGGTTCCAGTTGTAGAAGTAGTAGCTCCTGTAGTTGTTGTGCCAGTTGTAGCTGTTGCCCCAGTTGTTCCAGTTGTGCTTGTTGCTCCTGTGGTTGAAGTCGCTCCGGTTGTAGTGGTAGCGCCAGTAGTAGTTGTCGCACCTGTTGAAGTAGTCCCAGTAGTTGCTGTAGCTCCGGTTGTAGTGGTAGCTCCAGTTGTTCCTGTGGTTGAAGTAGTAGTTCCAGTTGTTGTATTAGTAGGGGCTGCAACAGAAAAATTGTATATTCTTCTTCCTGGTCTTCTTGTTTCTTGGTAATCTGGAGATAGTAATGAATCTTCATCAAAAGTTAAAGTTGCTGTTTGTCCAGCAGTTGCACCAGATGCTACGCTAACCAAAATTCTTATACATCCTGTAGCTTTTTCACGTAAACCAGATTCTCCAGTAGGAAGTATTCCTGCTGTGCTTGTGCCGCCAGCGGAAGTTGTGCTTCTAGAGGTTTGCAAACCGTATGTTAAGCTTGTAGTTGTAGCTAAACCGGCACTAATGCCATAAACTGGACCAGAGTAAGCTGTACAAATTGCCTCCTGAGGTGGGTTTTCTCCATCTGTTCTAAGTGGAGATCCATAATAACTGTCTTGGAAGTCAGCTGTGTTAAACACAAACCCTGAACCAGCGAGGTTTGCAGTGGCAACGGCATTTCTGATATCTAAATCTGAGTTTACACTTCCGTAAGGAATAAGTAATGTAGTTGGGGCGGTGCTATCTGCAGGTATTGGATTAATTGTTGTGGTAATATCTGCAAGTCTAGCTTGAGCTGTAATTGAAGAGGTAAGGCCAACAATTGATAGTACAAATAAACTTATAGCTATAATATTGTTAATTTTGTAGTTCATATTTTTGTTTTATTTTTTGTATTTATTTAAATTAATTATCCACCAACATAGAAATTTAAGTTATATGAGTCTCTTAACAAAGTGTTACCTGAAGTTGCAGTTGCAATTACATTGTAGTAATTGACGGTTTGATCTACTGCTGCAAGAGTAGTTTCGCACGCACCATTTGTGATATTTGATGTATATGTTCTTAGAATATTTGCTGGAATGTATGGTCTAGGGAATCTAATAAATTCAAAAGTGCAGGTTCCAGTTGTAAGAGTTACTCCGTTTGAATCTTTCAATTCGTCATATACAATTTTCATTGTTCCATCTTTAAATTTCTGTGTTGTATTACAGTTGGTGTTTTCTCTAGTCACTAAGTCGAAGTTTACAGTTGTGTTGCTTAAACCTACACAGTAAAGTCTTCCAGATCTTACAGCAACAATTGCTGGGGCTAAAGTAATATTTCCACTATCAACTGGTGTTCCAGCGTCGTTGTATTGTAATAAAACATTTCTATCTCCAGCAGTTCCTCCAGTTGTTGGAATTGGACAGACAAGTGATGCAGCAGCAGTTCCATTTCCAGTAATTGTACAGTCAGTACCGTAACCGCCAGAAACAGGAGTCAAATCTGTAGCTGCATTTCCGTTTTGACTTGTAGTTCCATTAATACCATTGGTAGGTGCGGCATAGTTATTAGCAGCGTCTCCTGTTAAAGGAAATACACAAGATGAAGAAGTTCCAATTGGGGTTGGGTTTGGAGTGCATACACCAGTTCCAACATTTGCAGGGGCTATTACTGTTGGAGGGATGGTCGCGGCTTGCAAAGTTACATTTCCTTTATCTGCAGGACTTCCTGTTCCACCATATTGTAGTAAAACATTTCTATCTCCAGGTGTTCCTCCAGTTGTTGGAATAGTTGTACAACTTAATGCTGCAGATGCAGTTCCATTGCCAGTAATAGTACAAGCAGGGCTATAACCACCAGAAACAGGGGTTAAATCTGTGGCTGCATTTCCATTTTGACTTGTTGAACCTGCAATTCCACCAGAAGGTAGAACATAGTTATTTTGTGCGTTTCCTGTAAGTGGGAAAGTGCAGTTATAAGTTGTGTTAACAGTGGTAGATGATGGAGTACATGTTCCATTGCTTGTGTTAGCAGCAGCAATAGTTGTTGGGGAAGATGCAACTACACTAATATTTAAGGAAGCAGCTCCTCCGCTTGCACCATCCAAAGTTGTTTCAGCTATAATTGCAAAGTTAACTGTATTGCCGGCAACTAGACCTTGATCAGATCTAAGTGTTGCTCTGAAAGTAATGACACCAGTTTTAGCAGCTGGCCATGTGCCTGGGTCTGAAGGTGAGGCTTCAGGTGCTGAAGTTAAGGTTGCAGGGCCTGCAGTTGACTGACCATTACATGGTGCAGTTAAAGTGGTTGCAGATCTTGGTCTGTATGAAAGTGAAGTAGATCCGTCACCAGCTACCGTAACAATGCCTGAAGCGTCACTTACACAATACATAGGAGAGGTTGTTCCTCCAAATTGTTCTGTTAAAGAATTAGCTACGTAGGTTAATTTATTATTCAAAAATATTGTTGTTACAGCGTTAGCTATAGAGTCACTATCTCCTGCGTTAATATACTGTATTGTAAATACACCAGTTTGCCCAGGTGATAAAGATACAACTGAAGCTGCCTGTGCAGTTTGATTATTTCTGTTTATTAAAGAATAACTTACTCCTAATATTGATATTAATAATATAGCTAAAGCAGCTATACTAATTTTGCCCATTCTAGATTTAAAAAAACTATTAATATTTTTTAGTGTCATATTTATTTTTGTTTTACTTATCGTATTATATTTTATTGTATTGAAGTTGTAAATTAATTTTTTGGTGTAACTTCAAAAAACACTAAATCTATTTTACCTTTACTATCTCCTTCATCGCTAAGGTAAGAATAAATTCTACTGTTTTCTCCAACAGCTTTTGTGGTGGCCATTTCTACATCAAAAATAATTTTACCTGCGTCACCTGCCATAACCTGACTAAAGTTTTTATCTGTGCTGCCAGGGCCATATTGAATTACGTTTTTAGTTGAATCATACAAATTCGTATCATTAATATTAATTGCTTCTTTTCCAGAAATTTCTTCTTTCATAGAGTTTTTTACTAAAGAAAGACCATCTCCTAGTTTAATTAAGACACTTCCTTTTTTCATACTTTCGTCACCAATGTTTGAATAGTTTACAGTCATTCTGTACTTTTGACCTTGTCTAATTTTGAAAAGAGTGAATCTTTCGCTTGGCTTTTCAGTTTCTGGGTCGAATGGCTTACTATTAAAATCTGCAAGCGATATTTCTGCATTGTTTTTATCTTCGGCACTTAAACTTTGTAATGGTACATTCTGTTTAGTATCCTGTAAGCTGGCTGTGTTACTTGGACTAGCTTGTGTTTGTTTATCATTAGCATTGCCTGAATTTTTGGTATTAAGAGTAAGTGTTAAAACTACTATAATAATTAGAAGTGTCGATGCTACACCCCCAATAACAAGTAGTGTTTTTTTGTTGTTTTCTTTTTTTGCATGCAAAGACTTTTTGTCCTTTTCGTGAATGTTTGTTTCTGTCATATTTATTTATGTTTTAAAGATAAACTTATTATACAGTAAGAATTACTTTTAATCAAAATAGGAGTGTTATTAATTATAGAATCTATTTAAGGCATTATTAAAATTCTTAAGAATCAGCATCTTTAAAAGATAAGCCAATTCTCTCAATCATGAATCTTTCAATTAACTGAGTATAAAGCTTGAGCCTTAGTTTATAATTTATTTTCTAAGATAGGACATCAAAAAAAGAGGGTTGCCCCTCTAATTCGTTAATATTTAAACTATACTATTTAATTTCTTCAGAAGCCTTTTCAAGTCTATCTTTAACTTCTCCTTTTACGCTTTCTTTAACTTCTTCTATCTTTTCTTTTACATTTTCTTTAACTTCCTCCTCCTTTTTTAATAAATTTTTTCCAGCAACTCTGGCTTTATTTAATAATTCTTCTTTAGTTTTATCTGCGTATTTTATTGCTTTAGCTGCCTCTGTGCTAATTTTATTTCTATTTTCTAAGCCAGTTTTTGGATTGAAAAAGTGAGAAACGAAAAATCCGGTAATACCAGAAAAGATGCCAGTGAATAATGTAGCTGCAAATATTTTGCGCTGTCTTTGTTTGTTGAATTTTTGGAAGAACATACTAAGCCCAAATTATTCTAAATAATAGGTACTGTCAAATAGTAAGGCTGAATGAATAATTTTTGACATTAGGCTTTAAGCAAGGTATCATACTGGTAAACATGGATGATTTATATCAAAACAGTAATCAAAATAACCAAAGCGTTATATTAGCAACAAACAACAGCAACAACACTACTTCTTTGTTTAGTGCTTTTGATGGTTTGGGGAGTTTTCTTTACACCAGTTTTATAGTCTTGTCTGTAATTTTGGCTCTGGCAGTATTGGCTAAAGTTGCTGTAAATTTGTATAGGAAAAATTATTATAATAAGAAAAAGCTTTCTGACTGGAAAGAAACTGTCTTTCTAGAAATTACTGTTCCACAAGAGTCAGCAGAGCAAGTTCAAAAAGATCAGGGCAGTAAAAAAGAAGATAAAGATAGTATTGCGGTGGGCGAGCAAATGTTTTTAGTTATGAATGAATTTGCCAAGACAAAGTGGAAAAATTATTTTTTTGGCACAGAGCGTTTCAGTTTAGAAATAGTTAATATAGATTCTGAAATTAGATTTTGGATGGCGTGTAGTAAAAAAACTGTGGGATTGTTAGAGAGGCAAATAGTTTCAGTTTACCCTAAAGCCTCTATTAATAAATTAGATAATGTGGATTTTTTTAAGGAAGGAAGTGTAGCTTACAGTCAGGAACTAGATTTAGCTAATAGGTTTGAACTGCCTTTCAGAACTTATAGAATGATGGAAACTGATGCCTTAAATTCGCTTACCAATGTAATGAGTAATTTAGGTAAACAGGAATCTGCTGCTATTCAGCTAATTTTAACGCCTGTTAAAAACTCTTGGCAGAAAAAGCCTGGTGTTTTAGCTTCTAGAATTCAACAAGGTCAAAATCCTAATGAAGTTTTAAATCCTAAAAAAGATAGAACTAAAATTATTAAAGGTATATTTAAATTTTTATTTGATAGTTTTAAACCCGATAAAAAAGATAATCACAATAATCAAGATAAAAAAGAAAGAAAAATAGATTTATCAGGAAAAGAAATGGAATTAAGATTAACTCCGCAACAACAGGAAATAATTAAGAAACTTGAAGAAAAAGCATCTAGACCTGGGTTTAATTTTACTCTAAGAGTTGTTGCTTCTGCAGAAAATGATATTAGAGCTAAGCAAATTGTAGATCAAATTGTTCCTGCTTTCCAAACTTTTGAAATAAATCCGTTCAACGGTTTTAAAAGGGTTAAATCTGATTCTAAAGAAAGTGTGCTTAACTTTTTAATGCGAGCACCTAACTTCAATAGTAAGAATATTATTAATACAGAAGAAGTTAACAGTTTGTGGCATTTACCTAATTTTCTGGTTCAAACCCCTGATATTAGATGGCTGCTTGCAAGAAAACCAGCAATACCATTAATTGTTCCTGGCCCTGGCCCTGGAAATGTAATGTTGGGAACAGCTAAGGCTCGTGGGCAGTCTAAAGACATTTATATGAAGATGGAAGATAGGTTTAGACACATTTACGCTTTGGGAGGGTCTGGTTCTGGAAAAACTTATTTAATGGCCAATGTAATTGCCCAAGATATGCAGCTTGGTAACGGAGTTTGTGTTGTAGATCCGCATGGTGAACTTATTGATGATATTTTGAAAAGGGTTCCACCAGAAAGAGCTGATGATGTAATAGTTTTCTCTCCTGCTTACACCGATAGACCTCTGGGCTTAAACATGTTGCAAACTGATCCGCTGAAGCCAACACAAAAAACTTTAGTAATAGAAACTTTGTTTAATATTTGGGACAAACTATACGATTTGAAGAAAACTGGCGGTCCGATGTTTGAAAGCTACATGAAAAATTCAATGCGTTTGGTAATGAGTCATGTTGAAAGTGGATCAACTTTGATGGAAATTCCTAAAGTTCTTTCCGATGAAGATTTTAGAACCTTCAAGTTAGCAATGTGCGATGATCAGGAAGTGGTAGATTTTTGGGAAAAGGAAGCCACAAAAGCAGGGGGTGAGGCCAGTCTTGAAAATATGGTTCCTTATATTACTTCTAAACTTGCACCTTTTACAACTAACGACTTTTTAAGGCCTATGATTGGGCAGCAAAATAGCTGTATTAATTTTAGAGAAGCAATGGATAATAAGAAAATTATTTTGGTTAGTCTTGCTAAGGGTTTGATTGGCGAAAATTCTGCTTACTTGGTGGGTATGGTTATGATTGGAGGTTTGTTGATGGCAGGAATGGGTAGAAATGATGGTTTGAAGTATAATTTAGATGGAACCACAACTGAAATTGAAAGTAAAGATAGAACTCCATTTTTCGTGTATATCGATGAAATGCAGAACTTTTTGTTTGACTCTATTCCAAAAGCTTTAGAAGAAATTCGTAAGTATAAAGTAGGATTTTATTTAGCTCATCAATTTGTAAAACAATTGGTTGTAGATGGTAATGAGAGAATTAAAGATTCCATAATGGCTAACTGTGCCACCAAGTTTATATACAGAGTAGGTGCAGATGACGCTGGCTATTTAGAAAAAGAATTTGGCCCAACATTAACAGCCCCAGATTTAATTAACCCTGAAGCCAGAACCGCTAATGCTATATTATTGGTTGATGGCCAAAAAACTACACCCTTCAACTTTTTACCTAGTAAGTGGCCTGAAGGAAATAACCAGGAGCTTAGAAGACAAATTATTGAAAATACCAAACAAAAATACGGCAAGCCTAAAGAAGAAGTAGAAAAAGAAATTAGAGATAGAGCTAAGCTTTTGTTTTAGTGGGAATTTATATAGATCAATATAAATCAATCATTTTCTAACTTTAATTATAGTTAGTTGGGTAAACTTAATTTATTTATTGACAATTTTATATTTTATAAGCAATTAATGAGTAATTATTAATAGCCAAATGTCTAATAACCCAAACAACAACGAAATATTTATGCCAGAAAACAAATCTAACAAAGCCAGTATTATTGTTGCTATTGTAGCAATCTGCTTAATTTTAGGAGGTGTTTATTTAATTAACCAAGGTGTAAATTCTTCAAATAAGACTAAAGAAACTGCTCAGAACACAAACTCAAATAGTTCTAGTAGCAGTACTCCAACAACTTCTACTTCCACCAAGGCCACAACTAGCACAACAGAGCCAACTGAAACTACTACTCCAACAACTAATACTGCTGCCACCACAACACCAACCACTGTAGATACAACAACTCCAGCTACTACAACTACTCCATCAACCAGTAGTACAACTACTCCTACTACAACTCCTACTACAACCACACCAGAGCCAGCTAAATTGGAAAATAATCAAATAGTAGCTAAAGCTTTATCAGTTTCGGATAGTGGAGAAACTAGATTTGAAATTAAAGAATGTGGAATACCTAACGCTACGGTTTGCAAGGCTGGAACTAAATTTACATTAACAGGCGTTAAATCTTCTGTAGATAAAACATATTTGGTTTCAGGTAACATTACCGAAAGTAATGGAGCTTTAAGTTTGGAAAACATAATTGTAAAAGAATACACCGCAAGTTAATTTTCAGCTCCGTAAGGGGCTTTTTTTATGCATTAAATTATTCCTAAAGCTGTAGTTTCACTAAATTGAAGAAGCTTAAACGTTTTTAGATTTCAAAACAAAATGTTTATAAAGTAGTACTTTTATCTTTATCACTGAAGTTCTTGTAATAGTTTCAATTCAAAAAGTTTAATCAAAATTGTAATTAATTTATTCAAAATGATCTCTCACATTTATCCAAAAAATATTGGTAAGTATTTAAACAAGGAAGAGTTTTTTTATTCAAATCAAGTAAATA
This sequence comes from uncultured bacterium, assembly GCA_963704645.1. Lineage (GTDB taxonomy): Bacteria > Patescibacteriota > JACMRA01 > JACMRA01 > JACMRA01 > JBILXY01. The sequence continues at coordinate 510,746 of OY969926.1, forward strand.
AAATTAAACTGCCAAAACATACAATCATTAGAGTTTATGGGTTATCGGGGGTAGGTAAGGGAAGGCTTTCCCAAAATTTATCTCATTCCTTAAATATTCCAAATATTGATACAGGCAAAGTTTTTAGGTCTGTTTGCTACGCTTATTTAAATTTAAATTTCAAGGAAGTAACACCTGAGAATACCGCAGAAGTTTTCAAAACTTTAAGATTCCAATTAAGCAATAATCAGTTACAGGTTTTCTTTAAGAAAAAAGAGCTTTCACAGTTGAATTTAAAAAGTGCTGAAATTGATTCAGTAATAACCATTTATTCTAAAAACATTAATTTAAGGCAGCAAACATACGATGTTATTTTAAATTTCATAACTAAAATTGATACAGCCTGTTTAACCGATGCACGGGGAGCAAGTGAAGATTATATTGATAAAGCCGAAGCTATGGGCTATAAAATAATTAGAATTTTAGTAGATGTAGACTTTGAAACAAAACTAGCCAGATACTATGAGCAAATTAAGGAGTCAGATGAGGGTAAAATTGGCCGTACTCTGCGCGCCCCAGAACGGGAGAAACTTTATAAGCATTTGTGGCAGGTTATGAAGCAGCGTGACGAAAAAGATTTAGCCATCTCCGCAAGTGGTCAGTGGAGCTTAATTAGCTCAGATTCAGCCATTATTGACACTGGAAAATATAACATTCAAGAAAGTTTCCAAATAGTTTTAGGTTATATTTATAGTTTGGTAGAGGGGGTAAATAGTTAAACAAAATTGAAATAGTTTTTATATAAGTCTTTCATTTTCTCGTCTAAAGTAATTACATTTTTAATATTATTTTCTATGGCGCAAGCCAGTTGCAAGGCATCCTCAAAATCTTCGTCTTTGCAAATTTGTTTGGCAATTTCATAGGTTGTACTACCTTGGTTTAAAACTTTAAATCTAGATAAAATAAAGTTTAGCTCCCAGTCTTCCAACTTAATTTTTTTACCGAAGTAATAAACTATATGAACAGTTAGAAATGAAATGTATACCTGCTCATACTCATTTAGTTTTGGTAGCAAAATTGGAACTTGCTGTCTTTTAAAAAGAAGCTCTAAAACCACGTTTGTATCAAGAAATAAAGTCTTCAATTTCATAATATTTATCCATTAACTCTTTATAATTTTTAACTTCCTGATATTTTTTTGGAATTCTATCTGCCGATATTATATTGAAAGCCTCGGAAATAGGGGGTTGCTGTTTTGTCTGATCTACTTTAGTTGCCACTACCACTTTCTTTTTGTGATAATTTAACTCTACTTCCTCTCCTTTTAAAAGTAGTTCTATGAAATATCCCATTTGGCTGCGTAATTGTTTAGTAGTAAAAGAAACCATAAGTTCAACTTATTTATAATAAAAGGTTGAACTTATTTTGTATTTTGGTCAAAAATGGAGGTTTATTAGAGCAAAAACACCGTAAATCTGCAGTGAGACTGACAAATTACTTGGGTTTTTGGGTTGGACAGCTAATTTTCTTGTGCAAAATTAATCTATTTTGGGTTAGACCTACCGTAGTCATAAAAAATACAACCGTAACTCATGTTTAATTGTTCCAACAAGTTCTAAGCTTAAGGATAATAAATATTATTTTAAAATAAAATACAGTGGCCAAAATTATTCAGCCTTAATTTCTCAAATACAGGTTGTGGATAGTAAAAGATTTAGAAAGAAAATTGCGGAACTTACTGAAAATGAGCTAATTAATTTAAAGCAATATATTGTTTCACAAACTTTTTAGCAATAAATTGACCTCTGTTTCCAGAGGTGTGTGGGTAATCCCAATTTGTTATCTAATAGTAAATACTTTTTATTTTTGTGTCAAAGTTGAGAGCTATTTATTAAAACGCCGTAAATTTGCAGTGGCATTGAGAAATTGCGTGGGTTTTTGGTTTTTGGATCTTAGTTTGGTAAAATTAATTTTGATAAGCTTTCGAAGTTTGTTTTGAAATCAGTTTCCGTAATATTTTTACCTGCATACTTTCCAAGCTTAACCTTAACTTCCTTATCATTCTTAGCAGAGCTTGTATTTAGGTATGTCTTGAAAGGATGTTTTGTATTGGGATTGTCGACAAAGTGAAAATCGGATAAATTCAATTCTGAATTGAAATACTTGTTAATCAAAAACTCACCATATAGCGGTTCTACCTCATCTCTTTTTAAATTTATAATTTTATTTTTATTTTCGCCTAAATCTATAAATTGCTGAAATTTTTTACTTTTATTAATTTCATCATCTATAATTACTTTTATATTTTCTGTCATTCCTAAATATAAGAATGCATCGTTTCTTAATTTAATAACTTCTCTTGCCTTTGCTTCGTCTTGACCATTGTCACTAAGTATAAATGTAAACGGCCGTACTGTAAAATGTGGATTTTCTTTTAATCCTGCTAGAAATGCGCAAACACTTTTTTCTGCTAAGAAAGTTAGATTGCCAAAATAATCATTTATACTACTGCCCAACATTTCGTTTACTACATTTATACAATCACTGCCCAGATAACCATTTTCTCCCTCTCCCTTAATTCCAAAGACATCAACTGTCTGACCATTTTCTATCATGTAAACTTTTTGTGTGTCCTTAAACTTTCCAGCAGCACTAATAATAAATGGGCTATGGGTGGTTATTAGGAATTGAATGTTTAAGTTTTTTGCCAAATATTCTAAAATTCGTGCAAGATTTTTCTGTAATAATGGCTGCAAGTGTAACTCTGGTTCATCAATCAGAATGAGTTTTTTATTCTTTATAGTTTTATTTTTCTGCAATAAACAATAATCAATTAGCTCAGATACTGACACCTCTCCTGAAGAAAGATGATTTGGTTCATATGTACTAGATAAATCTGAAATACCAAGGTCTAAGTAAACCTGTTTTCTATATTTGGCCAGGTCAGCTCTGCCTGTGTAAAATTCATGGAAGTAATTATATGTGCCTCCTGCAACTTTTTCTCTTCCCGCCCCTAATACCCTAAACAAAACTCCATAATATCGAAACAATCTGGTAACAACATGTTTTTTTATAGATGCTTTATGAATATTTCTTTGTTCTCCACTTTCAACCTCATGAGTTATTGTACCATCGCTTAAAAACTCTACTAGTTTGTCATCAACCCATAATAAATTATCCGTAATGTAGTTGAATTCTAAATTATCGAAGTCAAACAATTCATGGAAACTATTAACCACGTGTTGATTATTTTCGAACCATGTTTTATACCAAATTGATGATAATAAAGACCTTTCTGTAGTAAATTCTAATTTTGCAAATTGATTATTACGACTTTTCATCTCAATTATTTTAGGTGTTAAGGTGTACATAAAATTTCCTCTTAGATAATTTAGTATTTCTACACCCCTATCCAGACCAGCAATATTATCCTTAAAATTTGATAAAAACCAACATAGGTGGACAGCCTCTAACACACTACTCTTGCCACCACCATTTTCACCTACTAAATAATTTATTTGAGCTAAGTTTTTAAGTTCTAAAGGTTTTTTAACAGTGTTTCCATTCCCATCTTCTTCATCTTGAATTGCCTTAAAGTTCTGTATTTTTATGCTGTCCAACATATTTTGCCTAAAAATATAATTCTTAGGGTTTTATGTAAACCAAAAAATACTAAGTGTGTTTTATTTTTATGGCTTAGACCCTGAAACAAGTTCAGGGTTGTATATGTCATAAATTTCAGTGACAGAATTTAAATCTTCTTTTAGATTATTTCTGTTAAATTTTTAACAACATATATTCTAACATAATATGCGTTTAAACGATAATACTTTAACCAAGAATTACCTTAGACATATGAAACAATTAGTTCAAGAATATGAATTAATTAAAACAAGGAAACATCCTAGATATGTATTTGTAAATGAATTCTACAAAGCAAATAATATAACTAGACAAAACTTCATCAAATATTACAATAGGTATAAATTAGTTTCTATGGATAGTAGTTTAATTCCAAAGAAAAGAGGGAGAAAGTTTGGTAGTTTAAAAAGTATTCCTTTCATACAGAATAAGATTATTGAACTTAGAAACCAAGGATTTGGTAGATATGAGATACACGATTTCCTTTTACCTAAGTATGGTAAATATACTCCTTCACCTACGACTATTTACAATATACTATTAAAGAAAGGATTGAATAGATTAGATCCAAGAGTAATTCAAACTAACAAAAGAAGAATCATTAAAGATAAAGCAGGAGAATTAGGCCATATGGATTGCCACAGACTAGCTAAAGGAATACTGGAGGGTGAAAAGAATGAATACTTTCTACTAAGCTTAACAGATGACTTTACTAGAATAGTTATGACCATACTAATACCTAATCTGCAAGCTCTAACAGTTATGCTTTATACTCAAAGATTATTAGCAGTATTCAATAGATGTTACAACATAGATTTTCAAAGTATATTAACAGACAATGGACCCGAATTTGGAAGGAAAGAAACAAAAGAAGAAAACAAACAAAACCATCCATTTGAAAGATTACTGTTAGAATACAACATTAAGCATAAGTACACTAGAGCCTACAGGCCACAAACCAATGGTAAAGTAGAAAGATTCTGGAGAAGTTTAGAGGAAGAATTACTTAGAGAGCAAGTATACCCAGATAAAGAAAGTTTAGAAGAAGAATTATTTGAATATTGTTGCTACTTCAACCATATTAGAAGACATCAAGGTATTGGTAATATTACTCCCTATGAGAAACTTAATTCTGTCACTGAATAAGTTGACATATACAAGGGTGACATGGCTCGCTCGCAGATCTCAAACTTGTCTATTTACAAAGTGTAATTGGTGGGCTAAACTAAGCTAGATTGGCTACAGATTTAAACAGTTTAAAAAGTAAGATAAGGGTTAAACATAGTGAGAAATTAACTTTGGGTGACCAGTTTAAAAAGGCTTTGAAATATAGGTTTTTTTTGTATGTAAACTTTATTTTAATTACAGCCGTTTTGTTTTTAAGCTTGGGTGTACGTTTGAATCAAACAGTTGTAAAAGCTAAAGATTTAAGCCCAGGCTGGTTTGAAGTTGCCAGAACATTTCTAGATTTAAACGAAAAAGATAGGCAAAATAGTGTTTTACAAATTAAGCAAGAAGCGCGAGATGCTTTAAAACCCATTGGTAATTTTACGCTTACAAATGGTTTAATAGAAGCTCAAATTGATGAATTAGATGGTCTTTTCCAGGAATGGTTAACAACATTAAAGCCTTTGTTGGTATATAGATTTAGCCCAAACGGTTTAATTTCAAGTAAAAATAGTGAAGATTATTTCACTAACGATTTGGAAAAAATACTAAATAATTTGCCTCCGCTTTTATTAAAAACTGAACAAAAATGGGATTCGGTTAGTTTAGTGCGCTGGGCTTTAAAAAACTTTGGAACGGCAAGAATTAAATTTGCTTTGCAATTAGTTGATGATAGTTTTGCTTGGATTAAGAAAATTTATCCTAATCGTGATCAGATTCTACAAATTTTAGGCAATGACACCAGGCAGAGAATTTTAATTTTCAACCAAAACATTGGGGAAGCAAGGCCAACCGGTGGTTTTATTGGTTCTTATATTCCAATTGAATTGTTTAAGGGTAGGCTGACCATTGGCGAAAGTCAGAGTATTTACAATGTAGACGGCTCTAAGCCCAAACCGCTGCTTACACATCCTGCTAATTGGTATTACGCTTTAGACTATAATGGCTATGGTGAAAGTGGTATTAGAAACATTAATTATTTTCAGTGTTTTCCTTCAACTGCATCGGCTTTACAGCGTGAATTTGCAACTAGTTCGCAGGGTTTTTCAGCTGATATTATCGTATTTTTAAACCCGCAATTGCTGCAATCTTTGTGGCCAGACAATTTAACAATTCAAACCCAGACAGTGGGGGAAATAAATAGATTTAACTTTTTGGAGCAGGTGGAAAAACTTACTAGCCCTTCTCTTTTGGCTAAAGATGATAAAAATCCAAAGGCTGAAATAAGTGTTGTGGCCGAAGCTTTAATTAACAATTTTAGCAAAGTTTTAGATCAGCAAAGCAGCTCTGAACTGGCCACAATAATGGGAGTGAATTTGCTTGCTAGAAACTTACAAATTTGGTTCAAAAATAGTTTAATTCAAGGTTATTGGGAAGAAACTGGCTTGGCTTCCACACAAACTTGTGAAGGGAAAAGTTCTATTCCAACAGTATCTTTTTTGTTAGCTAATTTATCTAGTGATAAGCGTAATTTAATAAGTAAAAATCAGTTTAGTTTTTATTCTGAAAGTGTTCTTGGTGGTCATAATATTCACTTTACATACCAGCAAATTATTCCAGACTCTCCAGACTTGTTGCGCGGTTTTAATTCCGATACGCCATTAACTTTTGTAGGACTTCAAATTCCTAAAGATGCTACTAAATTAAATGTATCTGGAAATAATGTTTTGAAGTTGCCAGCCTTAAGGCAAAACTTTATGGCCTTAGCTAGCAGTCAAATTGGTAGTTCGCCAAAGTTGCTTGAAGAAGCTAAAATTGTTGAAGAAAGTATGTCAGATTTGGAAACTGGTTTTGTATATTTTCAACCAGATGGAAGTCAAGTTATAGGGGCTTATATTAGAGATACGCAAGCTAGCAAAACTAAGTTTTCGTTCTTTATTCCAAATCGTTCAGGCGCTATTAAATTTTATTCTCAGCCTGGCATGGTTAATACCAGTTTGTCTTTAGGGGAAGGTGTAGAATTTAAAGATTTTCCAAGCCAGAAGTATTTAACTAAGCAAGATAGTATTGCCATTGGAACCAGTTTAATTTTGACAAATTAATTAGCCTGAAACAAGGTAAATAAGTGTTAAATATTGTAGTTTTAAGTTCTAATAAGAAAGGTAAGTGCGGAATTAAAGATTATACCGAGCGTGTTTTTGATGAAGAATATTATGCTGAAAATTCTGTTGAAATTTTACCAATTGGTTTAATAAATTGTTTAAAAATTCCATTTAATAAAGCAGATATTGTGCATTTGCAGCACGAGTTCTTTTTGTTTGATAAATTAATTGGAATAACAGGATTATTATTTGTTTTTTACTTCGGAATTGTTTCTTTTTTTACTAAGAAAAAACTTATTACTACGGTTCATTCTATTCATAACCCAAACAATTTAGAATTGGCTTTGCCACATTTTGCAAAGTTCAAAATTTTGTTTCCACTATTATCATTTTATTTAAAAGTTTACTATAGGACTATTATTTTGTTTAGCCAAAAAACTGTTGTTTTAAGTAAATCTTCAGCCGATGTACTGTATTCACTCACCTCAAAGCCTACTCAAAATAAAAACAAAATTGTAGTTTTGCCCCACGGTGTTTTCCCAAGGCTGCTAGAAAATACCAATACCAACTTGCTACAAGAAAAATTTTCTGTTCCAGTTAATTCACAAATTTGGACATTGTTTGGATTCGCTTTTGAAAACAAAGGTTATCATTTAGCCATACAAGCTTTATCTAAAATTTTAGAACAAAATTCGGCCTCAAACATCCACTTAGTAATTGTAAGTGGGGAAGGACAGGTGATGTCTGCAGATGGAAATTCTGGTGAATCTTATTTAAGTTATTTAAAAAGAATTACTAAAGAAAGTAATTTGGAAGATAGAGTTCATTTTACAGGCTTTTTGGGATATGATGAACCAAATCAAAAAGCTTTGTTGGCAGAAATATTCACTAAAACTTTTGCATTTCTATTTCCTTATTTTAACAGAAGTAACGCTTCGGGGGCTATGGCCAGTATTTTAAGTTATCAAAAACCAGTACTAGTTTCAGATATTCAATATTTTCAGGAGTTTCCATTTTTGCCTACTTTTAAGGAGGGTAATGTTGAAGATTTAATTGAAAAAATGCTTAGTTTTTCTAGCTCAAATTACGCCGAAGAATTAGTAGAAAAAGTATCCAAATACGTTGCTGAAAATAATTTGCAACAAGTTTTTGTTCAGCATATAAATTTGTATAAGGAAGTTTTGTCACCAGAGCACTGGAACGGTGTCTTTAGTAATTAATTAAATAATTGAAATATGAATGAACTTAAAATTGCTTGTCATTTACCAAACAGAGAAAGGTGCGGAATTGCAACTTATGCTAAAAATTTATACGCTCAGGCCGATAAATTAAACTCCATCATAAATAATGATGAGACTGCTAAGACTGAAATTAAACTCCAACCTTTTGATACAAAGTTGGCAGATTTGTTTAAGCTTCTTTTCAAAAAAGTTGATGTTATTCATTTTCAACATGAGTTTGGAATTTGGCCTTTGTTTGGCCTTAGTTTTTTAATATATTTATCATTTTTAAGTGCTATAAATCTCATTCAAAACAGAAAAATTGTTGTTACAATGCATACAGTTTGGGAGATAAATAAATTAGATAAAATTTTTGCTCATTACCCAAAATATTTACAATTTATTATTAGCATTTATTTAAAAACAAGTTACTTTTTAATAACCAATTTAAGCCACAAAGTTTTAGTTTTAAATGAAAATTCGGTGGAAGTATTAAACCAATTTTCATCAAATAAAAAGAAGGTTGAATATTTGCCACATGGTTTATTTTTGCCAGAAAAAAATGAGGTTGGCTTTGAAGTTCTAAGTAAAAATTATAATTTAAAATTAGAAGAAAAATTAATTGTAATGTTTGGCTTTGCTTACCCCAATAAAGGTTTTCATTTAGCTATAGAAGCACTTCCTGAAATTTTAAAAAAAGTGCCAGAGGCAAAAATTATTCTGGCTTGTTCAGCGCCTAGCGATGGAGGACAAAATTATATGGAAACTTTAGAAAATTTAGCAATAAAATTAAACATTCAAGATAAGGTAATTTTTACAGGTTTTTTGGAAGATAATGACCCCAAACTTCAGGCTATTTTTAAGTACGCAACTTGCTTTGTTTACCCATATTTTAACCGAAGTGGGGCTTCTGGTTCTGTTGCTACAGTGTTTGGATATGAAAAACCAATTTTAGTTAGCAATATTCAGTTTTTTGAAAACTTTAGTTTTTTGCCTAAATTTAAGGAAGGCGATGTACAAGACTTGACATTACAGATAGTTCAGCTACTGTTAGAAAATAGAGACAGCAAAGGATACGAAAATTATTTAAATAGTATAAAACAATATTTAGATAAGCACAGTATTCGCCAAAGTTTCCAATTACAAATTAAAACTTTCTTAAATCTTTTTTAAAACTCCAAATATTACAAAACAATATGATCCAACTTCGTGAAAAAATTGAACTTTCTCCATCTTTAATAGACTATAAGTTTAAAAATCCAACTTTAAATAATTTAACTTCTAGTTTCCCTTTTTATTATTTTAGAAGGTTTTTGTACTACTCAGGATTACAATCTTCCATTCAAAAAGAGTTAATTTATAACGAAAGAATTGCAGAATATCCTTATGTATTTAAGCAATTAGGAGCTTTTGGTGATAAAATTAAAACAGTAATGGATATTGGAAGTAACGATTCTATTTTGCCTTTGCAATTGGCTACTGTTGGTTATGAAGTTACAGCTTTGGATCAAATTAACACCGAAAATATTTATCATCCAAACATGAAATTTATTTGCCAAGATTTGTTTGATAACTCTTTTGAAGATAACACTTTTGATGCGATTGTTTCTGTTTCTGTTATTGAACACATGGGATTTGGTTTTTACGGAGACAAAGTAATGGAAGATGCAGATAAAAAGGCATTTGAAGAGGTTTACAGAATGTTAAAGCCAGGTGGAGTTGCTGTTATTACTATTCCATTATTTGAACACGGAAATTACTGGGACGATAAAATTACTAAATTTACAGAAGAAAGAATTGATTTAATTTGTAAGCCGTTTAAAGTTTTAGATAAGCAACTTTCTTCTAAGCAAACAAAGCAGCATGGCAGCAAAACTTTCGAGTTCTTTGCTCCTGCTAAAAAACCTACAGAATGGAATGTTTGGTTGTTAACTTTGCAAAAGTAATCTTTTAGTAGTCACCAAATTATTGTTTTAATTACTTTATTGAGATCACTCCAATCTTCCAACACCAATGTTAAATTTATGAATAATCAAGAAATTTTAGAGGCAGCTTGGGGCTTCAAGCCTTGCATTAAAAAGCAATGGTTTTATAAAGAAAATGCTGTAAAAAAAGTTTTAGATTATGGTTGTGGTTTTGGTGTTTACGGGCAAAATTTAGCTAGTCACGGCTTTGATGTTTATTTTGCCGATGTTGATGATAAATTTTTAGATGCAATTCCAACTTCCAAGGAAAAAAAGTTTAAAATTGAATTTGATGCTTTGCCTTTTGAAGATAACCAATTTGATACAATTATTTTAGGTGATGTAATAGAGCATGTGCAAGATCTAGATAAATTTTGGGCTGAAGTACAACGTGTAACTTCTTCTAAAATTCTTGTTTCTGTTCCCCGCAGAGAAACACCTTTCTGGTTTAAACCTCTAAATATTACATGGAAAGCCTACGAAGACATTACCCATAAACGTTATTTTGAGGAAAAAGAATTGCAAAGTTTAGCCAATTCAAATTGGTCAGTTTCTATTCAGAAATATTATCCAAGAGCTAAACTAAATTGGCTGTTTAATTTTTTGGAAAAAATTGGGTACTATCCTGGGTATTTGGCGGTTTTTAGTAGGGTTTAGTTGATAGTTCGAAATAATTTGTTGATGGCAATAAGTTAATTTTATTTAATCAGACTCACTTAAATTTTATGTCACTTAAATTTCGAAAAGCTAGTTCTGAACAATTACCTATTGTTAAAGAAATGATTAAAAAGTATTGGACTGAGATTGAAGAAAAATATCCCGATCCTTCTACTTTGGAATTATGCTTAGAAAATATTGATCACACTTTAGCATTTTATTATAAATTTTTTCAAGATGATTATGTTCTAAGTGAAGTGGATAATTTTTATTTTATTTATTTGGGCCAGGAAATTATCGGCTGTATTTCTTTAGAAAAGATTGAGGATATTTCGGAATTATATATTTGTGATTTGATGATTAAATCAGAATCTCAAGGTTTAGGATATGGTAAAATGACGCTGGACTTTGCTTTTGAAATGGCTAAAAAAAGTAGTTTAAAGCAAGTAGGTCTTTGGGTAGATAAAAAGAATATAGCTGCAAAAAACCTGTATCAAAAATCTGGCTTTGTTCTCGTTAAACCAGAGAAGCTAGACTGGATAAATGCTCAAGGTAAAGTGGTACTACAAACCGATAGTGAATATTTAGTTAAAAAACTTACCTAACTATTCACATTAGTTGTATTGTTAACTTAGCTAATTATATTTAGAAGCTAATATTCCATTCCTAGCCAATCAACAAGTTTATCCTAGATTAAACTAATTATCTCTACTCCTAAACCAAATTAGCTTATCTGTGCCTACTGTTGTTCCATAAAGTTTGCCACCAAAAATGAAACTGTTTGGCTTAGCCAAGGTTGTAATTCCACTGTTTTCTAGCCAGCTACTCCAAGTTGTTCCGTTGGTTGAACTTCTTGTATAAAGCTTTGTATCTGTTCCACGGGTAGTTTGGAAAAGCTTACTGTTATAAACAATAACGTCGGGTGCATTTACAATATTAATTCCATTACCTTCCTGCCAAACACTCCAAACAACACCATCGGTAGAACTTCTGGTATAAAGTCTTCCGTCTGTACCAATTGTTACCTGGTAGATTTTAGATGAAAAAACTGTTGTGGTTGGTTTGGCTGAAATTGTTATGGCATTTCCTTCCTGCCAAATACTCCAAACAACACCATCGGTAGAACTTCTTGTATAAAGTTTGTTATCTGAACCTCTGGCTGTCTGGTATAATTTTGAACTAAAAACTGCTAGGGAAGGTGTATTTTTTAATGTAATTCCAGCTCCTTCCTGCCAAACACTCCAAGTTGTACCATTTGAAGAGCTTCTGGTGTACATTCTGTTGTCCGTTCCAAATCCTGTTTGATATAATTTTGTATTAAAAACTATCATTTCTGGAGCATCTTTCAAAGTTATTCCAGCTCCTTCCTGCCAAACACTCCAAACAATACCATCCGTAGAACTTCTAGTATAAAGTTTAGTATCCGATCCATAGGCAACTTGGTATAGTTTACCACTAAACTCAACCATTTTAGGAGTATCTTTCAAAGTTATTCCATTACCTTCCTGCCAAATTCCCCAGTTAAAAATATCTGTTGTTGAACGGGTGTATAGTTTGGTGTCATTTCCCATTATGCTTTGATATAGTTTGTTATCTACACTAAAATTAATTTGTTCAGTTGGTTTTTCGGTAGTGGCGTTATTGCTTATTTGGTTCCAGTTTCGCCACATATTTGTTAATATCTGATCAGTTTTAGGAATGCCCCAGCCAGTGTTTACGTCGTAACCAGCACTTCCTAGATCGGTAGAATTTTCTTGAAGAATTTGCATTACATTACTAAAACTTAAACCAGGATCTAAACTTTTTAATAAGCCAATTACCGATACAAGTTGAGGAGCTGAGAAAGAAGTTCCAAACCATGTAGAGTCTGCTCCTAAAGCTTTGTTATTACATGGGTCAAAGTAATCTGGGTTTTGTGCAGCGCCGGGTGTGGGATTAAAACTTACAGCGTAAACTTTTCCACATTGTCCGTAAGCTCCTTCAGGTGAAGATGACCCTGTTCCACCACCTACAGGCATAACAAAATCTAAATAATTTCCAAAGCTTGAATAGCTAGACCTGGTAGTTGTGTTGGCAGCTGCACTAAAATTTGATGCTCCAACAGCAATTACACTATTTAAAGCAGCTGGATATATAAGTGGGTTTAATGTGTTTGGCAAGCTTGGGTCGCCAAAACAAACTCTTGTTGATACATCTCCACAATTTCCAGATGCAGCTACAGGTACAACACCCTTAGAAATAGCCCTGTTTAAAGAAGATCCTATAAGTCCGTAAACATCTTCCGAGCTTCCTAAAGAAAGGTTTATGGCTGCCACACCTTGATCTGTTGCATAATCTATTGCCTTAGAAATATAGTAAGTATTTAGGCTTTGGCCGTGTAATGCAATTGGCAATAAAGTTAAATTATAGCCTAAAGCTACACCCCCAGAAGTGTTATTTCCTGCAATAATTTGTTGTGCCACAATGCTTCCGTGCCCAACTTCATCAAATTGGCTTCCAATACGCTTACAAAAAACTATGAAGTTGTCATTACTGTCTTGTAATGTAGTATCAAAATCACCAATATTATCGCATGTATTATCATTTCTAGTGTAATATCTTACGCTGTTGGCAGTATCAATATTAGTATTAGCAAACTCTGGAACCTCCGTTGTGTTCGTGTTTACTCCACTGTCTATAACTGCTATTTTTGTTGAAGAAATTCCGCCGCACTGTTTGTTAACACCTGTGCTGTCACAACCAGATAAACCTAATCTAGCTTGCATAGCATCCCAAGCCGCAGGTGCGTTAACTGTACTAGGTCCAGCTTGCAAATACCATTGGTCTACAGAATTAAACTTAGGGTTTGCGGTTGGGTTGTATAGTAGTTTATACTTAAAATTAGGCTGAACAATTTCAACCGTAGGGTCTAATAAAGCAGTTTTTAAAGCAGTTTTTAAATTATCAATATTGTTAAAAGAAACTATAGAAGTTTGGGAGTTTTCAGACCTATAGCTGCTTATATTTTGCAATTGAACTTTGTTTAAATTAAGTTTTTGAATACTGTTTTGATTACTAAAACCTTCTTTATTCTTAATAATTAAACCCAAACCAGAAAGTTTTTCTGGGTTCTGAGTCATTTTATTCGCTAAAATATTTACAGTGTCACTGCTATTGGCTAAAGTGGCTGAAACTTGGTTGGATTGGGCACTAACACTGCTTGTAAACAGTAGTGAGACTGCTAGTGATAGAGTAAAAAACAATTTAATGTTGGAATTCATAATTGAATTTATAGTACAATAAGCCACTGGTCATGTCAATTTGAAAATTCAATACCAGATATCAACAATTATTTTAACTTGTTAGTTATTATGACAACCAGGAATAGGGGGTGGCCACTCCAACACGCACATATTACTTTGGGAAATAATAATTGCGATCATAATAAGTTTTCTAAACTATTATCCATAATTAAAACTAGCCTTTCATTAATTTGGAAGGTTTTTCATTTGTATCAGATAAGCGACTATAAAGTCATCTTTAGAACATCAAACTACTTCATCAAATAGATACTTTTGGGCTGGTGCGTGTTGCTATGGTATAATTACAATTTTTAACCCAACAAAACACTAGCGGGCTGAACAACTTGACCGTCAATTTTATAACCCAAACCTGCAATTTTAGAAACTTTTGGATTTTCTTCAGAATCTGGGGCTACGTCTAAGGCTGACATAGTTTCAGGATTGAAATCATCTTGGGGTTTTGGTGAAATAATTTCTATGCCAGCTAAGTTTAAATCGTTAATTACTTTTCCGAAGCTATTTTCTAAAGTAGCAATAAAACTTTTAATTTTAATATCATCAGATTGAGGGGCGAAAGAAAAAGCCAAGTTTAAAGTGTTTAAAAATACAATTAAATGTGAAGCCACAGTTTTCTTTCCAGATTTTTTTGCTCCTGCTAAATCAAGCTCTTGCTGCTTTTGCAAATTAGCAATTTCAGCCGAAAGCCTGGCTGTTCTTTGCTGCCAATCTTTTACTTCGGCTTTTAAGCTCTGAATTTTTACTTCTGTTTCAATTTCCTGAAAATTGCTAGAATCATTTTCTCCATTACTGGAATTGCTACTTTCACTAGAAGTGTCCTGAGTACTAATTTCTTCATTTTGATTTAAATTTTCTTGAGAAATGGAACTAATATTTTCATTTGAATCTTCATTCTGATCTAAATTAGAATTCAAGTTACTTTTTCCAGCTTTTCCACTGCGTTTCTTTAAAGAATCTAGTTTATCACTTTGGGACATACATTAATTTTATAAGAATATTCCTTTTTGGTGTCAATTTTAAAATGTTTTTAGTTTTTGTTTTAATACTTTTAAAAAGTAAATTGTTGGAGCGGGATAGGGGAATCGAACCCCTCTCATCAGCTTGGAAAGCTGAGGTAATAACCACTATACAAATCCCGCCCAGGTGTACCACTTCATTACTAGTCACTCGTGAACTTTATCCTGTGGTTAGGCCAATGATAAGATTTCGCGTGGTTAGACTAGCCAATCTGGAAGAAAGCTAGATGCGGTCCTGGAGCCGATTTATGAAATTTAATTTTAATTATTACTAATTAATTTAGCAATCATAAGGTAGCTACATTTCATACATATTCTGTAAGCTTATAGAAAAACTGGTTGTTTTATGGTCCGGAGTCAAAGATTTGAACTTTGGTAGGGAAAACCCGACAGATTTACAGTCTGCTGCCATTGACCGCTCGGCCAACTCCGGTTAGAACCAGCTAATCCATAAGATCATATAATGCTAAAAATTTTAATTGTTTGTCAAGGGTAAGGTAAGTGCTTTAAATTTTCCAAAATACAATTTGTTAGTTATAATGAAGTAAAAATAAGATGTCTCTGCAAATTTTACAAGTTAAACCTCCAACAGCCGAAGCGCTAAGAATTGCTGCAGAAAAAAAGTCGCAAACCTCGCAAAACGAAAATACCCAAGCAGAGCGTGTTAAGGAGATCAAGGAAGTTCTAAGTTCATATATCAGACTTTCTGAATATTTAGATGGAGTGTTTGATTCAAAAATGCCAACCACTAATGAAGACAAATATTCATTTCTAAAAAACATTTTATCCTCAAGTATGTTTTTTGATTCAAAATTTAAAAAATATCAGCTTAATCACAAAGGACTTATTTTAGATGCTTTTGAAAACAATAGTATCTTTTCTAAAGAGGAAATTAAGGAAGTTTTTGTTCTACTTGATGAAATGATTATATCTCAAAAGGAGCTCGGCTATACAGCCGAATTAAAAAGAAAGTTGCTAGACATGCCTAATCCTACACTAAGTTTTACGCAGCATATACTTTTAGGAATTTTATTTGTTGGATCTATAGACGCAGGAACTAGAAATGAACACCAATTCAATGATAGAACAGCATTAATTGAATCGAACGGTAGAAATTTTAGATTTGGAAGCCAACATATCACTGGACACAACCAGCCTGGTGAAAACGGTGTAAAGCAACCACACACACATCTAGAATTTTATGTGGATAGAGGTAATGAGAAGAAAGAATCTTTTTCCTTGCACGTTTTAATAAAATAGGTATTGGTATTAAAGGAACTAAAATAAAGTGTTAATATGACAGAACAACAGAATAATTTGATGAGGTTAATTACAGTCAACTTAGATCTTGATATTAAGGTAATTAAGCTCGATTCAAATATTAGTAAGATATTTGTTAAGTCGGGACTAGAAGAGCAAGTTTTGGTTGTTTATTATAAAAATGCTGATATTAAGGAAATGTTTTGCAGCAATATTTTATCAGTCTGTAATGATATAATTGATGTCTTAAATTTAAGTGCATCAGATTTAAAAGTTGAACTTGAATAAACATTTTCGCAAAAACTAAAAATGCCCATTTCCAGGTTAGGATTGGGCATTATTTTTTTTGGTCAGTTTATTGTAAAAGAACAATTTTAAACCTTACTTTTTCAATATATTCTGTTGTGGTAAACTGTAGAATATAAGTTTCATCTTGTGAAATTACACAAAGCGGATAATCCACTATAATAGTAAACTCAATATCATCCCAGGCACTTATATTTGTTAGCTCTAAATAATATACAAAGGTGTTTGAAATGTTATCTTTTCTAAAATAAATTTTTACTCCAAAGTGTGTTATAATTTCGTCTTCCAGTTCAATTTCGTAAACTTGGCTTACACAACTTGCACTGCTTAATTGATCCAACTTTAACTCATAATTTATTAAACCACTTAAAACAACAAAACTGTAAATAAAACATTCAGCAACGTTTAGCAAACCTAAGTCGCCCATTTTGTAAACCTGTAACAACTAATTTTGAAATAAAATGTTTTAAATTATTTGGTCAAAATATTTTTGAAATTAAAAAAGCCCAGTTCCAGGTTAGGATTGGGCATTTATTTATTTATTTATTTTTAAATATTTTCCACTGATAATAATGCTATTGCTATATATTCTTTGGAGTATCCATTGAATTTCTCTTGCACAATAGTATAACCTAATATTTTAAATGTGATATTGTAAGTTCCAAAAATTTTACCAAATCTATACCCTATAAGAGCATCGCAAAAGAAAACAGTTTGGTTTTTTGGAAGATTAAGCACATGTTCTGTAAATAAGGAAGGCTCGAAGCTGCCGTAATAGCTATGAGTTTCCGATGTGTATGCCAGCAAGGCCTTGGCACTATATACTTTATCTGTATCAAACATTAATTTATTCTACTGATGAAGACTATTTACTATTAGCACACTTTTAAACTTATTTCAAGTACAGTTACCAAGTCATCCAGCAGCCTTGACATTTCTTCCCTTCACATCAAGCATTATTAAACAATATACTATGTCTAACCCAAATTTAAACCACCCAGTTATTAAAGGTATTCGCTACCAAAGAACTTTTTGTATGATTAAACCAGATGGTGTAGCCAGAGGTTTAGTTGGAGAAATTATTAGAAGAATTGAAAATGCTGGATTGAAAGTTGTAGCCATGAAAATGCAAACACCTTCTGAAGAATTGGTAAAGAAGCATGTTCCTTTTGAAAACGCAGCTTGGGTTTCAAGATTAGGTGACAAAAGTTTTAGCGGTTTTGAACCATTAAACCTAAACCCAGTAGAATTTTTGGGAACAGATGATAAGGCAGTAATTGGTAAAAATGTAGCCGATAACTTGGTTAAGTTCCTTTGTTCCGGCCCTGTAGTAGCTATGGTTGTTGAAGGTGTTCAAGCTATAGATATGATTAGAAAGTTAGCAGGACACACACTTCCTTTCAAAGCCGAAATGGGAACAATTAGAGGAGACTTTTCAGTAGATTCTCCTTCCATTGCCAACGTAGAAGGTAGAGCAATTCATAACTTATTCCACGCCAGTGAAACATTAGAAGAAGCAACAAACGAAATTGGCCTATGGTTCCCAGAAGCATCTGACCAACAAAGCTATTCCAGAACTGACGAAGACACAATGTACAGCAAGAATTATTAAGAATGTAGGGGAAGAATTTATCCTCCCAGCTTAATAAAACATAGAAGGGGGGGTTATCCCTCCTTTTTTGTTGCATAATTTATTCCTCAAATTAAATTGTTTGTATTATTTATAACATGTGATGGCGACACAGTGGTGGTCGCTACGGATTACCAATTGACATTATCTTACTTAAATAATAATCTTACTATATGTCATATACTACTACTGTTTCCAGTAAGGGGCAAGTTGTTATTCCTGAAGAAATAAGGAAGATATTGTCTATTAAACCCGGTTTAAAATTTAATTTAACTATTCAAGATGGTAAAATTGTTATGGAGATAGATGATTATGAATTAAAAATGAAAAATTTTAGAGATAAAATAAAGAAACACATGGAAGATAATAATATTGGCCCTGTGTCTAATGCGGATATAAAAAAAGCTAGAGAAGATACATGGTCAACGTAATTGAAGGCTTACCGTTTTGTAGCATAGATACAAATGTATTGTTAAGATTTATTATTGGAGATGTTCCGAAGCATTTTGAACTAGTTAACAAAATATTAGAAAACCCCAATTTAAGAAAAATTTATATAAATGATCTTGCTATTGTAGAAATGGTTTGGGTGATGGAGAAAGTTTATAAAATTGATCGTTACACTATTGTTACTGGTGTGGAGAATATACTCTCATATCCAAAATTTATAGTAAATAGAATTCTTTTTAAGGATATTGCTCCACTGTACTTATGTAACTCAAAGTTATCGTTTGCCGATTGTTACTTGGCTATAAGTGCTGAAAACCATACTACAAGTTTACTTACTTTTGATAAAGATTTAGCTAAAAATGTTGAATCTGCTGTGCTTGTTGGGTAGGGGGAAGGAAGTGTTAAAACCCTTGACAAAAGCCTATTTTTGGGGAATAAAGGGTGTATAGTTGCGTGTTAAATTATTGTTTTTAGGAGTTATGATTATGATATTTGCGTATCTAACGTTGATTTTTACGATTTTTGTATTAATGGAGTCGCTATTATATAGCCATTGGGTTAAGATTACGACTGGTACAAATCGAATTTTAAAATTTAATTTGCAGTCTATATTTTATGAAGCTACTTTTATTTTTAAAAGATATTCAGAACTAAACTTTGGTTTTATAAGACTTTTTCAAGTTCGCAAACATTACCATTATTATTGTAATCGCCCAAGGCCAATTAATACGTCTGCTGATTGTCTATTGTACATGCCTCAGATTAACTTTGATTTGGCAGAAAGGTGTTGATAAAAACTACATGATTTCAAAATGCCCCCAAGGTTGTCCAAGGGTGGTATTTTTTGTCTTAAAATTGTTTTTCGAATCAAGGCATTTGTTTTATTTACAAAGTGCAATGGCGAGATGGGCTCGCCGCTACTGTTGCCAAAATGCATCTCGCTAATTACAACTAAATTATGAACTCGGAACTTCTTCCTAAGGCTGTTAAAAATATTCAAGATATCCTAAATTTATCTATAGAGTTTGATTCAACAAAAAACCAAGCTTTAGTAATTTATGACAATCAAGATGAATTAACTAAATTACTAACAAGTGCCTATAGGCAGGTTTTACCAGAGGCAAAGTTTGTGAATTTTGATGATGTTTCAAAAGAAGAAATTATTGCAGAATTTGATAATCTTTCGCCTAAAGATTTGGTTGTTTTGGTTCAATCAGCCAGTTTTAGGCTTGATGATTTTAGAATTAGAATATATTTATTCCAACAGAAATTAAAAACTATAGAGCATGTTCATCTTTATCGTAATAATAAAGACGTATGGGATGTTTACATCAACTCTCTTGCTTATGATCAAAATTATTACAGAAGCCATGGCCTAGGTTTGCAAAAAAAATTATCAAAGAGCTCAGTTTTAAAAATAAAGTCTGGCGAAACTGAACTGGTTGTTAGCGGAAATTTAGAAATGCCGAAACTAAACATTGGCGATTATTCTGAAATGGATAATGTGGGTGGAACTTTTCCTATTGGTGAAGTTTTTACAGAAGCTGTAGATTTAGAAAATATGAATGGCAGTTTTATGGTTTACGCTTTTGCAAATCAGAAGTTTGAAATTATTACACCAGAAAAATTTAGAGTAGATATTACTAAAGGTTTAGTAACTGGCTGGTCTGATAATGCTCCGAAAGAATTTCTATCTGTTCTTGAGGCTATAAAAGAATTAGAAAGACCTGTAATTAGAGAAATTGGTTTTGGTTTGAACAGGGCAATTTCTAAAACCAGAATTATTGGAGATATAACCGCTTTTGAAAGAATTGTTGGTGTCCATTTATCTTTGGGTGAAAAGCATACAGTATACAAAAAACAAGGAATACAAGCCCATAAAGCTAGATTTCATGTAGATTTCTTTTTACAGGTAGAAAAAGTTGAGGTTGACGATGAAATAATTTTTGATGGAGAAAAGTATTTTGTTTAGAAAATTCCAGCTAATCGTAGCTCATGATAGTTTTGTAAAAGAGTATGCTTATTGTGCAATTGTCAGTAAACATTCACTCCTAAAATTAATCTAGTAAGAAGTCTAAGAGGCTAGTTTATAGAAAAGCTTCTAACACTACGGATAAAGTACATTTTACTGTTTGGGCTATATCGGCTTAAATTAGTAAAAGCTTTAATAACAAATCTATTAGCTAAACAAATTAACAACTTTGGCGTTTTCTATTCCACCAATTCCTGTGTCAGAGGTTGGCATTACTAATAATTTACGGTTCTGTGGTTCTCCAACGCTGGTAGTTTGCAAACCTTTAATTTCTGCTAAAATACCGTGAACTAACTTTCTTTCGTAGCCACTTAACCCTGTTAAAATAATTGTTGTTCCTTGCTTTAATACTATTTCTTCAGCTAAAACAGGTACGCGTTCGCCAATTAGTTTTTCTCTAGATTTTTTGGCACCGGCAACATCAAGCAAGAAATGTTCTTTTTCTTCTGGAAAAGTGTGGTGAACAATTACTCTTGCAATATGTTGTAAGCTGAAGATGAAGTTTGGATCGGTTGGAATTGGGTTTGTTTTGGAATTAATAGTAATTCTATACTGCTGACTTTCTTTTTCAACTAAATATTCTGGGTCAATACCCATAGGTTGCAATAGACTGCCAATAACTTCCAATAAAAAACTTTGGTAGTCTGGATTCATACTGAAGTATAGGAATAGTTACTATGCTATTTGTCAAGGAAATATAGATAAATAGAGTTATTAAAGTTAAAAACATCTTCACGGCATGTTCCACGAAAAATGTAACAAAAAATTCTTCGTTTTACCGTTATTCAATGACCTATACCCTGAAACAAGTTCAGGGTTGTATATGTCAACTTATTCAGTGACAGAATTAAGTTTCTCATAGGGAGTAATATTACCAATACCTTGATGTCTTCTAATATGGTTGAAGTAGCAACAATATTCAAATAATTCTTCTTCTAAACTTTCTTTATCTGGGTATACTTGCTCTCTAAGTAATTCTTCCTCTAAACTTCTCCAGAATCTTTCTACTTTACCATTGGTTTGTGGCCTGTAGGCTCTAGTGTACTTATGCTTAATGTTGTATTCTAACAGTAATCTTTCAAATGGATGGTTTTGTTTGTTTTCTTCTTTTGTTTCTTTCCTTCCAAATTCGGGTCCATTGTCTGTTAATATACTTTGAAAATCTATGTTGTAACATCTATTGAATACTGCTAATAATCTTTGAGTATAAAGCATAACTGTTAGAGCTTGCAGATTAGGTATTAGTATGGTCATAACTATTCTAGTAAAGTCATCTGTTAAGCTTAGTAGAAAGTATTCATTCTTTTCACCCTCCAGTATTCCTTTAGCTAGTCTGTGGCAATCCATATGGCCTAATTCTCCTGCTTTATCTTTAATGATTCTTCTTTTGTTAGTTTGAATTACTCTTGGATCTAATCTATTCAATCCTTTCTTTAATAGTATATTGTAAATAGTCGTAGGTGAAGGAGTATATTTACCATACTTAGGTAAAAGGAAATCGTGTATCTCATATCTACCAAATCCTTGGTTTCTAAGTTCAATAATCTTATTCTGTATGAAAGGAATACTTTTTAAACTACCAAACTTTCTCCCTCTTTTCTTTGGAATTAAACTACTATCCATAGAAACTAATTTATACCTATTGTAATATTTGATGAAGTTTTGTCTAGTTATATTATTTGCTTTGTAGAATTCATTTACAAATACATATCTAGGATGTTTCCTTGTTTTAATTAATTCATATTCTTGAACTAATTGTTTCATATGTCTAAGGTAATTCTTGGTTAAAGTATTATCATTTAAACGCATATTATGTTAGAATATATGTTGTTAAAAATTTAACAGAAATAATCTAAAAGAAGATTTAAATTCTGTCACTGAAATTTATGACATATACAAGGGTGACAGCTTGCTACAACATCACTACCAAAGACTTAGGTTTTTATATGTAATTAACTTACTATCTTTTGTACAAAATTGGTATCTGTCTACAATTCTATTATAACAATTTGCTTCATTTATCCATTCAACGGTGTAATATCCCAAAATATTTTTGTTGTAGATTTCTTTATCAAACCAGATTGCAATAACTTTATTGGGGGTGTGAACAAAAATTCTATTCCAGCTGGAATAATAACTTAGTTTAACATTTTCTAAGTTTTCATCAAGTTTTAAAGTGGCTATAGTGTTCCACTCTTTTAAATATAAATTGTAAGTGTGAACTATTTTTTGATCGTCTATCCAAAATAAAGAATTGCCAGATGTTTCATACACTTGGGCGTTGTTAGCTAGTTTAATCCATTCATTTGGTTCATAATCTGGTATGTAGTATAAATTTTGTTCAATTTGAACCAATAAACCTTGATTCAGACTTTCTAAAGTCATTCTTTTCCATGCAGGCACAGTTTTTGGTATAAGGCTTATTTCTTCAGGGAAAACCGAATATATTTTGTCTGTTAAAATAAAGTTGTTAACGTCTTGAATTCCTCTGTTTAATCGTATTAAATTGTTATCTTTTCTTAACCAAACGTTATTTGGAGTTTGGGTTGAAGTTAAGTTCTGAATATTATCTTCTAGGTAAATAAAACTCTCAACTTCTAAATTTAATTGCCACAACAAATTATTTGTATCTAAAGCCAAAAAAGTTGATTGCTCCAAAACCACAAGAGAAGAAAAACTGTTGGGGAAAATGGCCAAGTTTGTTAAAGTCCAAGTCGATTCATTTTTATTTAAAACTAAGTTGTCTTTAGGGTTCCAAAAAGCATTCTGTCCTAAATTAACCCAGTTGTTGGAGGTTATTTCAGTAACTATGCCAGTTAATTTTACTTCCTCTAAATTGCCTTGGGCTCCTGTAAAAGCATATTGCTGAACAAAAAATTTATTATCTCTCTGTGCCAGAAGATATGAATCTGAAAGAAAAGTTAGGTTTTTAACATTTTCAAACTTTGCAATTTCATCATTTTTTTGTGGGAGCAAAGATAATTTGGTAATTCTGGCTGAAGTGTTTTGATCTGGTGAAGCCCAAACTAAAAAGTTTTCGGGTTGGTACCCATCCAGTTTTATTTCTATAGGAATTGTTTGATTATCTTTGGCTTTAAGTTCCTGCGGAGTTTCTAAAATTTTCTTCCCCTGATTAATAATATCTGCTCCTCGGGGTAAAGTTTCAATATTAATAGAAATTGTATTGTTTAGCTTTCTGTTAGCCAAGTTTAAATCAAAACCTAGGGAGTATATAACAATGAACGGAACTGCTATTACAAAAAAAATAGCAAAGATTCTAGAAAAGTTGTGCCTGTAGTTTGGCATATTATATATAATATTTTAGCCTAAAATAGCTTATTGTCAAAAAATGCACATACTAAATTGACAAAAGAAACTGATGAAACAATGTTTTAAGGTACCATGGATCAATTATTCGAAAAATACAAATTGCTTTGGCTAGCCTTAATTGGTTTGGTTGTTTGTGCTTTTGTAGTAAGTATGTTAATTGGCGTAAACTGGATACTAATATTTTTAAAGAAGTTATAGCATTATGAAAGAATTACTTGTTGATCAAATACTTATTGAAGCAGCCAAGCTGTTTACTTTTACGGCTGTATCTTATTTAATTGCAATTTGGTGGGCTCCTTACTTAATAAAATTGTTAGTATTCCTTAAATTTTGGAAGAAAAAAAGCAGATCTGCAACCATGACAGGTGAAGAATTGACTGTAACCAAAGATTTTTATAAACAGGATGAAGCTAAGTTGCAGGTACCAAGAGCTGGAGGGCTTTTAATTTGGATTACCACTATTTCTTTTGCTATTTTTTTGTGGCTTTTACTTAAAATTGAACCAACTGTTTTAATAGGAACAGAGCCAGATAACAAAACTTTTGAATTTCTAAATTTTATTTCTAGAAGACAAACTTTTATTCCTATTGCAACATTGTTTTTTGCTTCGGTTCTTGGTTTTATAGACGATGCTTTGGCTGTAATGCAAAGCGGTGGAAACTATTTTGCGGGTGGTTTAAAACTAAACTACAGAGTTTTTGCTATGCTTGCTTTAAGTGTTGGAGTTGGGCTTTGGTTTCATTTAAGGCTAGGGCTAAACCAAATTAGCATTTTTGGTTACCATTTGCAATTTTCAGACATTCCACTTCCTTTTGGTATAAACAGTGGTTGGTTAATTGTGCTGGTTACTATTGGGGTGTTAATGGGGTTGTGGGGAAGCTCTATGATAGATGGTTTTGATGGAATGAGTGCTGGAGTTTTTATTCCTATTTATTTGTGCTTTGCCGCAATTTCTTTTGCTAAAGGTTTTTACGATATTTCTACTTTCTTAATGGTTATGGTTGGAGCAATGGCTGCTTATTTATGGTATAATATTCCACCAGCTAAGTTTTACATGGGTGACACAGGAACTATGGGAATTTTAGCAACTCTGGGCGTTGTAGCAATAATGACAGATACAATTTATATTTTACCAATTGCAGGCTTCATTTTGCTACTTACAGAAGGTTCGGTTATAATTCAAACGCTATCAAAGAAAATTTTTAAAAGAAAAGTGTTTTTAGCTGCTCCTCTTCATCACCATTTAGAAGCAATTGGCTGGACAAAAAGCCAGGTTACTATGAGGTATTGGTTAATTTCAATTATGTCCTCGGTGTTGGCGTTGGCTATTGGCTTATTGTATAAGTAGGGGGAAAGCTTCAGAGATTATGTTACCTTTCTCTGATTATTTTTTGACCATAAAAAAAGCCCCTGTCGTTTAATTTGCTACTAGATGTAGCATAACGAACAAGGGTGTTTTGGTTTTTTGAATTAAACTACTGCTGCTGAGGTGGACGTGGGGGTGTCGCTGGTGCTTGTGCATTTAAACTTGTAGCTACGGGGTTTGGTGAAACGGCGGTTTGAATACCAGGACTCGGAGCAGCTGCTCCGCCAACAACTTGTGTTTTTTGAGGTGTAGCTTGTGCAGGTGAAGTATTAGGGTTGGCATTGTTAGATGCTTGTCCGTACTCTTTTTCTTTCGCAGCTTTTTCAAAAACATAGTAATTTTGGCTAATCCATTTTCGATTTCCTTCTATAGCTTTTTGATGAAACTCAGTGCCTAGTTTTAGTATCTCAGCTTTAGTTGCGGTACAGAACTGTCCACTTTTAGCTCCATGACGAGCAAGGGTGGACTTCTTTTCATACTTCTCTTTTTCAGAGTTGTACTGTTCTTCTGTAATAGCACCTAAAAAGTGTTTTACGTTGAGACAGCAATGTATATGAATCCAGTCACCTAAAGATACTCCAGTGTGAACATATTTTTTCTTGCCGTACTCTTCAGCAATTTCTTTTACTTGCTTCTGTTTTTTAGCTGTGAGTTCTTTACGTAAAGTTTCTTGTTTAGTTAGAACATCTTCCTGTATTTGAGTGGGTATAAAACCACACCAAGTCCAAGCTGCTAAAAAGGCTGCGTGCATTATAATAGAGGTAAACACATCGGATTTATTCAATACCATTGACTCAGCTGAGGTAATTACGTTGTAAGAAGCCAATAACCCAAATATAAAATATTTAAGGTATGGACCAATCTCTCTTACAACAACTAATTTACCATTTTTTGTAACAACTTTCTCAGGTCTATCGATTCTGGGAGATAGAGGTATATTTAGTAATTCTCCTTCCCAAAACGTACAACTATAAAGAAAGAAGGCTACGATGAAGGGTATGTTAATTTTAGGTTCTGTTCTGAATTTAGGGCCGTTATATTTTGCTGCTGGAATTGGCGTTGTGTTTATGTCATTATGACAAAAACGCTGACTGCTAGGATTTTTTGGGTCTGCAAAATTACATTCACCCTTAACAAAACCATAACGAGAAACTTCAATAATTAAATTAGAAGCTGCTTGAGTTGGGTTGCCTGATGGAAAGAATTTTTCCATAAAGTTACCTGAAGTTCCAGCAAGAACGAAAGCTAAAAAACACTGCATAGCAAACTTTTTTGGATCTATACCTACATTACTTATTTGAGTGAGTAGATTGTAAGTATTTAGATTGTAATAAGTTTTCTTATCTGGCTTTATTCTTCCCTTTAAAAAAGGTACGAACATAGGACCAAGAGCACTGCTTGTTAAAGCTTTTTCAAATTCAACATATTGCTCGTGGGTAAATAAACACCCGGCTGCTTGTCTGCTTGTTTCAAAATAAGATGAAACAAGAAAGAATGTTAGTTGAAGGAGAATTGCTGGCTTGCCACCGTCGAATCCTTGAAATAAGGGAATGACTAGAAGCCATCCAGAAATTTGGCTAAACATTCCAAATATAAATTGCATTGGGATGGATAGAATAGGCTCCACAGAGTGAAACAAACTATTTATGCCAACGCAAAAAACTAAAGGAACTAAACCAAACATTTGCGGACTTTCCAGAAGTTTCTGAAAAAATTCAGCCGTGTACTTGCCATTACCTCCACTGTTGTTGTGACTCGGTGAAGTTGGACTACTTGCCACCATCTCTTTTCCTCACTTTAATTCAAAATGTTAATTTGGTAATTTGTAACAAAAACAAATACCATTTAAATTCTAAGCATGAAAAAATGCTTTGGTCAAAAAATTTTTGGGTTGGTTGGGAATGTTGTTTTAATGAAGGTTTTTGTGGGTTGGGTATTAGTTATTCTCTGTGTAACTTGGAACAGGAGAATCAAGATTCTCCCCTACGAAAGTTACACATTATAAATTTAAACTGCTGTAATTGACATGTTTAAATGAATACGGTTCTTGGTAATGTAATACATTAGCTAATTTAAGCCAATTAATTATTAGTGCAAACATAATATGCTCTCCCAAATTCCCAATTCCCCACAAACAATAATTGCCATTTATGCCAGTGAAAATATGGGTGTAACCATGGTGTATTTGGGTTGGGTAGATTCTGTAGAAAATAGTTCAATCTCAACCGAGCAGCAAGCAAGCATTGATTTAAATACAGAAGAAGAATTGTCAGAATTTCAAAATTGGGTTTCTTCCCAAAGCTCTAAATTATTATTTTTATATGTTAAAACTTTTGCACATCAAATTGGTTTATTTGGTAATTTCCCTAAAAATTGTTTTGATATTTCTTTAGGTTTAGAATTGGGAAATTTTAATATTTCCAAAACTACCCCGATTGCTATGCAATCACCCCTTACCAAGGGTACTGATGTTGCTAAAGAAGATGCACATCCCGAGGCTTCTGCTCAGTCCTTTTTTGAGGGGGCATTGCCTTCTAATAATAATTCTAAACCGGAGTATTTAATTCAAACTTATTTGTTTTTGCAGCAAAATTTGCCTTCCCAAATATTTAAATTGTGGCAGGAAATTGAATCACCTTTAAGTTTTGTTCTAGCTAAAATTGAAAAAGATGGAGCATACATTAACAAGCAATCTTTGCAAGAAACAGACACACAACTAACTTTAAAAGCCAACCAGTTGCAACAAGAAATATTGCAAAAATTTAATCAAATTTTAGGTAGCAGTGAAGCTGACCCAACCCAAAAAACTATTAATTTAAATAGTCCTGCTCAATTAGGCCAAGCTTTAAAACAAGGTGGATATTTATTAAAAGAAACAAAAACTGGTAAAATTTCTACAGATAGAGCGGTGTTGGAAGAGCTTCTTTTAACTGATGAAAATAATTTAATTCAACCCATTTTAGATTACCGCACAGTTGCCAAATTAAGTTCAACTTATACCCAAACCTTTTTGCAGGTGCTAGATGAAAACAGTAGGATTCACACCCAGTATAACCAGCTAGGTTCGGCTACTGGTAGAATTTCTAGTAACAACCCTAATTTGCAAAATATTCCAATTCGCAATCCAGAATATGGTCCGTTAATACGTTCTTGTTTTGCAGCTGAAAAAGGAAATAGCTTAATTTGTGCAGATTATTCCCAAATAGAATTACGTTTGCTGGCTCATTTTTGCGGGGACGAAGTTTTAACCGAAGCTTTTGCTTTGAACCAAGATATTCACCAAAGAACGGCCTCGGAAATTTTTGATGTGCCTTTAGTTAGTGTTACTAAACAGCAACGCAGATTGGGTAAAACCTTGAATTTTGCTTTGGTTTACCAACAAGGAAGCTTTGCCACAGCAGTACAACTTGGAATTTCCCAGAAAGAAGCAGCAGCATTTATTAACAAGTATTTTGATAAATTTAGTAAGGTAAAACCTTTTATTGAAAGCACAATTACAAAAGCTAAAGAAACAGGCTTCGTAGAAACTTTGTTTGGTCGCAGAAGGCATTTTCAGAACTTAAATTCAAGCATGGTAATGTTACGTAAAATAGACGAACGGGCAGCATTTAACGCCGTTTTACAAGGTAGCAACGCCGATTTAATTAAAAAAGCCATGGTGCAATTACACCAAATTTTTGAAACAGGGGAAACCTCCAGCCTGCAAACTTTAAGCAAAGAAGATAAGCAGGTTTTGTCAGGCTCAAAAATACTTAATCAAGCTAAAATGATATTACAAGTACACGATGAATTGATTATAGAAGCGCCAACCCAAATTGCTAAACAAGTAGCTAAAATTGTTGAAGAAGTAATGCAATTAAACCAACCCTTAAAAGTTCCAATTTTAGTTGAGGCAGGAATTGGGGCTAATTGGAGAGATGGGAAGGAGTAGGGGAAAATTACTGACAAAAAAAACGCCTAGCTAGTGCATTTGGCGTTTATAAAATTTATTTGTATGGCCTTTAGTAGTAGATAGACTGCTGTCTTCTAGCTAACTCGGCCTGAATCATTGGGTACTGTTCGTTACTCGAGAAGGCTCTGAGCACTATGAAAAGCATTTCTTCAGCCAAGTTATATAGGCTGAATTGATACATCAAGTACAAATTTCCTGTTGAATAATTTAGTTGCAACAACAAACTTTGTACCTCGGCGAATGTCAGCAACTCGATTTTAAAATGGTTGCTGAATTTTTCCCATTTGTCTGGCTCTGGAGGATTATTGTCTAACCATTCCAAGCACCAGTCGAAGAAAGTTTCAGCAGATATTTGTTGCAAAATCTCACCTTCCATACTGTTAGCGTATGTTCGGTATGTATTTGAACAAACAGTGCTTTTAAACTTTTCATCCTCTTCTGTTAGGACTCTAATTGTTTTTGCTCCTTTGCTTAACAATACTTAATTACAGCATATAAAATATGTTTTGGGAAGAGGAAAAATTACTTACAATAAGAAATGCTGCTTGACATTTTTGTTTTTTGGAAAAATATTTAGTTGGAAAAATAATAATTAAAGAAACTATATGTCAAATGCTGTTGGAAGAGATTTTATGCGTGAGTTTGAACAAGCTAACGCAAAAGGAAAGAGCGCTGAGTTCCTACAGGAACAAGGTCATTTAATGACCTCGGCAGAGAAGGAGCGAATCAATATTTTGACTCAGAAATCTGCTGCATAATTCAATTTTTCTCCCATCGTATTCTGGTTATTTCGCTCTCATTACAAGTTAATTGTGAAGAGGGCTTTTTTATTGGGCGAAAAATAAAACTACCCCCAAGCCTAGGGCTTGACCCCTTACCAGGGGTACTTACTCTAATTGTATTTATTGAAATGTTTTTAAACTTAACGATTTTTTAACCAAAGAAAAAACCGTCCATATTTCGAACGATTTTTAAAAGTTCTTTGCTTTTATAACCTAATTGGTGGACATACTTTTTTTATAGCCATATCACCAAAGTGTATTGCTAAAGCTGCTAAGTATTGCTGGGCAACTTTAAAAATACTATCACAGTCTTCTTCAAGGCCGTACTCCCTTCTTCCCAAAAAGTTTTGCACTTCAATGGTATTTAGCAAGTAGCTATAAAAGTCGTTGACGTACTCTTCCCACTCGTACCTAATTTCAGGATAAGTAGTAAGAAAGTCATATGTATAGATTGTTAAGCTAAGGCTTGAAGCATATACAACAAGCTCGTTGTTATAATTTCTCAGCCAAAGATAACTTGCTAATTGTTCCGCAATTTCTTTGTCCTCACTACTGTTATAATTAGTTTGTATAATTTTGCTCCATTGCTTTACGGCTTCTAATTAATACACATAATTTTAAGGTTGTGAAGAGTGCTTTGGGTTTTTGAATATTGACAAAATGAATTTTAAGTGACTCTCTAAAATAGATTTAGTATAGTAAGAGGTAGCCTTTATTATGGCTTTAAGTGAGAAACAAATTCAGGAGACAGGAGCTGTACTTGATAATTTGCCAGAAGTCACATTATCACAGCCTAATATAGACAAAACCGCATGGATTAAAGCACAAGCTTCAGTTGCTAGGCTTAATCCTGATGTAAGGCAAGTACTTGACAGTGCCGAGTTGAGAGCAGGTGTCAACGTCCAATCCTAAATTTCAAATTTTCAAACTCCACAAGTTCCCAGTCCGTCGCTTTTTAGTAACGGCTTTTTTATTGGTTTAAAATCTCCCATAATTAAGTGCCCAAATGGCGATAGTAAATATCGCCGCTACACGGTTTTATTAAATACAAAGAAAACGCCCGAAGGCGTAATCAATTTGTTTTATAGTAAATCTTACGTTTGTGGCTCGTAAACTGCTCCACTACTAGGCTTCTACTGTAACTCCCATGCTGCGGCATGTTCCTTCTACCATTTTCATGGCTTGGTCTACATCGTAGCAGTTTAAATCTTCCATCTTTCTTTCGGCAATGGTTCTTATTTGAGCTTTAGTAATTTTTCCTACCTTCTTTCTTAATTGGTCTGAAGCGCCAGAAGTTATACTAATAGCTTGCTTTACTAATTCTGAAACAGCTGGAGTTTTAAGAACGAATTCGAAACTTCTGTCATCGTATACAGTAATTAAGGCTGGAATGCCACCTACCATGTTGGCGGTTTGAGTGTTAAAATCTTTAACAAACTGCATTAGGTTAATACCTAAAGGTCCTAATGTTGAACCTACCGGAGGCCCTGCTTGAGCTTTCGCTGCTGGAATTACTATTTTTACAACTGCCTTAATCTTTTTGTTGGCCATATATTTAACAATTGAAAGGAAATAGGCCTTAATTGTCAAGAAAAAAGCTAGTCTTCAACTGTAAATTCTAGTCTTTTTAGACCTTGGCCAATAGACTTTTGTTTCAAAATTACAAATTTACCAATTTCTTTGGAATTACTAATATGCGGTCCTCCACAAAACTCGCGTGAGTAAACTGTGCCTTGGCCATCTTTTAAGGTATAAATACTAACAATGTCGCCGTATTTTTCGCCGAACAAACCAATTGCACCAAGTTTCGCAGCCTCTTCTTGTTTCATTTCTAATTTTTCCATCTCCAAATGTCTATCAATAATTGCTTGAACCTTGTCTTGGATAGAGTTAATTTCCTCGGTGCTTAAACTATTGGTAAGTGTAAAATCGAATCTGGCTTTTTCGTTGGTTATAGCCGAACCTTTTTGTTTAACATCTGTGCCAAAAGTGTCTCGTAAAACTGAGTGTAAAATATGAGTAGAAGTGTGTAACTTCCTTGTTTTTTCTGAATCTTGATCTAGACCAGATTTAAATTGTCCAGCTGAAGTTGTTTGAGATAGTTTTTGATGTTCAGAAATTAAACTATTTAGCAATTCAGAGTCTAGTTTTAAGCCGTGACTTTCTAAAATATCTTCTGAAATTTCAATTGGTACGCCAAAAGTTTGATATAAATCCCAAGTTTTTTCGGCTAGAAATTGTGGAGTAATTTGTTCATTTTTGTTCATAAATAATTCTTAATAAATCACTAATAATGGTCTAGTTAAATTTCTAAATACTTCTAAATTTTTCCAAATTAAATCTTTAACCCGAAGATTCCTGCTAAATTCTTAACTGTTTCTAAGTTGCTAACAGTACTGCTAACTCCGTTAAAAATAGAGGAAATAGTTTCCAAGGCTGTTTGAATAATACCAGTTTTTTTATCATCTAAATTAGCGTTGTGTTCAGAGTTTTCTGTAATATGGTTAACTGCTTTAATGGCTACTTCCTTTTGAATTTCGGGAATTTCTTGGTTGGTAGTAATTAATTCTAAAATTTCAAGCAAATAGCCTTGAATTTGAATAAGTTTATCTTCGCTATCGTCTGTTGGCTTTACCATTTCTACAATTTTTTGCCTAGAATTACTAACCATTTCACTATAATTTTGGCCGAAATTCATGTTGCCTGAATTATTAATATTGCTGTTTTGGAAGTTTTGTTGAGTCATACTGCTTGTGTTAATGTTGTTTTGCTGGCTAATTTTTTGAGAAATTAAGCTAATATTTTGGTTGGAAAAGTTTTTTATAATTTCCTGAAAATATTGCTTATCTTTTGTTAAAATTTCAGTTTCGGTCAAGCTGGTTAAAATTTTGTTTTTTAAACTTTTAATTTCCTCTTTCAAAACTTTTGGATCTTCATTCTGACTGGGATCGTTTGCACTATTAGAAAGACTGTTCTGCAAACTTTTAATTTCCCGCTTCATTTTTATTAATTTGTGCATAAACTCTTCAGCAATCAAACCTTCCTCTGAGTGTTCAGCAGAGCTAGATTTTAAGTTGGAAATAATTTTATTTAGCAAAGCTGGCTCGGCAAAAAAACTGATGTATTCTTGGTACTTTTGATCAACTTCATTTTCAGAAAAATCTATCGAAACAACCTGAATGTCTAAGCCTTCATTGGTTGATATTAGGTTAATTGCCGCTTCCTTTGTAACTGCCTTATCTTGCCAGGTAAGTTCATTTAAATAGTATTCAAAAAAAACTAAAAATTGGGTGATATCTATTTTGTATTCACGAATTTCTTGGTCTAATTCAATTGACCTAGTCCAAATTGGATATTCAAAATAATTATCGCTCATCTAATATTATTTTAGGGCAAAAATATAATATAGTAAAGAATTAAACAGGCTAGCATTACTACCGGAGTGAAAATAGTGACGTATTTATATCTAGAATTTACTAATTTGGAAGAAATTAAATATTTCTGTGTATCTTGGTCTTCCTCCTTTTTGTCTCCAAACTTATCTACAATTTGCCAAGTATCGTTTTTGTTACTACTTATAATTTTCTTAAGTAGTTCTGGTTGGTTAATCCAAACTAGGTTAGGGTACTTTCTTAGCCAAAAACCAATAATTTGAGTACATAAACTAATTCCTGCATAAATTAACACACCTCTTAACAAGCTATTTACCCAAAGTTTAGCCCAGCTTTCTTCTACAAAAATAGACATGAATACCAAACCAAAAATTACCAAGGAAGAAATATTAATTAATTTATATAAACTATTGTATATTGTGTATAATTTAGTGTTGCTAAATTTTGTGGCTTCAATTACTTCTTCAGCTAAATTTTGAACATTGTTACCAGTAGCAATATTTCTATACATTTCTTCTATACTTTTATAATCGCTTAATTTGGTTAAAACCAAAGTTTTTTTCTTTGGGAAATTTTCGTAAATTAAAGTGTATTTCGGGTTTACAGCATCGGTAATTTCCATTCGAATTAGCTTGTTTTCTGAACTAATTTTGGTAAAATATTCTTTCCAGTCTTCAGTCTTTTTAACTTTTAAAATATTTTTTTCCAGTTTTTTTCCAGAAAATTTAACGGTTACATATACATCTTCAGAAAATTTAGATTTTGCCAGCTTTGCCAGCTTTTCAGTATTTATAAAACCAAATTGTTTGGCCAATATGCTGCCCGAAGTTAGTAATGTTAAAATATTCATAAATGTAAGCTGAAATGTTAAACTAAGCTAAAATTTTTGACCATTGTTTTTGTCCAACTTCAATGGCCTTTTGGTATTTTTGGGCTTCTGTAATTAATGTGGAAACAATTGTTTCTTTATTTTCTTCTATTTCTGGATAAACACCACTGTAAATATTAACAACAGATTGAACCAGTTCTTCAAAATATGCTGGCTGACTTATATCTATTTTTAGTTTTAAACTTGCTGAAAGTGATCTTCTAATAAGCCTTCTTAATACGTAACCACGCTGTTTACCACTTGGTAGAACACCATCGGCAATAATAAAACAACTAGTTCTAATGTGATCAGCTATAATATCTTGAGGTAAAATGTTGGTCATACTGCTTATATTAGGCAAGAATTATTTAGCAAATTTAAAAAACTTCTTAACCATTCTTCTTATTTTTGAATATAAAGATTGGTTTTTTCTGAAATTGTTATAGATTTTTTTAAACATAGAATGAAATTGGTTGGCCTAATAACTTTGGTCAAGTTAATTCACCTTTGAAATTTAAATTATTTTTTTGGAACCTGACCATCACTCCCTCTTACTATTGGTGTAAGAGAAAGCTTTGCAATCTCTTTGAGTGAATGCTAGACCAATTAAGAACTAACGGTTATAATAAGGTTATCATGCAAATTAGTTATCAGTCGTTTCACGGAGATTTGTACAAGGCAATTAACCAAAAAGTGGAAGCTTATTTTGTGGAAAATAAATTACAGAAAACGGGAAATTCAAAGTTGCATTATTTTACTTTAACGGTTTTTATTTTAGTTTTGTGTAGCTACTTTAGTTGGCTATTTCTAGGAAGCAACATTTGGTTTAATGTACTATTTGCTTTTTTTCTAGGAATTTTTGTAGCAATTTTAGGCTCTATAAGTCATGAAGCAACTCATAGAGCCTTTAGTAAAAAAAGTTGGCAGAACAGTCTGTTGCTTTTATTCAGTGATTTAATTGGAAAAAGTTCAGATAAATATCAACAAGTTCATGCTTTCCACCACACACTTACAAATATAGATGGCCAAGATCCGGACATTGGTTTGGAGCCAATTTTAAGGTTGAGCCCTTTGCAGTTAAAAAAACCTTGGCATAGGTATCAACATATTTACGCTTTGTTAATTTATAGTTTAGCAGCTTTTTATACAGTTTTTAGCCTCCATACTTTTAACAAATATTTTAGTGGCCATCCTTTTAAAGCCAAATTAATTTATTGGCTGGGGAAAGTTAGCCATATTTTAATATTTATTGCCGTTCCCACTTTAATTCTTGGCTTTTACAATGCTTTGCTGGGATACATAATTTTTATGGTTGTAGCCGGGCTTTATATTTCTTTCATAATTCAACCTTCTCATTTATTTGATGGAAGTGAATTTGTTACGCCTAACTCTGATAATAAAATTAATGAAGAATGGACCGAACACATGATTAAGGTTACATCAAACTATTCAAACGGAAATCAATTATTAAGTTTTTTGTACGCGGGAATGGATTACCATATTGTGCATCAAGTTTATCCACATATTAGTATGGTCCATTTTCCTCCTCTAAATAAAATTATTAAGCGGGTAGTTGTGGAGCAGGGTTTAAGTTACAAAGAATTTCCAAACTTGTATATTGCTTTGAGCAACCATTTTATTCACCTCTATAATTTAGGTAGATAAAGATATAATTATATTTTAACAATATCTAAACTCATTCCAATAGCTATAGGGCAAAAAGAAGTTTATAATTACTTATTGTAATGCCAAACAGATACTCAAAGTAGTTTTAAAGCTTAATCTAGCTTAAAAATAATGTTTAAAGCCTCATCTAATTCGGTAAGTGAATATTTATCTAGCTGACTTAACACCCCTTTGGAAATTATATCTTTACAAATTTTGCTAACCCCTCCCTTTGCGGCTAAAAGTTGAGTAAATGTTTGACCTTTTACTTGGTTGTTCTCAATAACCATAGATACAGACTGTAACTGTCCAACAATTTTTTTGATAGATATTGTTATATCTTTTATATCTTTTTGGGATAGTTGTATTTCAGGCATATTGTGTTTGTTTTTTGGAAGAAATTAATTTATTATTATAATATTAGTGCATAAATATTTGTAATTGTCAAAAAAATATAACTAAATATCCCTTTAAAGTAAGGATTGTGGCTATGCCTATACCCCTAGGGGTTGACAAGAGCATAAAAATGTTTTAACCCCAAATGGAATAAAGTTTTATTCTATGTCATCCGATAACAACAACTCTAAAAACAATTCAATAGTTATTGCACTTGGTGTAATTGCTGTTGTAGCCATTGCTGGCACAGCCATTTATTTTGGCACAATGAAAAAAGATGATAACAAAGACAATAAAATGTCTAGTGACACATCCATGACCAAAGATGAAAAGACAGTATCTGTTGGTGGAGCTGCAATGTTTGCTAACAAGGATATTATTTCCAACGTAGTAAACGCTCCTAATTTAACAACTCTAGTTGCCGCTGTTAAAGCTGCTGACTTAGTTGCTACATTACAAGGACCAGGACCTTTCACAGTATTCGGACCAGATAACGCTGCTTTTGCAAAATTACCTGCTGGAACTGTAGAAACTCTTGTTAAACCAGAAAACAAAGCTACTTTAACTAACATTTTAACTTATCACGTAGTAGCTGGAAAGTTACTAAGTACCGATCTAAAAGATGGTCAAAAGTTAAAGACTGTTCAAGGACAAGAATTAACAATTAAAAAGAGTGGTAATTCCGTAATGATTATGGATAACTCTGGAAACACTTCAAACGTAACTACTGCTGATGTTTTACAAAGCAACGGTGTAGCTCACGTTATTGACACTGTCTTAATTCCAGCTGCCGAAACTAAAGTAGGTGGAGCTGCAATGTTTGCTAACAAGGATATTATTTCCAACGTAGTAAACGCTCCTAATTTAACAACTCTAGTTGCCGCTGTTAAAGCTGCTGACTTAGTTGCTACATTACAAGGACCAGGACCTTTCACAGTATTCGGACCAGATAACGCTGCTTTTGCAAAATTACCTGCTGGAACTGTAGAAACTCTTGTTAAACCAGAAAACAAAGCTACTTTAACAAAAATCTTAACTTATCATGCTGTTTCAGGAAAATTCCTAGCTGCAGATTTGAAAGATGGTCAAAAGTTAAAGACTGTTCAAGGACAAGAATTAACAGTTAGAAAAACTGCTAGCTCAACTCAACTTATTGATGCTTCAGGATTTACTTCCACAATAATCACTGCTGATGTTTTACAAAGCAACGGTGTAGCTCACGTTATTGACACTGTCTTAACTCCAAAAGCTTAATCTAACAAATATATAAACTAAAACCGGGCGGCTTAGGTCGCCCATTCCTATTCAAATTTTTTTCTATGTCATTATTATTAGTATCATTCTTTGCTGGAATACTTACTGTTCTTGCTCCATGTGTTCTGCCACTTTTACCGGTAATTCTTGGGGGAACAGCTTCCAACAAAAACAAATGGTACCCTTACATTGTTATTGCTTCTTTAGGCGTATCAATATTTCTTTTCACGCTTTTACTAAAAGCTACATCACTTCTTATTAATATTCCACCAGAATTTTGGACTTCGGTTTCTGGTATTATTTTAGTATTCTTTGGTTTTATTACTTTATTTCCAAGAACATGGGATGCTTTTAATGTTAAACTTGGTTTAAGCCAAAACTCTGATAAATTATTGGAGCAGGCTAGCGAAGTAAAAAGTGGTATTTGGCAGCCCGTTCTTCTTGGCGCTGCTTTAGGGCCAGTGTTTAGTAGTTGCAGTTTTACTTATGCTTTACTTTTAGCTACAGTTTTACCGGCAGACTTTTGGTGGGGCGTTACTAATATGTTAGTTTACATTGCTGGTTTAACATTAATTCTATTATTAATTTCTGTATTAGGGTCTAGATTAATTAAAAAACTTAAATTTGCTTCCAATCCAGACGGAATTTTTAAACGCGGTTTAGGACTTTTGTTCTTAATTGTTGGAGTATTAATTATTACTGGTTACGATAAAAAGTTCCAAGTTTTTGTAGCTGATACAACCAAATTTGATATTACAAATATTGAAAAAAGTGTTCTCCAACAAAATAATATAACTAAAGACAATTCCGTAAGCTTAGATTCTAAAGGTGTTAAAGCTGAAGAATTTGTAGGATTACAGAACTGGATTAACAGCTCTCCAACAACACTTGCTTCTTTGAAAGGAAAAGTTGTTTTGGTAGATTTTTGGACTTACAGTTGCATTAATTGTATTCGAACCCAGCCATATTTAAACACCTGGTACGATACTTATAAAGACAAAAACTTTGTAATTATTGGAATTCATACTCCAGAGTTTTCTTTCGAAAAGAAATTAGAAAATTTGGAAAAAGCAGTTAAAGAAGCAAAAATTCAATATCCTGTTGCATCAGACAATGACTATGATACTTGGAATACTTACAAAAATAGCTTCTGGCCTGCTAAATATTTAATAGATAAAGAAGGGCAAATTAGATATACTCACTTCGGTGAAGGTGCATATGAAGAAACTGAAAAAGCTATTCAAACACTTATTGCTGAAACCGGAACCAAAGTTGATGGTGAGTTAAAATCTAGTAAAATTGGTTCTGAAGACAACAAAATGGCTTTAACCCCAGAAACATATCTTGGTTGGTCTCGATCTACTGCAAATTTCCTAAACATAAAAAATATAGAATACAATGTACCATCTAATTATATTTTGAACACAGATTTGAAAACTGATAATTGGAGTCTTGGTGGGAACTGGCAAATTAACAATGAAAACATAATTGCCAAGCAATCTGGTAACAAACTTAGAATTAGTTACAAAGCTAAAGATGTATTTTTAGTTATGGGTAATACTAGTGGTGGAAAAGTTAAAATTGCTGTTGATGGTAATAGTAAACTAGGAAGTGATGTTTCTAATAACGAAATAAACGTTACAGATTACAGATTATACAAGCTTGTTCAAAATAATGAATATAATTCAAACGGCTTTATAGAATTAGAATTTCCAGAAGGTGTTGAAGCAAACGCATTTACATTTGGATAAAACCTGGTTGAGCTAACCTTATAATTCAGATTTTACCATGGCCTCTCTTTTATTTGGAGAGGCTTAGTTTTTGCTTAAACATTGGCTGGAAAATTGTTATCAGTAATCTTGCTAAATCTAAAAATTGCCCTCAATAATGATGTTGGAAATTCATAGAATTTGATGGGGTGTTTTCTTAGGAAATACATTTTCACGACAAGCCCAGTATATTGCCACTGTTTTTTTAATAGAATTATCTCCAGAACCCCAATTGACATATTAGCCTATTTTCAATTACATTCATACTAATGTTTCAAAAAGCTATATTGGAAGGATTTAAAAATTTAGTTAGGTCGTTTTGGCTTTCTGCTACTGCAGTTGCAGTGCTTACAGTTAGCTTAGCTTCTTTTGCTTTGGCTGCTAGTGTTTCTACAATTGCTGGTTTTACTTTAAGGCAATTAGATAACCAAATTTCTATTTTAGTATATTTTAAAGACGATGTAGATGCTAGTGTAATTCAAAAATTTCAAGATGAAGTAAAAGCTAGACCTGAAGTAAAGCAAATAAGTTTTACAAATAGGGAAGAAGCTAAGAAAAAATTAAGTGAAAGCAATAGAGTTTCTAGTAGTTTAGTTGAAACTCTAAAAACTTCAAATGTGAATCTGGTGTTGGAATACGTAAGTGTTGTTCCAAAAAATTCTGATAGTTATAATAGTTTAGAAAACTTTATTAAAGAACCAAAATTTTCAAGTATAATTGACGAAGTAAAAGGGAGTAGGGATATAATATCTAATTTACAAAGTGTATACTACTGGACTAATTTAGTTGGAGCTATAACTGTAATTATTTTTGGTTTAGTTTCCATTTTGGTTATGGTAAATATATTAAGAATAGCCATTTATAATCATAGAAGTGAGATTGAAGTTATGAGACTGGTTGGAGCAACAAATAACTACATTAGAGGGCCTTTTATTGCGGAAGGTGCAATGTTTAACATCATTGCTGCACTAATTGTTTTAGTGCTATTTGTGCCTACTTTAAATATTATCGTACCTTATTTAACAAGCGTATTTAATGTTGATATAGCATTGTCTTCTGAATTACTATTACAAGTCTATCTAAGCTTAGCTTTAACTATAAGTTTAGGGGTTGTAGTTGGTATTGTAACATCATACTTAGCAACCCAAAAATACTTACAACAATAAGATAGATTTGTTTGCATTTAATTTGTACACCTCTCAATTAAGTAAGTATAAAACTTCTTAAGGTTAATTTTTAGCCGGAACGAGATATTCTATAAAATTGCCTTGCTGGTTTTGCAAGGCTTAAGTCTATATTTCATTCAATTAAATTGTTCTGGATGTGCGGTAATTGTGTAGCCATACTTGTCAATTATGTATTCGGCACGATTCAAGGTGATTCCTATTAAGGATTTCCAATGTGAGACTTCTTCTGATAACATTATGGTTATCTTCAGCAAACAACTTGATATTTCTACATTGGAAAAACAAGGTCCGCGATGCCTAGTTATTCGAACATCTTTAAGATCTTGAACCAATATTAAGTCTTCTGTAGTAATAAGTTGGTGAAAGTAAATAACAAAATACTTTCCTCCCCCTTCTTCATAAAATCTAATCTCACAACTATTCCCCATTTAAATTTGTCTCTGAAATAAGTTCAAATTATAATTAAGAATAAATTAAATAAAGACAAGTAAAAAATAAACAGTAATTAACTAGGTAATTAATCCCATAACAGCACGTCTCAACTTAAGAGCCTTCATTTCGTAAGACAGCTTTACTTGTTATGAAGTATACTCACCATTAACTAAACCTGAATTCCTACAAAAACAATAAGTAAAGAAATTACTAAACCAAAAATAGAAAAAGATTCAATTAAAGAAGCTAAAACAATAGCTTGAGAAAAGTTTTCTGGTTTAGATGCTAAAATTTTAATACCAGCAGCCCCAGCAAAACCTTGCGTTATACCAGAGAATAGTGCAGCAAAAGCAACTGGCAAGGAAGACAGTAAAAATGCCAAGCCTATTTCGTTACTGAATACCAACGGAGTTCCTCCTAGTAAGCCAATTCTAATAAGTACAATAAAACCAAAAAGTAAGCCGTACAAAGCCTGAGTTGATGGCAGTGCACATAATGCTAAAACTTGTGGAAATCTCGATGGTTCTTTAGCAAGTAATCCTGCTCCTGTGGTGGCAACACTGCTTACTCCAAAACAAGATCCAATAGCTCCGAAAACCGAGGCTATAGCCACTCCGATAATTGCAAAAATTGTGGCTGTTGTCATACTTAGATAATTTTAAAGTATGGCTGCTGGTTTATCTTGTCAAGCAAGTTAAGCCTTGGTTCA
This sequence comes from uncultured bacterium, assembly GCA_963704645.1. Taxonomy (GTDB): domain Bacteria; phylum Patescibacteriota; class JACMRA01; order JACMRA01; family JACMRA01; genus JBILXY01. The sequence continues at coordinate 552,512 of OY969926.1, forward strand.
GTGAAACCACTTACCAGTATTTTTCGCCTATACTCAGAACTTAGCTTTAGTAAAAAGTTTGCTATTTCTTCGGTTAAAGTTGCTCTGTCTAGTTCTTTATTGGTGTTGCTTGCAATAGGGCAAATTATTAGGGGATTTTCTTCTGTAATTAATTCACCAAAACCGTGTTCGTTGTTTAGTATCATTTTGACACATATTTTAAGTTCTTCTAAGGCTTCTTTTTTATCTGATAAACCACGACTAACTTCAAAACCTGGAGGGAAACAATCGGCTAAAATGTAATTAAAATGGTTTGTTGCGTCGTAGTAAATAATTCTGGCAATATGGAATTGCTCTGGTCTATTCATTTTTTCAGTTCCTAGGTGTTCCCATTTTAAACCTAGTTCTTCTGCTAAATTTTTAGCAAATTGAATGGCGTATTCATCACTTTTATTTTCGTCTAAATTGTATTTCTGAGCATAAAGTTTAGCCGCTCCACAGTTTTGATGACTAATAATTTTTTTAATTTTTGCCTTCTTAATGCATCTTTTAAGTTTTTCTCTATCTTCCCATAAAATACCTGCCCCCGCCAAATGTTCCTGGCCGAATGTACCTTCGTCTATACAACACAAGCATCCATCATTGCACACAAAGGCCTTTTTAGAATTGTGCCTATTTTTAAGATAATCTACCATACCATTTTGGTATATTTGTTTGTAAATCTGCTGTTGTTGATTCCAGTATTTCAATTTTATTTCGGCTGTTGCAGACATGTTTGTACTAAAATTTTGTATTAATCCAGATAAACATATTTTAGCTCTGATTGCAAGGGGTTGAAAGCTCTGGCTCTAGCTTGAAAGAATTTTGGTAGAAATTCTACATAATGTAAACGTAATGGGTTAATATATGCTCCGAACAATCCCACCACTAAGTTGAATAAATGTCCTATTATTAAAATTATTCCTGCTAGTATGAAGCCGATAAATGGGCTGGAAGATTCAAAAACCAAATCTGCTAATATATTTATAACTTCAGCTATAATTGCACCAGTTAAACCTATGGCAATTAATCGGGTGTACGAAAGGATGTCGGCGAAGAAAGCAATTAGCTCGTAAACTTTTACAAGTCCTGAAAGTAATTTACCCCCAATACCTTTTCCATGGTTAAAAACAAACATTCCTAAAAGGCCAAATGTGGTAACTATAGCAGCTAGAATAGCTAAATTGGATGATGCAACATTCAAGGCAATTAGAACAATTCCTGAATACACAAATACAACCCAACTTATTTCAGAAAGTGCATCAATTCTATCATTTTGCTTGAAAGCGTTGGTAATTTTAAGTAAGTATCCAACTGTAATTTGTAATAATCCAATTACAGCCGCAAACCCTAGTAAGACAACAATAGGGCTAACTCCACCCAGGTTAATTAAAATTTGGTTAATTGGAGCTTGACTTTCTAATTTAAGAGGATTAATAAGTTGAAACATTTCCAAGAAATTGTTTAAAGGTGTTTTTTCAAACAAATTTCCTGCCCAGCTGTTGCTTAATGCTCCCCAACCTATACTTCCAATTCCAGCTAAAAAGAATAGATTAAATATGCTTTTCCAGTTAGATTTTAACTTGGTGAAGTATAGAAAATAGCCTGTAAATAAAAATATAAACAAACCATATAAGGCGTCGTTTAATGCTATAGAGAAGAATAGTATGAAAAAGAAGCCAATATAGTTACTTGGATCTACCTCATTTTTACTAACAGTACCCATGCTTTGGGCAATGTTTTGAAAAGGCTTTATTTCGTATGAGTTTTGCCAGTCAATAATTTCCTGATTCCAGTCGATATGTTGATAAACCAGTTTGTTGTTGTTAAATATTTTTTCTAATTTTTCAGTAAACTGTTCAGGCGTATTAATAAAAATAAATTTGGCTGTAGATTCTTTTGTGGGACTAAAAATATAATTTTCAAAATGTTCGTTTTTGTCTTCAATTTCCATTGTTGCATATAAACCCTTTATGCTTTTTATTAATTCATCCAGATTTTGTTGATCTGTAACTTTCAGTTCTTCTTTTAAGCTTTGAATAGTATTTTCTAAATTATTCACAAAAGTTTTTTGATCACAAAAACTAAGATTTTCTTGTAAATCTTCTTGGGAAACAAATTCTTGAAAGAAAAACTGAATGTCGTTTGTAACAGTAACTATAGTATGAAGATCTAAATGATTAATTTGCAGACTTGGTTTTGTTATTTCCAGCTCTTCATCGGCTGGATATACTGAAAATTTTTCTATCGATTCATTTATAAAGCTTGAAAACAGATATTCAATATTGTCTGTTCTTTTACCAATCCAAACTTGTTGGTTTTCTTTCACTTTGTTTTTATTAATAGCCTTTAACTCTTTTTCTAGCTGGTTAACATGGTATAATTTTCTAGCTAATTCCATTAAGTGCTTTTTATTGCTAATAATTTGTCTAAATTCCTCTGGTTTCAAATAAATTCTTTTATCAGTAAGAAAACTTAAAAATCCAGGTTTTTCGTACTTTTGTAGTAAAAGGTTAATTAATTCCTTGTCTTCCAAATTTTGTTTTTGAATCTCATTTTTAGCATGGTTTGTATCTGTTAAATTTGTTTGCATTTCTACTTCCAGCCATTGTCCGCCTAGTTCAGCTGGATTAAGTAATTCCAAGGGAATGCTGCTATTAATTAATTGCTGAAAAACTTTGTTGCTGTCTGCTCTAGTTAAGTTTACCAAAAATGATTGTGTAGATGAAACAGCCATATTTTTATATTTGAAAACTGTTTTTTAATTGTGTTTGAATTTGTTCGGCTGTGATTTCCTCTGTTTTGAAAGTGTTTTGCATCACTTCATTATTTTTGTTGTTTTCAAGGTGTTTTACTTCTTCCTCGGCTTGAATTTGCTTGGATAAATTAATTATATCCATTTGATTTGATAAGTTTACTTCCTTAATTTCCTCCTCAATTTTTAGAATATCAAGTTTAAGTTGTTCTGTTTTTTGCTCTAAATTTGCAATTGAATTTAGAATATCTGTGCTCATATTTTTTTATTAATTATTGATGTTTTTTTCAGGAAGGGTTTAAGCTAGAAGTACAAAGTTACTATACTAAGTTTTTGCATTTATAACAATTTATGAAAATATTTTAATTAAAGTGGCTTTTTCCAAGTTAGATTTTTCATCTAAGTTTTGTTTCATATATTTTAAATCTGCTTTAGTTGAATTAATTTTTTGTTCTAAATTGCTAATTTGTCTGTTCACTTTTTTTATTTCTAAAGATAAGTTTTGGCAGTTAATTTTAATTTGACTTAGCTTTATTAATTCTGGGAAAAGTATATTAAATTTGTTTAAACTTGTGGCAATATTGAATTTTAAATTATTTGGCTGATCAATATTAATTACGGCTTCAAAATTGGCAACTGAAACACCAGAAAGTTTTTTCTTTGTAGGTTTAAGTTGAATATTAGATCTTACATTTAAATGTTGGTTTAAAGCAGTTAAGCTAATTAAATTTACACTGTTCAAGTAATAATTTACTATGTTTTGCCTTTCTATAAAGACTTTACTTTCCAGCTCTTTACCATTTTTAGCTAGCTGTAAAAAAACTAAAATTAAACCAGATCTTTTTTCTTTAAGCAGTCTGTGCCCATTTTCTTGAGACTTTAGAGTTGCTTTTAACAGTAACAGATTCTGTTTATTTGGAGCAAGCATTAATTCTATTGGGGTGAATATTTTTTCACCTGTCAATGGATTTGTTTACTCTGAAAATGTATGCAGTTATATTACCCTTAGTATATTTGTATTTTATAATTGGCATTCTCCCATTTAGACCTGTTAGGTTGAAACTAAGGTTGAGCCAAACCAGCTTGTGAAATCAGTGTGACAGTGTTCTCAAAAGTCTTGCTAATTATCCTGCTCAATACAAACTATCTACTAAAGATTTCCTTAATTGCAGTTGTAAAAATTGTGTACCGTCTTGGTTTAATTTTTTTGCTTAAAACTTGAATAGGGTCTTTCTGAATTTTTAATGCAGTCCATTTATACATTTCGGATGCTGTTTTAATTGGAATTAAATAGCGTTTGGGAATATACTTAAAACTTTGTTCAGCCTCTTCTTGCCATGCGAAATATCTTTCTAGTTGAATATTGATAAACTTTTTAAAGTTATCTTGATTGACTTGGTTTTCAAAAATATATTCTGGGTTCAAGCTTTTTAGGTTGCACAACAAAAAATCGGATTTCGGAAAATATGATCGATTTAATAAATTATCTTCAGCAATATCTCTAATAAAATTAATGTATTGCATGGCCTTGCCAAGTCTCATAGCTCCATGCATAGACTCTTCAGGTAAATTTAGAATTTTAGAGACGTATAAGCCTATTACTTCAGCTGAACCGTAAATGTAGGTTTCTATATCTTCCAACAAAGTGTACTTCTTCTCTTCCAAATCCATATTCATAGAATCAAAAAAAGCTTCTGTCCATTTTTCTTCAAAATTTAATTCTTTATGCAAATTGTAGAAAGCTTGAATTATAAAATTGTCACTTTTTTCAGTTATCAATGTTGTTTCCCAGTCTTTTCTAAAGTTATAAAAATCTTCTTTTTGAGACGGAATTGCATCAATTAAATCGTCAGCGGTTCTTACAAATGAGTATAAAATTAAAATCTTTTCTCTAATTTTTGGTGGGAAAAAATAGCTGCTATTATAATATGTTTTTGAACCTTTTTTAAAAATACTTTTAAATCTATCGTCTATCATAAAATTATTTAATTTTGCTTAAGTACTCAGCTGCCAACTGACCAGAAATTAAACTAGGTGGCATTCCTGGGCCCGGAACAGTTAGTTGCCCGGCAAAAGCTAGGTTAGAAATTTTTGGGTGTGCTAGTCTTGGCTTAAAAATTGCAGTTTGGGCAAGTGTATTTGCTAAACCATAAGCATTACCTTTTAAAGCATGATAGTCTGCTTCGAAATCTGTTCTACAATATGTTCTTTCTAAAACTATTCTTTCTGCCAAATCTTGACCAGTTATTTCTTTAATTTTATTTAAAACAATTTGTTTATACTTTTCTCTTAATTCTTTGCTGTCTTCTAGACTAGTTGCAATTGGAATTAGTACAAACATATTTTCATAGCCGTCTGGGGCTACAGATGAATCGGTTTTACTAGGAACGCTTACATAGAATAAAGGCTTTTCTGGCCATTTTGGATTGGTGTAAATTTCGTCAGCATGCTTTCCAAATTCCTCGTGGAAAAACAAGTTATGGTGTGTGAAATTATCTACTTTACCCTTAATTCCCCAGTAGAATAATAAAGAAGATGGGGCAAGTGTTCTTTTATCCCAATATTTCTGGGTGTATATATGATGTTCTGGAGCTAGCAATTTTTGCTCCATATGTGCGTAATCACCCGCTGCTACAATTTTGTCTGCTTTGTATTCTTTAGTTTTGGTAGAAACTGAAACAGCCAAATTATTTTCTATTTTAATGCTAGTTACTTCAGCTTCGGTAATAATTCCAACTTCAAGCTTCTTAGCTATAGCCGTTATGGCTTCAATTATTTTATGCATTCCGCCCATTGGGTACCATGTTTTACCAACAATAGCAGCGTGTAACATCATGCTATATAAATAGGGAGTTTTGTTTGGAGTGGCTCCTAGAAATAAAGTGGGAAAGTTAAGTATATCCTTCAATTCTTGGGTTTTAAATAGCCTATTTATTTCTTTTCCATAAGATTTCAAAATACCCGCGGATAGAACTCCTTTAATAAATTTAAAGTCTATAAACTCTGTAATTTTTAAAGACGGTCTGTGCATGTAATCATTTACACCATTGAAGTAAGTAAAACTTGCATGTTCTAGCAATTTTTTAACTTTTGGGGAACTTCCTGGCTCTATATTCTCGCATAAATTTAAAAATTCATTTAAGTCTGCAGGTATATCTAAGCTTGGATAGTTGGTTGTAAAAAACTTTTTATCTAAATTAGAATTTTTAGAAAACCACATTTTAAAACAAGGGTCCAGCAGTTCTAAATTGTAAAAATCTGAAACTTTATATCCAAAATCCGAAAAGAATTTTTCAAATACATCTGGCATCCAATACCAGCTTGGGCCTAAATCAAAGTTAAATCCGTTAATTTCCCAATGTCTTGCTCTCCCGCCAATATCTTTGTTTTTTTCTAAAACTGTAACTTTGTAACCATCTTTTGCTAAATAACAGGCTGCACTTAAACCTGCAAACCCCGAGCCAATAACTATAGCTTGTTTAATCATATTCTAAGTAAATTTATTTTTTAATTTTGTGGCAAATTTCATATAAAAAATGGAACCCTAGGGCTCCATCTCATTTCAACAGTTTTTAATTATTGTGGACTATTTGTTTGTTGAGTTTGTGTCTGATTTCCAGCTTCTTTCTTAGCAGCATCTAAACCTGGATTATCAAGAAGTTGACTTATAACCCATTTATTACCTTTTTTCTTGAAAACCATTTTCTTGTATCCAAAAATTCCTTCTACATTGTTAAGTTTTGGCTCAGATTTTAAAGTTACTGTAAATGAATCATTGTCTTTTGAAATTTCTTTGTTATCAAATATTTTCCATCCATCATCTGCACTATAAGGCAATATTTTGGTTAAATTTTCTGAATCAATATATTGGTAGAAAGTATATTCCAAAGTTCCTTTAATGCTAAATTTAGCTTGAATATCATTAATATTATTTTGCTTTAAATAATCAGATTCTTGCTTAACTAAATCTTCTGCGGTGGCATTCGTGTCTATAAATTCTACAAATTTATCGAAGTTTTTTTCTTTAGCAGCAGAGTACATTTTGTAATAAGCATATTCTGGTGTTCCTAAAACCCAAATCCAAGTTCCACCAAGAACAATTACAATTAATGTTGCAAGAGAAGTAAGTGCTAATAAAACTTTTTTGGCAGAAAATTTAATTTTGTTAGATTTCTTATTTGCTTCAGCTTGATTTTCTAATTTACTTGAATGTTTTGTTTTAGAGTGATGTACAGTCTCCTTTTCAGTTTTATCTGCAACGTCATTTGTCTTATCAATTACTTCCATTTTTTCTAACTCCATTTCGGCCATTTCACCTGCGGCCTTGGCAGATATAATTTTTTTAGCAGAAATTTTTGTTGTTGTCTCTGTCATTATTTCTGGCTTTGGGCTAACAACTTTTTTGTCTACAACTACTTCTTTAGCCAACTCTTTTTTAGTTGTGGTTTTGGCGGTGCTTACTTTTTTAGGATCTTTTTTCACAGATTTAGTCATGTTGCCAAACAAACTTAATAGCCCATGTATGTCAAATTGCTTATGTTCAAGATATACAGAATAAATCACTAAGGTGATACTGTAAAACAAGCAAAAGGAGTTTTTCTTTACTTATTTACATGATATAAAATGGGAAATTATCTGTCCAACGATGTTTTATAGTTTCTATCTTTGCTACTCTTCTTATTGTCTGAATTGCGCAACAGAACCTCCAGAATAATAATATTCAACCAGATAAGTCCAATTCCAAAAAAATAATTTTCTAAAGGAGTGTGCCAAATTTTTATTCCAGAAAACTGATTTAAATCGTAATTTGTAACAATTCCATCTCCAGCCAGCCAGCGACCATTTAAATAATTATCTACAATGGTTTGAGCAATTATTGTAATTAAAATTAGTGACCAAAATTTTTTATTAAAAACTAGAAAGGTCTTAGCGTAAATATCAATTAAAAATATAATTAATAAACTAAATATAACGGCTATTGTGTATTCAAACATATTTTATTAAGAGTAATGATTTTCTAAATATTTAAAAAGTAAGCATTTTTTTATACAAATCTTTCCAAGAATTATATTTGCGTAATAGCGACCATACAAAAATTATACAGAAGGGAATTACAACAAAAAATAAAACTTCTTCCAATGGTAAATTATAAATAAAAATATTGGAATGATACTTTGCATTAAAAGACCAATGCTTATTATAAGTTGCCCAAACATCCCAAAGTATATAAGGTATAGCTGAAATAATTATGCTTGCAAAAACAAATTTCATTTTGCCTTTAAGTGGATAATTTGGGTGAAAGTATAGCAGGGCTGGAATTGTAATGCAGCATAGCAAAACTAAGGCATATTCAAATTGGGAATTCATACTTATTTTGACATTTAAACAAGTAGAGCTAAAAGTCAATTAAGTTATTATGATAAACAAATACAAAGTTAATCAAATTGTACTTTCTACAAATTTACTATGTTTTTTTATACTTCAGTTTTGGTTGTATTCTAAGGAAAGTTTGTTAGACTGGTACACTGTTCCTGCCTTATTTGTTATAGTAATTAATTTACATTATTTTTTAAATGTTTTGCATTTGGCTACTCATAATTTAATGTCTAAAAAACGCTGGGCTAATAATTATATGGGAAGAATAAGTGCAATTCTAGGCGGACTTACTTTTGCTGAATTTTCTAAAACTCATTTACAGCACCATCTACATCCAGCAGACTCTTCAAAAGACCCGGACTATTTGCTTACTAAATCGGGTAGTTTACTAACTTTGCCTTTTAGAATTTGGGTTAAAGATATTTATTTTTGGAAGACAAAATTTCTTTCTACTCCCAGCTATTCCAAAATGTATATTCAAGATAGATTAGTTCAAATTATTATTTTAGTTTCAATATTATTTTTTGGAAAAATATCTCATTTTTTGTTTTTTTGGTCTTTGCCTTCACTGTTGGTTGGTTTTAGTTATGGTTTTTATTTATTCTATTTCCCTCACTATATTTCTAAATGGGAGAAGAGGGCTAGGTTAGTTGAAGTATCTCAATTACAAAATTCAAGCTTGGCTGGTAAATTCATTTTTGATAAAATTATTTTATGGAGTATTGATTTATCTAGGTTTTATCACGCTCAGCATCACTTTAAAATTCAGGATAACTTAAATTACTACCCTTTGTTAGCTTATATAAAAGATGTTTTAAGTAATAAATTGTCGCCCAAGTTTGCCACAGAAAAAACTTTTACGGTAGAGAAATAATACTAGGAAATATAAAAACCACCCGTAGGTGGTATGTTTTGTTTTGAATTTTGAAATCGGATGATTAATAAATTACAAAGGCGACGCGGGGATTGCCCCTACGACCTTAATTAACTTCTGCTTCTTGTCCACAGTTTGTTGTCGCTTCCACGTACAAATTGGTATTGTTTGTTGTTGAAAGCTATAGATGTTGGAGCATCTTTAATGGTAATATTATTACCTTGCATCCAATCTGAAGATAGAGAATAGTAATTATCTACGTTTACATTTCGGTGATATAATCTTCCATCAACTCCGTACCCTGCTTCTACTAAAGCTGAAGCGAAAACACTAAAGTTTGTTGGTAGATTGCTGTCTAACGATCTAGATAAGTATGGGTATTGGCCAGTAAAATCTGTAGTAGAGTATGTATTATTTATACCTTTTGAACTAGCTGAAATTGCTAATTTTGATGCATTTACAACTGGCTTAGAAAGCTTATTATATTCGAATGAGTCGAATCTGCTCCAAGCGCCAAATACTTCGCTGTTATCGGCTGATCTTGTGTATAAACCGTTGTCAGTACCAATGGCAATTTGGTAAATTCTAGAGTTTAATACAGCTACGTGAACTTCTGTGTTAACTGTAATATTTCCAGCTTTAACCCAAGCAGGGTTTGTGTAAGATGTTGCAGAAAAGCTGCTGAATTTGGCAACATAAGAACCGTTATCTGTTCCTGTGGCGTATAACCAATATTTTCCGTTAAAAATTTGTAAGTTTACTTTGTCTTTTAAGGTAATAGCTCCAGATCTTCTCCATCTTTCTCCTCCTACTTCACCAGATTTCCAAAAGTATAAACCATTGTCTGTTCCGTGAGCGAATACATATAAATCTCCGTTAGGATCTACGCTTAAAGTAGGTGTACCTTTAATCGTAATAGAACCTAATCTGCTCCAGTTACCAAAGTTTCCAGTGGTGTCCATGCTTCTTAAGTATAAACCATTGTCTGTTCCCCAGCCAGCTTGATATAATTTGCTACCCACAACTAACTCTTCAGTTTTACCAGCTAAAGTAATAGAGTTGGGCGACCAAGAGCCAAAAGGCTGCCATGAAATTACAGTTGTTACTGTAGAATAACTTCCACCATTAATACTAACCTGAACATTTTTAGATGTGGTTGTATTAATTCCAGTTAACGGTATTGAAGGGCAAGATAACAAGTTTAAGTTAAATACATAACAACCTAGGTAACTTGAACTAGAACCACTAATTTGAATTCTCAGTTCTGTTGGCATAACAAAACTTAGTCCTTTCTGTAGAGTAAATCCACAATAATATGTGCTAGATTCTGCTAAGCCAGTTGAATTTTGAACACAATATGGGAAATCTGAACTAATATTAGCAATACCAATTGTTGTTGGTGTGTATGGTGTTGCACAGTCTAATTTGTAAATCTCGCCATTGCCTATTCCAAAAATTATCTGGTTAGAACTATTTCTGGCTAAATTTGAAGTTCCAAATGGATTTGTATATGGAACAACATATTCTACTGTAGAATTGGAGGTTTTTAATTTTCTTAGTTCTCCATCAACTTGAAAATATATATTGCTGTTATCAGATTCAGTAATAATTTCGTTGGTATAATAAACATTTGTTGACCCAATTGCAGTATATGTTGGAGTTGTAGAAATTGGAGCATTATCTGTATCTAAAATTCTCTTGAAAAGCAAATTACCATTGCTTCGTAGATAGTAAGAAACGTATACACCACCACCCGCTACAGAACTTGGAAGAGCAGTTATTGCAGTATATGTTGTAGGATTGACATCGCTACTATATTGATAATCAGCTTTCTTGGTTCCATTTGTATTTAAGATTAGAACACTTAAGTTGTTAATCGAAGGTGTGTAACTTACTACAGGAACGAACATTAATCCAGCTGGAGAAACTGTTAAATCATTTAAATTAAAATATCTATCAGTGCCATAAGTGGTTATACTTGGTAAAGTGTAGGTGCTTAATAAGGTTCCTGTAGAAGATATTTTTTCAATTTTTGCAATAGTTCCTAAATTTGTTTCATAGCCAATGTATAAATTACCAGAACTATCTATTTCTAAGCCGTTAGATTGTACAAATTTATCACCGCTTAATGTGTAAATTAGTGTATAATTACTTGTTCCTGCTGAAACCTTAGAAATTTTATAATTACCGGCTCCAATACTGTTGTCGTAGGCAATTTGAAAAGCGTCTCCTGCAGAATTAGCAACAATGTTACCAAGAAAATAATCTGATGAAACATTAATAGTTGTAACAGTTCCGCCCGAATTAATTCGTGAGAATTTATTAATGTTGTTTTCATTATCATATCCTGATGAATAGGTGTTGCCAACTCCGTCTGTTGCTAGACCATTTAAATATGATATAGGTGAACTTGCAAAATAGTTGGCTGAACAAGTGTAATTATTAGTTACAGCTTGTAATTTGGCTGAGCTTAATGAAGAACTAGTCCTAGTTGAATCGGATGTTAATAAACTTTGGCTAGGTTGTGTACCCCATCCATTCTTTGTAAGTTCGGCAGATAAAGTTGGTCTTCCTGAATTTTGAGAAGCTGTGTAAATGCTATTTCTAAAGCTATCTTCCGCACTTGAAGTATTAGCAAGGGTTGTTACAGTTGGAGCTAGTGTTAAAGCTAAGCCCATAACCAAAAACGAGCTAAGTAATTTGTATGTAAATGACATAATATTTAGCTCTCATAAAATAAGTAGTTTGTCCAGTATATTTTTGCATTATTTATTTAATGAAGTTTTCTAGTATAAACACAACATTTCACTTTGTGAATAAAAACAATAAATAGAAAAACCACCCGAAGTTGAGGGGTGGAATGTTTTTGTGTTTAGTATTAAACTTAAATTGAGAAGGGCGAAACGGGGATCGCCCCTACGAAGTAAATTAACTTCTGCTTCTTGTCCAAAGTTTGTCGTCTGTTCCGCGGGCAAATTGGTATTGTCTGTTATTGAAAGTAAATTGGGTAGGGATGTCTTTTATAGTAATTCCGTTTCCTTGCATCCACCTAAAGCTGTTCAATTTATTAGTCTGGTCAGCGTTTCTATAGTAAAGCCTTCCATCTACTCCGTAACCAACTTCTGTAAATATTCCATTAAATAAACTAACATTTGTTGAAGATTCAGAATTTAATGAGTATTGGAAAAACCCACCGTTTATAAACTCTGTATTAACGAAGGCGTAACTAAGAATTTTGTCAGATGAAGATATAGCCAATTCAGATCCGTCTATGACTGGTTTAGAAAGTTGATCGTAAGTATAAACATCAAATCTTCCCCAACTTCCCCAAACTTCATCAATTCCCTGTGATCTAAAGTACAACCCAAAATCAGTACCAATAGCAATTTGATACAACTTAGAATTTAAAGCTGCACCTTGAACAGTTTGGTTAACAGTAATGTCTCCAGCCTTAGTCCAGTTAGGTAAAGCATAACTAGTAGCAGAGAAAGAAGTATATTTAGAAACATATAATCCATTATCTGTACCAGTAGCATATAACCAATACTTTCCATTAAAACTATGTAAGGTAACAGCATCTTTAATTGTAATACTTCCAATTCTTCTCCATCTTTCTCCTCCTACTTCACCAACTTTCCAATAGTATAATCCGTTATCTGTTCCATGAGCGAATACATATAAGTCTCCATTAGGATCTACACTTAAAGTAGGAGTTCCCTTAGCTGTAATAGAACTTAATCTTTGCCAGTTGCTAAATACATTACTAGTATCCATACTTCTTAAATATAATCCTGAATCTGTTCCAAAAGCAGCTTGATACATTTTAGAGTTATATAGTATTTCTTCTGTTTTTCCTGCTAGAGTTATTGAGTTTGGAGACCAGGTGTTGAAGGGTTGCCAGGTGGTTATTGAATCAATAGTTAAAGGGCCAGTGTTATTTACATAAATCTGCATGTCATGACTAGAGCTGGTTGTTATACTTCCCATTTGGTTCTGAACGTTACAGTATAAATAATCGCCATTTATAGAATTAGTTAGTTCGCATGCACTTGCTGTTAAACCGGAGCCAACAATGTTTGCACTAAACTGAGTTGGCTCGTTAAATGTTAAACCTTTACTCATAAGTAAGTAGCACTCATTTCCCAATTCAGATGTACCAGAAATATTAGTGTTATATTCACAATAAGAGTTACTTAGGTCAATATTATCAACAGTTAAGTTTGTGGAAGAATAAGTGGTGGAGCAATCTAGTTTAAATAGATCTGAGCCATTGGCTAGAGCAAAGACAACTTGGTTAGTAGAATTTACACCAGCTTCAATTCCAAAAGCTAGAGGTAACGCATCCTCCATTACTGATGTTGCAATATTAAGTCTTTTTAAACTATATGCAGGTGAGTAAAAATACAAATATGTATTATCGTTATTTATAAATGATTGATTAATAAAGGTGGCGAAGGATATGTCTGTAGAAGAAAAATCTGGAGTTGTTGCAATTGGTAATATATCTGTATCTCTAATTCTTTTTACTTGAAGTGTTCCTTCAGAATTGGTGTAGCTAGCGTAAACACCACCACCAGTTATCCCGTCAGGTAATTTGGCTATAGAGTTAAAGGTGTTAGGTGTTTCAAGGCTGCTAGAGCTATACTCGAATGTGCCTTTTTGAGTTCCATCACTGTTTAAAACTAAAATAGAGTAGGGAGTGAAAGATGAAGTAATGTATGGTACAATTGGAATATAAATTAATCCAGATTCAGAGACTGTAATATTACCAAGATTATATTCGTGAGAGAGACCAAAGCTGGTTATATTTGGTAATGTAATTGTACTTAGTAAAGTTCCTGTATTTGTTATTTTTTCAATTTTGGTTTCAACCGGATTAAAATTATTATCAAGTAAGTTATAGGAAGCATGTAAATTACCAGAACTATCTATTTTTAAACTTTCTGGAGATGTGTATTTTTCAGTAGTTAAAGTGTAAATTAAATTAAACTGTGTAGTGCCATTTGGTATTTTATATACTTTAGTATCAAGAGTGGCTGTGTCAAAAGTTAATTGGTAAACATCTCCGTTTGCAGTTCCAATTAAATCACCTGCTAGTAAATTGCTAGAAAGAGGAATTGTGCCACTTATAGCTCCGCTGGAATTGATTCTGTAAACAGGTGAATTGCTATAGCCAACTGTGTAAGTATTACCAAGACCGTCAGTAGTTAAATATCTAGTTGTAGGTGTGGATACAGTGCCAAAGTAATTAGCATTACAAGTAGCAGTAGGTACGCCTCCTTGCAATTTTGCATTTTGCAATTTACCAGTATTTCCCTGAGTTTTATCTGAATTGGAATTAACTTCTAAATTTTCTCCCCAACCATTTTTCTTAAAACCTTCTGGTAAGTTTAGACTTGTTTGTGTAGAAGAAATTCTTGCTTTTTCAACATTAGCTGGCAAAGCCTTAGCTGAAATTGACGGTAACGAGGTTATGGCTAAACCTGCTATTGTTACAAAAGTAATAATTTTGTTAATTGAATGCATATTGGTTAGTAAATTACTATGCTGTACAAATTTGTTAAATTAGGCAGGATGTCAACAAATTCATCAATCACACCATTCCTCAATAATTAGTAACAAGAATCTTATCTAAGAAATAGAAAAATCACCCAAAGCTTGTATCATGTTTTTAGCTTTAGTTCAGACTTCTTAAATTATAATATTATCAAGATGGTGAATCTTCCAAACGGAATCGAGTCATATTAGCTACTACCAAGATTAATTTCTGCTTCTAGTCCAAAGTTTGTTGTCAGTTCCGCGGGCAAATTGGTATTGTCTGTTATTGAAAGTAAATTGGGTGGGTGTTTCTTTTACAGTTATTCCATTTCCATTTATCCAACCTGAAGTAACATATGATAAATTATTTTCTCTTATATTTCGGTAGTATAATTTATTATCAATTCCATAACTTGCTTCAGTAAACTGACCATTAAACACGCTAATATTTGTTGCGGAATCAGAGTCTATTGAACCTTGAAAATAACTATTCGTATTCATGAAATCTGTGTTAATATAGGCATAGCTAAAGTTTTGAGCTGATATAGATATAGCCAATTTACCATTATTTACAACTGGTTTAGAAAGCTGATCATAGGTATATAAAAGATCATACCTCTTCCAAGCACCAAACACATCACTACTATCAGCCGATCTAAAGTACAACCCAAAATCAGTACCAATAGCAATTTGATACAACTTAGAATTTAAAGCTGCACCTTGAACAGTTTGGTTAACAGTAATGTCTCCAGCCTTAGTCCAGTTAGGTAAAGCATAACTAGTAGCAGAGAAAGAAGTATATTTAGAAACATATAATCCATTATCTGTACCAGTAGCATATAACCAATACTTTCCATTAAAACTATGTAAGGTAACAGCATCTTTAATTGTAATACTTCCAATTCTTCTCCATCTTTCTCCTCCTACTTCACCAACTTTCCAATAGTATAATCCGTTATCTGTTCCATGAGCGAATACATATAAGTCTCCATTAGGATCTACACTTAAAGTAGGAGTTCCCTTAGCTGTAATAGAACTTAATCTTTGCCAGTTACTAAATACATTACTAGTATCCATACTTCTTAAATACAACCCACTATCCGTTCCAAAAGCAGCTTGATACATTTTAGAGTTATATAGTATTTCTTCTGTTTTTCCTGCTAGAGTTATTGAGTTTGGAGACCAGGTGTTGAAGGGTTGCCAGGTGGTTATTGAATCTACTGTAAGTGGTCCTGTATTGTTTATGTAAAACTGTATATCGTGAGTAGAGCTTGTAGTTATGCTTCCCATTTGGTTTTTAATACTGCAATATAAATTACCAAAAGTTATTCTTAGTTCACAATCTGTGGGCGCAAGGCCTGATCCAACAATGTTGGCACTAAGTTGGGTGGGAGTGCTAAATGTTAAGCCTTTGGTTAAGTATATTTCGCACATATCTCCTAATTCTGAAGTGTTAGAAAAATTTGTAGTGTAGTAGCAGAAAGACTTACTTACATCTATATTATCTACTGTTATGTTGGTAGAAGAATATGGAGTTGAACAATCTAGTTTAAACAAATCTGAATAGCTACTTTGAGCAAAAACAATTTGGTTAGACGAATTTATTGCAACTTCAATTCCATAATTATAAGCGGCAAGCGGCAAAACATCTTCCATTGCGGATGTTGAAAGATTAACTCTCTTTAAATTGTAGTAAGGAGAATAAAAATACAAGAAACTATTATCATGGTTGGTAAATGATTTATTTACACTAGTGTTGTAGTGCGTTCCAGAAAAAGAAAATTCTGGTGTGTTAGAAACAGGCAAAGTATCAGTATCTCTAATTCTTTTTATTAAAAGTGTGCCATCTGGAGTAGTGTAGCTAATGTATACTCCTCCTCCAGTTACTCCATCTGGTACTTTTGCTATGTCATTAAGTTGATTACGTGTATCTAAACTTGCAGAACTATATTCAAAAGTTTGGAATCCGCTGTTGGTTTTAATTAAAATATTGTAAGTAATGCCATTTTCATTTCCTGTTGAAATAATTGGAATATATATTCTTCCACTTTCGGATACGGCAAATTTACCAATGTCATACATGTAGGGTGGGCTTTGAATTGGTAAGGCGAAACCCTCAATATATGTTCCACTGCCAGATATTTTTATTACAGAGTCTGTCATATCCGAGTAATAAATTATATGAATGTCTCCCGCACCATCAATTTGTAAACCATCAGGACTACTATACTCATATGATTGAAGTGTATAAATTAAATTATACTGAGTTGTACCTGCAGGTATTTTATAAATTTTAGTAATGGCTCCAGATGAAGAGATGGTATCCAAAGTTATTTGATAAACATCTCCAGTTGCATTAGCAACTATTTTGCCTGCAAGTAGGTTGCTTGGCAAAGAAATTGTGCTAGTTATAGTTCCAGTAGAATTCGTTCTAAAAACTTGGTTAGTTTGTAACGTGCTGTTGTACCCAACAGTGTAAGTATTGCCCATTCCATCTGTGGTTAAGTATGAAGTTGTTGGTGTAGGTTGTGTGCTGAAATAATTAGCATTGCAAACATAGTTGGCAGGTGTGCTAGCCGCTAATTTTGTATTTTGTAGTTTAGTATCTCCTCCTTTCGTCTTTTCTAAGCTAGAATTAGTTTTTAAATTTTCTCCCCAACCATTTTTCTTAAAAGCTTCTGGTAAGTTTCGGCTTATTTGTGTGGAAGAAGTTCGTGTTTTTTCAGTATTGGCAGGCTGAGCTTGAGTAGAAATTAATGGTAGCGAAGTTATAACTAAACCTGCTATAGCTACAAAAGTAACAATTTTTTTTAGTGAAATCATATTTATTGGTAAATTACTATATTCTACCCATTTGTTAAGTTGGTTCAGATGTCAACAAATTTTCTTGACCAGACTATCCCTGAATAATAGGTTTAATAAGATGAATATAAACTTAGAGTGGGCAACTTTTTTAATATCTGTTGTAGCAGTTGCTTTTTTTGCGGCAATACTTATTTTGGGTATAATTTGGATGTACAAAAAATCTAAAATAATTTGGCTTAACTACACCAGCCTGGCCATAATTTTTTGTTTGCCTTTTGAAAGAATTCCTAGTTTAGATATTGCTGGCTTAACTTTTCGTTTTTCTCAGTTTTTCACTTTGATTTCGGTGTTTATTTTTATAATTTTGTTTTTAAAAGGGCAACTCAAAAACTTTAAATGGAACCCTATTAATTATTGGCTTTTAGGTTTATTGTTAGTAACAATTCCAAGTATATTTTTTGTGGAAAATTGGTCTCGCTGGTTTATAACAACTTTTGCTACGCTTATAGTTTTTGCGGCAACTTTTATAATTGCGAATTTTTTGCAAAGCAGAATTGTGGCAGTTGTCGGCTTGATTCTAAGTTTAACTTTAGTTGGCCTGTTTGGCTATTTTCAATTTTTTGGAGATCTTATTGGCTTACCAACAAACATTACTTTTTTAAAAGAAACTTATACTAAAAAAGTCTTTGGCTTTCCACGGGTTCAGGGTACGGCTGCAGAACCGCTTTATTTTGCAGGAATGTTATTCTTACCAATTTATCTTTTCTTAATTTTGTATTTAAAAAACATTTCCAAACAAACCAGCCAACTTGCTTCTAAATTTAGTGAAATTAAAAGTCGTTTCAAAGACTTTAAAACTTTAAGTATTGTTGAATCTGTTTTCAAAAAATATCTTTGGTTTGGTAAAATTTATACGCTTCTAGAATTTGCAATATCTAAAATTTATTCATTATTTTTCGGTAAAATTGCTTCCAATATATTTTTATCCTTAATTATTTTCTTTTCAGTTTTATTCGCAATAACAATTGCCAAAAGTGCTTGGTTAGCTTTATTTTTAACTTTACCAGTATTATTAATTTATACTTTTAAAATATTTAATTGGAAGAAAATATTAGCCCAAATTATTATATTTTTGTCTATTCTTACACCAATTTTATATTTTAGTTACTTATCATTTAAGCCCGTTAAATATAGTGCAGATAAAGTAATTGAAAATTTTAGTGAAACTATTTTAGGTGTTTCTTCTACATCAACTGAGCGGGAAAGTTTTCAAAGTGTTGCTACATCTTTATTGCCTTATTCTGGTTTGGTTGGTATTGGAAATGGGCAATACGGTATTCAATCTGAGAGGGTTTTGCGTTCTTTGAAAACAGACAGTAATCAGTTTTTTATAGTTAATAATGTTTATTTAGAAATTTGGTTAGAGCTTGGAATAGTGTTTCTAATAATTTTTATTTTAATGTGGATTTGGGTTTTGTTCAGCGGTTTCAAGACTATTAATAATTCCTTTAAACTTACCAGTAAGCCAACGCTAAATTCAAGTTTAAATAAATACAAATTAAATTTGGGCATTCAACAAATTATGCATCTGGCTATTTTATTAAGCATAATTAGTTACTTAATTCAGTGGCAAACTTTTTCTCCAATTTACATTATGCCAATTTTTATTTTACTTGGTGTAGCTGTTAATTTCAACCAAAGCAAACCAATTTCTTCCTCTGAAAATTTAGTAATCGAAAATAAACCATTGTAGCCGCAAATATTTGTATGAACAAAAAACAATATCTTCTTCGTAGTTATCTTGTAGCTAATCTTGTAAAATTAGGCATTGTAATATATTGGGAAAATGACGAACCAGATAACAATTTAGAAATAAATAGTTGGCTACAATTAAATTGGGGTTTGGGCAGGTTAGAGCTAGAAAATGTAGTAGACGGTCTAGGCAAATTAAAAAGTTTGTTTGCTAAACTAAGTCAGGATTTAGTAAAAATAGAAGGTGATATTGCCTTGCCCGGTGATTCCAGAAATAATTTAAATAAGTTAAAATTAGAATGGAACTATTTAGGTAATTCTGTTGATAGGGAAAATTATTTGTTGGAACTTACCAATTTCTTTTGGCAAAGTCAGAACGAAGAGCTTGTTCTTGGTCATAGTCAGTTTGTAAATTGGATGGAAGAACCTTGGCAAATTATTAATTTTGCAGAAGAGCTTGGTTTAAATTTACCTTTGGCAGCTAATCAATTTAGCCAAAATAGTTTAAACTTATTTGATAACCTAGAAAAAAACTTAGACGGATGTACTTTTCAGCCATATTTAATTGTGTCAGCTCAGTCTAGTTTTCAGTTCAAAATTTCTTTAGAAAACAAGTCGGTTTTGTCTGGTGTAATTATTCCAGCTGGTGATATTGCTTATCTAGAACTTTATTTATAAATAATTAGTTTGACTTTAGAACACAATAAACCTATATTTAATTTATGAATTTAGAAAATTTGGAAAAATCTTTAGGATATACCTTTCAAAATAAAAAGTTGTTGCTTCAAGCCTTGGTGCATAAAAGTTATTTAAACGACAGATTCCATAATAAAGATATTACAGAGCACAACGAACGTTTAGAGTTTTTAGGCGACGCCATACTAGAAGTAATTGTAACTGATTATTTGTACAAAAATATTCCAGAACAAGAAGGGGTTTTAACAGCATTAAGAGCGGCATTGGTTAACTACAAAACTATGGGTGAAGTTGGGGTGAAGTTAGGTTTAGAAGATTTAATTTTACTTTCTAAAGGTGAGCGGGAAGAGCTTGGAAAGGCCAGACTAAGTATTGTTGCAGATACCTCTGAGGCTATAATTGGAGCTATGTATCTAGACGGTGGAATGGTCCCTTGCATTAGTTTAATTCAAAAAGAGTTATTGATTTATTTACCAAATATTATTGCTACTGAAAGTTGGAAAGATGCCAAAACTATAATGCAAGAATACTGCCAGAAACATACTAGAATAACTCCAAGATATAAGTTAATTTCCAGTGAAGGGAAAGATCATGTAAAACTTTTTACAATTGGAGTTTGGGTTGGAACTGAAAAAATGGGAGAAGGGCAGGGTAAAAGTAAGCAAGATGCTGAAACTGAAGCGGCTAAAGAAGCTTTGCTAAACCTAAAAAAGCAATACGAGGTTGAAGAGTTTCAAACAACTGTGGAAATCTAAAAGTTGTAGAATTTAATACTGCCTATTGTACGGGAGTATAGTTTTTGCCAGAATGTAGTTTGTAAACTATAATTAAAAAAACAAAAATAAAATAATTATGAATCAAGTTAAACCCGATGAAGTTTATAAAAGTGTTGTTGGTAGAAAAGATCCAATTGTAAAATTAGATCAAGCTCCAAAAGGCCCTAATTCTGGTCTATTTTTAGATTTAAAAAGAAACAAAGTAACAAAATATTTACTGGCTAGTTTGCTTGTGGCATTTAGTTTTGCAGCAATAGGTTTTGGGTTTGCAAATAGTTCCTTAAACCCTGAATTAGCCAAAGCTACATCGCTGCCTCAACCCTATGCACAAATTACTTCAATTAATGTTGTTGGTTTAAATTATTCAGTAAATTTTACCACAGATGGTTATACAAATGTACAAGGTGGCATGCATACTCACTTTTATTTTAATAACGAAGATAGTACCGTAATGAATAAAATGTATACTGGAGCTTCTCCATATATTTTACCAATTGGTCTTGAAATATTGAATGGTGCGACCGAGTTGTGTGTAGTAGCTAGTAACCCCGATCATTCTATAATTTTAAACTCTGGAAACTGTGTAAGTATAACAGATTCAATTGTAAGAACCGGGGGCGATGTACTTGCAGCCAATGGAGTTACTAATTTACAAGCAGCCACTACAGAAAGTGGTGTAAATATAACATACAACACAGCTGTTGCCACTACTCAAACCATTAGTGTTGGTTTAACTGCTTCTACAACTGCCCCTGTAACTATTTCTAACGAAATTAGTCCAACAACAAATCATACTATTTCCCTAAGTAATTTACTTCCTTGTACCAATTATTACTTTACTTTAACAGTTAATGTAAGCGGACAAAATATTGTGTTGCCTGCACAAGAATTTAATTCTGGTGGTTGCGAAGGAGACATTAATCCAGAAAGAACCCTTACTGATCAAGTGATAACCACAGCGGCTAAGGTATTGTCAGAATTAGATACAAATTCCAAGGGTATTATTTTAAATATTCCTGCAGGTACTTTTACTGAAAATAGAATTGTGCAAATTTCCAAACTTGAACAAGCTGTAAACGAAGTAACAAATGGTTTAACCACCGCTCCTACCTTGCCAGATGGTTTGAAACCAATTGAAAGCCATGTTTATGAAATTAAAAACTATGTAAATGGTTTACTTGCACCTTCCACAGATTTTAATTTACCAATTAACTTCACTATTAATTATAGTCCGTCAGATATTGCAGGTGTAGACCCTGAGAGTTTAACAGTAAAAAGTTGGGATGGCGTGGTTTGGAAGAATCACGTTTGTACAAACGACCTAGCTTTAGGCCAGTTAACTTGTTCAACAAATCACTTCACTACTTTCGTATTAGCAGGAAGCCCTTCTGCACCAAACACTATTGTTTGTACCCAAACAGATCCTTGTGCCTTTTTTGAATCTAACTTAACTTTTAGTCCATTACAATCGGCTGCTAAAAGATATGGTGCTAGCGGAACTGCAAATACAGGTAATTTAACTTTAACAATAAATGATGGTCGTTTAGAAAGCACTTCTTTGTGTACATTCAAATACAAATTCAGAACAGATACCACTTGGCGTACTTTAGCTACAGACGTTGCTTACAATACTACTTCTGGTTGTTCAGCTACATTGCTTCCTGCAGATCAACTTTTGTTTAACGTAGACTTTGAAATTACAGCTAGAACAGACACTACAAACTACTTCTTGATGTATTCAAACTACGATTTTAAAGCAGGATCTATTGGAGTAACAAGTATTGGTGGAACTGGTTTATAGAATATAAAAGAAATATCGATATTGTAATTTCCACCCTTCGGGGTGGTTTTTATTAATTTAAATTGGAACAATTCTACAACTATAAAGCAAAAATGTTACTCACATTAAACTTCTTTAGAGTTAAATAATTTAGTGCGTTTTAAGTTTTTATAAAATGCTTAAAATAGTGTTTCTAATTTCTCGAAATAATGCTTAACAAGTTTACGATAATTTTTAATATAAATAGGAAGTTAAAAAACTTCAGTTACCTAGATGGTGGCAAGTTGTACCATTTTGAAAAAATTGTTTCCTTAAAAATATTAAACTGTAACTTAAATTTTTATGGATTTACGCATCCATTAATACAATATTTGTACTACATTTTCTTACTGTTTTTTATTGCAAATATTTTGCATTAAGCAACCGTAAATCTTGACAATTTCAAGAATTTATGAAAGCTTGGCTTCATGTAATACCTTTAGTATTGCAATTTAAATTTTTTACAGCATATGTCATCACTTATAGTTTCATTAATCATTGGAGGACTAGCCGGTTGGTTAGCTGGAATAATTAGAAAAGGAAGTGGCTTTGGCCTGCTGACCAACATTGGTGTTGGAATTTTAGGAGGGTTTTTAGGAAACATACTTTTTGGCTTCCTAGGAATTCAAGGCGATGGTTTTATTGCCAGTCTTATTATTTCTACCCTTGGTGCTGTGGTCTTATTAGCAATTCTAAGTTTCTTCCAAAAAAATTAACTTGTTTCTTGCAATAGATTCCTGCCCAAAAATATTAAATTTTATATACTATGACATCAAATCTAACAGAAAACCTTGTTAAAGCTACTAACGTAATTGGTTTAAAAGTACTTTCGAAAGAAAATGGTTTGCAGTTCTCAAAAGTTAAAGACATAATATACGATCCACAAACTCAGACAGTTGCTTATTTAGTAACTAACGAAGGTGGTTGGTTCTCGGAAGCTAAGGTAATCCCTTTTTCTTCAATAGATATTATTGGTCCTGACAGAGTTATGGTGCCAAACGAGTTCGTTGAGGTAAAAGCTTCTATGTCTGGATACGACTTAAACACGCTAATTCAGAACGACGATATAATAAAAAACCTTAATATTGTTACCGAAAATGGTGAGAAATTAGGTAAAGTGGTAGACTTTTATTTCGATGCTCAAACAGGGGCTGTGAAAGAGTTTGAAGTTTCGCAAGGTTTACTAAGCAATATTGCTGGCGGCACCAAATCTTTGAGAGTAAAAGCTATTAAACTGGTTGGTATAGACGCAGTTATTGTTGAACCAGAAACTGCAGATAAATTTGAAGAACAGTCGGAACATCAGGGTGTAAAAGGTGCTGTAATGGGCGCCGGCGCCGTGGTTGTTGATACTGCTGTTGCTGCCAAAGATAAAGTTGTTGAAACTAAAGATAAGGCAGTTGAAGTTGCAGCCCAAGTTGTAGAAGACGCTAAGCCAAGGTTGGAAGAAATGAAGCAATCTGCCATTGAAACTAAGGACAAAGTTGTTGAAGCAGCTACACCTTATGTGGAAAAAGCAAAAACTATGGCTTCAGAAGTTAAAGATAAAATTGTTGAGTCTGGTCACAACACAGCCGAAGCAGCTAAATCTGGTATGAGAGATGCCAAACGAACAGTAGACCAAAATACTCCAGATTCAAAGGAAGAAATGATGGATACTGTAAAACAAAATATGGAAAAAATGAAGCAAAACTTACAAGGTGGAGCTGAACAAGCAGGAAGCTTAGCCCAAGAAAAATTTGGACAGGTACAAGACAACATGGAACAATCTAAAATAGATAAAGCCATAGGTTTTACCTTGCTTAGAGATGTAATTGACCCTAAAACCAATGAAATAATAGCCATGAAAGGCGACACAATAGACGCGGAAATTATTAACAGGGCTAAAACATTAGAAATATTACATTTGGTTACTAACGAAAGTTCTTACGCCTAAATACTCCATTCCAAAATAAAAACAAATGAGGAAGCTCCTTACTCGATCTTTTTAAGCAAGATCTAAATGAATATTAAACATTCGGCCAAGTCAAAATTCCTACATATGAGTAATAAATTCGTAGAGTTTGACTAGGTTTTTCACGGAAATATGTTTCGCAATAAATTAAAGTGATTGAGTAAAAGGAGTTTTTTATAAAACTAAATCTCTCTGGCCCATTGTAAACTTCTTTGGTCTACAAAATATCTATTTCGGTTGAAATTGTGATCGTCTTTTAAATAGTGGAATTCAAAATCAATGTTGGTTTTGCCAAGTAAAGTTATAAAATCTAAAACTCTTTCCGGGAATACCGCTTCATCTTGTGAACCATGAAAAATTAAAAACTTAGAGTTGGGTTTAATCTCGTCCACTCTGTAAATAATTGAGCGTTTTTTCAGCTCTTCTTGGTTATTTAAATCAAAACAATCTGCTCTACATTCTCTAAGGTCCTGCCTTTTATCTAAACCATCTTTTTCGTCTACACTGCCACATTCAATAATATATTTACTAACCCAATCAACTTGTGTGCTGGCCAAATAGCACATTGTTCCACCTCGGCTTGCACCTGTCATTATTATTTGGGAATTATCACTTAAATTAAGCTCTTCTAAAACTGTTTTTAAATTTAAAACATCATCTAAATCGGCACCACCCACTTCGTCTTTTCCTTCACTTCCGTCATTTCCAGAATACTGTGAGCCTATTACAAAATAGCCATTTAAAGCCCAGCTTCCCATATGATCAAGAAGATACATGGCATTTAATTGTCCAAACTCTTTGGTTCCACCTCTGTTATATATTACAGCTTGTGGACGAAGACTTTTTTCTGCTACTGCTTTTGGTGCTACAGCAAAACCCTTAATTTTCTTGTTGTTAGAATAATACCAAACTTCATAAAAATCTATTTTGTCTTTCACTTTTTCGTACAATTGAATTGGACGTTTAAGACCAACGAATTTGGTGTTTATTTCTTCTAGTATATTGTATTTTTTGAAGGAGATTAGGGAGGGCATAAAAGAATTTTAAAGTGAAGGGCTGCCAAATTGCAACCCCTCGAAGATTATCTATACAGTTGGGCGTAACAAGTAAAGTTCAGCCAAAGTTAGACTGGAAGAAACATCTCCAGTGCAACGACCACAATGCTTACCACAACCATTGCAACCAGCTTGAATTTGAATATTCTGGCAGGCCTTGGAACTTGTATTGGCAAACATTTGAACGTTTACAGAAGAGCCAAAGAAGGACGGAAAGTGTTCAGCAAAGGTCTGCTTGGTTTCTTCAAACAAAGACTTAAGCAGCAGCTCATCTTCTTCTCCACGCGTTCCCAAATAAGGGAAGTGGTCCAGAAAATACCCAAGATGCTTTTCGCAAAGTGCTCTATAAAGAACAGTGTCTTGAATGAGACAATGCCAAACATCATCAATTTCTACAGTTGGCACAAAGGTTCGCTGTGGAAACTTGTAGTGCATGTAGAAAAAGAACTTGAATTCTTCAGCATGTCTAGCAGCTTTGTCTAAAGTCCAGCCTTCTCCTTCTTCAGGGTTCACAAGCTTGAAAATGATAGGGTCAAGATTGATGTTACGAAACGCCAAAGCAATTTCATCAATTGTATCAGTTTCAGCAGCAATAATTGGTCTGTCTAGCAGTGTTTGCATTATTTTTTTACTTGGTAGATGTTTTTGTTTGTATCAGTAATTATTAGTTACTGTACACTATACTTTCAGAGGCTTTTATCTTAGTTAGTCGAAGCATTTTACAATTCATTTTTTGGACTGACCAGAGCTGATGAGGGAAAAGTGGTGATTGGAAATAGGGGTTTTTGGGGTGGGCTTTAGAGGGATTTTGTGTGGTTTGCTTGATTTTTATTTCTGAATTGTGCGTTTGAAGATTTTTAAATTTAGTGTTTATTTTGGAGAAATTAAGTTTATCGGAAAGTTAAATATTTTTTTCTAATAAAACTGTATCAATACTAATTTCGTTGTTAATTTTATATTTGCCTAATTCTTGGTCAACAATTTTAAAACCAAAATGTTCATAAAACCCAATTGCATTTTGGTTCATTTTAGCAACTACAACATTTATTTTCAAGTTCGAATTAACCTCTGTTATTTTATTTATTAAAGACGTTAAAAGCCTTCCTCCAATACCTTGTTTTACGTTTTCAGTATCTATATATAAAGTTTCAACGCTAAAATTGTTTTGGTCTTTCTGCTTACCCCAAATGTGACCTAGCACCTTGTCATTTTCAATATACACAAATGAAAGATTGTTTCTTCCTTCATTAATTTTTTTGGTATAAGCTAGTGCTAATTGCTCCCAATTACGTAAAGACACAGCTAAAATCTCTTCTGTAATTCCCAATTCTTTGTTCTGATAAGTTTTAATAAATGATTTTATAGTAATTTTGCTTATGGCTTCGGTGTGTTTTAATTGGGTTTGGGTTATGTTTGGTTGAGGCATATAATATGTAAAAATATCCCCAAATAAATAAGTGGGGATAATATTAAACGGAGTTTTAATAGTTAATTCAGCTCAAGTCTGAGTGATAGAACTCCATTCTTTGAAGCCCTTTCTTTAAATGATGGTATATTTTCGTAAATACGAACACCTTCTTCAATTGACTTGATACCAGGCAGCATGTTCTCAACTCCTTCTCCTTCCAACATGGAATAAAAAGAACTGTATTTGTTAATAGCAACAATTCTACAAGAAACTCTATTGTCAGGGTCATTTTTGGAAAAGAACTCAATAGTTTGACCAGCGGCTAGTTTGGCAAAACCGCCAGAATTGATTCTACCCTCACAAGTTTTTTTACCAGAACGAATCTGGTCAATGTATTTTGCCTGAAGTGTGTATTCAACAGTATTAGACATAATTTTTTCTAATTTATAACTATAAGTTTAAAAGCTAGTGCCAGAACACCCAACTGATTTTCATCAAGTTTAGAGTAGAATCGATAGTAGACTTGCTCGCCTTCGTCAAGATTTATGACATTTGGCAGCACTTTAAAAAGCCCCTCAGATTCAAGCATTGATCTAAATGAGGGGTATAAATTAGTTGATATTAATTCAACCATAACGGAATTGTTAATAAGAACTGTGTCTCCAACTTTTAGCTTTAGAAATTTCTCCTTAGCTAACCTTCCTTCGACGGTTTTTTGACCAGAACGAATTAGGCTAAAGTATGGCTCTTGAACGTTTATTTCAAGATTGACAGTTCTTTTCATTTGAAGAGTTAAATTGTTAGTTTTAGTAGATATTCGCTCACCCCTTGCTGATATTTTTCAGGAAAAGTTGTAACAACCTTGAAGCCTTTTTTAAGAAAGAATTTGAGAGATTCAGGCTTATCTTCAGAAACTGTAAGAATTAGTACCGAAGATCCTAGCTTGTTAGCAAAGCTTAATACTTCGCTCAATAAAGCTGACCCGAAACGTTTGCCTGAATTTTCTTTGGAATTGTGAAGAAAAAGAGTTTTTACTTCTATAGCACTGTTAATTCCATGATTGATAAACTCATGCGTTGGATTAATTTTATAAACCAACAAGCCTACAATTTCTTCATTATAAAGCAGGGCTCTACATGTTCTGTCAACACCTCTTGAAATCTTTTCAATGGCTCTGTTTTGGCAACCATAAAGTGGCGCTAAGACATCTACCATGATTGAAGCTACAGAGGTAAATAAAGGGTGATCATTCGTAATTGTAACAAATTGAACAGAATCTAGACTCATTTTTTTAATATAACTCGTCTAAATATTAAAGGCACTTTCAGCTGAGAAAGTAAAAGATAATTTTAATTCATTTTTTGGACTGGCCAGGGCTGGTGAGGGAAAAGTGGTGATTGGAAAAGGGAGTTTTAGGGGGGGGTGATTTGTTTGATTTTTGAGTGATTTGCCTGCAATAATGTTTCCAAGATATCTAAATTTAAAGTTCGAAAATAGATTAATTTAGATATTAATTTTCTGAGAGGATTTGTTTAATAGTGTCAAAAATTGGTTTAAAACTTTCAAAGTCATGATCTAGGAAATCTTGAGTTGATTCTGCGAACTTTGTTTTGTCTCCTTTAAATTCACTTCTTTTTCTATCCGTTCCTGCAATATTTACGTGTTCTAAGTTGTCAGTCATATCAAGTTTTTCGTCGGTAAACATAAGCTCAATAGAAAGTAAAGATTCGTTTCCCAGTTCTTTGGAAGCATAAAGTGTTCTATGAGGTGGAATTGGCAAAATTAAAGCATGGCACTTATTATTCTGCATCGATTGTCTGCTTAAACAGCTGTACTTATTATGATCAATTTCACTCCATTTTGTACTTCCATTTTTCAGTCCTTTAAACTGGTTAAATCCTTCACAATCAAAATCAAATAGGCCTATTGTTTTGTGTATAAAGTGATCCAATGTTACTGTACTAAGTAATATACTAATTTGGCTTACACTAGTTGCATCAATTATTGCAAAATTCATAATATTTTTAGGGTACAATATATTCCAGGCGTTTTCAAGAATAATTTTATCTGACGGTCCTTCTACAAATAAAATTGGTTTGTTTAATTTTTCATATTCCTCCATTTTTTTCTTTAACTCACCAACTTGTGGGTAGAATTTTTCTAAAACTAGTTTAACTTCTTCAATTTCTTTTAAATCTTCAGTATTTTTTATTACCAATCTCTCTTTTCCTGAATTTGCCTTATTCACTTCATAAAAGCTAGTTACTTTACCATTTCCAATTTCTGTTGGGGCAAAAGTGGCTGTAATTGGGTTGTGTGTTGTAAGAATTACGGTTACATCTTTTTTAAGAAAGAAATCAATTAATATTTCATAAAATGCATTAGTTAGGGAAGGGTTAAAAGTTGCATCATATTCATCCAATAGTAATAGTTTTGGTGGCATTCCATCTATTTTAGCTTTCATGGAAGCAATGGCAAGTGAAAATATCGCTTTTTCGCCGTCTGAAAGATCTGCTAGTCCAAAACCAAGTTCATTTCCATTGGAATCAAGCAAACTTACTCCGCCAATGATACCAGTAGAATTTAACTGGTAATTATTGCTAAATCTATAGTTAAATCCGACTTTTTCAAATAATTTGTTTAGCACTGCCCAAGGCTTTTCATTATCTTTCTCGAACTCTTCCCAAGTTTTTGTTGTTGTTTTACTCTTATTTTCTGGCTTTTCTGAGTATGTATGTCTACTCCATAAGTAATCTAAAAATAGGTCATTAATGTCGTTATAGTTGAATAAATTGTCTGGACTAAGCACAAACCCTTCAATTCTACTTAAACTTTCCATTACCTCTTCCTCACTATTAAATTCATTCTTATTTGTTTTGCTATAAAAATTAAGTAAAGATTTACTATATCCAATTGAAGAATTAGAGTTTTGCTTATAGTTTCTGTGTGCACTATAAATATTTTGAGCATATGAAGATTTATAATTTGGATTTAAAGCAGGTATACCCTCATTTTTTATTTGATCTTTGAAGGACTGAACTAGAATTTCACTTAATTTTATAACCTCACCATTTTTTTTAATTCCAGCGTTTAGCTCTCTACTAGTGGTGTGAAGCCAAGGCCTAGTAAATATTTTTAGAAACTGGCTTTTCCCACTGCCATTAACCCCTGTTAAAATTATTAAATCACCTCTTAGTTCATACTCCCTGGCTTTAAAAGATTTGTAATCTTCTAGTAGGTTAATTTTTATTGTATTTTCGTTTTCTTCTTGCATAATTGCTATACGTTATATAGCCTTAAAAAAGCTTGAAGTCTAAATACTGTCAAAAATTATTTGGCTTAACCAGATAAAATATTTTTGAAATTCTACTCCTGTTTTTTGAACATCTACCCATTGCTTTTGACTGCAATAATAAAGTGGCTGTTATCGGGTAGGGTTATGGAATCTAAAAACTGGAAATCTGCTTCTGTGAATAGTCTTGCACATTCATCTATATTGCCAATAGAGTAAATCCATAAAGTAATTTTATCTTTCTTTTGAAGGGTGACTGATCTTTTAAAATCTTCATGTTCGAAATCTATGGTGTAATCTTTATCTAAAATTAAATATTCCACCTTCTGATTTTTAACAGAGTCAAATTCATTCATAAGCTCACACTTATCAATATCAATTCCAAGTAGCTGTGGAATCCAAGTGTCTTGTACTATTGCCTCAGGTGAGTGAATGTATGAAAAATTAAAATTGTTTATTGGTGCACTTACATTATTATTTAGCAATACAATATCGTCTGGGCTTAAAGATCTTCTTATGTTCCTTAATATAGAACTGGTTTCGTAGCTATTTAAAATGGTACCACCTAAAATAAATACAATATTAGCTACTTTTTTGTCTTGACTATAACTATAGGAAAAGGCTGTATCAATTCTATCTCTTTCAATATCTAACAATAGTTTTTCGTATTCTAAGCCTTTCACTTCGGCCGATATATTTTCAATAGATTGATCTAATAAACCAGAGCTAATATCTATTCCAATGTACTTTTTTAAATTAACCTGTTTTTGTAGTTTTTTAATAAAATTAATTAAAGGTAGGCCATTTCCTGGGCCAATATCTACAATGTTTACTTCATCATAATTCTTCATTTTTTGTACTAAAATGGGTAAGTATAAATCTAAAACCTGCCTTGTTCTTTCGGGCACTTGGTAAGTCCCATTCTCATCATTTTCTTGGTAAAACTGGTCCCAATAGTCTGCTCCTTCGCCTTTGTAGGTGAACTTATAGTTAATATTTTTGTTATACTCCAAATCTCTAACAATTTCAGTTAGCTCGTCTTTAGAAAAATAATTGTAAAATTCTGGGTCTACGCTGGTTTTGGAGGAGTAAATTTTTTGTCTTTTTGTTGTGGCTCTTTGGCCTAAAGTGTCTAAAACTAGCCAGTTTTCTGGGGTGTTAAGTAATCTAATTCTTTTTCCAACCTTATCGTATTTTAGGTTTGCTTCACCCTTGGAAGCTAATAAAAGCCATTTGGCAACTGTAACGTTTGAGACACCGTATTTACTATTTAATTCACTGGTGGATACGTATTTTATCATATAAGAAGGGTGTTGGTGTAAAATTACTTGACTAAGTTAATAATTTATTATTAAGTAACTGGATTTGAGTTTTAGTGCAAATTAATAGATAAATCTATGTCTATCAAGAAAAATATTAAAGACGACGCTGTATACAAGCAAATTCTTCTGTTAATGAAGGAAACTGAACTGTTATACAATTTGTCTAATGGGCTTTCTAAAAGAAGACGCCAATATATTAGAGATAGATTTAAAAAAATTTGGAAGAGTGCTTAACTTTTCTATTCTGTTAAACATACTTTGTATCAAATCGTCAAAGAATTACTTAAAAACCTTGTATTTGTGAGCAAATCCGGTAACTTAATTAGTGTTCTTTAGTTAACTTGTTTAAATTCAATTACTTAAACTTCTTACAATTCTAATTCAAATATGACTTATTTCATAGATACAACCTTCAAATCTGCCTAGTTTGTATTAACTTTTAAATATTAACTAACTTTTTATATATTCTAGCTAATTTTTTTAATTAATATTCTTACAAGCAAAATAAAACCTTTTAAAACCTTTTACTTTCCAACAAAATGTTCCATCCACAAGAGTTTAAAAAAGAAGTAGTGCAATATTTACTTCAACATGGAATTAAACAAACTTTAGAAAAATATAATAAAATACCCAAATCTACAATTTATTATTGGGTATATAAAATAAATCAAGAAAATAATTTAAACAAAAATAACTCTTTCTATTATTCCAAAACAAGAATAGATCCTAGAATAATTGTATTCATAAAAAAGATTAGGGTGCTATTTCCAACCATAACCAGAAAAAAAATAAAACAATTGTGTGACCAGTATTCCTATATAAATAATACATCATATATTTCAATTTCCAGCGTAGGTAGGATATTGAAAAGAATAGTGGAGGGGGAAGAGTAGGGGGGTAAATCCATAAGGTGTAGCGGAGACAGCCGTGTCTCCATTTGGTATTATTGATTTTTGTGAATTTTATAGAGCCAATTTAGGCCAAGTTTACGAGTCACAAATTTAAAAATTGATTTCCCACTTTTCCTGATCTGCACAGGTCAGTCCAAAAATGAACACAAAATATCTTGGACATATATAAGCTTTATCTGAAGAATTGATCATTCACAATTCAGATACAGACTATTTATGAACAAAGATAAATTAAACTTTTTAAAACACAATTGGCAGAAAAGTCTATCTCCATCAATTACTATCTTTCTAACAACATTAACCATCCTAACCCCAATACTCTCACTAACAACAAGTGCTAAAATTACTTTTAATAACTACGATGAAAGTAAAATTAAATATTCTAAAGATAGGCCTACTTCTAAATTCAAATCTAATGAGGCGGGTTTCGTCTCTACATCAAATGCCTCTGGAGACCAGGGTGTCTCCGCTACACAGGAACAAACTCTCGAGACATCACCAACTCTTCCGCCTAACAAATTAACCATACAAGCCACAGGGTGTTATTACATTTCAAGAATAAGTAATGATGGTGCGGGGGGTAAGTTGTATTTAACGGGAATGAGCGAAGACGTCTCAGATAAACTAATTTCAGACAATTACAATAACCTTACTACAAAACCAAACTTTATTCTTTTAGGAAACTTCCTTTCAGGCCAAGATCTAATTCTTAAAATAACTCCCTTCTACTCACAATCACCTAAAACCATTCTTTCTACAGATTCCAGTAGAGTAAAACAAGTAAACTTAGGAAACAATAGCTATTCTCTTTCCTTTGAAGATTGGTTAGACTATGACTTTAATGATATTGTGCTTAAAGTAGAGAAGGGTATTTGTGAAGGTGAGGGCGAACCTGAGCCTCCAAGTAATCCAGAGCCACCTACTACGCCAACTCCTCAGCCAACAATTCCTCCAACTCAGCCAGAAACTCCGCTAACCCATCAAGAAAAACAAAAGAGACTGGAAGAATGGAAAAGACCAGAGCCTCAAACTCCTATTAGGCCTACAATACCTACACCTAAACCAGCACTTCCACAGGTTCCAGTAACTTCTCCAGTAATTATTGATACTCCTCAACCAGTAACTCAAACTCCAATAATTCCGCCTTCTGAAGCCACTCAATCCTTAGTGACTAAAACTACACTTGCTCCAACCACTTCCCTTGCTACCACCACCCCCACAGTCCAACCCCTAGCCATAACAGGAACTCCCTTATACAACGAATGTAACTACCCAGAACTTCCCTATGATAACTGGTGTGCTCAATATTACAACAACAATCCTTATTCTGGAATAATGTCTTATTCTGAAAACTATTATCCTGCTAGAGATTCTCTTGGAAGAACAGATTACATTAACAAAGATTGGGGTTATGGTAACCCTGGAGGAGTAACCCCCTCTGATTACTTCTCAGCTAAATTTAGTAAAAAACAATGGTTTGAATCAGGTCATTACAAATTCTATACAGGTTACGACGATGGAATGAAATTAGTTATTAATGGAAACATTGTAATAGATAAATGGGAAAACCCAGCCGCAGATACTGACACCAGAATAGATCTACCAACAGGCTGGCACGTAATGGAAGTATACTATCAAGAAAAAACAGGAAGTGCTAAACTAACCCTTTCTTGGGAACTAGCATGTAAAACCAATAATAACTTCTCAGACTGGTGTGTAGAATTCTACCCTAACAAATATCAAACAGGAATACCTGTAAAACCAGTAACCAGACTAGGGGACTTTTGGGATGATAACTGGGGGAATAATAATCCTACTGTAAACTTAACTAAGGGAGGAATAAATTCTTTTTCAGGAACTTACCTAAACTCACCTTCAGGAATAAGCTCCCTTCCAACAGATAACTTTTCTGGTTACTTTACCAAAATGCATTATTTCCCGGCCTCCACATTCACTTTCATTTCAAAGGCTGATGACGGAACTGAAATTATATTAGACGGAACTAGGATAATTAATCAGCCTGGGTGTTGCTCTGAAACCAGAACAGACAGATATCTTACTGAAGGTTGGTATCTTCTTCAAGTTAAGTTTAGGGAAGATGCTGGACAGGCCGCTTTTGCTTTGAGGTGGGAGTATACAGACAGTATAAAACCTGATGGAAGAATAATAAACCCAAGTGCAAACTATCAAACAATTACAGGAAACAACTTTACAGTAAAAGCTGAGGCTTGGGATTTATCTACACCACAAAGTCTTGTAAGCTATGTAGATTTCTACGCCTACTACGACAGTAAATTATTATTCCTTGGTAGAGAATACAACGACAATGTGGATTATCTTTATTCAGCCAACATTGATCTTACCAAAGTATCTAGCTCTCAGAATATTGAGTTTAGTATAAATATTACAGACAGAGCGGGCAATGTTAAGATTGGTGGGTGGGGTAGTGTTTGGGGGAGATTTAATAAGAATCTTTCGCAGGCAGAAAGTTTAATTAATGATGGGTTGTATAATTATTTAGCAAAGAGAGAGTGTACAGCATCGTGTGATACGGAAATTCAGTTTCATGCTAAAATGGTTTTAGCAATATGGACAGCAACGACAGGTCGAAACCCATCAACAACTTTTCTGTCCTGCCAAGATTTAAACTACCTACAATCTTTTCTAAATAATAAGAAAAACTCTAATTGGTATACTTCAGATGAGCCAAAAAGATTGTTTTTAAATGCTGTATTTGTTTTAAATGAAAGAACTTTAATGAATTCCTACTGTAAAAATACAATGGAAGCTTACGTAGCAAGTGCTAATTTTATTGCTCTATCTTGGCAAAGTACCAATAACAAGGACAGATTTATTTACGATCTAGGAACAGTTTTTGCCAATAGACCCGGTAAAAATTGCATAATAAGTATAGATGGGTGTAATGCAGGTACAGTATATGAAGAAGCCTACCATATAGTGGAATTTCATGGCTCTTCTGGTTACAATTATATTTTTGATGATGAGGGGACTAAATCTAACCTTGCATGGCATAATACTGGTGGAGGAATAAACTTTGCGTATGCAGGTGATAGCCAAAACTCGGTTGGTTATCCTTTTATTGGAGTAAACTTACCATTACCTTTATTTGGATCCAATGAATGGTGGTTAATGTTCCACGAAGCTTATAAAAAGAATACTTTTGTACCTCCACAGTTTTATAGGACTTTACCAGACCCTGCAGAGAATGGTTCAAGCTGGATGGATTTATTTTCTAGTTATGAAGCCATAAAATTAGGCAAAGATCTAAGAGAAAACAGAGTAAGCGTTTCAACTTTTGCCAATGAATACAAAAATAGATTTAGTAAGACACATAACGTCTGTAATGAGTATGTACCTCGAGTTCCCATCGATAGACTTTATTGGGATGATGTGACTTGTAACACAGTTCCAACCAGATTAAAAAATTAAATATGACTACACCCTTCTTTAAAAAAGTTAGACTAATCAACTTCACTAAACTTAGCCTAAGATTAAAAATACTTATTGCAATACTAATAATTCCTGTAAGCATATTAGTATATAGAGGGGGAATAAAAGTCTACGAAACTTACCAGATATTATTTGATCCTGAGTTTGTTGGAATAAGTACCAACATAGATTATTTAACTAGTGAAGGAGGGGGCATGCCTTTTAAGCTAAGTGATTTGTGTATTGTAGACCTTAATGAATATACTTCTACAAGCTTAGCCATACCTAAAGAGTTAACTACAAAAATTAATCTCTCTCTTACTAAATACAATTTTTTGTTGGTAAATGCAAATACTTATATTATACCTACAAATATAAATTCAGGTGACGCTTTAATTTATGTTCAAGATAAAAGTATTTGGGACAATTTAAGTTTAAAGGAAAAAAAGGATATGATTCAACAAACTAATAATAATATAAAAGAATATTTTAATAAACCAAGTTATACTACATCATTTGTTACTTGCACTCCAAACAGTAGGGGTTACGGAGATAAAAAATGGTTAGGCTACATTGAAAACTTCAAAGGAAAAGAAAGAATGTCTATTGGGGAGTGGTAGGTGTTTTGTGAAAATGTTGAGCTAATTAAAAAGGTGTTGCAACTCCTATAAACAAAATTAAAAATATGACCTTTTTCAATAAATTCAAACTTTCTAACCTTAAAAAACTTAGCTTAAAATTAAAAATACTTATTGCTATACTAATTATTCCTGCAAGTATATTGTTATATAGAGGGGGAATAAAAATCTACGAAACTTACCAGATATTATTTGATCCACAGTTTGCTGGAATAAGTACTAACATAAGTTATTTAACTAGTGAAGGTGGAGGCATGCCCTTTAAGTTAAGTCCAATATGCAAATATAAATTGTCTGAATATGATTCGATGCGAACGCCAATTCCGCCCGAACTAAATAAAATTATTAATTCTTCTCTCTCTAAATATAATTTCCTATTGGTAGATGCCAATGAGTACAAGCCTGAAGAAGTTCCATATTCTGGAGATGCTTTAATTTATGTTAAAGACAAAAGTATTTGGGACAATTTAAGCTTAAAAGAAAAGAAAAGTATTATTCAGCAAACCAACAATACTATTAAAGAATATTTCAATATACCAAATTACACCCCATCTTCTGTTAACCAACAAGGTATGTATAACGAATATTATAATTCACCAGGTTACACCACATCTTTTGTAGCCTGTATTCCAACCAGTACAAGCTATGGCGATAAAAAATGGCTAGGCTATATTCAAAATATAAAGGGTAAGGAAAATATTTCTATTGGGGAATGGTAAAAAACTTATGCTAAATCTAATTCTGAAATACTCTATTCCCTTATCCATTATTTTAACCGCAGTATTCCATTTTTTTGAAAGAAGCCTTGGTTCTTCTGATAATGAATTAGAGTTTTGTATAAGAGGCTATGGCTTTCCATTTATTCATACTGTAAGCAGAAATAGGCTTGAAAACTATTTGAACATAATACCAAACTTTATATTTTTCTTTATAATATCGGTTGTTTTTGTAATAATTTTGTATAAACTAAAACAAATTATAAAAAATAAAATACTGTTACAAAACTTTGATGTGATTGTCATTTCATTTACAGCACTGATAGTAAATTTAATTTATTCCTATAAATATTTTATACCAAATAATTTAGAATGTCATTATAACTATGCAGCAAATGACATCTTTGTTGAAATAGTCTTTAAACAATTTCCAATAAGTTTGATGGCTGTAATTTTATTTATTTTCGCTTATAGAGTGGGAAAATTATTGATTGAAAAAATTAAATCCTAACTTTTGCAGCTGCAATGGGATTTTAATTGTAAGAAATTAAAAGATAGTAATATTAATATCTTGTCTGGGATGATGTAACTTCTAATTCAATACGAGCTAGATTAAAAAACTAATAATAAAATAGAACAGCAAGAAATTGGCCGCGAAAGTCTTTAAATGTACTACAAATCAATCAATAAATATGAACAAATATCGTGAATATATAAATGAAATAGTACAATTCTATTTAACATTACTAAAATATTTATTTCTAAGCTTAATTGTATTTATTAGTAGCCTGTACAATTTCTACTTAATATCATTTTATTTACCATCCTTAATTTTGGCTTATCCAGGTATTAACCGCAGGTCTGAATTTAAAATAGAAAACCAAGCTTGTTTAAATTATATTATTCAAGAAAGAGGTGAACCAGATTTAGATGGTCTTTACATACCGTTTACCATTGGCGTTATAATTGCATCTGTTACTCTTGGACATACACCAGATTTACCTAACAACTATATAGTTACAGTACAGAAATTTGGGTGGTTTGGTCTTCCTAGAGGCTATACTGTTGTTAATTGTGCAAATTATATAATTTAAAACCATTACACTAGTTCAAATTAATATTTTAAACCAAAATCCTTGACCAACCTAAACCACCAGCTTAAACCTAAATCATGATAGTTTATTGGCTAAGAAAAGAGTTTAGAACTGGGGATAATCCCGCTTTGTTTCAGGCTGTAAAAAGGTCTAAAGAAACTGGTTTGCCTTTGCTAGTTTTGTTTTGTTTGGATGATAATATTTTGGATGTTAAAAATAATATTGGCTTTCCACGGCGTTACCATTTGTCTAAATTGTTGGCCAATTTTAAAGCTGAAAACCCTTATTTTCAAATTGCGCATCAATCACCGAACTCCGTTTTTGAAACACTTTCTAAACATAATAAAATTGAAGTTTGGGCTAACGCCGATGTTGAACCTTACCCAAAACTTAGAGACAAAAGCATTTATGAAATTCTGCAAAAAAATGGAAGTAACATAACTTTTGTAGCCGATCAACTAAGTATTAACCCAGAAACTAGAAGTAAGGAAGGTAATTTGTATCAAGTTTTTACCCCATTTAAAAATAATGTTTGGCAGCAGTTTATTTCGTCTAAAGTTTTACCAGTACCGAATTTTGAAGGGGTGAATTTTCTAGCTTTAAATCCATTAATTTTTAAATTAATTCAAACTGATGATGAGGAAAATTTGGGTCGCCAATTATCCAATAAAGTCCAAAGCGAAGTTGATAATCAAGATACAGTTTGGCCTATTTCCTCGCTAGCTTTGGATACTAAAATATCATCAGCCCAACTAAACTCGAATTTAATTCTACCAAATAAAAACCAAGAAATTTATAATCAAATTCAAGCTAAATTGTGGAAAATTTTGGATACTCCTTGGACTTTGTGTTACCGAGACAGCTATGCCTCAAATCTAACAGCAGAAGAAAAGTTGCATAACTCTAAAGTTATAAATTTAGACGAAATTTTAACTAGGCCAAATTTAGACAATTGGGCTACTACAGAAGCTTCAGCTCAAGCCAACGCAATTCAGTTTATTGACTCAAAGTTGAACAATTACAAAGAGGGGAGAGATGATTTATCTACTATTGGAACCAGCCAATTAAGCATGGCTTTGAAGTGGGGTTTAATTTCTAGCAGATGGTTAGTAGGGCAAATTAGGCCAACTTTGAATACCGAAAATGTGGAAACTGAAAATATTGGAGCTACAACTTTTGTTTCAGAATTAATTTGGCGAGAATTTTACAGATATATTTTATGGCATAATCCGCAGGTTATGAACCTAGAATTTCAACCTAAATTCACTAAGAAAAATGAAGATGGTAATTTAGTTTCTAACATAAATTGGATTTCTGGAGAGCAATCACATCAACGTTTTTTGTCTTGGATTAAGGCTCAAACAGGTTACCCTTTGGTAGATGCTGGCATGCAGGAAATTGCTCAAACTGGCTATATGCATAACCGTACCAGAATGGTAGTAGCTTCTATTTTAACTAAAAACTTGGGTGTTGACTGGCGATGGGGGCAAGATTATTTTAGAGCTTTGTTAATAGATTTAGACGAAGCTTCTAACAACGGAGGTTGGCAATGGGCGGCTTCAACAGGTGCAGACCCTAAGCCAATTCGTATTTTTAACCCGTATCTTCAAGCCGAAAAGTACGATTCCAAAAATATTTACCAACAAAAATGGCTTCCTAAAAATTATACCGCAAACCCAATTGTTCCACATGAACAAGCCAGAAAAGATGCTATGGCCAGGTATGGTTTAGGAGAAACCAAAAATTTCCAAGAGGGAAGTAAGCCTTTGTTTTAAAAAGTTAGAAGTAATTAAAAAAACTTGCAGCTATATAAAATGTATGCTTTTAATTTATGAATTGGATACTTTATAACAATTTTGGTGAGGTAAATATGATGCGATGGTTTCTGTACGGTATTTTATTGTGTCTGCTGTGTGCTATTGGAGCTAACTTTATCACTTGGGCTATGTTTAACAGTATGGAATTACAACCTGCTTCTTCTCAAGATTCTCATGAGGAGGAAATCGTAAAATAACAATTTTAAAACTCCTGCAAATGTGGGAGTTCAATTTTTGACAAAACTGTATTATCAAGGCTAAATGCAAAGGTGATTGGTGAAGTAAGATTATATTTTTTGCACTTGCTGAATAAGCGAGATTATACTATTGGCGAGTTATATAGCAAAGCTTTGGTGCGCAAATATGGTATCGCCGATGTTAAGGAAGCAATCTCTACTTTACAGTCTGAAAACGTAGTAAACGACTTTAGATATGCAACTAATTTAGCTGAAGTTTATTTGGGTAAAAAAGGTAAAAGATACTTTGAATTAAAGTTGAAAAAACATCTTTTGCCGCCAAGTATTGTTCAGCAAGAATTAGAAAAATTTGAAGAGTTTTATTCGCCAGATTCCAAAAGAAGATTGCTAGAAAAATACAGAAACTTAGATTTCCAAAATTTAACTTACCCGGAAAAAGCAAAAATTCTTAACTTCTTAGCCCGTCAAGGTTTTACCAATCCAAATCAAATATTACAACAAATTTTAAACTAAAATAATTATTATGGCCAGAAAAGAAACATCAACAGTTGCCTCATCAGGTACAACAAGCTATCTAGTAGCTGGAATTGGCACCAACGGTGGTGTAACTCCAAGAGATTTTATGACAGACACATTTGGAAGATATGAAAATGTTACTGTTTTTGAATGTGATAAGGAAGATTTAGACAAACTTGGTAAAGATTTAAAGTATACCCGAGAGTCATTTATTGTAATAATCAACGATGGAGATCTTTGGAACTTAGACTCTACTTTAAGGAAAAACCCTTCGATTGATTCTTCACAATATCAATATTTTTTAGTAAAAGCATAATCATTCCCTAACATTTACTCTTATTTTTTTATGGCTATAGTTAATTTTCTTCAGGCATCTTGGATTTTAGATTCACGTGGTTTTCCTACGGTGAATGTGCAAATTGGATTGGAACAAAACGGGCGAAAGGTTGTTGAAAGTGCTGCTGTTCCAAGTGGGGCAAGTACAGGTTCTCACGAGGCTTTAGAGCTACGTGATGGTGGTAAAGATTTTATGGGGAAAGGCGTAGAAAAAGCAGTGCAAAATATTAATGAAACTATTTTAAACCGTTTGCATTATCGTGAATTTACAACCGCTTCTGAAATTGATGAAGCAATTATTGAATTAGATGGAACTGCAAACTTTAACAATTTAGGTGCCAATGCTTCTTTAGCTGTTTCCATGGCTGCACATAGGGCCTTTGCAAATTTGGCTGGTTTGGAACTTTGGCAATATTTACGCAGAATTTATTTTTCTTATTATCCTGCCAAATCTAGGTTTCCTAAATTAATGTGCAATGTTGTAAATGGCGGAGCACATGCCGATAATGGCTTGCAAATTCAGGAATTCATGATTGTGCCAAACACTAGAAACCTGCAAACTGACGTTCAATTAAGCAGCGAAGTTTATCATAAACTAAAGTCTATCTTAAAAGAAAAAGGTTTTTCTACTGGTGTAGGTGATGAAGGTGGTTTTGCCCCTGCAATTAAACTTTCAACCGAAGTTTTATCTTTATTAAGCAGTGCAATTGAACAAGCTGGATATACTTCCCTAGATTGTAACTTGGCTTTAGATGTAGCTGCAACTGAACTATTTAACAAAGAAACTGAAAAATATTCTATAGATGGTCAGGAACTTACCCGCGCTGAATTAACAGAATTCTATTCTAATTTATGCGACGAATTTAACCTAATTTCTATTGAAGATGGTTTTTCTGAAGATGATGTTTTGGGATGGCAAATGTTAACTAAAAAAATTGGTGCAAAAAGAATGTTAGTGGGTGATGACTTATTTGTAACCAACACTGAAAGATTAGAAAGTATCGGCTTGGCACAAGAAGCTGGTAATTCTATTTTAATTAAACCTAATCAAATTGGAACTATTTTGCAAACTTGTAAAACAATTGAACTGGCTAAAAATAACAGTTTTGCTACAATTATTTCTCATAGAAGCGGCGAAACTTCAGACACTTTCATCTCCGATTTAGCCGTAGCAAGTCAAAGTGAGTTTATTAAACTTGGGGCACCTTGTAGAGGGGAAAGAGTTGCTAAATACAATAGATTGCTAGAAATTCAATCTCAAATTGAAAATTAGATTTTTATGCCAATAAAGAAGATTGGAGCAAGCTATTTATCAGGAGCATTTTGTTTAATTGTTTCTTTTTTCTTCTTATCCATTGGGTTTCTTGCTCTAGTTAGTAATCCAACAAACTTACCGGGTATATTTCTATTTTGGGGAAGTTTAACTATTTTCATTTTAGTAATAATAAGTCTTCTTCCAAATTCTACATTTATAAGCTTGAACAATGAAGGAATACAAATTCATACTTTCTACAAAAACAAGTTTATTTTCTATAAAGATATAGAACTTATAGATATTTATAAAGCTAGAAGGAGTAGGTCAATTGGTATAAGGTATAATCAAAAATATCTTGAGCATATTAATGCATCGCTAACTTGGCAGAAAAAAGTAAACACTATGCTTTCAGGTATGCATGAGTTTTTGCCAACGATGTTCCTTGATTACAATATTGATAAACTAAACTACATTCTAAATAGCTATCTACTTAAATACAGACATTTGCAAAACCCTGATAAAATTTTGGATGAAGCTCCAGATTTAAGCACGTTATAATCAATTAAAACCTGTTCACAAAATCCATACCTTTTTAATGTTTGACTAAGCTAAATTTTTGTGCTACTAAAGGTGGTTAATATGAAGTTTTTAGCGAACAAAACTAAGGTCAATAACCGTGAGTTTATGCTTATTGTTATGCTGTTTTTATCCACTTTAGTTTGTGGAAAGTCTATTAGTTTAAATTTAACAAATGTACCAAGTTTTTCTTTAGGGGAAGTAAGTGTTCAGGCCGAATCTATTTCTGAAAGTTTGGGTAGTACGTCAGTTTCAGCAGAAGCTATTCCAGAAGTTGAAGTTGCTCCTAAGAAGGAAGTTGCTAAAGTTGAGTTGGTGAAAAGTGCTAATGTTTCATCTACAAAACCTAAAAGCGTTGCTCCAGCTGGCACTTCAAATTTATCTTTGCTTACAATTCCGTCTATAAATTTAAGCACTAATGTAGACTTTGCCTCAGTTACAAATTTACCTGTTCTAGAAAAAAAACTTCTGTATAACCCACTTGTGGAAAGTACATTAAGCTCAGACTTTTGCGGTATTGGTTTAGCTACTTACGTTTATGGCCACTCTGAACCTGCAGTTAATGGAACAGAAAATTACCCAGCCACAAGAGTTTTCAAAAACTTAGATCAGCTAGTTGTGGGTCAGCAAATTCAAGCTTCAAATACTAAGGGCCAAAGCTGCTCTTATAAAATAAATGAAATTTTTGTTGTAGTTACAGATAATAAAGATCAGGTAACTAATGAAGATTATGCTAAACTTTTTTACCCAGCTTTGCTTGAAGATAAAAGTATTTTAACCTTGCAAACTTGTGTTAAAGGTTCTGCTACACACCGTTTAATTATTCGAGCTATTTCTGTTTAATTTAGTCATTATGTCTCGGCTTAAAATTTCAGACAGCACCTTAAAAAAACTGTTTGCTTTGTCAGGTAATTGCTGCGCTTTTCCAAATTGTACTCAAAAACTTATTGATGATTCTGGTAATTTAATTGCTCAAATTTGCCATATTGAAGCGGCTAATGTTGAAGGTCAGCGATACAATCCTAATCAAAATGATGAAGAAAGAAGAGACTTTTCTAATTTGGTTATAATGTGCCCCAATCATCACAAAATTACAGATGATGTGGAAAAATATTCTACGCCACTTCTGCAAAAAATTAAAGCCGACCACGAGGCTAAGTTTAAGAACAAAAACCAGCAATTTGAACTTGAAAAAGAAGCTTTGCAAAAAATTTCTGAACAAGTAAATAACTTTAATTTTGAAAACAATTCTGGCCAGCAAAATTTAAATCAGGGTGGAACGCAAATTATTCAAAATGGTTTAACGGTTACAGAAACAAGACAAATAGTTTCAGACCAAATTTACCCAGTAGTGGAAGAATTGAAGAAGAATTTTATTCACCTTTCTAAGGAATCTAAAAAAACTGTAGACGAAAGAATTCAAAGTTTTCTAGTTGATAATTTTACTCCAAAATTTATAGAACTTACAAGTCGTGTAAATAATTTGGAGGTCAGGTTAAAAAGCCCAGATGTTCAATATTCTTTCAATCAAGTTTTGCAAGCTGTTGGTCGAAGATCTTCTCCAAGTTTCAATCAAAGTTTAGCCAATTTAATGATAGCTAGAATTGAAAGCGAAGATAATTCCGCTGAAGCCTTAATTTACAACGAAGCCATAGCAGTTTTCCCAAAGTTAACCAGTACTCAGCTTGGGATTTTGAGCCTTGCGTTTTTAACTCACTCAGTTGAATCAGGCGAGGATGTTAAGTCTGATGAACAAATTATAGAATTACTGGAATCTAGGTTCGGTTGGCTAGAAAATAATAATTTTGGCGTTCAGAAAATGAAGGAAATTGATTTCTCTCATCTTGAGTACGCTGGAGCAGCTAATGTATCT
Organism: uncultured bacterium; assembly: GCA_963704645.1. Taxonomy (GTDB): domain Bacteria; phylum Patescibacteriota; class JACMRA01; order JACMRA01; family JACMRA01; genus JBILXY01. Next base: position 597,331 of record OY969926.1, read on the forward strand.
ACTCAACAATACAATTTTGATAGTGTAGTAACAAACTACAAATTTTTTGGAGAGTATTTAGGAGAAGATTTTGGCTTTAGTAGTACTTTGAAAATCAAAACTGATGTACAGCAAGAAATAAAATCTAAAATAGTTGCTTTCTATAATTTATATTCAAATAATCCTATTTCCACAGTTCGGCTAACTTCTGTGGGAACGGTTCTAGCAATTCACTGGTTAAAAATTATAGCTAACTTGGATTTTGAGACTGGTCTGTGGTTACAAATTTAACTATTGCAACTAGTTTGACTTAACCAGCTTAAAGTGTACTTGCAAAAAGTGTTTTTATATGCTGAAATTGAAATTGTTCAAGCTACATAAAAAACAAATGCTTAAAAAAATTGGATTAGGGTTGCTTTCAGCCGGTGTTTTGTGGGTTTTGCTAGACTTGGCTAACAAGTCCACTGGAGATACCCAGCTTTTGTATACCTGTCTATCAGGTATCCCAGTTTTTGTTATCGGTATATTAATCTACAAAAGAGATAACAGATGGTAATTATACCCTAAAGATCTAGATAAATGTTCAGTCCTGTGTTATTTACACAGGTTTTATTATTGCCCAAAATGTTTTTTAAAGTTCAGCTGCTATTAAAATTTGACAAAGGTAATTTTTAGTGTTATAAATTATGTATTAAAGTAAACTAAATTACTTTAAAAGTCATCCAGGTTTCTGGATCGTACTATCACATAGGAGGTATTAAATTACAAACAACTCTTTTATCCCGGCATTCTTTGAATTCACCGGGTCTTTTAATTGCCCAAAAACTAAAAAAATATTTTGCTACAATTAATGTCTTTGAAGTTAGCTTTAGCTATAGAATCTAGTTGTGATGAAACCAGTTTGGCTATATTTTTGTTGCCTGATAATGTTCCAACCAACTTTTTAGAAAGAATAAATTCGTACGTTGTTTTGGGTTCAATTGTTTCTTCTCAAATAAAAATTCACCAAGAATATGGTGGAGTTATTCCAGAAGTTGGCGCCCGAAGCCATGCCACCCAAATTCACTATTTATGGAATTTAGTTTGGCAACAAGCCGTAGAAAAAGCCAGTGCTATTGGAATTAATAATTTGGAAAAAACTAATTTAGAAACTATTTTGGTAACTACAAACCCTGGTTTGGTTTCAGCTTTGCGGGTAGGGCTAGAGTTTGCAAAGTCTTTAAAGTTCTTTTTAGAATTACAAAATGCCAATGTAAATATAATTCCGGTTAACCATTTGCGTGGTCATGTAGCTAGCTGCTTTTACAATTTAGATGTTAAAACTTGGCTGCTTTCTTCTTCAGATGGACCTTCTAAAAATAACTTGGAGGGTGTTAAAAACGGGGAGAAGGTCGGGGTAAATAATACTGGCATTTCAGAGGGTTCAACTACCCCGATGAATTTGTCATCACCCCTTACCAGGGGTATTGGTGATGCTGAGTCTTTGAATGTTAGAGATGAAGATTTGTTTCCGCATTTGCATTTGTTGGTTTCTGGGGGGAATACACAGTTGTTGTTGCTTAAAAGTTGGAACGATTACGAAATTATTGGTCAAACTTTAGATGATGCAATTGGTGAAAGTTTAGATAAAATTGGACGAATGGTTGGTTTGCCTTATCCAGCTGGAATTAGTGTTTCTAAAATTGCTGGATTAGTCTGCCAAAACCCGCTTAATTTAACTATAGGAATGAAGAATGCCGAGCTTAATTTTTCCTATTCAGGTATGAAAACAGCAGTACGTTATTTAGTTCAAAGTAAACCGGAATTACTTACATTCGAAGAAAATCTTTCCAAAGAAGATGTGGACTTTTTAATTTCTAGGGCGAATTTAGAGATTGGGGAAACTACTACCCCGAAACCTTCGGTTTCGCTCTTAGACAGGGGTACTTTATCCTCTGGGTCAATTAATTCGTCCGGATTAAATCTAGCCCAGCCCGAACTTGTTGTTGGGTCTAAACTTCATTTCATTCAGCAGCTTTGTATTTCTGCTCAGTACGTGGCTATTTCCCAAATTTCCCAAAAATTTAACTTGGCTATAAATTTGCATAGTCCAAAAAGTGTAGGTGTTTCCGGTGGAGTTTCAGCTAGTTTAATGCTTCGCCAAGAATTAAAAAACATAGCAAAAAAACACCAAATTTCTAACTTGTTTATTCCACAATTAAGTTTAACAGGCGACAACGCAGTTATGATTGGTCTTGCTGGTTTAGTATCTATTTAGTCTGAGCACAAAAAAAGTAGCGTGTTGCTACTTGCTAGTTTTAATTAATCATTTCCTGATAATACTCTATAGGCATTGTTGGCAATCCAAAATCAATTCTCCTAGATAAAGAACTGGAAATTTGAAGAACAGCAATGATAGTAATTTCCCCACTAGTAACTGTTACTACGTTATATTCTTGACCAGGCCAATTGTTGATTTGTTTCAGGTCATCACGGTGAACTAAGCCCAAATTGTCTTTACTAACTAAACTTTTAACTGCGGGTGCATGATAATGTTTAGTCTGAACTTTAAACTGTCTTCTTATACTATTTCCTTCATCCAAGACAAAAATTACTTGCTTCATTAATGTTTTCCAAAACTAGTAATTCAGTAATAACAAAAGCCATTATCCTGTCAAAATAAATTTGATTTGCAATAAACCAAACAATTTGAATTACTAGAAATATACTTTCAAAAGCTGAAATAAGCAGCAAAACCAAACTACCTTCAATGCCTAAAATTCCTTTCCGTACAAAACTATTAATTTGGCTTGGTGGTAAATTGCTAGAAAAAATTCGCAAAACTTATTATAAGAAATATAACAAAAAATGGCCTATTGTTTTAATTGCTGGAACTGCTGGTAAAAGTTCTACTACATTGCTAATTCAAAACCTATTTACCAAGGCTGGCTGGCAAGTTTTCGGAAGTGCTACTAAAACTACCTGCCTCAATTCTTTAACTGGTTTAATTATGGTTCTTGGAAGGTTTTTCTTCCAGTTTGAAGGCGGAATGGGTGGTTGGCGCAAGTTTGAATTTTTGGTAGAGGCAGCTTGGACTAGTTTTTTTGGCAATTATTCAGATTTACAAGAAAACTCGGTTTTGGTTTTTGAGGTTGGTTTTAACGAACAACACGAAGCCAATTTCTTTACTAAAATTTTTGAAGATAAGGCCAGTTTTTTGGTTGTTACAAATTTAACTTTAGAACATTCCTTTGGTTTTTCAAACCGTTTAGACACGGCTACACTTTCTAAATTAGAAAACAATTTACCGCCAGAATTAGTTCAGCTTTTGTTAGACAGTGAAAAAAATAATGCCAGATTAGCCAACACTGCTCTAGAGCAACTGAAGTTAATTAACTGTGCTAAAAACATTATGGTTCCAACAACTTTAGGCAGCATTACCAACTCTTGGTTTACTAAAATAGCTGGTAAAAATGAATGGGAAATGCAAAACTTTATTGCTACCAGAAATGAAAATAGGTTGGAAGTTAACGGCCAATATTTGTTTCCAGCTGAATATTTATTGCCTTTAACTTTTGCTAAAACGGTTGGAATTATTGAAGAAATTAAGCAACAATTTAATTTGGAAGTTAATTTACAGGAAGTGCTAGATAGTTTTTCTTTCCCCAACGGAAGATTTAGTTTGCTAGCAGGAATTAACGACACAGTTTTGGTAGACAGCACTTACAATTCAGATCCGGCAAGTTTAGTAGGTTATTTAGATTTGTTTGAAGAAATTGTTAGTCTGCAAAAAACTACAACTCAACAACATTTAGTTTTACCAAAGCACAATTTAATTTTAGGCGAAATGAGGGAGATGGGAAAAATTGCTACAACTCAGCACAATTTAATTTTAGATAAAGTTTTAGAAATTGGAGCTAAATTTCCAGATAGAATTGAATCTATTCGGCTCATTGGAAAAGAATGGCTGGCTTGCAACCAAGACGATATTGTAAAAGTGGATGGAGACGTTAGTTTTATTTCTTATTCCAAACATTTATTTAAAGTTTATAATTCAGCAGGTTCAATAATTAAATCTTTACCAGAAGTTACTATTTCACAAGGAAATTGGTATTGGCTAAAAGGCAGCCAAAACACTATATTTTTAGAAGGCGTAGTAGAATATTTACTAGAGAATAAGGATGAGGTGGAAACAAAACTGTGCAGACGAGGCGCAGAGTGGGATCAGATTAGGGCGAAGTGGCTGGTGTAGTGGGAGATAATTTTATCAGCTTTGAAATTAGAATTAGCACAAAATAAAACAGGCTTGCTGGGCCTGTTCGGTTTAGGTTAACGATTAATGTTAACCGTGTTTAAGTCTACAATGTCTCCAACTCCTTCCAGCTTGAAAATTGAGTTTTCATCAAGAGGATTTATCCAACCGTTGTACCATTCTTCAGCATTGCCTAATACAAGCTCACTGATGCCGTTTGATCTACAGATATCGACTAGCTGCTGGTCGTAATCTTCTTGCATCATATGCAGTTGTGAATCATCAGCTTGTACAAAAAGTTTCAAACCAGCAATGAAATGTTCAATTCCATTCAATTCTTCAACATTACTGGGTGAATCAGTTTGTTGCTGATTACACTCTGTGTGCTGTTCAAAGTTTTGAAGAATCTGATCTTTAACAGGAGAAAGAGTTCTCAGATAAGCATTTTTATAGGCCTCGGGGTCTACATCTTGAAACCAAGTATTAGCATCGGCGACATAAACTTTTGATCCGTCTTTAACTAAAAAGCTGAAATCAGTTGATTTAGGAAGTATTTCTCCTTTAAGATTCCAGAAAGGGATTCCTGTTTTATCTCGAAATATAATAAGGAGCTGAAACAGATCATTATCAAATTTGGTTTCAATTACTCTCCACGCTGTGTTTAGACTGTTAATATAGTCAACTAAACTTGTCACAGTTTTTACTCCACAATAGTTTTTACTTCAAGCTTTTAAGTATTTTCATAAATAATTTGCATAGTCAACCAATCTTAAAACTAGTATTTAGATAGATTCTAGCCGTTAAATTTTTGTTTTTTAAGTTAAACCCCGAAACAAGTTCAAGGTAGCGGGTTTAGAGAAATAAATGTACCAACTAATAGAGATAATTTATTGGGTTTTGAACATATTTATCCTTATTAAAGCTATCTTAAACTTATCCCTTGACAAAAAAATGTTTTTGTAATTACTAGTTTGTCAAGCTGTGGATTTGTGCTAAGGCAGTGCTGTAAAAAACAATAACTTCATCATCTTATGGCATCTTTAGTTCTATCTAATTAATATTTTATTAATCTCATAATTTTTTAATTTATCAGCTTCAATCTTTTATTGTCGCAAACATCAGGGTGGCTTCGGCCACTCTTTGACATGGGCAATTTTCTGTGCTATTTAAGCTGAAATTATATTTTTGTGACAATTAATCCTACCAACAAACAATACGGTTCTGTGCCAAGTAAAATTAGACCTAGCTTAAGGTTAGATAGCACTATTGACCCTAGGCAAATTTCCAAATATCTAGATTTGTTAAAGCCTATTAAACTTCAATCTGATAAGGAAAAACAGATTATTAATTGGTATTATTCTGAAGAAATTCAATTACCCTTAAAAGAAGCTTTGATGGTAATTGTAGGTAAGTTACAATTGTTTTTAGACTCTGCTGAAACCAAGCTTAAAAAGTCTGTTGAATTGGGTGATACTGTTTTGGCAGACTGTATTAAGCAGCTGCACATCACGGTTAATAATCATAATTTTGAAGATATAGACAAAGTAAGAGATAGAATTTTGAAAAGGTTAAAAGATGATGATTACAAAAGTGAAATATATAATTTTACTGGCGAAATTTACCGTAACATTGGTATTTTAAGTAAAAGTATTTCCAACTTTAAAAAATCTTTGGAATACAACCCAGCTAACTTTAACGCCGTTCTAAATTTGGGCAGACTTTATATAAGCACAGAAGATTATCAGCTAGTTGAAGATTTAATTATTGATGCTGTTAAGTTGTTTAAAAAGAAAACTCCAGAATATTTGCCCGAATTATTAAATTTGTTGAGCCAGTCAAAAATATATTCATCTAAATATTTAGAGGCCAAGCAAATTTTGTTACAAGCTAAAAGTTTTCCTACTAACAACCCAGATTTAAAAAAGTTAATTGATATAAATTTAATTTTGGTTTTAGTGCTAAATTTTGAATTAACAGAAGCTTGGGAAATGATTGAACATGTTGGATTATCTATTTCCGGCAGTTTCAACCCTCATCATCCCGAGCCTTTGCAATTCAGCCAAATTCCCTTTTTGTATAACACAATTGCTATATATTACGCTGTAGATAATCAGTTTCAAAAGTCTAAAGCTTTCGCCGAAAAATCTTTTCAAATAGATGAAATGCTGGGTAACACTAAATACAATTTGCCGTATCATTTTCTAGTAATAAATAACAATTTGGCCTATTTAAGTATTTATCTAGGTGATTCCGAGGGCTTTAATAAATATAATCAATTAGTCCGAGAGCTTTCCATAGACTTCTTCGGCTCAAATTCTTTTGCTTTTGCTAAAAGTTATGCTAATTTGGGTTTAATGTATTTAATTCAAGGTAAAAAAGATGAAGCTTTTCAGCAATTTTTTAGGTCGTTCCAGCTATTGTCACAAACCAGTCAGCGTAGCCAGTTAATAAGATCTGCTATTTATTGCGACATTGGAAATATTTATTGTTGGCAGAAAAACTATGATCAGGCTAAAATTTTCTATTCTAAGGCTAAATTAATTGTTCAAGAATATTTTGGAAAAAACAGTTTGAACTTGCAAAGAATTAATGCAAAAATTAAGACTTTAGAAAGTGGTGTAAATATTATTTTACCTTTCTAAGTTTTGTTATGCGTTTAGTTTTTTTTGGTTCGTCCAGTTTTGTAATTCCAATTTTGGAAGATATTAAGAACGGTGAGGGTGCTAGCTTATTACAAGTTTTAACTTCTAGGAGAGAAGAGTTAGGCAAAATTGACCCTTCATATTCAGATATAGTAAAGCAAGTTGAGTCTCTGGCGAATGAAGAAAATCTAGAATTAAGCGATATTAAAGACAAGCTAAATTCGCCTATAGAATTATTGGGTGTTGTTACCCAAGCAAACACAGAACATAGAGGAAAAATTCAGAAATCCGGTACTGCAATATGGAGTGAGAATAATAATGTAAAGTTATTTCAACCTGAAAAATTAAATAAGCAATTTGAAGAATGGCAGACTTTTGTGGAAGAAGGTTTTGATGTTTCTGTTGTGGCTTCTTTTGGCCAAATAATCAGTCAAAAAGTTTTAGATACAGGGCAGTGGATAAACTGGCACCCTTCCAAGCTACCAGAATACAGAGGTCCTTGCCCCATGCAGCAATGCCTGGCAGATGGCAGGGTCGAAACAGCCTTAAGTTGGATTAAAATGACGAAAGGTATGGACGCTGGAGAAATTTATGTGCAAGTTCCTGTAAAAACAAATGGTTCAGATTTTAACCAATTAGCTGAAAGAATGGGTGATTTAGGTAAATTAACTTGGCCTTTGGCTGTTCTTGCTAGTATAATTAATAATACTGAAAATCAAAGTTCAAATTCAATTTTAAATAGTTTAAAAGCTTTGCTTCAACCAAAAATTCAAAACGAAGACGAAGTTACTTTTACTAAAATGTTAACCAAAGAAGATGGAGTAGTTATTCCCAATTCGCAATCGGCCGAGCAAATTTACAACCATTATTTGGCCTATATCCAATATCCAAAAACATATTATTTTAGTAGTTATTTTAATGAAATGGTTAGACTGGATGAAGTTGAAGGTTGGGTTCATGGTGGAACTGAAACTAGCCCGACTACCCCGATGGCTTTGCCATCACCCCTAGATAGGGGTACTCTTAGCCTAGAACTAGAGGTAGTTAATAGTCTTTCTTCAAACTCTACTTCGCAATCCCATCCTCAAAGTTCTGAGTTTCGCAAGATAGATAATAAAACTAATTATTTGCTTTTACAATGTGCCAAGCAAACTTTTTTAAAAGTAATTTCCGTAACTTTAAGTAGTGGTAAAAAGGTGTTTTTAAAAGGTTTGGAATTATAGTTGCAAAGAACGGTACACTGTGCTAGAATTGTACTTATTACATATATGCTTAGCGATTTATACCTTAAGGCCGTCCAAGTTAGCAGTTCTAGCGAAAATACCCCTGAATTGGCTAATTATTGGCAGTCTAGATACACTAACTTGCTAGAAAAAGATTTATTTAGGGTTAGTTCTAAAACTATAGATCTGGTAAAACTAGACGAATTAACAAGACCTGCCACCACATTTGGAGAGCTTGTTTTGGTTAATCATTTAGATAAGAATGGCCAATTAGACGAAGCAGCTTTGCAAACTAGTATTGAAACTGCAGTGCGTTTTCTAGATGGTTTTTTGGATACATTAAATTTTAATAGTCAGGCCAAAGCCACGGTTGCCACTTACAGAAAAATTGGTCTTGGAATTGCCGATTTTAAAGAATATTTAAGCAAAAGAAGTAACTCTTCCGAGCTAGATGAAACAGACTATTTAGGAAATTTAATTAGTTCTGCAACTTACAGAGCAAGTGAAAGTTTAGCCGAGGAAAAAGGTGTTTGTCATGGTTGGGATAAGGTTAGAAAACATTTACGTCCAAAATCTTTTGAATATTGGTATGACATCGAAACCGGAGATGTTAAAAATGGTTTGGAAATGAGTGAAGATTTTTCTGAAGATACAATAATGGCCAGTAGGTACGAAATTGTTCCAAGAAGAAATGTTAGTTTGTTATTATTTCCACCAGATTTAGAATGGCAAATTTGGAGTGACCGTGATGATACAGCTGCTAAAACTGAAATGGTAAATGTGCCTGAAATTATTGATAACAAAAATAATCAAAACAGTAATTTGGTTCAGAAAAGTGATTTGAATCAAAACTTAATTCAAAATGAAATTGTTGAGGAAGTAGTTGTTCAACCTGACTTAAATTCTGAGGATATCTCTACTTCTACTTCACAAGAAACTGATGAGCTAGAAACACAAGTTGAAATTATTAAGGAAGATCCAATTGCTTCAAACATTAGTACAATAGATACTGAACTGTTGCAATTTGGTAACGAACCAGCACACTTTGAAGAGCCAAACCCAGCTTTAACTGAAATGAAAATTCAAGAACGCTTAGACGCAGTGGAAGATGCTAAGGTTGTAGAATTGCCTGCTTCTTCAGAAAACTTCTTAAAACCAAGTCTAAGTAACTCAGATAGTTCGCCTTTAAATAATGAACCTCAAACATTGAAAGATGTAAGTGAAGTTAGTGAAATTAAGGAAGATGATGAATCTTTAAAGTTGTTGACAGATGAAGTTGAACCTTTAATTAAGTCAGATACTAAGCCATTGCTAAACAATACTGCTAAACTAATGTTGGAAGACGAGCCAGAATTATTATTGGAATCTGATTCGAAGTTATTGCTTGAAGATGAAAAAGAATTATTATTGCAAGATAATGTTGAACCTTTGCTAACCAACACTCCCGGTATTCTTTTAGACGAAAGCAATGATTTAGATGAAAATAAGGAAAATGTTGAAGAAGAATTAGAAGTTGATAAATTAACAAATATAAGTTATATAGCTCCTGTAAACTTAGATCATTTAAGTAATTTGGATAATCAGGTTGATAGCGAAGTTGAAGAAGAGTATTCCAAAGAATCTTTTTCTTTTCAAATTGGCGAGTTAGTTCAACTTCCTAAAGAGAAAAATAAAATATACCAAGTTTTAGATGCAAAAAATGAGGCAGGAATAAACAAGTATCAATTAACCAATGGAAGTGCGGATGCCGTAGATGTTTATATTGCTGAAGATGAAATTGAGCCAGTAGAACTATTCGATATTTTAGACCGAATTAATTTGGCTAGTAGTTTAGAAACAAAGTTGAGCGAACAAGATTTATTACTAAACCAATCTTCATCTTTAAACAAAGGCTGGGAGGTATGGGCATCGGCTTTAATATTAAACAATGGCAAGGCAGCTGTTTCTAAAGACTCGCAAAATTTTCCTTCAGTTCAGGTTGAAACCGATCAACTTCCAGAAAAGAAATTAATTGCTTATTTGGAAGATCAATATCAATTACACGGACGTATTATTGAGGAGGTAGGCAGCTCTACAACCCAACTTGATGGTGTTTCTAGACTACATTTAACATATCAAGTACAAGTAAAAGAGAGTGTTTTACCCGCTAGTTTGGTAGAAGTTCAAATTGCAAGTCTGCAAGAGTCTGAAAGTTCAGCGAGAACAATTTTAAACAAATATAATAGAAGGCAATTATATTGGCAGAATCAAATAGATAAAGCCAAGAAAAGCGCCCAAGTTATTCCAAACGTTGTAAATTCTAAAGCTGATAACACTAGTAATTTAAGCGCTTCTAACATAAACCCAACTATATCAGTTGAACCAACACCATCAAACATTCATTTTAACACCCCAACAATTCAAATTAACCCTAACAATATGGCTAAATATTCCCTTAAACTAGAACAATTAGTACAAACCCAAGCTTTTGGCGATGTAACAGTAACAATTCAATATGATCCTGAAGGTCCTAAAGTAGTTATGGCTACAGGACAAGCAGTTGTAGGTGAATTAAAACACCTACTAGACACTGTTTTAGGTTTAGTAAACTTCACTTTAAGCAAGAAAATTGCTCCTGTGGAAATTTCTGAACAATTGCAAAATCAACCTAAAGATGGTATGAACATGCCAATTAATGATTTACTACTAATCATCGCTCAGGCTTTGAAAACTGCTCCAGCTAGTGCCGAACAAATTAATAGTAATATTTTAACTGAAATTGTTCCTGAAAAAATTATGCAGGCTATCACTGAAAAAGCCGAAGATAAGGCTCCACAATCTAATCCAAAGTCAAACGGCGTTGAACAACCTGCACCTTCCGAAAAACCTGCAGGAAACGATGAAAATAAGGCTTCCAATGACAAAAAAGAAGAACCTAAAAATGTCTTCTTCGGTGGCTTCGGTGGAAGAAAAGAATAGTTGAAATTGCTACAACAGTTTGAAAATTATAAAAAGGCCGCAAGGCCTTCTGTTTTTTTATTTAAGTTTTAAGATAATTGTTTTTGAGTTAATAACCAAAAACTAAGGCATGAAACTGTCATTTTCTAACTTTTTACACACTTTAAATTACACAATAAATTGGTGAGTAGCTTATTCCTTCCCATCCCTTCCCATCCCCTGTGTCTTCTATTTAAATCTTTTAATTCCTTTATCAATATGATTAGTTGTATTAGGAATATTAAGTTCTGAATATTCTTGAAAAGTAAATAATTTTCATATTTCTTTTAAATATTTTTAAAGCTGTAACTATTCTACTGTGTAGGTATTGTCCTTGTTTATTTCTCTGACTTAGAAAGTATTGGTTTCTTTTTATGTACAGTGCTAATGTTCTACCTAATTCTTGTTCAGTTAATTTATTTTTAACGAATAAGCTATTTATCTGATTTAGTTCTTTTCCTTACTCTGTTCTAGGATTCTTTGTAATTAAGGTGCTTATTCTTTTTTTGTATATTAAACTGTCATATCTATTTAATAAAAAGAAGTTGGGTTTTTAAGTGATAGTTTTGGTTATTAACTCAATTTTTTAATTAGAATAATCTTAATTTTTAACAACTTTTTCACTCATTTTTTTTGAAGCGTAGAAATATGGACTGTAAATCACATACCCATAACCACCACAGGTACATTGTGCTTTATGGCAAATTCCAATTCTTTTTGATGATTTGTTTTAATATCTTCATCTGTCATGCCTGGCTTTACTCGAATTAAAAGACCTGCCACTTCGTTTCTGATACTATTTAACTCATTAATTTCACCAGGAAAAGATATCTGTTCTGCTTTCTCTGGTTCATATCCATCTTTCTCCATTTTTTCTTGGTTGTTATAACTAATCAGCAGATTAGATAATCTTTCAATTACACCTGTTAAATCTATATCATCTTTTGGGGATAAGGATTCAGGAAACTTGGAGTATTTTTGATAATAATTCAAGGCAATATTAAATTCTTCTATTTTATCTGCAACTTCTAAAAACTTTTCTTTATCCACACCATCTGGTAAATCACCATCATGAAAATATTTTACAAGGTCTCTAGAACTCACTTCTTCTGCATTTGATCCAAAAAACTCTGATTGGAGTATCTTAAATTTATGATATGCCATAACCTTTATTTTATTTTGTATCTGTTTTTCATTTGCAATTGTAGATAGAGTTTTTCCAGAAGCTGAAAAAGTGTCTTCTAAATCCACATTTACTGGAGTTGCTCGTAGTATCAAAGCATTTTGATTATTGCTAAATATTCTCATCCTAGAAGGATCTGTAGAAGCATAAGTAGTGCAGAGCAATGAATCTACTTCTACTGCTCCTCTATCAAGTTTTGGTGATTTAGATGGATTATAATCTGCCCTCAATTCATTAGTAACGTGTAAATTTACACGGTAGCTACCACCTTCTCTTAAATCAATAAGTTGAACAGTTGACTGTTTTGATGTTCCATCAGGATTATTACCTTGATCTACAGATAACTGTCTTTGGTTTGGATGCCTTAGAAGCTGGTCTACTTCGCTGATAACAGGGTAATTTAGATTTTCATAATATCGTATTATTGGTTTCAGTCCTTCAACTAGAGCTTCTCGATTTGGTTTATAGGAATCTATATACTGAAAGCTATCTTTGACTCTAAAACTATCCATTTCACCAAGTTTCATAGTCATATCTAGAAACTTTTCACTTCCAAGCCTAATTGCTAACTCATGTAGTTTCTCTTCATCCGGAAGTTTAAAATTAATGACTTCAGTTAACTTTGCAATTTCTTCTTTTAGATCTACCATATTTGGTATTTCTGCTTTCATTGAATAAGGTAAATTCAACCTATCACCGATTTGATAAGCCAACTTTACAGACTTGTATCCGTGAGAATCATCAGCTTGAGCTTCTCCCCTTTTTTGTGTTGTAGGTTTACCTAGGTCATGACTAAGGGCAGCAAGTGTCATTATAATTTTTTCCTCTTGACTGGCTTTTTGATAAATATTAGATCCTTGAACTGATTCTACAACTTTTAAGGTGTGTTGGAGTAAATTTTGATACTTATGATAATCATGCTGATATGGACCTGATGGAGTTAGTTTTGTGTAAGGCGAGTTTTCAGGAAGATCATATTTACCAGCAGATACGGTGTTTTCAGGCGCGAAATTAAGTAACTCTGGAAGTAAAATACTCAATTCACTGTTTGGGTTCATGAGCTGTTTTGGCAATTCCTTGGGATCTTGTAAAATATCCAAAACTTTTTTTGTCGTGTTTGGAAGGTGCTGGAAAGCCATTGTTTGCATTCCTCCCTCAATGGGGATTCCAATAGGTTTATCGTCTAATGGATTAAAAGATTCCTCTACTCTTCCGATCGATAGCTCAGAACCAAATCCTGGAATTCTAAGTACCGCTTTGACACGTTGCCAAGTCTGATTATTCATCGTTGAAAAATGAGCATCCATTTTGTTTAACACCTCTTGAGTTGCTTCAGGGTCAGCTCTCAAAGACTCCATTATTATATTTTTGATTCCATCTTGACCCTGAAATGAGTCAAAATGTTCACTACTATCTATTTTTGAAAATATATTGTCGACATAGTTTATAAAATCATCCTTAGCCGGTATACTTATTGTATACTTGTAACCGTAATTGTTTAAGACTGTTCCATTAAAATCAACAGCGAAATCTGGTGACAATGTTTTTAATAAATCAAGTTTCTGATTATAATTCATCCAGTTTTTCTCAGCAGCTATTTTTAAAAACGCAGATTGTAACTCTACTTTTTTGTTTTTCAACAAATCTAGAATAACCTCAGGATACTCTTGAAATACTAAGTGGACAATATCATGTATTTGCGAATCCGAAAATGCATAAATAGTGTCAACTAAGGCGTTCTCAACGTCATCTTTTTTATTTTTGAAGAAGTCTGTTTTGAATTCAGATGTTAGAGTGTTGAGGAAATCCATTAGGTTGCCTGGGCTCTTTGAAATCTTGTTAATCAATGCTTTTCCAACCTCGTCACTTTTATTGTTAAAGAAATTTACACTAAATTCAGAGTCTATTTTTGAAATATTTCTTAGCGATGAAGTAAAACTATTTCCATTTTCTGAAATCAGAGAAGCTATTTCGCTCTCCACAAAAGACCTTTTTTCTGTTAAAATATTTTGAATAATATTAGGAATTAAACCATAAAGACCGTTAATCAAATCAGAATTAGATAAATTGTCAATAATTTTTTTGGTAATTACTTCCTTGTTGCTCTCAAAAAGTTGTATAACGTAATCTGGATAAAGATTGTTAATACAATCTAGCATAACATTCTTTACTTCAGTCTTCTGAAATAATTTATCAATTAATTGCTTTTCATTATTAATTAATAAATTTTGTACAAATTTAGGATTAGCTTTATTGAAAACCGCTAAAATATTTTTTGATGTATCGATTCTTAATAATATTAACCTTTCAAGTTCCACACGATTATCATTAATTAATTCTTTTAGAATTGTAGGATTGCTGTGCTCCATCTTTTCGAAAAAACTATCTAGTGATTTAGGATTCTTTACTAATATATCTTTAAGGTTGGTGTAAATATCTTCTTTGTTATCCATTAAATCAGATCCAAAATCAGGATCGATACTATTCAATATACTGATAAAATTTTTATAATCCCTACTATCATCACTAATTAATCTTTTTAAAATATCAGATAATTGCTTTTTTCGTTCGTAAACAAATTTTGTAGCATTTTCAGGATTAGCAAATTTGATAACTCTTAACAAAGGTATAATTTTTTTTAGACCTCGTTCCCCTCGATTAATAAATCCATCTAATTTTACAAATAGATCTGAAGAAATTTGATCTATGATTAACTTTGCATTTTCAGGAAGTGTTTTTTTTAAAAACCCGATCTTATCTAAAAAAAGACCTAGATTTTTATCTAATGATTCAACTAGATAATTTTTCAACTCCCCATCCCCCTCCTTCAAAAACCTATCTACAATCTCAGGATCAATTTCCCTACACAGATCAAATATTTTTGATGGGTCTGCGCTACCTTCCTTAAACGCCTGCATCATCACATCCATCATCTCTCGATCTGCAGATTCAGGATCTAAAGCACGCATATCTTCAAACATTTTGGATAGTTGAAGCCTTGCTGCTTCAAATTCGGTTTTTAGTTGCTTGACTTTGTTTATCAGATTTCCTATTTCTGTTGTTTTGCTTTCAGATTCAATACTTTCTTTGACACCCTCATTATTGTTTTCTGCTTGTTGAGGATTTTGTCTTTTTTCCAAGTCTTTACTTAGCTTTTCTAACTCTCCAAGATATTCCTCAAAGACAAGATCTAGCTTTTTTAAGAAATCATATTCTCCTATTTGACCTACTACTTCTTGTTTTTTGTCATTGTTATTTTCAATATGATTCGAAATTATTTTAAAGTCTAAACCATTAGTTTTTGAAATTATAATTAGATCTTTATATCCTTCTATTTTTAAATTATCCCCTAAGTTTTTTTTCACTTTACCATACCCTGACTCATTAAAATCATTTGAGATATTATCCAGTACGAATATTGCGTCTCGGATATATAAATCTAGCTTAGCTAAATGGTTTTCTACTTCTTCAGAGTTTTCTGATTTTAGAGATTCATCTGCGAATTCAATTTCTTCTGCATTTACAATCATTGCCAATACCGAATCTTGATCTAATAATTCTTTTGTAGAATGTTTTTTTTCAGCTATATTCAAATTCTTTCCAATCTCTATTTTGGGTATTTGCAATTTACTAGACTGGCTTAATAGTTGACTTTTAAAATCAGCGGTCATTAATTTTTTGTTTTGTGTTTACTACATTTTATCATCAAAGACTAATATAGTCTAATTCTTTGAACAAGCCCAAGCAGATATCATGTTAAGGGTAATGAATATTGTTTATTAAGAGTTAATAAAATAATTTTTACTTATTTTTACACTTAGACCCTGAAACAAGTTCAGGGTGATAGGGCTTATCGTCTAGTGTAGTATGCTTGTAGACAGTCTGGTTGGCCAGTAGTCCAACTTTAATACTTAGAAACTTAGAGTAAGACAGATTTGTTGATCTGAGATATTAATTTAATATCCAATGTTTTGGTTAACTAAAATAATATGGAATCTGCCTGGGTTTACTTCTCTGTTTACAATCAATACTTTGTTAATTGCACTTCCTGGAACGCCGTAAGCTTTTCTAGCTCTTTCACTTTCAAGAGGTAAAGTATATTGTTCCAACCTTTCCATTCCTTCAATTAAATCTTTTGTAATTTTTTGAACACCTGCTACAACAATCATTGTTTCTGCTCCGTAAGCTTGTCCTGGAAGTTGGCTTCCTGTGGCTGAAGCTGTAATTAATTGTCCTGCTTCGGTAATTGCGTGCACACTTCCAATACCATATTCTGGAACGCTGCCTAAGGCTCGCATTTCTTGGCCATGGGTTTCCTTGTTTAAAGAATATAGTTTGTCACGGTTAGGCTTATAATCACCAGATTCATTAATATGGGTAGAAATACCAGCTTCGTCTAAAGTAACAGAAGTATAAGTCATAACCTCACTTTGTTCTGGAATTAGTTCTAATACTTTGGCTTTAGCTTCTTCAAGATTTTCAACAAAACTAACTGTAAAACCGTTACCTTGTAAGTTTACTATTGTTTGGTTTATTGTTTCTTGGTTTGGGATTGTGTTAAAAGTTTTACTCATAATAAGTAATCAAAAACTCTGTATTGACATTTAGTCAAGTACTATGGTAAAAGTAAGTATATAAAGTATGAAACAATGCACATCCTCAGACCCAGTAAATATTACCTTAAAAGTAATAGGTGGAAAATGGAAGCCCGTAATTTTGTGGTATTTGAAAGACGAAATTAAGAGATTCAACCAGCTATCTAAAGAAATAACTGGAATTACCCAAAAAATGTTAATTCAACAACTGCGTGAATTAGAACAAGACGGAATAATTAAACGGAAAGTTATGCCAGTTATTCCCCCGCATGTAGAATATTCCATTACAAGTTATGGTCAAAGTCTCCAACCAATTCTAATTTCAATGGCAGAATGGGGTGAAGGGCATACAATTAAATTGGGCAAAAGAAAAACCAATATAAAATAATTACTTTTGTAAGTTAGGACTTACATATTTGACCAGATAACTATTTCAGCTCATTAAATATACATTAATATGGCATGGTATAACCAATATAGACCCACAAATTTCCAGCAGGTAATAGGACAAGAAACTGTAAAAAATGTTTTAATTAATAGTTTGGCTAATAATAAAATTAAACATGCATATTTATTTAACGGTCCAAAAGGTGTTGGTAAAACAACCCTGGCCAGAATATTTGCAAGTGAATTAAACAGTTTAGAAAACTATCCAGACGCAACTATTGATATTGTAGAACTTGATGCTGCCAGCAATTCTGGGGTGGATAATATAAGAGAATTGATTGAATCAGCTAAAAATCCACCGTTAATTGGAAAGTTTAAAATTTATATTATTGATGAAGTTCATATGCTGTCTAAATCGGCTATGAATGCTTTGCTAAAAATTTTGGAAGAGCCTCCAACTTATTTAGTATTTCTACTGGCTACAACCAACCCTGAAAAGCTGCTTCCTACAGTTTTATCAAGATTAACCAAATTAAATTTAAGCAATCACACAACCTTAGATTTGGTAAAAAACTTAGACTTTATAGCAAGACAAGAAGGAATGAAAGTAGATGATGCGGTTTTAGAAATGCTATCTAAGCGGGCTGATGGAAGCCAAAGAGATGCAATTAATTTACTAGAAACTTTGTGTAGTTTTAACTTACCAAACTATAATTTGCTTGAGTCTAGTAATTTATTGGGCATGCTTCCAGATTCTATATTTGCTGAATTTACTAAGCAATTTACAGAAGATAAGCTTCTCACTAAAAGTCTTTTAATTGAAATTAATAATATTGGTTTAGACGGTGAAAGTTTCTTAATTCAGCTGTTTTCATTTTTACTAGATCAAGTTTTTGAAGGTGCTAAAATTAGTAAGGAATTTGTGAAAACTGTATCTATTGTTTTAGATTTGCAATTACCTTCAACAACAATCTTGCAATCTATTGCCTTGCTACAATCATTTTCTACTGATGAAGTTAAAGTTGAAACTACCCCAAAAAGTGAATCCAATAATCCAACAAAAAATGACGTAAAGGTTACTGAAGAGACTTCAAATTTTAATCAAAATTCTTTAGAAAGTAGTAATCTTAAAGTAGTTAATGAGGGCGAGTTTGGGACTGCTCCTATTAAAACAAATACTTTGCTAGACCAAGAAATTGTAAGTTTAGGCGACGCTTTTTTGGAAGGTTTTTATGACAATTTAAGTCTTGAAATATCCCCACAAATTTCACAGAATATGAATGTGGAAACAGAAGCTAAGCCAGAAGAAAATTACCCAAGGCCAAGCGTTGTAGAAGAATTAGAACAAACTAAAAATCAAGTTCAAACAGAAAACTCTACTTCAACCGAGAGTGATCCACAAAATGTATCTATTGAATTATTGCAAAAATTGTTGATCTTTTTGTCTGCTAGTAAAGATATTCCGCCAATGCTTAAAATGGTTATAAATAATGTGAAAGTAGATGAATTTGAAAACGGTGTTCTTAAACTTTCGGCTAGTAGCGGTTTAATATTGGCTCAGTTAAATAACCCAAATAATTTAAGTTGGTTGCTTCAAAAAGCCAAAGAAAATTACCCACAAATTCAGAAAATTGTTGCAGGCCAGGAAGTTAAAAGTAATGTTATTCCTACAAAAAATATTACTCCAGAAATCACCCCACAAAATATTAGTAGCAAGCCAAGTCAGCCTACAATTGAAGAAAAGCCTACTGAAAAAAGTGAGTATTTCTATGAAGTTTATGGTCAATTACCTGAAGAAATGGAGGAAAACAGTTTACCAGTTTTTAAAGGCGAAATTAGTAAGCCGCAAAAAACTAAATCTTGGGATGACCATGCCAGTGAATTGTTCGATTTTGAAAGTTAATTTACTGGGTATTTATTGGAATTATGCATTATAAAATTTTTAGTTTGTATCCACAAATTTTTGAATCTTTTTGGCAAAATAGCTTAATTGCTAGGGCGGTTTCTAAAAATATAATTAGCTATCAAAATATTAATTGGAAGGATGAATTTGGAGCTGGAAATTACAAACAAGTAGACGATAGGCTGTTTGGTGGAGGAACAGGAATGGTTTTAAAGCCAGAACCAATTTACAACGCTTTGCAAAAATATGAAGCCCTAAGCCCGTTGTTCCAAACTCCAAAAACTACTCAAGTTTTTAATAAAGTTCTTCCTCCTAATTCTAATTTCTATAATTATTGGCTGGCTAATAAACCTTCTAAAGTTACTGTTTCTTTAACTCCACGTGGTTTTCCTTTAAATCAAAATATTGTTGAATGGCTGCAAAACTTTTCGGAAATTTCAATTTTATGTGGAAGATTTGAAGGATTTGATGCCAGAGTTTCGCCTATGGTAGATTTGGAAATTTCAATTGGAAACTTTGTTACTAACGGCGGTGAAGTTCCCGCCATGGCTTTGATTGAGGCAGTATCTAGGTTTGTGCCAGGTTTTATTACTAAATCACCTTCAGTACTACACGATTCTTTTTCTGGGGAGAATAACCAATATTCAGAATTTAATTCCGTGTTAAAAAAAGGAGAGGATATGAACTCAGCTGATTTGTTGAAGCAGCATCTCGATAACCGAGTTTCTACAAAAAATTTGTTTGATGATGAAATGTGGAAAGCTAAAATTTTACCTTTTATTGAACATCCACAATTTACAAGGCCAGAAGAATTTATGAACATGGCAATTCCAGAAGTCTTGAAAAACGGAGACCATAAACAAATTGCCCGGTGGAGGGAGTTGGGCTGGAAGGGGTAGCTGCAATTGCCCAAAAAAATATCACAATCTAAAAAATAAGACTGTGATAAAGTATTTTATTAAAAATTGACTACATATCCAAACTGTCTGAAGCACAAAGCAAAACTATAAATTTTGCAAATTGACGAGTGGGATAAATCCAACCGTTTTCACGCATTTCAATATAATTAAACTCCGCATTAAGTTGCTCAAGTTGTTTTACCAAATTTTCTTGTTTAAGAAAAGGAAGATTGTGATACTCAGCTGGGTAATCTTGAATATTAGTGCTGATCCCAAGCCAGGTTTTGTATTCATCTTTAGCAGACCATTCACAGATAAAGCAAATTACGTCGCTAAAAATATTTCTAGACCTTAAACGTTTTGAAACAGACAATGCATTGGGAATACTTAAATTTTCTAGCTCGATAGATTTCCTTAAAAAAGGTTCCATTTTAGTCGGCATGATTTTCCATCCAATAAATTTTTAACAAGCAGTACCTAACTTATATTAATCATAATCCTAATGAAAAGGCAAGATTAAATCTGTTCGGCTAAATTACTTAGGTTGTTTTCAGCTTCAATACGGCGAATGTCTTCTACAATTGGTAAAAGTTTGCCGGCCATAATTGTGTCTAGTTGGGTGTAGTTTAAGTTATAGCGGTGGTCTGTTAACCTGTCTTGTGGGAAGTTATAAGTTCGAATTTTTTCGCTTCTGTCTGCAGTTCCAACTTGTTCCTTACGTTCAGCTGATTCTTTTTCACGTCTTTTATTCTCTAGAAAATCGTATACACGACTGGTTAAAACTTGCAGGGCTTTTTCACGGTTTTGTAGCTGGTTACGTTCATCTTGGCTTTGGGCTTCCATACCTGTTGGAACGTGCTTCATGCGCACAGCAGAGTAGGTTGTGTTAACGCTTTGCCCACCGTTACCTGAACTGGTAGATAAAATAATTTCAATGTCTTTCATGTCTAGCTTAAAGCTGCTATCTTTTTCTATTAAAGGCATAATTGCCACAGAAACAGTGGAGGTGTGAATTCTACCCTGTTTTTCTGTAGCTGGAACACGTTGTACACGGTGAACTCCACCTTCGTATTTAAACCAAGCAAAAGCCATGTCTCCTTTTACCTCGGCTATTGCTTCTTTATAGCCACCTAGTGGGTTCATACTGGTTGTAACTAACTTAAAGTTTAAACCTAAGTTAGCACTAAAAATTGAATACATTTTAATCATTTCGGCTGCGAATAAAGCACTTTCATCTCCACCAGCACCAGCTCTAATTTCTAGTAAAATATTGTTATCATCCCTTGCATCTGCCGGGCTTAGTAAAATTAAAAGCTTTTTCTCTTCTTCTAAAATTTGTTCTTCTTGTTCTGCAATTTCCATTCTAATCATTTCAGAAAGTTCGTCACCAGAATTTAATTCAGACATACTTTGCCTGTTTTGTTCTAAACTTTTTTCTAATTTATCTATTTTTTCAGCAATTTCAGCCTGATTTCCAACCCGTTTGTGCTTTTTACCAAGCTCCATCATTTGATCTGGAGTTGAAGTGGATATTTGCTGGCTAAGCTCCTGATATCTATTTAAAATTTGCTGTATAGGCAATTTGGACATATGTTTATTAATTTAGCCTGAAGTGGTGTAGAAAGTCAAACGTGGGTGAAAGGGTGGTGTTAAAAATAAAAAATAGACCCTGCTTTAAGGGGTGTTACGTATTTGCTAATTGCTTAAGAGTTGGAGATCTGTAATTTATTTTCATAGAAGTATCATTGTTTTTGTGTTTGAGAATACCTGCAGGTAATGTGAGGGTGCGTGAGATCGAAATTGTATCTATTGTTTAGTGGTAGAGTATTTTTGACATAACTTTTAAAATTAGTTAGATTAATTTTTAAAGTTTAACTTTTTTCATATGTCTACTTTTGTTCTTCCTGTTACAAAAAAAGGAACAGTTACTATTCCAAAGAAAATTAGAGAGTTTTTGGGTGTTTTTGCTAATGATTCTAATTCTAAAGTGATTATTGTTCTAGATGAAGATGAAAAAACTGTAAGTATAACAAAGCCAGTCATGTCTATTCAAGAGCTTACTAAATCAATAAAACCTCGCAAACCAGCCGTTCCAGAACATCTTCAGAAAATTGCTTTAGATGAAGAAAGGGCAGAGAAATATTTTAAATTTAAAGATGTATGAACTTATTAGATGCTAACGTCTGCATTCGCTATCTTACTAGGGATGATGAAAGAAAGTTTCAAGATTGTGCCAAATTTTTTGAGCTAGTTCAATCTAAACAAATCTCCGTAATTTTATTGGAATCTATTTTGGCGGAAGTGGTATATGTTTTATCTTCAACAAAAATTCAATACAATTTTACTAGGTCAGAAATTAAAAGTTGCTTAAGTAGTATAATTTTACTTGATGGGTTGGAAACTTTGAACACGCCTAAAAAAGTTTATTTGGAAGCTTTAGATTTATTTGAGAAAAGTAATTTAGATTTTGAGGATTGTCTTTTAATAGCTAACTTAAATACTGTTGATGATAAAATATATAGTTACGACAGAGGAATGGACAAATTTTTGACCAAGAGAAGGATTGAGCCTTAGCCTTAGGCTCCTAAAATATAAAACAAATACCCTGCAAAACTTGTAATAGTAATTATGGTAATTATACTGTAAACTGCAATCACTGCTTTATTGTTTTTATATAACCAGAGTAGGGGAAGATACACTAAAATTATTGTAAAAATACTGAATTTCAAAAATTCTACTTCCTGAAAGTTTATAAAACCAAGCGGTAAAATAGCCAGTAAACCTAGAATGGCAGTCATTTGTTTTCCTAGAAAAACTGAAGTGGTAGTTTGTCCAATTTGTTCGTCAAAATCAAAATCGGCCAGTCCTGCTAGCAAGCTTGCCATAACTAAAGCCAAAATAATTCCAATTATTCTTTCTAGTGGAATGTTTTGAAGGAAAATATCTAAACTTCCAAAGCTTAGACCTAAGCCAGCAATACTTCCTAGTCCAAAAATATTACTAAAAATATCTCCAAGTGGTAATTTTTTAAGTTGTATTGGT
The DNA here is from genome assembly GCA_963704645.1 of uncultured bacterium. GTDB lineage: Bacteria > Patescibacteriota > JACMRA01 > JACMRA01 > JACMRA01 > JBILXY01. Next base: position 620,391 of record OY969926.1, read on the forward strand.
GGGGTGGAATAAGTCCAAGCAACAGCTATAGCAACACTCATGAAAACTAAATTGTATAAATTAAAAGTAAAAATACTTGATAATATTAATAAAATTGAGACTATTACAGATGCAAAAATTACTGTTTTATGATTTCTTTTTGAATCCAGCTCGTCCACAAACTTATTTGCCTTTCTTGGGTTAAGTTTATCAGTTTCATAATCAAATACATCGTTAACACCAAACACTAAAATTGGTGCCAAAAAGGTTAAAAACAAAATTTGAATCACAGCTGGTGCAGACAATATTCCATTAGATAAAATAAAACCAAGAGAAAAAATTATTGGTGGAACAACTAATAAAATTGGGCGGTAGATGTTTAGAAAAGCAGAGAACATTTAGAACTTAAATACTGTGGCTAAAAATATGGCTATACCTCCAAAAGAAGCTAAGCTGTACAGTGTAATTTTAATCATATTCTGGGTAGGCTTCCACTTTAAATAAATAATTAAAACCACCGAAAAAATTAAATATAATAAGCTGACTAAACTAACAAAAGGCCTTAAAATTAAAACTATTAAATAACAAATTAATACTAAATTCAAAGTAAACTTTTCTCCATACTTAGTTGCAATAGTTTTTTGTTTAGCCTTTAAATCTGAGGCGTAATCTGCTAAAAAGGCTAGGCTACCAAGGGCAATAATTAATAAACTTAAAACCCATGGTTTAATTCCTGCCTGTAATGTAGAATAAAACATTGTAAATCCCATAAAGTAGGCACCTAGAAACCCAAAACCATAAGCTGACAAACTTAAAAGTGGTCTTTCTTTCAATCTTACTGGTGGTAGCGAATAAATTAATCCAAATAATAAACCAATACTAGCCCAAATAATATTTTCTAATTTCAAAGTGCTTATAGCAATAGCTAAAACAATAACAAAACCTAATACAGCCCCAATTATTGCCTTTTTAATGTCTTTATTTTGAAGTGGTTTGCCAAGCCAAAAACTATTTTTTCTGGGGTTGTTTAAATCTGTTTCCTGGTCAAATATATCGTTTAAACTGTTCAAATAAAGTTCCAAAGGAAAACTTAAAGCAAAAACTTGTAACCAAATTTGTAAATTGTAATAACCTCTGGCGTCAGATAAGCCAAGTAAAAAAATTAAAGGCAAAATTGGCCAGTGTGCAGGCCTGCTAATTTGAATGTAAAACCAAATTAAATTTACTGTATTTTTAAATAGTGTTAAAATGGCTTTCATAGTATTGGTTTTACTTACCAAACTTACGCTCTTGATTTTTGTAAAACTCTAGGGCTTTTTGTAATTCTGTTTCATTGAAGTCGGGCCACAAGGTGTCTGTAAAATAAAGCTCAGTGTATGCCGATTGCCACAATAAAAAGTTAGAAAGTCTTTTGTGCCCACCAGGTCTAATTATTAAATCTGGTTCCAAATTAGAATCTAAATTTTTGGCAATATTTTCCTCAGTTATGCTTTCGCCATTGTCTAAGGTTTTTTGAACAGATCTAATAATTTCGCTTCTACTTCCATAATTTATACAAAGTTGTAGCAAGCTTTGGGAACAGTTATTAGTTGCGTCAACCAAGGAAGATAGCGAACTTTTTAATTTATCTGGAATCTTATTCAACTCACCTAAAACTTTAACTTTAACGTTTTTTCCAACAAGCTTCTCTTTGTAATCTATCGCTGCAGAGCTAATTATATTAACTAAATTATCTATTTCTAAACCAGTTCTTTTGGCAAAGTTTTCTGTAGATAAGGCGTAAACAGTAATTGTATCAATATTGTATTTGGGGCAAATTTCTAATAAATTATCTAGTGTGTTTACGCCATTTTTATGGCCAAACAAAGTTTCTAAAGCATGAGCCTTAGCCCATCTTCTGTTGCCATCCATAATTATTCCAAGGTGCATGTTAATTATTTTTTATTATCATTGTGGAACTATTTTTCGCGCTCTACGTATTCATCTTCTACAGTGTTAATTATTACTTTTTCACCTGCTTCAATAAAAGCTGGAACGCGCACAACTTTTCCTGTTTCAATTGTGGCTTCTTTCATAATGCTTGAAACTGTATTACCTTTTACGGCTGGAGCAGTTGAAGTGACTAAATAAGAAATTTTAACTGGTAAATCTATACTTATAGGGTTTTCATTGAAATATAAAATAATAACTTCTAAACCTTCTTTTAAATATTCAGCTTTTTCATCTAATAAACTTTTTGGAAGATCAATAGTTTCATAACTGGCAGACAGCATAAAAGTCATATTTTCACCTGTAATGTACATGAAACTTGCTGGCTCTCTTTTTAGTTCGGCTTCTTCTATAGATTCGCCGCTTTTAAAGGAATACTCCTGATTTGCTCCGGTAATAATGTTTTTCATGTTACACTTTTTTACTGGTTTTCTTTGCTGCATTCTAAGAAAGTCGCACTTAGTAATTATTGAAGGGGCATTGTTGAATACAACCACGCTACCAAGTTTAATCTGAGAAAAGTCTAACATAAAATATATTTTAAACCAATTGTTGCTGGTTTGACAAGCCAAAAATAGGTGGGTATTCCGATTTAGTCAAGCTATGAACACAGTGGAATATACTTTAGCTATTCAAAAACTTTTTGCGGTTTTAGCTGGTTTAAGTTTTGTGGCTATTTCAGCAATTTTAGTTTTCTTAGATCCTACAATAAATAATTTGTATGTTTGGGGTTTGTTGTTATCGGCGCTAATTTTTCTAACAAGCTTTTTATCATTGTTTGCTTTTTGGTGGTTTTTTTCAGTGAAGAAAGAGATTTTAAGTATCGTTCAAGTTAACCATTTAATTTACCAAAGTTTAGTTTCAAGCTGCATACCAATACTTTTGATAGTGATGAATCAAACTGGCCAGCTAAATTTTTGGAGTGTAGTGTTGGTTTTCGTGGCTTACATTATATATTTTTTGTGGGCTAACTCAGAGCTTTCCTAAAACTTAATCTTCTACTATAATTTAATGTAATATATGGATCCAAACGCCAACTTGTACCAAAGCCAGTATAGTAACTATCAAAGTGCCAACCAAAGCAGTGGTAATTTACTAGATCAAATTAGATATTCTAAAAGGTTGAATGGCCTAGAAATAATTACAATTTTAACATCGGTTATTTTGTTAATAATAGTTTTCGTTTTTGGTTTTGTTAACGGTCAACAAAGCAATGAAGATGCTCAGCGACTGGCCCATATCAGGCAAGTAACCTCAGCACTAACAGAGTTTTATAACAATAGTAGTGCAGTGCCAAGCCAAAGAAGCTACCCAATTGCTTTATGTTCAGCAGACGCAAATGAAGTAGATTTTGAGCTTACTTTAAGGTTGTCTTTAACAGGTCAAATTAAAGAAAAAGATATTCATGCTTATATTCAACCTGATAATTTTCCTACAGATCCAAGCGGAGTTTACAGTAAATCTTTAGGCAAAAGAACTGTACCATACAGATGTCCTTCAATTCTGCCTGCAAGTGCAACTTCAAACCAAAGTAGTAATATATATTCAGACGGATGGGATAGCTGTAATTTTAATAAAACAAGAAATCCAAAGTGCTATTTATATGCTAGCAGCAATAATGGTGACACTTTTACTGTTGGTTATTACAGCCAACTTAATAACAAATTTGTTTTATTTACAAAGTTTAGAGATCAGGAACCTGTAAGAAGTTTGTCTTAAGTTTTGAATTTTTTTTGTTGATTAAGCTTTAGAATAGGCTGTTTGTTTTCTCAATAAATATTTATGATTTAATAATTAAATCGGGGATACTAACTTTTACGAAAAAATTTTTGGATTGTGTCGCAACATTAAAAACCTATAATTACTGTTGTTTTGACGAATATAGAATACTAGCTCATAATTAAAAAGGTTTTCTAATTTAGAACAAATTTATGCAGGTACAGTTACAAAAAATATTTTCTAAAGATCATATAATTAAAAAATGTGTAGGTTTAGTCATGGTGATCTTAACAATTTTTATTGGATATAATTATGTTGTACATTTGTCCTTGCAAAATTCTCTAAAAGTTCAATTAATTTCAGGCGCCGGGTCAATTATTACACCAACTGGAGGTCAAACAATTCTCAGTCAGGATGAAAGTCATTTGTTTAAAAAGAATGATACTCTTTCCACCGAAGATAACTCTATAGCTTTAGTTATATTTAATAATGGCAAAATTCAAACCTTTTCTGGTTCGATAAATTTAGTTTTTGAAGATGCAGTGAAAGAAGATAATGCAATTAAATATTCATTTCAGAATAAAGCTAGCGGGGAAAAATTATTCTACACTCAAAACTACGGATTAACAGAATCTACAGCTACAGTGTTAGGATTTTTAAGTAATTCAAACAATAATAATTCAAAAAATAAAATTGGTAATGTTTTAGGTGCTTCTGAAACTTCAGCTCTTTCAGACAGTGAAAAGCAAGAAAAATTTAATAAATTACATCAATGTTTAGATTTAAGTAAAGATAAACAAGACTTTAATTACTCAAAGCAATTAAGCACTTGCTTAACAGAATTAGGGCTTAAAAATTTAAATCAACTAAAATAGATGTTCTTAAATATAAAAAGGGATATGCCTAAAAATTATAAGTTCGCTGGTGTATATATAGTTTTAGTAATTCTAATTTATTCTATTTTAGGCCTTGTCTTTTTTGAAAGAAATAATAGGCATAAGTTAATGCCAACTATACCAACCTCAAGCAATATTGTGGTAGTAGCTATAGACGAAAAAAGTTTAGAAAAATATGGAAACTGGCCATGGCAAAGAGACACAATTGCAGAATCGATTCAATTAATTTTAGATTATAATCCAGAAGTTTTAGGCGTAGATATTCTATTTCAAAAAAATGGTTATAATTCTGAAAAATTAAATAAGGTTCTGCAAGACCCTAAAGTAGTAGTTGCTGAGCAAATTTCTTTAACCAACGATAGTTTAATTACAAGCTCTGAAAATTTAGGAGGTCGCACTGGCTATATAAATTTTCCTGTAGATTCTGATGGTGTAGTAAGGCAGGCAGTTACTAAAAATAATAATAATATTAGTTTATCCAGAAAGGTTTATGGTAATGACCCGGTGCCAGATACTTTCTTGCTTAATCCAAATAGCAATTTATCCCAAACAATTTCCCTGACAGACTTAAGTGATAAACCAGATCTAGGTAAATTTTTAAGTGGCAAAAAAGTACTTCTAGGTTCTACTGTGTTAGCTTTAGGTGATGCACACACCCTCCCAAAATATGGTTCTGTGCCCGGAATCTTTATTCATGCTATTGCTTTAAATCAAATGCTGATTGGTAATTATCCAGTTTCACCTAAATTTAATAATTTAGAAGAATTTACAGTCATTATTGCTTTGGCTTTGGTTTTGGCTTATAAAGATATTTTCACGAAATATAATAATTTTATTCTTTGCATTATTTTATGCATTATTTTTGTAGGAATTACAATTTGGCTAAATACTAGCCCATTGTTTAGCCTAGAGTTTTTAGTCTCCAATATATTCTCCTTAACTTTTTCAAGTATTATTTTATATACTTTAGAAAATTATAGAGAAAGGAACAAGCTTCAAAAAACCTTAGGTCTTTATGTTCCAGATAAAGTTTTGCAAATGATTTATAAAAACCCTAATATTATTAATCTTGGTGGCGAGCTGAAGAATATTACACTGCTTTTTACAGACATTAGAAATTTTACTAAAATGACTGAAAAGTTTGGTAAAACTACTGAATTTGGTATATTTCTAAATAAAATTTTAGATTTACAAACTGTGATAATACAAAAAAATGAAGGTGTAATAGACAAATTTATTGGTGACGCTGTTATGGCTTTTTGGGGAGCTCCTGTTTCTACCAATCAAGACGCTTTTTTAGCTATTCAAAGCGCTTGTCAAATTACTTTAGGCTTGCAGAAATTTAATTTAGAAAACAATTCAGATTTAAAAATTGGCATTGGGGTTAGTTCTGGACAGGCTATTGTAGGTAATTTCGGCTCTAGTAAAAGGTTTAATTACACTGCTATAGGTGATAGCGTTAACACAACGGCCAGACTTGAAAGTTTAAATAAAATATACGGAACAGAAATTCTAATAGGAAAGCCAGCAATAGATGCATTAAGCGAGGAACAGAAAAGACATTTTAAGTTTATTGAAATAGATACTGTTTGCCCCAAAGGTAAAGATAATAGTGTAGTTTTATATCAAGTATTGGCTTTTAAAACTAGTTTAAATATGGATTGGGTTAATTTACACACTAATATTAGTTTTGAAGAAGATTATAAAATGGCTTTAAATCTTTACTATAAGGGGGAATTCATTAAAGCCAAAACAATTTTTGATAGCATTAATTTTAGTGTTGCCAAGTTACTTTCTGAAAGATGTACTTTTTTACTTTCCCAGTCTGAAGAATTTAGAAAAGAGTGGAATGGAATTTGGATTCATGGAAAAAAATAGTTTTTACAATCAAATTCTACTCAGTGTACTGAGTTACGACAAGCATTTCTTAATTCAATGTATGTGTCAGAAGCTGTAATCTGGAAGGTACTTTTGAAGAAATAATTGGTGTTAACTATCATTTCTTTTCTCACCGTATCTACCAAAATGTAACCCCCCCATCCTCTCTGTCTTAGTGTTTTAATTCACTTAGACCCTGAAACAAGTTAAGGGTGACAGCTCTTACTAAAGCGCTCGGTGCATTCCCAAATAACTACTCAAACCTCATTCCAAATACTAGATATAATACATTCCAATTGGTTGGTCTAAAGCTACTTTTCCTTTTTGCAAAGTTATAACTCTTTTTTTCAGTTTATCTACTACATCTTGGTCGTGGGTAACAAGTAAAACTGTCGTTCCAGAATTGTTAATTTTTAACAACAATGTCATTATTTCATAACTATTTGGCTTGTCTAAATTACCTGTTGGCTCGTCTGCAATTAATAAAATTGGGTTGTGGCTTAATGCTCGGGCAATAGATACTCTTTGTCTTTCTCCTCCACTTAATTCTTTAGGATAATTACCAGATTTATGTGCAATTCCAACCAATTCTAGCAACTTTGGCACATCTCTTGCAATCTCCATTTTGGTAGCTCCAGCAACTTCCATAGCCAAGCTTACATTTTCAAAAACTGTTCTAGTGTTTAACAATTTGTAATCTTGAAAAATTACCCCAATTCTTCTTCTTAAATATGGTAAAAATTCTGGTTTAACTCTATCTACTCTAATGTCTTCAATCCAAACTTCACCACCTTTTTCTGGTTTTTCTTCACCTGTTAACATTCTAATTAAAGTGCTTTTTCCAGCTCCAGACTGTCCTACTAAAGATACAAATTCCCCAGATTTAATTTCTAAATTAACATTTTCCAAAGAAGGGTCTTGTTTGTTTGAATATTTTTTATTAACTTTTACAAAGCGGATCACAATCTAAACTTAAAATAAGCCAAAGTACTTGTCAACAATTCGTAATTTAATTTTTCTCCGCTTATTATAAATAATTTACACCCATATGTTTAAAAATAAATTAGTTCTTGTCGCAACAATAATAGCAATAGTTGCATCTGTATTCTTAATTATTGGTGTTGGGGCAGGGGTTTGGTGGCTGTGGGATAAAAACTTACCAGTTTCAGTTTTATCGGTTCAAGGGGAATCTTCTAAAAAAGTAAAATACGATAAAGTTACAATTAATTTAACAATAAGCTTAATTGGTAAAGATGTATCAGTTTTAAATTCAGAAATAGACACCAAAACTAGTAAAATTATTGATTATTTAAAATCTCAAAATATCTCTGAAGATCAAATTCAAACCAATAAATCTTCTTATCCTGATTACGAAATGGGCTATATTTATTCGGCTCCAGATGTAAGTCCTAAAGAAAGACAAACCAGAGTAGAAAATAATTTTATAGTTACTTTTACAGACTTTGGTTCAGATAACACTAAGCCAAATAAAGTAATTGCAGAGGTAACAAAGCTTGGTGTTAACAGATTTGGCAGTTTTAATTACGATTTCAACGACAATAAAAAAGTGTGCAGCGATTTAGAAAACATGGCAATTGAAGATGCTTACAACAAAGCTCAAGATAGAGTAAAAGCTTTAGGCGGTGGCAGAATAGTTAAGAAAACTACAAACTTACTTTCTGGTTGTGGAGGTGTAAACAACTACCCAATGATGTATGCAACCAAAGCAGATGTAGCAGCATCTGGGCCTAGCCAAGAAATTCCTCCGTCAGTTTTAGGTGGCGAACAGGAAATTACAAGTACAATTGAACTTACTGTAGAGTATAAATAATATTTACGAATAAATTATTAGACGCCCCAACTTGGGGATTTAACTTTTGCCCAAACCTAAAAAATAAAATACAATAGAATAAAACCAAAACAAAAATATGAATCAAAAATCATCTTCAAGTAGTGACAGTAATAGTAACAATTCTAAATTTGGAAATAAATTTAGTTTAAATAAATTTTTAAAATCTAAAAAAGGACAATATTCTTTATTCTCTTTATTAACCCTTTCTGTATTATTAATATCTGGATTATTTACTTTCTCTTTATTACAAAATACTGACACAGCATTAGCTGCTTTAAATTGTCCTGCTGGTTCTTCTTCAAATGGAAGTCAATGTATCTCTAATACTCCTAGTAGCTACACTTGTCCTGCTGGATATCCTTTTAATAACAATAATGGAACATGTGGAAGGGATGTTCTTCTTAAAAAATACCTAGTTTTAAAAACATATGGAAATGTACTTCCTTCTGCTAACGATCCTTGTGTAGTAGCAGTTGATCCACGTTTAATTTATATGAGTGAAACACCAGAAAGTGCATTTGATTCAGCTAGAAATTGTGCAACCACAATTAGCTTTGATGTTACGTCTGCAGCTTTTTTACAAGTTAATTCTTATAATTATATTTTGCCGGGTGCAAATGAACCTTGTGCAATGGTATTAGATAGTAGGGTGACATACTTAACTAATGGAAATGCGCCAGCAAGTGGTGGATGTGCTTCAACAGTATTAGATTTATCTCAAAATTATATAGTTTTCAAATCCTACAACATAATAAATCAGGGAGCAAATGAACCCTGCGCTGCAGTACCTACACCCTCTATAATGTATGTAAGTTCTGCGCCTGAAAATTTTATGAACGGTTGTGGCGGTGGACAAGGTGGCAATTCAGTGTCTGTTAATTTGAAAGAATTTACCCGAATTAATGATGGAACAGCTACCCCAGTCTACGGAACAGCAGTAACCCCAACTTCCTACACTGTTGAAGATGTTAACGTTTCAACAGGTACTTGCACTTCCAATTTAGGAACTAACACAGTAGTAATAGGTCAAACTATGAATTGTACTTTCCCTCTTACGGGTAGCCCAGCTGGAGTACCATACATCCTACCACCTGAAGGTTTGTATGCAGGATTATGGGATACCCCGACTAATTCTAATAGCTTCTTAGGTAATAGTGGGCTATGTACTATCTCGGCTAATAGCATGACTTGCAACAATGTACCTACTACTGGCGGTACCCCAGGCCCAGCTGAATTAGTTATTCACAGGCCAGGAGTTGCTTGGTATCCTAATAAGGGAAGTATTGAGTTAGTTGCCTCTTCCTCCCCCCTAACAACAGCAGACATCCCTTCCCTTACAGTAACATGTGGAGTAGGAGGAACTCCTGGAACAGTAAGAGTAAACACTACAACAACTTGTACCTTCACTCTTCCTACAAACAAAACATTACCAAATAACTTCAAACTAGGAATAGGAAATGCAACCCCTGCAGGAACTTGTACTGTAGGAGCAAACAATCTTGTAACTTGTATTAATGTACCAACAGGAACACTTCTTGGAACACAACCTATCAACGGACAAATTGGAACTGAAACAATAACACCTACAGGAGAAACAGTAAATGTAATAGATTCACTATGTTCCACAACTAACCCATGTGCCCTATTCGAAACAGCACTAACCTACAGTCCAACCCAAGCCCTAGCCAAAAGATATGGAGCTTCTGGTTCTACAAACTCAGATAACCTAATACTAACTCTAAAAGATACAAGATTAGAACAATCTGGATTTACTACAACATGTTCCATAAAATATAAATTCAGAACAGATACAAGCTACAGAATATTAACAACAAACTCTACATACAATAATACTACAGGATGTACAGGAAACCTTCTTAAAGCAAATCAACTATTATTCAATGTAGACTTTGAAATAACTGCAATAACAACAAATACAACTACAAACACTACAAAGAACTATCTAATCTATTCCAACTACGATTTCAAAGCTGGTTCTATTGGAGTTACTTCTATTGGTGGAAGTGGGTTGTAATGTCAGGGTTGACAAATTTTCGCAAGCATGGCATTTAGTTGCTAAGTATGTCGGCAGATTTTTACCAAATTTTAGGCGTTTCTAAAACCGCCACTCAAGATGAAATTAAAAAAGCTTACCGCAAATTAGCCCATCAATATCATCCAGATAAAACCCAAGGCGACAAAGCTAGTGAGGCTAAGTTTAAAGAAGTAAATAATGCCTATGAAGTTTTGGGTGACCAAAAAAAGCGTGATAATTATGACAGATTCGGTTCTAATTATGATAAGGTTAATAATGCCGGGCAAGGTTTTGGGTATGGTGGAGTAAGTTTTGATTTTGGGGAAATGGGCGGGCAAGCTCCTTTTGGAGACTTAAATGATGTGTTTGAAACTTTCTTTGGTTCTGGCTTTGGTTCTTCTACCAACAGACGTAATAAAACCAAACCAACCAGCAGATCTAAGGGTGTAGATATTGAGATGGGTATTAGTTTAACTTTAGAAGAAATTGCTATGGGAAGCAAAAAAACTTTTGGCTTGAAGCATAACATTAGTTGTGTTAATTGCTCTGGCAAGGGTTTTGAACCGGGCTCTAAAGTTTCTACTTGTCCTACTTGTAAAGGTAATGGTAGAGTTTATCAACGGGTTGAAACCATTTTTGGAATTATCCAGCAAGAAACAAACTGCCCAACTTGTGAAGGAGGGGGTAAAGTTTTTGAGAACGCTTGTAAGTTTTGCTCTGGGAAAGGTTATAACCAAGAAACAGAACAGCTTGAAGTTGAAATACCATTCGGTGTAGACAACGGTGATAGAATAAGAATACAAGGCAAAGGTGAAGCTGGATATAGAGGCTCTGAACCGGGAGATTTGTATTTGCAAGTTCAAGTTCAACAACACAAGCTTCTACAAAGAGACAAATTAGATATTAATTCTACAATTGAAGTTGGCTATTTTGATGTATTATTAGGTTCTAAAATTGATGTTTATACTGTTTGGGGTGAGGTTGAAGTACAAATTCCTGCTTTAACAAATCCAGATGGAAAATTGCGTTTGAAAGGCCAAGGAATGCCCAAGTTAAATAATTCAGGTCAGAAAGGTGATCATTTCCTAAAGTTAAAAATTAAAATGCCAAGTAAGTTAACAACAGAGCAAAGCGAAGTGCTTAGAAAAATAAGAGAAGAATCTGAGTAGGTTTGTATTATTTTTCGCCGATCTTTAAGTTTGAAATTATTGCCTGAAACTTAATTTTAGATTAACATTATAAAGTGAACAAATTAACATTAATATTTAAACAAAGTTGGTTCTGGCAAAGTTTAATTTTAAGCTGCGTTATACTTTTAAACGTTTTACTTTCTTTCGCGGTTAGAAACTTAGGTTTATATTATATTCCAAACCAACAACCTTTTGGTTTTAGTTTAGGTATTTTTTCTTCTGCTATAATATTATTATTTGTAAGCTGGGGTGTTTTTGCTTTAAAGTTGTTCGAAAAATCGCCAGTATTTAGTTTGTTAATACTAGGTGGGGCATGGAGCAACTTTATTGAAAGAATAATTTTTGGTTCGGCAACAGATTATATTATATTTTTCTTCAGTTACATTAATTTAGCTGATATTCAAATTTGGTTAGGCTTAATTTTATTAAATATACAAATGTGGTTCGGCAAGCAAGTGCAAGTTGTTAAATCCACTGAAAAAGATAAAATACCGGAATAACTAATTTCTAATTGCTAGCTTATAAAAAGTAGGGTATAATTAGTGTGTAATATATGCAGAGTGGTCAAAAGATTAGTTCAGAATGGCAAAATGTATTAGATAATTATTTAAATTTAGATGAAAGCTGGAAAAAGGAAATCTTTTTAAAAAGCATGAGTTCTAAACAAAAAGATTATTTATTACAAATTGTGCAAGATGCTATAGATAGTAAAATGGCAGAAAATCTTGTTCCTACAAAAAATATTTATAGCCACACCAGCCCTAGTTTCCAACAAAATGTTTCTAATATAAATTTACATCCCAACGGTTCTAATAGTTTACAGTATTTAGCATCAAATAAAGATGAACATTTACTAAGTCACAAAGATTATAAAACTAGTAAAAGAAAGTGGTGGGCTACACTGTTACCTGTTTTTTTAATTGCTACGGTAATTAGTGGCCTTTCGGGTTTAGTTTTTTTTGCTTGGATAGGCGGTGGAATTCCAAAATTATCTTTCCTAAACAATATACCTGGAAATAAGGCTAAGGCGGATGAAATTACTTATGTGCAGTGGATAGAACAATTCGATACAATAAAAGATACACGCGAAACACTAGATTTTGATGCAGACGGAATAAGTAATTTTGAAGAATTCCAGTTAGGGCTGAACCCTGTAAAGTTTGATGAAAACAACAATTCTACAGTTGATGGACTAGACTATATTAATAAAGATATCTCTTTACTAAAAAATGTTGGTGAGCAGTCAAAAATGTGGCAACTGGTTGAAAGTCAAAGTATTTTTCTAAGACTTCAAAAAGCAACTTTATTAAAATTGGGGTTGCAAAATTCTGGAGAGAGTTTGTTGAAATTAACTAAAATTGTTATTCCAAAACTGGATAATTTAGAAGTTTTAGCTTTACCTGAAAATACAGATTTACAAGATTCCTCTAGTACTTTAAAAAAGCAGGCAGCCTTAGTTCATTACTTAGGTACAAATTGGGCAGGTGAAAATTTAAGTGTTTGGTTTAGTAATCAAGGTAAAATTGAACAAATGATGCCAGGTGATAAAATGGAAGCATACTTGCAAGACGACCAAGAAAATAGCTGGTATCAAATTTATCAACTGCAAGCTGCAAATTCTTTTAGTGCAGACAGCCAAGATATATTTAAAAATGAAAGTAATATTCCTAATTTAAAAATTGTTTTATGCCAGCCAGAAAATGGTTGTAACAAAGCTTTAGTTCTAACTTTTGAAATTAAAGAAACTAAACAAATTACCTTTGATAACCAAATTAGCTCGCTAGAGTTTTAAAAATTTCAATAAAATCAAACAGGTTTTTGCCCAAACCAAAAAAACAAAATACACTACAACACATAAGCAGAAATTCCATTCTGTCTGTAGTTTAAAGTATATTAAAAATTAATGGTGTAACCATTAAAAACAAAACAAATTGTAGAGGCGAGCCTGTCTCGCCATTAAACGTTAAAATCAGGAATAACAAATTCCAAAAAAACAAAAACTAAAAATTATGTCCAAACCAGGTCAAATTAATAATTCTAAAATAAAAAAAGAAGAATCTAAATTAGATAACTCTAAATCAAATCTATCTAATACAGATAACCATCAAATAGTTAAAAATACTAAACCTACTATAGCACAGTTCCTCCAATCTAAAAAAGGAAAATATTCTTTAATCTCTCTTCTAGTTCTTTCTGTACTTCTTATCTCAGGATTATTTACATATAACCTATTAAAACAAGATTCTGATACAGCCAAAGCAGCAAATACAACAGCAACAGCTTTTAACCCTTCAGACTGTGCAACTTATGCATCTAATGGAGGAACAAATACAGCAGGAGTATGTTTTGTAAAAATGTATGAAAAGAACGGACAATTATATAGAAGTTTAGATATTGCTCCAGGAGAATTAGTTAATGTAAGAAACTATTATAATAATACAACCACAGCATCTGTAACAGCAGCTAACATTACAGATAGTATGCCAGCCAACTTCACAAGAGTAGGAGCAGTAACAAATAGTTATGTAGATGCAACTCCTGTAACCTTAAACAATAATGTATTTACAGGACAGAACCTTTCAGTTGCTCCAGGTGCTGGTTACTTTGGTTATGCTGCAGACAATACTCTTACTTCTTCTAATTTGGAGTTGGGGAAGAAGAGGTATCTAGACTTCATTAGATGTACTTTGCTTACAGGAAGTGGTGGTAACACAATTAGCCCATTACCTTTTACAAATACAAACAACAACGGCGTTGCAACTACTCAAGCTGAGTGTGATTCAACTATTGGTTGGAGTTCCATACCTTCCCTTAATAGCGGTAGTTACAAAGGAATAGATACATTAGGGAAAAGATATGCCGACTTTTTACGATGCCAGGCTACATATGCAGGAAGTACTGGAAATATTGTTCAATTACTTAGTTACACCAATACAGATAATAACGGTGTTGCAACTACTCAGGCTCAATGCGATGGTAGTATTGGTTGGAGTTCAGTACCAGCAAGTAACTCAGGTAGTCTTAAAGGCTTTGATTCCTTAGGTAAAAGATATTTTGATTATCACAGATGTTTAAGTTCTGGAGGTGGAATAATTGTTAGCCCTGTTGGCTATACAAATACAAACAACAACGGTGTTGCCACAACCCAAGCCGAGTGTGACTCAACTATTGGTTGGAATTCTACCCCAGCAAACAACTCTGGAAGTCTTAAAGGCTTTGATACCCTAGACACCACCAGAGGCTACGGCTACATCTCATACTCCATGCAAGCTCCAACAACAGGACTTACCAACGGACAACAGGTTGGCACAACGGGGACTCTAACAGCATCAGGAGCTAAAACATCAGGAACAGCATCTTCTTTAACAATAACCAACGTATCCACTCCAAACATAACCTACACAAAACTATACTCTGTAGACGGAGGAAGTACATGGAGCCCTACAGTATCTGCTAATCCAGGACAAAGTGTTCTAGTAAGATTATGGAATGAAAACACAGGAGGATTATCTTCAACAAGTGCTAACATTAAAGACAGCCTTCCAAATACATTTACCTATGTAGCAGGATCTGCTAAAAACTGTTTAAATCCAAGTACTACAACAATTACTTCTCCAGATAACACAGAACTAGTTTGTGATAGTGGAACTTCTACTCAGAAAGATTCTTTATTCTCTACTCTTACAAATGCCAGTGGAGTTTCTCCAAGTGCAGGACTTTATGATGCTGCTGGAACTACTGTTGCTTCTGGTGGAACTGCTTTTAATGCCATATCAGGAACTAAGGATATTGGGAAGATGAGGTATGTTCAACAACAAGTTTGTAATTATGTAAGAACCACCGAGCAAGCAGTAGTGTTTGATAGAATTCTTATTCAAGCGAATAATATTCCAAACTTTACGGTAACCCCAGTAACTACTCTTTGCCCACTTACTAACACCAACCCAAGCTATCAATTAGGCACAATTCAAGGAGATTCAGCAGTAAATACTGTAGATACATTGGGTGATAGATATTCTCACCAGCAAGTTTGTAACTATATAAGACAATCTGATCAGGCCGTAGTGTTTGATAGATATTTAGTTCAAGCAAATAACAATCCTATTCTTTCAATTACTCCAGTAACTACACTTTGCCCACTTACTAACACCAACCCAAGTTACCAATTAGGTAGTGTGCCTGGAGATTCATCTATCAATACAATTGACACGCTAGGTGACAGATATGTTCACCAACAAGTTTGTAATTATGTAAGAACTAGTGACCAAGCTGTACTGTTTGATAGAATACTTATTGAAGCAAATAATAATCCAAACTTCACAGTAACCCCAGTAACTACTCTTTGCCCATTTACCAATACCAACCCAAGTTATCAATTAGTAGACTCAGCCATCAATACAGTTGATACCCTAGACGCCACCCGCTCCAAATCATACATCCAATACGAAATGATTATCCCAGCAGGAACAGCAGGAGGAAACTATGGAACACAATCTACAATAGCTTCTACAGCAACAACCCCAGAATTTACATCAGTAAACAGTGGAACTAATGGAAGTGGAATTACAGTTGCAGGAGATCCAGCCTTTAGTGTAAAGAAACTTCTTGCTTTACCAACTTCAGGAACAGGAGCAAGTGCAGTATGTCCAACATCTACTTCAAGCTACTCAACAACATTATCTAATACACCAGCAGGTTCTACAGTATGTGTAAGACTAGCTTACCAGAATAAAACTAGTGGAGCAGTAAGTAATGCTAGAATAAGGGATGAAATTAATAATTCCCCAAGTGGCTTTACCCGAGTAGCAGGATCAACTCTTAACTGTTTAACTCCAGCTACAGGAAGTGAAATATGTAATACCTCTGCAGGTATGGGAGGAGCTATTGATGAAAATTCTGTTTGGGTTACTAGAGTAGCTGATCCAGCTCCGGGACAAGGTGGAGGTAGTACCGATAATCAACTAGATATTACACCACATGCAGGCTTTTACGGAATCTCTTCTAATTCAATTACAGGTGTTATGGAAATGGGTAAAAAAAGATATGCAGACAGAATCAGCTGTGTAGCTTTATCTGGAAGTGCACAAGAAACATATATCCAAAAATTCTCCAACTTAAATTCAACTAGCCCAGATGGTGATTGTGGAGGGCCAAGTAATGTTGCTTCAATAACTCAAATTGATACTTTTGCACAAAGGTACGCCCATAGAATTAGTTGTACTGCTTACAGCGGTGATGCTCAAGAAGTGTACATCCAAAGATACGTTAATACTACAACAATAAACAATGGTGGCGATTGTACTCCAACCGGTGTGGCATCTATAATTGCCATTGATACACTTGGTTTAAGATATGCTCACAGAGTAAGCTGTAATGCTTTAGCTGGTAAACCTCAAGAATTGTACATTCAATTGTTCTCTAACATTCTAACAACAAACAATGGTGGCGATTGTTCAACTGCTGGCGTAGCATCTATTAATGTATTTGACCTCCTAGACCCAGCCAACGGAACAGGCTACATCCAATACAAGATGTTAACCCCAACCAATCCAACAAGCACTAGTATTACATTACCAAACGTAACCCTAGCAGGAGACAACCAAACAACATCAACTTCACCTGCTACAATTAACTTTACAAATATTCCAGAAGTAGGATGCTCAACCACAGACCCATGTGCCCTATTCGAAACAGCACTAACCTACAGTCCAACCCAAGCCCTAGCCAAAAGATATGGAGCTTCTGGTTCTACAAACTCAGATAACCTAATACTAACTCTAAAAGATACAAGATTAGAACAATCTGGATTTACTACAACATGTTCCATAAAATATAAATTCAGAACAGATACAAGCTACAGAATATTAACAACAAACTCTACATACAATAATACTACAGGATGTACAGGAAACCTTCTTAAAGCAAATCAACTATTATTCAATGTAGACTTTGAAATAACTGCAATAACAACAAATACAACTACAAACACTACAAAGAACTATCTAATCTATTCCAACTATGATTTCAAAGCTGGTTCTATTGGAGTTACGTCTATTGGTGGAAGTGGGTTGTAGGGGTTAATCATTGAAATTCACAACACTCTGTAGGGGAGATATTTACTATCTCCCGGGGTAAACGAAGGGAAATGGAGAAGAAACTACGAACCGTAACTTCCTCGTTTCCTCAAACTCCACGCGCACCCAAACTACCCCCAAGCCTTTGGCTTGACCCCTTACCAGGGGTACTTTTTATTTTGCGGATTTTTTTTCCAATTGCATTGCTTGTTTATAAATATACTGCCCCCATTTTTGGTAGTTTGTTGCCTTATTCTTAAGATTATTTATTGGAATTACAAATACTGAATGATATTTTATGGGAAATAAATGCCGTTTTCCTAGAAGCAAATAATTTTGACATATAACTAATGAAAAGCTATCCTGTAGGCACATGCTTTCTGTTACCTTTTGTGGAGCTACACGCACAGTTACGGGTTCTCAATATTTTTTGGAATACGCAGCTCCAGATGGTAGTAAATTTAATTTTTGTCTAGATTCGGGAATGTTCCAAGTGGGGCAAAAAGTGAATTTGTACAAGCTTAATTCTTATTTGGTTTTCGACCCGAAAAAACTTGATTGTATTGTTTTAACCCATGCTCATTTAGACCACTGCGGACGTATTCCATATTTAATTAAAATGGGTTTTGGAGGAAAAATTTATTCTACATTAGCCACAAAACAAATTGCAGAAGTGGTAATGCGAGATTCAGCAAGGCACAATTCAGAAGGATATTTGGCCCCAGATTTTGGTGGATTGGTTGATAGCCCTAATAACTCATCTGATGGAAATTTGAACAGTGTAAGTGATTCCAAAAACAGCTCTAGAAATATATTGCCAGCATTGTACACTGAAGTAGAAGTAGACTCTGCTATGGGTAGATTTAAAACCTATGAATATTTAGAAAAGTTTAGAATTCACCCAAATTTAGAAGTAGAGTTTCACGATGCTGGTCATATTTTAGGTTCGGCTTTTGCAATTTTTACAGAAATTAGTTCCGGTAAACAAGTAGTTTTTTCTGGTGATTTAGGTAACGAACATAAGCCAATTATTAAAGACCCGGAAATGCCAGATACACCACCTGGGCTAACACACATTTTCACAGAAACCACCTATGGTAATAGGGTTCACCCTAAAGTAGATACCAAGCAGCATTTACGTGAAATTGCTAAGAAAACTTTACGTAGAGGAGGAAAATTAATTATTCCATCTTTTTCTGTGGAGCGTGCACAAGAGGTAATTTATTATTTGGTTGAATTAATGCGGGAAGGCAAAATAGACCAAGTTCCAATTTTCCTAGATTCGCCAATGGCTTCAAAAGTGTTGGAAATTTGTTTAAACCACCCTGAACTTTACGACAAAGATATTAAACAAAAAATTGCCGACGGAGCTAATCCGCTTCAGTATAAAAACTTGAAAATTTTGGAAAGTGTGCATCAGTCTAAAACTGTAAATGAAAACCATAAACCATGTATTTTAATTGCAGGAAGTGGAATGTTGAACGGTGGAAGAATTTTGAAACATTTGCAATTTCATTTGAATAACCCTTTAAATACGCTTTTGTTTGTTGGCTACCAAGCCGAAGGAACACTTGGAAGAAAAATTTTAGAAGGTGCTGAAGAGGTGGAAATTGAAGAAAAAATGGTGGAAGTTTTGGCGCAACTAGAAACTATGAACGAATTTTCGGCTCATGCAGATAGCAGAATTTTGAAAAACTGGGTATTAAGTTTAATGCGAGATTTACCAGATGATAAAGTTCCAACTGTATTTTTAATGCATGGTGAAAAAGAAGCTTCTTTAACTTTTGGGAAGGAACTGGAAAATAGTTTCATGTCTAAAATTAAAACCTACTGGCCAAGATTTTCAGAACGAGTAGTTATGTGGGAGTAGGGGGAAGATAAATATTTTTCCGTAGGGGCTATGTTCACCATCGCCTGTTTTATTTTGTGCTAGAATTTAATTTGTGAAGCATGTTCTATCAATTTATTTTAGCCAGCAGGAATAAATTGAACTTGGTTTATATACTTTTAGGGTAAAAAAGAAAAAAAGGGATAAGATAGACAATTAATATTCCCAATCTCACATAGCACTCGACCTAGCAAAACTACCTATTAGATTCTTGATACTTAATTATCAAAATAGAGTTCTTTCCAGATTGTTTCAAAGAGCTTGGATAGTCTAAATTTAAGCTTTCTATTTTGTTATTATTGCCCATTTCAATATATCCAGAATTAACACTTACTTTGTTCATAACGTTTTGGCTGTCCATTTTTATAGTGCCAGAGCTAACCGAAGTTTCTCCATTAATTGTTACACTATTTCCAACTTTTAAACTTCCTCCATTAATTATAATATCGCCGGAAATTGTAGCTCCATCTTCTATAACAAGTTGGCTAGATTGAAGTTTCACGCTGCCTTGAATTATTGCATTTTTCCCAATTGTGAAGCTGCCTACACTGTCTAAATCTATATTTCCTTTTACTATTAATCCGTCTGGAATTGTCCTAATGTTTTTGCCAATGTTTGTACCCCCTTTATAAGTAATATTTCCAATATATTCAGTTTGGTTTGGTTCTAAATCTAAGCTTTTTAAATCTTGAATTTTATTGTAATCAGATCTTTTAATATCCATAATTTTAGACTGCTCAGAGTTTATGGCGTTTAAAGATTGGCTGCCATAATCTTCCCAACCAAGAGTTTTTAATTCTATTATGCTATCTGGGACAAGTAAGTTTGGTAAGTTTTCTTGAGTAGTTGCAAGCCAATCTCCATTGCTCTGTTTTTTGAACATTAGCATTTTATAACAAGAATTTTGAGTAAGCCTTGAAATATAGCTGTCTTTACTTTGATCTGGCTTACACTGGCTAAGATCTCTAAAAAATAAATTTACTTCATCTCCAGTATCGCTCAAATTTATGTCTGCTAAATATACATCAAAGTTTTTCCACAAATCCCATTGCCATTCTATTTTGTATAAAAATTGGCTGATGAAAGCTTCATAACTAGAGCTAGCAGTGTAGGTTGGCTTATAATTCTCTTCATATCGTGCTGTAGTTTCGGAAACAACATTTTCTACTACTTTAGGGTTTTTTATAGACTGTGTTTTAATTTTTTTGAAATCTATTTTAACCCAATTTTGGTTGTTTTGTATTGCTAAAATGTCTTGATCTGGTTTTTTATTAATATTAATATCAGTTCTCTCAACGTAATTTTTGTCTGTTACACTACTCTTGTTTCCGCTAATTCTATTTTTAGCTATATTTATTTTGCTATTTGTGTAACGCAATGCAACTATGCCATCATTTTTAATGGCTACTAAAACTTTGGTTTCTAAAGATAAATCTGGATTGTATTTTTTACTAGAGCCATTCGGGTTATTTATCTTTTCTATTTCTATTTCATCAACTTGACTGCCGTTTACTTCAATTACGGTTTTTACAATTTGGTTTTGCCCCTTACAGAAATTATTACTACTCCAAGGTGTAAACGAGCTTTGGGAATTTGAACTATAATTATTTCTAATTACGTAATTTATAACTTTTGCTTTGCTGGTTGGGAATGTATATAAATCTGTAATTATTTCATAATTGTTATTATTAACTTGGCATAGGCCGGCACTATATTCTTCATAAAAGTAACTTTGAGCAAATGCCGGACGGCCACTTACTTGAAATGCGTCAGCTTGATCTGTTCTGTAAGAATATTTATACTCAATTTCATTTTCTTTTTTTTCGGCCTTGCTCCAATCTATATTTTCCATGGCTTCGCTTTCACCCTTTAACTTTGGATTGTTATTGTTCAGTAAGCTATAAGTAGTAAAGCCAGTTACAACAATAACAGTAATCACCCATAAATATATAAAATTGTTTTTTTGCATAGCAAATTGTTTCCTAAAAGAATGTAATTTTAACATTTTCCACTTCTTGGGTTTAGTCAATCTACTATCTGCGCACTTCATATTTTCGGTAATTATCCCATGACAACATGTGCCAGATTAGAAGTGTCTATTCAATAAAATAATATAGCTCCCAACTTGCTAAGGAGGGATACTCACCATATTTTCAATAGTAGCTACACAAGTATATTTGTATATTAGTTCCGATACTTAATGATTCTGAGGTTTAGACTGAAGTTAAGCGTACCCCCCCCCTTTTTTTTGGAACTAGTTAATAGTTGTATATGCCAACTTATTCAGTGACAGATTTAACTGTAGTTTTATGCCATCTTCGATTCTTTAATACTAACTTCCTTATAATCTTTCCTAATAAACCATAGTTGAACTGCTGTTAAAACTATGAAGTTTATTACCAAACCTAAAGACACGGCCACCCCAGAATCTATTTTATTAAATATTAAACCGTAGGTTACTATAATTTGTATTAACAAAGCAGAAACAGCAAATAAAACTGGTTGCCAAGCTCTTTCTTTCACGTAAAAGTACTTTCCTAATATTTCTGATACGGCTTGAAAAACAAAACCTAATGTGCAAATTTGTGCTAGGTAAGCAATATAGTTTCCGTTATCTTGGCCTTTGCCGAATAAACTAAAAATTAGCACAAAAATTGGAGCTAAAATAAAGGTTGCTACACCCCCAACTAAAGCAATTATGGCAGTATTTTCTGTGTATTTTTGAAGCTTATTCCAGAAAATATTAGGATTTATTAATTTATCGTTAAAGACTTTGGCCAAGTCTGGGTAAAATACAGTAGAAATTGAGCTAATTATGGTGAAAAATGCTGCTTGAACAGAAAGTGAAATGTCGAAGGCTGTAATTTGTCCGTTTTCTGTGGCTACAAGTTTAATAATTCTGTTGGCGGCTACAGCACCGGAAATTAGAAATATTCTTGGTAGAAATAATACCCAAGTTTGAATCCAGAAAGTTTTTAACTCTAAAAAAATGTTCTTTGTGTTTGGAACAAATTTTCCAAAATTAGCTAGGCCAAATCTTCTACATTCAATAATGTATATTAAAACAGTCAGTAAACTTCCTAAAGTCATGCCAATTGCTGCAGAATAATAATCGTTTTTACCTCCTAGAAGTAAACCTAAAATCATTCCTAAATTTGTAACTACTCCCGCCAAAGAGAAAACTAAGAAGCGCCTTTTTAAGTTTAAAAACACTCCAAAAATACTTTGTAAGGAAAGTAGTAATGGGGTTACAGCTAAAATTCTGGTTATGTTAACGAAATCGTCTAGTAAGCCTTGATTAACAAAGTTGTTGAAAATCTCGCTACTAATTGTGAACTCTAAAATTGGCTTGGTAAAAATAATTACTAACAGGCAAATTGCAGCAATTAATCCTGAAATACTAATTAACATCAAATACAAGTATTTATCCATTTTCTGTTTGGCCTCATTTTCTAATCTGCTGGCAATTGGTAAAACCGCATTAAATATTGTTGCCATTACTAACAAACTGGTAATATCGTCAGACAAACTAGACGCAGTTAGTAGCAAATCAGAACTAATTCTATCCATCTTCTGATAAATAATTATTTGCCTAAGCAAGCCTAAAACCTTTGAAAACAAAAGAAAAAATGTAATAATTGCTACAGAACGCAAGGCAGGCTTGCTCCACATATCTTTAATTTTGCTAATTAGGCTAGATAAATTCATTGTATTCACTTCAATTATGTCTAAATGCAAAACTGTACTAGGTCAATGCCAATTCTTTGGCTTAATCTCAATATATATTTAAGCCAATCTATGGATTTAAACTCTGGTCATGTTTTGTTATTGTAACTAAAGCGTATTATTAGCTCTACTTTCTCAGACTGATAAAAGCAAATCTGACCCTCTTATCACATCTAAAATTTGTGACTCAGTAAAATAATTGATATGTATTTTTCTACAAAGATGGCTTTTCCACAACTTCCTCTGCAAATTCTAAATCAGTTTGTTTATCTAGCTGCCAATAGATAAAAATTAAAGTCCAGATAAAAGCAACTGTTTGGTTTTCTAGAATGTGTAAAAATAATGTTCCAACAAAAATACCAAAGAAGCTTAATGAAAACAATACTTTCCTCCAGTTAACCTTGTTTAAAGAGAAAACTTTTCTTATTTCCCAAATTGGAATTAAAAATAAACACAAATATGCAATTAAATAAAAAATTCCGCCATTTAACCAAACTTGTAAAAACCAGTTTTCGGGAACTACTAAATCGGCGTTAGTAATAAAATATTTTTGAGCTGAGGGGTAATAATATTTAACAATTGGGCTGTTGTTTAAATTACCATATTCTTCCTTTGCTCCCGGGCCAGAACTTCCCAATCCAAGACCTACTAAATAGTTGCTTGGTTTAGCTGTTAAAACATCAACCGATGCTAAAAAGTGTCTACGGTGTAATTCTGTTGAATTAGGTTTGGCAATTGAGGTTGGAATAAAACTGTATTTATTTAGGTCTAAATTAATTACAATAAGACCAACAAAAATTGGAAAAATTAGAATTAAACTAATTATTGCAAAGTTTATTGTACGAATTATATTTTGAGCAGCTTGGGAAATTCCTAATTTACTAATCTCGTTTAGCTTTTTAAGACTGAAATCTCTAAACTTCAACCAAATAATTATAGCGAAAATACATACTGCAGCCAGTAAAGCAAAGCGTGAATAGGTGAGATAAATAAAAATTAAATTTAATATAGATAATAATGTGAAAACACTTTTAGTAACTTTGTTTTTAGATTGAAGAGTGAAGTTAATTAGAAATCCAAGAATCAATAGTAAATATCCAGCATAATGGTTGGGTGTAGAGAACGGTCCAGACAAACGCAAGCTTTCGTTTCCAAAATCAAGAATGTGCCCAGCAGGGGAAGAAGAAACATAGCCGCTTGCTTCTTTCCCGTATCCTACAAAATTTAAGAACTCAGCTTGGCCAATAACTAAACTGGAAATGCTGAACAAAGAGCTTAAAACAAACCCAGATATTATTCCCCATTTTAAAATGTTTTTCAGCCAATTTTTGTATTCTAAATTTTGTTTAGTTAAAATTGTGTTTGCCCAAACTGCAGAAAGTGCAAAAAAACCAAGCCAAAAAAGTTCGAATCTAAAACCAAGTAACCATAAGGGTAGGGGAATTCTAATTAAATCTGTTAAGGCTAAGATAATTAAGCCTGTGTAAACTAAAAGAGGCCACAGCTTCTTCAGTTCAAACTTAATTTCTTTTAAACGCAAAGCTTTACCTATTTGAAACAAAAATATGGCTGAAAGAATTACTACTAAAATTTCCTTCCAAAAAGATAAGTTAGAGCTTAGACTTAATCTGTTAGTTGTAAATAAAATTAAGGCTCCTTGAATAGGCAAAAGTATATTTAAAATAAAACAGATGTAACCAATAGTTTTTTTCATCATAGCAATGTTTTATGGTTAAAAAGTTGTTTCGTCAAGTTGCCTAACTATAAGCCAAATGCCTGTTGACTGTTTAAAACTAAGTTATCCACAAGTAAAAAGTGAATTATTAATTTAAGTTAAAAAAGCACGCTTTTATCAGGAAAAGTGGTTTGCCAGAAGACAGTTCTTGACGCAAGTTAATTTTTTCACTATAATTGTAATATCAGAAAAGAAAAACATCTCTTCTAAAAAATTTACAGCTTACGACATTTCCACATATAGAATAGTTTATAAATCTTCAACAATTTGTTAATTATTCTATTCACCTTTTTTCTCAATGCTAACGACACCGATTCTCTTAGCAAAAACAAAAATAAAAACTAAAGCAAAAATAAATAAAATAAAAATAACTTTAAAAAAAGGGTGAAGAATTTGGACGTGTCGGTTCCAGAACAGGTTAAAATTTACTAATACCCGTTGTCTATAATCCTCTTAGAGCTTTATGAACAGCCAGTAAATCTACCTAACAAGAGGGCCATCAACCCAAGTTTTATCACTTTTAGGGGTATGATGCCCTCTTTTCTCTTTACAGAATTTTTTTCCACAGCCTTTTGACATTGTATTAATAGGCTGTTTTTGTTTGGGTATGAAGTTCTTTCTAACACATCTTTACCCTAAAGAAATGAACATTTACGGCGATATGGGGAACATTATTGCAATAACACACCGATTAAATAAAATGGGCTATGAAGTGGTTTACCAAAGTTTAAATCAAAATTCCGAATTACCCAATCAAACCGACTTTTATTTTATAGGAGGTGGGCAAGATAAAGAACAGGAAGTTATTTACAAAGATCTTTTAAATCATAAGTTACAATTAGAAAGTGATATTGTACGTGGGGTAGGGTTGCTGGCTATTTGCGGAGGCTATCAGCTTTTGGGGAAAAGCTTTATTACCGGAAACAATAAAGTTGTGGAAGGTTTGAATATTTTTCCTGTAGAAACAAAATCGCCAGATGCAAGTGTAAAATCTAGATGCATTGGCAATTTGATTGTAGAATGCAGTATTCCTGAAATTAAAAATACTAAAATTGTTGGTTTTGAAAACCACGGCGGACAAACTTATTTTATTCCTAAAAACTTGCAAACCGAATTTCAACAAACTGCTTACACTTTAGGAAAAGTATTGTTAGGTTTTGGTAATAATTCTGTAGAAAAATTGGAAGGTTGTGTTCTAAAAAATTCTATAGGAACCTATTTACATGGGTCTTGTCTTCCTAAAAATCCACAGCTAGCTGGTTGGTTAATTTATAGTTCACTTTTAGCCAAAGCTAGGATGGAAAATTGGCCAGAGGAAAGCAAGTTGCAGATTATCAACACTTCTAAAATAGATGACACAATTAGTTTGGCTGTTCAGAATACTTTGGTTGAAAGGTTTTTAAAGGGTAATTAATGAAAGACAGCCGGAGTGCAGAGCTGTGCTCGGATTATTAAAATTTTTCAAGAATACTAATTCAAAGTTAGCACATCAAATTATATTGGGGCGTTTTTAAATAAAGCTTGTAAAAAAGTCATCGGTCCAACATTTGAACGTAGTTTTTTATTTACAGTGCTTTTTAAATAAACTCTAACTAAAAATATGCAAAATTATGTTTTAGGGCGAAGTGGGGAAAGTTTGGCTAAGGAATACCTTGAAAATAATGGTTTTAAAATTTTAGCTCAAAATTTTCAGTTTTACAGAATTGGCGTGCAGGGTAGGTTGGCAGAAATAGACATTATAGCTTTCAAAGAAAATATTATTCATTTGTGTGAAGTTAAAACCAGAAGTGGCAATAAATTTGGCTCTCCGTTTGAACAAATTACCAGAAAGCAAATTCAAAACATTCAGTACGCCTACCATTATTTTCTTTCGAAGAATCCTATTTATAGAAAGTGTAAAGCCCAGTTTAACGCCATTGCCGTGGTGAGGCAGAAAGTAGAAATTATTTGGAATGCTGTTAGTTTTTAGGATTTCAGCTAAAATTATTGTTTTCTATTTACCAAGCTAAGGAATAATTTAATCTGTAAAATTAGATATTAATCTTTTTCATGCAATTTTGATGTGTCTTAAGTATCTAATTTTGTTAATAAAAAGCACCCCCTTTCGGGGGAATACTCGGTACAGACTATTTTGCAAGCCAAAGATGTTATCAACTGTGGTGAGAGCTATATATTTATGCCCCCTACTTGCAACACTTTTAAAATTTTATTAATACTATCACTCTTCTGATATTGAATACTAACTTCTAACAACTACTTCATTCAATATTTTTTGCTTGATTTTACCAAGCCATCTTTCAAAACTTTTTTTTCGCATTTTGTCAAGGGTATACCTCATCTTAATATTTGGATTGTCTAAGAAAGCCAGTTGTAAAAGCTTATTTTGAAATACTGGCAGAACCTGTCGCCAATCTTTTTTATTACGCTAAAATTTAAAGAATTAATAGTTGAATGAGGAAAGTTAAATCTAAATAGACTTGAACTATCAGTCATAATTTTTAATAAAAAGTCATATTAAGGTTTACTTTCATAATGATGAAGAAAAGTGGCTTTGAGATTGGCGACAGATCCAATAATTTTTTCATAAAAAACCACTCAGACACAATTTCCTAGGCTGAATATAAAACTCTTCAATATAAATTTGGTTGGGCTTAAAACGTATAGTTTAAAAAATATAACTTGACAATATTTACCTATAGTTACTTGAAGTATTTATGGACGAAGATAATACAAAACCTGCTAAAAAGATAATTAAAAATAAGATTATTTATTATATAGTATTCATGATATTTGTGGTGATTGGGGCTACTGCTTACGTTTATACAAGGTAATTCATTAGGAATATACCAAATACTATAGAAGAAGTTGCTATTGCCCAGTTAAAACCAATTAAATTATCTGAAGCTTTAAACAAGGCTCAAACAGTTGCTAAAGATAAAACAGCCAATTCTAGTTTAATTTTGGTTGCAGACGATGAAGGTGATAGTATTTTGTATTTTACAATTGGTTTAAGCAGCGAGAAAAAAATTACTACGGAAAATACAGATGGTGTTTCTAAACAGTGGCTTTTTGGATATTTAAAAGATAAAACCAAGGAATATAAACCTAAAGCTGGTAATAGTTATAATATACCAAAGGCAGATATATTTATGGTTAAGGTAAATTCTAACGAATCGGTTGTTCATGCCGAGCAAGCTTATGGCGATATTCCACTTTCAACGCTTTCAGATTTAGCTCCTGTTTTGCAAGATCAAAATTTAGATGAAGCAATTCTTAAAATTCAAGAGAATTTTGCTGCAGATATAAAGAAATATAATTACACTTCAACCGATTTTAAAGGTTTAGATTTTCTTATTTTTAATAAACAATACACCGTGTTTTTAGGTAAGTTTGTGCCAGAACCTGTTTATACAATTAAGCTAAGATATGAAAAAGACACCTTAAAAAGAGAATTTACAGCCGACTACATGTTTAATACTAAAGAAATTAACTCTAAGCGTATTTACCCAGAAGATAAGTAGCTTAAGCCAGATATTCTTTAATAATTTTAATTATCAGGCTGTTGGTTTCTCCCCATTTTAAATATTTATCTATTTCTTCAAGTTTAATCCATTTAACTTCGGTCATACTTCCACCTGGATCTGAAATGAATTTGTCTATTCTGCCTGCCCTAGCAATGTATCTTACTTGCAAAGCCTCAAATTTTTCCTCCAACACCTCATCTTTATTTTGAATTTCGTAAACATTCTGGTAAAAGGCTGGCTTAATTGTTTGTGAATCTACAACTACGGCAGATTCTTCGTAAACTTCTCTTATTAACGTATCAATTGTTGTTTCACCAGCTTCAACAGTTCCGCCGGGTAAAATCCAAAAACCAGAATCTGAATTGTAGCACAGCAGCAACTCATTTTCCTTGTTTAAAATAATCCCGTAACTTTGTGTAGCCTGATTTAAATTAACTTCATCAAAACTGCCTGTGTAAACATCAATTCTATAATGATGAGTGTTTTTATAGCTGTAATTAGTGGAAAACTGGAACATGCTTAAATAGAATTCGTTTCAGTATTTTAAGTCAATTTTAGGCAGGATATAATGTAGTAAATAGTTTTAAGGCTGTTACTGAATAAGTTGACATATACAACCCTGAACTTGTTTCAGGGTCTAAGTGTGGAAAACAGATATTATAGTTTTCTGGAAAGAGTTTTCTCTAATCTGGCTATATTTGTTTAAAAATAGACTTTACTTTATCTAAGTTGAAATAAACTTGCTGAAAAATAAACTAAAACATTAACTACTTTCATGACTAAAAACTTGAACATTTGCTTATATTCTTTCCTCTCTGTCTTAGGGTTTATTGTACCAAATTACATTGTTTTTCAAACTATTATAAAATATGGAACTTACGACTTTGCAAAATTATTTTCCGATATGAACTACAGTTTGTATACTCAATTTATTGGCGCAGATTTAGGTATAGCAGCCCTTGTTTTTATTGTCTTTTACATTTTAGAAACTAGAAAAAATAAAATTAAATACGCCTGGTTAAGTTTGCTAGGATGCTTTCTTGTAGGTTTTAGCTTTGGCTTTCCACTATTTTTGTTAATTAGGGAAGTTAGTTTGGGTAAGGGTAAGGGAGGAGCTTTATAGTTTTTGGGCAATAAAAAAGCACCCAAACCGTAGAATTAGGTTGGGGCTTTAAGGTTTTATCCAAATTTGAGTCTAATTACGGGTGTAACCCATTTTTCGCTCCAGTACCAACCAGATTGCGATCGGCACAAAATATTATTGTAACGATTCCTGAAGAAGATTCCATTTGCAGGTTCGTCTTCATGTATGGTTGTTTTTGGAAACGAAACAGCCCTTCGTAATTTACACTCAGGCTCAACTTCAATAAATTCAAGTTCTTCACCTTGATTTAACAACCAATTTGTGAAAGGCCCTATTCCATTGTTTTCAAGTCCGAGAAGCTCCAAAATCTTGTTTTGATCAGAGCTGTTTAAGTCTTCAAAACGCACTTCGCCATTAGAATCTTCTGACCACACAACTTGAATTTCTTCAGCATTTGGGTCAAGGCAAAGTTGATGCTCATTATACTGCTCGCCTGGAACATTCGGCTTCCAGTATGGTATAGCACCGCACTGAAAATAAATTTGTTTTAAGCAAGTCACTTTATTTTTCGCGACAGGCTGACCTTCGATTGGTTTAATCAAAATCTTTTCTCCTTCCAAAAATATAAATGTTGTTTTGATTAAGCTAGTCTAATCTTCAAAAGCAAAGCATAAAAATTGGGGTTGGGCAAGGGTTTTGGGCAGTAAAAAAGCACCACATCATAGAATAGATGGGTACTTTTGATTTAAACACAATTTATATCTTTTACTTCAATAATACTAGGACTTTTTTTAGACATGAAAACAAAATTTTGAATAGTTGGAGTTATCAACAGATCTGTCTTCCAAGATAAAAAGTAGTCCGTCCAGCCTGTAAACCCTATATACTGTCTACGGTCTGGTTTAGAAATTATTCTCTCAACCCTGGTTTCAGACATTAGAGTTGGAAACTCATTTACAACTTCTCTTACGACTGCTTCTCCAGTGAGAATTTTCACAAATAGTGAATGGACAGGAATATCAAGAAGATTTAAAACCTTATTTTTTCCATCATCCGAAAGGTTGTTGAAATGTGTCGAATTTTGTTCGGTATTAACACAATCTAATTTAGACCATGCAATTTCGCCTGACTCAGCTTCAATACACAAGGAGTATTTAACTTGGGTAGAAACATTGTACTCTGGGTGAATTGAACTTTCTTCACTGCCAAAACAAATAAACAACAAAGAATTTTGTTTATCATCATTTTCAATAAAAACAGGTAAACCGTTTTGATAATTAACTTCATACCCCATTATCGATCTCCTAATTAATTTTGCAAGCCGTATATACATTACATAAAAATTGGGTTTTGGCAAGGGGCTTTGGGCAATAAAAAAGCACCTCACCATTAAAATTGGATTGGTGCTTAAACTTTTTGCCTAAAAAGCGTGCTTGCTTATTTCCTTAAAACCAATCCCAGATCTGTGATATCTGCTCTTTGGTTAAAAGCAAAAGCTAAAGCTGGTTCGGCTTTTATTTCTGCAAATGCCACACTTTTTTGTCCTTTTTGTATAAAGTCACTTGTTCCCAATCCTCTGCCCTTGCTATCTACAAGTAGCAATACAGTTGAGGGAATTGGTTCAGCTGTTTCTTCAGGAATTTCCAGCCAGTAAATGTTAGCTTTTCTGGTGCGTGGAATGCTGAGTACATCTTTAGTATCTAAGGTAAAACCGCCGATATACTTGTGTTCACCAGTACTTTCAAAGTATAAAACCTTGAAGTTGTTTTCCGTTAAGGTGGATGCAATTACTACAGAACCAAACTTTCTTTTGTGTAGTGAAAAATATTCTACACCTTTGTATTCTTCCGCAATAAGAAAAGTATCCTGATTGTTTTCTGACTTGATACTCAATGTGTTTTGAATATGCTGAATCTGTGCATTGAGTGATGTGGCTTTAAAACCAAAAAACTCTTGAACGGGGTGCAAGCTTAGAGTAATTGCTAAAATTACTGCTACAAAAAATAACTTCCAAAAATTCTTCGGCATGCTAGAAACCTCCAATAGTAAATTTTTTCAAAAAAACTAGCTTTTTGTTTATTACACAAAATTGTTTGTAAGGCAAGTGGTTGTACCCGTTCACTACATATGATACTTAGGATGGTATTGTTGTAGGTATTTCATTGGTGGTATAAATTGTCCAATATCTCTTTTTAAACCCAGATGTGGTCTTTGGTTATTGTAGAAGTCTAGGTACATGATTAATTTTAGATTAAAAGCTTGTATATCATCTCTTAGTATCCATAGATTATAATTAGCAAACTCTTCTTCCACACTTCTATTGAATCTTTCTATGTAAGCATTCATTTTAGGAGATTTAGGATAGTTCCAGAAATGAGTAATATCTTTAAATTTTAACAGTTCATCAAAGTTCTTATGATTTTCTTGTCCATTGTCTGTCTGAACTCTTTTAATCTGGTAAGGGAATACATCTTGCATTCTTAAGAAGAAGTCTTTTGTACTATTACTACTTAATGTTTTGTAAGCATATACGAAAGAATATCTACTAACTAGATCTACAGCACAGATTAAATATCTTTTTACTCCATTAAGATAAAAGGTTATTGCGTCTAATTGAATTAGATCTCCTGGGCTATTAGGCTGGTATTCTTTTCTTCTGGTTTTAACTTGCTTCCTAGGTTTTAGTAGTCTTTGTTTAATACTTCCTGTTCTACCGTCTAAATAGACTTGCTTTGAGTATTTGTAGACTGGTATTATTCTTTGATCTTTAAAAGTAGATATTATTCTGCCGATAGTTGAAATTGAAATAGTTTTTAGTGTTTTACTTGTTTCTTTTAGATTTTGTTCTGCACAGTAATCATCTAACAATACTTTAAGTTTGTCTTTACCTAGATTAGGATATTGCAATCTAGTTTGTTGAATAAACTCAAGTATTCTCCCTTGTACATTTGACTGTCTAAATTTATTAGGTCTTTTGCTTTTATCCTTTAAATCGTATTTGTTACCAGCTCCATAATTAAGTTCACAACTTTTTCTCCATTTCTTCCTCCACCTAATTAAAGTTATTCTGGAAAGTTTACGATTTGAATCTAGAGATAATGCTTCTAATGTAGAATTAATACCATGCTTAAATGAGTATTCAATTATTTTAAATTTATCTTCCAAAGTGTAAGACATGATCATATGATAGTAGATTTAGGATTATTAATCTACCACCCTTTGGTATCATATGTGTTTGGACTTGTTCAGTGGTATTGTTTTAGGGCAATAAAAAAGCACCGCTCCTTAAGTTAGGTTTACGGTGCATTACTATGTGTTGAATTAAATTGAGGAAAAAGATCTACCCCATATTCTCAACACGACTAATGGTATAATCTTTAGCAATATGGTAAGGCAAAAACTCCCATACATCTGTGGCTTTATACCGGCAGAGAAGTTTGTCTGGTTTTCCTTTTTTAATCGATCGGATTTGAATTGGGTTGTTCATTTCGTTACTTACAAAACTGCCAACACGCGTTGGTTCATTGCAATGCATCGAAAGTTCTAAACCTTTTCCTGTTTTAAGGAATTCAACAATTGGTTGGTATTGCCACATTCCAACAGAATCTAAAACATTTTCTTGAGTGCTGCAATCTAAAGTCCGAAATATTAGTTGCGTTTGAGGTACGTGGTGTTTGTTAATCCAAACTAACTCTCTGTTAGTTCTGCACAAAACCATTGTTTCGCCAACCTCAAGCGGTATCCAGGTGAGTAAAAATTGCATATTTGAATTTCCACCAAACACCAAAACCTCGTCAGCAGTGTTCTGCTCGTCAACAGGTTGACCTTCAATAGTTTTTCGTATAGGCATAGCCGTCTCCACTGTTCCAAAATAAAAAATTACAATTAAGTTTCCCTAATCTTTCAAAGAAAAGCATAGAAATTGGCTTTAGGCAAGAAAGTGTTGCAATAAAAAAGCACCGTTCCTGAAAGGCAGGTTTACGGCGCTGAATTTGATTTTAAATTTGATGAAAATGAAGAAATTAGTTTTGAAAGCTAATTGTTAATTGTCACTAACATTCCAAATTTGTCCTGGGTCGTGGGCATAAAATTGCCATTTGTTAGTTTTATAGAGTCGACAAAGCCATTCTGGTCCAAGATTTGTGGTTCTATACACAATTGGGTAAGTTACTGCCTCATGGTCATTTTTTGGTCTGGTCCCTGCTTTGTGCAAATCATTACCTTGCAATGCTTCATCTGAAAATTCCAAACCATTTCCATTCACTAAATAGTGAAAAAATAAT
Organism: uncultured bacterium; assembly: GCA_963704645.1. Taxonomy (GTDB): domain Bacteria; phylum Patescibacteriota; class JACMRA01; order JACMRA01; family JACMRA01; genus JBILXY01. The sequence goes on from OY969926.1 coordinate 654,243, forward strand.
TCGCTTCCTCCAAGTTTGGACACAATTTCATCTTGCGATTGTTTTCCAAGCTCAGATATGTGCAAACAGCTGTTTTCGGTTTCTCGTGAAAGTTCGTCTACACTTACCCAGCCAAAGTTGACCAGGTTTCCATCCAAAACCCTACACAGAAACATAGGTGTATCTTGTAGTGGAATCTTCCACATTGCAATAATCGGTTTAGTTGCATCTCCAAAACAAATTAGAGTAGCATTTTCACCAGCACCAGAAATTACTAGCTGTTCTTCCACTAGTTTTGTTTTCATCTTCTTTTTCCCCTTTTTAAATTGTAAATTGATTTGCGGTTAAGTTTTCCTCAATCTTTTAAATTAGAGCATAGAAATTAAGGTTGTGCAAGGGTTATAGTCCAATAAAAAACCCTCTGTGTTGCAGAAGGTAGTGATTTATTTTAACCTATAATTTCTTTAAATATTACATTATAGTTGGTTCTACTTTTTTATTGTAGAATATATAAAATAATCCTAAATAAATTAGAGATGTAGCTATGCAAATCTCATTGGCATAAACAGTGGCGTAATTAAAACCTCCTGGCCACAATCCAAAGAAGTTAAAATTAGAAAGTCCAGCAAATATTAATATTAAAAGACTTGCACCGCTCTGTAAATAGGCATACCCCGTCTTTAAGTCTGTTAAATAAATTAGCAACTCTGCTAAGCTAACTGCTGACGAAATTGTCATTGATAGTGCCATGAAATAAAATAAACCTTGTGGGCTTAATAAATTGTAAGCACAGGTAGCGAAAATACCTAAGAAAAACAAGCTTACACTTTTCATGCCATTGTACTTTCCGCTGACGAAAAAATGATGAGTACAATATATGTTTACTAATATGAAGGAAGCTACGCAGAACCATGAAATTGGCGATGTGCTTAGTACTATTAGCCAAAGATTATTTAGTTGTGCTGAATAGTTTAAACCAACTGTCATTTGTTTTGTCCTAAAATAGGTTAACTTCCTTTTTAAATCATAGAAAAGGGCTAATGTCAAAAATCTATTTCGTTTAATTAAATAACTAAAAACAGCTTTATGAAACTTTGTTAGTTAATTAGAATTATCTTAATTATTTGCACAAGATTCTAGTAATAATATTAAAAATTATACATGTGCAAGGGTTTTTGGACAATAAAAAAAGCACCCTAACCATCGAACTAGGTTGGGTGTTTTCTGGAGCTTAGTCCATTCCAATGAAATCTTTAACTCTCTGTGTCATTGCGTGATCAAGACTGGTTAGTTCGATTTCACCATCAACCTTTGCTGCTTCGCAATGAAACACAAGTTGACTTTCAGAACTGACTGATACTACAGTTCCAGCAGTAAGTGAAACACGTTCTCCACCTACTAGAACTGCATTTACAGTTTCTGTCATTCCAATATTTACTGCTTCTATAACTTGCATAATAAACTTCTCTCCAACGTAAATGTGTATGATGGTATTATACCGATCCTTGTAAGATAAACAGAAAAGTTTAAACTAGGCAAGTAACTGAATAAACAAAGGTAATAAAAACCCTTTAATACTTGACTAAACTTACCACTAAAATCACTTTTAGGTTAATTATGCCTTTGCCTTCTGCGTACAATCCTAAGGAATATGAATACCAAATTTACCAGGAATGGTTGAAGTTAAAGCTTGGATCTCCAGAGGTGCAGGAGGAAATTCAGGCTACCCCGAAACCTTTGGTTTCACCCCTTACCAGGGGTACTGGTGAGCTGGATTATAACGATGTTGGTAATGCCAACAATGGCGGTGTGGTCGCCTCATCTACGGATACATACTCTGTTGTGGTGCCTCCGCCAAATCTGACTGGGGATTTGCATATGGGACATGCTTTTGAGCATTATTTAATGGATACTTTGGTTCGAATTGCCCGTCAGGAAGGTAAAACAACTTTATATTACCCAGGGGTTGATCACGCTGGAATTCAGCTGGAAGGTGTTATAAATAAGTTGATAAATAAAGGTGAGTTTGATGAGCAAATTAAACAATTAGATAATCTTACTAGTAACCAAACCAATGCTAAAGTTTCTGACTTTTTTAATTTTGATACTGCAGATAGAGCTAACTTTTTAAAACAAAATTTTCCTGAAACTTGGCTACAATTTGCTTGGTCAAAAGTGCGTGTTTGGCGTGGTAACCAACTAAAACAAGCTGAAAAACTTGGCGATTCACCCGATTTTGACCGTTTACTTTTCACCCTAGATCCAAGAGCTGTGGATATGGTAAACTATGCTTTTATTAAGTACTGGCAAGACGGTTTAATTCACAAAGGTTCCTATTTAATTAACTGGTCGGTAGCTTTGCAAACTGCTTTGTCTGACGTTCCCGAAGATATTTCCCACGAAGAAAGGAAGGATCCGTTTGTTACTTTTGAGTATGTTAATCAAGGGTCTGTTGTTACATGGGTAGAAAACTCATCAAAGTTTAATGATGACAATAAAATTCGCATAATGAACAATGCAATAATGAGAATTAAGGTGGCAACAGTTAGGCCTGAAACTGTATTTGGGGATGTTGCTTTGGCTGTAAACAAGAATATCTTTAGAAATAAATTGCTAAGTTATGAAGACTCATCTTTTGGCAGATTAACTTCTCAAGATGTTGAAAATATTATCTATGATATTGAAAATGGTTATATAAAAATTAAATACATGATCAAAGGCTTGATCTCTAATATTAAATTAATTTTAGGAGAAGACGACGAAGTTGATCCAAACTTTGGAACGGGGGCTTTAAAAATTACGCCTGCTTCAGATATTGTAGATTATAATATTGCTGTTAAACATGGAATTTCCCATTTACCTCAGTCTGTTGGTAGAGATGGAAAACTTACAGAAATCTGCGGCGAGTTTGCAGGTTTAACTGTAGAGCATGGTAGAATGGCAGTTATTAAAAGGTTAATTGAAGATGGTCATGTACCAACAGTTGAAGGTTTTGAAGAAAACAGGGAAAGTGTGCAGAATAAACCTTCCGTAGAAAAATTATCTGACCCTGAATTTAGAAGTTTAAGCCTTGAAAAACAGAAAGAATATTTGCAGAAAAACTATCCTCAATATCAAGTTGATTGGAATTATGTTCACAATGTTACAATTTGCGAACGCAGCAAGACAGTTGTAGAACCATTAATTAGTGAAGAGTTTTTTGTAGATTATTACGCCAAGTTTAAATTTAACCCAAAGATTAATTCAAAAAATCAAAACACCAAAGTACCCCTGGTAAGGGGTGAAACCGTAGGTTTCGGGGTAGCAATTGGCCAGGAAACAAGCCTACAACAATTGGCTATTGCTGGAATTCATAAGACAAATTTCTTTCCTGAAGATTATAAGGAAAGGGCTTTGAATTATTTTGAGACTATTAAAAATTGGTGTATTTCCCGTGATTTAATTTGGGGACATAATATGCCGGTTTGGTATAATTTAGATGTGAATCCAGAGCGCAGGTTTTATTCGTTTAAGGAAATACAAACTCAAAATGGAAATGGAGACCAGGAGGTCTCCGCTACGGATCGATTCAAAATTCAGGTTGAAAAACCTGCTGAGCCTGGAAATTGGGTTCAAGAAACTAAAATTTTAGACACTTGGTTTAGTTCAACACTGTGGCCGCTTACAACGCTTAACTTTTTAGATTTTGCCAATGGTAAACAAGGAACTGATTTTGAAAAGTTTTACCCAACCCAAACTATGACTACTGCTAAGGAAATTTTCTATGCCTGGATTGTACGTATGATTATGACTGGAATGTACTTTGCTGGACAAACTCCGTTTGAAAATTATTTGGCTCACGCTTGGGTGTTAGACGATAAAGGTAAAAAAATGAGTAAAAGTTTAGGAAATGTAATTGATGTTGCCGATCAAATTGAAAAATATTCATCCGATGCTGTTCGTTTGGGTATGTTAGAAAAAAGTATTCCTGGAAGAAATATTAGATTCGGTGGAAAATTAGGTGATGCAGCCAGCGAAAAATATCGTAATTTTGGGAATAAATTATGGAACGTAGCTAGGTTTTTGGAAGGGAAGGAAGGGGATATTGTAGGCAATACTATTATCTAGACTACCCCCAAGCCTTTGGTTTGAGCCCTAAATAGGGGTGCTGTTAAAATAAATCTATTATCTCTGCTTACAAAACCACATCACAATGCTGCAAGATGTTCAGCCCTCTTTAGAGGGTAACTCTCTGGAGAAATTATGCCTAAAGTAATTTTAAGATAAAACAAAAACTTCAATTCATTTCTAGTATGATTCAACCTCACAAAATAATTTATTCTTCCAGAAGAACTTTGGCCTTAGAAGTAAAATCTACAGGACAGGTTATTGTGCGCTCTCCAAAACGAGTAGGGCTAGATTATATTCAAAAATTTGTAGCTGGTAGGCAAGATTGGCTTTCAAAAGTAATAGAAAAAATGTCTGCAAGAAAAGTTGTGTTAAAACCTTGGTCTAATTTTTCTGGGGCAGAATTACAACAAGCTAAGAAACAAGCAAAAGCTTTATTTGAAGAGGAGTTAAGGCAATATTCAAACCAAATGGGTTGTGCTTATACGAAGTTAAGATTGTCTTCTGCTAAAACCAGATGGGGTTCTTGTTCTTCCAATGGAACAATTTCTATTAATTTTGCATTGTATTTTGCCCCAGTAGAGATTAGACATTATGTAATTATTCACGAACTGGCTCATGTGAAACACCCAAACCACAGTAGTAGGTTTTGGAATTTTGTGTATCAATTCGACCCAATTTGGAAGACACATCGAGGTTGGTTGAAACAGCATGGCAGTTGGTTGGGGTAGAAATAGTTGTTTGAATGCAACACTTGTGATACACTGACGATATGGGACAAGAAATGCTTTCTGGAAAAGAAGCGGACTATAAAAACTATGATCCAATAAAAATTCAGCATTGGGTGGGCAATTACATTAAAGATCATTCTCAATTTTATGTGCCAGATTTAGGTGATGATACTGAGATTTTAAACATGTTTTCTTCTGCTAAAAAAGAACTAAGTTTAGAAGAAAAAAACTATGTACTTCAAATTCTAGATCCCTACTGTAACAGCGTTGACAGTAGAGTAAACCAATTTGATGCTGCCAGTAAATCTTTTACAACAGAGTACATAAATGGATTTGCAAAGCCTTTGGATACATTCAGAAGTTTTTATAATGAAGCAAGAAATAATCGTTTACTTTCTTCTCAAGATTTGTCCGAAATATTTAGTTTAGTTTCACCATATTTTTTAAAGGAAGCTTATGGAACTGTAAATTTATCCGACATAGATAAAGAAAAAATTGTTAGTGGGGCAGAATTTGTAGAATCTGGGAGGTTAAAAGAATTTTTAGATTCCAGTGCTAGAGAAAAAATTTTAGAAATAGTATTAAATAAAATTCCTGCAACGCACTGTATGAATAGCCAAAAACCCTTTAAATTGGTTAATAATGGTCTTCATGAATTTCAAAATTTATCTGAAAAATATTCACTAGCCATTCCATCTTACGCAGATTATGAAACTTTGGGAAGACATAGACCCATGTTTAGTGATGGTATAAGATCGTCAGTGCATTGTTCACCATGCCCTGTTCCCAGCCATTTTGATGGTGATTGGACTAGGCCAGCTAAAATGGTAGTTGCTTCAATGTTAGATCTCTATAAATGTAATCGTGAAAATTCAGAGTTAAGAAGCTTAAATGGGGTAGATATACAATTTGTTGTGTCAGAGACAGGTTTAAAAATCCCGTCAGGTTCTACTATCTATTTGTTTGGTTCAGATCAGACTTTAACTAATAGACAGCAAGCTTTAGCAGACAAAATTGGGCTTAATGTTATACAAATAAATCTTAATAATTATTCGGAAGAGGAGATTCAGCATGGTAAACCAAGGCAAGATGCTTACGAAAACAGTGTGGGAAAGGATGTTGCTAATAATATAAGGCGAGCTATTCCAGATTCCAAATGGGGTTGGGATTCTACTTTTGGATCTGACTTAGCTTTTTTAACAGGGGTGTCAACGGCTTCACATACTTCCTCACAACCTGAAAAATTTGATGAATTTGCAAACAAAATTCTTGAAGGTGGAGACATTGTTAATCAAGAGTTAGGTGCTTATCTTATGGCCAGTCCTATTCAGCTGGAGTGGTTGAACAAAGTTATTAATCATGTGGATAGATTAAAAAGTTAAGATCAGATAAGTTTTAAATTTAGGCTGTTCCAACTTAAGAGTGTAGATAATTAAAATTTGACCTACTTTATAAATAGAATAACTAAACATCCACAATTAAAAATGTCTCAACCTATAACATATCAAAATTTTTACACACAAGATATAAATCATTTAACTCTTGCCGATGCTTTAGAGCTTCACTATAAACTAAACCCTCAATTTACTAGGTGGAATAAATATGATGATGAATTACTTCAAAAAACTATGAAATCTCATGATGTTTGCCATGTTGTTTTTGGTTGTAATACAAAATTATTAGGCGAATTTAGAGTAGAATTATTTACAGCCTTTGGCACTAATTTAACTAAAAGCGAATACAGAAAGCTTGTTTCTAACCCAAAAATTTTAGGCGAACCACTGGCTATTGCTAAGCGTGTGGGCTATTTTAAGGTTATTACACTTATGCTTTTAAATTGGTATGAATTGTTTAGAATACCATATATTTCAAGTAAGATGAAGAAAAAATGGGCTGTATTTTCTGAAGATGATTATATGGATAAAACCCTTGGCGAAATTAGAGAAGAATTTGGTTTTAGATTAATATAGGTTAAATTTAGTTTGGGCTGTATTCTGCTTTTGAAATAATAAACTAAAATACTTTTCATCAAAAAATTGATCCCACGTAGTTTGTGGGATTTTAAACTTGTATTAATTATTTAGTTAGGAGGCTCATACAAAATCCAACCTGCGTATTTCCCTCCCCAAAAAATCCGATTTACACATATGCACTTATAATATCTCTCATCATCGAATTTTTTAACCATATTTATATCATCAAATTCTTTAGTCAATAGCCAAGTTACGTTGCCATCTATGAATTTTAATATTGCTTGCTCTACCTGTTCAACCATCTTTGTTAAAACCTTTTTGTTTCAAATTTAGGCGTGCTTTTATAATAACATGTAAAATTCAGCAAATGTCAAAAGTTGTTTTGTTTTCCAGTCCAATATTATATTTCATATTTGTACTCGTTTTTGTTATTCTATTAAGTAATAGTGCTTACTTCGTAAATCTTTTATCTATAATTATACAACTTAAGAAAATAGACAATATTGTTAATTCATGCAACGATATGGGAATTATGTTGTTTTGGTTGAAAAAGCTTACACACTTTATTTCTATAAAAAGTAATCAAATAAAGTTACAGGTTTTAAATGCAGGAAAAGTTTTTGTTAAGTTTTACAAAAAAAGATTGGCTTTATCAATATTTTTAACAGTTTTAATAAGTTTTATACTTCTAACGCTTGTGTATTTGTTTGCCTTGCCAGCACCTTTACGCAATATTGAAAATTCAGAAACTGTGTCTTTAGAGCAATGCGGAATTTCAATAAAATATCCAAAATCTTCAGGATCTAGGGCAATAATTGCTTATAATCCATCCGATCTAGCCGAGTTTAACAAATCATATTTTTTTCCTAAAAATTATACACAGGCTATAATAATTGGTAACCCGCATGCTTTTCCAAGTTGGGCTAACAAAAAGCGAATTAGCAACATTTCTATTTATTGTTACAATGATTATGGCTTAAACTTTATTAATAATTTTGCTAAAGATAGGGTAAGTCTAAGTTCCTCAGAGTTTAAAGAAATAACCAATTGGAGCATTTCTAACCAGATTTTTAACGTCACGGAAGATATTTATCAGTCTGCCTCAAAATCTAGAACCACTCAAAAAATACATGAGGAGGAAAAATACAATTTTTCGTATAAAGGCAAAACTTTCAATGTTCAAATTAATTACATAAATCCATCGGTTCAACAAAGAAGTTCTATTGAACCAGAGGGTTTGTTTGCTAGTCAAATAGATATTGGCTCTCTTCAAAAATCTACAGGCAACACAATAGATACTAAAACTTGGTTGGAAGAAGGTATTTCTCTTTCTAAAAAAGAATATAAGTACAATTTAGGTTTCTCTAATAACAAAGCAGTGGATTATACCGAAACAATTTACGAAAAAAAAATTACAGATTGCAAATATAAAAGTGAAACTGATTGTAATTTAGAAGACCCAACCTACACTTTAAATGCTGTAGCAAGTTTTGATGGTAAACAGATTTTTTCTTTTAATAAATACTTTAGTAGTACTTATAGTTTTCTAAATAAAACTCCTGAATTAAATTCTTATTTTAATTACAAATTAATTAACAGTAATAATTTTTATGCAATTCACCAAATTAATGAGAGTGGTTACAGTCAAAATAGGGCGGAAAAAACCCCAGGAGTATTCACTTACGCCGGGCAAACTTGGACAAGCTTCAACGATGGGAAAACTTGGATTAATAAACCAATTACTTTAGATGATAAGTATGCTACTGACGATGTTGAAGATTCCCAAAAAGTATGCTTATCTAGGCTTGGAATAAATTTGTTTAATCAGGCAAATTCAGATCATTATAATTTTTGCAGCATTATGTACGGCTACTTCTTAAATTTAACCATCTATAATCAAGTAAAAAACAACATGCCTGTATTTTTAAGTGAAGCTGTGATTAATTCTAGACAGGATGATAATAGTATTAATTTAGAATTAAAAGATGTATGTAATGCCAAGGGTGCGGGTGCAAACCCAATTAACAATGAAAAGACTGTAGATATGATGCAAAGATCGGACGTTGTGCAACATATGATTAACTACACCAAAGCAGAAAACAATAAAGACAAGCCATATAAAGGGGGGGGTTGTATGTTTAAAAAATTTGAAATATGAAAATAATGGTAAGTGGGAGATAGACTTCAAAGAAACATTTAATTCTTTTAAAGCTGATAATAATTTATAGCAGCTAGAAAAAGTTATTTGGGAAGAATATTTACAAACCGCAAAAAGTGTGATTTGAATTAAGAGCATAGTTTATTTTAAAGAAAAGGAGAAAGAAAATGGAAAAGATAATTTGGACATTAGTGGCAATAACACTTATAGCATTTGGTGGGTTTGCTGTTTACCAGCAACTAAATTCGGGAGGCGTAAAAACAGATAATTCTGCCGCTTCTAAACTAATTTTTATAAAGTAGTGCAAGACAAGTCCTAGCTATTTCCCATGCTAGGCTTTTTATTTGACCGAAAAGTCTTACTCAATCAAGAATAAAGTATGAATTCTAATTTGCTATCTGCTCCTTCTATATGGATTTTGAAGAAATTTATTGTTCTTCAGGCTAATTTAAAAAACAGCATTGCTGAATATGACATTGCCCATGCCATAGATGATTTGTATAAATTTTTATGGAACGATTATGCCGATTGGTATGTGGAATATTTGAAGACAGATGCAACAGATTTGCTTTTTGCTAAAAACCTTTATCGACAATATGTGGTTCTGCTTTCTCCATATTCACCGTTTGAAACAGAAGCATTATGGTCAGACTTTTTTCAGGAAAAGAATTTAATAGCATTTGAAACTGTAGACGAAAATTGGCCTATAGAAATTCTTAGTAATCAAGATAATTTTGAAGCAAAGTTTGCGGAGTTTGAAAGTGTAGTAAATTTCATTCAAAGCATTCGTTCCCAAAAAGGTTTGTTTGGTTTAGACCCTGCTACCCAAATTGAAGTTTATTCTGTCTCGGAAATTCTTTCTAAATACCAAGACTTAATTTTTAAAATGGCTAAGGCAAAAATTTTAAATGAAGAAAAAATGGCTTTGTACAATGTAAAATTAGACGCTTTTGAGTATGGTTTAGATATAAATGTACTTGTTAAAGATAAACCAGCTGAAATTGCCAGAACCGAAAAGATTATCTTAGATTTGCAAAAACAAGCTTCTCAATTACAAATTCAATTAAACAATCAAGGCTTTTTAGTTTCAGCAGAAGAGGAAGTAATTTTAGAGAAAAAAGATCAAATCAAAAAACGCACTGAGGAAATAAAAGTTCAACAGGACAAGCTGCAATTTTTGAAGTAGCTTGGAAATTGTTACTCCAAGACAGAACTTAAAAAATTCAAAATACTATTTCATCCATCCTTTTTTTAGGAAATAATACCACATCAAGGCGTTAATTACTATTAAAAATATAAAGGTAACAACAAGTGAAATGGCAATGTCTAAAGTCATGGTAGTTTTGATTGGGCTTTGAAATAAAGTTTATAATACACTAAAGCTTATGAAACTGTGCTTGTCAAAACTGCTTTTTTCGTGAATCTTTAGCTAATGGTTTCGTATTTGCAATCTGTAGAAAAGTTGGTGGATAAGTCAATTTATGGTAGAGGTGTAAAAACTTTCTTGGAAGGTGGTGTTGTTGGTTTCACAAATTTAACCCTCGATTCTTGGCGTAAATATTCTGTGAAAGATTTAGAAACAGAAACAGTTTTAATTCCGCTTTTACACTTGGCTTTAAGTACAGCAAAATGGGATAAAGCAGAACTTGCAATAAAGGAAAGTGCAGGATGTTCTTGTAGATATTTTGAAGAATTTGGGACATGCAAACATATAGTGGCGGTGTGCGCCGCTTTAGAACAAGAGTTCATTCGTCCAAACAAAATTGGATCTAAAAAGCAAGAAATTCAAAGTAGTTTAGACACCTTATTTCAGTTTAATAATAATCAGGAGCAGCGAGAATGGCTTAATAAAATTTATCAATATTTTGAAAGAAATAGGTCTAGTTTATTCCCCTGGATTAGCCAAATTGTTAAAGCAACCAGCACCGAAAACACTCCATTCAACAGTAGTGATAGTGTAAATAACATCGAAAATAGATACCAAGAATTTTGGGAAGGCTTAAAGCAAATGTGCCAAAAAGCTACTGAAGACTTTGATCAAGAAAAGAAATTGTGTGGTTTAATTGCAGATTCTTTAATTACGGGAAGTGTGGTTTGGTGGAACTTTTGGTTAGATATTTTACCAAGTTTGCACCCAACAAATTTAATAAAAGTACTTACGGAACTTTGGTTTCAGGGTTACACTTTGCAGCATTTATTTCAGCCAGAATTAAACCAATATATTCAAGATAAACCAGCTTTAGCCAATCAAATTTTAGAGAAATTACAGCAATACCCTAATTCAGAAAAGTTGCAAGTTCAGTTTGCTTTGCAAATTAAAATGAGAGATTGGTTGGAAAAAAACATTGTTAATTTAGACCCACAATCATTAATACAAATGGCCGTTGCTTTCCCCGATTTACTTGAACAAATTGAACTTGTTTTGTTTAATAACTTAAAAATATGGGCAGACTTTTTAAACCCAACTGGAACGGAAGAGTTGAAAAAGATTATGCAAAGCTGGCGAACTAACATTGGTGATACTATGGAATATCAAAATTTAAAAACTTATTTAAAACAAAATTACCCAAAAAGAAAAAGCCTATGGAGCGATTTATAAGCTTACAAGAATAATCAGTCCAACTTTTTAATATTATGAATAACTCCGACAATCTAAATAATAATCTATACGACACCCACGCACACCTCGATATGCTTCTAAAGAACGAAGGTTTTTGGCCTAAACTAAGGGAAGATGATGAACAATTAATAGAAATTAGCCAAACAATTAACCCAAATTATTTTGAAGATTTAGGCTTAAATTATTCCCCTGAAGTTAATATTTATCTTGAAGAAAAACTTACTAAACATAGCTGGGTAATTCAACCTACAGTTTCTACTTTTAACTTTTTGCAATCTCAAAATTTAATTTTAAATTCAAAAATATTCATGTTATTGGGAAGTCATCCAGAAATTGTTCAGCCTAATTTTAAACTTAAAAACTATTTAGATTTTCAAGAAACTGCTGTTCAATATATTCAGGCTAGGCCAAATTTGCAAGCAAAATTAGTTGGTGTGGGGGAGTGCGGTTTAGACTATTTTTATTCTCAAGATGTTGAAATAATTGCCACACAGAAAGCTTTGTTCAGAAGCCAAATTCAGTTGGCGATAAAATTAAACTTACCCTTAATTATTCATTGTAGAAATGCTTTCTCAGACTTGTTTGAAATTTTGTCTGAATATCCTGCTATCCATAATAATTTTTTAATTCACTGCTTTACTGGTACAATTGATGAAGCTAAAAGTGTTGTAAAATTAGGTGGAAAAATGGCAGTTGGTGGAATTCTAACTTTTAACTCTGCAAAACAATTACAAGAAGCTGTGTCTGGCTTAGATTTAGAACATTTTATGTTAGAAACAGATCTTCCATTCTTGGCTCCAAACCCATTTCGAGGTAAAACCTGCGTACCAGAAATGATAGAACTTTCCATGCAAAAACTAGCCGAATTAAAAGATGAAAGTGTAGAAAATGTTTTAGAAAATACCAAATTAAATGCCCAAAAGTTCTTTAAAATCTGATTGGTTACTTAGTCTTATAAAAGCAGTAATATTTTTATTAGCAGCTGTTTTAGCATCAAGTTTGGTAACTGTGTATATGCCAATATTATCTTTTGTATTTTTAGATTATTTTTGGATTCAGCTTCTGCCTATAATAATTTTACATATATTTTTATGCATAGCTATGGCATTTGTTTTCCCAATTAAAATTAATGATGTGATAAATAATTTAAGAAGTTTTTGGGCTTTAAGCATTGCCTCTGCTGTACTTTTATTGTTAGGGCTGATCTTATTTTATTTTTTAAACGAAGCATTTAGCACTTCGCCCCTTAAAGATATTTTTAATTACAATTTTGTATTACAGCTGGGTAGTTTGTCTTTTTCAGAAACTCAAATTATTGGAATTGTATTGCTTCTGCTAGTTCAAACTTTATTTGAAGAATGGTTTTTCCGAGGATGGTTGTTAGGTTTTTTAAGTAATTTTATTCCTGCTAAACATACACAATATTCTGAAATTATAGTTGTTGTAATTGGTGCTTTTTTGTTTGCTTTGCTTCACATTATTAGCTCTAATTTTGCTATAGCCAGTTTTATTTTAAGCCTAATGTTTGGTATAATTTGGGGTTACATTTCTGTTCAAACTAAAGTTTTTATTACCACTTGGCCGTTGCATTTTATTAACAATTTATTCTTTACTTTTGCTGTAGGCTATAATCAATTTTTCTTTACAGAATCGTCTTTTTTCCAAATGGATAATTTACCTAACAATGTTTTATGGCAAATTATTTATATTAGTTTGAACTTAGTTTTATTATGGTTTTTCGTAAAAAGTAAGGCTAAAAAATTGAGACTCGCTGAAATTTAATTTCTGCCTGATTTAAAATTAAGATAAAAATTATACTAAGAAATCAACAATTTGCATTTTGATATTGGTAAATCAACACTTCCAAGCTTCTCATTAATATTACTTCAAGAACACACGAAAAAACTATTTGTTTCATTTTAATTCATTCACCACTTAAACCCTCGGGCCGAAACTGACGCTGAGCCAAGCCCAGCTCGCACCAGCTTTTCTGAAATAAATTCAGAGTGATATTTTACTATGGTACAACGGTATAATTACCTATTTTTTCCTAATTCCCGGTAAAATAAGTTACAAATTTCCAATTTCAAACATCAGTTTTTTGAACTGTAATATTGGTGGAATTTTAGACCTGGTTTTCATTTCTAAATCGGTCTTAATAATTAGTTGTAAAATATCTTTTCGACCAAGTTTTTCTGCTTTGCCCCATAAAATACTTAGCGCAAATTGGGTGTCATCATCTGGTACAGAATCTACCCAAAGTTTAGTGTCTGCAGCTAAATTATTTAATCTAAATGGAAGTCTGAATAGTTCAGTTGCAGCTTCTGGTTCAAACCAAGTTAGCAATTCTTCAGGGTTATTTGAAACGCTTAGAAGATCTAACTTATCAACTAATTCTTGGTAATTAGAACAACTATTTATTAGCTTTTCTGTTTGATAGTTTGTAAGTTTAAAATTATTTTGTCCATTATTCTCTACTAAATATTGATTTACCAAATTTTTAAAAGTATCTTTATTTGGTGCTAATTTAACATATTTTGCCCCGCTAGATGTCCATATTTTTTGCAGCGGTGCTAACCAATTTTTTTCGGTGGAAGACCAAAATAGTATGCTAGAATTTTCGTTTAAATTAAACAAGCTTTCTAAACCTAAAATTGGTTGTAGGTCTTGAACATCCACTAAAATTAATGTTAATTCTTCGGAAAAAATGCCAGCTGAATTAGTAAAACTTCCAACTTCCTGCCAACTATCTATTTTAGTTCGCTCTAGGTTTAAGCTTCTTCCACCCAATACTTCCAACAAATTCTGGCCATTAATAGCACAAACGTATTCTTGAATTAAACTAATATGTGCAGCTTCCAAAAAGGTCATGCCTAACTATTGTTTTACTGGGAACAAAATGTCAAAAAGTAAACAACCAGTGTTAATTGACATTTAAAAGTCTGCACATAAAGCTAGAATGGTGAATCAAGATAATTTTCTAACTCATCAGGACGAGCTTAATTTTTTACAGGCTCAGGGTTTTCCAATAAACCCCTATAACAGTGTTCAAAATAGTTTAGAAAATATTTGGGAAATTGCAACCAAACTGCAGCAAGATAGAAATTCATTGCCTTATCCTATAGACGGACTGGTGGTGAAGCTGGATGATAATAAAATTGTAGAACAAGTTGGCGTTGTTGGTAAAACACCCAGGGCTTGGTGTGCTATTAAATTCCCCCCAGAGGAAATTGCAACCAAACTAGAAGACGTTATTTGGCAGGTTGGTAGAACAGGTAAAGTTACTCCTGTGGCTAGTTTGCAACCAATAAATTTAATGGGAACGGTGGTAAAAAAAGCCAGTTTGCACAATTTTAAAGAAGTTAACGAATTACAATTACATTATCATGACACAGTGGTTGTAAGAAAAGCTGGTGATATTATTCCTGAGGTGGTTGATATTCTAGTTAATTTAAGGCTGCCTGAATCCAAGTTAATTTCCATCCCACAATTTTGCCCGTCTTGTAATTCCCAATTAAGTAAAACCGCTACAGAGGTAGATTTAATTTGTTTAAATTCGGTTAATTGTAAAGATCAAATAGTTGGCAGACTTAGTTATTATTGCCAGCGTAATTTAGGTAATATTACTGGTTTGTCTGAAAAACAAATTGAAAAGTTTATGAATGAATTTGGGGTTAAAGATATTCCCGATTTATATAATTTACCATGGGAAAAAATAGAAGTTTTAGAAGGTTTTGGAAAAAAATCTGTAGAAAATTTACAAAAATCTGTAGAAAACAGCCGAAGCATTGCAGACTATAAGTTTTTAGCTGGTCTGGGAATTGAAGGTGTGGGTGTGGAAATTGCTAAATTAATAGCAGAACAAATAAACAATTATGACTAACAAAATTAGACTACACAAATACGTAAACGAATATTTACACAAAAATAACCTAGATTATACAAACGGAGATGTTCAAAAAAACATTCAAAAACACGGTGTTTTAATTAATCAGGAATTAATGTACAACAGGCTAGAATGGATTTTTACAGGAGAAAAAATTGATATTTCGCATTGGCCACAAAGAGATCACGGTTCTTTTGATAAAATTAAAGTGCTACTCTATAACAGTAATTTTTTGCTGGTTTATAAGCCAGCTGGAGTAGTTACCGAAGCAGGGGCAGGGCATAAAGAGCAAAATTTAATTAACTTCCTGCAGCTAACCTATGGCAAGAAACAAGAAACATTTTTGCCAGTTCACAGGTTAGACAAAGATACTCAAGGGATAATTATTGTAGCTAAAAATGAAGAATCTCATACTTTTTTGCAAGATCAATTTAGGAATAGAACTGTATCTAAAAAATACTTAACTGTTTTAGATGGAGTGCTAGACAAAGCTGTTCAAGTAAAAGCTTGGCAGAGCAGAAATTTACACAACCCATTGAAGCAAATTATGTTTTGGGATGAATCATCAGCTAAGGAATATTCTGAATTATCTAGAAACACTGAATCGGTATTTACACCTTTGGTAATTTGCCAAGAAACCAATCAAACCTTGGTAGAAGTAGAAATCAGAACTGGCAGAATGCACCAAATTAGATTGCAGGCGGAGGCTATTGGTTTGCCCGTAAAAAATGATAAAGTATATAACAACAAACACGGACAAGATAAAACCGATAAAGTAACTTTAGTGGAATATTTAAAACCTAAATTA
Organism: uncultured bacterium; assembly: GCA_963704645.1. Classification (GTDB taxonomy): domain Bacteria; phylum Patescibacteriota; class JACMRA01; order JACMRA01; family JACMRA01; genus JBILXY01. Next base: position 670,505 of record OY969926.1, read on the forward strand.
GTTTCTGCTAGTCAAATGGAAGAGTTGGAAAAACATATTTTTGAAGAATCTGGTAGCTTTTTGGCTTGTAACTATCTTCAATTTACAGACACAAATTTAGGTCGAATTACTTATGAAGTTAAGAATGTTTTTATGGAAAATAAAGGTGAGCAGGTTTTAACATCAGAGTTAGAATCAAATTAAGGACTCGCCCTAAACAGCTCAAAATAGTTTTTGTTACAAGGGCTTTGACCAAATTTACTATAAAAGGTACTCTGTGTACATCATGACAGTTGTATTAAATAGCAATGCAAACAAAAAAATTGGTGGCAATTTATCTAGTAATTTATCCACCTTACCATCCACCAGGATGAGAAGAAGTTTACGTGTGAAGGAAGATTTAGATAAGTATTTTTTTGAAGAACAAGCCAAACTAAAAGCAGAGTCTTTAGGGCTTGGTTTTATAGATTTATACGGTTTCCCTATTGAATATACTGTTTTAACCCAAATTCCTTTAGAGTTGGTTATTAAATATAAATTAGGAATTTTTTCCTTTAACAATCAGGCTTTATATATTGCAACCCCAGATCCTTACACACCAGGTCAAAGAGAGTTCTTAGAAGAATTTGGTAGGTCTAAAAAATATAAATTATTTATTTGTTCGGAAATGAGTTATAAAAAACTTATTAACAGCTTCTCTTCCATTATAAAAAATAAAGAAACAGACGATAATATTAGTATTAGTCAAGACAAAATGGCTGATGAAGCTAATTTAAAACTTACCTTAACTCAACTAAATGAAGTTCTGTCTCACACTTCTACTTCAGACACAATAGAAACTGTTTTAATTGCAGCTTTGCAGAACGGGGCAAGCGACATTCACTTTGAGCCAGAGAAAGAAGTATACAATTTAAGGCTGCGTTTAGATGGAGTTTTGCATACTTTTGCCGAGCTACCCAAACTAAATCAAAAATCTATAGAAAGTAGAATTAAAGTTATCTCTGGTTTAAAAATTAATGTTGATAATATTCCTCAAGATGGACGTTTTACTTTCAAAGCATCTGAAAAAGATGTAGATGTTCGTGTTTCAATGCTTCCTTCTAGTTATGGCTATTCAATAGTAATGAGATTGTTAGGAACTGGTAGTTTAGGCCTAGATTTAGATCTTTTGGGTTTTACTGGGTCAGCAAGAGAAAGAGTGGAAGCAGCAATTCAAAAGCCTCAGGGTTTAATTTTAACTACTGGTCCAACCGGTTCTGGAAAAACAACAACGTTGTACTCTTTCTTAAAAACTTTGAACGATGGAGAAAGTAAAATTATTACTTTAGAAGATCCTGTTGAATACAAATTAGAGGGAATTTCCCAAACCCAAATTGATGCAGCGGCTGGCTACACTTTTTCAGCTGGTTTAAGATCTATTTTAAGACAAGATCCTGACGTAGTTCTAGTAGGAGAAATTAGAGATAAAGAAACTGCAGAAATTGCTGTACAAGCGTCTTTAACAGGACATCAAGTTTTGTCTACAATACACACTAACGATGCAGCAGGAGCTATTCCTAGGCTTATGGAAATGGGTGTTAGAGGTTTCTTACTAGCCGACTCTTTAGCAATAGTTATTGGGCAACGTTTAGTTAGGCGTCTGTGTGAAAACTGCAAGCATGAACACCCATTAACCTCTGAAGAAAGAACTTTGGTTATAGACCAATTAGCCAAAATGCCAGCAGGCCACCTTTCTATTCCCCTTCAAATGAAATTCTATACTTCAGATGGTTGTGTAGAATGCAACGGACTTGGCTATAAAGGTAGAATTGGTGCCTACGAAGTTATGGTAGTTGGCGAGAAACTTAGAGAGCTGCTCTCGAACCAATTTCCTTCTATTAACCAAGTTAGACAAGTTGCTGCTCAAGAAGGAATGTTAACCATGATGCAAGATGGAATTTTAAAAGCCATGCAGGGCTTCACAGATTTAAAGGAATTGGTAAGAAATATTTCTAGCTAACAGCTTGACAAACTTTCATTGAAAAGGCCATATTTAGTTATTATATTTATATTATTATGGATAACTCAATAATTCTTATTTTCCTTGTGGTAATTGTTATAGTAGCAATTTACGCAGTATTGGTTTACAACAATTTAATTACTTTAAAAATTAAAGTTAAAGAAGCTTCATCAGATATTGATGTTCAATTAAAAAGAAGATACGATTTAATTCCTAACTTGGTTGAAACTGTTAAAGGTTCTAAAAACTTTGAAGCCGAGACCTTAGAAAGAGTCGTAAAGGCAAGACAACAAGCTATAGATATTTCTGGTTTAGGAAAAGATAAAGTTGCCGCTGAAAATATGCTTTCTGGTGCTTTAAGGCAGTTATTTGCATTATCAGAAAGTTATCCAGATTTAAAATCTAATCAAAACTTTTTAGCTTTACAAGAAGAGTTAACCAACACTGAAGACAGAATATTGGCTTCTAGAAGATTCTACAACCAAGTTGTTACAGATTACAACTCTAGCCAAGATCAATTCCCAGCAATTTTGTTTAAGTCTATAGCCAAGGCTTCTCCAGCAGATTTCTTTGAATTGGAGAACCCTACAGAAGAAAGAAAAAATGTTGCAGTTAAATTTTAATTTGCCAAAAATAAAGAAAATTATTTAAATTAGTTCATAGATATGTCGTCCACCGTTAAAACTGCTGTAAAACCAGATAAAAGCAAGATTATTCAAAAGCATCAAATTCATAAAACAGATACAAGTTCACCTGAAGTAACAATTGCTTTACTTTCTGAAGAAATTTTGAAACTTACTGATCACTTGAAAATTAACCCAAAAGATTTTTCATCCAGAAGAGGTTTATTAAGAAAAGTTGGAAAAAGAAGAGATGTTTTGAGATACCTTTCTACTGTAAGCCAAGCTAGATATAAGAAGACTTTAGCTGTAAATAATTTAAAGTAATTTAATATAGTTGTATTTTATTAGCTCCTAATAAGGAGCTTTTATTTTATTTAACAATTCTATAATACTACTAACATATAATTTAGCAGCTTATATTATGTGGACAGTTACTAGCTAGCCATTAACAGTTATTTTATTATGAAACAAAAAAATCAACATCTAGTAAATTTAGGTACTGCCCTAAGAGCATACAGAGAGTCGAAAAAAATTTCTCAAGAAAAACTCGCTGCCATTGTTAAATTACACCGTAATTATGTTGGTCAGTTAGAACGTGGAGAAGTTAATATTAGTTATTTAAACATAATTAAACTTATTGAAGCCTTAGAAATTAAAGTTGAAGATTTAATTACAGAATTAAGCAAAGCCAAAAAGTAAATTAATAGATAGTTTACTTAATCCAGCCTATAAATACTCAAATCTAAATTCATTGTAAGTTTGTATTATTTGTTTGTCATTTTCTCGTTTCAAAGGTACAATGTTAAAATGAAGATAGATACGATGCAAATTTCCACGTTTATATCAATGGTGGTTATTATAACTGCTGGAGCTATTCTGTTATCTACACAATTTGCACTTTACACTGCAGATGATTCAAAATATTTAGAAAATGCCTTAATTTCCAATAGAAGAAAGCAAGTTTTGGGTGCTTCAACAAACAATGTTGAAAATAACCAATTAAATTCTACACTTTGTCCTGAACAAAGTCAGGTTCTGGGATATATAAATTACAGAGGTGAAAAATTAATTTTAGACAATAAAAATTTAGATCAAAAACCAACAGCTTGTTTTAAAACTGTAGAGGAAGCTAACTCTGATGGTTATTATTATGTAACGGAAAGTAAGTAGTTCATTTAAGAATATAATCTACTCGAAATAATTTAAAAAAATATTTGATATGGCCACATGTCCTGTCCTATTTTTAAAATATTGAAAATAAAGAATTAGCACTCCGAAAAAGTATTCCAATGAAAAAATCCTGTTTACCTACATTTGCCCCCCCACAGTGGCGAATTGTTATACACAATAATGTTTTCTTAATGATATTAGTATAGAAGATTAAGCAGCGTCGGCTAGCCACTTTTCTATATCCATAGCTGCTTTGCATCCATCACCTGCCGCTGTTATGGCTTGTCTATATTTTGTATCTTCAATGTCTCCGGCTACAAAAATTCCCTCTACTTTAGTGCTTGTGTCGTATTTACTAGTTCTACTTTCCTGAGGTAGGTGGGTTTGATTCAACAAATAGCCTGCTTCGTTCATATCCAGTAAGCCGTTTACAAAACTAGAGTTTGGTATATGGCCAATTCCCATAAATACTCCATCTAGTTTCATTATTTTAATTTCTCCACTGGTGGTATCGGTTAATTCTACTGAGTTAATTAAGTCATCTCCAATAAGTTTTGTTACTATTTTGTTTTCTATAAAACTAATTTTAGAATTATTTTTTGCCCTGTCTAACATTATTTTACTGGCTCTGAAGTTGGAACTTCTGTGAATTATATAAACTTTTTCAGCAAACTTAGTTAAAAAATCTGCTTCTTCCATAGCTGAATCGCCTCCACCAATTACTGCAATCACTTTGTTTTTATAAAAGAAACCGTCGCATGTTGCGCAGCTATGATAACCTTTTCCTACCCATTTCTCTTCTCCTTCCAGGCCTAAATACCTAGCTTTAGCCCCAGTTGCAATAATTACTCCGTCAAATTCTTCCATTTTACCTTCAACATTTAAGCTGAATTTGTGTTCTGCAGCTTCATTAATTTGAATTGATGTTACTTCGGCGTAATTTACCTTGGCTCCAAACCTTTCTGCTTGTTGTTGCATATTTCCCATAAGTTCCGGCCCATAATTCCGTTTACAAAACCAGGAAAGTTTTCAATTTCAGTTGTGGTTGTTAGTTGTCCACCCGGTTGTATTCCAGCAAAAATTGTAGTGTCTAGACCACCTCTGGCTGTGTATATTGCGGCAGTTAAACCAGCAGGGCCAGATCCGATAATTGCAACTTTTGGGATTTTTGGGGAATTCATAGAATGTTTTTTAGTTCTAAAATATCCTATAATTTATTTACTAATTAGACAAGCGGGTTAAATTTCAACAATAAAATTTGAACGTCCTAATATATTTTAGAAAAGAGAGTATTTATAAGAGATTATTTTTTTAGAAATGACAAAAAATAATAATTCACACACATTAAATTAAAAGCCAATTATGACTAAAATTACTATTACCAACAATGAAAACAATCAGAAAATTGCAGAGGGTATTTTGGGGCAGAATGTGGTGAAAGTAGAAGGAAACTATTATTTTCAACCAGATTTAGTAGATTTTTCTAACACGGTTATGGAAGAAGATGCCTATTATTGCCCAATTAAGCATAGCAAATGTGACTACTATTTTTTAGTAGATTCAAAAGGTGTAAAACAAGATAGAGAAATGTGCTGGATTTACAATGAAGTTAGCAACCCACTGTTTAAAAATATTGCTGAAATGGTAGGAATGTATAGCCAAAATGTTGAAGGAAACGGTGTTTCTATTGTTGAAGAAGAAGCTGTCTAGGAATTTATCGAGAGATCAAACGGCTCAAATATCGTTTGAAGTTAAAGTAATTGCTTCAGCTTTGTGAAAGTAACTACTTGAGCTAAAATATTATTAACTTGAAAGTATGGAGTACTTTTGAGATTATTTGTTTAACCGCTTAGACACATTAGGCCGAAACTGACGCTGAACCAAGCTCAGCTCGCACCAGCAAGTGAAACAAGTTCAGGGTTGTATATGTCAACTTATTCAGTGACAGAATTAAGTTTCTCATAGGGAGTAATATTACCAATACCTTGATGTCTTCTAATATGGTTGAAGTAGCAACAATATTCAAATAATTCTTCTTCTAAACTTTCTTTATCTGGGTATACTTGCTCTCTAAGTAATTCTTCCTCTAAACTTCTCCAGAATCTTTCTACTTTACCATTGGTTTGTGGCCTGTAGGCTCTAGTGTACTTATGCTTAATGTTGTATTCTAACAGTAATCTTTCAAATGGATGGTTTTGTTTGTTTTCTTCTTTTGTTTCTTTCCTTCCAAATTCGGGTCCATTGTCTGTTAATATACTTTGAAAATCTATGTTGTAACATCTATTGAATACTGCTAATAATCTTTGAGTATAAAGCATAACTGTTAGAGCTTGCAGATTAGGTATTAGTATGGTCATAACTATTCTAGTAAAGTCATCTGTTAAGCTTAGTAGAAAGTATTCATTCTTTTCACCCTCCAGTATTCCTTTAGCTAGTCTGTGGCAATCCATATGGCCTAATTCTCCTGCTTTATCTTTAATGATTCTTCTTTTGTTAGTTTGAATTACTCTTGGATCTAATCTATTCAATCCTTTCTTTAATAGTATATTGTAAATAGTCGTAGGTGAAGGAGTATATTTACCATACTTAGGTAAAAGGAAATCGTGTATCTCATATCTACCAAATCCTTGGTTTCTAAGTTCAATAATCTTATTCTGTATGAAAGGAATACTTTTTAAACTACCAAACTTTCTCCCTCTTTTCTTTGGAATTAAACTACTATCCATAGAAACTAATTTATACCTATTGTAATATTTGATGAAGTTTTGTCTAGTTATATTATTTGCTTTGTAGAATTCATTTACAAATACATATCTAGGATGTTTCCTTGTTTTAATTAATTCATATTCTTGAACTAATTGTTTCATATGTCTAAGGTAATTCTTGGTTAAAGTATTATCATTTAAACGCATATTATGTTAGAATATATGTTGTTAAAAATTTAACAGAAATAATCTAAAAGAAGATTTAAATTCTGTCACTGAAATTTATGACATATACAAGGGTGACAGTGTACTATAGCATCGGTAAATACTTATCTTCTATTTTAATTCCAAGATAGATTTCTTTGACAAAAGGTTGTTAAGGAAGTACTTTACAAGTAATATTAAACAAAATAATAAACAATATATATCTTATGTTTTCAGCTGTTCCTGTGCAAGTAACCACCAATTGGCAAAATCAAACTTTAACTTTAGAAACCGGTTTGCTGGCCAGACAAGCAAGCGCATCGGTTTTAGCCACAATTGGTGAAACAAGTGTACTTGCCGCAGTGGTTATAGGTAAAGAAACCAACCAAGACTGGCTACCTTTGCAGGTTATTTATGAAGAAAGGCTTTACGCCAGCGGTAAAATTAAGGGTTCTAGATTTGTTAAAAGAGAAGGCAGACCTACAGAAAACGCTGTGTTAATTGGCAGAATGGTAGACAGGTCGGTTCGTTCTTTGTTCAATCAAAATATTAGACAAGAAATTCAGATTGTCATTACAGTTTTAAGTTTAGATGAAATTAATTCGCCAGATACACTTGCAGTTTTAGCAGCTTCAGCAGCTTTAAGTTTATGTAATTTAGTAGATGTTGCAAATTTAGAAAACTCCGTTTTTGCTGGCCCTGTTAGTGCGGTTAGAGTAGGGATGATGCAAGCCAATGTTGGCAGTGTTTGGGTAGAAAAAGTTGCTAATTTACTTCCTTCCGCTGAAAGTTTAAACGATTTACGACCAGTTTTAACAGAAGTGGCAAGAAATGTAGACGACAGTATTGCACAAGAAAAAGCTAGCTTGGAAGAAATTTTTAGTATGCTTGGAAGGAAAAACCCAGAATGGGCGGCCAAGTTTAGGCTAATGTACAAAACTGTAGAAAAGCTTCCAAGACAGCTTGTTTTAGAAGAAAATAATGTTCAGCCTAAAATTGTAATTAATCCAAGCGCTGCTTTAGTTAGTTTGTCAGAACTAGATTTAGTTGTATCTGGAGATGGAAAAAACATTGTTATGGTAGAAGCTGGAGCAAATATTTTAAGTGAAAATAATATGATGCTGGCTATGGAAACAGCGGTTGAAGAATTGGCACTTTTAAATAATTTCCAAAAAGAATTTATTACTAAAGCAGGTGTTAAAACTAATAAAATTGTTGTTAGTACTTCTAACACCGAAGCTTTGAATTACTGGAGAGAAAGAAAGCAATTATTAGAGTCTGTTTTATATTCTACAACTAAAAAAGAAATTAGAACTGTTGCAGTTAAAGAGGTTGTTTTAGTAGCTAGAAGCGTTGTTGAACAACAAAAAATGTTGTTAAATGCAGAAGCTCCAGGGTTATTACCTACCTATGAACTTCCAAAGGTTGTATCTGACTTTTGGTCAGTTTATACTGATAAGGAATGGTTTGAGTATTTCTCAATTGAAAAAGAAATTTTAGATGGTAATCAAGATTGGCTGAAAAGCTTTGAACAGGCAGTTGAGATATTAACTTGTGAAATTGTAAAAGAAGCAATTTTGAATCTAGACAAGCGTTTAGATGGTAGGGCAATAGACGAAATTAGGCCAATTTCTTGCCAAATAGATGTGCTTCCAAGAACACATGGCTCTAGTTTGTTCCAGCGTGGAGAAACTCAAGTATTGAATATTTTAACCTTGGGTACAACTGAAGATGCACAAATTTTAGATGATATGGAAGATTTTGAAGAAACAACAAAGCGTTATATTCATCACTATAATTTTCCACCATATTCTGTTGGTGAAACTGGAAGATACAGTGGTCCTGGCAGAAGAGAAATTGGGCATGGAGCATTGGCTGAAAAGGCTTTGTTACCTGTGTTGCCAGATGAACAAGATTTCCCTTACACATTAAGGTTGGTTAGCGAATGTTTAGGTTCTAACGGTTCAACTTCAATGGCTTCTACTTGTGCTTCCAGCTTAAGTTTATTAACAGGAGGTGTTCCAATTAAAGCATCTGTGGCTGGTATTGCTATGGGGTTGGTAATTGATCAAAATACTAAAAACTTTAAAACTCTAACAGATATTCAAGGAGCAGAAGACCATTATGGTGATATGGATTTTAAAGTAACAGGAACTAAAGACGGAATTACAGCTTTGCAGTTAGACAATAAAGTTGCAGGTTTAAACATTGAAGTTTTAAAAGAAGCTTTGGAAAAAGCTAGAATTGGCCGTATGTTTATTTTAGGCGAAATGGAGAAAGCAATTGCTTCACCTAAAAAAGAAGTTTCTAAATATGCTCCTAAAGTTTTAACAGTGCAAGTTCCAATTGAAAAGATTGGTGAAGTTATTGGTCCAAGTGGTAAAATAATTAAATCCATTATTGCTGAAACTGGAACAACTATAGATATTGATGATAAAACAGGTTTGGTTTACATTTACGGAAAAGACATGGAAAAAGTTGCTTTAGCTGGCAAAATAATCACAGCTATAGTTAAAGACTATGTTGTAGGGAATGTTGTTAGCGGAGAAGTTTTCAGAATTGAGGCTTACGGCGCTTTTGTAAAAATTGATGGTTCAGATAGAGAAGGATTAATTCATATTTCCCAAATTAGCAAAGAAAGAATAGGTAAGGTGCAGGACGTTTTAAAAATGGGGCAAATAGTACAGGCCAAAGTGATTGAAGTTAATGATCGTGGACAAGTTAGCTTAAGTATGAAAGAAATGGAGCTAAGCCCTTCAAATAATGATGAGTCAATCAAAATCATTGTCTAATTGACAAAACATGTTTATTGGCAAAATAAATGCATATGATATCATTTCTTTATTTCTTGGCAACTTTAATAGTTATTGTTTTTGTAATAACTAGGCTTGTTTTTCCTCAGCTGGATTCATCTTTTAAAACTGAAAAAAATAGTAAGCTAGATAAAAAACCTTTTAATATTGGAGTTTTACTTTTGGGTGCAGGGCCAATCTTGGCTGGTATTGGTATGTTTGGTCTGATGATACGCTATTGGACAGATATTTCTAATGTTGGACGCTTGGGCATTGTGTTAATTTTGTTGGTTGTGTTTTTTACTTCAGGAATATACCTTAATTTTTATAAAAAGAACCTTGTAAACGAAACTCTATCTGAAGCTTTGTTAATTTTAACCAGTTTTAGTTGGGGTACTGTGGTGTTTTTATTTGCCACTGTTTTGTCTGATAATTTAGGTTATCCGGCATTGGGTTTAAGTGAAATTTTGGGTATTTGGGCTTTGGGAATAATCCCTTTGGTTTATATTACAAGAAGTATTTGGATAATTGCCATTCAAACTTTAATACATTTATTGTGGCTTTTTACCTATCTAGGTGAAAATGTTAACGCCTCTCATTTAATAACTTTAAGTCAAAATGCAGACACATTTTTAATTCAAAATAGATTAGTTTACTTTATATTATTGTTGGTTCAAAGCGCAATGTTTGTGTGTTTTTACAGATGGCATGAAATAGAAGATAAAACTTTAAAAAACAATAGAATTTTAAAGTATTCAACTGGAATGTTGGCTTTTCTTTCTGTCGGTGTAAGTATTTGGAGAGGGGTTGTTGAAAACTGGGCAGTTTTTTCTAACCAAGACAATGCTTGGATAATTGCAATTATAACAGCAGCTGTAACACTAATTATTTTTGGTATAGACCAAATTGGTAAACATTACCCAACAAAATATAATTTACACTGGCTTGTTGCAATTGTGTATATAATTGCTGGAATAGTAGGTCTTTTCCCTTTTTCGCTAAGTTATTTTACAGGAATGTATTTCTTGCAAACAGCATTTTCATTATGGCTTTTAGTAGACTTTATTAGAGAAAGAAGTAAGGTCGCTGAAACTATGTTTTATGTATTCAATGCTGCTCAAATTATTGCTTTAACAATTTCAAGAGATAATTTTAGTTTGTTCCAACTAATTGTTCTATTGGCAATTTTAATTTACGCTATGTTAATTCATCAGAACATGAAGGCTTTTGTGTACTATGTTTGGGTTTGTGTAATTTTATCTTTCCTTGTAAAAATTCTTATTTTACAATTAGACTTCTTCTGGATTTCGCTTATTATCGGGTTGTTCAGTATTGTTTTAGGCTGGTTATACACTACAGGAAAAATTAAGATTGGCTCAGGAAATACACTAAATAAATAATGTCAGTTAACCAAGTTTATTACGCTTTTGCTTTATTTGGATTTATTTTAAGTAATACACTTTTCCTAATTCTGGGCGGGGGATATGAAGGAGATAAGGGTGATAAATCGATTATTTTAGATTTACTTGGTTTGAAAATACATTTTCACCATTGGATGTTGGGCTTCGTTCTTTTGGTTATAACTTTATTCATTGAAACTATTTTTAGTTCTGATAACAAAAACCTATTTGTATCTTTTTTAAAAGGGACATTTTTCGGAATGATGTTCCACGGAATTGCTTTTTACACAGATTATTTCCAGATATTTAAAAAATAAATTTATTTTACGAACGGGATATTTTCTAAACGATAAACAAGCTGCTTCATCTTTAAAGTGCTCCTCATGTGTGGTGCAGATTGCCGTTTTACCTAAGACCTAACATGCACAAAATATTGTGAACAAGGTTTTTCTTGGCAGATTCCTCAGAGTAAGGTAGATAGTTAGATATTGCATCAATAAATTCTGCTACACCCGGTTGGCTTGTTTCTAAATAAAAATAATAAAATTGCTGGCTAAATTGAGTAGTTTGAATTGTAAATTCTAAGTTTTCATCTAAATCAGTTAAAGCCCAAGAAAGACAGTTGCTCCATTTTAATATCTCTTCACCAATGTGAATTCCTTCTGGTTCAATTTCAATAACCATTTTTATAGGAGGTCTTCCCAATATAATAAAGCCTGCTATTGTACTAACTAACATTGTAGATGAAACAAAAATGTCTCTGTAAAGAAGAAAAGTAAGCACTGTTATAAACGCCCCAATAGCTAGGATATAGTACAATTTAACGCTGTGTTGCAGGTTTAGTAATTTAGATCGGGCGGAGATCTTTAACATAAAAATATTCTACTACTTTTAAAGTTTTTTGGCAAAGTTAGTACTCTGGGTGGTTGTTTTTGACTATGCTTATATTCTAAAGTAGAATTAGAAAAATATAAAAAATGATTTCCGTTAATACTTCCTCCGGTTTAAATGTGAAGGCTCCTGCAAAGTGGGGTTCTAACCTTAGTTTAGGCTTGGAAATATGGCAAATTCTTATTGTTCTAACAATAATTTTAACCTCGGCCAGTGGTTTAATGTGGTTTACTAATTTGCAACCAGAAAACTTAAAGCAAGAGTATCTTTTAATTGATAAAACAAAAAGTGAAATATTTAATAAGGCTGAAAAAATAAAGTTTGAAATTGCTGAAGTTGTTTTTCCTGAAAGTGCCAAAGTTTCAACTAAAATTTGTTATGAAGATGTTAATACTAACAATTTTAATAGCAAGAGTTACGTAGATAAAGTTTTTGCTGATGAGCAAGATTTAAATGAAATAAATAATAATTTACTAGGGAGAATTAATATTTTATCTAATTCTGGTGTGAATGATGTTATAAAGCAAAGCTTAGATTATTCTGTTGAAAGCAAATTAAACTTACAAAATGCCGACATCTATTTTCAACAAGTGCAAAAAATTAACAAGGAAAGCATAGAATTGTGCAAATCTACTTTAGATAAACTTCCCCAATTAGTTTCTAGCTTGGAGATGAATGCTAAAAATACTGCAGTATTGGATATCAATTCTAATTTAAACACTAGCATTTTAAATATGTTGCAAAAATCTGATATTATTGCAGATTCTGTAGCGAAAACAGGGGATGTTAAACCAGAAGATAAAATGGCATTCTTGAAAGATTTTACTGAAGTAATAACCAGTAAAGTTACTAAAGACAGATTGCTTGCTTCTTCCAGTAAAAAATATGAAGATTTAATATTAAAAATTGATGCTTTGGAAAAATGGCAGAAAAGCTTTTTAGTCGATAAAAACACCAATATATACAAAACAGTTTGGGTTTTAAGCAAGAATAAGATTTAAGAAACTAACTCTTTAGGGAAATTATTGATTCAGCTTTAAAATTGAATAATAAAAAATTAAGGACTTGTTGTTGTAAAAATCTTCGAACCAGTTTGAATTATGAATTAAAGTTAGCTTGACCTATGGCTAGCAATATTTCATGCTAAGACTATGAATTCAGAACCTTTTAAAATAACAATTATTAGCGTTATTATAACAGTTTTTATTATTGTAATTGGCAGCATGCCCGAAGTTCAGCGTAGTATAGCTGTTTTTACAGATCAGATTAGCAGTTTAGAAGATGCTGCAGAATTGAAGCCTGTAGAAAAAAATAACAAAGTTGCTGGAGTAGAAGAAGTTAAAGTGAACAGGGTAGTTGATGGTGATACTGTTGTTTTGGAAGATGGCAGAACAATTAGACTTTTGAACGTTGACACACCTGAAACTAAAAAGCCTGGTGTTGCAGTTATGTGTTACGGCCCAGAAGCCAGTAGCTATACAACTAAAATGCTAGAAAATAGAATTATTTTAATTAAACCAGATAAGGAAGACAAAGATAGATATGGTAGATCTTTAAGATTTATATTTTTTGTTGGGGAAGATACTTCAGCTATAGCTAATAGTTTTAATGCCAAGCTAATAAAAGAAGGGTACGCCAAAAGTTCAACTGTTAAACCCAATAATACATATCAAAATTACTTTGAAACTTTAGAAAGACAAACTAAACAGTTAAAAGTAGGTGCATGGGGTGAATGTCCAGATCCATTTAATGTGTAGGGCATTAGTAGGATATACAGGGTAAAAATACTCAATGAGAAATTAATTGGTAGTGTTTAAGTTTACCTTAAAGAGTCTGCGATAGTATGAAAATGTTTCGTAAAAAAGCGAAAAAGATTTAAAAAATTTCTAAAATTATAATGTGACAAAACTGTTTTTGTGAATTAGACTATATAAAGTAACAAAAGTGTGTTGGGGAAATATAAAACAAAAATAAAATTTATGCTTTCTTTGAATAAGAAACTACACGAAACAAAAAATAAAAATCACTGGTTTAATAATTTAAATAAATATAACAAAATATTTACCCTATTCCTTTTGAGCTTAATTATTTTATGTGGTTTAGTTTATTTTGGAATAAAATTTGAAGAATCCAGACAATTAGCTAAAGCTGAAGATATTTCAGCCACTACTCCTGTTGTAGGAAACTTTATTGGAAAATTGGTTCTTTCACCCGACAATCTAACTACTTATGTGAGTACTTCTGCTAATAGTGGGGGTGGAATTGCAAAATATGATACAACCACAAACACCTTACTAGGTTCTATATCATTTACAAACAATGGAATTCAACTAAACTCTACTGGTACAAGACTTTACACCTACAATGCCAGTGAGGTTAAAGTAATTGATACAGCTAGCTTTACGGTTATTTCTACAATTCCTGTTACAAATAATATAATCAATGGATTTTTAAACGCTGATGGTAGTAAGTTTTATGCTGCCTCTTTCTTTTCCGGGGCTACAACTACAAACACTTTAACAGTAATTGATACTTCTAATAATACTATTTTAACTTCTCTTGTTACGCCACAAACTGTAAAAGGTTTTTATCATCATTTTTCTTTAGATGGTAGCAAATTATATCTTTCTGACGAATATAATGGGATAGTAATTGACACAGCTACTACCAGTTTTGAAGATTTCATTCCTATTACTAAGGATATGGTTTTATCGGAGGATGGTAAAAAAATGTATTCTTTTGATACAGCCAATTTTGACTCAATTGGTATGAGAGTGATTGATCTGGCTACTAAAAAGCTTGATCGTGTTATTTTCATTAGTAGATTTGTAAAAGCAATTCCAAGAGATGGCAAAATTTTTGTAATTGCCGATAATGCTTTAAAAATATATGACGCTCAAACCTATAATTTGCTTTCCACTACTCAAATTATCAACAGTACATCTAGCATATGCTCATCGGGATGTGGTATTAAAATTACACCCGATGGCTCAAAGCTTTATATAACCGCTCAGGTTGGAGGTTCATTCACCTATATTGGAAATCCAGCAAATAACAATGCAATTATTGTTCCGCCAGATAATATTTTACTTGTAATGGATTTGAACAGTTTTGAAATAAACATTAATCAAAATTTCTCTCCATCGCCAAGAATTGAAGCTTTTTCAAATGACGGAAAAAAGGCCTATGTTAGAGATGTAGGAAGCTACAAAGTTGTGGATACTACGTTGGTAAATACTTCTGATATTTCAGGTTTTTCCTGTACTTCGCCTACAAACAACCTTGGCTCGGTAGTTACCTGTAACGTCACTAGTTCAACTCCGGTTCGTGGTTTAGTTAAATTTACGGTTGGTTTAGAAGAATGCACTGCCTATTTTGCTGCAGCTGGTGATACAACTGCCAACTGTACATATATTGCTAATAATGTTCAAAATTCACCTATAACCATTCAGCCATCTTTTGGAACTTCTTTAAGTAGTGGAAGCTTAATTATAAATGGAGAGGCTGGCGATGTTGTAATTAGCTCAGGTAATATTGTTACAAATAACAATTGTGTACCAAGTGGAAATGTAAGAATTGGGGTATTTTTTGATTGTAGTTTTAGTCTTACAGGAAGTTCTTCTAACAGTTATATTTTACCTTCACAAGGAATAAAAATTGGAGTAGGTACTGTTCCAAATATTTCTGATTTTTGTACTCTTTCTGGAAATGGAACTGCAAATGTAAAGTTGGATTGTAAAGATATCCCAACTACATCTGGTGTAGGAGGCAACCCAGATGTACTAGCTTTTATAAACGGTTCTTCAACAGGAAGTAGTGTTGGAAGTATAAATTTAACAGATGGGTACTTAGTTAACTCAACTTCAGATGATATAGATTCTGCTCCGGGTGATGGGTATTGTGGAAATAGTCTAGGTGAATGTACTTTAAGAGCAGCAGTTATGGAGGCCAACACTGATTACATTAAAGACAAAATAAATATTCCAGCTGGAGTTTACCAATTAACTATAGCTCCAACTGTTGGTGTAAACAAAGGCGCCATTGATGGTGATTTAGATATAACAACTGATATGGATTTTGTTGGAGCTGGAAAAGACACCACCTTTATTCAGGCTGGGTCTGATGACACAAATGGAATAGATAGGGTTTTCCATATTTTTAATACTAACGTTGATTTTAATAATCTAACCATAAGGTATGGACGTGTAAACAATTTACCTGTGGGAACATACTATAATGGTCAAAACAATACAACTGAACTACCACAAAATGGAGGGGGAATTTATTATCAGAAATACCTAGATTTTAATGCTCAAGCTGAAAATTCAATTGCAGTTTTAGGCTTCAATGATGATAGTAACTTACCTGTAAATGCCGATGAAAGTTTAAAATTTCCAGCAACTTTGAATTTAAACAATGTTGTGGTTTCTAATAATTATGCTCAAAATAGTGGAGGTGGAATTTATGACTCTTCAAGAACTAGTATTTACACAAATTCAGAAATTAATAATAATTCTTCTGGTAAATATGGTGGAGGTGTAAGTAGATCAACTATAAATGATCGTGTAACTAAATTGTTAACTGAACAGGCTTTTGCATCATCTTCTGCTACTTTAAATTTTGTAAACTCAATTGTTTCGGGCAATCAATCTGTAGATGGGGCTGGAATATATCACGACAGAGGTAACAAAGTTATTTTAGATGAAAACACTAGGTTGCTGGGCAATATTGCCAGTGGTAACGGAGGTGGAATTTTTAATACTGAGTGTAGTTTTTTTGGTGGTGTTTCAACCATAACAATTAATGGATCAACTATTAATTCGAATAGTGCAGTAAATGGAGGAGGGGTATATAATGAGTGTGGACACGTAGAAACTTTGCCAGGAAATTTAACTACTAAAAACTCTACAATTCAATATAATTCAGCTTCGGAAAAGGGTGCTGCTTGGTTTGGTGCAAATAGCAGTTTAAACGAGCTTACAAAATCATCTATATATGAAAACAATACTCAAAATCCTGCTTTAACATATGCTACAGGGCAGGTAACCAGTGTAATGTGGTTTGAAGGTAGTTCAAACAATTTTATTTCTCAATCAATGTTTTTGGGGAACTGGGGTAGGTCTGTTGAGTTTAACAATGGTGCAAGAGTAGATATCAAAGAAACTACCATAAGTAATAATAGCGGAAGAGGGGTTAGCTATACTAATGGCAGTACAACAGGTAACACGACTCTTAAAATAGTTAATTCTACAATATCTTCCAACAATTCTTCGGGTATAAGTTTTAGATCCAGCGCTATAGATTTTCAAGGTTCTCATTTAACTATCGCTAACAACGCATTTGGATTTATTATTGATCCTGCTGCCAATGTTAGATTGGATAACACAATTATAACTGGTAGCTTTTTTGTAAACTGTGGAGACTTAACAGGCGCTCTTCTTACGAATACTGTTCCAGGTGGTAGTGGTAGAGGCAAAAACCTTTCAAATAACTCAGATTGTGATAACATTTTTGGCTTTACAGCAAACCCTGATGTACAGACATTTCTGGGCCCTTTGCAATTTAATGGCGGTCCAACTGTAACCATTGCACTTTTAGCTGGAAGTCCTGCTATTGATGAAGGTGCAGGTAGTGCCAACTATGATGGCTATCCAGAATCGCCAAACATTGATCAACGAGGATTTACAAGACCTTCAGGCTTAAATTATGACATTGGTGCTTATGAAGAAGGTGGTGTTTTATTTATTAATCCTCAAGCCAATGATGACAATGCTTCAACAGATAGTAACACCTCAGTAAGTATAAATCTTTTAGCTAATGATGATGGAGGTACAAATGGAATTGATACCAACTCTGTAAATATTTCTAGCTCTCCAAACAAAGGAAGTTTAAATGACTATGGAAATGGTGAATTTGAATATGTTCCAGATTCTAGTCAATTTACAAGCTCAGATACAGATACTTTTACTTATTATTTCTTAGATCAAAATGGAATACAATCTAACACTGCCACTGTTACCATTAATGTCGGATATATTACTGTAAATATAGCACCTGTAGCTGCACCAGATGTAACTACAACTTTACTTACTTCTTCAATTCTGATTGATGTGGCCAGTAACGATACAGATAGCGACGGCACATTAGATTTAGGTAGCGTAACTATAGTAACTTCTCCAGCTAAAGGAAGTGCAAATATTAACAGTAATCCAAGCAGTCCAGATTTTGGTAAAATTACTTATACTCCAAATCCAGCTTTCTTCGCTAGTGCTTCTTCAGATACTTTTGAATATGTTATTTCAGATAATAATGGAAGTGTTTCCAACGTTGCTATTGTGACAATAGATGTTACTTTACCTCCTCAGCCAATTGCCAACCCTGACAATGCCTCCACTTTAGAATCTACACCCGTTACTGTTGATGTTCTTGCTAACGATGTTAATTCTACAAACATATGTGCTAACTCTGTATCTACTTCTGCTAATGGAACTGCTACAATACTTCCTGCCAATGGCACTACTAACTTAGTGGATAAAATACTATTTACTCCAAATATAGGCTTCAATGGAAATGCTACTTTCACGTATACAGCATGCAGTACTGTTGTTGGAACCTCGCCTTCTTCCCCCGCAAGCGTTACCGTTGCTGTAAACGCAGTAAATCCTGTTGCGGTTAATGATACAGCAACTGCCGATCAAAACAATGCTGTCACCATTAACGTTTTAGCTAATGACACAGACCCTTCTGGGCAAACTATTACTATTTGTTCACCCCTATCTTCACCAAGTAATGGAACAATATCTAAAACAATTATTGGTTCAGTAGAGCAAATTATATTTACACCAACGGCTGGCTATAACGGACAGACTAGCTTTACTTACACTGCCTGTGACCCAGCTGGCAATGCAAGTAATATTGCCACTGTAACTGTGAATGTAATACCAAATATTCTTCCTGTAGCTAATCCAGATTCTGGTTCTACCGTTTCCAGTTCACCTGTAACAATTAACCCCACTTCCAATGACACAGATTCAGATGGATTCTTAGACTTAACCTCTGTAACTATAGTAGCTAATCCGACGAAGGGAAGTGTAAGTGTAAACGCTACCACAGGAATAATTATTTATACAGCCACAACTTCACTATTTACTAGCAATGGAACTGACAGTTTCACCTATAAAATTAAAGATGACGACAACGAATTTTCTAATGAAGCAACAATAAGCATTTCAGTGTTAGTAGACCCTACAGCCAACAACGATACAGCTTCTGGTTTAGTTTCATCGGCTTTTGTATTGGATGTTGCAGCTAATGATCAAGCTACATCAGCTCCTTTAGATCTTTCCTCAATAAATATTATTACACAGCCAACTAAAGGCACAGTAAGTGTTAACACAACAGCCAATAGTCCAGACTTTGGTAAAGTTATATACACTCCAACCGCTTCTGCTTATTCAGTAAGTGGCTCTGACAGTTTCTCTTATACAATTGAAGATACTGAAGGTCATGTTTCAAACCCTGCCACTGCCACTGTTAATGTTACAGTTCCACCTGCTAACCAAATACCAGTTGCTAACAATGACACAACCACAGGAGGTAAATTTTCTGTACTAACTATTGATGTTGCAGCTAATGATACAGACAACGATGGAACCTTAGATTTAAGCAGCGTGGCAATTGTTACCCAGCCAACTAAAGGTACAGTAAGTGTTAACACAACAGCCAATAGTCCAGACTTTGGTAAAGTTATATACACTCCAACCGCTTCTTCCTATACATCAAGCAGCACTGATAGTTTCACATATAGAATTAGAGATAATGATGGAGATTTTTCAAGTCCAGCCACTGTAACTGTGAATATAATTTTGCTATTACCAACAGCAGTGAATGATACAGTAACTTTGGATATTAATACACCAACAACAGTAGATGTTCTAGCTAATGATATTTTAGCCACAAGTATATGTGCCAGCTCTGTTTTCAGCAGTTCCACTAATGGATCTACAGCTTTGCAAACATCCTCAGGCGGAAGTGTAGCTATTACCGCTGACAACAAAATTATCTACACTCCTGCAAATAATTTCACGGGTACAGACTCGTTTGTATACAAAGCTTGCAACAATGACGGCGAAAGCAATGTGTCTACTGTTAACTTAACTGTTAATGCTTTGCCTATTGAAGCAATAGTTCCTCCAACAGATTCAACTATTACAACAACAAATCCAACTGCTCCTGTGGTAAATCCAAGTTCTACTCCTGTTGCAGCACAAAGTGTGGAAATAACTTTGTACAAAGAAAAACAAGACGCGGACATACTGCTTAATCAGCCTCTTAAAATTCAGGCAGATATTAAAAACCCAAATAACTTTATAGTAGCAAAAATTGAAACAATAATTAATATAGACACAACTAAATTAAACTTTGTGGCCAATTCAGCCAAAGAAGGAAGTATAGTTGGTAACAAATATTTAGGTTTCTTAGAATTATACGGTGAAAGACAGGGTATATATAATTTAGCATCACTTCTGTCTATTCCAACTAAAGCACAAGCTAGTACAACCCCAACTGTTAGTTTTGAAGTTATATCAAGTTCTCAATTAAAAGTTACAATTCTTAATGCCCAACCTAACCAAACTTTGCCTATTGTATTTGATGTACTTCCTAAAGCCAATTTGCAAAATAGTATTCAAGCAAAGGCAGATATTATTGACCCTGTAACTAATTTATCTATTGCAACAGCTTCTTCAGCCGTTAATATTGCTCCAACTGAACCTATACTAAATGTTCTTGTAAGAACAGGAGGTCAGACAATTGTACAACTTAGTTTGGGCGTTTTGGTTGCCTTAATGGTGTTTGTGTATATGCAAACTAAGAGAGAAAAAATAAAGATAAACCTTGAAAAATAAATCTTTATAAGATGCGTTAGGCGGCTCAACTTTGGACGATGAACATGGAAATACTTTACAAGTTAAAGAATATTTGAAAATCTTAAGTATTCGGTATTTTTAATGCCAAATACAAAAATTAAATGTAAAAAGCTGAGGTAAATATAGTGTTTGCACCTATCATATTTTGGAGGTTGTGTCTATTATGAGTTATCATATAGCTTGCTGCCCCGACCTAACTACACTACATTTAAGTGGTGTTAATAAGGAAACCATGAAGGAAATTTCAGACAGAATTCACCAAGTTATTGAAACTAAAGCAACTAATTTAGATGGTAATACTGGTGTTATTTCTTTCGATCCTATTGAAGATGATAATACCAAAGAAAAATTACGTCTTATTCTTGAGCTGGAGTTTAGAATAGGACAAACTACTTTAATTCAACATTTCAACTAAAATCCAAACCCAGCCCATTCTGTAATTATAAATATAATATAATGCAGATGGGTTGTTTTTTTACGGGAAAATTTTTAGTTTAGTAATTTTGACTTTGTAAAAAAAATATGCTTGGAAATAAGAGTGTATTTAAAAACACTACAATAATAGGAGAATTTTTATGCAAGATGGCTATGCATGTGTTACAGGTTGGGAATTTTTCCTCTCTGAAGAAGGCAATGAAATGAATTTTGAATGGAATCCCGATTATATAAAAAAAGAGCTACAAGTAATTTGGAACAACAAAGATCTGTATTTCAACGAGACTGTGGCTTTTGTAAAATCGTTGTCTCGCCGAGGAATTGAAAAGCTTCGTGAAAACTTTGGCGATCAATTTCCTGATTTGTTTGAGTGGATAGACTCTGTTTTCCCTCCAGATGATGAAAATATGAATGATAGAGGGCCCTATTTATTAGCAGCTGGGATTAATTAAGTTTAAAAATTTAGAAAAATTTCTTTTTAAACAAAATGTAAGCACTCTGGAAACGGAGGGCTTTTTTATTTCTGTTGTTTTAGAGTTTTAAAGAGAGCAAAGTTTGTCTCTCTAGTTTAGACCCTGAAACAAGTTAAGGGTGACTTGGTTCGAAAGTGGCCGCTAAGAGTAGACAGGAAACTTGTGATTAAGATGAGAGTAATATTGTTCGATAATATCTTTAATTATTAACCTGAGTAAATTCATTGATTGACAAAAGTTGGGTTTTTGGGGTCTTAATTATAAATTATGCCGAACCAGAAATTTAGTTCCACGCAGAATTCTAAAAGTTTTGAATTGGTAGCTCCGTATCCGCCAGCAGGTGATCAGCCTAAAGTAATTTCTGAGATGGTTGAAAGTTTAAATAAAGGCAATTTTGAACAAACAATTTTGGGTGTAACTGGTTCTGGTAAAACCTACATGATGGCTTCAATTGTAAATGAACTGCAACGTCCAACTTTGGTTTTAGCTCATAATAAAACTTTGGCAGCCCAGTTAGCAGAAGAATTTAAAAGGTTTTTTCCTAACAATGCTGTTCACTATTTTGTTAGTTACTACGATTACTACCAGCCAGAAAGCTATATTCCACGTTCAGACACTTTTATTGAAAAGCAAACACAAATTAATGCAGAAATTGAACGCCTTAGAAATGCCACAACCCAGGCTTTGTTAACCAGAAGAGATGTTTTAATTGTAGCTTCAGTTAGTTGTATTTACGGTCTTGGTGACCCCGAAGATTACAGAGCTTTGAAAATTGAATTGGAAGTTGGGCAGAAATATAAGCTAGATAAACTAACCAGAAAGTTAATAGATTTGCAGTTTATACGAACCAGTTTAGACTTACAGCGAGGTGCTTTTAGGTTGCGTGGCGACAACTTAGAAATTGCTCCTGCAGGGGAAGAATTGGGTTACAGATTTGGTTTTTATGGTGACGAACTAGAAAAAATAGAAAGCTTCGAAATAGTTAGCGGTCATACCATTGAAGTAATAGATAATTATACAATTTTTCCAGCCAAGCAATATGTTACAACGCAGGAAAAAGTTCAGGCAGCTATTCCAAAAATAGAGCAAGATTTAATTAACCGTGTAGATTATTTTAACAGACAAGCCATGCTTTTGCCGGCGGAAAGGTTGAAACAAAGAACGCTGAACGACATAGAAATGCTTCGCACACTTGGTTTCGTTTCGGGCATTGAAAACTATTCCATATATTTTGACGGTAGGGAAGACGGCCAAGCACCAGGAACATTGCTAGATTATTTCCCCGATGATGCCATAACTTTTATAGACGAAAGCCATATAACCTTGCCCCAAATTGCTGGTATGTATAGCGGTGATAAAAGCCGAAAAGACACCCTTGTAGAATATGGGTTCAGGCTTCCAAGCGCTTTAAACAATAGGCCACTTAGAATTAAAGAATTTTTTGAAAGACAAAGCCAAATAATTTACGTTTCAGCTACACCTTCCGCATTTGAATTTGGAGAGAAAAACAGCATTGGTAACGGCGCAGTTGGGGCTGATATTCCCAGAAAAAATGAACCTGTAATTTCTAAGGCAATAATTAGGCCTACTGGTTTAATTGACCCGGAAATTATTTTAAAACCTGTGGCTAACCAGGTTGATGATGTTTTGGAAGAAGTTAGGCAGCGCGTATTAAAGGGGCAGCGTGTTTTAATTACAACGTTAACTAAAAAGTTTTCAGAGGAATTGGACATATATTTCAAGCAAATTAATATAAAATCGGCTTACATCCATAGTGATGTAGAAACTTTGGATAGGCTAGATATTTTAAGCGATTTGCGTAGGGGAAGGTATGATGTGCTTATTGGAATTAACCTTTTAAGAGAAGGGCTAGATTTACCAGAGGTTTCTTTAGTAGCAATTTTTGACGCAGACAAAGAAGGTTTTTTGCGTTCTAAAACCAGTTTAATTCAAATTATTGGAAGGGCAGCTAGGCACAGTGAAGGCAAAGTTATAATGTACGCCGATTCAGTTACCAAGTCTATGAGGCTGGCTATAGACGAAACTGAGAACCGTAGGCAATTGCAAATTGAATATAATTTAAAGAACGGCATTATTCCAAAATCTACTTCCAGAGAACTAAAAACCATTTCCGATGAAGTAAAAGAAAATACCGAAAAAAATGAAAATTGGGGAAAGGCTGGTGCAAAATATTCACCAACAGGTTGGAGTGAAGTTGAAAATGATGAAAGTTTTTCTGGTAAAAGTAAGTTGCTAGCCAGCAATAAAATTAGCTTAGACGGAAATGTTTTAGAAGGTGAAATGGAAATTGAAAGTAGATTTACCAGGAAAATTAAACCGGCAAAATCTGCTTATACAGCAACTCGTCAGGCAATGTCTAACCCAAACGGTAAACAAGTCTACGATGCATTTGAACAACAAAAAGAAATTTATTTAGGCGAACTAAGAAGTTTGAAACTATCTAACAACGAGCTAAAAGAAAGACTGCAAATTGCCATAGACGCCATGGACTTTGAAATGGCCGCCGCACTGCGTGACTTTATGCAAGGGGAAGGGTAGTGAGTTTGATTAGTTTGTTTTTTTGTGCTTAGCTCTAAAAGTAAGAATAGATAAATAGATTTTATGGATGTAGTTTTCTTGGTGGTAGTACTTTTTATATCTACAATGTTTGGTGCGGCTTTATTCTACGTTTATAGTATTCCATTGTTTTTCTCAATGTTTGGTTCTGTTTCTGAGAATCCAAAAGTATTGCTAGCTCAGGAAAATCCACGATGTTTTTGGATAGGAATTATTTTTCCGACATGCCTTATACTGTGCTGTATTTATTTTTGGATTAAAATTTTTGTTTAATTTATAAAATTTTTATATTCAAATTTAGGCTTCTGTGTTTTTCAGAGGTCTAATTTATTCGGAAATAAACCGTAGAACTTCCTCAATTCTTTCATCGTGATGTAAACTTTTTATGGTTAATAGTTTATCTTTTGGAACAAACTGTTCAATGTTTTTTCTGGCTAATTCGTCAAACTTTTCTCTTGTGTCTAAGTTGGCTCTTAATACTTCATGTGTTCCTTCAAACATAATTGGGAAATAAACAAAATGGGTGTATTGTTTTGTACGTTCTGCTACTAAATTGGTGTATAAATCTAAATCTGCACCAGACATATTGCTGCTAAGCTGGGCGTAACATAAATAATCTATAACTGAACGGTCCGTTATAAAACCATTGGTTTCATTAAAATTTTCTAACTCAACCTGTTTATTTAAAGCGTATTTCTGAAAAGTACCACGAACATCGGCGGGTAGTTTTTCAAACTCTGCAATACCAAATTCCTGCCATATATTCCTCATAGTATTGGTCATAAAATGCAAATTAAGTTGTTCAAACAAAGCTTTTCCTAAGGTAGTTTTTCCTGTAGAATGAGCTCCACAAAGTGCTATTTTGTTCATAATAAAATGGAAGGTGGATGTTTAGGTTTTGGTTGTCAACTACATATAAAAGTAAAGTTTTTAGCTACTTTTTTTATAAACTTTCTTACTGCCCGAGTGAGTCCCAGCCTCTAGCAATACAATTATTAATTGTTGATTCTTGTGGTACAGCCAAATCACTCTAATATCACCAGTTATCCAGCTGCTCCAAACATCTTCATTGTTTATAGTGTCAACTTTATGAGATTTGAGAGAATTGTGCTGAGGGTTATCTGCTAATAGTTTTAGAGACTTACTAAACTTTTTTGCTATAAGTGTATTTTTCTTGATTAACTTTCTATAGTCATCCAAAAACTCTGGAGTAAATTCTAAGTCATATTTTTCTTTGTCTAACATATAAATTCAATATTATCATTATTCAATTCTACCCATCGCCAAAAGTAGTCTTAAAAACTAGGCTAGGCCCTTTAAAAAGTTTTCAATATCAGAATTTTTAACAGTTGTAGTTTTACCATTTTTGTAGCTTTCGTAAGCTTCCATCAATTTTGATTTAGTATCAAAACTTAATTTTAAAGCTGGATTATTGTCTTTCATTTGAGTTTTAATTAACCAGGTCTTTTCGGCTAAAATTGCTCTAATTATTTCAGTTTTATCTAAGCCTTTGTACAAGGTATTTTGTAAAATTTCGAACATTTCAGCAGTGTTTTCGTTTTCTTTAAGGCGAATAATTGTGGACATATAGGTATAATAAAGTACTACTATAAGACTACTTTGTGCTTCATATATTGTCAAACATTTAAGGAGTTTCAAGTTTTTTAATAATCGCTGTCATTAATTATCCAATCTTGATTAATTATTTCAGACGAAAAACAATTAGTAACCTTATTATACTTTGAGCCGTTAAGGTAAAATATAAATTTACTTATTTTAGTTTAATGCTATAAAGTAAATTATAAATATTATTATTTTAGACTGGTGCTATGGATTTACCCCTCCAAAACCCCAAGTGCAAATCGTTTTTGTAGATTCTGTGAGTTTAACTTCATAGACTTTAAAACTAATTGTATTTTGCTGGCTACGTTTTTAGAAGGTTGTTGTTTGTAAAAAGCTTCCAAATTTTGTAGTACTTGCCATAAGAAAAACTGAACTTCTTCTCGGTTTTTGTCTGTTTTTATTAAACTGGTTAAATCTGTGCTTTTTCCGCTTAAAAAGTTCTTGGTAAATTGTCCTACGTCTGGGTATTTTTCTTTGTATTTATCTATCAAATCTGTATCTAAAAACTTCATGCAAGTTTCTACGTTTAGGTTAAATATTTGGCATCTAGATTTAATAGTTGGAAGAATACT
This sequence comes from uncultured bacterium, assembly GCA_963704645.1. Taxonomy (GTDB): domain Bacteria; phylum Patescibacteriota; class JACMRA01; order JACMRA01; family JACMRA01; genus JBILXY01. The sequence continues at coordinate 696,875 of OY969926.1, forward strand.
AAAAACGTCGTGGCTGAATAAAATTGGGTGCAAATTAGGTGGAGTTTCCTCAATAAATTTTAACAAACCTTCTTGTGCTGGTAGGGAAATGTCTGATAAACTTCCTAAAAATAGAAGGGTTGGTTTATTGTAATGCTTATAAAGTTCGGCCAGTTCTTCTTTAAAATCTTCTTTGGCTGTCCATTTAGGTAAAATTACTTGGCCAGAGTTTAAATATTCATCCCATGTTTTGTTTGTTAACTCATTTGCAGACAAATTTTTCAAAATAAAAGGCTTATTTTCTTCGTATTGTTTTAAAATTTCGTAAGAAAGAACGGGTATTAACTTGTTTAAATTTAGTTGAATATGTGTAAGAAAAATTTTACTTTGAGACATGTACTTGTTCAGGCTAGATTAATTTAAGCATGAAAGCTAGAAAATATCTTGGCAAGAGGTTGACAAAGATGCCGAATAAATTAAAAAATTAGTTGTGCCGTTGTGGTGGAATGGTAGACACGGGAGACTTAAAATCTCCTATCCGTAAGGGTGTGAGGGTTCGAGTCCCTCCGTCGGCACCATTTAAATATTTTCCCCGTAAGGGGTATTTTTTATTGGGGGATAATTGCGTAAAATAAACTTCATCTATTTTGAACAATAAAAATTATATTGCAAATTGGCATACAACCCCTTTTAAATTATTATTTGGCTCCTAGTCGTTTGCTTGAAGCAGGCTGATTTCTCTTAAAAATCTTTGTCAATCCTACACTTTTATAAACTTTAAAAAATACTTTGCAACTTAAAATTCAACAAATCATTTGTTTTATTTAGTTAAAAAATGCACATTTTAATGTTGACCAAACAAGTTTTGTGTGCGTTTATATGATAGTCAAACTAAAATTTACTAAGAGTAAAATAATGGCAATCCAAGATCGTATTTGTTTCTCAGATATTCAAGACAAAGCAGTTGAGGTTGAAATAGACATTACAAATCAACAGGTTATTTCTAATAACGAAGACCTGCGCTCTGTATCCATTAACCGTGAAAAAAAGACTATAATGCTTGAAGTAAATGACGGATACCCAAGAGGGAAGAACTGGGCAGAATGGCTAGCAAAACATGGAGAAGCTTCTTTAATACAAAGTAGCGACACTTGGGAATTCAGTCTAAATAATGACGTTAACATTGCAACCAACCAACACCATCTGATTTTCTGGACAATAAGCTTTGGGAATCAACTTCGAGTTGATCAAAATGTTGTAGTCGTTGGAAGACTAACAATGAACAGTGGTGACTTTGAGGAGGTTAGTTTTAATGCTAAAGTTCTGACTATTAATTTAATATAGATTTATTGGTTTTTTTACCCTCTATTGTTGGAGGGTGAATTTATTTGCAAAAAAGTGCAGCTATAACAAATACTTGACAAGATAACTATTATCTTTCTAAGAGTTAGTTGTGCTAGAAAAAGATGTATCAAAATTTTCAAAAGCTGTTTTTTCACAAGAATCAGCCGAGTCTTTGTTGCACAAATTAGTTTATTTAATGGGTCAATCGGCTAACAAAAAGTTAATAGAAACTTTTAACTTAAATTTTACCCAATTCAGAATATTAATGCAGCTTAATTACGATCCAAATTCTAATCAGAAAAACTTGGCTTTGTGTGTAGGAATGACTGAAGGTGGTTTAAGTAAAGCAATATTAGATTTAGAAGAAAAAGGAGTTATAATTTCTACTATTAACCGAAAAAATAGAAGAGAAAGACATTTAAATTTAACCGAAACAGGAAAAGTTTTATTTGCAGAAGTAGCTGCCGAGTTAAGCCAAATGTCGCAAGAGCTATTTTCAGCTTTAAGCCCAGATGAAGTAACTAATTTCACAACAAACTTACAAAAATTGATACAGCAATTCAACTAATCAACACTATGTCATCTCACAAAAAAGAAGTACATTCTCAAAACAATACTCAAACCGAGTTAAAGAATACTTCGCAAGCCACAATTCAAAATACTTCTAACCCTGAATTGGGTCGAAAAGATTTTAACTACTATATTGCCAAATTCTTTTTGAATAATAATAGGCTAACAATTTTAACTCTTTTTCTTTTAATAACTGTAGGAATTGGTAGTTTGCTTTTGCTTAAAACTACAGGTTTCCCTAATCCTGAAATTAAAATTGCCATTGTAAATACAATATACCCAGGAGCCAGTTCCGAGACAATTGTTAAAGATGTAACTCAACCTTTGGAAGCTGCAATTAAAGATGTAAGTGGAGTTGTTAGATATTCGTCTAATTCGTCTAATTCAGTATCTACAATTTCAGTATCTATAGATCAAAAGGCAGACAGTTCAAGCGTTAAAAATCAAATTGAATCGGCTGTAAAATCGGTAAAATTACCAGAAAACGCTGAAACTCCAATTTTAATTTCCCCAGATATTGGCGGTCCAGATTATATTTTTTCAGTGGCTGGAGACGACAAAGCCAAAATGTATAATGTTTTTGAAAGTTTGAAACAAGAAATTACAGCTTTGCCAGAAACCGCTGAAGTAGAAGCTGCAGTTAATTTAGAAAAGAAAATTGTTGTAAGTTTAGACCAGCAAAAGTTAACAGCTGCTGGAATTCAAGCCTCCGATATTCAACAAAAACTAAGAACTTTGGGTGAAAGTTTACCTGTAATTTCTGGAGTAGATTTAAACTCTCAAAGCACTTCAATTTCTACTTCTATTAAAGGTCAGGACTTGGAAACAATTCAAAATATACAGTTTACACCGTCACCTTCAGCGCTTCAGTTTGCAGCTCAGGCTGGAATTACAGTTACTTCAGTTTCGCTTAAAGATATTAGTACAATTGAAACAAAATACGAGTTCGCAAATAAAAATGAAACAGTTTACGCCTTTAATTATGAAGGCAAAAGTACGGTTAAACCTGCCATAATTTTCACAGTAAAATCTACTAAAGATATTGATCAGGCCAAATACAGTAACGCATTAGAGGAAATTATTAAGAAGAAAAGCGATATTGTTTTTGCCAAATCAGATGATGTTTCTAGTAAATACGATGCTAATAAAGTATTAGTAGTAGAAAATTTGTCTATTAGTGAAGACAATAAAGAACAGGTTGACGAAGTAATAGGTGGTTTAATTGGAGGGCCTTTAAAAGTTGATGGATTTGCTGCAAATTTGGGTTGGCTTTTAGGCGGTATTCAGTTGGTTATGTTGGTAATGATTGCGTTCGTTTCTTGGAGGGCGGCACTTATTGCAGGTATTTCCATTCCTCTAAGTTTAGCCTTTTCAACAATATATTTGTACTTAATTGGTGAAAATTTAAATACTTTAGTTTTGTTCTCTTTGGTTTTGGTTATTGGTTTAGTAGTTGACCCTGCTTTAGTTATGATGGAAGCTATTCAAAGAAAAATTGACGGAGGTTTAGTAGGCAAAGAAGCAGTTTTGGAAGCTGTTCGAGATGTAGGTCCAGGTGTGTTCATGGCTTGCTTAACTAACATTATTGTATTCGTACCTTTTGGGGTTATGTCTGGAATTTTAGGAGCAATTTTTGCTTATATTCCGCTAACAATTATACCAGCAACAATTGGTTCTTATGTTGTTCCTTTAATATTCCTAGCTTGGATGGGAGGTTTAATTTTAAAGCCTGCCAAAAATTCTAAGGGTAGCGAAGAAGAAAACCTTTGGCCAATAGCCCGCTGGTTGGAGCGTGTAAACTATAGAATTTTAACAGGTTCTAGGTGGGTTAGACTAATTATTATTGTAGCTGGATTAATTGTGCCAATTCTGGTTTCTTATGCTTTAGTTTCAAGTGAACAAATTAAAGTGGTTCAATTTGCTAGTAACGATAATGGTGAACAATTACAGGTTTCTGGAGTGTTCTTACCATCTTCAACAGTTGAAGAAAGATCTAAAATTACAGCTGAAATATTAAAAATTGCTACAGAAAACCAAGACGTTATAGATTCTGCTCCTTTTGGAAATGGGTTTAGCTATATTTTAAATTTAAAATCAGTTAGCCAAAGAAGCCAAAAAGCCTCGGAGATAGCTGCTAATATTGATCAAAAATTCAAGGAAAAAATTGGAAATAAAATGTTTGATTTAAGAACTGGTGTAATTCAAAATGGACCTGCTGGTGCTGGTTATCAAGTGTCTGTAGCGGTTAAAACTGAAGACTTGGATAAGCTAAAAGTGTCCTCAGCGGAAGTAGCTAGAGTTATAAATTTGGTTTGTAAAAAGTCTGATAATTCTATAACCATTGAAGAAAACTGTAGTGATGGAAGCAGAATAATTACTAAAATTGATGACGGATATACTAACAAAAATAACCGTGTAATTGATATTGTTTTAAACCAAAAAGCATTGTCAGACAATCAGCTAATTATACCAAATGCTCCAGCTACTTTGTTTGTTAATTCTGCTGTGAAAAGTCAGTTCCAAATTGGAGATGGCAAAGAAGTTACTAAAATTAAAGTTGATGGAAAAGACTTGGGTGTTTATTTAGACAAAATTCAAGCCGACCCTGTTAGTGTTGAAAAATTGCAGGAAATCAATGTAACTGGTTTAACTGGAAAAACTAATAAATTATCTGATATTGCTACTATCCAAGAAAGCTTCCCTAAAACTTCCATTGCTAGATCTAGAGGCCAAACTTTAAACATTGTTCAAGCCAGACTGAACACAGAAAATGCTGAAAATCAAGCCGTTGCTGCTAGAATTGTAACTTCAGTAAAAGAATACTTTAGCAAAGATAATTTTGCCGAAACCACCAAACTAGGACTTGAAGAAAATTCAATCTCAGAATTTAGTGATGGAAGTACTGCCGAATTTGCTAAGTCATTCCAAGAATTGTTAATTGCTTTAGTATTAGCTATTTTCATTAGCTACTTGGTACTAGCTTTGTTCTTCAATTCGCTATCACAACCATTAGCTATTATCTATACAATTCCATTAACTTTGTTAGGTGTATTTCCTGCTTTGGCTTATTTTGGCGGAGGACAAATTGGCTTCTTAGAAATTATTGGTATTATTATTCTTGTTGGAATTGTAGAAAATGTTGCTATATTCTTAATTGACGCAGCTAATCAAAAAATTAACGAAGAAGGTCTTGATGAAAAAACTGCCATTGCTTTTGCTTCAGGTTTAAGGTTCAGGCCAGTTATTTTAACTAAGTTAACTGCACTTGCTTCACTTGCTCCGCTAGCTGTATTTTCAGTTTTCTACCGTTCAATTGCTGTTACAATTATATTCGGAATTATAGCCTCAGGTTTTATATCTTTGGTAACAACTCCAATTTTGTATATTTTCTGCAGATGGATGAGTAGACAGTTCGCGCAAGCTGCATGGTACAACAAAATATTATTCTTAACTGTGGTTCTTGCTCCAATTTACTTAATTGTATGGGGAATTAAAGACAAACCAAGTAAGAAGGTGGAAGTTGTGAAAGCTTAAATCTCGATAACTAAAATTGTGCTATTGTAGGGGGCGATGTTTATCATCGCCTTTTTGGTTTTACTTAAATCTAAAACCCCGAACGGGCAAGAACGGGGTTAAAGTAAGAATACCTTATGAAGGTAGGTGATATTATTCTACAATGTAACTAAATTATTTGGGTCGGTAGAGTCTAGAATGTCTTCGGCCATGTCAGTGTCATCTTCAACGGCTAACATGACACCACCAGATTGAACAGTAGATTGAATTCTATCTGCCTCTGCGGCGTCCATCCCAGCTTTAGTTAAACCTGAAGCTAGTCCTGCTACTCCGGCAGCAGTTCCTCCAATTGCAGCTCCAGCAACTGTATTGGCAGCCAAGCTGCTAAAGCCTAAAGCTGCAGCCAAAGGCCCGGTAATTAGAAGGGCTCCGAAGCCAGGAATTGTTAAAGCTGCAACACCTGTTAAAAGCCCTATAATGCCGCCTAAACTAGCTCCGCTTAAGATTCCGCCTGTGGTTCCGGCTACTGTATCACCAATTGGATTATTATGATGATCACCAACATTCATTCCTTCTGTATGCATTTTTTTAGATGTTTCCTCAAGTGCAGCTACACTGATATGATCTCTAGAGACCCCTGCTTCAGTCAATTTGTGCAAAGCTTCATTTGCAGATTGAAAGTTGTCGTAAGTGGCGATGATTGTCATATGAAGAATAGTTAACTTTTATAAAAAATGCTTGAGAATTGAAAATTACCCAGAGCAGTGTTTTTCTAGCTATATACTTTTTCGGGAATTGTCAAGTAGTTAAACGTCTACAAATACCTTTTTTTATGCCTCTAATTGGCTGCCTCATGGTTTATTATAGGTTTATCTTGGCTGTTAATTTTAATCAACAACTTTTAAATTTCTTACTATTAGTTTGCAAATTGAGATCATAAATTTACTGTTTATGCCCGTAAAAATTAAAGTCACAAACAAAAATCCCCAGTGTATTTCTGGGGAAATTCTTATGGCAAAATTAAACTCATTTCTATTTAAATGTACTCTGTGAAATTATTTGATCTATTTCAGAAAGATAGTTTTTATTATTAGTTTCAATTGTAGTTGCAAACTCAACCACCTTTGCATTTTTGTATGGTTCCAGACCATCATTAGTTTTGAAAGATTTAAATTGTGGGTAATTGTTTGCGTCTATGTTTGATTCCATCAAAAAGCAATCGCTACTTTGATTTCTAGGAGAGTAGCTAACTGAGTCTCTGTAATTGTACCTTACTATATTTTCGTTTATATTCGTTTGATTATCTGATGCGGTGCATGCCGTACTGCCATCTCCTAAAATGCCCAATTTGATAAAAACTGTGGTTTCGCCTTTACTTAAGGTAATAGTTCTTTTTAATAATCCCTCTATATAAATTTCACTTGTACTAGTCTCAAATTTCCAATCTTCTGGATAAACTAGTTTAAAATCTGGGAAGTATTGATTGGTGTAAGTTTTTGTTGAAGTATTGTTTCCCTTAAAGGACTCCAATTTAATAGGGCTTTCTGTTAAAGTTATCCCAACGTAACTAATAATGTATGATTTGTTTTCGGTGCTGAAGTAATATGCAGTAACACCTCCCTCAGCTAAAGGCACTAATACTTTAACTTGATTTTTCACTTGATTACATAAAAATTCCGACAAGCCTATTTCTTTGCAGATAGTATCTTTAGATATATTTTCTTTTGAAATAGGGCCTAAGTTTTCATCATCTTCAAAATATTTAGTGTTTTCTACTGGAGCTGAACTTCTTTTTACAGTTTTATTAAATTCATCAAAAGTTATAGCTTTGGCGGTACAATCAATTTGCACAGCAAAGCCAGGTCCGAAAGGTGCAGTTTTATATCTTAAAAATAAACTAGGCTGTTTCTCATAAGTATAGCCCTCAGTAGATTTGCCACCATAAAGTATGTTTTTCTTTACTTTGCTCTGCAAATCACAACTATCTATAAGAATAACATCATTTTCCCCATCCGCAACAAGAGGTTTAATCTCATTTTTAACTTCAACGCTAACCTGCTCAATTTTCTTAACAGAAACAAACTCGTAGTCTACCTTCTTACTGCCAGATTCACCTAATAGCTTTACTTCTTGAGGCCTGTAAACCGATTCTCCAGTAATTTTAAATTGAAGTTTAAATTCTTCACCTTTTCCGCCTACAAGACTGATAGCCTTAAATACTTCATCACTTTCAGCAACATTTTTTAATAGGTATATTTTTTTGTCATATCCTTCAAAGAAGAAGCTGTACTTACCTCCATCAACAATGACGAAACCATCAAATCTATAAATATCTAAACCTGTAGACTCCTCTTTTTTAACCTCTTCGCCAACAACCTCTTCCAAAGGTACAGCCGAATTTATTTTGGTTTCTGGTTTTTTAGTAAGCCCAATAACATTAGAAGGTTTATATTCTTCTGGAGCAAATAACTGAGCAGCAGCTACAGAAACTGTACTTAGTGCTAGCAACATAATTAAAGTTGCTGTTATCGAATGTTTGGTAATTGTATTTACAAAGTTTTTGTAAGATTCTTGAAAGGACATAATTGGGTTATTTTGGTAACTGGGTAGGAGTTTTAGGTAGTTTTTAAATTCTAGTAGTTGCGAATTTTTGGAGTTTGAATAAAAAGTATCTTCTTTGAACCAACTGTTTAGGTTTTCTTCCTGCTCAAATGGGTTTTGAATATTTAATGTATTTGCCATATTTATATTATTTAACTTTGCCATACAGCTTTGCATTTATCTTTTAGTTTAGTTACAGATCTGCTTAATCTTTTTCTAACATTTTCCGCTGTTAAACTAAGTATCTGGGCTACTTCAGGTGATTTTCTATCTTCAACTAAACTTAAATTAACAATATTGAAATCTACTCCGTTAAGGTTCTGCTTAATACAGTGAAGTAAGTTTTCAATTCTATGATTATAGTAAGAAGATTTTTCTAGTTCGGCTTTTTCATCTACTAGTTCAAAGTTATCATCCAAGCCTACAGTAATAATTTGTTTAGTTTTATTGTTAATAAATGCTACCAGTTGGTTATGGGCTATTTTCCATAAATAAGCGTTTTTGTTTAAAATTCTTACACTTTTTTCTTCGTCTAAAATAATTTCTAAAAATTGAAATAAAACCAAACTGGTTAAATCTTCAACATCTAATCTGTTATCTATTCGGCGAAAGAAATAGCCGTAAACTTTTGGGTAGTAAAATTCCCATTCTGAGTTAATATTTGTATAAGACATGAAAAACTTGCAAGTGTTCAATTAAGTAGTGTGTAAAAATTTCCAAACTGTGACAAAATTGTAACGTCTAAATATTTTTAAGTATTCTACTTGGTTATTTAGGTTTGAGCAATTTGTAGGCTTCTCCCAATAGTATTTTCAAGTAAAAGTTATAATTTTATTAGGAAAAATTTGGCTTACCCTTATTGATTTATTCTCAGAAAACAATATTATATTCAGAGAGATGCTTTGACTTTTAAAGAGTTTTATGCTTATTTAAGGGGTAAGGTTATATTTTAAACATTTATAACTTTACGCACATTGATTAATTAATTCAAGAGAAATAACAATGAAAAATTTAGGAATTGCGGCTTCTTTACCCCTTCTATTATTTTTTTCAATCGGTACTATTCCATCTGTCTCAGCACAGCAGGGTGTTACAAGTTTTAGTGCAACTCAGTTTACACCAAGTGAACTTGGTAATCGACAGTTTAGTGGAGAGGTAACTAATACTGGTTTAGTTAGACAGGTAGTAGTTAAGCCGCTCTACCAAAATGGTGTACTTCGTGGAGTGGAAGCAAGGCTAAATGGTGCGGTTTTCCAAAGTGGAGTATCAACCTTTAGCGGAAGTGCAAATTTTCCTAACTCGACTTTTACAGGCTCAACTTCAGTGCCACAGGGCAATCAGTTCAGTGTTACAGGCGACCCTAATATGGGGCTAATTCTAAGGAGTTTTCCTGGAGTCGGTGGATTAGAGTAAAACTCAAAGCAACTTGTACTAACTTTATTTCTTAAGTTAGCGAGTTGTTTTTTTTATTGTGGTAATTCTTGCTAGTGTACTAGTTTAATTTGTTCAATAAACTATAGACAATTTATAGCTTTAGTGTAATATATTATTTACTATGGCCACCACCACTTTTACCCCTTCAGCTAGTAGTTTTTTTAAAGCTGTTTTTCGTAATGTTACAGCTGTTGTAATTGTTATTTTAAGTATTATAATTTTACTAGATTCTGTAAGGGTTAATTCTCCAACTCAGGTCTCTGTTGTTACTACTCTTGGTAATATAACTGGAGTTCAAAAATCTGGTTTGTACCTTAAATTCCCTATTATTTCAAGAACAGTAGGTTACGACACAACTGTGCAATCTATAGAATGTATTGATGCTGTGGGTAAAAATAATTGTACAACTTTGGATGGTGGAACAAAAGATTTGCAGTCAGTTAGAGTTGCAGTCCAAGTAAGTTATAGAATTGATGAAACTAAAATTGAAGAATTGTATAAATTGGTTCAAGACCAAAGTACCTTTGACAATGTAATTGTTCCTGCTACAGTTCAAGAAGCTTTAAAAGTTTCTGCAGCAAAGTACACTGGGGAAGAGTTGGTAACTAAGCGTCAATTAGTTAAGCAAGATATTGAAACAGAATTACAAACAAGATTAAATCAATTCTACTTAAAAGTTGTAGCTGTAAATATTGTTAACTTCGAATTTAGCCAATCTTTTCAAGATGAAATAGACAAAAAAGTTGCCACTCAACAACAGGTTCTACAAAAAACAGAAGAGCTAAAAAGAGTTGAAGCTGAGGCTAAAATTAAAATTACAACAGCCACCGCTGATGCTGAAGCAACAAGAATTCAAGGTTCAGCTTTGAAAGAAAATCCACAAATTTTAGAGTTGGAAAAAATTAAAAAGTGGGATGGAAAACTACCTTCTGTAGTTAGCAGTTCTGATCCAATAATTTCCTTACCTGCCCAAAATAAGTAAAATAAACTATGGTTGGGTTTTATGATAGCGGAGTAGGCGGGCTTACTATTTTGCAGGAAGTTTTAAAGCTACAGCCTAGCTTTTCTTATATTTATTTAGCTGATACAAAAGCTTTGCCATTGGGAGATAAAACTGTAGAGTTTATAAGAAATCGCGTTAAAGAAGCTTGTATAAAATTGTTTAATTCAGGTTGTGATGTTGTAGTTTTAGCTTGTAATACAGCGAGTGTTACATCAATTAGATATATTCAACAGGTTTGGTTAAAAGAAAATTATCCTAATAAGCAGGTTTTAAGTATAACTACGCCGTTGTTAGAATTAGTACAGGAAGAGTTATATTTACTGCAAAATAAGCCAGGTTTGTTACTGTCTACACTGGCCACTCATAATAGTGGTTTCTATCAGTACGAACTAATTAAAAAAGGTTTTGTAAATTGTCTGTCAGTTCCACTTTCTGGTCTGGCCGATGCTATTGAAAAAAGTAACGCTTTAAATGTAAAAAATATAGTCAGTAGCAAAACTATTAATTCAAATGTTAATGCAGAAACTATAGAATATGTTGTTTTGGCTTGTACGCATTACAAATGGGCAATAGAAGAAATTCAAAATATTTTCTCAAATGCTAAAATTGTAGAGCCAAGTGTAATTACTGCTGTAAAATTGCTAGATTATTTAAACAGACATCCAGAATATACTCTAAGTGATTCTAAATCATCTAAGTTTATTATAACAGGAGAAGAGGGAAATTTTAAAAAGTTTTTAAACGAGCTTCAATTAAGCAGTGTTTGTCCGTAAAATATTTTAATGAGTCGAACCCAATAAATGCCATATTATAGGGTTTAATTAGCTAATTTAGCATGTAAATATACCTTGGTGCATCTGGAGAGATTCGAACTCCCGGTCCTTTGTTCCGAAGACAAATGCTTTATCCACTAAGCTACAGATGCCTGCAATTTAATTCAGGTTTGTGCTTATTTTATTGTCAAAGTGGCAACTTTTGTGCCATCAAATCAGGAGTAAGTATATTGTAACACTAAACTGTCACCCTGAACTTGTTTCAGGGTCTATGCGGATGAATACAATAGAACAAAAAGTTTTTTTCATTTTTGTGTGGGTGTGTCGAAGAGGGATAATCACGAAATCATAGTTATACAAACAGTGGGCCAAATCCAAGCTTGCATCTACAAACAAAATTCCAGAATTGTAAGTTGGATTGGTTTTATGATAAACTTGCCATCTAAATGGAGGTTTGAAGCAAAATTATGAAATATGGGTAAAATTGCAAACTTAAAATTAGTAAACAATAAAAAGCAGATATTAAAATTAAATTTCTAGTCCATCTGTATTTAGACGAAATAAAGAAATTTATACAATAAAATATAAAGAAACCTATTCCAGTTATTAATAATATTGTGGGGTAAGGCAAAGCCGTTTCCAATCTATTAGCTAAAATTGGATCTTGATTAATATATTTAGGATTACTTAAAAACCAAATACAAAGTATAGAAAGAGTTGCAAACCATCCCCAAACTAATATCCAAGGAGTTAGTAAAAAACCTATACCAAAGCGTTTTAAACTAGCTTGATTTAAGTTTTGCTTCCAGTAAGTTTGAACAGACTTAAGATATTGATTTTCGTCCATGATGATTCTAATCTAAGCTTTTTCAGTTCCAATAATTTTATCTACAATACCGTATTCCACAGCTTCTTTTGCGTCCATATAATAATCTCTGTCCATATCTTTTTCTAGCTTTTCTACAGTTTGACCAGTTTTTTCTGCCATAAATTTATGGCCTAAATCCTTAGTTTTTAATATATTTTTTGCTCTAATTGAAATATCGCTGGCCTGTCCTTCAGCACCTCCAAGTGGTTGGTGAATCATAACTTCTGCATGAGGTAAAATTAATCTTTTTCCTTTGGCTCCGTTGGCTAAAATCAAACTACCTGCCGAAGCTGCCATTCCAATACAAATTGTAGAAACGTCTGGTTTAATTAAATTCATTGTATCAATAATTGACCACATTGAAGTTACGCTTCCACCAGGGGTATTAATGTACATTGTAATGTCTTTAGTTGAATCTTCGCTTTGTAAATAAAGTAACTGTGCAACCACAATACTCGCCATTGCGTAATCAATTGGTTCTGTTACCATGATAATTCTTTCGTCTAACAATCTGGAAAACAAATCCATACTTCTTTCTCCATCTGTGCTTCTTTTAATTACCATCGGCACTAAAGAGCTGGTGATATTGTTTTTAGAAATAGATGATATTTCTAGGTTATTAATGTTCATAATAAGTGTTAATTAATTTAATTTAAATTTATTTTTTAAGGTTTTTATAACCCATTAAAACCAACCTAAAAGCCATACTTTATTTTGTCAAGCACTTGACAAGGTTGCCAACTTGGCCAATAAATAAGGTGTGAAAAATATTGTAATTTACCCAAATCCAATACTAGATAAAAAAGCTGAAAAAGTTACTTTTCCCTTAAATGAAGAGACAAAACAAGACATAAAAGATATGTGGGAAGTTGTAAAAGCAGATGGTGTAGGGTTGGCAGCGCCACAAATTGGAGTGTCAAAACAAATTTGTATTATCCATCTTTCCGAAGTTGAAAAAGGTAAAAATGCTCAGGACATTTTGTTAATTAATCCAAAAATTGTTTTTTTCAGTCAGTTAGAAGCCTTAATGATTGAAGGTTGCCTAAGTTTTCCAGAACAATTTTACGAAATATGGCGACCTGCCAATGTGCACGTAGAATATTATAACGAATTAGGCCAAAAAAAGTTGTTAAAAGCCAAAGATCTAATTTCAAGGGTGGCTCAACATGAAGTTGACCATCTACAAGGCAATTTGTTTATTCACAAAGGAGGTAGAAAAGTAGAAGAAAGTGAATTTACAGATGACACAGTTATTGCCGAATAAGACCTCCATATTTCAACATTATTCCAAATGCCCAGAAAAAGTATTTCCGATCCAGAAACAAATTTAACTACCAGACAAAAAAACTTGTTGTTTGCAGTTATAAAAGAATATTGCGATAATAACGAAAGTATTGGCTCTAAGGAATTGAAAGAAAAATATGGGTTTAATTTTTCTTCAGCCACAATTAGAAACGAATTAGTAGAACTGCGTGATCTTGGCTACTTGTTTCAACCTTATACTAATTCAAGCAGTAAGCCAACCGAAAAAGCTTTTAAACTGTTTGTAGGTCAGCTAATTTTGGGTCTGCAAGTAACATCAAGGCAACAAAAAGAGTTACAAATTCAGCTTCATGAAATGGAGAAAAAAGAAGCTAAACTTAGTAAAGAAATTTCCAGGCTGTTAGCTGTAACAACTGGTGGAGTTGGTTTTGTGGTTAATAAAGATGCAGAAAATATTACTGGCATTGGCAATTTATTAAATGCTTCAAGTGAAGGTAAGGTTTCAGAAATTTTAAACTTTTTAGACAACCTAGATAATTACAAAGGTTTTTTGTTGGAAGGTGGTGCAAGTTCTGGTCAGGAAAACCAAACAGCTAATATTAAAACTGTCTTTGGTGGCGAGAACCCAATTTTGCCTTTGGGTAAAGGTTACGCTATGGTGGCCACAGAAGTTTATATGGAAGACGGCCAAAAATCTGTAGTAGGTTTGGTAACACCAGTGCATTTCTTAGCTAAGGAAAAAAACCTAGAACTTTTGAATGCTCTTAATAAAATGTTAGGCAAGCCGGAATCAAAACTAGATAATGGTTCTAGATCTATTGGAAAGAGATAAATGTAAATTAAATAAGAACAATTAAATGACTATAGTACTTTGGAATATTCGCTCAGCTTGGAATGTTGGCTCTATTATACGAAGTTGCGACGCTGTTGGTGCAGATTTAATTTTGGTTGGATATACTCCTAGACCAGAAGGTTTAACCTTAAAAGCCGTGGTTAAAACTGCAATTGGAGCTGAAAAAAATGTTAAGTGGCAAGCCTTCGAACATTACCAAGAAGTTTTACAAGCACTACCAAGCCATCAACATTGGGGAATTGAAATTAACGAAAAAAGCCAAGACATTTTAGATTTTTTAGAAAACCCATCTAACAAAGCTAGCTGGAATAATACTTGCTTATGGTTTGGTAACGAAATTAGCGGGTTAACAGAAGAAGTAGGGCAACATTTACACGGACAACTACACTTACCAATGTTCGGCAAAAAAGAGAGCTTAAATGTGGCTAATACAGTTACTTCTACAGCTTACTTGTGGATGTGGGGGAGTAGAGGGGAGAAATAGGCTATATATCCAAATCGAAATAATCTTAGAATTGATTGTTACTGAAAACTAAATTGATTTACGTCTGTTAATTTCAGCGACAGAGTTTTGTATACTGAGAATGTGATTTTGATTGTATAAATCTCCCAAAACTACTTCTAATATTTTATATATATTTAAAACCTGTTCTCTTGATATTTTGGTATCCCTATGACTTCCACTATTTCCAGCCCATTTTATAGCTTCTAGTTTTTCTCCTGTTTTAACGTCTAGTTGTTTATACCTCATAATTAAACTGTGTAGGGCTTCTCTGTCATTTGTTTTCTCTATACCTATCTCAAATAAAATTTCTTCAACTAAAACTCTTAGCTTATTAACACAAGATTGTTTGTCTACCCAGAATAAACTATATGATTCTTCTAGAACATTCATTATACTTTTGGGTGTACTATCTGGAGTATAAATGATTGATGGTGGCCTTGAGAAGTATTTAATTAAATAAAATGTTTCGTATACCCACTTCTCCTCCAACTCCTCAAAACTATATTTATCAACAACATTCTCAAAATACCCCATAACAATTGTTGAACCTGATACAATGATTTCTTCATTGCATTTTGGATTAGTACATCTAATTTTTACCGAAAAGTATCCAGTTAAACTTTCAGGCTCTCCAACTTCTTCGTATATTGCCTGACTTTCTTTTGTGTTAAAATGTTCAATTTCACTCGATTTTGTCATTATGCATTTTCTGCAATACGGACATGTGAAATTTTCTATATCTGTTTCTGAAAGGGTTTCATTCTTAAACAAATTTAAATTATATGGTAGGTGCATATTTTTAATAATATTCTGATATTCTATTTAGTAAAATATAAAAAAGAGGGGTTGCCCCCTCCGCTACTCAATTTTGAATCCTAGTATTTAGTAAATCTTTCGTAATCTATACTTGTTGCTTGGGCTTCAATTTGTTTCAAAGTTTCAATTGTTACTGAAACTAAAATTAACAAAGTTGTTCCTCCTACAATTCCGCTTAAAGTTCCATCGCCAAAGTTAATGTTTTGGGTGAACAGAATAGGTACAACCGCAATTAAAGCTAAGAATAAACTACCAGCTACGTTAATTCTGTTAGAAACGTAATCTAAATAGTCCTTGGTTTCTTGCCCTGGTTTGTAACCTGGAATATAAGCACCACTTTTTTGTAAGTTTTCAGATACATCCTCAGTTTTAAATGCAACTGTAGAAGTGAAGAAGTAAGTGAAGAATATTACAAGTAAGAAGTAGAAGAAAGTGTAAGCTAAAATACCGTTTGATCTAACTGTGTATTCAGGTAGGAAACCTAAGTTAGTGCTTGGTAATTCAAAACTAATAGGGGTTCCTTCAAAGAAAGAGTTTTTAATCTGGCTTTGGGTAGTTATTGTAAAACCAAATAATTCTTGTCCTGTTGTTGGATCGTAATTTTTAGCTGTATTAATTGCATCGGTATTCTTACTAAAGTACATGCCTAAATAGTTTCTTTCTGGTAAGCCTGATGGTCTAATTGCATCTTGCTTGTTTTGAGTAGAAAGGTAGCTTTCAACTTGACTTGCACCGGTGGCGATGCTTCCTACATTGGCTGTAGTAAAGAACCTGGAAATTATTGAAGGAAATACTATAAATGCTACTGCAAAAATAATTGGAACTACACCAGCAATATTTACCTTAATTGGTAAGTCAGCAGTTACTTTGCCCAAAGTTCTTGAGTTACCTTCGCTGTGACCTCTTCTAGAGTAAATTACAACTAATTTTCTTACCGCATCATTTACGAATACAACAAGAAGCAAGGTTGTTGTGAATAGTACAAGCACTTCTAAAAACCCTCTTGCAGGAGCCCAAGTTGGGTTTCCCCACAAAAAGGCTTGCCAAACTTCCCAGTTGGTTGCTTTAGAGAAGTTGAACTTTTCAAATAATAACTGAAAATTAGGTTGAATAGTTGCCCAGTATTTACTTAATTGGTCTGGCAAACGCACTACTATTCCTGAAAGAATTAATAGTGAAATACCATTTCCCATTTTGTATTCTGTAATAATTTCTCCAATCCACATCATAATAACGCTTCCTGCTGTCATTGATAATATAACTAAAGCCCAATATCCAAAAGATGCTAAAGTAATGTCTGGCTGCTTTAGAACATCTGGTAAGTTAATAGATTGACCAGTAGAGCTGCTACCAGAGGCTAGGAACTGTAAAATTGCCCAACTTTGGAAAGCTGCAAGTGGAATGGTTAGCCAACGTGTCCAGCGGTTAATTTTTTGCTTACCTTGTTCGCCTTCTTCCTTTTGAATTTCGTTAATTTTAGGAACAATTACACCCAAAAGTTGCATTACAATACTAGCTGTAATGTAAGGACCTACACCTAACATTACAAAAGATAATCTTCCGTAAGATCCTCCAGATATTGTATTTAGTAAACCAAATACTGCATCTGAATCAATGATATTGGCTATTTCTTGAATTCCTAAAATTGGAATTGGGATGTGGGCAAGTAGTCTTGCACCAATTAATAAAAGAATAATCTTAATTAATTTGGTTCTTAGTTCTGCATCGGTGAAAACCAATAGTAGTCGTCTAAACATATATATTTATTAAAGCCGAAGTGGCGATTAAATTAAGGTAAATGCTAGCTTTTAATTTCGTCAAGCAAATTTGTAATGTGCATATATTATTATTTGTGTTATCTAGTCTAGATTAACTTTATTAATACAACAAAATATACCTAATAAATAGGCTAGTTATTTTTTGATTGAATATAAATAGTGTAACAAAACTTAGTATATTTGTATTAATTATCTTATATATTGACTTTTTATTATAAAATTTTTATGTTTTTAAATTGTTTGAATTATAAAATATCTTTATTTTCAATGAAAATTTGCAGCTTTAAAAAACCTTGTTTAAGGTATTAAGTACAAATGTCTTGACAAAAACATAATTCATTTGTATACGAAGCCTAATTTAATTAAACCTACAAACTAGTTTAGCATTTTATACTAAATAAAGTAGGAGGTTTTAGTTAAAGAATTTATTATCTATTATGTTAGCTTTTTTCCCACGTTACGCCAGTTTTGAAATTGGTTCACAAAGCATCGGCTTATTAGCTGGTTCTATAATTGTTCTTGCTGGAATCTACACATTCCGCAAAGTAACAGTTAAGTAATTACATTAACTTTCCAAGTTATTCAATCGCCTTCGGGCGATTTGTTTTTCGGCTTTAAAATAATTTTCAATTTATCATGCTTATGTCAATAGTTTAAGTTACTTTAAAAAAAGAGGCGCACAGCCAGAAAGTGTTTAGTCATTATCTCAAATGCAAACAAGCACATTGTAGAATATTGAAATTAGGTTGTTGTAGAGTCATCTTTCAGTTGATGGAATAACTTAATTAAACTTATTAAAATGTACTACGACCAGCTACAGGTTAATATTAAAGATTTTTCAGAATTATTTTTATATAAGAAATTTATCCACTAACTGTGGTTACTTGTAGTTCAAGGATTTATTTTGCTGTTCTTGGCTGGTTTTCAATAAAATGTTGATGTATACAACATAATATCCTCCAAGAATTACAACTAAACCAATTACTACTAAAATAAAATTAATTACGTCCTGCTTCCTCATAAAAAATGGTTAGATTTGCCTTCTTAAGTTAATTATTATACTCTTCAAATACACATATGTCAAAAAATGCTAAATATTTAATATTAGATACAGAAGCCACTGGATTACACCCGCATTTAAGTTGCTTGCTTGAAGTAGGAATAATTATTACAGACCAAGAATTAAACATTTTAGATAAAAAAGTTTGGGAGATTCAGCCTGAAGAAAACGCTTTTATAGACCCAGAAGCTATGAAAGTTAATAATATAGATTTAAATAAAAGGCCAGATGCAATTTCGCAATTAGTTTTTTGCCAAGAATTCTATACGTTTTTAAATAAATATTTTATTGAACCGCCAATTGTAGTAGCTCAATTTTACCCTTTTGATTACGCTTATTTAGATACAACTTTTGTAAAAAATTCTTTCGGTTCAAGGTTAGCACGTGAAATGTTGGGGAATAATTTTATTGATACAAAGGCTTTGGCGTATTATTTCAACTTAAAAGCTGAACGGGCTGGTACAGAGCCACCATTTCCTATAACTTCACTTTCTAAAGATGGTGGTTTAGCTGATAAATTAGGCATTTCTAGGCTTAAAGCCCATACAGCTTTAGGAGATTGTGAGGCAACTTTGGAGGTTTTAAAAGCCTACTTAAAAGGCAATATTTAGCATACTTGCTTGACAAAAAGCTAACTTCCTTTTAGCTTCGGCCTAATTACTTAGAAAGGGGGTGATATGAATGGCTAAAAGTACAACTCAAAAAATGAACCGCACAGAATTGGTAGATTCCATCTCCATGAATCTTGGCGTTTCCAAAGCTCAAGGTGAAAAATTCTTGAACACTTTTGTTAGCGTGGTTACTGACTCTTTGGCTAAAGGAATTGAAGTTAACATTACTGGCTTCGGCGTTTTCCGTAAGGTCACCCGCAGTCCTAGAAAAGGTGTTAACCCTAAAACTAGAGAACCAATGCAAATTGCTGCTTCCACTAGTGTAGCTTACAAAGTAGGTAAAACCTTAAAAGAAGCTGTTAAATCAGGAAAGTAGTTTTTTATAAACTCACACTTTGATAACTAGGCCACCCTTCGGGGTGGTTTGGTATTGGGCGAAATTAAGAGATGGTAATCAATTATACTGTGGAGTTTCAATTCCCAGTCCGTTATAGATCAATTGGGAGTAACTGTCACCCTGAACTTGTTTCAGGGTCTAAGTGGGGCAATACTCAAAAACTTTTTATAAATTGCTCAAAAAGAGGCTATCTTTGTGCAATACAAAAGATATAGCAATTCGAAAGGTGGTCTTTTTTCTGAATGAAATATGAAAGATGCTGTGAATTTATTATTTTTGAATACTCTTTTTAAACAATTCATCATATTTCCCAGCCATACTTTCCAGCTGAAAATTATTTAAAACAGTTTTCCTAATTTCTTGTTTAACTCCAGAACTTTGCCAGTAATCAATATTTTTTATAAATTCCTGAATTTGTTTTAGCAAAGATTGAACATCGTCTAAAATATGAACAAGTTTTTTCTCTAGAATGTTTTCTTGTAAACTTTTTAATTCTAAAAACACGTCTAAATTGGAACACAAAACCGGCACTCCGCGTTCCCAGCTTTCGGCTACAACTAAACCGAAACTTTCACGTCTGCTTGGAAAAACAAACAAATCTAAGTTGTTGTAAAAATTAAGGGTGGGGGAAACGAAGCCTTCCCACAAAATGTTAGTATTTGAGTTGAACTGTAAATCTCTCTCCAAAGCCTTCAAGCTCTCTAAATACTCTCCTTCACCCGCCAAATGCACAATTAGTTTTTTGTTCACCTCCAATTTACTTAAAGCTTTTAGTAAAACGTCTGCACCTTTTTCTTCGTGCATTCTTCCTAAAAACCCAATGTGAATTTCCTCTCGGTTACTCCAATTCGCAATATCAAGATTAGAAACAGGAATTCCGTGATGAATTACACTGCTGTTTTTAGCTATTTCTCCATCTTTACTCCATTCGGCTTTTTGGGCTTCAGACATAAAAACCACAGGATATTTCTTCCACATCCATTTTAAAATTGGCAGAAGTGGGCTTTTTTGAATAGATTTTGGAAAACGGTTGTTCTGAATAATAAAAACCATGGGTTTATTCCACAAAATTCTTACGAAAGGAAGAACGAAAAATAATTCTGTGAATGATGTTGGGGAAACAATAATGTCAGCCTCTTTAAACTCGTTTCTAAACTTAAAAACATGTAGTAGCCCTAAAATAAAGCTAAAAGGGCTTAGAAGTAGGTTTTTTACTGTTACAGGTTCGAATCCAGCTGAAGCTAGGGTGGCTTTCATTCCTAATTTTTCAAAAACTTTGTACAAAGCCAAACTTCCACCTAAAAAACTATGTTCATGCTGCGGAAGGTTGGTAACCAAATTTTCAATAAATTTTTCTCCACCTCCGTAATTGCTTTTTAAAGGGGAAGAAACGTACAGGATGTTCATGGTTTAAGACTTTGAATATTTGGATTTTTAGTAAAGGGTGATTTGATTCTGGTATTCCAATAAATTTGGGCATGAAATAAAGCTGGGGTTTCCAGCTTGGTATATTTGAATTAGATAATAGTATTTACACTACAAAACCATTAACCTCGGAGGTAGAGAGAATACAATCTCTAAAATCAGTTTCAGAAGTATAATCATTTGATAGAGTTCCAACAACTACACGAACCGCCTGGCCTTTTTTAGGCTTGTCAAAAGTAAGGTCTACCGCAAAAAAATAGACATTGCCATCTATTTGTTCTGGCTCGGCGAGATAATATCTTTCAAGCCAGACTCCTGCTCCATCAGGCTTAGAATCAAGATCAATTTCAAGTGTTGTTTCTTTTGTGACAGATGCTATCAGATTATTTGATCGAAATGAAATGGGCTGAGCTGAAACATTTATTGTTAAAATATTTCCGGGCATTTTTTTGTAATTCTCCAAATAAATTTGTTTGCTTTTATACATTTCTTTTAAAGCACAATAATAATTTAATTGCAAGATTTTATGCTTTTGTGGATTCCAATGTTGGCTCGTAAACTGCGCCGCTACTGGAACGGTGAGCGTTCCCCTACGTGTGGTGATGGCGCCGCGGTCGCCGCCGCTACGATTTTATGTAAAAATTCTTTGTGAGGGTTGTTTTATTTAGAGGTTTGTGAATTTGTTTGACACGGCATGTTTAGCATGTTAACCTTTAACAATTATGGTATTTTGGCGCAGATTTGAGAAAAACAAAATTGAAAGATCTATTCATGGTGAAAAATTTGATAAATACATGTATGTTATTAATAACACGGCAGTTCTAAAACTGATTTATGGAATTGGTATAATTACTTGGCTAATTGCGTTGTATGGCCATATTTTATTCTTGAATTTGAACATACTTTATCGGTTCATTTTTGGTCCTTTTATTTTTATTTTAAGCTGTTATTATCTAATAATATATTCAATAAACTTTTTTTATAAAACCCCAGACTTAAATTATCATAAAAAACTGGTTAATTTTTTTACTTCAAACAAATCTAATGCTCCAAGTGTTGATATATTTTTACCAGTTTGCGGCGAAAGCATGCAAATTATTAATAGAACTTGGCTTAGCGTAAGTAATATTAATTATCCAAATTACCAGGTTTATGTGCTTGATGATAAGGGGGGGAATAGAGCTGGAGAACTTAGCTAAAGAATATGGTTTTAAATATTTATCCAGACCGAATAAAGGGGAGATGAAAAAAGCAGGAAATTTGAAATATGGATTTGAAAGAAGTGAAGGGGAGTACATTGTGGTTTTTGACGCCGATTTTGCTCCGTTGCAGAATTTTTAAATGAAACAGTTCCGTACATGACATTGGATAAAAATATTGGTATTTTGCAAACTCCGCAGTATTTTGAAATTCACAAAAACTTGCATAAAAAAAGTTGGTTGGAATATGGTGCAGCGGCTACTCAGGAAGATTTTTATAGAATTATTCAAGTGGCTAGAAATTCATTTGGGGCGGCAATTTGTGTAGGAACTAACGCAGTTTATAGACGATCCAGTTTAGATAAATTTGGGGGTACCTATCAAATTGAACATTCAGAAGACGTGTGGACGGGAGTAATGATGCTGCAAAATAAATTTAAGATAAAGTATATTCCATATATTCTTGCCCAAGGTTATTGCCCAGATGATTTTGTATCATTCTTCAAGCAACAATACAGATGGTGTAAAGGAAGTATGAGCTTACTGTTTAGTACAACTTTTTGGAAACTTAAAATACCTTTTCAAACTAGACTTTCATACATTTCAGGTTTTCTTTATTATATTCATGCTGCTTTTCCTTCATTCTTATCAATAATTGGTTTTGTAGCCTTAGCATTTCATTTTGATAATATAACTATACTTTACTCTCTTCCCTTTCTTCCCTTTTTAATTTTTTCTTTATTTGTTCTCCCACTAATTAGATTGCATAAAACTAAAATTGGAATTTATGTAGCAAGCTTTGCCGCTCTTAGTGCCTATACACTTGCTTTATTCCACACTATTTTTAAAATTAATATGTCGTGGCAGCCCACAGGGCAAAGAAACCAGAGTAATTATTGGTTCAATTTTGTATATGTATTTAATGCAATTTTTATTGGATCTTATTTATTTGCCATTGGTATATTTTTCGCTCAAGGTAAGATTGTTTTAAGTGATTATAAGTATTATGGAATATTAATTTGGATGGTGTATAACATTATAATATTTAATTTGTATCTATTCGTAGCAGGGAAAGATGCCTATCTAAAAAATATTAAGATTGAATTGCCAGTGAGTATTTCCAAAGTGACAACTTCATTTCGGCAGCTGTTTTAGGCGTGGTGTTTAGTTGTTTGAGAGTGTAGATAGGGCGGGGTTTGTCGTGTTGCCTGTGGCGACGCAACATTGCTGCTGCGAATTTCCTTGAAAACAAAAAAACTCCCTGAAATGGGGTTAATTTTATTGATGGTGTTTGTTCCTTTCGGGTTTGGCTGATGCAAAAAACTTTGTATCTGAAAAAAAGATGTGATGGAGAATAGAATTAAATAATTTACCCAACAAAAAAGCTGTTTTCCCAGCTGATAATTAAAGTTCTACACATACTGAGCGGTAGAAAAGGAACCATGAGTGATTCCAATTATTTTTGGATTACAACTACCATTAAGATGATAACACTTCCTTTTAATATTGTAACGAAAACGTTTCCACTTCCGGCTATATTTGTAGAAAAGGATATGACAATTTTTAGGTGTAAAACACGTTCCCCACAAAGCAACAATTGTTGCAGTAACGGAAAACTGGTGCGAATACACTGGCCAACCATCATCGTGGGTCGGGTGTCCGAACAAAGCCCGTACAGAGCCTCCAATAGTTGGATTAGAAGCCAATTCTAAAGGTAGACTAATTCCAAAAAGCGAAAAATCAAACAAACTTGACGAACTGCAATCAAATCTAATGACCTTACTATTTTTTAAATAAAAACTAGGATCTCCATCGCCGTAATAAGGTGCATTATTAATGTTCAGATCGATCAATAGAATTTGATTAGGGTGAATTGTACCATTAATGTCTGGTGCTTCAACTAAAATTGCTGCATACATGGGTTTTCCCTCAGTTTTTATAAATTCAATAAGTAGCTTTTAAGCTCTTTAATATAAGCACAGAAATATACTTTATGCAAGAGTTAGTTGTATTTTTCAAACCACAAATGGTGATACACGCTAGTCGCTACAAATTCCCTCCAAGAAACAAAAAAACTCCCTGAAATGGGGTTAATTTTATTGGTGGTCTCGGCGCGACTTGAACGCACAACCTTTTCCTTAGGACGGAACTGCTCTATCCAATTGAGCTACGAAACCATAATTTAAGCAAGATAATAAATTTTGAAACGGTCAAATTAGCTGTGTCTTTCTTGCCTGAACATATTAGAAAATACACCTATATCTTTATATTTTTGTGAATGTACTTAACTTAGACCCTGAAACAAGTTCTGGGTGCAGTACTTGGAATGCGCCTGCTTTGAATTTAGCTTGAAATTTAAAACATTTGACTGAATATAAATCTTAATTATAGCTATATGTATGAACTATCCAGCAGATAAAATAAGAAACATTGCTATTATTGCACACGTTGACCATGGTAAAACTACTTTAATGGACGGTCTTATTCGTCAGACACTTGAAATTAGAAATGTAGAAAGCCTTGGAGATTTAATTATGGATTCCATGGATCAGGAGCACGAACGTGGAATTACAATTAAAGCTAAAAACGCTAGTATTTATTATAAAGAATACAAATTAAACATTGTAGATACCCCTGGTCACGCCGATTTTGGTGGAGAAGTAGAAAGAGGACTTAGAATGGTAGACGGTGTTGTTTTGCTTGTAGATGCACAAGAAGGTCCAATGCCTCAAACTAAGTTTGTACTTAAAAAAGCTATTCACCTTGGTTTAAAAGTTGTAGTAATTGTAAACAAAGTAGACAAGCCTGCAGCTGATCCTAAAAAAGCTTTGTCTAAAGTTGAAGATTTGTTCCTAGATTTGGGTGCCTCTGACGAACAAATGAATTTTCCAATTGTTTATGCTAGCGGTGTACAAGGTAAAGCTGGTAAATCTCCAGATAAATTAGAAGATAACCTATTTGGTTTATTAGATGTAATAATTGATAATGTCCCAGCTCCAACAGTGGCTCATCAAGATGTAACCGACGTTAATCCACTTCAAATTATGGCTTTGGCTTTAAGCTATGATAACTTTAAGGGTAAAATTGCTGCTGGTAAAATTCTTTCTGGTAAAATTACTAAGAACATGCCAATTTCAGTTATTAAAGAAGATAGTACTGTAAAAGGAAGAGTTACAAGTCTACTTGTTTTTGATGGACTTAATATTAAAGAAATTGAAGAGGCTTCAGCTGGTGAAATTGTTATGGTTGCAGGTGTTGATACAATTCAAATTGGTGATACA
This sequence comes from uncultured bacterium, assembly GCA_963704645.1. Taxonomy (GTDB): domain Bacteria; phylum Patescibacteriota; class JACMRA01; order JACMRA01; family JACMRA01; genus JBILXY01. Next base: position 722,148 of record OY969926.1, read on the forward strand.
ATTACAACTGCAGAATTCAACCAGGCTCTTCCAAGAATTAAAGTTGACGAACCTACAATTAGAATGACTTTTGGCGTAAATACTTCACCTTTTGCTGGAAAAGAAGGAAAACTTGGAACTTCCAGACAAATTAGAGAAAGACTTTACAAAGAGTTAGAAACTAACGTAGCTTTACGTGTTTCCGACCATCCAGAATCTGCAGACAAATTTGTAGTTTCCGGTAGGGGTGAGCTTCATCTTGCTGTTTTAATTGAAACCATGAGAAGGGAAGGTTTTGAACTTGAAGTTTCCCGTCCTGAAGTTATTATGAAAACTAAGGAAGAGGTAGAAGCTATGGAAGCAGCGTAGAAAAACTTCATGTAAAAAGAAAAGCCCCAGAAATGGGGTTATATTTAATTAAAATAATGGTGAAAAATCTAAAGATTCTTGTTGATAGCAATATACCTTATTCGGTAATTTGTGAAAATCAATGGTAGGGTCTTCGCCAACTAGTCTTATATCTGGGACAAAGATAATAGTTTTTTCCAGCTCAATTAATACTCCGTACCTTGTAATGAAACTGCTCTCCGACTCAGCTGTTTGGGGAGCTTTTAATAATGTAGAGCTCCAAGCAACAACTGTTTTATCTTTACTATTGTGTGTGGCAAAAAAGTCTATATATTTTACATTTCCAATTTTTGCCAATCCCATGATTGCATTGTATTCTGGGTGAATAGAATTTCTATGGTGTCTAATGATATTCATTATACTTAAAATTCTATCTTGAGCGAATACAAGCATGTGGTAATCTTTTGATAAAACAATATCCTTACTTGCTGCGCTATTTATATATATAAGATCTAGCTGTCCATCTGTTAACTCACTTTGCCAATCTATTTTAATGTGGCTCATTGATTTCTCCAAATGATAATCAAATTTGTTCGAATAATGGAGATGGCAAGCATCTCCGCTACACTAGAATAATTGTAAATTTTTAGTAGTTTTGGCAAATATTTGACTTGAAATGAAAAAATTGAGTTGATTTATTTAATATGAGTCAGATGTATGAACCTTTTGAATTAGTAGAAATAGACGTACCTTTAGATTACCAAGGCGTTGTTCTACAAGAGCTTGGCAAACGAAGTGCCGAGATTTTACAAATTAACCCAAACGAGTCTGGAACCGAAATTCATTTTGAGGCTAAAATGGCCACACGTGCTTTAATTGGTTTAAAAAGTTATCTTTTAACTTCCACTAAAGGAACCGTAGTTATTAACTCTGTATTCGATGAATATAAGCCAACAATTCAATTAACCGTAACAAAAGATCACGGTAGCTTAATTTCTATGGAAAGCGGCACTACAATGGCTTATTCCTTAAATAATGCCCAAGAACGTGGAACATTGTTCATAGGCGCCGCTGTAGACGTTTACGCAGGTATGGTTATTGGCGAAACTTCTAAAAATGAAGATTTGGAATTGAACCCAACTAAAGGTAAGCAGTTAAGCAACGTTCGTTCTAAAAGTAGTGATGACGCTTTAACCTTAACTCCACCAAGAGAAATGGGTCTTGAAAATGCTTTAGAATATATTGGAGACGACGAACTTGTAGAGGTAACTCCAATCAATATTCGTATTAGAAAAAAGTATTTAGATCCTAACGACAGAAAGAGGAACAAAGCTAGGTAGTAAGACTTAATTTAGTATAGCATTGGCGACCATTTTGGTCGTTTTTTTTATTCCAGATTAATAACATCTATACTCCATTAACACAATTTTGGTTGGTAAAGAATATTGGTTTTGGTCTGCAGTCCTTTGAAAGAATAGAAGTTGGAAAGTGTGAAGTTTTTTACTGTCTGGAATTGGATTAAATAAATTGCTTAACTGATTGCTGTTTGGTTCAGCTAACTGTGAATTTCCTGTAAAAATATTGCTTAAATTGTTTACATTTCCATCATTCCATCTTCTGCATAAATATCCACCAAAATTCTCTCTTGCTTTTTCGTTTGAAGGAATAGAATCTGTTAAATACTTTCTCCAGCCCTGTGAATTCATATCGGAAGGAAGCTGTCTTACTTGTTCTTCGAAATTAAAATTTGAACCGTTGGTCTTATTTATATCTCTTAATTCAGACTGATACAAATATGGAGCATTAAAATTTTTGTTAAAGACATCAACTTTTGTTCCGTCTGCTAGCTTTCCAGGAATTACATACCACCCAGAGACTTTAAGTGGTGAAGGGGAAAACATATCCCAACGCTGATTCAAACCTAAAGTCCAGCCAACTTGGTTCAAAGGCTCTGCAATTTTGTATTCTTTAAAACTTTCACCTACATTCCAAAATAAAATATAAATCAGAAAAAAAGCCGCTAAACCTTGCGTAATATACTCTGGAAAATTTAAATTAAACTTCTTATTTGGTTTTAGGGTTTTAATTTCATCTTTAGAAACACATTCATCATCCTTAACATTTAATCTAGGGTTAATTGAATCAATGAAATTAGAAATCTTATGTCTGTTTTTAGCAATTATTTCGTACAATTTGTTTCCTAATTTGTATAAAAACCCTTGTTTAAATACCGGAACTAGCCAGCTAAATAGTGGCCAGCTTTTCCCAACTCTTAGAATAGCATCAAATTTATAGAAACGTTCACCGGTGTTATCTTCTACAATAAAAGAATCGTATTTCAACATTGCTTCTAAAGTGTCTTTCTTGCTTTGGCCAGAAATTATTACCAAACTGTTTTGTAAGGCACAGGCTGCTGTAGTACAAAAACTACATTCTTGATCGTAATAAAATGTTAACTTTTCAGTTGGTTTCATTTTATTAGCTAGCCAATCCCAGAATTTTGAAGGCGTGAAAAGTAAAAAGGAAACAACAAAAATATAAGGGAATAAAAATATCTGTAGCCCAAGACCGAAACTAACTAGCATCAAAATAATAATTGGTAAAATAACATTTCTAATTGCTTCATTTTTGAAAGGGAAGAAAAGAAGTATTGGCGCAGAAAATTCTATCCAATAAAGCAGTGCCGTAGATAATTTAAGTAGTTCTGGGAAGTTTAATAACCACCTTCCGAAATCTGTACTTAAATAATTTACTTTCATGGCTATTGCTGAAGCTGTAAAATTAGGCCAAAGCCACTCATTACCAGTTTTTAAAATTGCCGCAAATAACAATGTTAATGCTACTTGAACCAGAATTGCTAGGCTGGCAATATTAGATACATAATTTATTTTTTCATCTGAATTTTCTTCTAAAACATCCATTTTTTTGTTTTTGAATAGTGAATCTAAACTCCAAACTTGCCCTAAATTGAGGAACAAACTCCAAAACATAACTATATGAAATAAGTTGTCTCCGCCTTGCAAAACTAGCTCATTTCTATTGTGCAAAGATAATAGTAAAACCCAAGAAATAAAAGTAAATAGTCTGGTCCTGTAACCTAGAACTAGAAACAAGGCGCTTACCAAACTAATTAAAAATAACAAAGAAACAAACCAGAATTGACCATTAATATTGTACAACGAAAACCTATTTACATCGGAAAAATATTGCAGCAATGCAAATCTAGATAAAATACCTTGATCTGTATAAAAGGCTATTAAATCTGGAATTCTTGAAATTAAATCTATTATAATTAACAACCCAATTCCAATTCTAAAAATGGCCAATGATCTATAATCAATTTTGCTGATGTTGGTAAATATTCCCTGAATTCCATTATAAAACCTGCTTAACATACTTTCTTTTTGTTTATTTTTTGCTGCACTTTTTAATTATTTCTTTTTGGTGGTCTCGGTGCGAATTGAACGAGCTTCTTTTAGCCATTATACAGTACATTTCTAAGATGGTAAATAGAATAATTGATATATTCTTTAGGTTACTATGTTTTCAAGAGTATATTTGGATGAGTTTATCATTGAAACCTTTAATACATCATTCTATTCATTTTTTTTATAAACTATTATCAGATAAATGTCGTAAATGAACTATCGCATCTGTTGTTTTTAAATGCTAGTTTATGTTTGACAACATATTGCCCTGTATCCACCATTTAACATTATGGATGCTTTATCAGCTAAACAAGTTGTAAAAAAATACGATAACGGTGTGCAGGCCTTAAAAGGGGTGGACTTAATAATTCCAGAGGGCTCGTTTTATGCATTATTGGGTGCAAATGGGGCAGGGAAGACTACTTTAATAAGTATTGCTTCTTCTCTACAACGTAAAACTAGCGGTGAAATTAGCATATTTGGAAACAATTTAGATACCAATCCTAACAAAGCTAAACAATTTATTGGTTTAGTTCCTCAAGAATTTAATTTCAGTATTTTTGAAAAAGTAATAGATATTGTTGTTTGGCAAGCCGGATATTTTGGAATTGAAAGAAAAGAAGCCTTAAAAAGAGCCGAAGAGGTTTTAACCCATCTAGAACTTTGGGATAAAAGAGAAGAATATTCTAGAAACTTGTCTGGGGGAATGAAGAGACGTTTACTAATTGCCCGGGCGTTAATGCACAAACCAAAACTTCTATTTTTAGACGAACCAACTGTGGGAGTAGATGTTCAGCTTAGAATTGGAATGTGGAATTATTTACGAAAACTTAACCAAGAAGAGGGTGTTTCTATTTTACTAACAACTCACTATCTAGAAGAAGTAGAGCAAATGTGTCAGCGTGCAGCAATTATAAAACAAGGCGAAATTATTCTTAACGATTCCGTTTCCAATTTATTAAAAACCTTAGACTCAGAAATTTATACAGTAGAACTGCAAGACGTAAACCAGAAAATAGATTTTAAAGATTTCAAAGTGCAGAATAATTCAACTGAAGTAGCTAGTTCTGTTTCAATGGCTAATCAAAATAATTTTGAAATTGTAATAGATAAAACTCATAACTTAAATCAGTTAATGCATTTATTTGATAGTCAAAACATTAAAATTGCTGGCATAAGACCAAAAGGTAACCGTTTGGAGGAATTATTTTTAAGCGTAACCAAATAAACATTATACAAATTTATGTCCGATAATTCAAATTCATCTTCTAGTATTAGCAAACCATCAATTTCTTGGGTGGCCTTCACCACAATTGTAAGAAAGGAAGTTGTGCGTTTTATGCGTATTTGGGGGCAAACAATTTTACCACCAGCAATTACTCAAAGTTTATATTTCTTAATTTTTGGAACAATTATTGGCTCTCAAATTAGTGCAATTAATGGCCTTTCCTATATGCAATTTGTGGTTCCAGGTATTATTATGATGTCTATTATTACCAATAGTTATGCAAATGTTTTAAGTTCGTTTTTCGGTGCTAAATTACAAAAATATGTTGAAGAAGTTTTGGTTTCGCCAACTCCTAATTGGGTTGTTATGTCTGGATATGTAGGCGGGGGAGTTTTACGTGGAATGTTGGTTGGCTTGGTTGTGTTTATTGTTTCATTCTTTTTCACTTTACCAAAGGTTGAAAACCCAGCTTTAGTAATATTTTTTAGTTTACTTACAGCTATAGTTTTTTCTTTAGCCGGTTTTATGAACGCTATTTTTGCCCAAAAGTTTGATGATCTTTCTATTATTCCAACTTTTATTTTAACACCATTAACTTATTTAGGAGGAGTATTTTATTCTATAAAAAGCCTTCCAAGCTTCTGGAGCGATGTAGCCAAGTTTAACCCAATTGTTTACATGGTAGATGGTTTTAGAGCAGGTTTTTACGGAACCTCAGATTTCCAAATTTGGTACAGTGCCACACTTTTAATTATAGTAGCTGCAGTTCTATCCTTCGCTAACTTATATTTAATGAGGAAAGGAATTGGAGTTAAGAATTAGTCAAGAGTAGATTTGAACTAGCATTTTGATCTTACAGTAAACCAATTAAAATATACTTGCAAAACTTAAATTTTTATGCTTATATAAAAAAGGAAATTTTATTTTTTTGTGAGGTTACTGTGGCTAAGACTAAAACTAGATTGAGTTTTTCTGATTTACTAGTTGGTGAAGATTGCTCTATTACTGTTAAAGAAACAGAAAATAAAGTAAAAAGCACAACAATTGATGTTGTCGCCAAGGTTTTAAATTGCGATTATTGGGATTTACGGCTTTGGGAAGAATTTTTAGATCATCAGGTAGCAGAAAATGGAATTATTTCCCATCCAGTTACTCTTGAAAAATATTATGTTAGTGGTGTTTATCTTGTTGGAATTATTCCATGCAAATACAACTTGCTAACTGAGTTGCGAAACAGCGAGATTTCTTTTCCAGACAAAGAATTTAAGGTAGAAGTTGGATTCCAGCTCTTCCTTAATACCAAGAAGCTAGAGCTAATGGAACAACGCTTCCAAATTGCTAATAAAGTTTTAGAAGCAGAAGAAGATTTCTATTAAAAACAAACCCCTCGGCTGACCGAGGGAAATTTCTTTGTGAAATTAGTTTTGTTAAACTATTTGGATTTTGGTTTTTTAGCACCGTATTTACTTCTACTACCCATTCTTTTCTGAACTCCTGCAGTGTCTAACTTACCACGTACAATATGATATCGTACACCAGGTAAATCTTTTACTCTACCACCTCTAATTAAAACAACGCTGTGTTCTTGTAAGTTGTGGCCAATACCAGGAATATAGGCAATTACTTCCATTTTATTAGAAAGCTTAACTTTAGCTACTTTTCTAACAGCAGAGTTAGGTTTCTTAGGTGTAGTTGTGTAAACTTTAGTACAAACTCCTCTTTTGAAAGGTGAGTTATTGTTTACAACAGACTTAGTGTTATTGTTCCAAGAAATACCCATTGCTGGAGACTTAGTTTTGGTAGTGGTTTTAAGTCTAGGTTTTCTAATTAATTGATTAATTGTAGGCATATGAAATGTGTTTATTTTTAATTTAGATTACTTCAATCATTTGTGCACCATTTGTAAAGTTATGATTAGCCTTAAAAATGTGAACTCTGTTGTTCATTCTAAGGTCTTGGTGTCTGTTTTTTGGTAACATTCCTTTAATAGCTTTGTACAAAGGTACGGTTGAATCTTTAGCCATTTGTTCTGGGAAAGATGTAATTTTTAAACTACCAATTCTGCCAGAGTGTCTGAAATAATTTTTCTTTATGGCTTTTTGACCGGTTAGAACAATTTTATCTGCATTTATTATAACTAGTATTCCACCCATGTCAACATCAGAGGCGTAGCTGGCTAAGTTTTTACCAGTTAATAAGTTAGCAGCCTTAGAAGCTAATCTTCCTAGGGGTTGTTTAGAGGCGTCTAAAATATACCAAGATCTTTGTAATCCAGTTTTAGTTGGTCTTGTAGTTTTGGTTTTATTCATTAAAGCAATGGACATATAATTATAGTTTATTGGTTATCAGATACAATTTGTACAACACTTTGATCTAATGTGTGGAAGTTATCTGCAAGGTGAAATTGTCTTGTATATCCAGAATTTCTTGTTTGTAATTTAGGAATTACATCTTCTAACATTTTTCTACTTACAGCTTCGGAAAAGTATTGACGTAGGTATTTGAAAGCTAGTTCTTTATTTTCTCCTGCTTTTTTACAGTTGGTTACTAATCTATCAAATTTTGGTCTGAACCATTTGGCTCTGGTTGTAAAAGTTATAATTTGACCGCTTTGAATTAATCCAGATGAAAGATCTGTCCAAAGTCTTTTTCTTTCTTCAGTTGTTCTTTTAAATTTCTTGGTTGTTTTAAGATGGCGCATAGAATTTCTATAAAATTTTCTTTATACTATTTAGTTTCACTAGTTTCAGCTTTTTTAACAGTTGTAGCCTTTTTAACTACAGCTTTCTTTTCAACTTTAACTGCTTTTTCTTTTACTTCTGCTGGTTTAACTGTTTTTGTAGCTTTTTTTTCTGGCTTTGTTTCTTCTATATTAACTTCTTCTTTTACAGCCTTTTTGACTGGCTTAACAATTCCACCTTCAACTTGTAATTCAGTTAAATAACTCCTATGACCATACTGTCTATGATAGTTAGATTTAGATTTGAATTTAACAACTCTAATTTTTTCACCTTTTAAGTGTCTTAATACTGTGGCTTTTACAGCTTTTAAGCCTGCGTTTTCGCCATAAGCATGAATTAAATTTAACTCTACTGTAGAAGATAATTCTGCTTCTAATCTATCTACTAAAAATTTTTGACCTAATTCTAAAACATATTGCTTAGATCCTGATTGTACAACTAGTGACATATATATAATTTGATTAACTTATTTCTAATATTTTTACTTTATAAGTTTGTTTATTCTGATTAAAAGATATTTCTTGATTAACGCTTTTACCAATAATGGCTTGTGCTAAAGGTGATTCATTGCTAATTTTATCGTCCAAAGCATCTGCTTCAGAAGAACCTACAATGTGTAAATTAAAATTTCTGTTAGTATCTAAGAAAGTAATTTTAACCTTACTCCCAATTCTTACAGTTGTACTTGAAGCTAAACTTTTTTCTTCAATTATTATGTAGTTAGCAAGAACTTCTTCAATTTCATTTTTTCTTCCCATTAATTTATCATGCTCTTCTTTTGCTGAATCCAAAGAGGCATTTTCTGAAAGGTCACCCTCTGCAATAGCTTTATTTACTGCATCTAAAATTTGTGGGATCTTAGTTTCATTAAGAGTTAGTAGCTCTTTTTCTAGATCTTTTAATCCTTTTTTACTTAAGTAGTTAGACATCCGCTCTGTTTATCAAAGAAAATGTACAGTGTCTTGTCAAGATAAAACAGATGTGGTAGTATGATAGAGCATGACTAAAATTATTACAACACTAGGTCCTTCAAGTCAGACCGTAGATATACTAGATTATTTCGCAAAGCATTCAGTAAGTATTGCTAGACTTAACTTTTCACATAATGTAGCTAGCTGGCATATAGAAATTGGAAAAATGGCTAGGGAAGCAGGGATGGAGCTTTTAGTAGACTTAGCTGGACCAAAAGTTTTGGTAGGAGACTTGGAAAGTCCTGTTGAACTTCAAACTGGAAGTAGAGTTATTATTTACGAAGAAAAGCTAGAGAAAAACACCCAGTTTTGGTACAAACAAGAAGGCGCTGCTTTAACTACATTGCCTTGCATGTTTAGCATTCAAAAGTTTGTAGATCCAGAAAAAACTGTTCTTATTGATGATGGAAAAATTAAGCTGAAAGTAGACAAAATATATGAAGATCACATTGTATGCGACGTTGAATTCGGAGGGTTTGTGAAAAACCACAAAGGTATTAACTTGCCAAGTAGTCACGTAGCTATTCCTTTCTTGGTTGATAGAGATATTCAGCTTTTAACAGAAGTACTGCCTGTTTTACAGCCTGAATACGTTGCTCCAAGTTTTGTTCAAAATGCAAGTCAGTTAGAAGAATTAAATAGTTTTATTAAACAGGTTTTAGATAAAGCTGGTGTGACAAATTATTTCCCTAAAATTTGTACTAAATTAGAAATGGCTAGTGCTGTGCATACCGATATGTTGTCTACAATAATTGATATGTCAGACATGTTAATGATTGCCAGAGGAGATTTAGCATTAGAAGCTGAGCCTATTAACTTGGCAGTTCCATTTTACCAGGAAAAAATTAAACAAGTTTGCAGAAAAGCTGGTAAACCATTTATTGTGGCTACTCAAATTTTAGAAAGCATGATGAGCAACCCAGTTCCTACCAGGGCTGAAATAAGCGATTTATACAGGGCTGTAGTTATTGATGAAGCAGATTATGTAATGCTTTCAGGTGAAAGTGCTGCAGGCCAATTCCCAGTACAGTGTGTTAATTTAATGCATCAAATGATTACTGAATCAGACGATGTTGCCAAGAAAATTTTGGAATAGTATTTTTGGAATAGTAAGTTTGATTTTAATAAGCATAAACTAAAGTACTAGTTTTAGGTTTAAGTATATTTTATTTGCTCCTTGTTTCTTAATATCATAAACTGAAATATCAATTACAAATATTCATTACAATTACATATGCCTAAATTACAGTTAAAATTAGTAGACAGACAGTTGGTAGGTGATCAAGTTTACTTAATAATTTTTCATACTCAGCAGTCTTTCGCATACAAACCAGGTCAGTTTCTTAGCTTTAAAATAGCTGAAGGTGTAGTTCGTTCTTACTCTATACTAGAGCTATCAAAACAATCATCCTTCTTTAATTCTAGTAATATTTCTTCTCATTCAGATTCTAGTTTTATAAGCTTTATTATTAATACTAAACAGTCTGGGCTTGGCTCTAGTTTTATGGAACAGTCTGCAATTGGTACTGAAATTGAAGCAATAGGTCCTGCTGGTAGATTTAGTATGCAAGACACGCCTTTAAATAAGGTTTTTGTTTGTACGGGAACAGGTCTAGCCCCTTTCGTGCCTATGATTAAGGTCTTGCTTTCAAATAAAGTTCCTTGTAAAATTGATTTGTATTTTGGAGCAAAAACCTCTAAAGATAAGTTTATTGACCGCTTTTTTTCACAGGAAGAACTTTCTAAAATTAGTGTTTATACAAGTCTAAGTGCCGAAGAGCCTGGTATTGGAGAGTACAAAGGTTTTGTAAACGATGCTATTTCGTCCAATATTGAAGAATTTAAAACTCAAGAATTTTATTTATGTGGAAACCCACTCATGGTTGAATCGGTTAGAAATATGTTGGAAGAGAGAGGTGCTGATAAAATTTATTTAGAAAAATACAGCTTATAGTAAAAAGCTAGATAATAAATTACAAATCTGTTGTACTTTATCCAACATCAATACTACTTACATCGCGTAACCTAATAGATTCCAAAGTGTCTGGATTGTAGGAGTTGTATATTAAAGCAATCAGTTGTTCTGTGCTTAAAATATCAACTTTCAAGTCAAGGCCTGCGAAAGATCCTGCAACTTTATCTACTCTAGACATCAGTAACTTTCGGTTTCTAATAAAGTCTTCTTGTTTTTGTTTAATAATTCTTGTTGGGTTTAAGGCTCTGAAAAATCTTCCAAACAAACCGTCCTTCAAACTAACAGGTTCGTAACCAACAATTACATAAAAATCTTTGTTCATAATGTTAATTGTAGACAACATTTCTTTAATGTATTCAATGTATTCCTGCATTTTTGCACGAAGTAAATCATTGGTTTGAGTATCTTCTAATTGCTTTAATTTCTCTATATAAGGGTTTAAATCAAGTTTTCTACTTTGAACTAAAATTTGTATTGGAAATTCTAAAGAGTTTAATACACCTTGGAAAGTGCCAATAATCATATCTTTTTCTTCTGAACTTTTTAAAGCAAAGTTGGCTGAAGATACCGCTAAAACAGCTCTCATCTGACCTTCTCTTAAAAGTATAGTTGCGTCTCTAATTTCGCTTACTTCCACAAAACCTAAGGTTGAACTTTTGGTAGTTTGATTATTTGCCATTCACTATTATTTTAATAGTCAAAACAGTTTTTGACAAGCATATTTTTGTAAACTACACTGTGGTAGTATAATTACTTTGTAAATTATTTCTGTATGCCTAACGAAGATTTAAATTCAACTCCAACAAACCAAACTCCAACACCTCCAGTAGACTATAATTCTGCTTATTACGATCCTAACAACAACACTATGCCGCAACAGCAGGTAGGTAGTTATGTAGATCAAGGTGTTCCAATGCCTCCCGCAGATGCAGGTTTTTATAATTCCGCTTCTCCAGCTTCGCCTTATGCAGATTACACTCAGCAACCTGCTTATCAAGACCCAGCCGCTTCAACCGTTTACGGAGATTATACACAAAGTAATAATTTAGAAACTGAAGCTCCTGTCTTCGAAGAAAAGAAGAGTGGAAATAAACTTGTTGTGTACGGAGCAGTTGGATTACTAGTAGTATTGGTTATAGCGGCAGGTGTTTTATTATGGTTAAACTTTGGTGGTCAAACAACCCCAACAGATACAGCTAATACTCCTCCGGCTTCAAGCAACAATTCTAATACTAACAATAGTACTAACACGCCTGCAACTACACCTAGTAATAATTCCAATTCTACAACCAGTACAACTCTAACAGGAGGTGCTAATACACCAGCCACTAAATCTAGAGTTTTTAACGAAACTAAGGCTCCAAAAACTTGGCTGAAGCAAAAATTTACTACAGCTGTTGTAGATACTGATGGTAACTGTATTGTAACTAACATCTGTGGCGATTCTACAGATCCAGACAGTGACGGATTAACCAACATAGAAGAATATAACTTCCAAACTGATCCACAAAATGGTGACACTGATAACGATGGAATCTCTGATGGGGACGAAACTTATGTATATTATTCAGATCCAGTTAAAGATGATTCAGACACCGATACTTATAAAGATGGTGCAGAATTAGCTAATTGCTATGATCCAATTTTAAATGAAACTGGAAAAATTGGTAGTGCAAAATTAACCGATATTGCTACTCAGATTGGGTTACGTCCATTGCATGAAAAAACCAAGGCAACTTTAACTACTGCAGGTGCTACAGCAGTAGATCTTTCCAGTAAAGGTGTTTCTTCTGTAAAATGTGCCGCAGCTGCTTCCACTGCTTCTACAACACCAGCCACAACGTCATCAACTTCAGGTACAACTCCTACTTCACCTGCAACTACTACTTCCCCAACAAGCACAAATCAAGCAGTTCAAAACTAACATTTGACCTAAGTAGGCATATAATTTTGGTTAAAAGTGTGATTATAATTTATGGCCTTGGTAATGTGGGTGAACAATATGCTTTAAATAAGCACAATATTGGATGGATAGTACTAGATAAAATAGCTAATAAATTGGGTTTAAGTTGGCAAAAAGTTTCTGGCGGATTTTATTTCAAAATTAGTAACAATATTATTTGCTTTAAGTCTGACGGATTTATGAATAATTCTGGTGAAAGACTAAGTAAGTTTATTTCCTACCAGAAGATTAATACTTCAAATATTCAAATTATTGTTGTTCAAGACGATAGCGACCAAATTGTTGGCTGCGCTAAGTTATTATTAGCAGGGGGAAGTGCAGGACATAAAGGAATTGCTGATATATATAAATATTCCTTAAGCCTGAAAATTGATACAAGCTCTATTTGGAGGCTTAAAATTGGTATTAGGCCAGAAGGAAATAGATTAAAAAGTGAAACCTTTGTACTTACAAATGTATCTGAAGAAGAAAAAAATATTGCAACTTCAATTTCTAATTTAATAGTTTTAGATTTGCAAAAAAATAATTTGTCTAACCTTATTAATTTACAGCAAATAATTAATTCTGAATATGTACTTAGACAAGCTAAATAAAATAATACAGGAGGGTAAAAAAATAGCAGTAATAGGTCTTGGAAAAGAAAATCAGCAGTTTTTAAGTTGGCTAACGCAGGTTGTGAATTTTCCTGCTGAAAACATTATTCTTGCAGATAAATCTGAAAATTTAAATTTAGAGGAAGACTTAACCTCCGTTTTGGCAAAATCAGAGAAATTATTGGGCAGTAACTATTTAGATTGTTTACAAAATGAAGACTTGGAATGGGTTTTTAAAGCCCCTGGCATTCATAGTTTAAAACCAGAGTTCTTGGCTTTTCGGCAAAAAAAAGGTAATTGGACAGTAACTTCTAGTTTAATTTTCTTCATAGAAAAATTTGGTCCAAACATAATTGGGGTAACTGGCACCAAGGGTAAAAGTACAACTTCAAGCTTAATTTTACACATATTAAACGGTTTGGGCTCGTTTAAAGCTGATTACTGTGGAAATACAACTGGTATTTCGCCGTATTCTTTTTGGAAAGAGTTAAATTTTGAATGTCCCGTAAATAATTTTTGGGTAATTGAACTGTCTTCTTTTCAGTTGCAAGATATTGGTTTGGCAGAACTTTCCCCATCTAGATCGGTAATTACCAATTACTATATAGATCATCTAGATCAGCATAGTAATGCGGAAGAATATTGGAATGCAAAAGATCAAATTTTCCTGTATAACAATTCTTTTTTGGTGGCTAACCAGCAAATTCAGGAAGTTAGTAAAAGTAGTTTGCCAAACTCCAAAATTTTAATTTCTTCCTTAGAAGCAACTGAATCTGTTCAAAAACTTCAGTTTAAGCTTCCTGGAGAGCACAATAAAATTAATTTAGCTTTAGCTTTGGCAATTGTTTCTAATGCTGTTAATTCCAATAATAAAAATTTGGATGACGTAAAAAGATGGGTGAGCCAGAACATAGATTTGCTAAATTCAATTTTGCCTAATTTCCAAGGATTGCCTCATAGATATGAAAAAGTAAGAGAGGTAAACCTAAAAATAGATATTTTAGAAAAACCAAAAAATTTAAATATTATTTTTGTTGATGATGGCTACGCAACAGAACCAGACGCTGTGGCTGCTGCTATAAAATCTGTTCCTTCAACTTTTGGTAACTTTCTATGGCTATGGCTGGCTGGGGTAGATAAAGGCTCAGGTTTAAAATCTATTGTAGACGCTATTTTTGAAAAACAATTGCACTCTGAATTATATAGTGTAGAATATTGTGGAGCTGTAGGAAAAAGAGTTTTAACAGAACTGTATCACTCCGTGGGTTCACATCAGGAAATAGATGCTATAAAGTTTAGAGATAGTGTGGCACAGTTAACTGGGAATTTAGATGAAATAGAAAATAACTTTAAAAATTGGTTGAACGATTTAATTGAAGAGCTAAAACAAACAGAACAAGATGAAGTATTAACCGAGCTAGAAAACTTGGAAGAAATTAATTTACATATAGTATTTTCACCAGGCGGCTCCTCTTTTGATGAATTTAAAAATGTAGGCCAGAGGGCAGAATGGTGGGTACAGTGGGTTAGGGGGTTGAAGTAGGAAGTTTTAGCAACCTTTATATCTAAGCCCAGGAAGCTGACCTTTTGAGGTTGGCTGCTTTTAAATTTCAGACAATTAAGTTTTCAACAGCAAAATCTTGGAAGAAAAAAAGCCTCAAGGATTACTTGAAGGCTCTTTTGAATATTAATTTAAAGTATATTCAATATTAATGTGTTCAGGTGAAAAAGTTTTAACAAAACCGAATTGTACTTCAATTAAAGTGTTTGCAACCTCCATATCTTTTTCAAGGTCAAAAGTGTAATCATTATTAATTTCTTTAAAGAGATCTGCAATAGTAATTTTAACTGCTGAAGCATATCGGCTAATAACTACAATTTTCATCGTAAAGCCTGCCTCATATTCACCGCTAAAGATAATTTTTACACAGCCTTGTTCAATATTTTCCAAACTCCAAATGCTAAATTGCCAAACCATTTCGGTAAATCTTCTAATAATCACTACAACGTTCTAAATAGATATCTTCATATGGAAATGAATCTTGAAGGTAAAAATTTTTCTCATCTCTCGACAAGTAGGGAATCACTACAACTGTATTTTTGTTAAAAATTGGATTGCCTTGTTCAAAAATTTTTTGTAAGGTTTGCATCTATTTCTCCATCAAATAAATTTTCAACATTTCTGTCTTTTTTAATGAAAGCACAAAGTTTAAGAAAGGTCAATCTTTCACACAAAATTATAATTAGACTAAAAAATTTTTTAAAAACAAAACTCACCCCGTTAAGGGTGATTAATGATGGCTCCGAACAGCGGACTTACTTCGAACTTTTGACTGGAGTGAATTTGAGTTTTCTGGGAAGTTAAGTTTTGTTTAGGGGAAAATTTGGCAAGAAAAAAAGCCCCAAGAGTAGTAGGGGGCTTCTTTGGATTAGTATTCTACATTGGCGAAGACTCTTTCTACAAAATCAGGTAGTGTATCTGCACTACTAATTGTTGAATAATTATGGACAACAGTCTGTCTAACCCTAGTCTGCAAATGGTGAAACTCAAAATTAAATTTAGCTTCATCTATAAAAGTTACATGAATGCTTACTTTTGCAATATAGTTTGTTGACAGGATGTGACAAAACAAAGTGCCATCAGTTTCGACTCCGACAAAGAAAGCAAATAGAACGCCTTCATAATTTTGTGAAAAAAACTGGCCTATAAGCATCTTGTCCAAAGAAGTACAGGCTTTATGACAATACAAACGACCTCCACAGAATGTTTCTATTACGTACTTACCATTTTTGTAAGTACCATCATAAAAACTGATTTCGCCTGAATTAGCTTTAGCATGAAAATTTTGATTAATTATATATTCCCATCGTCCATTAACTAATTCATGCCAACTATCGTTGCTGTAAGCAACAAGATGACTAGCCAAATGGGTCTCATAAAGCAACCAAGAGTAAAGCCTGCTCATTAAAATCTTCCTCCAAAATAAATTTTCAGCATTACTTTCCTCTTTCATAAACGCATAAAAATTTGTTAAGGTCAAACTCCAATTCAAATTTCATTGAACTAAAAAATTTTAAAACAAAACTCACCCCGTTAAAGGGTGATTAATGATGGCTCCGAAGACAGGACTCGAACCTGTGACCTGGTGATTAACAGTCACTCGCTCTACCAACTGAGCTACTTCGGAATGCCTTTAATTTATAAAAATTTCTAGGGTTTTAGTCAAGTTAAAGGGTTTTTCTGCAGCTCTGAATCTAATTTATTTTGGAATAAGCTATTCAGAAACTAGCTTAATTTAAATACAAATAGTCTAAAATACCGTCTGAAAACCTGCTAATTTCCGCTAAATCTGGGTATCTTACGGTTTGATTGTAGACTTTAATTAAATAGTAATTATCTGCAGTTAAAGCCGTATAAATTTCATCAGACTGAACGTTGGGATTGGAATATTTAGTTAGCTTAATATCTTTAGGAAGAGTAATGCTGGTTTCTTGCTGCACCCAACCAGAGCCTAGTTTTTGAATAACAGTTTTGTTATAATCTTCCGAAGTTAATTTATTGTCGTACTCGCTAACCACAATTTCTAAACCAGAAATTAATTCCCTGTTGTCTCGGTTTATTCTTGCCACATACCTTGTTGCGGAAGCAATTTTATTTGGAATGAACTCGAAAGGAACACTGCGTCTGTCTAATTTAAAAGCGTCTGGGGCAGGAGTTTTTAAAACCAAACTAAAACCGTCTGCACCTATAATTACTTTGTCATCACTTTCTTTTACGCCGGCAACCTGTTGATTTTTAAGAGCAGCAATTTGTTTTTCGGTGTTTTGTTTTTGGTATAAAGTAAATACACCAAGACCAATAACGCTAAGCATTAATACAGAAACTAAAAGCCACAGCTGGTTAGAAGCAGGGTTAGGTTTACTTTCTAGTTTATATTTTAAAGCCTCTTCTTGGTTATTTAAAAAACTATCAAAGTTGGAATTTTGAGCTTCCACGGCTTGTTTAAAATCAATATCAGGATTAGCTGAAGTGTTGGTCATAATACTTATAAATTAGCTTTCAGGGTAGTTTTGTCAATTGCTTTAAGTCTTTTACGCTTTTTCTATAAAATTAGTAATATAGATAGGTTTGAATTTGTATATTTCTTAATAGAAAATAAATTATTGACCTAAGCAAAAATATATTCACCAATAAAAACAGTTGGAAATGTTGGAATTATATTAAAGGAAATCTTGAAAAATGACTGATTTAGAAGATATTTTTAATGCAGGAAGCGAAGTATATGTACCTGGAAAAAAATTAGATAATGTAAAAATTGTTAGCTTAGTTCAATTTGATAATTTTCAGAATATCCAACCAATAGCTAACTCTGAGTTTGTTTACTTAATAAAACAAAGCAATTGTTGGGTTCTGGCTAATAAGTTTCAGTATAAAGATTGGAGTTTTCAATTTCTAGACAATGATAATTTACTTATAGGAAGAATTAGGGTTGCATTTAATGGCAGCCAAATGACTGTTTCTAAATTCTCATGTCTTCAAGATTACCCTATTATGTTAAATCTTATAATAAAAAAGGGTATGCCACATAGTTATAGAAATTTTGTTTTGCCTGTTTATCAAGATAGTATAGTGCAAGAAATAGCTGATAGCGATAATCTAAAAAACACTTTAGGTATTCAACATTTTGAATTGTCACTTTCAGTTGGCGATAATTAGTTAAATTGTAAGATCAAGCTCTAGTAATTCTAAGAGCTTTTTTTCTTGCCAAATTTTCTCTGTATAAAGCAAATTTATAACTAAATCCAACATTGACTTTAACTAAATTTTATGTTTTTATAAAAGAAGACGGAAACATTGAAATTATACCTAGGATAAATAGAGAAATGACAACTCTACAAAAAATTTTTAACGAAGGTCTATCGACTGAATTAAAAAATGACTGTGTGGTGATTCCTAAACTGTCCGCAGAGGAGAAAATTATCTACCTTAAAGATACATTTCCTTTTCAAAACATATATTTAGAGAAGTGCGAAACTTCTTTCTTAATGATCAGAAATTTCACTGAAACTTTTTGGTTGTTTACAATTTGGAGCCTAGATAGTGTTCATCTGGGGTCAGTTCAGATTAGTTTTCAGGGTGATTATGAAAGTGGTCTAAAAATGAAAATTATTTCTAAGAGTGAAAACGATTCCACAATTAGAATTTCTATAACTGATACACTAAATAATAACTCAAACATTGATTTCATTGTTGATCTTGAAAAAGATGTTGAATCTATTGAACCTTTGCTTGAATTAACCTGGGCTTTTCATACTCTTTTCTCTCCTGCAAACGTTGACATTGCTTTGACCTTAAAATAATTCTCCAAAAAAGTCCCATGTTTATGCTTGGGGCTTTTTTTCTTGCCAAATTTTGGTGTAGCACCTAGCTTTTAAACATGTCTTTCCAATATGATTTTGAAACTTTAAAACAGGCTATTTTGTTTAATACAGTGGAAGTTTTGCCAACTGAAGAAGCTCAGCTAGATAGTGAAATTAAGGTTCTTGTTGAAGAAGCTAATAAATCTGGGCAGGTTATTAAGCATTATATTGGTTACGAAATTTCAGGAATTTTGCATTTTGGAAATAATACTTATCAAATGTTGAAAGTGGCTAAGTTGCAGCAGGCAGGTGTACAATGCATGGTTTGGCTGGCAGATTATCATACTAAAATTAACAAAAAATTAGATGGAAAAATGAGTACAATTAACAAAGTTGCTCATGAATATTTTGAACCAGTTATAAGAAAAGCTGTAGATATTTGTGGCGGAGATGGCTCCAAATTAGTAGTTTTGTATGCTAAAGACGAATATTTTAGAAAAAATGAAAACGATTTAAGCTTTTGGGATTTTGAATTTGAAGCTGAAGAGCATTTGTCGGTTAACCGTGTTCTGCGCTCCCTTTCTATTGCTGGTAAAGAGGCTGGTAGCGAAAGTGATTACAAATTAACCCGTTACCCTGGTATGCAAGCTGCGGATGTTTTTTGGCATCAAACCCACTTGGTCCAATCGGGCTTAGATCAGCGTAAAATTTACGTTTCTTGTAGAGACATGGCTGAAAAGCTTGGTCCTGAGTTCCAGTTAAAAATTGGTGAAAAAAGTGTGAAGCCAATTACAATGTTCACTAAACTTTTGCTAGGAATGTTGCCTCCGCAAGTTGCCACAACAGGAAGTACTCAGGAAGCTGTTTCTAAAATGTCTAAGTCAAGACCAGATTCAGCAATTTTTGAACACGATTCAGCAGAAGAAATTTCTAGGAAATTAAAGAAAGCTTATTGCCCAATGCCTACTTATTATTTCCCAGGAAGCAGTGAAAGTATATCATTTGAATTTAATGGGGCAAACATCGATACAACTAAGGGCGAGACTTCTGCCAAGCTGAAAGAGCAAATGGTACAAGCTACTAATCCACTTCTTAACTGGTGTGAAAACTTAATTTTCCCTGCTGGCAAAACCGTTCAAATTAACCGTCCAGAAAAGTTCGGTGGTAACAAAACTTATACTCAATTCAACGAAATTTACACAGATTATTTAGAAGGAAATTTACATCCCTTAGATTTAAAAAACGGTGTAGCAATAACTTTGGCCGAATGGTTTGCTCCAATAAGAACTTGGGTAGAACAAAACCCTGAAGGGCTGGAGATTATTAAGAAGGTTAGGGGGTAGTAAAATTATTTACTTATGACCTATCCATTACAAAATATACATGAATTTATTGAAAGCAGAATAGATAACCCTATAAAAGTTAGTTTCGGAGAACTCTATAAGTTAAATATAGAAATTGCTAATATTATTAATATAATTAGAGATAATTTTGATTATTATAACGGCTATACATCGCAGATAGAAATGAAAGGTAATGTGTTTAAAGTTGCTCAAGAGTTAAGTAGTGAGTACAATCAACTAATTGAAGATTTCACAAAAGAAGAACCATGGTTTGATATAAATACATATGGTAGAGGCTATAATAGCGTTAATCCTAAAATTTCGTCATTTATCGAAAAATTTATTGTGTTTAGAGACAAGTTAATTCTTAGTCCAGTATATCCTCATGTAATAGGCATAGTACTAGCTAATAACCATTCTAATTTAGAAACCAAAATAGAGACAACGCTAAGAGAAGTTGAAAAAAAACTAGAAAGTGCTAACAAAATTCTTAATCAGTCAATAAACAAGGAATATTCTACCTATTTTGAGAAATATAGTAATCTTCAAAGAAACTGGTCTTTTGGATGGCTACTATTTATACTTATCTTGATAGTCTTGGTTATACTTGCTTTGTTTTCCTTCCTTCCTTTAAACCATTATCCACAAAATATTACAGAAAACAATGCTTTGATTGCGTATCTGTTACCTAGAATATCCATTGGTTTTACTTTGTTTTATATTTTATTTTTTGCAGTAAAAAACTATCGATCATTAAAACATATGCAATCAATCTATGCTCAAAAATCTAAATCAATTAGCACATACAAAGATTATATCTCCACAATTGAAGATAAAGAAATAAGAGACACAGTTAGAAAAGAAGTTGCTAAAACTATTTTTGAAATTCATGAGACTGGTTATATAAAAGAAAACAAAGATAAAGACAATTTGGAAAATTTGAACATTGCTGATATTATTAGGGCGGCAAAGTCATCCTAATTACTAAACCTTTTTCTTTTAATTAACGTTTCTTAACACTGTAATTACGGTGAACCCTAAAATACATAAAACAAACACTAACACTGAAACAGCTGTGGAAATCCAAGCGTACTTAGCAGCCTTACTTTTGTTGGCGGAAAATATTATTCCAATTATTAAACTGATAAATGTGGCTACTATGCTTATTGCGGCAACTATAAAAATTAAGAAGCTTATCACGTTTCCGGTTAAGCCTGCAATATCATTTTTTGGTTGAATTGTTTCCAGTTGAATTGATGGTGCTAAACTTGGGTTATTGTTTTGGTTCATATTTTTAAGTATAAAGAATTTGTAGACTTTGTACAGTTTATTTTTAACTAAAATGATAGGTTATACTTAATAGATTAATATTTTTAATTACTTTACAACTCAAAAAATATTGCTTCTGTTTATAAAGTACTTTTTGAGTTACATTTATGACTTTGGATCGGTGCTATGTTTTATCTGCTGGAAGACAGGTTGAGTTGGAGCCTTTTTTTCAACAAATTGCTGGTGTTTGGGATTGTGTTTCTACCCAGTATTTAAAAAGACCAAATTCCAACTTAGAAATTCAACTAGACTTCTGTAAAATCTTGCTCCATCAAGAAAATTATTACGGTATTCAGGTGTTTTTGTACTATGCCGATGGTAGAATTGATCGATCTAGTATTGATTTGCTTAATGGCAAATTTTACGATGATTGCTCTTTACCTGACAGATATGATGACAATGGTTATAGGCACTTTGATTGTAGGATTGGTGATATTGATTGGTTTGAGTATTTTGGTAATATATTTCGCTTTTCAGTAACGCAGTCAGACTTGTCACAAAACACCAAAAGGACATGTGAGTTTTGTATTCAGCTGATGAATAATCAGTTAACTATAAGTTGCAATTACATTGTTGAATGTACTGAAACAAAATTATTCACTTTTTTCTTAAAACCAAAAGAAAATTTTTAAACATATTCCCCGCCTTCGGGGATTTATTTTTTAGTAAAATTCCTACATCCAGCTACCAATTCCACCTTGTAAGTTATAAATATTTTTAAAGCCCAACTGGTCTAAAATTTGGCAAGCTGCGCTGCTTCTCCCTCCAGATCTACAATATACTAAGATTGTTTTATCTAAGTTTAATTCTTTAATTCTAGCTTCAAAATATTGGTCTTGAACATTAATATTAATAGCATTTTGGTCTATTTTGCTATCTGCAAATTCTGCTGGAGTGCGTACATCTAAAATTACCAATTGGCTATCATTTTTATGTTTTAAAATAAGATCTTTAGCTTCTTTTGAAGTTATAGTTTTATAGTTTTTTTGTTGGTTTAGAAAGTTTAACATATAGTTTATTTTATTTATTGAAATTGATGAATGACTTTTATTTGTTAAATTGTAGCTTAGAAAGACCTAAAACCTCGCCTGCTTTATCTGGACATTCGTTTTGAATACAATAATTTACTCTTTCTTTAATTTTGCCACCAGTGCTTTCTTCATCGTCAAAACCTTCTATAACCTCATCGCCAATTACAATGTAAGGAACACCTTTGGCCTCTACGCCTAAAGCATCGGCAACCTTTTTTTGCTTGGCCTGGTTTTGGGTATCGTACCAAACTTCATAGTCGTAAACCTCTAATTCTTTAAGTTCCCTGTCTAAATTTTTTAAGAATGGTGCAGCCTTTGCACAGTGAGGACAGCCATTTCCCCAAAATTCGTACAACCTAACTTTGGCTGCTGGGTCTACTACTCGATCTTCAATTTTAACTTTAGGTTTTAAAGAATTATAAACAAAGAAGCTGGCAAAAACTACTACAACTAGAATGATTATCCATTCAAACAGACGTAGAC
Source organism: uncultured bacterium (assembly GCA_963704645.1). GTDB lineage: Bacteria > Patescibacteriota > JACMRA01 > JACMRA01 > JACMRA01 > JBILXY01. The sequence goes on from OY969926.1 coordinate 744,921, forward strand.
TTTTCACAAATTTTACTAGTCCGTTTTCTTCCTTTTTACTATCTTTATAAATTAAGTTTTCATCGGCAGTTGTGTTTGTTTCTTCAGAAGAATCTAGCTGTTTTTTTTCTTTACTATCTTCTTGAATAATTTTATTATTTTTGGTCATATTAATGTGATATTGGGTTGATATGTTGTTGAATTTGTTGGGTTTTATTTCTTAAATATACTTGCTAAATTAGAAATAAAATTCTGTTTGGGTTGGTTAAATTTAAAGCTTGGGCTAGACCTATTATTTACTTCTAAATGTTTATCAATAATTTCAATTAACTCAGCTCTATTTTTTTCACCTTTAATTCTATTATATTCTTGCCCAGATTCATCTAAAAATATCATTATAGGTAGCACTGTTTGATTGTTTACTTTGTATTTCTCCATAAAGTTTATATTGTCCTTCCCTTGGCTATCTACGTCAATTTCCATAAAACTAATTTCAGTATCAAAATTTTTGTAATCTTTTACCAAAGAGTAAAAAGCTTTGTTGGTTAGCAAGCAACTGCTGCACCACCTTGCTGTAAATTTTATAATCATATGTTTTTAAATTGTTTTTAATATTTTATTCGCAACAACAGTCTACATTTTCTTTAAAAGTTTCGCCTAATTCACCAAATTTATAATCTGAATTGAATTTTGTAGCATTTTTAGAATTTGTTGTGGTTTTGGAATTTATAATGTTCATATTTAAACCCCAAAAGAGTAGGTACATTTTGTAAGCGTCTTCAAATAAATCAAAGGCTTTCTCATTTTTCCCTTGGCCAAGTTGTTTAGTTCCAACTTCCATTAGCCTCATTGAACTTGCTAATAAATGCTTGGAAATACACCAAACTTCACCCTCATATTCTGTAATAATCATTTTTAAAGCCCTTTTTCTTACCTCTCTTACTTCCTTCATTATTTCATAGTAACTATTGTTTTGGGTTTTATTGGCAGTGAAAAAAAGATGTTCTTCAATACTAATTAAATTCATTATAGCAATGCTTAAGTCTTCGTCTGAAGATAAATCCAGGGGGTTGTCTTTTTTAATCTGGTTTGCCTTTTCTACAAAATCAGCAATATCTTGTCTTTCATTAAGTTTTAATTTCTTTTCCAAATCAGGTAAATTAAAATTAATACTTGGGCTGTTAACTCCACTTGCTAGTAACATTTTATCAATATTTTGAATTAATTCTTGCAAAGCTATTTTTCCTAAAAGTCTAGATATTTCGTTACCCTGAGAATCTAGAAAAATTAAACAAGGTAATAAAGTTTGTTTTTGTATAATGCCAAATTTGGCCAATAGATTGGTATTTTTCTCCTCCGAAGTATTTATACTTTCAATTTTAATAGTAGTTTGATTCTGAAGATAAAGGTTTTCAACTGCGTCTACCAATGGCAGCATTTTTAAACATGAATCACAGTTGGTGGAGTAGAATTTAAGAATAGACATAGGTTATTTTAATTTAAGTTGTTTGATCATGTATGTTGATTTTTGGTTTTGGAATATATGCAGTTATAAAATATTGAAACCCTGCAAAACTTCTAGTCCAATCCAAAATGACAATACCAGCATAATTATACCGCTAATAAGTTTCACCCAGCTATTATATTTGTTTGTAATTCCAGTGGATTGCAGGGTTAGCATGGTAATTGCAAATATTGCTAAATCATCCAACATAAAAATTGTTACATAAAATATAAGATACCCAATTTTGGAAATCTCATTTAGGTTGCTGCCTGCCAAAATATTAGTGTAAGTTGCAGGCAAGGCGGCCGAACATAGCAGCTCGAATAAGTTTACCGAGAAGGCCAGTGCCGCAATACCAATTGTTGCAAAAAATAAGCTTTTTTGACCTAAAGCCTGCTTTACTTTGCTAAACATTTTTTTACTTTGCTCTTGCTCACTTACCTTGCAACCAGCATCTTGTTTTCTTTCCTCCCACCATTTGTTTAAAGTCCATGCCCCAACTATGAAAGCAGCTATAGCAATTAAAGCCCTTGTAGCTGGAATTAAACCTACAAATTCGTTAATTTTTAGCCAAGAAGTTAGGAATAAAAAATAGCTTAATGCAGAAGTAAATAAAAAAACTGATCCTAAATACCATTTTTTCCAGCTATCTTTAACATCAAGCAAAATTGAAATCAGAAAAAGTAGAATTGACATTGCGCATGGGTTAAAACCGTCTACTAAAGCTATTATTAAAGTAATTAAGGGTAGGGAGGCGCCCTGCATGTCAAAATTAGCTATATGTAAATTATATACATCAATAGAGACTTTTTCAGCTGCAAAGATGTTAATAGGTGTTAAAAATAATACTGTTAACAATAAATAAGCCAAAGGAAGAATTATATTTAAATTGGTGTAAGGAAATAGTTTGGTCATATCTTGTTAATAATGATTGAGATTAAATTTGAAAAAAGTGGGTGAGGGTTTGATTCTTAATTAATTTTAGCAACCATCTAAACCTTCTAATGCACATTTTTCGCATAAAAATAGATTTAAAATATGCCTGTAATCACAAATTTTTGATTCATTTAAACTATAAAAAATACTTAAGCCCTGTTTTCTAGATTGTAATAATCTAAAATTCTTTAAGGGTCTTAAATGAAAAGAAACTAGATTTAATGGTAAATTTAATTTCTCTTGAAGCTGGCCAACACTTAATTCTCCTTTTTGTAATTCCGATAGAATCATGAGACGGTTTGGCTCGGCTATAATTTTTAAAAATTTGGTAAGATCGTTTAAAGTATCAAGATTTTTAATATCTATGGCTGTTGGCTGCGTTTTCGGTAAAGTTTTAGTTTTTAAGTTCATATTTAAGAAGGGTTAATAGCTTATTAAAATAGTATAAACTATTATAGCCTGCATTATAATAGTCTTAATTGAATATGTCAAAAATAATTATGAAAACAACTTAAAATAGATGAAAATATAAATAACTAATGTTAAACAAGCTCAACATTGAGAGGCTTACAAGCTTAATCTGGTTGAGCATAGTTCGCAATAGCATAACTCAGAATTTAAAGATACCCATATTTTTAAACCAATGTGAGCATTCTCAAATGGAGCAATTATAATTTTCACACGTTGAATTTACCACTTTAGCTTGACATAAAATAGCTAAAATTGGCATATTTAATTTACCTGAGATCATACTATGCCTGCATCATGTGCCATTACTGGAGTTACCTATAAAAAAGTTCATAAAAGAAGTAAATCAATGCAATCTACAATTACTAGAGTGCGTGCTAATTTACAAAGAATTAAAATTGGAAACAAGAGAATTAAAATTTCCACCAGAGCTTTAAGAACCCTGAAAAAGAAAGTTGGGTAGTAATACCAACAATGAATTCTAAAATTTTAGAAAGAGCCGGCCTTACATTTTTGGCCGTTGTTCTTTTTTGCTTCGGTTTTTACCTTGGCATTAAATACGAACCCGTAGATTCAAATTCTACAAAAAATCAAGGCAAATCCATTTCGTCCAACTTAGATAATCAACCTAGTTCTTCAGCGCCTTCCGCAAATAATAAAATTGTTGGAAAAGAAGTATCTGAGGTTAGTTGGGTTAAAACAGGGGCTGAACCAGTTTGCCCAGAAAGCCACCCAATTAAAGGGCGTTTAACCGACGGCCAAAAATTATACTATCTTCCCGAAAACAAAACAGCCAGCAGAGTAAAGCCAGACATTTGTTTTTTAAATGAAGAATATGCTAAAAATACTGCAGGATTTATTAGAAAGTATTAAATTACTTCTTTTCAGGAATTTTGTCCTTTAAACCGTTTAAACCTTCCCCATATGTTGAAAGCATTTCTTTAAAGAAGTTTGCATCTAAATCGTTGTTTAGACTGGTGTAATATTGAATTTTATTATTATATTCAGCCCAAAATTCTGTTTTGCTAATAGTTGGCCAGAAAAAAAATATTTTTAGCCAGAATGTTTCACGGTTTAGTTTCTTTTCTAAGTCTCTAATTTCTTGCTTAACTGAGGCTTGCAGATTATCTTTTTCCAAATTGAAACTTTGAACTAAACTTTGCACTCTGTCTTTTAAATTTGATAATACAATTTGTTGATCAACTGCAGATTTCTGGTATAGTTCAAGTTGATTATTAAGTTTCTCGGTGTCTTTGTAATACTTCGCAATTAACTCATCTTTTTCCAACTCGGCTAGTTCCTGGTTTACTACAGTAATTTTGTCATTTTTCGGAACAGCTTTTTCCAACTCATTCTTCAACAATACAAAGGCTTTCCTTAGGTTTACAAATTCAGTGTTGCTTCCACCCTGATCTGGGTGTTTCTCTTTGGCTAGACGTCTATAAATAGTTTTAAGCTCAGCCATTGTAACTTCGGTTGTGGTTGATAAACCAAAATAGTTTAAGGCGTCCTGAAGATCCATATTTGCAGTTTAGGTTAGCTGGTTGTTTTGTCAAGCTTAGAGTTGGGTCAATAACCATTTTTAATTGTTTGCTATACTAAGATAAATTCCATATTAACTAAAGATTAAGTACAGATCTATTTTTAGCACTCTCAAATTAAGTCCATCAGTTAATTCTAAGTATGAACTATTAGAGTTTGGAATTAAATCTATGATGTGTTGACAAAAAGAGGGCTCTGTAACTTTATGGGTTTACCTTAATTATATGTCTGAAGAAATCAAAAAAACTACTATAGAAGCAGAAATTGTAGAAAAACCGAAAAGTGAACACTCAAAAAAACATCATGAAAATCACTCTGAAAGCGAAAAACATTCTGAAGAAGCTTCTAAAACAGAAGAATCTAAAAAAAGTGAAGATTTTAGTTTTTCAAAATTTACAGCTATCTTAGATAAGTTCTTTAATAAAGATGTACCTTCTTTGCCTTCTGATGTAAAAGAAATTCTAGTTAAAATTCTTCCATATCTTTCTATTGCTGGTTTAGTATTTTACGCTATTGGTATACTATTTATTTTAATTTCTTTACCAATTTTGTTGATAACATTGCAATATGGGGTAATTCTTGGCTCAATTATAAGCATTGGAACTTGCGTTCTTTCTGCTATGGCAATTCCTTACTTGTTAAAAAGAGAAAAGAAAGGCTGGACTTACACTTATTACGGTTTTCTAATTGGCTTGGTAGGTAACTTATTTTCAGCTGGTATTATTGGTTTCGCAATTGGGGGTTTTATTGGTGGATACTTTTTGTTCCAGCTAAAATCTTATTACAAATAAATGCTTGAGCAACAACTGTACGCCGTTAGTTATGTGCTGTTAGATACTTTTCATTCGCTAATCTTTATACTATTCGGAATTTGTGCGGCTAGATTTTTTCTAGTAAAAGATGCTCCATATAGTTCAATGTATGTTGGAATTGTTGCCTTTATACAAGCAGTTTACAACGGCTGTCCGCTTACAGATGTAGTAAATTTATTTGCTGTAAAATCTGGCAATACAGCAATTGGTAACGAATTTTTGTTTGTATTTTTTGATTGGTATTGGTTTTCACGAATTTTAATTTTGTGTGTTTCTTTGCTTTTACTATATCATAGTTATGTAACTTGGAATAACCCTAGAACTATTGTTGATTTTAGTAGAGTGCTTAGGTTTTCAAACTTGACATCTTTCCTTACAAGAATGAAGACTTTACATATGTGGCGGGTATAGTTTAGTGGTAGAACTTAACCTTCCCAAGGTTGTGGTGTGGGTTCAATTCCCGCTACCCGCTCCAGTATTTAAATGCAGGCGGTCGTGGTGGAACGGTATACACGCTACCTTGAGGTGGTAGTGCTGAAAAGCTTGGAGGTTCAAATCCTCTCGACCGCACCATACAAAACACATTACAATTTGCTTATTTATAAATTCAAGAATTGTTAAACACAAGCCATTGTGGCGGAATTGGTAGACGCACTGGACTCAAAATCCAGCGAGAGCAATCTCATGAGGGTTCGATTCCCTCCGATGGCACCATAAACAAAAATAAAATAACCTAAAATTATAAACGTCTAATTTTAAAATATGTTCACACTTCCTACATTAAAATTCAATCCAGAAAACTTATTACCAGCTATTTCTGCTGAAACTATTGGTTTTCATCACGGGAAACACCATTTAACTTACGTTAACAATTTAAATAAATTGGTTGATGAAAATTCAGAACTGCAAAATTTATCTCTTGAACAATTAATTACAAACTATAAAACATTTTCTTCTACAATTCAAACTGCAGTGTTAAATAATGCTGGGCAGGTTTTTAACCACAATTTATATTGGGAAAGTATTACAGATAAAGAAGAAGACAGACTAATCTCCACTAACTTTTTAGAAGTGATTAATAGCACTTTCGGCTCTATAGAAGAATTTAAAAAGCAGTTTGAACAACTAGGTTTAACTCAATTTGGTAGTGGTTGGGCTTGGCTTTCTGTAGATAATCAAAGTAAGAAACTTGTTTTATCCAAAACTCCTAACGCCGAAAGTTCTTTGTTATTAGATCAAACTCCTATTTTGACAATTGACGTTTGGGAACATGCCTACTATTTAGGTTATCAAAACCGCCGTGCTGATTATCTAAAAGATATGTGGAATATTGTTAATTGGTCTGAAGTTGAAAGAAAGTATCTAGCTGCATTAAGTTAGTTTTGGTACTTACGCTGAGAGTTGCTTCTAAACATAACAAGTAGTGAGTAGTATCTCCACACTTAGACCCTGAAACAAGTTTAGGGTGACAGCTACACAATGGCTCAGACTTTTAACGGACGATAGCTCCAAGGTACTCAACAAATTCTTGTTCAATGTAAAACCCCCTTTCGGGGGAATGTTGTTTTCTAATTAAATGCTATAAACTATTTCTTTTTTTCTTTCTTATCGTCTGCAACTGTTTCAGATTTCCTCATTTCCTTGGCTGTTTTTTGCTGTTTCCAAACTAAGTATCCAACAGCACCTAGTAAACCTAGAATAATTACACCTCCTCCAATTCCAAGACCAATGAACAAAGCGTTGTTGTTATCTTTTGATTCTTCTTTCTTTGGCTCTACAATGGCTTCCTTAATAGTGTTTTCTTGGCCACTATTTGTTGGAGTGTTAGTATTTTGTACTGGGGTTGTAGATTTAGGACGATTAGCTTTTGTGGTTTCAAAATCACTCTTAATTTTGGCTAAATCAGCTTCTGTTAAGTTAAATTCTGTTGTATATGTTTTTGTTGAAGATACATCTTTCACATTTTCCTTGTTAAAGGTAATTATTGGGGGGTTAGTAAAATTAAATGTAGCCTTGTATTTTCCAACTGTCCACTTAGCTTTAGTTGCAAAAGCTGGAATAGAAATTGGATTATCTTGAGATGCGAAATCTCTGTCAAAATCTGATGTAACTTTACCTGATGGTGTTTCAATTTCAATGGTCCCTTTAATTTTTTGGAATACATTACCTGTGTTTTTAATTGTCATTCCTAAAAATACATTGTCATAAGGTTGCATAAAGTTAGACTTTACAAAGTCTTGATATCCAGATGAATTTGGTTGATTAAATTCAAATTTAGGTAGTTCAGCGCCTGTTTTTAAGTCTCCTGGTACGGAAATATATATTCTAGCTCCAACTCTGTTAATAACATTGAAACCTGAAGTTCCTGTAGTTGGTTTAATTTCTTGCACTGCTAATACACCAGCATATTCGCCTGAAGAAGTATTTTCTGGAACTTTAATTGTAAACTTAACTTCAATAGCTTTCTGAGCAGGAATTACTACTTTATCTGTGCTAAGGCTAATCCAGGTTCCAACGTCTTTTAATTCTTCCTTATCGCTGAAAGTAAATTGATCGGTGTTCTTAATTCTGTCTTCTGGAGAAAGCATGATGGTTTTTTCCTTATCACTTAAATTTGAAACAAGGGCAATTCTTTCTACAGATTCACCAGCTTTTAAACTTTGAATAAACCATGCTCTAGTTAAAGATTGGGCTGGGTCGCTTTGGGCAGGTTGAATTGCAATTCCGTCAATTGCTCTAACACCAGCTGGTGTTTCTTGAGCTAAAACTGAAAAAAAGTTGATGGGGGAGGGAGTTAATAAAACTAATAAAAATAGTAAGGATGTGATTTTTTTGAGGGACATAATTGTACGAATCTGAGTTAAGGCAGTTTATAAACTTTGTAAAGGTAAAAGTCTATAAGCTACCGGCAGCCTCTGCAGAACTGCCAGTAATTTTGTGGAAATTAACTTACTGAGTAAGTTGCAGTTCCTTGGTATTGTTGTGCTTTCAAACTGATACTGGTAGGCGCTGGGTATAAACCGTAAGCTGGGATATCAATTTCAGCGTTAACATCAACAGTGTATGTACCATTTCCATTTCCTGAGGAAGCGGAGATAATACCGAAAGTATTACTTTCACCTGCTGCTGCAACAGTTGATAATGCAGTGATTTCAACTTGAGAAGTAGGAGTTGTTAAACCTGCTGTGTTTCCAGAAACAGTTGTTTGACCGCTTGGAGTTACACGTAAGTATTTAGCAGCTGTACCGAAGTTGGCTGTAACGTCTGAAGCTAAAAGAATAATTTTAGTAGCATCAGTTTGACCAGTTAAGTTAGTAAACTTAACATCAGCAGACCATCCAGATAGAGAACCAGTGGTGTCAATAATAGTTGTGTCTAAAATGTCTCCAGTGGAGGTTTGTAATGTGTTTGCAATTGTGATTGCGCTTAAAGTAGCGGAAGCAGCAGCTGTGATAGTTCTTGTTCCACCATTAACAGTTAAGTTAAGAGTAGTGTTAGAGTTTCCTTGTGCGGAAGCAGGAACTACACCAGCAACAGCTAAAAGGCTACCTAAAAGAATAGCGGATTGAACTTTTTGAGACAATGTCATATAAATTTGTTTGTTTTTGTTGTTGTTAGTTTGGTTTGTTTAAAAAGTACCGTCCTTAAAAGCTGCAGCTTTTTTTAGGTACTGCTATGCATTATAGTGTAGAGTTTAGTTATGGTCAAAAAATTTAGAATTGAACCTGTCTCCACACTCGTCACATATAAAATCTTACCTCCCAAAACATGTACTTGGATTGACTAAAGTCTCATACTTTACGCTTCAATCTCTATAGCCTAGCCAGTATACAAGCTTTCAGGGGTGGTGAATAAGGTTTTTGTCTAGAGTTAAATTTCGCTTGATTACTGTCAGCAACATGGTCACAGGCTTAATTTCAAATTTGCCAAAAAACTAACAAAAGCCTACTCTTATAATAAATTTGAAATCTTCTTATAGATTTTAGAATATAAACAAAAACAAAATTATGTTGCAGAAACAAAGCCAGTACTTTAAGCTTTTACACAAAAATAGAATATACTTATTCTTGTTTCTTATTTTTCTAACTATTGGTGCAACAGTTTCTTTAATTTATAATAATAATTTCAGAACAGCTTTTGCAGCTAATGAACCAATAATTAGTTTAGCTTTATCTCAAAAGTCTGGTACTGCTCCATTTACTGGGACTTGCACACCAGGAGGGAATACATATACACCAGGAGAAGATGCTTGTGATACTGATAATGTAGTTAGAACTTTAGATAATGTAGAGTTTAATTGGACTGTATCTGTAACTAGCGATCCTGCTAATAATGTTACAATTACTCAAGTTTTGCCTAATGGTTTGACTTTTAATGGCGTAGTTTATAATCAGGGTGGTGGAACATCTGCAACTTTAAACTTACCTGTATTTTGTAAAACTGGGGCAGGTTTTAATCCTCAATCTAGTATTACAGATAGTACTTTAGTTTGTAACCTTGGTTCATTCACAGCTGGTACTTCTACTACTACTAATTATACTCAGATATTTGCTAAAGTTAAAGGAGATAATCCTAATGCAGCAAATATTTCTATTCCTTCTATTTCAGCGAATGCAGATTCAAACATTACAGCTGGAACTAAGATTAGTAGTGTTAGCTCTAATGTTACCCCTAGTTTGATTGTTAGCGCCAGTCCTAAGTATGACGTGTTTTTAGCAAACAACATAGATACTTCAGTTCTTGAAAGTGTACTTAGTCCCACTGGCGAAGAAGGTGTATTAACAAGTGGGGTTGCAGTTAGTGCCAAATATGTTGGAATAAAAGGTGTGGAAATGATACAGCAGCCGTTTAGTATTGATGTAACTTTGGAATATGTAAGCACTCCGGCCAGCGGTCAAACTTTTGAGGGAGCTAGATTTTACGATTGGGGTGATGTTTCAAAACTTGGGTGTACAGGTGCTGTAAGTATTGGAGGGTTTTTAAATAGCCCAAATGTAAATTGCAATCAGATATCCGGCCCTGGGAGTGCAGTAAGAGTAAATTTTAATAGTTTAGATTTATCTGGTACGCTTACAACAAATAAAATGTTTGCCAATACTCTCAACTCACCTGATCTTACTGTAGTTTCGCAGAAAGTACGCTTTTGGATACCTAAAGCCGACTTTGATAAAATCTCAGGAACGTCTTTTCAATGGAGAGCTAGAGCTTCTAATTTTAATCTGGTAAGTATATCAGGAACACAAAATAATGGCACAGGCATTGAAACTAATACTGCAAACAATCTTGGAGCTACGAGTTCACTATTATATAATCCAGCCAATCCAGTTGGGGCAAGTATTCAATCTGGTTCTGGTGCTAACTTTGGATTGATTCAAAACTTGGTGATTGGAGGTGGATATGCCGCTGTGGGTGAAGCTACAGGTATTTCAGTTACAATTGGACAGCCTATAAATAGCTATTTTACAACTATCAATAATTTTTCAGTCTGTGCAGTGTTAGACACTAGTATTGCAAACCTACGGGGGCCTGCAGCTGGTTCAGCTGGATTTATTCCAGTTGCTGATCAGATAGACTTTTCAAGCGCAATATACGAATACGCAGCAATTCCAAACTTTGCTACAGCTAATTCTTGCGAGGATACCGATGGAACTTGGGTTACCTATGCAGATATTGGTAGTATTGGAGGCCTAGATGCAGTTACTAGAATTAGAGCAAGGAATGTTAACAATTTAAAACCATTTTTGCCCTCTTCTTCAAATGCTCGTTTTGCGGTTCCTGTAAAAGTTAAAGACTTTCTCCCTACTTTAAATATAGCTTATTCACTACAAAAAGCATTCACAAAATTTGGATCTGGATCTTGGGTAGGCGGGGGTGGGGGTGCCAACACATATGTTAATTTACTACCTAGAACATCTAAGGTTATTTTGGCAGACGGAACAAACAATAATACAAACACTGTTCTTTTAAACAATCCTGCAGGTAGTAGTAATACTATAAAATATGCTCTTCAATTTGGCTCATCCTCTGCTCTTACTGATCCTAGTAAACTTCATACCCTTAGTGTTAGAGAAAGGTTGCCAGTAGGCCAAAGATATTTAGTGGGTTCAGCACTCTTGGGTACTAGTGCAATTGAGCCCACAAGCACTATTCTAAATGCCGATAATACTCAGGATTTGACTTGGGTATTTTCAGATATTCCATTTAATAGCCCCTTACGAACCATAACCTATAAAACAAACGTTTCTGCCTTTACGCCAACAGGCACACCAATTTTAAATCAAACGGTAGCCACAAGTCCAGAATTTTTTAATGGAGATATACGGCCATTTTATACCAGTTATACAGACTTTAATACTTTTAATACTGCGTTTAATTCTTCAACTAGTTGTAATAATACTACTATGTGTACCTCCTCCACAATAACCGTCCAAAACCTATCCTCCTTCGCGGTAGAACAAGTTCCAAATAATCCACTGATTGAAAAGAATAAAGATCTTGGTTTCACACTTCGTTATGGTAATTTGGATACACTTAACCCTGTAGCTTCCTCAACGCATATTAATGTATTTCCTTTTAGCGCTCAAACACCACCACGCTCTCCTGCCACCTCCTTTACAGGTAATCTTGTTTTCAAAGGTTTAGTTGTAGCTCCAAATAGTGCTAGTTCAGACCCTGCTGTGGTTAATACTAATGACAACATAACAGGTGGTGCTGGTACTGTTCAATATACTAAAGCAGTAAGTAGTAGTATAGCTTCTGATCCATGTGATGTTAGTAACAATCCTGCTGGCTCGCCCGTAAACACTAATCCAAGATGTGCTGGTGTAGATGGTTCTGTAATTGGCACAGGAAGCACTATCTGGTGTGATGCTTCTCTAGATCCTGCTACTCCTAGTATTAAAAACTACTCAATCTTAAACAATGCTGGAGTTTATTCTGGAACCAATGGAGCAAACTCTTCAACTTGTCCTACTACTCTTTCTGAAGTAACGGCTTTTAGATTAGTTACAGGCTCTCTTCCTATTGCTTCTGGTTCTGGTGGAACTATCTATGAAGTTAAAGCTAACTTTGGTACTAATGGAAATACCAATAGTAATATCTACACTAACTTATCTCAAGCCAGAGCTGAAGGTATTGCTACAGTTGCTACATCTAATAGTGCAGTAACCAGAGTAAGTAGTGGAAGTGTAAGTGGAAATATATTTAATGATAAAGACAGCAATGGAATAAAAGATATTCTAGCTACTATTCCTAATCCAAACTTTGATCCAGGCCTACCAACTGATCCTATCTCCAACCCTGAAACTATCACCAACCCAGAAAGTGACTTTGATCTTAGTGGGGTAAGCGTAGAACTAAGATACGGTACTGGTAATTTAGATGAAAACAACCTTCCAATTGCTGAGGGAAGTTTAATTACAACTGTAACTACTGATTCAACTGGAAACTACACTTTCCCTAATATCTCAAGCGGTAACTACACCGTAGTTGTACTTCAAAACGGTATTCCTCTTTCTATTCAAACTACAGACAAAGACTTTGCATTAGACTTAGCTGCTAATCCAGGCTCTCCAAACAATACTCTTTTAGATAACTCAACGCCAATTACTTTAACATATACCAACGGAGTGGGTGTAAACAATATTTCTAATGCAAACTTTGGATACAACCAATACAGCAGACTTACTGGTAAACTTTATGCTGATACAAATAACAATGGAATTCAAGATGATGGAAGTGTAAATGGTAACCCAGCTGAACCAGACTTTAACTCTACCACTAATCTAATTCCAACTGGTACCAGTGTAGTTATTACTTCTACAACAACACCAAGTATTACTTACACTTTAACTACAGCAACATCTTCTACAGTTGTAAGTGGCTTTACTACAGGCAGCATTAACAACAGCGGTGTTGGTTCAAGTTTTGGATCCTTTTCTCAAGACTTACCTGTAGGAGAATATACCGTAACTGTTCTTACCGCCAATCCTAAATACATTGTTTCAGTTTCAACTCAGCTTGGTGATGCTGTTGGAGCTAACCCAAGTACACTAACTGTTAGCTTTGGTCAAACAAGAAGTTCTGGAAATGATGGATTACACCTTGTTCAAATTCAAAATACAGATATTGACTCTATTGCTTGTAACCCAACTACAACAAATGTTGATACAACCACAGATTGTACTGTTACTTTAGTAGCCGGTAGAAACTTTAATGCTTTAAGTGGAAGTATAGACTTTAGAATAGGCGATGGAATTGCAGGACAAGGTGGAACTGTTAAAACCTGCTCTATTCCTGTTACTGGTAATGGAGGAACTGGCAGTGATGGAACTATTACAGTTACAACTTTAACTTGTACGGGTATAACTGTAGGAAGTAATATTGGTATTTTCCCAGCAAGTTTTAAAACAAGCAACGATACAACTTTCATTACAGGATCAAGCCCAACTAATATTACAGTAATTAATACAATTCAACCTAGTGATATTGACAGCATAGTTTGCCAAAGTCCTAAAGTAGTTAATGCAACTACAGACTGTGTTGTTACTCTAACTGCCAATGCCGTAAGTAGTAACAGAGCCTTTAACAATTTAACTGGTAGTATTGCTCTTAAAATATCTGATGGTATACTTTTAACTTGTCCTAACTTTGCATCGTCTACTTCACCTTTTAACACTCTAAATTGTAATGCAGTTTCTGTAGGAAGCTTAATAAGTTCTGGAAATGGATATACTGTGAACTATGCTCTTAATGCTAGCACAACTACAACTGACGCACCTAATACTCCAAGTAAAAGCAATTATGTAGTGGTTAACAATACAATTCAACCTTCTAACCTATCTAGTGTGGTTTGTGATAGTCCTAAACTAATTAACCAAACAACAGACTGTGTAGTTACTTTGGTAAGTGGAAATAGTTTTGCTAACTTATCTGGTGACATTAAAATTAAGATTAATGATGGACTTGAAACCTCATGCCCTGCCTTCTCTTCCTCAATTACTCCGTTTAACACCTTAACATGTACAGTAATTCCAGTAGGAACTTTAATTGGAACTTTCAAACCGGCCTATAGTTTAAGTAGTTCAGCAGCAATAGACACATTAAGTACTGATGTGGTTGTTTCTAATCCAGTTGATGAAACTATCTTGTCTAATCCATCAACTACAATTAATTGCCAAACAAATCAAATAAACTCTATTACAACTTGCACTTTCACTCTTCCTACAAATACTACTTTAGCCTCAGGATTAAAACTAGGTATTGGAGATTCTACACCAGCAGGAACTTGTATAGTAACTAATGCAACTACAGAAGAAGTAACTTGTACAGGTGTACCAACAGGATCTTTAATAGGGCAACAAATTATTAAAGTGCAGATAGCCTCTGCAGCTGTGGTAGATACAACTAGTACTGCACTAGTAACAGACACTCCTTGTTCAACAACCAATCCTTGTGCTATTCTAGATTCTAGTCTAACCTACAACCCAACCCAAGCCCTAGCCAAAAGATATGGAGCTTCTGGTTCTACAAACTCAGATAACCTAATACTAACTCTAAAAGATACAAGATTAGAACAATCTGGATTTACTACAACATGTTCCATAAAATATAAATTCAGAACAGATACAAGCTACAGAATATTAACAACAAACTCTACCTACAATAATACTACAGGATGTACAGGAAACCTTCTTAAAGCAAATCAACTATTATTCAATGTAGACTTTGAAATAACTGCAATAACTACAAATACAACTACAAACACTACAAAGAACTATCTAATCTATTCCAACTACGATTTCAAAGCTGGTTCTATTGGAGTTACTTCTATTGGAGGAAGTGGGTTGTAGGGGGTAATCATTGAAATTCACAACACTATGTAGGGGAGATGCTTGTCATCTCCCAGGGGTAAGGGGATGGGGAGTGGACTTTAGTATGGGAATACTTTAACTCAACAACACCAAGTAGGGGAGATACCCTATCTCCCTGGGTAAACGAAGGGAAAGGAGGGAAGGAAATCATCTCCAATCCCCTTTGCCCAAACCCAAAAAACAAAATACAATAAAACAAAACCAAAACAAAAATATGAATCAAAAATCATTTCCTAAAAAAGGTAATATTCTAAAATCATTCCTTCAATCTAAAAAAGGACAATATTCTTTATTCTCTTTATTAACACTTTCTGTATTATTAATATCTGGATTATTTACTTTCTCTTTATTACAAAATACTGACACAGCATTAGCTGCTTTAAATTGTCCTGCTGGTTCTACTGTAAGTGGAAATACTTGTATATCTAATACTCCTTCTTCTTATACTTGTCCTGCTGGTCAGACTGTTAGTGGAACTAGTTGCATTACTACAAGTTGTCCTCAAGGTGGGGATTTAAGTGGTGGAAGTTGTGTAGCCAGTAATGCAAGTCCAGTGCAGACTAATGATGCATGCCCAGTTTACACTTTTGGAGGAGCAACTCTTCAATCAGAAGCATTGGTTAGTGGTATTTCATTTTGTTTTACTGAGGGCGCAGAAGGTTCTAATGCCAGTGTTACATATAATATAAATAATTGTAATTTAGGCTATGACTCTAATATTATACAGAATTACAATCAACCGACTTATGGAATTCCAGTAAATTATTTTGGAAGTACTGGGTCTTTTGTCTCCAGCTTTGGGGGGGCTGGTTCTACTTACCAATCTCCAAATGGTATTTGTGCTGGTGTAGTTCAATACGCACTAGGAGCAAATAATGAACCAGATATACAAAGAGTTTACGCTTACTGGAAAAAAGGACTATACACTTCTGTATATTCCTACACCGCCACAACCACCACCACAGGCTCAGCCACACCAGTCTACGGAACAGCAGTAACCCCAACTTCCTACACCCCAGAACCAGGCCAAATCACAGGTCTAACCTGTACACCTTCTAGCGTTGTAGCCTCAGGAACAGTAAACTGTAGCGGACAAGCCACAGGAGCACCAAGTGGAGTACCTTATGCAGGAAACATTACAGTAACAATAGACAACGGAGGAGGAAGTATAACAACTACAATAAACCCAGACGGAACTTTCACAGCTTCTTCAGTACCAGTAGGAACAACCACAGGAACTAAAGCAGCTACAACTAACTTAGGAGGAACAACTTCTATTACAGTTACAGCAGCTTCTATCACAGTAGACCCAGACCTAGCTTCAGGCCCAGGAAGTTTATCTAACTCTACAGATTGTACAAGTGCAAAGAACGTAACTATTGGAACTGTCTACACTTGTTCTTTCCCAATCAACGGAACAGGCCCATTTGTATTACCAGCAGGAGGAATACAAGCTAGAACCAATCAAAGTGCAAACAACTCTACCCCAGTAAACACATGTACCATTGCAGCTTCAGTATTAACCTGTACAGGAATAACAACAGTAGGAACACCAAGTACATTAATAGCAGGAACTGGTAATGTACAATTAGGTAAGGGAACAACTCCAGCTACTTGGAACACTAAGGGAGTAGTTACCTTGGTAGCTGCCACCTCCCCCCTAACCACAACCGACATCCCTTCCCTTACAGTAACATGTGGAGTAGGAGGAACTCCTGGAACAGTAAGAGTAAACACTACAACAACTTGTACCTTCACTCTTCCTACAAACAAAACATTACCAAATAACTTCAAACTAGGAATAGGTAATGCAACCCCTGCAGGAACTTGTACTGTAGGAACAGGAATAAACTCTAGTCTAGTAACTTGTATTAACGTACCAACAGGAACACTTCTTGGAACACAACCTATTAACGGACAAATAGGAACTGAAACAATAACACCTACAGGAGAAACAGTAAATGTAATAGATTCACTATGTTCCACAACTAACCCATGTGCCCTATTCGAAACAGCACTAACCTACAACCCAACCCAAGCCCTAGCCAAAAGATATGGAGCTTCTGGTTCTACAAACTCAGATAACCTAATACTAACTCTAAAAGATACAAGATTAGAACAATCTGGATTTACTACAACATGTTCCATAAAATATAAATTCAGAACAGATACAAGCTACAGAATATTAACAACAAACTCTACCTACAATAATACTACAGGATGTACAGGAAACCTTCTTAAAGCAAATCAACTATTATTCAATGTAGACTTTGAAATAACTGCAATAACTACAAATACAACTACAAACACTACAAAGAACTATCTAATCTATTCCAACTACGATTTCAAAGCTGGTTCTATTGGAGTTACTTCTATTGGAGGAAGTGGGTTGTAGGGGGTAATCATTGAAATTCACAACACTATGTAGGGGAGATGCTTGTCATCTCCCAGGGGTAAGGGGATGGGGAGTGGACTTTAGTATGGGAATACTTTAACTCAACAACACCAAGTAGGGGAGATACCCTATCTCCCTGGGTAAACGAAGGGAAAGGAGGGAATGGGTGTATTTTGACGAAAAATTTATCTACAATAATTATTGTTTTAGAAACACATTTTATTATTTATATGTCCAAACCTACAATGTTAACAGGAGATAGGCCAACGGGGCCGCTACATATTGGCCACTATTTTGGCTCTTTGGTTAATAGGAAAAAATACCAGAATGAATATAAAACTTTCATAATGGTGGCTGATGTACAGGCTTTAACTGATAATTGGGATAATCCTGAAAAAGTTAGGCAAAATGTTTTTGAAGTGGCTGTAGATAACATGGCTTTAGGCTTAGAAGCAGAAACTAAGTTGTTCATTCAAAGCCAAATTCCCCAAATAGCCGAATTAACAGTATATTTTTCTAACCTTGTCACTATTAACCGTTTAAAAAGAAATCCAACGGTTAAAACTGAAATTGAACAAAAGAAAGATAAGTTTGGAAGCGAAGGTGAGAGTTTGACTTTTGGGTTTTTAGGTTACCCAATTTCACAAGCCGGAGATATTACTTTGGTTAGAGCTAATATTGTTCCAGTTGGTGAAGATCAGTTGCCAGTAGTAGAACAGACCCAAGAAATTGTGGAAAAATTTAACAGAATTTATAAGCAAAATGTTTTTCCTTACCCTAAAGCACTTTTGTCTGAATCGCCTAGAATTTTGGGTTTAGATGGAAATGCTAAAATGAGTAAAAGCTTAAACAACTGTATATATTTAAAGGATGACGAAGACACTACAATTGCTAAAATTAAAGTAGCTAAAACAGATTCCATTTCCGAAATTTATTTTGACGAAGAAAACAGACCAGAAATTTCCAACTTAATTAGAATGTATGGTCTAGTAAATAATATTTCAATAGAAAAGGCTGCAGAAGATTTGAAAGGGTTAAATAATTCAGCTTTTAAACAAAAGTTGGCCACAGATATGAACCTATATTTTGCAGAATTTAGAGCCAGAAGACTTCAAATTGCTAACAATCCAAAGCTTGTATGGGAAAAGCTTGAAGAGGGCAGGCAGGCAGTGTTAAAAGAGGCTGAGCTAACCATGGCAGAGTTAAGGAAAGCTATGAGAGTGGATTATTAAGGCCCAATCAAATAATCTATAGAGATCAAGCTAATAAACAATTGCAAGTTAACCAATTACTGGTGTTCCCACTATATATGGTGATAAACCCTCAGGATATCTTCTTAAAAGATTAGATAAGTTAGTTTTTACTGTGTCTGTATTCTTTTTTGCATCGTACCACTTTCTTACTGCACTTAAAATATCACTTACAAATATTTTGACATCTATGTTATACGCATCACCCATAATATTGTTATGAAATACATTCGATGTTACACCTGGTTCTAAAAAAATTATTCTTGAGTACCCGGATTCTCTGTGTATTGAAGTACCTTGATGAAGAAGTGAGCATCGAAACCTATAAAAGTCAGCTGGATCTAACATTGGGTACTTTTGGCTAAGATTCTCAGTAATCCAGTTTATATATTTTGTTTTTGTTGTTTCTCCATTTTCTGACTCTGAAGCAGCGCATATGTCTGGCAAAGCCAAAGAGCAATAAAGTGCTAAATAGTACAAATTATTGTTTATTGCAATTTCTATTTGGTTTAATAAATCATCCATAAGCCAGAAATTGAAAATATTATGGAGATTGTCAATAAACCTTAACTAAACGGCCAAAGTTTTTTTAGCATGTTTCCCATTGAATTTCCTGAGTCGTTGCTAGATGAACGTGTAGGGGAACTTCCTTTGTTTACTTTATAGCTGGCCATATCTTCTGAGTGATATAAAGAATAAGCTGCTAAAGCTATTACATTAATAAAAGCCGGGTCGCCGTTGTAATCTGGTACAAATTCTACAACATTTCTATCGAAGGCATATTTAAAAATAGGAAGTTTTAATATATCTTTAGCTATTTCTTCAATGCCTTTTAAAGCAGAACCTCCTCCAACCAAAACTGCGCCTCCAGGTAGCTGAGAGTTCTTACCAATCTTTCTAAGCTCGCGGTTAATGAACATGAAAATTTCCTCTACACGGGCTTTGGCTACAGAATTTACTTCACTTATTTTAAAAGTTTCGTTAATTTGTAAGTCTGGGTTATACATTTCAATTTCATCAGCCTCTAAATTATTTTCTAAGTGAAAATTTACGTACTGCTTCTTAATTTCCTCAGACATTTCCATTGTAGTTTGAAGGCCAACGGCTAAATCTGCAGTAATGTGATCACTTCCAACTGGAATAACACCACTAGTAAAAATCTCTTCGTTTTCCCAAACTATGTAAGATGTAGAGGTGTAACCAATGTCAATTAAAACAGTTCCAGCCTTTTTTTGCCTAAGAGAAAGTAAAAAATCTCCAGAGGCAAGTGGAGTAAATATTTGGTTGGAAATTTCTACACCGGCTTGCTGAATTACTTTAGAAAAATTTCTTAAATAGCTGGTTTCAACACTAACAATTAAAGTTTTTGCTTCAAGTTTAGAGCCAATCATTCCAACAGGATATCTAATTCCTCCTTGATTATCTATACTAAAATTTCTGGGTATAACGTGAATAATTTCGCTGTTATTTATACCAAAAGCTTTAGTTAAACTATCTTGAATTACACGGTCAACATCGCTATCTAAAATTTCATTATCACTTCGGGAAACAATTATTAGACCATCTGAATTGGTGAAAGAAACAGCCATTCCGTTAATTCCAAACACTGCACGCTTAATTGGTAGGCCAATAATGCTTTCGGCTTGGTTAACGGTTTCAATTAAAGCTTCTGTGGCTTCGCTCATGTTTGTAACTATACCCTTTCTTATACCATTGCTAGTACGCTCTACAAGAGCAAGAATTTGAACTTTATCTTGCTCGTCTAAGGCGTCTTTAGCAATGGCTAATTTAATTGAGTTAGACCCAATATCAATTGCAACTAAGTAAGGATCTCTAGCCACAGAACTAATAATTATTTTTTACTAAGCCTATCTAGAACGGTTTGGTTTTCAAGGTAATTAGCTTGGCGCATTGCCTTTCTCTTTTTTTCTAAGTCAGAAAGGGGTTTTTCTGTATGCTTAGTTTTTCTTTTGCGAGCAATCAAGTTGCTTTTTTTAACTCTTTTAAGGAATAAACTAACAACTTTTTGGTTAGAGTCTTCGCGGTTTTTTTTAACAAAAATCATAATATATGGTATGGGAATAAAATTTTAACCTGTCAACGATGGTAAATAATTTGGAAATTTTTGGTACCCAATTATTTATCTTTATCTTCAAATTTAGTAAAGAAGATACCAACTAAGGTAATTGCTGGAATTAATAATGCTGTCCAGACAAGGCCAGACTTGCTTGTGAAAGATAGCAAATAAGGTGTGAATGTTTGAATTATTGCTAAAACGAACAAACCTAAAATTACTATTTTTGTATTAACAACTTCAAGTTTTGGATATTGTTTTTCTTTGGAAAGAAGACTTAAAATTAAAGTTACTATTCCTACAATAACAAAGCTTAATTTTGCTGAAATACTGCTATCTGTGTCTACAAGCCATGGTAAAACTAAATTCAATAAACCTAAAACGTAGCTTAAGTATATGAAATAAGGGTAGGGTATTAGATTCATAAAAGGTAAAAAATTATACTGCAGCTTTAACTGGTTTAGTTCTAACAGATTTAGCTGGATCTTTAATATCTCTTAGGTTGTAAAGTTTAGATCTTCTTCCTCTTTGTAAAGGTGTGGTTAATACAACTTTTGAAATTAATGGAGAGTGTAATGGGAAAACCCTTTCAACTTTAATTCCTGCTGTGGCATTTTTTAGAACTGTGAAAGTTCCATCGGAACCCATACCATGCTTCATGCTGATTATAACTCCGCTGAAAACCTGGATTCTTTCTTTATCACCTTCAATAATTCTGTAGTGTACATCAACACTGCTTCCTGGCTTAAGTTGTGGTAGATCGTTTCTGAGTTGAGCCTTAACCACAGAACTATTCAAAATCTTTAAATTGGACATAGACTATTCATTTAAAAGAAAGAAAAGTTATTGCTTTAGTCAAGCCTATACTTGACACAACTTACGAATCGGGGAAGTTTTAATAGTTTTTCCGTTAAAATCAAATTAATATAAATATATGTATGTAGACCCTAAACAAGCCGAGTTCGTTGAGGCGAATACCTTTGCTAAGCAATTTTCGTTGCGTCATGTTTTTCGTGCTGGAGCCATAATTTGGTGCAAATATAGAGGAAAAGATTACTATGTAGTTTTTAAATCTATTACCAGACCTAATCGTGGCACGCAATTACCTGGTGGTAGAATAGAACGTAGCGAAAACTTTGCTGAAACAATATTAAGAGAAGTTCAAGAAGAGAGTGGAATTCAAACCAGAATTATCTGTCCTTTGGGCTTTTTGTATTACGAAAATGCAGCCGATAATTATTCTAATATGCAACTTTATTATATTGTTCGCCCGTTATTTAAAGTTGATGTTTTTAAGAAGTGGAAGCATGTCGATAAAGATTTAACCAAGCAAGAACTAGAATGTTGGTGTGTAGATGTGGAAGAGCCTACCAATTTTTTGGCTGCCGGCCAAGCTCAAGTTGTAGAAATGTTCAAAGTTTGGCTAAAAGACCATAAAAAGAAGACTGATGGGCATAAAAAAGATAAAGGAAATGATAAAGTAACTAATGAAGTTATTAGTAAGATAGAAGTTTAGTTTCTATAAAAATGTATATTTTACCACCCGTAAGGGGTGGATTTTTAGTATTAGAATTTCTTTTTAAAAGGTTGCTGTAATTCCTATTAATCCCCACCACCACTAATCAGTCCAAAAATGAACACAAAATATCTTGGACATATATAAGCTTTATCTGAAGAATTGATCATTCACAATTCAGATACAGACTATTTATGAACAAAGATAAATTAAACTTTTTAAAACACAATTGGCAGAAAAGTCTCTCTCCATCAATTACTATCTTTCTAACAACATTAACCATCCTAACCCCAATACTCTCGCTAACAACAAGTGCTAAAACTACATTTAATAACTATGATGAAAGTAAAATTAAATATGGAAGGGATAAAGCTAATTACAGTAATACAAAAACAGGAGAATCAACATCTTCCTCTACATCTAATGCCTCTGGAGACCAGGGTACACAGGAACCTATTGAGACTTCGCCGACTCTTCCGCCAAACAAACTAACCATCCAAAGCACAGGCTGTTATTACATTTCAAGAATAAGTAATGATGGAGCAGGAGGTAAACTTTACCTTGTAGGAAAAAACGATGATGGTTCAGATAAACTAATTTCAGATAATTACAATAACCTTACTACAAAATCAGATTCTATTCTTCTAGGAAACTTCCTTTCAGGCCAAGACCTAATTCTAAAAATAACTCCCTTCTACTCACAGTCTCCTAAAATAATTCTTTCTACAGATTCCAGCAGAGTAAAACAAGTAAACTTAGGAAACAATTCATTTTCTCTTTCGTTTGAAGATTGGCTAGACTATGACTTTAATGATATTGTGCTTAAAGTAGAGAAGGGTGTTTGTGAAGGCGAAGTTCTCGAAACACCCCAAAGTCCTGAGCCTCCAAGTAATCCAGAACCACTTGTCACACCAACTCCTCAGCCCACAGTTCCTCCAACTCAGCCAGAGACTCCAATAACAGAGCAAGAAAAACAGAAGAGGCTAGAAGAATGGAAAAGACCTGGGGCCCAAACTCCTACTAGGCCTACAATACCTACACCTAAACCAACACTTCCGCAGGTTCCAAACGCCAGTCCAGTAATTCCAAGCGTGAATGAGGTTTCATCAATGCCGATTGCCTCTTCTTCACCTATCTCAAAACCTAGTGCCTCTGGAGACCAGGGGGTCTCCGCTACTTTGGCACCTACTACCTCCGCTGCACTTCCCACTCAAAAAACCACAGCTGCCTCGTCTCCAACAACTTCTCTTACAACTACTGCCACACCTCTCGGGCCGGAACTGACGCTGAGCCAAGCTCAGCTCGCACCAGCTACCATAACAGGAACTCCCTTATACAACGAATGTAACTACCCAGAACTTCCCTACGATAACTGGTGTGCTCAATATTACAACAACAATCCTTACACAGGAATAATGTCTTATTCTGAAAACTATTATCCTGCTAGAGATTACTTAGGAAGAACAGATTACATTAATAAAAATTGGGGAACAGGAAATCCTGGAGGAGTAACACCTAATGATTACTTCTCTGCTAAATTTAGTAAAAAACAATGGTTTGAATCAGGTCATTACAAATTCTATACAGGTTACGACGATGGAATGAAATTAGTTATTAATGGAAATATTATTCTAGACAAATGGGAAAACCCAGCCGCAGATACAGACACCAGAATAGATCTACCAACAGGCTGGCACATAATGGAAGTATATTACCAAGAAAAAACTGGAGGAGCTAAACTAACCCTTTCTTGGGAACTAGCTTGTAAAACCAACAACAACTTCTCAGACTGGTGTGTAGAATTCTACCCTAATAAATACCAAACAGGAATACCTGTAAAACCAGTAACCAGACTAGGGGACTTTTGGGATGATAACTGGGGGAATAATAATCCTACTGTAAACTTAACTAAGGGAGGAATAAATTCTTTTTCAGGAACTTACCTAAACTCACCTTCAGGAATAAGCTCCCTTCCAACAGATAACTTTTCTGGTTACTTTACCAAAATGCATTATTTCCCGGCCTCCACATTCACTTTCATTTCAAAGGCTGATGACGGAACTGAAATTATATTAGACGGAACTAGGATAATTAATCAACCAGGGTGTTGTTCTGAAACTCGAACAGACAGATATCTTGCTGGAGGTTGGTATCTTCTTCAGGTTAAGTTTAGGGAAGATGCTGGACAGGCCGCTTTTGCTTTGAGGTGGGAGTATACGGATAAAACCCCTCCTGCAGGTTATATAACCAATCCTCCACCAGGAGTAAACTATATGGGTGTGGTGGGAAATAGTTTTACAGTAACAGCTAACCCATATGATCAAGGAGCAATTCAATCTGGAATAGCCAGTGTAGACTTCTTTGCTTACTACGATAATTCCTTAAAGTATTTAGGAACATCATACAACACAGGTGGAATTCCATTGTATTCTGCCAACTTAGATTTAACCAAACTTTCTAAATACAATACAGGAAGCCAGGATATTGAACTTTCTATTACTGTAAAAGACAAAGCTGGTAACTTTACTACAGTAGCAGGGGGAAGTAGGTGGATAACATACAATTACTCCAATGTTATTGAACAAAGTTTTACAGTGAATGATGGGTACAATAATTATACCTCAGCCAATCTTCGAATAGAGAATCCTAATATTACAGGAAATGCTCCTTTATTAAAAGCTAGTTATGCTACTTCAGGTCAAAATAGAAATGTTTGGATTGTTAGTCATGGGATGAATAATAGTAGGGATAATATGACTGATTTAGCCTCAGCCATAATTCAAAACACCAAAGAGGTTAATGGAACTGAAGATATCTTACTTACCTTAGATTGGAGACAAGGAGCTAATTCTGGTCTTGCAAACCCAACAGATACAGACAAATGGATTGAACCTACTGCTATTCAAATAAAAAAGAAACTTACAGATTGGGGATTTACTAACAAAGATAAACTATTTTTAATGGGCCATTCTATGGGAACAATAATGTCTGCTGAAATTAGTTCACAATTTGGCAACCAAGCTAAACTGCTAATTGCTCTAGACCCTCCAAGAAGCACAGCCCCAACAGGCCAATTTACCACTAACGATGTGACAGGTAGAACATTCAATTCATTTGCAGGTAGGGCTCAAAGAACAGTTGCCTACGTTGGAAGAGGCTATTTAAGTGGATCAATTTGTGGAAGCTATGCCTTTACAACCACAGCAAATGAAGCTTACCAAGTATACCTTCCAGAGCAAAATGATACAACTGCGGTTTGCCCTGCCCATGGAAGTGTAGTAAAAAGCATAGCCAGTATGTATAGAGATAGAAGAATACAAAACAACCTTCTAGGCATAAACAACACAACTGCAGGAACATACACAAGAACAAGGCTAATAGATGATGTTTACCCAATAGATGTAAATGGAATGATTTATGCTACCCAAGACAGTAACATTCAATACTTAGCCTATTTACAAAACAATAGAATAAACTTAGTTGGTAAAACACCTAGAGTTAGTGAACTTACAGAATATTGGTTAAAAGGTTTTCCTTATTATATAACCAATATTCCAAACTTCTCTGCAAACAGTGAAAGAATAGGCTTAATAACCACTGGCCCAAACAGCACTTACTACAAATACCAAATATTAAATATCAATAACAAACCTATGATTCAAATTTCCACCAAATCTACATATGCAGATAACTATACTCCATTTACAGACTTTGCTGAGGTTGGTGGTGGTAGAGCTAATTATCTTGATATGACTGAAGAATTAAATAAACTAAACTCAACTGGAACAAGCTCAATGTTCATTAGAAAATAGCATATGAACAACTCTAAAACAATTAAAATTGTGTTAATATCATTAGCACTACTGATTTCCTTAATTACTTTTTCAGTAATAATAATACCTTTTCAGCTTGGTATTCCTGAAAAAAGTTTAAAGAATGAATATGATAATGGTTTAGTATTTTCAGGATTCGGTAAACCAATACCTGATGGCTACAACTATATTTCAAGTAAAAAAAATCATAGACTAGTATTAAGTAAAATTGATATACTTAAACCAATATATACACTTGTCTATTCTTATACTGATGAAAGTGTAAATGACAGGTTCAGCATTGAAATTATTCAATACGAACGAGTAAGTTTAATAAATTGGAAAATAACAGGCAAACTTTCAGGCAATATTAAAAACAAACCCTTCTCCGAAGCAGTAGCCTTAGCGCAAAAATATGACTTATCTAAAGAAAACCCAGACCCAGAAAATATTACTGTGTTTTCTCCACTGCAGCCTTCTTCAAGCTCAGAAACTGTGGTTTACCCACAAGGTGTAACTCTACCAAATCAGACTAGTTTAGAAAATAAATAGCAAAATATAGTAAGAATAGGTCTGTTCATGAAAAATGCTAGTAGCTAATTCATTATGAGAGTATATATTTTAATAGTTTGGATACACCTTTAGAAGTAGAAAAAAGAAGGTTAGACCTCTGAATAGTTTAAAAAGCAAAAGCAGAGATTCTGCAGCTTTATATTAAATACATCCTAAAAAAGTTCTAAGGTTAGTTAATTCTTCTGTGGTGTGGTTTTATGCAAGATGACTGGAACTTAAATTGTTCCTTTTTCAGACATTATAATAGCTTCAGAATTGTCTGGATATGAAGCCTGGTTGATAATTCTAAAACCAACATTATTTAATTCGTCTACGAATTGCTCTAGCTTGTAGCTGTGGTAGTTCCAAACAATTATGTCATCTCCTTTGTTCAAAGAAATTCTTTTTTCTTTTGATTGAAGCTGAAAAACAATATCTAGATCTACAATTAATCTTAGACATAACACATAACTTTGTATTACTTCGTTAAAGTTTACTTCAAGTGTGTAAAGTTCTTCTTCTATTCCCATTAATTCAGGAATCCAACTTGATTCTTCAACAATGGAATGTTTTTTTGCATGCCTCTTAATTGCGTCAACTTCCCCTGGAGTTTCAATTCCGCTATTAATCCATAGGAAATCGTCTTGGCTCATACTATCATAAAAGTTTTTATAGACTCGGTGCCTATCATAGAAGTTTCCTATTGTTGATCCTAAAAACAGAACAATGTTGCAAGAAGACTTTTCTTCACGGTGCTTATTAAAAAATAATTGATCTCTTATAATATCGTAATCTATATCCGTAAGTATATACTCAGCATCTAAGTTTGGGTACCATTGTTCTATATTTTTTTGTAAAATCTGCAGCATCGATGAACTAATGTCCATTCCAGTATATTTAATATCTTTCTTTAACTCTATAAGCTTGTTTAAAATTGGTTTAGCAATATAGCCATTACCTGGGCCGATATCAATAATGTTTACTTTGTCATATTTTTTAATTTTTAAGTCTAAATAACTTAATGTAGAGTTTATCAAAATTTCCTCCTTTTTGTTGTAAGAATATTCTTCATTATTCAAATCAGCAATTATATAATTGTCCCACATTTTTGCACCTTTATCAAAATATGTATACTTTAACGGAATTAATTTATCATTTTCTAGATTTGTAATAATTTCAATAGTTTCGGACTGGTTAAAAATTTTGTAAAACTTGCTACTAACTTCCACTTCTACCCTACCTCCTTTGCCTATATGCTTTTTCCCTTTTTCTATAAGCTGTTTTATAATTTTTCGGTTATGCTCAGAGTCTACTAAAACGGTTTTAGTTCCAACAGTTGCTAGGTTTAAATTCACCTTGTTTTTTTCGGTTGCAATTATCCAGTTGTGAATTGTGGTAGGTGAAACATGAAATTCTTTTGCTGCTTCAGATTTTGTCCAGAATGACATAAAGTGGTGATTTGTAAGGTGTTATTGTGTTAAAAATTTAACGATTAAAAATGATGCTGTTTGACAACATTGGATTTATTATTAAATGTTCATTCGCCAAAGAAATTACAACAATTTTTTATGTTTGATTTTTAAAAGTCTTTTGTGAATTTATGATGAAAAATAATAAACCCGTTAGTTTAAGTATAAAAAAGAATGATGACAGAGTTGTAACTAATCTCTTAGTTCTTATTCAAGAATTAGAGCTTGCTATTGCTTTGTCTCCAGTGCTTTCTTCAAGTCAAGCTAGACAATTGGAAGCAGCCATTATTAAACTTGTCAAACAAATTTAATGGAAACACTTAACAAGTTAACTTCAACAACAATTTTGAATATAAAATATTTAACAAACAACACTGGAGAAATTTAAATTATTATAAAACCTTTATAATCCTTAGCTTTCTCAAAAAAAACCTTTCAACTTCAACAAAATATTCTACCCTACAAGTGTTTAAGGAAAAAGTAGTGCAATATTTACCAACATGGAATTAATAAGCTTTAGAATAGTAATATTCATAAAAAGTAAAAGAACTATTTCCAAGTACAATTATAAAAAAGAATAAAACAATTACGTGATACTCTAAATGGTAGTAGCAGAGGCTTCACACACTTTATTTGATTAAAAGTTATAATGCGTTTCGTGTTAATTTTAAAAAACCAGTAGTAGCAAAGTCTCTGAGTTATAAAGCTATAATTGTCATAAGTACAAATTCATTTTGTTTCTTCCATCGGTTTGGTACAATGAATTGTGAGTTTTGACATATCAATTTTTCTAAATAATTGTAAGGCATAATCTTAATTCAACTTAAACATGCCAGATCTTTTTCAAACTACTTTGTTGCCGCAAATTTTGGTTGATGTTTCGTCTGGCGAAAATGTAAATAAAGATAGTTTTTTAGGGTTAAGTTTGAAAGCCAAGGAACTTCTTCCACAAATAAATTGGGTTATTACACAGCGTAAATTTGAATATTTCAGCGAAATGTTGAACCTGCAAAACCATTCTAGCGTAGCAGTAAAGCGTAAAGTTGCAGCCGGCTTGGGTATTATTGGCAGAGCCGAGGACGCAGACTTAATTAAACCTTGGCTAGAAACAGAATCTGATAGGGAAACTTGGTTAATTTTGCAAGCTAGCATTGATAACCTTTCAAGAAAAAATAGTAATTCATCGTCTGAAGTTGAAAAGCTTACCGTTTCTGAAGCGATAACTTTAGTAAAAAAAATTTTAGGGGATAAAACTTATATTATTGAAGGCGAACTAACCGAGATTAAGCCTATAAATAATATGTTTGCTTTTGGAGTGAAAGACAAAGAGGCAAGACTGAACTGTTGGATGTTGGCTTCTGTTTCAGAGAGAAAAAATATTCCCATGAATGATGGTTTAACAGTAAAATTGAAGGGAAAATTTAAACTATCTAAAGATTCCAGGTTGTATTTTAATGTAGAAAGCTTAGATTTAACTGGGGAAGGTGAGTTACTTAGAAATTTGAAAATGCTGGAAAGTAAGTTGAAAGAGGAAGGTTTATTTGATGAAACAAGAAAGCGAAAAATTCCTATCCTCCCAGAAAAGATATTGCTTTTAGCTAGCAGTAATGGTGCTGCTATTCACGATTTTGTAAAAGTGTTAGGTCAAAGGCGTGGAGGAATAGAAATTTACCATTTACCAATTAAAACTCAGGGAGTTGGGGCAGAATTGAACTTGTTAAACGCTTTGAATTTAGCTAATAATTTAACAGAAAGCTTGAAAATTGACTCGATTGTAATTACCAGAGGTGGTGGTTCTAATGATGACTTGGCTGTTTTTAATTCTGAACGTGTAGTTAGGGCGATTTATTCTTTAAATAAACCTTCAATTGTTGCAATTGGACACGAAAAAGACTTTACTTTGTCTGAATTTGTTGCAGATTTAAGGGCTAGTACACCAAGTAATGCGGCCGAGTTAATTTCGCTAACAAGAAATGAAGTTGTTAGTAAGGCAAATTTCGTTTTGCAAGAAACTGTTAGCTTAATCCAAGCTAAAATTATAAATTATTCTGAAGTAAAAACTAGGTTATCAACCAGTATTATAAATATTATACGAAGTAATATTAATCAATTTCAACTTGAACTTAAAAACTTTGACACTACAATTCAAACCTTGGTTAATGATGTAAAGTCTTTAAATAGTCAGCTTTATGGTTCAATTTATGGCTTAGTACAATTGCAATTTAATTTGGCTAAAATTCAATCTGTAAATTCAGAGGAGTTTTTTGGTGTCATAAGTTTCCACATACAAAACTACAAACAGGAAACTAAGTTTTATTTTGAGAATATTAAAAACCTGCTAACTTCAGAGATTAAAAATTCTAGATACCAAGTTAATTTATTGTTTTCTGATATTCAGCAATTTGATATAAATTTGGTTTTGGAAAAAGGGTTTGCTTTAATTAGCCAAAATGGGAATGTTATTGAAACAAAAAATGCCCTGAAAAATGGATCTGTTACAATTCAATTTCAGGACGGTGTGGTGGAAGTGGGGTAGTTCAGATTTTATAACTTAAAGTTAGTAACAGTAATAAACTGAAACACAATTAGACAATCACTTCAGGAAGGGCTATATACCAATATAAGGTAATAATCTCCATTCCTTAACCTTACTAATCTAAATTGGCAGAATTAAATAAAGCCCAAACAATTACAGTTGAAAGCACTATCAACAAAATTGCAAGTGGCCAATATGAAGCCAAAGTCTGAACATAAAAATTCAATACTTGTGTTACGCTAAAAATTCCTTTCATCTTTTCCTCCTTGGTTTGAAATCAATCACTCCTAGCATTACTAGAAATAACCAACCAAAAAAGCAGCCTAATATTATTTCCATTAGCGCATTTAACCTCCTACAAAAATTAAGGTACTCAGTACTAACATTAACACCGAGCTTATAATTATAGAGTTTGTTCATTCATTTATTTTCACCTCCTTTTAAATACAGTACAGTTTATCAAGGTTTGTCTAGGATGGGAGTACTATTTTAGATTTTCGAAATGGGGTAGTTTAGGCTTGAGTTACTATTCTAGTATGGTGTCCAATTATAGTTTACAACGAAATGCTGATAAAGGCTTGACAAACTAAATGAAATACTATTCTTTTAGAATATTGCACCGCGGGATGGAGTAATGGCAGCTCGTCTGGCTCATAACCAGATAGTCTAGGTTCGAATCCTGGTCCCGCCACCAAAAAAAGCTTTTAGCCTCAAACAAAAATAACATTAAAATTTTACATTTGGGATTGTAGCTCAGCTGGTTAGAGCGCCGCCCTGTCACGGCGGAGGTCACGGGTTCGAGTCCCGCCAGTCCCGCCATTTTGGCTTTTAAACAAAAATTCAATAAATATAACTTTAACTACAAAAACTTTTTTGTTAAAATTTAATCCCCGCAAGGGGTTGTTTTTATATCAAGGTCTAAAAAATGGCTTATTTTAACAAGGATTGCTAGATTAATAATTTATGACTGAAAAACTTTTTCAAAACAACAGGGTGGAAGATAATATTATTGCTCCGATTGTTGTTGCTTTTATTACTACGTTTATTTTAAATTTAGTATATGAGTGGTTTATTAAAAAGTATATCGAAGTTGACCGAGAATTGTTACTTATAAAAAAGAGAGAACAAGCTAATTTTATTGCCAAATGTCAAAATATAGGACTATTTTTTGGCCAGGTTAATTTAAAAAAATCAAAATTATGGTCGGAGAACGATTATAATCATTTTATTTTTTTAGTAAACCAAGAGTATGAAGACCTAAAGTTATTAAAACAGGATGTGGTTAAAGTTTTTAATTTTAGAGATCAAGAAAATGGTGATAATCTATTTTTTCAAAAATATTTCTCTTACTATATTGGATATTTAATTGGTAGAATGGGTGGTTTTAAAAAATACATCGAATTAAAAAATGAAATTGGTATAAATTTAATGCTAACAGAATTTGATGAAAAAAAATATTCAGAAAATTTCCAACTTTTTGATACATATTTTGCTTTCAGATTTAGTTATAATGGAATATTTTTAGATAATTTAAGGAAGATTTTCTACAAAACATTTCTTTTAAAGAAAGTAAAAATAGATGTTGAAAATTTAATAAAGGATATAAGTAGATAATCAAATTAAAATACTACTATTACAAAATTTATTTGAAGTTACTTTGTAAGATTTTATTGTATACAGCTTGGCTTAATTTCGATAAGAGGCTAGCGAAAGCCTAATTATTAGGACAATATATCTGTTCAAATATGTGATTTTTCGCTAAATTTATTTTGTTTATATTCAACACAACTTTTAAGTATTAATAAATTATAATCTTTTAAACATTGACACATTATGTAAACTATGTTACATTTTATGTAATTAAACAATCATTCTATGTCTAATATTCATGTAAGCTTAACACCTAAATTAAATGACTATGTTCAATCTTTATTAGAATCTGGTTTGTATGGAAATGTTAGTGAAATTATTCGGGAAGCTCTTCGTAAACAATATCAATCTGATGTGTTGCAAAACAACCAAAAACTTGTTCAATTACAACAAGCAGTTCAGGTTGGTTTAGATCAAGCCAAGAATAAACAATTTAGCGATGTAAATTTGGAAACTTTGCTTGGTAAAATTCAGGCTAAATAAATTATGAACTTGAAAATAACAATTCAAGCCAGTTTAGATCTGGAAGATATTTTGGTATATACAAATGAAACTTGGGGCTTAGATAAAGCTTCGGAATATGGAACTAAACTTTTTCAATGTTTTAATAAATTGCTTGAAAATAATTATTTAGGAATTGCCGCTGAATATATAAATGTAAATGTTAGAAAATTCGTTGTAGAAAAACATGTTATCTTCTATTCAATTGAATCAGACTATATTGTAATTCTCAGAGTTTTGCATACTAATATGGATGTACACCAGGCTGGACTATTTTAGTTAGATGGAAATGCTTTCTACTCAAACTATTCACTAACAACCACACTCTTAACATTCACAAACTCCTTAATGCCGTGGCTGCCAAGTTCTCGTCCGAAACCGGAGTTTTTTACTCCTCCAAAGGGCATTTTAATATTGCTTCTAACCATAGAATTTATACAAACCATGCCGCATTCTAAAAGTGGAGTTAGTTTTTTTGCTTTGTTCAAATCTTTCGTCCACAAACTTGCACCCAAACCTAATTTGGAATCGTTGGCAATTTTTATTGCTTCCATTTCGTCTTCAACAATAATTATTGGAACAACAGGGCCAAAAACTTCTTCACTATAAACAGCCATTTTATGGGAAATGTTAGTTAAAATTGTAGGTGGATAAAAACAGCTTGTAGAATTTTGTGTATCTTGCTTGGCAAACTCCATCCAGCTTTTTGTTAGAATTGCATTCTCACTATGGCCACCAGTTATAATTTTAGCTCCTAAACTTAAACTTTGTTCAACTTGTTTTTTAATATCTTCCAAGCTTTCCTGGCTAGCAAGTGGGCCAAAAGTGGTTTCTTTTTTGGTAGGGTCTCCTACAGCTTGATTTTCAAAATGAACTAAAACTTCTTTCACAAATTCTTCTGCAATATCTTTGTGTAAAATAAATCTTTTGGCTGCGTTACAGCTTTGCCCCTGATTCCTTAGTCTGGCTAAACTGGCTTGTTTTGCTGCTTCTTTAATATTGGCATCTTCTAAAACAATAAATGGATCGTTTCCACCAAGTTCCATAATGGTTTTCTTAATGGCATTTCCTGCCACAGCTCCAACTTTTCTACCTGCATTTTCACTGCCAATTAGGGTAACTATGTTAATTCTGTCATCTTCAATTATTGGCTGAATTTGTCTTGAAGAAACAAGTAAGCTTGTCATCACTCCGCTTGGAAAGCCGGCCATGTTAAAAATTTGCTGAATAGCCATAGAAACCTGAGGCATATTGGAAGCGTGCTTCAAAAGTACTGTATTGCCAGCCATAATAGCAGGAATAATAGGGCGAAGGGCAAGGTAAAACGGGTAATTCCAAGGGGCAATGTGCAACAAAATTCCCATTGGTTCATATTTGATGTATTGATTATCATCACCATCAATTATTTCGTCAGTTAAAAAGTTTTCAGCATTGTCTGCGTAATATTCAGCAATTTGGGCAGTTTTTTCAATATCTCCAAGGGCTTGTGTAATTGGCATGCCCATTTCTAAAGAAATTAGTTCAGCAAAGTTTTGACGCTTTTCCCTTAAAATTAAAGAAAGTTTGTACATTAATTTAGCCCGGTGATCAAAACTGGTTTTGCTCCAAACCTTAAATTGACTAAAAGCTTGGTCCATTGAATGTTCCACTTTTTCGGCAGACCATTCTGGAACTTCTAGCATTACTTTTTGGGTAAAAGGGTTTTTGGAAATTAAGGGCATAGGTGAAATGTTTTAAATTGAAAATAAACTGTTATTATAAGCTTGTAGAATTATCAGTGTTAAGTTGTCGTGGAGTCACCTTGAACTCGTTTCAGGGCCTAAACGTAAACTTGTCTCATATGTGAATGGCTCGCAAGCTTCGCCGCTACTTGTCCACCCTGAATTGATGAGATAATTAAATCTTGGCTAGGGAAATATGTAATCAGAGTGTGAACTACCTTCTGTTACCAGAATACTGTCCTCTGGCTAATTCGTTAACAAAATAAGAAAATATAGAGAAGACAATTACAGCTAGTAAAGTTGGAGTTTCAAAATAAAAACCGAAAAAGTTGAAACTAGGTAAAAAGCCAAAAGCATTAATTATTGGACCTGTAAAACCATATAACCAATCTGTAATTGGAACTATGGTAATGCGGAAAAATATTAAAATAAATCTAATAGCTAAAAGTGAGCTTAGAATTCCGAAAAAGAATGTGAAAAATTGAGTTATTAAAGTCATAGGCTATGGGTTTAAGTTAATTAATTAAATGTTTTGAAAAGAGGCAAGGGGAGGTGGTGGAATTTTACTTGCGCAATTTTTAAATTTGTGTTGATATTAGGGGGCAAATGTAATTTCTGCAAAAAAGCAGCAAAAGGATTGTAGATGAATATATCAGTAGCAAGAACCACAGCACAAAATGAGAATGTACCTGACGATCTTTCAAGTCATCAAGTCATCGCCAATTTGATTACAGTAAGGGAGTGCGATCCCAATGTTGTAGCGCACATTGTTGGCTCTTTTGATGAATTGGAAGCATTTGTAGATATTATTAAAAAGAACGAGGAAAGCGACGACCCCGAAGAGAGAGATCCAAATGTGGTTAAGATAGAAGTTTCTCATCTGTCTGACAACAGCAAAGCAGCAGATGCTGCTAAACGCTTAGTTGATTGGCTGGAAAACCAATATGACATTGTGGAGCAGAAGCTGCTGGAGGGAGAAGAAGAATAGCTTTCAAATCATAGACTCACCATTATTCGGGTGAGTCTTAATTTTTGGCAGGTTTGGAAGATGAATCTTATTTATTTTGACGAAAGTTACCTAGTATGCATAAATAATAACAGACTTTGCAGGGCTCAAAATCTATTTCAAAAATTTTTATAAACTTCAAGCCCATACATTTAAAAACTATGTTCAAACTTAGCTCTGAATTTAAAGAGCGCTATTATAACTTTATCTATAAATATTTTAATTTGGAAAAAGACATCAAGCTTTTTCCTGTAGATTTTAATAAAGAGTGGTATCAAATTGTATTAGATCAAAAGTGGAACTTATCTTTACAGATTGTTGTCGAGTTTGTATCATCAATTTTCAGTTCTTTAACACCTTTGATTTTGGGAACTGCCTTTTTCAGTAATAAAATAGAGTATTTATATTATTTTGCATTTGGGTATATTGCTATAGAATTATTGAATAGATTTGTAATTCGCTACTTTTCCATTTTAATTTTGCAGTCCAAGAATAGCGTGGCATTTTCGGCCTACCAGTATTTTTTATCTGTAGACCCTATTTACCACACCACAAAATCTAGCGGGCAAATTATTAGTAAAATTCAAAAAACCACTTCTGATTTGGAAATGTTTATTTCTGGAGCTGCTGAAGTCTTTTTACCTACAATAGTTGGTTTTGCCACTGTGGTTATAACAATAGCAACATTTGATTATAGACTAGGTATTGTAGGAACAATATCTTTTATTTTAATAGCACTTGTGAACGGAGGCTTAAACTATTTAAATGCCGAAATTTTTAAGAAAAAAACTATTGCCGCTGAAGACAAAGCTAAAGCAGATTCTGTGGAAACCTTACAACAAAATGCTTTAATTAGAGCTTCTTTTGCAGCCAATGAGCAATTAGGAAAAGTTAAAAAAAGTACTACCAAGTATATGGTTTTGGAATCTGTAAGCAGGCAAACATTTGGAGTTACTAGAACTTTAACAAGAATCGTATATGTCACTTCAACTTTGCTAATTGGACTAATTATTTATGATTTGACCAGCACTAACCAGATGAATGCGGGAATAGGTATTTCTTTGTTACTTGCCTATTTTAATGGTTCAGGACAAATTTTACGAATTGGAGATTTAATAAGAAATTTAATACAGATTGTTTCAAGGCAAGAAGATTTGTTTGATTTTATTAGGCAGTTTGGGGTGCAAAGCTATCCTGTTTTAGAAGGAGATAAAATTAATGAGAATGTTGCCTTGCAAATTCAACAGCTGCAAGATAAACAAAAAGAATATGAGGGGGATAGGAGGTAAAAGTCACGGGCACTTAAAGAAAAACACCTTCCGTCCTTCGGACACCTTCCTCAAGGAAGGACATCCCAACAACACAATTATTCATGGCGACACGATGGTCACCGCTACACAAAATAATATTTTATGAAATCAATTCACTTACAACTTAAAAATTTAAATTTTAAATATAATTCTACTACAACACTTTTTGAAAATCACAATTTGGAGCTTCAAACAGGTTCACAAGAATCTCATCTATATGGAATTATTGGCCCTTCTGGGGTTGGTAAAACTACACTTATTAGCATTCTTGGTGGTCAGCTAAACCCAGATTCTGGGGAAATTTTAATAGATAAAGAAGATGTTTATAAATTGGATGATTTTGGTAGGAGACAATTATTGGCATTTCAGGCTCAAATCTCAAGTAATCTAAGAGGAAAGCTAGACTATAACCTGCTTTTTGGTCTTCCTGCTAATGAAAAAATATATTCAGATGAAGATTTAATTTCTGTTTTAAAATCGGTTGGTCTTTGGAAATTATTTGAAGAAAAAGATGGTCTAAAAACTTTGATTGGGGAAGGTGGACTTAATTTGTCTGGCGGACAAAGACAACGTTTGAATTTTGCTGGGTTGTTTTTACGGGCAAAATATTTTCAACCTAAATTAATTATTATAGATGAACCAACCAGCTCTTTAGATGAAATTTCGGAAAAAGCTATAACTAACATGATTGATGAATTAGCTAAAAATTCGCTAACCTTAGTTGTAGCCCATCGTTTAAAAACACTAGACAAAGCTATTGGAATTTTAGATATGTCTAGGGCCAAACTAGATAAAAACCTTGTTTTTTACAATAAAGATGACTTAATGAAAGTTTCACCATACTTTAAAAACTTGCTTGATGGTAATTTGGAATTAGATGAGTAGGGGGTTTTATTTTATTGACATTTAGCTTAGTTTCTCCAAATTTAGAAGCATGACCATTAACCCTTACATTAGGTTAGTTTTGTTGCTTAGCTTGTTTTTTCTACTGTTTTTAAGCGCAGTAAGTTACACAACTTTGTTGGCTAGTAGTAATGTAGATTTGGAAGCAACTATTATTCAGGTTAACAAAACTGCTTCGGAAAGGAATACTTATTATAACGAAGCTAGGAATTCTTTGAACGGAGAAATTCAAGTTAGTAAGAATAATGATTCCCTGCAAAGCGTGAACAATGACTCTTTAATTAAAATTAGAGATATTGCAATTACATCTAACAGTCCACAAAGTACAGGTGGGGCAATTACCGTAAGATAGCTTGACATCACCGCCTCAATAGCCAAATAAACATACATGGCCTTAGATTTATCAAACTTACCAGATTTAAAAGTAGGTGATGTTGCTCCTATTTTTTCACTTAAAAATCAGAAAGATGAAACAATTTCTTTGCAAGAAGTTTTATCTAGCGGCAAAATGGTTTTGTTAGTATTTTATCCAGGTGACTTAACACCAGGCTGCACTGTTCAGCTTTGTGGAATTAGAGATATTTACTCTGAGTACGAGGCAGCCAATGTAAAAGTGCTAGGTGTAAACCATTCTAACGCAAAGTCTCATCAAAAATTCATAGATACTTACAATTACCAGTTTGATATTTTGGTAGACGAAGACAGGCAGCTACAATATGCGTATGGTGCTGTAAAAAACTTTATTGGCAAGGCAAGTACAAAGCGTGGAGTTTTCTTAATTGACACCGATGGTAAAATTATTTATCAGGTTTGGGGACAACAAGACAACCACAAAATTTTAGAATTCATTGGCTCTATTAAATAATTTAGCTAAATTAAATCTAATTTAAATCAATCACAAATCTTATCAAATTATAATCAAATATGGCCCAAATAAACGTAAACGATTCCACCGCAAAATCTGGCAACTGGAAACCAGAAGAAGTTCCACAACTAACTGTAGATGTATACCGCACAGGAGATAGCATCTTTGTTGTTTCAACTGTAGCTGGGGTTAACCCAAAAGACTTAGACATTTCTGTAGAGGGCAATACTTTGTCTATTAAGGGAATTAGAAGAAAGCCATACAGCGATAATGATAATGTAGTTTTACTAGAAGAGTGTTTCTGGGGTGAATTTTACAGGGAATTAACCATTAATGAAAATTTGGACGTAGATAAAATTAAAGCAACTCTAAATCAAGGTGTTTTAATGGTTGAAGTGCCTATCTTAAAATTGTCTTCCCATAGACGAATTCAAGTAGATATGCAATAGTTTATTTCATGCGCATTAATCAGTATTTAGCCCATCAACTTGGCATTTCTAGAAGGCAAGGTGATGAAATTATAAAAAAAGGAGAAGTAAAAATAGGAGGAAATTTGTGTAATTTGTTCGATCAAGTTAGTGCTGGATCTGTTGTAGAATATTACAATCATCAAAAAGGATGGACAAAAATTAGCGAGGAAACAGAATTCAAAACTATCTTATTCTATAAACCAATTTTTACGGTAACAACTAGGTCAGATGAGTTTAAAAGAAAAACTATTTATTCTTTCTTAAAATCTAGTTATTTCAGCTTTAAACCCGCTGGACGTTTAGATTATTTAAGCGAAGGCTTGTTGGTATTAAGCCAAGATGGAGAATTAATTAATAAGTTAACCCATCCTTCTTTCGGTACTAAAAAAAGGTATTTAGTTGCTTTAAAACAAGCTTTAGAACCAAACCAAATTAAAGAAATGCAGAAAGGTCTAACCATTTTAGAAACCAAGCTAAACCCAGTTTCTGTAAAACAATTAGATCCATCTAAAGAATGGGCTTTCATGAAACCAGAGCCGAAACACGTTTGGTACGAATTTACTTTAACCGAAGGTAAAAACAATCAAATCAGGCAAATGTGCGAATATTTTGGTCAAAAAGTTTTACGTTTAATTCGTATTCAGCACGGCCCGTATTTGCTTACAGAAGAATTGCTTGAGAAGAAAATTTTGAAGGTTGAAGATATAGAAGCAGAGGAAATAAAATAAAGCCCCACAGGTGTGAGGCAGGTTTTATTGTTAGTTAAAACTTTGAGACTCTTTTAAAGCCAGTGCTATAAGCTATATAATTCTCAGTTTTATCAATTTCTTCAGGGCTGCATGTCCATGTATATCTGGCATCACACTGAAGTACATAAAAGATAGACTTGGTTGTTGTACTTTCAATTCTCGTGGAAAGCATTTCTCCGTCTATAGTCAGCCAGACTTCCCATTCTCCATACGATGCTATATGGGTGTAATCTTCTGGCTCTAATTCTAAAGTTTTTAATATTGCCTGATGTGACTTTCTATCTAACATGGTTTTTTGGTTTCCAAAAAATACTTTTATATAAAGTCTACAATCTAAATATTTGTCGTATGTTTGCGTGTAAATAATATACAGTAGAATAATTCTTATAATAATAAAATGAATGAATAAAATATAAGCGTATAATAAAATATACAAATATTTAAATTTAACCATAAAAAAGCCCTGCAAAGGCAAGGTGTACAATATTTAACATTTTGTTTTAGTTATTTCATTTAAAATTAAAAGCCCCACAGTTGTGAGACTTGTTATTCTTATATGTGTAGCTTATTTACACAGGACGTGTATCATATATTGACCAATACTGTTCCATCACTTCATTCCAAGTTGATTGGAAAAGTTCTCCATCAATTAAAGTTGTGTATTCTGCAATTGAAAAATGCCTCCACCTTTGTAGTGCCTCCAACTTTTTGCGAAACAAATACTTTTCATTTCCCCTAAAAACCAATTTACTGTTTTTGAAAGAAATTGGCTCTGTTCCAGGATATATAGCATCTGGCCCGCTGGAAGGGTATGAATTAGTAATTGTCCACATTCCATCAATTTGATTGAGATAAATAAACAAATATTTGGTTGGGTAGCCACCGCTTCCTGGAAGGATAGGTGTTGGGGCCAGTCTGTTCTCCCTTATGCCAAACCAGATTGTTTCATCTAGCTCAACAGCATTTGGACTATAAATTAGTCCTTGCATACCAACACTTCTGTCAAACATTACATGCGTTGAAAATGAAAGTCTATAATTGTTCATTGAAACATCAATTACAATCTTTTGTATGGCCTCTTGTAACAATTCGTAAGTTATTCCTGGATGCCTTTCAACATGTTTCCACAGTATATCATTTACGCAAACCGTTGTTCCACAAGCACTAGCCAAATATTCGTTATTCATTTTAATTACCTCAGCTGCTATTTTGAGTAAATTTTGTTAAAAAAATTACTGTTTAACTTACGTTTAAATTAAATGGAATAGAAAATTATAACGTATAAAAATCATACATATTATTTTAAAAGTATTTTCTTATTGTTTAAATGAATTTTCTTATGTATAATTATGTATACAAATTGGCAGAATGACTTTATATCAACAAATTTCTAAAATATTGGGGTTGAATGGTGAAGAAGCAAACTTATTTGAAATTTTAAACACCTCTAAGCAAAATTTAACCGTTACAATTCTTGCAAATAGGCTAGGGGTGCAAAGGTTAAAAGTTTATAATATACTAGATAAATTTAACCAAATGGGACTAATGGAAAGTATTGATTCTAAAAAGGGAATAAAGATGCAATCTCCTACTGTAATTTTAAGCTACTTAGAAGCTAAGAAAATAGAAAATGAACAGGTTTTAAATAGTTATTCTAATTTACTTCCAGAACTACTTTTTCAATATCAAAGCACAAGTAAAGCACCTTTC
Organism: uncultured bacterium; assembly: GCA_963704645.1. GTDB lineage: Bacteria > Patescibacteriota > JACMRA01 > JACMRA01 > JACMRA01 > JBILXY01. Next base: position 786,523 of record OY969926.1, read on the forward strand.
ATAACCGTTGTAGAAAACAAAAATGATGTAATACGTTTATTTCTAGGTTTGTATCGTGAGGCAAACTCTAATATATATTTTTTAGGAAATTCTGGTCAGTTTGAAGATTATGTTGGAACTATGGTAATTAATGAACTAATTAAAATGAGAATAGAGAAAAAGCTCGAATTAAAAATACTGGCCTACGAGGAAGGAACAATACTGCACGAATACTCTAGTGTTAACTTGTCACAAAAAAGATTTGTTAAATGGTTGCCAGCAGATAATAAATCTCAGGGATATATTCATTTTACAGAAAGAAAAGTAGTTTTGTGGAACCCAATTTTATCTAGAGCTGTTGTAATTTCAGATCAAACAATTGCTAGCTTGTATAAGTCAGTTTTTGAAACAATGTGGAATTTACTACCAGAAGTTAAAGCTTAAATTTATTACAAGAAAAAAAGCCTCACCTAGTGATGAAGCTTATTTGGTTATTACAGTCTGGATTATCCAAAAATTATTTGATCTAATTTTTAATCATAAACATTGTAGTAATTTGCAAGTATATAACGCCAGGTTGCAACGAATACTTTACCATCTAAAACGGTTGCATATTCAGCTATTTCACAATACCTCCATCTTGCTAATCGCTCATACATTGCTTGTTCCCGCGCTGTTTCATTTGGGTAATTGCAAAGTCTGTGGCTTTTGGAAATTGGTTCTGAACCTGGGTTAAAAGAACCCGGTCCATCACAACAATATGCATTCCACAAATACCATTTTGAATTAATTTTTTAAAGTATAGAAAAATTACTGTAGTTGGAGTGCCGTTATGTTCCACTGCTATAGGCGTTGGGCATAATCTACCCTTTCTTAAACCAAAATTAATTTCGGCAGATTGTCTTGTTCTTTTTCCGTGGTAAACAAGTGCAAAGTTACCAATAACATACTCCATATCAACATATGCTCCATAGACATTGGCAGTTTCAGGAAGGCTAACTTTATATATTGCTTCGGTAAGCAAATTAACGTTTATTTCTGGATGCCTTGCCGCGTGTAACCAAAAGTCTACAGTTGCCAAGACAAATTTTCCACATCCTGCTCTAAACATGTAAGCTGCCACAGTAAAATGCCCTTTATTTAGTAATAAACCCTACAATTTATGGTAAAGCACAAATAATTCTATGTGTAAACTTAAAACAATTTTAGCATTCAAACTGCTAAAAACTAATTAGTAAATTCTAACCAAAAATCCGCTTGGTAGTGGTATTTTAGATTCGCAGATTTGTATAATCTCGCTGGTTTCTACAGTTTTGTTTGGGAATAGTTTTTGAATCATCACTTTCAAAATTGTTGGTGTAAACCTTGGAGAGTGTAGGGTAAGAATAATTTTGCCGTTTGGAGTAAGGATTTGTTTAGAAAGTTCTAGTAATTTAATTAAATTTTCTTCAATTTTGAAAACTTCACCCTTGGTTCCACGTCCGTAACTTGGGGCATCAATTATAATTCCGCCATATTTTGCAGCTCTTTTTTCTTCTTTCTGCATAAATTTCTGTGCATCTTCTAAAATCAGTCTTTGTCCATTTCTACTTAAACTATTTAAACCTAAATTCATTGTGTAGCTGTCCATGGCCGCACTAGAAGAATCTACAGCGGTAACCTCAAAACCTGCTTTAATTAATCCCATAGCGTTGGAACCAGTATAGGAAAACAAGTTTAAAATTTTATCTTTTTTGTTGAAGAAATCCACTAGACTTGGAGCGTAAATCCAGTGTTCGGTAAAAATTCCAATGTTACCAAATTGGTTTGGTTCAACCTGCCATTTTAGACCGTCAGGGCTTTCTACAGTCCAGTTTTCTGGAATGCCTGGTCCGGCCTGTTTTCTTTTTACTTCAGGGTTTGGGTTTAAGTTTTTCCATACTCCTTTTTCACCTTCACCGCGCATGAATTCGCTTTCAGCTTTGGCCCATTCGGCGTCTAAAGTTTTTGGCCACATAGCTTGAGGGCAAGGGCGAATAATTCTATACTCTCCAGCTTGCTCTAGTTTTTTTTGGTCTCCGCAATCAATTAACCTATATTCAGTCATAGATTAACTTAAATTAGGGAAATTATTTTTGGCAAGGAGGAGGGAGGTTTTCCCCCAATGTTTTTTTATTGCTCTAGATGATTAAATTCTAGACGATTTACTCTCTAAACTATAAATTTTGTTTATGATTGTTGTATTTTGAGGCTTTTAACTATCATTTACTCAAAAATTGTTTGAAGTAAAATCAAATTGCACTTAAATTATGTATTTGGTTACTACAATGTTATCCTTTTTACACTGCTGGAATGACAAGCATTCCCCTACAAAACTATTTGTATTGCAATTTCACTTTGAAATAAAATTATTAAAGGGAGACCAGTAGGTCTCCGCTACATTTTTTGTTTATGATGCTGCGTTAAATTTTTGGTGGCGAGACGGGCTCGCCGCTACTTGCAATTTTTAACTTACGCTACAGATTAATGTTCCTACGTAGGCCTGAGCTCTTATGTAGGCAGGGACTGTGAAATCTAAAGTGATATCTTTTTCAAATTTACCAACACCATAATTACTTGGGAACGAGGATAAGTTGAAGTTATTACTTTCTCCGTCGCTGCCCTCGCCAGTTAGCTGAGTAGTGCTTTGTCTTTCTGTGTAATCTGTTAAACCTTCCAAAGCTCCGAATCCAGTTACAACTTGTAATGTTGAGGGGGTGATTCCAAATTTAGAAGCAGAGTCTTTGTAAAGTGGAAGGACCCAAGAATTATCTAGAACTCCAGTTAAGTTACTAGATTTACAAACTAAACTCCAACCAGCTTGGCTTCCTCTTAAATCTTCCACGGTTATACCGTTTAGATTAGCAGAAGTGCTTTGTTCTGTTGTAGCTGCAGTAACAGAAGTAAAGTTTGCCACACTTGGACTGGTTAAGGTTAAATTACCACCATTTAAACATAGAAGTATATTAGTTATTGCTGTATTTCCTTGTGAATTTGAACCACCTAATCCATTGCTACAATTAGCACCTCCTGAAGTGGTAGTTATGTTATTTGCATCTAAATATGTTGATCCACTTCCGCTAGCATTGTACTGACTTGTAAATGTTCCTTCTACACTTCCCACTGGTATGTTGTTACAAATTAAGGAAGTTCCTGAACCAACTACAGGACAATTTGTTATAGTTCCGCCACTTCCAATTCTTAGATTCACACTTCCGTTTAAGGTGTTTAAGTTTACATTGGTTGTAATTGTGCAATTTACAGTGCTGTTTGTACCTACAGAAGTTGGTGAACAAAGCATGGATGTAATGTCTGAAGTTTGAATTGGATAAGTAACTGGGGCAGTAACTGTAATACTGTTACCATCGGCATACGCGCTGTTGCTTCCTGTTGCGTTATATTGACTAGCAAAAATTCCAGCAGCAGAACCTACATTTATGTTGTTACAAATTAAAGTTGTACCGCTAACTGCTAATGGGCAGTTTACAACACTTCCGTTAGTACCAACTCTAACATTCACACTTCCAGATAAAGTATTTTGATCTACATTTGTTGTAATTGTACAATCTACAGTTGTATCTATAAGCGTAGATGAAGGTGAACATAGCATTGATGAGATATTGGAATTAAGAATAGCTGAAAGACTAGCACTTTGATAAGTAAAACCATTGCCTATTGCGTAAGAAGCATTTGAACCATCGGTAATTACTACATTAACTGGCCCAGCAGCATGAGCAGGTGTATATCCGGTCATGGTTGTAGAATTAACAAAAGTAACTGAAGTAGCTGGTAATCCATCAAAAGAAATAACTAATGTACCTACTTCCAAATTACTTAAAAGTTGTATTTCACCAAATGTGGAAGGTAGTTCATCATCACCAATATTATTAGTATTAGGATAGCCAAGTTTACCACCATAACTATCTCCCCAACATTTCATGCCTCCTGTATTTAAAATTATACAGGTAGTTCCATAGCTTGTTGTGGTACTTAATTTAGCTACTATACCACCCACACTCACATCTCCAACTGTAAAAGGTAATTCGTCATCACCAATGTAATTTTCATTTCCATAACCTAATTGTCCTGCCCAGTTTGCTCCCCAACACCTTAAGTTTCCAGCTGATAGTAATGCACAAACATGGTCTTCACCAACTGCTATTTCAGTTACGGTACCACCAATATTAACATCACCGCCAGGACTGTTTCTGTCTGTTGTGTCTCCATAACCTAATTGTCCACTAGAAGCTTCACCCCAACATCTAACATTTCCTGCAGAAAGTACTGCACAGGTATGACGATAGCCACCACCAATTTGAATTACACTTCCTCCTACATTTATATCGCCAGCACTTGCTGGAGTTTCATTATCTCCTATGTTATTATTATTTCCATAACCCAATTGACCTGCAAACCCATCACCCCAACATCTAACATTTCCTGCAGAAAGGATGGCGCAATTATGATAAGAGCCGGCGGATAATTTGGTAACTGTTCCGCCTAAGTCAATATCTCCACCAGGACTGTTTCTTTGGGTTGTGTCTCCATAACCTAATTGTCCACTAGAAGCTTCACCCCAACATCTAACATTTCCTGCAGAAAGTAAAACACACACATGAGAATTGCCTGCAACAATATCAACTACAGTTCCGCCAACGTTAACATCACCGCCAGGACTGTTTCTTTGAGTTGTATCGCCATATCCAAGCTGACCGTCATAGTTGGCTCCCCAACATTTTACACTTCCAGAAGAAAGTAATGCGCAGGTGTAACCACCACTGGCAGTAATTTTACTTACAGGGCCTCCAAGATTTACAAATCCTACTGTACTAGGTAATTCATTGTCACCAATGTTAGTACTGTTACCATAGCCTAACTGGCCATAATAATTTGCACCCCAACACTTAACATTGTTATTGGAAAACAGGGCACAAGTATGATCCCAGCCTGATACTGTTTGAATAACCCCAATATTATTACTAAACTGGCCGTCAGCAATTGTAGCTGTAACAAAGGTGCCTCCAGCAGCAGGACCCACAATTGGGTCTAAAGTTATACTTGGTCCAGGAATAACGGTAATATTGTTTCCATTTAAGTATGATGATCCGCTTCCGCTAGCGTTGTATTGACTTGTAAATGTTCCCGCTACACCACCCACTGCAACATTGTTACAAGTGATTGTGCTTCCTATACCAGTAACTAGACAATTTGTGACTGCGCCACTTGAACCAATTCTTACATTTACGCTCCCACTTAATGCATTGGTGTTTATATTTGTTGTAATGACACAATTTACTGTTGTATTTGTAGGTCTAGTTGAAGGTGAACATAGCATTGATGAAATATCAGAATTTAGTACAGGTCTAGGCGCTACATATGTGTAGGCATTTGTTAAATTAAAAGCAGTGTTTAAACCATCAGTAATTACTACGTTCACAGTTCCTACAGCATGAGCTGGAGTTATACCAGTAATAGTTGTATTATTTACATAAGTAACAGAAGTGGCTTGTAAACCATCAAAAGTAATAGAAACAGGAGTAATTTCAGAAGGGTTAACAACTGAAATAGTTCCAATTGAGGCAGGAGTTTCATTATCACCAATTTGATTATAATTTGCATAACCTAATTGCCCATAGCTAGCATCACCCCAACATTTAACATTGCTGGTAGAAAGCAAAACACAGGTATTATACGCTCCAGTAGAAATTTGTATTACTGTACCTCCTACATTTACATTGCTAATATTGGAAGGAATTTCATCATCGCCAATATAACTAGTATTTGCATACCCAAGTCTGCCATAATCACTATTACCCCAACACTTTATATTGCCTGTGGAAAGCAGAGCACAGACGTGAGATTCTCCTGTAGAAATTTGCGTCACAGTTTCTCCAATACTTACATCCCCCGCCACAGACGGAATTTCATCATCTCCAATATTGTTAGTATTTCCATAACCTAATTGCCCTGCGTTATTAGCTCCCCAACATCTTACATTGCCAGTAGATAGCAAAGCACAGTTGTAGGATCCTCCAGCAGAAATTTGCGTCACAGTTCCTCCAACATTTACATCACCAGCAACAGCAGGAGTTTCATCGTCTCCAATATAGTTGGTATTTCCATAACCTAATTGCCCACTATCAGCATAGCCCCAACATCTTACGTTTCCATTAGAAAGTAAGGCGCAGGTGTGTAATCCTCCAGCAGAAATTTGCGTCACAGTTCCTCCAACATTTACATCACCAGCAATAGCAGGAGTTTCATCATCTCCTATAATATCACCATTTCCATATCCTAAGCTTCCGTAATTACCATATCCCCAACATCTTACATTTCCAGTATTAAGTAAGGCACAGGTATGATAAGCTCCAGTTGAAATTTGTGTAACAGTTCCTCCTACGTTTACGTCACCAGCGCTGGCAGGAGTTTCATCGTCTCCAATACTGTTGGTGTTTCCATAGCCTAATTGACCATAGCTACCCTCGCCCCAACATCTAACATTACCGTTAGAAAGTAACGCACAGGTATGATTTTGTCCTGTCGAAATTTGTGTCACGAAGCCTCCTACATCTACATTTCCAGCATTTGCAGGAGTTCCATTACCCCCAATACTGTTGGTATTTCCGTATCCTAAGCTTCCGTAATAGCCATATCCCCAACACTTTACATTGCCGGTATTAAGCAAAGCACATGTGTGAGCTTGCCCAACTGAAGTCTGAATTACATCTGGTCCGTCAGAAAAAGTTGCATTCGCTATACTTGCAGTAACTAAAGTTCCTCCTAAAGTTGACCCAGCAATTGGATTTATAGTTACAGTAGGAGCTGTTACTGTGATATTATTTCCATCTAAATATATTGATCCACTGCCACTCCCATTGTATTGACTGGCATAAATTCCTGTAGTGCTTCCCACAGCAATATTATTACAAATGATTGTTGTTCCAGCTCCGCTAACTGGGCAACTTGTAATTGCACCGCCGGGGCCAATTCTTACATTCACATTTCCACCCAAAGTGTTGATATTTATATTTGTAGTAATAACACAATCTACAGTTGTGTCTATATTAGTTGATGAAGGTGAGCATACCATGGATGATATATTATCATTTGTAATTGGTTCTCCAATATATTCAAAACCATTTACAAGAGTATAAGATTGGCCATTGTAATTGGTGACAACAATATCTTTAAACCCAGTTGTATTTGGAGGGGTGGTAAAATTGAGTTGTGTCGCAGAAACAAAATTTGCAATTACCTCTATACCATCAATTTTTATTGAAATATCATCAGGACTATAATATGTATAAAATCCATCTTGGTTTCCTGCTGAAGTAATTGTCCTTCCTCCAATACCAATTGTGTCAAAATACTCGCCTGCAATATATAGTTTACCATCGTACTCGTATACAGCTCTAACCTGATTTCCACCCACACCTCCAACTGCAAGTTGTCCACCAGTACCACCGATACTGTTAAGTTGAACTAAATTACCAGAAGTGTCGTATTGAGCAAAGAAAGCATTGGTACCATTACCACTGATTGTTTTATTGCCATCAGATAAAGCGTTTGTGTATCCACCTGCAATCCAAACTTTATTATTTGCATCCACATGTATATCTCTTGAAGTTGCAAAACCTGCACCTGGCAAAGCTCTTACCCATAAGTAATTTCCAGACGGATCTAATTTAGCTGTGAAAACCGTGGACCCTGTGGCCGAACCAGCAATATTAATGCCCCCAAAAGTTCCAAGAGCACCCCCAATGTATCCTGTTAAATATATATTTTGACTAGAATCTATACCTATACCGTAAGGTAAGTCACTATTTTGGTTTACAGCTCCGTTTGTTCCACCATTTACTGCCCAAACTTCGTTTCCCGAGCTATCAAGTTTTACTACTGCAATGTTGGAAGTGGATAAAGAAGTTAAGGTTGTTGATCCTATAGTTATTGTTTCACGATAACCTAAAGCTACATAAATATTATTACTTAAATCAACTGCCAAACCATGTGATTGACCATTGTTTCCACCAAGGTCGAGTGGGTCGGTTATTGTAGTATGGGAGTAATGCTTTACCCATTGAAAATCGCCGCTACTATTTAGTTTGGCAATATATAGCTCTCCAAAAGGTGAGGGAATGTTGAAGCTAATACCACCAAAAGTAGCTGTAGGTCCTTGCGTTTTTCCAGAAAAGTATATGTTTCCTGCGCTGTCCGTATCTACATTTGATCCAAATTGATATGGAAATTCTGTTCCTGTTTCAAATACAGTGTTTGAGCTACCACCTCCAGTCTTAGCCCAGATAAAAGCACCTGTTGCTTTGTCAATTTTAGCAATAAATATATTTGAGCCTGTACTTCCCGATAATGTTGTTGAACCAAAATTGGCTGTACCTGAATAATAACCGGAAATTACTATAGCTCCATTTGCTGAGTCATTTCCCATAGATTGTTTACGTGTGAAACCGTCTCTAGTGCTTCCACCTGCCTTTGTAGCCCAGATATAATTTCCAGAGCTATCAAGTTTTGCAATATAAATATCTTGTTCACCGCTACTGGTAAGCGTTGTGGACCCCAGTGTAATTGTTCCAGAAAATTCTCCAGATACATACTGTCCAGTACTATCTACTACCATACCACGAGCTCCGTCATAACCAACTGAACCTAAAGATCTAATGTTTTGATATTGTCCAGAAATAAAATTTGAACCAGTTGCAGTAATATTTGTACCTCCAGCTACTGGGCCCGAGCTTACGTTTACACTTGAAATAGTGGGTGGAGGAGTGGGGTTAGTTGTCCAATTGGCACTAAATCCACTGGATTCAACTGTTCCATTAGAAGTAAATATAATAAGTAGTGTACCAGAAGTGGATGTGATAGTTCCTGGAAGGGTATTACCTGAAAAAGTTCCCAATAAAGGACTTGAGGTGGTTATCCCATCGTATATTTTAACCTCATCATTAACATTTTCAGTATTAAAAGATGTGAAATTCAAAGCTATAGAATCTGCATTGCTTGGAGCAATAATAAATCTACAATTTGAATTTGCCAGATAATCAATTGGTCCTGAGCTTACTGTTCCAGAGTTTGTATTATATGTCTTATCGCCCTGACAAGCTTTGCTGGTTACACTAATAATTGTTGCAATTACACTGTTTGAAGTATAGTTTATTCTAACCCTAACATCATTTATTACAGAACTTGGCCCCCAGCCTTCTGCAAGAATTGAGTAACCTTCTGGTGCATTTGAAAATTCACCATATATACTAGCTCCTCCAGTTGTGCCCATAAGAGTGTAGGCCTCCCCAATATTATAAGATCCAAAGAATCTCATGCTTACAGTTCCATTGCTTAGATACATGTCGTTACTTATATATGCAACTCCATTATTGCCTACGCCTGAGGCATCAACCCCAAAATTTCCTGAATTTAAATTATAACTATTGAAATTTGTAACGTTGCCTGGATATAGATTTATACCATTACCATTCTGTGTGAAGTTGTTGATTGTTGGTGTACCTGTTAGCAATACTCCTCCGGTACTGTACATTGGGCCGTCAATGATTGTATTTCCAGTTGGTTGTAGAAAAGACCCTTCATTATTTGTAGTTACTCCACTTTCGATGGTGGCATTTTCTAAGAGCTGAGTTCCATTGCCAACTTTTGTAAAAGTGCCAGTCCCTGTCATTGTACCAGAGAAATTATAAGTAGCATTGTTGTAGCACCCAGTAGTTAAAGTGTAACCACCTGCAATTTCTACTCTGCCACCACCATTTATTCCACAAAAAACTGCATCAACTTCAAAAATAAATCTACCCCCTCCGCCTGATTGAGTATCTAAACTTTGCCAGTTACTTATACTTCCACCAGTTAAAGTGTAATCACTGTTATTTAGAGGTTCTACAATAAAAGCACCATATACACTTAGATATAAGTCATTATTTAGGTAATAATTATTTGCACTACTTGGGAAGTATAATGTGTCATAATCTTCTGGAACTCCAGAACCAGTTGGGCAGCTTGACCAGTTTGCTGGATCGCTGAAATTACCTCCGTTGTCACCAGACCATGTACAAGTTGCAGCAGAAGCGGTTGTTTTATTGGCATTTTGTATTGAAAAACTTATTCCAACTGCTACTAAAAGCAAGAATATTGCTAGGCCAATTAATATAAATTTGTTCTTAAAAAGTTTTTTTAGCCAATTAGAACGATATAAACCACTTATTTGGTTTTTCTGGGGTAGCATATATGTATTTTGTTTTTGTTTTTGTTTGGTAGTTTCAACCAAGTTTCAGCAATTATACAGTAAAAAAAAGAATCTGTCTAAAATTTTTGTTGAAAGGCAAATTTTAAGGTTAGGGAATTCTTACCTGCCACTATTATTGTATTTTTGGTACAAACTATCTTTAATTTTTTTCAATTCTTCCCTGGGTAAAACTGATAAAATTTCCCAGGCAATGTTTAAAGTTTGATCAATGCTTCTATTTTCTTTCCCTTGGTTTAAGAATTTTTGTTCGTACAGCTTTTTAAACTGCAAATACTTTTGACCAACTTCAGAAAGTGAGTCTATGCCTAGTACTAAAGCCAATTCTTCTTGCCGGTTTGCTTCAGCTAAAGTTGCAAAAATCTGGTCGGCTAGGGCAGAGTGATCTTCTCTGGTTTTACCTTCACCTTGCCCCTTATCTTTTAGCCTGGAAAGTGATTTTAAAATGTTTATTGGAGGAAAAACTCCCTTTTGAATTAAAGATCTGTCTAGCGTAATTTGTCCTTCAGTAATGTAACCTGTTAGGTCGGGGACTGGATGAGTTATGTCATCGTTAGGCATTGTTAAAATAGGAATTTGGGTGATATTACCTTCAAGGTTTTCTACCACGCCAGCACGTTCAAGCAAAGTAGCTAAATCTGTGTATAAGTAGCTAGGATAGCCAGCTCTTCCCGGTATCTCCTTTTTTGCGGCCGAAACTTCTCTTAAGGCGTTGGCGTAATTGGTTAAATCGAAGGTTAATGTTAATACAGAATAGCCTAATTCGTAAGCTAAATATTCTGAAACAGTTAACGCCAGTCTTGGGGTTAAAATTCTTTCTACAACAGGGTCGGAAGCTAGATTTGCGAAAATTACCGATCTGCTTATAGCTCCGGTTTCTTGAAGCGATTTAATTAAATAGGCGTACTGATCTTGGTTAATGCCCATGGTTCCAACAACCACAGCAAAAGGTTTCTCATCATTGGTAGTAGCCTGAGAAGCAATTTGGGTAAGTAATTCTAAGTCGGGCATTCCGCTTCCAGAAAAAATTGGTATTTTCTGACCTTTTACAACAGTATTTGTTAAATCTATACTTGAAATTCCTGTTTGAATAAAACTGTCTGGCTCGGCTCTTCTGTATGGGTTTATTGCTGAACCATAAATATCTTTGTTTTGAAGGGGAAGGGGAAGGTTGATGTCATATTTAATACCTTCCAATTCAAGTTTCCCATCTATTGGTTTGCCAAGTCCGTTAAAAATTCTACCTAAAATAGAAGGAGACAGACTAATTTTTTTGGTTTCCCCTGTGAAAACGGCAACGCTATTTTGCAAAGAAATACCTGCAGAAGACTGAAATAATTGAACTATGGCTACATCTTTTTCTAATGCAATTACCTGGCCGTCTAACTCTTTTCCGTCTGATGTTTTAATTTTTACTAGCTCTAAGTAAGAAACTTTGTCTGTTTTGTCTATAATTAATAAAGGCCCTTGTAAAGAATTTAAGGAAGTATAGCTGATCATGCTACTAGAACAGTTAGGCAGCTGTTTTTAGTCAAGGTGGCTTGGGCGAGGGGAGATAAGTGGTGAAGAAGATACTTTGTGATTCAAACTTAGAGATTTACACATAAGAATTGAACAAAACTACCCTTCCAACCTAAGCAATGGTAAATGCTAAGTACACTATGAATATTCTAGAAATAAAAAATACCCCTGGTAAGTAAACTGGTGCAGGTTGAGCTTGTTTCAACCGACATGTTTGCCCGAAGGGGTCAAGCCGAAGGCTTGGGGGTAGCGCCGCAGGGTTTGAGGGTAGTTTTGGAATGCGGGATTAAGACTTTATGTATTTGATTTTGTTTTTCTCTATTTCCTTGTCACACCCCAAGTGGGAGGCGGCAAGCATCTCCCCTACAGAGTGTTGTTGAGTTAAAGTATTCCCATACTAAAGTCCACTCCCCATCCCCTTACCCCTGGGAGATGACAAGCATCTCCCCTACAGAGTGTTGTGAATTTCAATGATTACCCCCTACAACCCACTTCCTCCAATACTAGTAACTCCAATAGAACCAGCTTTGAAATCGTAGTTGGAATAGATTAGATAGTTCTTTGTAGTGTTTGTAGTTGTATTTGTAGTTATTGCAGTTATTTCAAAGTCTACATTGAATAATAGTTGATTTGCTTTAAGAAGGTTTCCTGTACATCCTGTAGTATTATTGTATGTAGAGTTTGTTGTTAATATTCTGTAGCTTGTATCTGTTCTGAATTTATATTTTATGGAACATGTTGTAGTAAATCCAGATTGTTCTAATCTTGTATCTTTTAGAGTTAGTATTAGGTTATCTGAGTTTGTAGAACCAGAAGCTCCATATCTTTTGGCTAGGGCTTGGGTTGGGCTGTAGGTTAGTGCTGTTTCGAATAGGGCACATGGGTTAGTTGTGGAACATAGTGAATCTATTACATTTACTGTTTCTCCTGTAGGTGTTATTGTTTCAGTTCCTATTTGTCCGTTAATAGGTTGTGTTCCAAGAAGTGTTCCTGTTGGTACGTTAATACAAGTTACTAGACTAGAGTTTATTCCTGTTCCTACAGTACAAGTTCCTGCAGGGGTTGCATTACCTATTCCTAGTTTGAAGTTATTTGGTAATGTTTTGTTTGTAGGAAGAGTGAAGGTACAAGTTGTTGTAGTGTTTACTCTTACTGTTCCAGGAGTTCCTCCTACTCCACATGTTACTGTAAGGGAAGGGATGTCGGTTGTGGTTAGGGGGGAGGAAGAGAAGTTTATTGTAGCAGCTGAAGTTGATGTAGTTTGTCCATCTCCTGCCAGGGTTACGTTTGGTAGAGTTATGCTAGAAGTTGTTGGATTGGTTGGGGTTAGCATTTTGTATTGGATGTAGCCTGTTCCGTTGTTTGGGTCTAGGGTGTCAATGTATGCCACAGGTGATTGGTTAAACAAACTGAAACCACTCAAGCCAGCAGGACAAGTATAGGTTATTGAGGTGTTGCTTGTAAATCCAGCGTTGTACTGTATAGTTACATAGTCATCATTTGGTTGGTAGGCAGATCTAATATACTGACATTCTTTAACTGCTAAATATCTTCCTCCTAAACTATCTTGTGATTCGTTAGCAGGTTGGTTTGCAAGTGTTAGTCCATTTGTTCCAGCAGGACAAGCAAATGCGTTACCAGTTGCTGAATTGCTAAAGCCTAAGTCATACTGTACTGTAGAATAATCATCATTTGGTTGGTAGGCAGATCTAAGATATTGGCATTCAGCGAAAATTAGATATCTCTTACCTATCATTTCTAAGTATGAACTTGGGGGCTGGGTAGTTAAACTAAAACCACTAGTTCCAGCAGGACATGTAAAACTGCTGTTCATGGTATTAGTAAATGGATTATTGTATTGGATTCTTACAAAATCATCATTTGGTTGGTAAACACTTCTAGTGTATTGACACTCTGTTAGGAAGGCATACCTCTTCTTCCCCATTTCCATAATACCAGTGGCAGAATTTGAAGCTTGACCATAGAAACCAGCATGAGGAGTTATGTTTAGAACATTGTTATCATCTGCTACTAGAGGTGTATTATCCCATACAGAATTTGGAATAGCTCCACCCATACCAGAATCTGTGTTACAAATAGGGTCTCCTGAAGCAGGAGTTAAACAATTAATTGTTGTATTTGGAATATATGTAAAAGCATTACCATTAGGAATAAGATTGTTAGCGTTGGTATCATTATCTGTAATAGCTGCATTGCTTACTGCCCCATTAGTTTTATTCTGGTAAGCAAGTCTTACACATATTGTAGAACCTGCTGGTGTATTAGATAATGTTGTTGAGTAGCTTGAAGTAGATGTTGGACATACTGCACTTGCTCCTGTTCCTGAAGTAGGAAGAGCTAATAACTTTTTAACACTAAAGGCTGGGTCACCTGTTACTGTAATTCCACTTCCATTAGTTCCACTGTTTACTGAAGTAAATTCTGGGGTTGTTGCTGTAGATGAAATTGTAGATTGTGTTCCATAGTTTCCCCCCGCGGTGCCTGCTGGGATAATCATTTCATATTGGATGTAGGATTTAGAGCGGGTGGCGTCTAGGGTGTCAACACTGGTAAATTCATTTGGATAACCTACAGCATTTATAGCAACATAACCAGCAACATCAGCTTCACCTGGCGTACAACCTTGTGCCACAGATAAAGCAATAGAGCTTAGATTATCTGCAGAATATAGACTGTCATAATTCATAAAATCTAAAGTAGTTGGATTTTGTCTGATACAGTGTAAATAATGTAAGTATCTATTACCTAAAGTAGATTTGGTTTGAATTTGATTTGGGAAATTAGCATTATTCCAGTTGGTATAACCTGCATTATCTACACTTCCTGGCGCACAATAACTTGGCAATGTCTCAGTTGAATTATTATTTACTCCATAAGTTTTAAAGTAGTTTACTAAGTCGTTTCCAAGCTGGCGAGTACAAGTTAGACCATGAATATATCTATCACCTAAAGTATCAAAACCATAAGCCCTGTTTGGATCATCACTAACATTCCAACTTGTATAATTTGCACCATCTACACTTCCAGGTACACAACTAGGTGTTAATATAGTGTTTAATGTATTTGCAAAACTCACTGCGGCGTTAAAAGCAATAATATCTGCTCTATTAATGTTAGGTTGTGCTGTTCGAACACAGCTAAATGTATTTAGATACCTCATCTTCCCAATATCCTTAACACCAGCAACCGCATTGTAAGCAGTACCACCACTAGCAACAGTAGTTCCAGCAGCATCATACAAACCTGCACTTGGAGAAACTCCAGAAGCATTAGTTAATGTAGAGAATAGAGTATCTTTGTTTGCAGCTGTTCCACTATCACAAACAAGTTCTGTGTTATCTGGAGAAGTAATTGTTGTAGTACTAGGATTTAAACAATTTTTAGCAGATCCTGCTACATAGGTAAATGTATTTGGAAGGCTGTCTTTAATGTTAGCACTAGCAGAAGAAATACCTCCTGTGTTTTCATTCCATAATCTTACTAAAACAGATTGTCCTGGGTTAGCAGATACTGTAGGGCTCCATGTACTTCCTCCGTCTACAGAGTATAGTTTTGTGTAGGTTATGTTTGGAGTGGATACGTTGGTTATTGTTAAAGAGCTAGCTGTTCCTGAAGTTTTAGCTCCACCTGCATTTAGGGTTCCTGTTGTTCCTACTTGTTGTCCGTTGGTAAGTCCACTGGTTGGTGCTTGCATGGAGTAAGAGATGTAGCCGTGGCCTCTGGTGGTGTCTGAGAGGTCGGAAGTACCTACAGTGGCATTTACTAGTTCTGCATTTTGATCACAGTTTGCGGTGGCAGTAAGAGTATTATCTATAGAAATAATGTCATAATATGTATAGGTATCAATAGTTGAGTTTGTTCTTGTCCTTGCATAGTTACATTGATTTTGATGAAGATATCTACCTCCTAAAGAATCTTTTACTGAGCTTGTGATGTTAGTTAAATATTGGGCAATACTTGGAGTAACAGAAGCACAGGTTACTGTTGTAGCTAGAGTATTGTCGTATTCCCAAACATCTCGATATGAATAATTATCATCGTCAGTTGGATTATAGTAATTGCATTGACCTTGAGTAATGTATCTGTTTCCTGCAGTAAAGAGTGTTGCTACTTGGTTAAATGAAGTTTGGGCGGATATATTGCATGTAGTTGTTGTAATTAAAGTTGAGCTAAATCTAATATTTCGAGTGCTGTAATTATCTGCGTTTGCAGTATCAGTGTAATTACACTGGTCTACTGCTAGATACCTCTTCTTCCCCAACTCCAAATTAGAAGAAGTAAGAGTATTATCCACACCATATCCAAAGTATCCAGCACCTGGTGCTACAGAAAGGTTCTGTCCTGTAAATACATTATTGTTTAGTGTTACTGGTGTTGCGTCTACATAACTATTTGTTACTGCTCCTACTCTTGTGAAGTTGGCTGGCATACTATCTGTAATGTTGGCTGCTGTTACAGATGCTGTAGTTGTATTATTATAATAGTTTCTTACATTAACTAATTCTCCTGGAGCAATATCTAAACTTCTATATAATTGTCCGTTCTTTTCATACATTTTTACAAAACATACTCCTGCTGTATTTGTTCCTCCATTAGATGTATAAGTTGCACAGTCTGAGGGGTTAAAAGCAGTTGCTGTTGTATTTGCTGCTTTGGCTGTATCAGAATCTTGTTTTAATAGGTTGTATGTAAATAATCCTGAGATAAGAAGTACAGAAAGAACTAGAAGAGAGATTAAAGAATATTTTCCTTTTTTAGATTGGAAGAAGGAATTTAGATTAGTGTCTTTTTTCAAAGATTTTTTTTGGTTCATATTTTGTTTTTGTTTTTTTAAATACACACAGAAGAGTATATTTTCTGCTTATGCTTGTTAGTGTATTTTGTTTTTTTGTTTTGGGCAAAATTGACACGAATAAATTGTTCAACAAGGCTTGGCCGTAATTATGTTTAATAAAAATAAAGCTATTGCAATAATAATTTTAATTTTAATTGGAATTTTAGGATGGTTAGGTTACAGTGGATATCAGACATGGTATGGAATGCCTGCAAATTCTCCAATTGGGGAATACACTTTAGAAGTTAAAACAGGTGACAAAATTGAAGATGTAGCCAAAAAGTTAGAAGAAGACAAGGTTGTTTCTAGTAAAGATGTTTTTTTATTACAAGCTAAAATTAACCCAATTAAAAACTTGCAAACAGGTGAGTATTCTCTTAAAGTTCCGGCTAATATTGATACATTGCTTGTAAATATAGATCAACAAACCCAGTTAAAATTAGATGAAATTGCTAAGGCTCCTAAACTTCCTACAATAAAAGTAACAATTAGAGAAGGTTTAAATATTGATCAAACTGCCGCTATTCTAGAAGGGCAGGGGGTTTTAAAAGCATCAGAAATGCAGGAATTTGCTAAAGATTACAAAAATTTTAGCAGAACAAAATACCCATTTTTACCAGAACCATTAAGTTGTACATACGGAGATTTGAAAAATTGTGCTAAATATTATGTAGAAGGTTATCTATACCCAGACACTTACGATTTTTTTAAGCCTAGCACGCCAGCCCAGGTTTTTGATACTTTATTAAGAAACTTTAATACAAAAGTTTGGTCTAAATTAGAGACACAGGCCAAGGGAAAAGACTTCCACAAAATTGTAATAATGGCATCGGTTATGGAAAAAGAGAGTGGTCGTAATAAAGGTGTAAAAGATGATACTGTTTTAGCAGAACTAAATAAAGAAAGAAAAATTATTGCTGGTGTTTTTTATAATAGATTAGAGCAAGATATGAAATGGCAAAGTGATGTAACGGCTGAATATGGTTACGGAAAGAAAGTGTGTCAACAAACTTTTAAGCTGGAAGGATGTATTTATTTAGATGATGAGCTAGCAAACACCAAATATAATACTTATTTGGTTTCGGGTTACCCAATTGGACCAGTAACTAACCCTCAGTTTTTTAATATTGAAGCTGCTTTAAATCCAGACCAGAATGATTATTTATATTTTGTAGCCGACGTTACAGGTAAAAAGTATTTTGGCACAACTGAGGCAGATCAAAATAAAATTATTAATCAAGTAAATAAAATTAACAGAGAGCTGGGGCTATAGCTTGACAAAAGACTTTGCTAGACTGAATTATTAAAACTATGAACCGGAAAAAAGTAGTGAAAGATGACTTCACTGATCAAGAAATTAACTTAAGCTCTGTTTCTGAAATAATATCGGAAACTATTCCTGAAAAAACTTTTAACCAAGGTGCTGTAAAGCTTAGACCAGTAAAAAAAAGTGTGTTTTCACTTCCATATTTTAATTTTGATATAATACTCTCCTCTATAGCTTTTGGATGTATTTTAGGAGTGTTATTATTTTATTTTCAAGGTTTACAGCCATTAATTTTAAGAAACTACAGTGAAAATGCTTCAAAAAAAGTTGTACAATTGAAAGAAAAATACACTTCACAAATATCACCTGTGCTTGCAGCTTCGCAAAGTTTAAATGCCGCTTTTGAAAACGATGCTGACAAAATATGTAGCGAACAAAAACTTTATGAAAATAAACAAGTTGATCAAGAAAAAAACGACAGACTAAAACTAGGTCTTGTTCCAGATTCCAGTTTTAAAAACTTAAGTAATTCAGGGCCGTTTTTTAACTCAGAAATTCAGCAAACTTATCAAAAGTTTTTTGGGGAATACGTTTCGGCTCTTGAAGTTTGGAGTGATAGTACATCTAATTTAAATACCCTACCTAACTTTTTAGAATACAGAAATTTATGGATTTCTACCTGTCAAAAAATTGAAACTAGCAACGGTGATCTAGCCTTACTTAAAGAAGCTTGTTCTAATTTTACAACTGGTGTAGCTAAATATGAATCTTTGAAAACAAGTCAGTTTTGGGAGCAAATCTCTAAGGGCGTAGAAGAAAGTTTGGGTAAATGTAATGAAGTAACAAGTTCTAATTCTAAGGCTAAAATTTTAGTTAATTTTGGTAAGTGGAAGTTAGATTGGCTAAATGGTTTTGACAGGGTTTTAGCAGCTAGACCAATTTCAGATAGTGACGGTGAAGTTTTAAATAAAACATCAGAGAGTTTGTTGAATTTAGCTTCCATCACCATTACAAAAATTGATTCTATTGCGGCCGAAAGACAGCAGTTTATTAATTTGTGGTATATTATGGAATTCAAGGCTGGGTAATAAATTCAGGTTTATTATTAAATTTATCTGGCTTATCTGTTTAGACCCTGAAATAAATTCAGGGTGATATTGCTCAAGAATTTTCATCTTTCCTAGGTTAAATAATCTCTGCTACAATTGCCCCATCTTGGCCTGTGAAATAGCCTCCGTTTCTGTGGGCGTAGCCGCATAAGTTTAAATAATTTTCAGTGTAATAACGTAATGGGTTTTTGCCTTGAATTAAGTTTTTAGATTGCAAACCTTTACCAACAATTATGCAAATTTTAACATGAATTCCAGACTGAATTTGCCGCGATTTTTCTAGTTTAGTTTTTACAATAAATCTGTCTAAAGCTAGCCATACATCGTTTTCGCTTACTACTTTTCCGTGACCATTTAAGTGGTGTAAATCTATGGTAGGGTAGTTCATATTTAATATATTTTTGATGTACAGGTTTAGCTTTTAGACAAGTTCAAAAAATTCTCAAATTAGATTGAGAGACTGGCTGTAACTGTGCTAAGCTTTTCAACAAATTCTTCAATCTCTTTTTGTGTTGTCATAATTCCTAAAGTTATTCTAATATTTGCCCCAGTTTCTTTTTTTCCAATTTCATTAAAAAGTGGGCTGTTATGAATTGCCCCGCTTCTACAATTGCTTCCGCTACTAACACAAATATTTTCTAAACTTAATGCTGTTAAAACTTCTTCTGTGTTTAAATTTGGTATGAAAATATTTAAATTATTTGCAGCTCTTTGTGAAAAATTATTTTCCTCATAAAACCCGTTAATTTGAATATTTGGAATTGCTTGTTTCAACTTTTTGTAAAGATAATCTCTTAAGTTTCCAACCTTTACTCGGTTTTTATCTAAATTAATTTGAGTAAGTTCCAAGGCTTGGGTGAATGTTGAAATGCTCGCCACGTTTTCGGTTCCTGCTCTAATTCCACTTTCTTGGTGGCCACCTCGAATTTCTGATTTCAGGTTAATTTCTTTTTTATAAACCAGGCAGCCAACACCTTTTGGAGCATAAATTTTAGAGCTGCTGAAAGTTACTAAATCTACATTTTTTACTAATTCCTTTAAATCAATCCAATTTGGTGCCTGGGCTGAATCTGATAAAATGTGTAACTTTGGTATTCCAAGTTTGGATCTTTCTAAATTTACTTCATCAGCAATTGCTTTAATTTCTTTTAACTGCTGAATTGTTCCAATTTCGTTGTTTACACTTTGAATACAGATTAGATTAATTTCGTCAGTAATTTTTGATTGTAAGTCCTCTAGGTTAATAAAACCGTTGGAATCAACGACCACTCTTTTTTGATTATCACCAGGAATATTTTCTAGAACGGAATCGTGTTCTAGGTTGGAGTATAAGATCTTTCCAGTTTGTGGCTCGCAAGCTTCGCCGCTACGGGTTTTTTTGAA
This sequence comes from uncultured bacterium, assembly GCA_963704645.1. GTDB lineage: Bacteria > Patescibacteriota > JACMRA01 > JACMRA01 > JACMRA01 > JBILXY01. Next base: position 806,916 of record OY969926.1, read on the forward strand.
AGTTTGTAGTGCTAGGAAGTTCGCTTCGGTTATACTTGCAGTAAAAATTATGTTGTGGGTGTCTCTGGAAATTCCTAAAATATTGAAAAGTTTTAATCTACTTCTTTCTAGCTCCGCCTTAGCTAATTGTCCTGTTGGATGTGTAGCCGAAGGATTTCCCCAAAAGCTTTGACTTACTAAATTATAATGCTCCATTAATTCAGGCAAAATAGGCGTTGAACCGGCGTAGTCCAGATAGATCATGTTTAAGTTATCGTGAATATTTTAGTTGGTGTAAAGGGTGGTGGAAATATAAGATTTAAGCTCATTCTAAACTGAGAAATTTGGGTAATAATTAGAACCCCACAATTTTGCAGGGCTCAAAGCTTACGAGTTACGGAAAAGTAATTTTTGTAATTCTCACTTCTTCACAAATTTCTGAATTCAGATTTGGCTTAAAATAAGCCATTATTAGTGGTTTAGGGAGAAGTCTAAGAAAATGATTGCCAGCTGGAGGATAAACAAGTTTTAAAGATATGAATTCAACTTGTTCTTCCAACCAACCACTTCCTCCTTCAGCAGAAAAGCTTGCGGTTCTAGTTACAATTAGTCGCTCTAAGTCGTCTGGATCGTGTATAATTTCCAAGGTGGCAAAGACTGATTTGTTGCTTCTTTCAACTTGACCTTCAATTCCAATAGTGTATCCGCTGTATGATTTTCTAACAATTTGGTTGAAAGTCTGAAGAACATTATTCAGCATAGTACCACCTTTCAATTCAACTACTTCTGGCATGATAAAATTCTCCATCAAAATAATAATATTACCTGCTTCATTAACACACACTTTTAAGCTTTGATCAAGTTGATTTTGGAACTTCGGCAGCAAAAAAAAGACAAAAAAATGGAACCGCAAGGGTTCCGCTACGTAATGTAAAATTATAAAAAACTTGAGATTACCCAATTTTCTTACGCATTATGTATTCTGCTGCAATAAATGCTATAGCTGCAATGGCGGCTCTGATTGCTAGGTCTATAAGGGCTGGTTGGTCTAGCAAAAAACTGCCTCTTACAATTACGTTGTATAAAACTGTAAGAACAAGTGTGATAAATGCTCCTAAAAGGTAATAAATTATGTTCATAATGTTCTTAATATGGCCAATTATTCAGCCTTTGTCAACTGTAAAGTACTGTAGGTTGCCAACTCAAAGTTTACAGGCCTGGTGGAAGTAGCAAAGAAAAAATCGGATTCACGTTTTACTGTGTTGAAAAATAAAAATTCTCGGGTGCTGTCTAATTCGTTAAACAAATCGTCTAGCAACCATATCACACTTTGATTTTCAGGAAGGTTTCTTCTAACAATTTCTTTCCAATATAAAGCCAGTAAACGCATTTCACCCCTAGATAAAATTTGGGTGGCGTTCTGGTAATTGCAAAGCCAGTTAAAATCGTCCCTATTAGCCCCGAATAAAACTTTACCTGCTCTCAGTTCTGCTTCCCACAAACTTTTGAAGTTAGTATTTCCAATAACTTTTTGTAGGAATAAGGTTTTTTCGTATTGGTTTAAACTGCTCCAGTTTTCCCAGTTAAAACGTTCGTCCATTTTCTTTAGACTTAGCTTAAAACCTTTGAAATTGGTTATCTCTAAATCAATCTGCCAGTTTTTAAAGCTAGAATTTATCCAGTTTCCAAACATGCTTTTGTGTTTAAATAGTTCGGCAAAAAAGTTGGCTCTGTAAACCCAAATGTCTAAACTTGCTTCATATAAGTCTTGATTAAGTTTATCTAAAATAATTTGGTCGGGTACTATTCCTTCGCTTAAAAAGTTTTTAATTAACTGGGTTTTACCTTTAACCGCCCTGTCTAATTGTTCTAATAATTTGGAATATTGTTGCCCGTGAATTTCTGTTAAGCTATTATCTAAAACACCAATTTTTTGGGTTCTTGGTAAATTTAAAAAATAGTTATCTGCTGGAAGGTAAGTAATAATTTTAGGCAAAATAGTATTATCAGGAAAGTTAATGGAAGTTACTAATCTGCCACTTGGGGCAATTTTACCAGTTACATTCCAGTTATCATCAATGCTTACTCCAAAATAATCACGTCCTTGCATTAAGTTATCTTTCCACTTACTTGCGGGCCAAGGTTTGCCAGTTAAAAGGCTATAATAAGCAGAAAGCAGGCTTGTTTTACCGCTTCCATTTTTATCGCACAATAAAAAAGAATGATTGGGTAAATAAAAATGCTGCTCTTCAAAACAACGCCAATAGTTCAAACTAATTTTTGTGACTGACATTATTTAAGTTATGCATAAACGAGGTAAGTTTGCAAATTTTTGGGAAATGTGATTATGAAATTAGAGAACGGTAATTACTTTTAGACTAAGGATAAACAAATATAATGTCTGTAAATTCTTCTAACTTGCCCGATTTAGCTGAATACCCTAACTTTAACGGTCACCAGATACCTTCTGACGTTATTGCCTTTTTGGTAGACGATGAAGGCAAGCTCATGGTTTTCAATGGTCATGGTTTGATTTTTCGTTCGAGTCATGATGCAGCATTTTATGTGAAGTCCCAACCTATAGGTATTTGTGAACATGATATACGATTTAATGATTCGATTTCATTGAAGAAAATGTCATTTAGAAAGCTGACTCCATATATGCATCAATGTGTGCTTCTTTTTTTAGCTAATGGTATGAAGCCTTAGTCTGTATAGCCTCAACCATGGGGGCTATATTTTTTACCCAAAATTCTGTGCAAAGAAGGTGTAGCCTGCTAGCCAAGCTGGTAAAATGTTTTGGCCAAGCTGGGTTTTTTCTAGGTTTAGGTTGCTTAGCCTACATAATAGCTAGGTTTGCAAATTTTGGGAAAGTGTGATTGTTTCAAAAGGAACTTCATTTGGTAAAAGTTAATGACCGATAGAACGATTGTGCTTTGCGACTATAATGTCACAGTTACAGAAAACTCAATTTTGTTTCTAACTGGATTGAAAAATAGTAAAATTGTCTTTGGTGAAAATGGTAAACTGTGTTTTTCTAGTCAAGCAGCTTTTTCAGAAGAATTACAGCCTAACATTTCTCAAGATTTGTGGAGTACAATTGCTCAGATTCTTGAAATATGTGACGTTTTGTCTGATCAGTTTAAAGAATTTTTTTCAAAACAGCAGGTTCTGGTGGCAAGCTTAAACGAAAGCTTAAACGAAAGCGGAGACTTGGTTGTTGAATTTGCTTCAATCAAACCTCTGTCTGAAGACGAAATGACGGCAACAATAAATATTTTTGTTCCTTAGTATGTAAAATAGCCTCAACTGTGGGGCTATATTTTTTACCCAAAATTCCGTACAAAGAAGGTGTATCCTGCTAGCCAGACTGGTAAAATGTTTTGGCCAAGTTGGGTTTTTTCTAGGTTCAGGTTGTTGTAAACCAATAAATTTTATTAATTAACTTGTGTGATACTCAAGTTTGCAAATTTTTGGTAAATGTGATTTAGAATAAATGAATTTAGTAGGTGGCAATTTTATGACTGAAAGAACAATTAATTGTTCACAATTTTATCTAACAGTATCAAATGGCGGTCTTATATTTACTATTCCGTTTGCTAAGGAAGAAGTAAAGTTTACTGGTCAGCTATATTTTTTTGGGTCAGATGATTTTGGAAAAGAGCTTCAACCGAACGTTTCAGATCATACTAGAGGAATAATTGCTCAGATCGTTGAGCTTATTGATATTCTTTTTTCAGTAGGCTTTGAAAACTTTCCACGAAACAAAAAGTTGGTTGCAAGTTTAGATGAAGAAATGGAAAACTTGCTTATAGAATTTCCTACTAATAGAAATTTAACTGAAAATCAAATCGATCAGATTATCACTTTTATATCTCTTTGATTTTTAAATAAATATATCGGCCTTACAACCTTTTGTAGGGCTATTTTTTATCTAAAAATTTGTGCAAAAAAGGTGTAACCTGCTAGTCAGGCTGGTAAAATGTTTTGGCCAAGTTGGGGTTTTTCTAGGCTTATGTTGTTGTAATCGAATAATTTTATTAATCGAACAGTTCGTTGGATGTGAGTTTGCAAACTTTAAGAAAGTATGTTTTTCTTTAGAAGTTGAATTCAGAAAAAAGCTTTGACAACATCATTCCCTCAAATTGATGCAGATTTCATTGAAAATGCATCTTATTGGAACACTCTAGAACCAAATTATCATGTAGTTCCAAGAAATGCTGTAATTCTGGTGGTTTCCTCGCAAGATCATAGTAGGCTGTCTAAAATTCCAAAATGGGAGGTGGGAGGAATCATCTTGGTACACCCCATGCTAGTATATTCTCCTCGGGCTAACTGGAAAGTAGATTTTGTTCAATACCCTGGCCCTGTACAGAGCCATATATGTTACTATAAAATTGAGTCTAACAACCTGTGGAAAGAGGCTCTTGCTGAAGTTTATAGAGGAATTGAAGTATATTGAATATTTTTATTTGGTATAGCCTCAAACGTGGGGCTATTTTTTTTGTTAAAATTATTCCAAACCTTTGGCAAAAAAGGTGTAGCCCGCCACCCATGCTGGTAAAATGTTTTGGCCAAGCTGGACTCGTTCTAATTTTAAATTGTTGTAAATTTCCTCTTCTTTTTGGCTGAATCCTCCTTCTGGGCCTGCTAGGCAGGATGTTGGTTTTGTTTGGATTGTAGAGTCTTCTGAATTATTTAATTTGTGGCTCGCAAGCTTCGCCGCTACAGGAACTACCGCCATGTCTAACGGCTTGACCCCTAAATAGGGGTGCTTTTTAACCTGGCTTTCCTCTTGAGATTTTATTTCTTGGTGTAGCCATTTTGGTTTGTGTTCTTGTATTTTTTCTAGCCATGTTTTTTTGTCTAAGATTTCAATTTCTGGTATGAATAAGTTGTGGCTTTGTTCGCAGGAGCGTATTAGAATTTTGTTTAGTCTTTCTGTTTGGACGTTTTGTTTTGGCGAAAAACTTCCGTTGTAAATATAAATTTTTGTAACTGCTGCAATAGGAGCTAGCTCGGCCAGTTTTTCTAAATAAAGTTTATCGGTTTGATGCTGAAAAAGTATTTTTTCTGGTGGTTTTATCTGGGTTTCAATCTCTAAAAATTCCAATTTGTATTCACCTAATTTCTTATTTATTTCTACAATTTTAGCCTTCGCAAAACTTCCATCTAAATTGGTAAAAGTGTAAATATCACCTAATTTAGGGTGTAATGAGTGAAGGTGAGAAGAGTGAGTTTGTGAAAGTAGACCAGATTTTAGACTGGGTATATAAAGATACATTGGTTATTTTTTGTGGTGGAATGGTGGGTTTGTCAATAATCTATTTGTATGCAACCATCAATGTATGAATCAAACAAAATATTTAATATTCGATTTTGATGGTGTGTTAGCAGATAGCTTTCAAGCCATTTCAGAATACGAATATAGTAAAAGTGACAATATTACACTTCAAGAAATTCAAGCTAAAATGCTTTTAAGTGATGAATCTAATCAATTCATGAATCCAGAAATTGATCAATTAAAAATTGAATTCCGAAAAGGACTAATGACAGAAGCTGCCAATCATTTAATTAAAAAAGAAATCCCTCTGTTCTTAGATTTTTTAGAGGAAATAAATAAAATAGAAAATACTAAACTAGCCATAGTTACAAGTAATGCTAGCAAATTTGTTAGGTATGCACTAGGCGATATTCAACATAATTTTGAATATATTCTTGGTGTTGAGGATGATTATTTGAAATCTGATAAGATAAAATTTATTTGCGACAATTGGGGAGTAGATATTGGTGATATTGTTTATTTTACTGATACTCAAAGAGACGTCCACCAATTGGAAAATCATATGGATAAATCAAAAATATACGGTTGTGCTTGGGGATGGCACGGTATGGAAAGACTGATGAAGGTTCTGCCTAAAGAAAACATTCTAGAAAAATTTGAAGATATTCACAATTTGAATTTCTAGCTCGGTTGTTAAATTCAGAGTTAATATGTTTAAGAGCAGGTCGTGCCTGGGAAACGTCTAAGGTGGATGTGTAACGGAGCTGTACTCTGTTCTCCATAAATTTGGGAAAAATAATGACCATTTTCGGGGTTGAGGGGATTGTATAAACATTTGTGCTAAACTTTTAATGTAAAAACATCACATTGACATTCCCACCACCACCTGCTTCCCTAAAAAAGTGCAATATAAACATTTTTACAAACTTGGTCATCAGACTGCTGTAGGTTTAGCTGAAACTCAAAGCTTAAATTTAAATGTTGGTTTTACTAGTGGTGATTGGCTTTTTTCCAATGAAAAAATTAACTTAGAAAAAAGTGGTTCCTTGGTTTTCGCAGGGGAAATTGAAAAACTTTGGTCAGAAAATTACCGTTTAATGGAGGACGAATTTTACCCTTTGCTAGAAGAAACTATTGGTAACTTTGTAAAGCAGCATGGAACCAAATCGGCTGGACTTGTGGTTCCACACAAATGGCAGAAAAAAAGCTTAATGGTAGCTAAGAAAGCTGGGCTTAAAAAGGTAAACGTACTGGCTATTCCTACAACTCCAAATTACGGCCATTGGAAACAGGCAAAAGTTTGGTGGATGTTAGTACAAGAAAAAGGTATAATTTGGCTCGCAAGAATTGACCAAATGGCCAACCAAGAATTTTGGTCAGACTTAGATATGAAACTACCCAAAGGTGATATGGCTAGGGGAATTATTAACATGAAATTTGCCAGAACTTTACTTAATTTTACTGAAAAGAAACTAATTTGGGATCCTTTTGCGGGGCATGGAAGAGTAATTTTAGCAGGTCTAGATTTAAAAGAAAGGTTTTACGCTTCAGATATTAACGAGGAAAAACTAAATTTGGAAATTATTGAAAACTATAATTTTGCAACTACAATGTATAATCAGGAATTTTTACGCAAAGCCAGAATTGCCCATGCTAAGCTTCATAAAGATGAGCCTTTTGATGAAAAAACTGAAACCCCAGAACTGGGCTCTTTAGAAAAAGTATTTAGATTAGACGCCAACTATATCTCTTCTATTTTAGATAAGAAAAGTTTAACTTACGAACCAGAATTGTCGGCAGAGAACTTCAAAGACATGGCCATTGTTACTGAAGGCTATTTAGGGTTTAATTTTAAAGGAGCACCACTGCCAATACAAATGAAAACTGAGTGGGAAAGCATTGCCAAAATTTGGTCGAACTTACTAATTGGAGCGGGGAAGTTAGGTATAGCCGAAATTATTTGCTGTGTGCCATTTTACCAAGTTGAAGGAAAGAAATTGCTTCCTCAGTTCCTATCAAATTTAGATGGGCTAGGGGGATATAAACTATTATCTTTTAACGAAAATAGCTCAAGACCAGGATTAGAATACGCCAGACCACAAGCCAATGTGGGTCATTTGGTTTTGAAGTTTGTTTTGCCAAATGTGTAGTTTTATGTATAACTAAATTAGTTGTTTCTATAGAGTTGTTTCATAGTGGCTTCTTTTTTTGCTAACTTAGACGGAGTGTGGGTGCCTGTAGATTCAGATATAATGAAATGTGGTAAAAATTACTACTCATATGTAATTAGAGTAGCTGAGTTTGATAATACATTTATTGCTCATGGTGCAAGTAAAGGATCAGGATATAACTTTTTGGCAGAAGGCCAAAGTCTTGAAGAATCTTTAGTTCAAGCAAAGAATAATTTTGATTTAATCTTACAATAAAAACCCTCCAACTGGAGGGAATTACTTTTGATATTTTTCTATGTGTTTTAAGAATTTGTACTAGTTTCTGCTTCTGGTCCAAAGTTTGTTGTCTGTTCCACGGGCAAATTGATATTGCTTGCCGTTGAATGAAAACTGACTTGGTGTGTCTGAAATTGTAATGTTGTTACCCTGAATCCAGTTTGAATGAGCGGAAATGTTGGTACTAGGATTGTGGTTTCTGTGATATAATTTGTTATCTATACCCATTCCAACTTCTGTAAATTGGTTTGCAAAAACACCAAAAGTTGCAGAACGATTACTGTTTAAAGATTGCACCAAGTATGGATAACTAGATCCAAAGTCTGTAGTGTAGAAAGAATATGGACTATCTTTCTTTTTTACAGATATAGCTAATTTACTACCAACTATAGCTGGTTTAGATATTTCTGTGTAAGTTGTGCTGTCTACTCTAGTCCAGCTTCCCCATACTTCAGACGTGTCTGTAGTTCTGTAGTATAAACCGAAATCTGTTCCAATTGCAATTTGATATAATTTAGAATTTGCTACGCCTCCTTGAACTGTAACGTTTACAGTAATATTTCCAGCTTTGTTCCAAGTAGGATTAACATAGTTAGTTGGGCTGAATGTGCTAAATTTAGCTACATAATTTCCATTGTCGGTTCCTGTGGCATACAACCAATATTTTCCATTAAAATTGTGAACAGAAACTCTGTCTTTAATAGTTATCCATCCAAATCTTCTCCATTTTTCACCTCCAGCTTCACCGACCTTCCAAAAATATAACCCGTTGTCTGTACCTTGTGCGAATACATATAAATCACCGTTAGGATCTACACTTAAAGTAGGTGTGCTTTTGGCTGTAATTGCACCTAATCTTTGCCAATTACCAAACACATTATTTGTATCCATGCTTCTTAAGTACAAACCAGAGTCTGTTCCAAAAGCTACCTGATACATTTTAGAATTATAAATAATTTCCTCTGTTTTACTAGCAATAGTTATAGGGTTAGCAGACCAAACTCCAAAGGGTTGATAGGAGATTACACTTGTAACAGTGTTGTAAGTTCCTCCATTAATACTTACTTGAACATTGCGTGCAGCTGTGGTATTTATGCTTCCCATTGGGATGCTTGGAAAAACTAATATATTGTCGAATACATATGCATTTGTAGTGCTATTTCCAGACCCTGCAATTTGTGCTCTGGCTTCTGTTGGTAAGGTAAAAGTTAAACCTTTAACCAATAAGAAGCTACAGTAGTATGAATTTTGTTCTGCCGTACCTGTGGTGTTTTGAACACAATAAGGATTCTCGCTGCTAATATTGCTAGAAGTTATTACTGTGTCGGTATATGGGGTTGCACAGTTTAATTTAAATAAGTCGCTGATGCTGTAGTTTGTAAATACGAACTGATTTGAACTATTTCTTACAATTTGTAAATCGTAACCATTTAAACTTCCAACAGGCATAACATATTGCATGCTTGCATCAGATATTTTGAATCTTTTGAAGTCGTTATGATTGTAAATGTAAATGTAGCTATTATTAGATTCTACAATTACTTTGTGCTCAATCATATCGCCAATAGTTTCAGTATAAGTAAATGTTGGAGTAGTAGAGAATGGATAACTATCTGTGTCTGAAATTCTTTTTACGTTAACATTTCTACTTGTATTACCATAAGTTATATATACTCCACCGCCACTAACTCCATTTGGAACATCGGTTATTCCTAATAAAACATTTACGCTAGAATTACTGCTATACTGGAAATCTGCTTTCTTGGTTCCATCTGCGTTTAATATTACAATGTAATGATTATTGGAAGGGGTTGAGCTGTATTTTTTAACAAGTGGTATATAAATTAAACCAGAGTTGGAGATTACAGCCGAATAAATAGAGTATTCATGATCAGAACCATAATTAGTATTTTTAGGTAGGGTAAATGTGTTTAAAACAGAACCTGTTCCAGAAATTTTATCTATTTTAATATCTCCGGTTGATACAATATAAAAAATGTATAAATTACCTGCATCATCAATTTTTAAACCCTCAGAGTAAACACCTTTGGTGAAGCTGCTGGCACTGTAAATTAAATTATAGTTGCTTGTTCCATTTGGAACTTTGTAAACTTCATAGTTATTATTACTTAAATTGTAATTTAACTGAAAAGCATCTCCCGATGCGTTAGCAACAATATTATCTGTGTATAAATTACTGCTAATAGTAATGGCAGTTTCAACACCTGAACTATTAATTCTTGAAAACTTACTTTGATCTGTACTATAATTATAACCAGAAGTGTATGTATTTCCAACTCCATCTGCAGCTAAAGATACTGTTGATGGTGAAGATTGTGTGGCAAAATAATTAGCTGAACAAACATAGCTTGGGGCAACTGCTTGTAAACTTGTAGACTGTAATTTAGTAGTATTTTTTGCTGTAGATACATTATTTTTTTCCTCTTTACCCCAGCCAGTGTCTAGAACATTTTGTGGAAGTACTGACCTAGATTTCTGAGGGCTAGAGTAGGTAGGGGTTGAAATAGGTGTATTTACTTCACCTTCAGCAGAAACCTGAAGTGAGGGAGATAGGGTTAATGCTAAACCTGCTACTAGCAGCGAACTTAGCAATTTGTATGCAAATGACATAGTTTGTTATAAACATACAAATTATAGTTTGTCTAGGTAAGTTTGAAGTGTTAGTTTAGGTTGCTAAATTGTTGTTGTAGTGAACAAGTCCAAACACATATGATACCAAAGGGTGGTAGATTAATAATCCTAAATCTACTATCATATGATCATGTCTTACACTTTGGAAGATAAATTTAAAATAATTGAATACTCATTTAAGCATGGTATTAATTCTACATTAGAAGCATTATCTCTAGATTCAAATCGTAAACTTTCCAGAATAACTTTAATTAGGTGGAGGAAGAAATGGAGAAAAAGTTGTGAACTTAATTATGGAGCTGGTAACAAATACGATTTAAAGGATAAAAGCAAAAGACCTAATAAATTTAGACAGTCAAATGTACAAGGGAGAATACTTGAGTTTATTCAACAAACTAGATTGCAATATCCTAATCTAGGTAAAGACAAACTTAAAGTATTGTTAGATGATTACTGTGCAGAACAAAATCTAAAAGAAACAAGTAAAACACTAAAAACTATTTCAATTTCAACTATCGGCAGAATAATATCTACTTTTAAAGATCAAAGAATAATACCAGTCTACAAATACTCAAAGCAAGTCTATTTAGACGGTAGAACAGGAAGTATTAAACAAAGACTACTAAAACCTAGGAAGCAAGTTAAAACCAGAAGAAAAGAATACCAGCCTAATAGCCCAGGAGATCTAATTCAATTAGACGCAATAACCTTTTATCTTAATGGAGTAAAAAGATATTTAATCTGTGCTGTAGATCTAGTTAGTAGATATTCTTTCGTATATGCTTACAAAACATTAAGTAGTAATAGTACAAAAGACTTCTTCTTAAGAATGCAAGATGTATTCCCTTACCAGATTAAAAGAGTTCAGACAGACAATGGACAAGAAAATCATAAGAACTTTGATGAACTGTTAAAATTTAAAGATATTACTCATTTCTGGAACTATCCTAAATCTCCTAAAATGAATGCTTACATAGAAAGATTCAATAGAAGTGTGGAAGAAGAGTTTGCTAATTATAATCTATGGATACTAAGAGATGATATACAAGCTTTTAATCTAAAATTAATCATGTACCTAGACTTCTACAATAACCAAAGACCACATCTGGGTTTAAAAAGAGATATTGGACAATTTATACCACCAATGAAATACCTACAACAATACCATCCTAAGTATCATATGTAGTGAACGGGTACATGTAGACATAATAAATAATTCTTGCAAAAACAGTTTTTATATGCATAACTAAAATTAGTTTCTGTTTTAGTACAGGAAATGTTAAATTTAAAAAGTGAGGTTTTATGAGTACAGATTTGGAATATTACAGACCTGAAAATCTAGAAGAAGTTCTTACTTCTTACAGTGTAGAAGAACTCCAATACATCGCTTCAAACCGTCCAGATATTATATTGGGGTGGCAAGAATTGTACAGACAAAATCTTTTCTCACACATTGTAGATGCTGGGTTTTCAGACAATCTGGGGCGGGTCTTGGTTAGCCTTATTGGTCTAGATCAGCGAGTCCGAAATGTTTTCCCCAAACCATGCTGTAATATTTGGGGATCTTATGAATTCCTTGCTGATCAGCTAAATCAGTGTGGTATAAACAGTAGAGCGGCTTGGTTCCTTTTTGCCAATCCTCATCTCTTGGATATGAACATAATTCAATTGCATTCTGAGCTTTTGCATAATCGCGAATTTGAAGAGGTTGCAGAGAGCATTCTTGGGCGTAAAGTTTTGTACGCAGAGGATCTGTTGTAATATAGCAATTGTCGAAGAGATTAATTTTATTTATCTTTTGTTAACCTTTTTAAAATTAACAATCTAACCCTCCAGCCGGAGGGAATTTCTTTTGAGTGAAAAACTAACAAAGTTTAACTAGACTAAAGATTAACTCTTGCAAAAACAGTTTTTATATGCATAACTAAAATTAGTTTCTGTTTTAGTACAGGAAAGTTTAATTTAAAAAAAGGTAAAGCTTTGACTATTAAAATCTACGGTTTGCTAGCAGTTGAACAACAACTTAGCCTTTTAGATTTGGGAGTTCCAAACTTCCCCTTCCCTCCGTACCTAGCAAGAATAACTGTTCTCCCAGAGAATATACGATATTCTTCACCTTGGTTTGACAAATGTACTAGAAATGGTGACGGAAGCCTTCCAATTTTCACAATTGTAAACCTTAATAGGTACACGGCTGACTGGTGTGGAAATTATGTTATAGCTACGGTAGAATATAGACAAATTACTCCGTATATGGAAGGTCCAGGTTTTATATCAAGAGCGATTGCTGATCCAAATCTTTCACCTTGGACATAATAATTTCTCAACAACAAACCCCTCCAACCGGAGGGAATTTATTTTGGGTGGAGAATATTAATTTTTTTAACTTATTTTTTTCTTCCAAGTCTTGCAGCTAAGTGAGCGAATGCTTTGTTTCCAGCGGCTGTTTGGTGAACAGAGTTACGTTTGGCAACTGCTACACCTTCGCTGTTAAAAGATTCCTTTAAAACTTGTTTAAGTTTTTGACTCATTGGCCTGCCTTTCATTTTTCTGGCCGCATCGGTAATCCAAGTTAAAGCCAATCTTAAACCTCTGGCTTCGTATGGTTCCATTGGAACTTGGTAGTTGGCTCCTCCAACACGAACGCTTTTAACTTCAATTGTAGGTCTAACGTTGTTAACTGCAGTTTCTAGTAATTCTAAAGGTGCAACTTGTAATTCTTCACTAGCTGAATTTAAAGCTTGCGTAACAATTTTTGAAGCAACAGTTTTTTTACCATCCCACATAATTCTGTTAATTAATCTGGAAACTAAAATGCTGTGAAATGTACTATCTGGTGAAATAGTAGGTCTTTTTAATACTCGGGCGCGTCTGGACATGTGATATATTTGTTATTAATTGGTGAAGGAACATAGAAAAATTGTCAACTTTAGCTTCAAATTTCTAAATTAAAGTTAAAAGTAGGTTGCTAAAACCACATAAATAGTTCTTAAGTAAAATTAATTATGGAAAAAAATCTAAATGTTGAAATTAAACAACTAACTAAATTTGAAGAGGTGCTGGACTTTGAAGAATTAATAAAAGAATTGCTAGAACATTCTGATCAGGGTAAAATATCTAGTTCGTTTAATACTCTTAAGATTCAGGGGGTAGAATTTATTGGTGTTTACTTAAAAAATATTCCCGTAGGTTTCGCTCAATATATTATCACTACCAATTTGGAAAATTACAAGCAGTTACGTTTAGATGAAATAGTTGTTAGCTCACAATTTCGTGGTAGTGGTGTTGGTAAATTCATAATGACTCATTTAGAAAAAATAGCTAAAAAAAATGACTGTCGAGTAATGTTTTTGGCAACTAGTATTAGAAATTCTAAAGCACAGAAATTCTACTTAAATTTAGGGTTTGCAGTCGGATCCTTTTATATGTATAAACAACTTATCAATTAATATTTTTTTATTTTGGTAATTCAAAAACGTCTTCGTTGGAGATATTGTATTCTTTGCTGTAGTTAAAAGACTTGGCTTCGTGCTTGGCTTCAACTTCTTTACGTGCAGTTTTTAAGGCTGAAAGTTTGCCCGCTAAGTTAACGTTTTTAATAGGTGCTGTTACAGAATCGGCTAGGTTGTTAATATTCTGAATTTTTAGGTTATCATTTTTAATATTAGTTTTTTCTGAGTTATTTTGAATAAATTCAGTTTTGTTGGTTTTAATTGGTCCAGTATTATTTCCATTACTTTCTCTTGTACCAGCATCTAAATATGGGTTGAATTTCTTTTTTCTAGGCTTAAATTCTTCACCAGAATTCTGATTGTTTTGAAAGTTGTCGTTTATATTCTGACCTTCTTTAAAGTTTCTCGGTTTATACTCCCTTTGGTTGTTTTGAGAAAAATTATCTCTGTTTTGATTGTTATTGTATGGTCTGTCTCCATTATTATATCCCCCATTAGAATTTCCGCGGTTATAATTGTTTTGACCAGCATATCCACCTTGTCCTCCAGAATAATTTCCTGTATTTGGTCTGTAATTTTGTCCGCCAGAAAAGCCTTCTTTGCTTCCTAATTGCTCTTCTTCTATTCCAAATTCTTTTTCTAACCATTCGTTAATAATTTTCTTTACCTCAACTTTTGGTTTACCATAAATTTGCCTAGAAAGCTCTGTAACAATTTGTAATCTTCCACCAACCTTACTAAAAATATCTGCCATTGTGTTGGCTAAAAACGGAGCTGGAGCTTTACCTTCAATTAATAACTTTAAAGCCACTTGGGTTTTGTTAAGCGAAATTAATTGTTGGGAAGTAAATACTGGTTCAAATTCCTTTTCAATTCTGTAAGCATCATCAGAGCCAATTCTGAAGGCTATCATGGTTCCAACGTTTCCAAACACAGCATTACGTACTTTTTCGTTGCCGCTTTCGGTTAATTGGGAAATATATTGATGAGCTAAAATTAAACTTAAACGATATTTTCTAGCTTCAGATAAAATTGTAGCAAAACTATCGGTGGTAAAGTTTTGGAACTCATCTACGTATAAATAAAAATCTTTTCTATCTTCTTCGTTAGGAATATCTACTCTACTCATGGCGGCTAGCTGAATTTTGGTAATGAGCAAACTTCCAAGTAAGCTGGAATTGTCTTCCCCAAGTCTACCTTTAGACAAATTAACTATTAAAATTTTCCTGTTATCCATTATATCTCTAAGGTCGAAAGTGCTTTTTTCTTGGCCTAAAATGTTCCTAATTAAATCGGAAGAGAAAAACTGACCAATTTTATTTAATACAGGAGCAATGGCTTCGGTTCTATATTTATCGTTAAAACTGGCAAATTCCTTAACCCAAAAGTTCTTCACCATGGGGTCTTTAACATTGCCTACAATATAGCTTCTAAATTCCTTGTCGGTAAGCATTCTTACAACACCCAGCAAAGTATTACCAGGAGTTTCTAATAAAGCTAGTAAAGTATTGTTCAAAATATATTCCATTCTAGCAGACCAAGTTCCAGCCCAAATTCTGTTAAAAACGGCCATCATTCCAGAGGCAATTAAAAAGTGTTCTTCCCCGTGATTGGCTTCTAACATGTTAAAACCTAGCGGAAAATCGGTGTCTGACGGGTTGAAATATATTACATCGTTTTGTCTGTGAGCAGGAATTCTGTCTAAAACATATTCGGCTAAATCTCCGTGCGGGTCCATAACACAGGCACCGTAGCCGTTGTAAATATCTTGCAAAATCATGTTTTCAAGCAGGGTGGTTTTACCCATACCAGTTTTACCCAAAATGTAGACATGCCTTCTTCTATCATCTTTTAAAATTCCAAAAGTTTTAGTTTGCCCGCGAACATTTGCTGTTCCAAAATAACACAAATCTGGACGAAGACTTAAGGAAAGTGGGCTGGTTGGGGCTTCAGGAGCAGTTTGATTCATAAAAATATAACCAATTTTCCTTAATTTTACGGCTTTTTATGCCCTTTGTCAAGGTGGAGTGTAAGGTGATTAAGAAGTAAGGCTCGCTGTTTACAATACTTGAAAAAAGTGTTTTGATTGAGGGGGTAAAAGTACTATTGAAAGGTAATTAAATGGAAGCTAAATTGGCCATGCTAATTTATGAATCCGATTCTAAATTGGGGTCAAACGATCATATAGGGCAAATTCCCTCTAACGAGACTGATGCTGTAAATATTATTGAGCATACTGCTAGAATTGGACAAGGCGAAGTTGTGTTAAAATGTGGAACTACATTAAAATATCATTCCATGAAATCGTTTTTGAATATAACTCCTAATTTAATAACTCACAGGCTTATTTTGTTGCATAATGCTGACAATCCAAGTTGGACAGTTTACTAGATTATGCTAACGGTTTTGCACTATGCAGGCCGTTATTTTTTTGGGAAGTTTTAGGGCGAGGTTGATTTTTTAAATTCGAATTTATTATGTTTACAAGGTTTGTAAAGTGTGTAACTTGTGAGTTGGTAATGATTTGAAATTAGTTAAATAAGGTAAATCACAGCATGAGTGCACAAATACATATTTTTAGTTCAAAAGAAAACAAACTGCCAACTCGATCGTACGAGTTAAACTTACAACTGGGTGAAAATGAGGAGGACGCTATTAAGAATTTGAACGGTTCCAGATTCCACAATGGATCTCCAAGTGATGAGATTTGGTTTTGGGAAACTGTTAAAGATGCTGGTGGTAATAATATCCATAAGTTTATTATTTTCTCAGCACCGCTAGCGATGCCTCCGGATCATCTTACTCTATTTTAATAATCTATTGCTTGAATATTACTAACGGTTTTGCACTACGCAGACCGTTAATTTTTTTTGGGAAATCTCAGAGAAAAAGTTGACCTTTTATTTAAAATAGTTTAACTTTTAAATTATTAATCAGCAAATTTGGTTAAAATCAATATTTTTTATGCAAAGCATTTCCTCTAAAAATTTACGTTTGAACTTGGGTAAAATACTTCAATTGGTAGCAAATGGTAATGAATACGAAATTACTTTTCAAAAGAAAGTTGTGGGTAAAATTGTTCCTGTAAATTCTAATGTAAAATCTGGTAAAAAAATGGTTCAGTTTTTGGAATCGGAAAAATTTGCAAGTCAGAAAATTCCTGAAAAGTTAAAAAATTATTCAAATTTCAAAGATTTTCACAAAGAAAATTATAGTAAATATGATAATTAAAGATTATACGGAAGAAGAGAATGAAGTTATGAAAGAAAGTATTTTGTTAGATGCAAGTGCATTGTTAGAATTATATTTACGAAGACCTAAAAGCTTAGAAATTCATAATATTTTAAAAGAATTTGAGGAAGTTAACATTACTTTAATTTCAGTGGGAGTTCTTTTTTATTACGCTGAAAAGGAAAAGCTAGATATACAAATTGCTGAATTTTTAGTGGAAACTTGTAACATTTTAACTATGTCTGAATCTACCTACAAAATGGCTAAGCAAATTTATAATAAGAAAGATTTGGAAGATGCTTTGCAAATTGCTTGTGCGAAGGAAAACAACATTGAAACAGTCTTAACTTTAGATAAGCAAATGGCTAAAAAATATGGTGAGATTGTGAATATTGTTTTGGTTTGATGTTGGGCTTCGTTTAGACTAGAAATGGTAATTAGGCATTGCGGCAACTACCCCGAAACCTTTGGTTTCACCCCTAGATAGGGGTACTTTTGCTTTGGTTTAACTTAAGTTTACACTTCTTGTGACTTGTTTCATTGATTGAATTTCAAAATGGGTGGGCGACGCGGGGATTGCACCTACGGAATTTTTCCTAATAATTTGCTACTTTAAAAAAATTTTAATTTCTTCTAGAACTTCTTTTTCGGCTTGAATGTGAATTGCGTGTCTGGCGTTTTCAATAACGATTAGCTGGGAGTTAGCTAGTTTTGAATGAATAACTTTGGCTTGCCATAATGGGGTTTGAACGTCTTGTTTTCCCCATAAAATTAAAGTTTTGTTAGGCACATTTTCTAGTAAATTAGTGTAATCTTCTTTAATAACTTTTAGGAAAATTTTAGCCATAATGTTGTTTGAATCTTGGCTTGAATTTAAATAATCGGTTGAACCATAAAATTTATAAACTATTTTGCGAAGTTTTTTATAAACAGACTCAAGTTTTAAAGAAAGTAGTATGTGCTTGGAAAGACTGAAAATATTTTGGATATTATTTTTAATAAAGCTTGTTGCGGGGCGGACAATTGCGGGCGATAACAGAATAAGTTGAGGTTCACAATCAGGTTTTAGATCTCCGTTTGAAACTAATGAATTATCGACTGAATCACTTTCAAGCTTTAATAAGTACTCAGATGAAAATTGATGCAAATAGTGAACAGCAATAGCTCCACCAAAAGAATGAGCTAAAATTATATCTGGTTGAACTTCAAATTTATCTAAAAAGACTTTAATAAAACTTGCGTATTCTGCAGCTCCCCAAATTTCATTCGGCTGCTCAGATTTTCCAAAGCCGGGTAGGTCTAAACTCCAAATTTCATAATTGGGCATTTGCCCAGCTAGTTTGTCTAAAAAGCTTTGCCAATTTTCTGTTCCTTTGGTTGCCCAGCCGTGTAGAACCAATACAGTTTTAGATTTTTCACTGTTTCTTTTTTGGAAAAAAATTTCTAGATCCTGAAGATTTATTTTTTGAAATAGAGGTTGATGCAGGGGCATGGTTTGATTATGATTGAATTTTTAAAATAGATGGCTCGTAAACTTCGCCGCTACGAAATGCATTAATTCTTAAAATTGGCGGTGGGTGTGGCGACGCGGTGGTCGCCGCTACATGTTAAATTTAAACTGAAAATTTGTTTTGACAAGATGGGGGTTCAAAATCATAACCTAAGTATGAATCAAGTTGCTACTAGAACCAAAGAAAGAAACTCTAATTATAGAAATGATGGCAAAGAAAGTAATGCAAACATGCTGGGAATTATTCCAAAAGATATTGAAGCAGAGCAGTCTATATTAGGTTCTATTTTGTTAAATGCCAAAATTTTGGATGAGGTGGCAGATTTGTTAAAAGCAGAGTTTTTTTTGGAACCTTTGAATGCAATTTTATACAAGTTATTCTTGGAATTGTGGCAAAACCAAAGACCAATTGATATTTTGTTTATTTTAGATGCTTTAAAGGGGAAGGAAGTTGATATAGATAAAGACTATTTGTTGGAATTAATTTCTAAATCTTCTTTGTCTTCAACCCCAATTGAAACAGCTAAAATTTTAAAGGAAAAGTATATTTTACGTTCTATAATGCAAGTTGCCGACAAATTAAAGTTGGAAGCTGGAAACGAAAATGACAAAGCTGATGAAATTTTAGATGCAGCACAACGCCAACTATACGAAGTTTCTTTGGCTAACGTTGATAAAAATTTTGTGTCTATTAACGAGGTTTTGGTAGAAAGTTTTGAAAGAATAAGCCATTTATACAACAATAAAGTAGATTTTCGTGGTATTCCAACAGGTTTCACCGATTTAGACGGAATTTTAGGTGGTTTACACTCTTCAGATTTAATTATTTTAGCGGCCAGACCTTCTATGGGTAAAACCTCACTTTCTTTGGAAATAGTTAAAAGAATAGCTTTAATGCAGAAAGTTGGAGTTGCTTTTTTCAGTTTGGAAATGAGTAGAGATCAATTGTGCGATAAGTTTATTTCTTCTGTATCTGGAATTAGTTTGGGTAAAATTAGAACCGGACATTTATCAGATGACCCAGCAGATAACGAATTTACAAGGCTGGGTTCAGCTATTGGACAATTAGATCAGGCTCCTATTTGGATTGATGATTCTGGTAGTTTGAACATTTTGGAACTTAGAACTAAGGCAAGACGTTTAAAATCTAGGCACAATGTTGGTTTAATTATTATAGACTACCTTCAACTTATGAGTGGAAAAGGTGATAAGTTTTACAACGGTAACCGTGTGCAAGAGGTTTCAGATATTTCCCGTGGTTTAAAAATGTTGTCTAAAGAACTGCAAATTCCAATTGTGGCTTTGTCCCAACTTTCACGTAGCGTAGAGGGTAGGGAAGACAAACGCCCAATGCTATCCGATCTTCGTGAATCTGGATCTATTGAGCAAGATGCCGATATTGTTATGTTCATTCACCGTGATGAAATGTACAATAAAGAGTCTAAGAAAAAGGGCATTGCGGAAATATTAATTGCCAAACACAGAAACGGAGAAACTGGAACGGTAGAATTGGCTTGGGTTCACAAATTGGCCACTTTTGATAATTTAGCAGGGGCAAGAACTTCGGGTAGGGTGAATGAATAGTTTATAATCTATTAAATATATTCTTACAGCAAAGAAAGTTATAAAGCCAGCTCTCGATCTAGACTTTTTCTTAGTCAATATTTTGAGAAGTCGTTGTCGCCAAATAAAACTTCATATCAATATAAATTATTTACAAACTTTAAAATTTGCTTTTAGCTTCAATTGTTCTTTAACACTACTTTTATGAGGTTAAATGTTAACACATAGATATGACATTACACTAGGTTGTTTATTACCTGGAATTTTAATTGAGGAAAACAAGAAGGGAGAGCTGGGTATAGTAGTTGGAAATTCTTTTGTTAGATTTGCCGAAGGATTTAATCCCGAGTTGGACGATGATGGCTTACTTTTGGAGTGTGGGATTTTTAAACCCCAAAAGGGTAGGAACGAGAATGAATACTTTCTAACAGAAGTTTCTGCCGGTAATCTTTGTGGAGAATTGAAATGTGCTTTGATTTATCTAAATACTTTTACAACACATGAATCAAACGACAATGGTTCGATTTCAGGCCAATCTGATGCACCAAGACCAAGGGTTATTGCATCTGGCCACCCTTCAACAAAAAATTACTCTGTAGCAAGTTTGATTGTCCTACCAAATAATTCTTCGTTAGAATTTTGCATACAACTAGAAAATGTGGTTCAAAGAATTTATAATGATAATGGAATTATTATTCTTTCTTAGAACAACTAATTCTGTTGATTTATTTTCACTCTGTATTTATACATGGTTTTTTGTTTCCAAATTTTATAAGGTTTTGACCTTAAGCATAATATAGACTAAACTGTGAGCATATATAACTAGCTTACTAGTTTTGCAAACAAATAATAAAACAAAGTGCCTGAGCTCAACAATACTTTAGCTATAGCAAATAGTGTTAATTCAAACTCAAAACTAAATATAAAAAATATTTTGAAAGTTTATAAATTGGAAGCAATTGTCCTTGCTTGTGCAATGTTTTTCTTTTTAATAAGTTTAAGCTTTTTAGTTGCGAATAATAACACTACTTCCAAGCAGCTGCAAGATCGGCAAAACTCAGAAGTCGTTTTAACTGAAACTAAGACAAGCTCACCCAATACACCAATATCTGCAGTCGAACCAAGCCCAAGCCCTTTAAATATTCAAGATAATGAAATAAGAAAAATATTTCCAGATAAAAGAATTGCTTACACTTGGAGAAAAGATAATTCACAGGTAATTTATAATTCTAATGTAGATTTTTCAGACAAAAAATTGATATTGAATACCGAATCTAAAGGCTATATAACAGATTTAAAAATTATTGATAATGTAATATATTTTACAGGAAAGCTAGACTCTGGCTACAGCTCGCCTGTATATAATATACCAGAACAGGTTTATAAACTTAATAAAGATGGCTCTGGCCTTACCCAATTGTCTAACATTGGTTTTGTAGATAATGATACCAAAACTTATATAGATTTAAATGCTTTGAAATTAATAACCATTCAGCAAAGTCAGGAATATACTTTTAATCAAAAAAGTTTGTACTCTAAATTATGGATATCTAACTTAGATGGTTCCAACAAACAATTAATTAGAGATAGAAATTTTGGTAGATCTTATATGGAAAATGTAGAAAGTTTTGCCATAAGTAAAAACGCTAAAAGAATTTCGTATTTGGTAAAAAGAACTAATCTTTCTTCTAGCTCTGCCGAAAACAGAATTATAACTGTAGATACGAACGGCCAAAATGCAAAAGATATTTATTCTTCTAAAGACTTAATTAAGGGGCGTGTTTTAACATATGACTCTGGCGGAAATATTCTTTATTATTATTATATTGTTGAAAAAAACAGTAGATTTGTTTCTGAAATAGTGGCTTACAATTTTACTACCGGTGAATCTAAGAATGTTGCTGTTATTCAAAAAGATGATTTGGAAGATTTCATTTTTGATTTTAAGAATGATGAGCTTTATTTCTTGGCAAATGTGTCTAATAGGGCAGTTTATTCATATAAAACAGATAGTGGCAAACTGGAGCAGGTAATAGCTAGTGGTTTCGCTAGGTCAATTCTCTTTTTCGATGAAGATTTGTCTTTAATTTATATAAATAGTGAAAATGGAGTTACACCTATTTACAACAATAATCTGTGGGGGCAGTATAACTTAAACAATTAGTTATTTTTATTTTCAGACTCAGCAGTTTTGTGTTTTAAAATAAGTTTTTGACATCGGCTATTTTGTATCTTAAAATAAGCACATAAATTTATGCTTAACGCTTCTCAAAACCCAAATTCTTTAAATTCTAACCAGGAAGAGTTTAATTCTCAAAACCCTATTCAAAATATTGGTCATTTGGAAGTAGATTCAACCCACATGGTTGTGATAGAAGACAATTCTGCTAAGTTTACTTGGTCTAACTTCTTTAGAAAACATCAGTGGGAATTGGGTTTTGTTGCGGCTATAACCTTGTTACTAATTATTGGCTTAACTTACTTGGGTGTTTCTGGCCAGTATAAAACATTTTTCAGTGCCAAGCTAAGTGGTCAGGTGGTAGACGAAAATAGTAAGCCTGTTTCTAACGCAGCTTTAAAAGTTGAATCTGTTGAAGCTAAAACAGACATCAACGGAACTTTTAGTTTTGATAGTGTTCCTGTTTCAAGCCAAAAAATTATTATTAATTCGCCTAAGCATTTTTATTTCGAAGATAAATTAGACCTACAAACAGGTGATAACGCTGGTTTAAGATTTCAAATTAAAACCTTAGATTACGCTTCTGTAACTGGTAAACTATCTGGCGAAAATCTTCAATCTGGTTCCATTAAAGTATTTTTAGACTCTACGGAAATTCCACTTAATTCAGATTATACTTTTAATTTAGATAGGGCTAAACTTGGATCTGTATCTTTTAAAGTTACTTCTTCTGCACACAAAGATGTTTTGAACCAGCTTAATTTAGAACCAGGCAAAAACAATTTAGGTGAAATTAAACTAGAGCTAGGAAACGAAACTACTTTTAGAGTGTCTAGCTGGGCTAATTCTGCATCTTTAGCTGGTGCAATTGTTAAAATTACTTCAACATTGCCAACTAGTACAACTGCAAAAACTGTATCACCTGGAAATACGCAGACAGCTCAAAACCAAGCTTCAAAACCAACAGAACTAAAATCTGATAGTCAGGGAAATTTTAGTTTTAGGTTAAAACAAGGTGAAAAATATCAGGCTGAAGCGTCTATGAGTGGGTTTATTACTAAAACTTTTGATTTGACTGAAGATAATAACCAATTGGAATTAGTGCCAGAAGGAAAAATTGTTTATACATCAAGCAGGGAAGGTCAGGAAGCAATATATATTTCTAACTATGATGGAACCGATGAGAAAAAGGTTTATTCTAGTAAAGGCCAGCTTTCAGATGTTAAGTTATCAGGCTCAACTATATATTTTGTTTCCAATGAAGATAACATTAAAAATTCAAGTGGTTATGGTGCAATCCCTCAAATTTATAAAGTTAATGTAGATGGAGGTGGTTTTACAAAGTTATCTAATTTAAAAGGCTATCAAAGCAATGTTGATGGGTTCAATATTCAAGATGAGTACAATTTAAAATCACAGAAAATTATTTACACTTCTACAACCCACAATTTCTCAAGTCCGAATCAGTCTTCTAAGCTTTGGATTAGCAATTTAGACGGCTCAAATGTAAAATTAATTAGAGATAGAAACTTTACAGGTTCATTTACAGAAAATGTTCGAGGTTGGGCTATTAGTCCTAACGCTGATAAGATTGCTTATTTGGTATACAAAGAAACACCTGGAGGTGGTTCGGTTCAACAAACAAGATTAATTACTGTTAACACAGATGGAAGTAATGCAAAAGATATTTACACCAGAAATAATGATAATGGAGCACAGTATTATGGAAACTACCTTACTTTGTTTGGCTATAATAATGATGGTAGCGTGTTGGTATATCAAACCTCTGATGATAGTAACCAATCTACTTTGTATGGATATAATTTTAAAACTGGGGAAAGCAAAAAACTGGCTTTCTTAGGGCAAACTTATATTGATACTTTTTCTTTTGACTCTGTTACTAGCAGGTTTTACTTCACTTCCTTCAGAGATGCAAAAAATAGTCTCTTTTATGTAGATTTGTTGTCTGGTGAGTACAATAAAGTAATTGATACAGGAAACAGTTCAAGATATGGAGCTCTTTATGTAGAACCTAGTTTTGGTGGTATATATTTTGCTCAGGAAGGGAAAGTTAAGTTATTAAGGCTTGGTAAAAACATTGTGGAATTACCCATAGCTACTAATTTTAAAATGTGGGGTGCATTCAGTGGATATTACGGCTACTAGTTGAAAATGTGGTCTATTGACCTGACTAAATTTCTAGTCAATTTTTAATGTATGTTTAGAAACATTGTTTTTAATGTGAAATTGTTGCCTTTAAAAATAACTCTTTTTCTTTTTCTTAGTTTAATTTTTACAGTTGGATTTTCAACTTTTTTTAGTTTGCCAGTACAGGCAGCAGATAACTTATATTTAGGTACAATAATTTCAATAAATAAAGAAAGCTGTATTTCGAATGAGGATAGCTTGTGTGAAAATGCAGAAGTGTTGCTTGGCTTAGATAACAATGTTCAATCTACTGAAACTGTTCAGCTAAAACAAATTAACTCCGAAGTTCAAGATATATCTGCAAATTACCAAATAGGAGATAAAATTCAGGTTAAGCAAACTATTTTGCCAAATAATAAAAGTTATTACCAGGCTATTGCTGTAGATTCTGGAAATTTAATTGTATATTTTACTATTTTAATAGTACTTATGGTAGTTGTAATTTCAAGGTGGAAGGGTTTGAAGGCTGTTTTGGCACTTGCTTTAACAACATGGTTTTTATTTGGTTGGCTGTTACCATTTTTCCAAAAGAACCCAGATCAAATTTTAGGAACAGGAATTTTAGCTTGTTTTGGTTTTTTGTTTGTAAATTTTATGCTAGGTCACGGATGGAATGTGGCCAGTTGGGTTGCTTTGGCCAGCTCTGCTTTTAGTTTTGTTGTGTCCATTTTTGTTTCACTTTTTGTAGCCTCAATTTTTAGATTAAATGGACTTGGTTCAGACGGATCTGTGTTTTTGGCATCGGTAGGGTTTACTACTCCCCAACTAACCGATCTATTTTTAATAGGAACTTTTTTGGCTGTAACCGGTGCTTTAGACGATGTTACTTCTGCTCAAGCTGTTTCTATTAAAGAAATATCTTCAATGGGAAATGGAGCTAGTTTTATAGAATTGTATAAGCATGGAACAAAAGTTGGGCAAGAACATTTGGTTTCTATGATTAACACCTTAATTTTGGCTTTTGTGGGTGCCTCACTACCTACTTTCATGGTTCTTTATTTGCAAAATCAAACTAATATTTGGTTTTTATTAAGCAGGGAAGATGTTTTAGAAGAAATTGTGCGCTCTTTGCTGGCCAGCTTCACTTTAGTTTTAGCAATTCCACTAACCACAGTTTTAGCCAGTTATGTATTTTCTAGGGCTAATAAAAACAAAAAGCAAGATGAATCCCAAGTTGCTTCTACAAATCTATCTTTTTAAAACGTAGGACTACTAGTCTGTCACTGAATAAGTTGACATATACAAGGGTGACTTAACCCTCAGACACCTAAATAGTAATCTAATCTAATTACAGCAATTCCCAGTTTTGTTGATTATATTCAACTAGCTTAGTTTTTTGCTTCTTGGCAGTTTGTAAAATGTCTTGATAGGTTATCCAAAACTCTTGCACTTCTTCTAAGGGAATAAACTTTGTGTTATTGTTTTCCAACAAATCTAAAAACAAATTAGTGTGATCTAAATTATTATTTTTTTCTAAATTAAAACTAAAATTGTGTTCTATGCCGTTAAAAGTTAAATTAGGGTTTGGGAAAATTGACCATACCAAATTTTCAACAGGTCCATATTCAACAATAATTTGACTTTCTTTTCTACCAAGTTTTTTCCCTGAAATTATTGAAACTGGTATTTTGTTTTTCCCTAAAACTATACTTCCAGTTAGGCTGAAAAATGTATCTGTCTGGGAAGATTCCAAGTCTAGGTCGTGAAGATAACTATTGTATTGGCCGAATATAATTTTATTCCAATTGTAATTTATTTTGTTATTTGAATAGTTTGAATCTATAGGAATGTTTTGGAAAACAAGTTTGGCTAAGTTATGAACATGAGGCCACATGTCTTTTAAGGCCCCAATTGTGTTGTAATAACCACCTCTATTTTTTACACCTTCTTCTTCAAGTAAATAAATTTTAATAAAACTAGGCTTAATGTCTTTTAAAAATTGCAAATTAGATTTATCGGCTTTGGTAAATATTGTGGAAGTTTTGTATAAATAATGATCAAAGAAATGAACTTGCTCTTCTAATTCGTTTTTTCTAATAATCTCACTTAATTGCTTAGCTTCCTGTAAATTTTGGCCAAAAGGCTTTTCAATTATAACATCTACTAACTTCCCTTTAATAGTTGAAATGTTTTCCAGAATAGGGTAATAAGCTATTGGTGGAAGAGCTAAATATATAACTAAACGCTCTAGGTCATCAACTTGCAGAAGTAAATTGGAAACAAAATCTGGTTGGTTGTAACTTGCTTGAATAAACTGTATATTATTAATTTTATGCTTGCCGCTTGGACTAGCTTGGTTTAGAACTTTATTTATTTCACTTAAGTCTGGTTCACTTCGTGAAACACCTATTAAATTTATTTGAACTTTATCTTCATAATTTTCGGCCAATTGGGCTAAAGCCGGCAAAATTTTTTTCTTAGCTAGGTCTCCGGTTATACCAACCAAAGCGAATTTCCATATTTCCATAAATATTTTTAAGTAACAAATTAGTCTTCTAAAAATTGACTAGCTTGGCAAGGGGAATAGTGTAACACCCAAAATTTAACCAAAGAAAATTCCCTTGGGTTTAAGCAAGGGGCTGATATGTTTTACTATTTGGTAAAAGTATCTGGTATATAAGGATCGGGTGGAAATTCCTTTAAATTATAGTTTGGTTCTTGCCGTAATGTACGAAAAATAGATAATTGTTGTCCAATTGATAAATCGTAGAAATAAATATACCTTCCTTCCTTAATTCTTTCTTTTACCTGCTTTGGTGTAAGTTTAATGTCTCTGGTAACCCTGTTGGTGTTGGGTGCTACGCATAGTTCTGAACTTGCAACAGCTTGTGGAGCTGTAGAGCAAACTCTTATTAGGGTGTCTCCTTCAATTCCGCAAATTACTCCTGGTGGTTGTTCCTGATTGCACAAAGGATCTTTTTTGGTGGCACCTTTCAAAAGTATAACCTCCTCTCTTTCGTTGAACGAACTTTCCGATCTGTTCTGTCTAACAAGTCCAGGCTCTTCTTTTACTTTTACGCTGGTTCTTGTTGTTACACGCTGCACCGGGCTGCACATTGCAATTAACCCAAAAACTAATACAATAATGATAATATTTCCAAGACAGCCGAATAATCCTCTCATTGCTTCCTCCTTTTTGTTACAAAAATTTAACCAAGTTAACTTCTATTTTTTTTGGTAGAATGGCAAGGTTAAATTAAAAAGTGTTTATTTTAAACTAAATAGCTTGACAAAAAGGCTGTAAAATTCAACATTTGGTAAGTATTGTTGCCATCATAGCTCAGTCGGTAGAGCATTTCCATGGTAAGGAAAAGGTCATCGGTTCGAATCCGATTGATGGCTCCAGAAATTTTAAGTTTCCCCCTCAAGGGAGATTTTTTATTTGGTAGAATGTTGTTATGTGTTTAATATTCGTGGTTTGCAAACACACCAAATCTATCCCTATGGTAGAGGGAGTTATTTTTAAATTCTGAAATGAGATTTGGTGATGGGAAAATAAATTGTACTCATTTTAAATAAATGGCGAGACGGGCCCGCCTCTACAATAATTAAATTGTTACAACTGTGGCTCGTGAATTAAATTACATCTTCCACTCCGCCTATTACTATTACGAATTCACCTTTAAAAGTTATGTTTTTTACAACTAAACTTTCTACATTTCCACGCCAATAGGTTTCGTGTAGCTTAGAAATTTCTCTGGCAATAAAAATTAGGCGGTTAGGCGGAAGATGGGTTTTAATTTCTTCTATAGTTCGTTCCATACGGTGAACCGATTCAAAAATAACCGTTGCTGTTTGACTGTTAACAAGTTCTTTCCAAAAAGTTTGTCTGCCTTTTTTTATAGGAAGAAAGCCTTTGAAGCTCCAATCTTTAGTAATCATACCAGAGGCTACAATGGTTGGAATTAAGCTGGTTGGTCCGGGCAGTACTGTAAATTTTAAATTATGCTCCCACATTTTTTGAATAATAAGCTTACCTGGGTCAGAAATTCCCGGAGTTCCAGCATCGCAAACCAAACCAACCATAAATTCGGGTTGATTGTCTTGTCGCATCTTCATCTCCTCAATAATTTCGTTAATATCTTTCCAGTTAATTTCCTGATTTCTACTTAATTGAACTAGCTTTTTTGGCTTCTCAATATCCAACAACTTTAACAATTGCCCAGTATGCCTTGGGTCTTCACAAATTAAAATTTCACAGGATTTAATAACATTAATAGCTCGCAAAGTTATGTCTTCAAGGTTGCCAATTGGTGTGGGAATTAAGTAGAGCATAGGCTAAAATTATGAATACTTTAATTAATTATATATTATTAAACTGGGTCAATGGCAATAAAAAAACTAGCTCTGGGCTGGTTGGTGTGAGTTTTAAACATTATTTAATCGATATAAACAATATCAGAAACTTTAGGAAAGTCTAATTCTATGCGGTTTCTTTGACTTAAAGCTAATTGACACATATTAGCCAAACTACTAAGATCCTCATTTTCTAGGTGGATGCAGAAAGTAAAGGCACAGTCTAATAAAACCTCCCAAGAATGATCTGTTCTCCCTGATAATCTAAAACTACTTACTGCAACTTGACCTTCAAGAAGTGAAAACAGTGATAGTATGTTTCTAGAGACTTCTTCAGGTACTTGATACAAAACAGCCGAATCATTTTTATTCATATTTTGATCTTAAATGTACTCAAAGAATAATCTCTGTATGGCACACAAAATATGTAAAGTCAATTACTGTTGAATCTTCTCAATCTGGTCTTTCAGTCTTTTGTTTTAATTTAGGATCTTGCTTTTTTCTTAATTATGTGATTATACTTAGTACGTAGAAGCATAGGGTAGGTTATGGACTTATATTGTCTTCGGAAAAATGTAGATAAATCTATAAGAGTAGATATTACTGGAAAATTGGTAGATACTTCATCTGATTCGGTGCTTAAGGATAGTGAGACATATTTAACCTCAACTTTCGCACTAAAAGTAAAACAGGTGACAGATTTTCCAGACCACAGTCTTGTCACTGTAGTTCCAGATACTATTACTCTTTACAGAGCTGATAGTCATGAGCGACTGGATGTTGTTGTAACTGATATAATTGTCCGTAATAAAATTAGTTATCTACTAGCTAGTACTAGTGACGGTGCTGAAAAAATGCTTCAACTGAAAGGTGGCGAGGTATAAACCTAAAGTTACAAATCTAATAGTAAATTAAGCTTTCCAAACAGAAGGCTTTTTTCTTGCTAAAAAATATGACACTAAATTTTGTTGTACTAACCTATTTTCTCAAAATAAACTTGTTTAAAAAGTATAGAGTTCACCAATAAAATAATTTTAATGTGTCTACAAAACTGTCACATGAGCTAAACTTTTTAAGGTAAAATCTCCTAAACTTTCTCAATCTGGTCTTTAAGCTCTAACCAAACAATTTCGGCATCGGCTAATTTGGCTTTTGTTACATCGTCGTCTTGGCCTTCATCAATTAGGTTTTGTAAATTCTGCATTTTTCTTTCGGCTTTTTGAAGTTCTTTGTTTAGTTCAAACAATTTTTTTCTAGCTTCCTTGCTTAAATTTCCTCCTGAACTAGCTGACCCACTTCCATTTTCAGAAGATCCTGAAACATTTGTACCATTTCCTCCTGCCCCAGATATATCAAATTTAGCTGTGGAAATTTCTTCCTTTTTGTTATTGCTATTTTCTAAATCGGCGGCTTGTTCTAAATTCCAAACGTAATCTTGGTAACTTCCCAAAATTCTTTTCAGCCCTCCGTCTTTAATTTCAATTATTTCGTTGGCAATTAAACTTACAAAAGTACGGTTGTGGCTAATTACGAAAACAGTTCCATTAAATGCTCCAAGAGCCGCACCAAGTGCTTCTACAGTTTCAAAATCAAGGTGGTTAGTAGGTTCGTCTAACAAATAAACGTCGGCTTTTCCTAAAAATATTCCTGCTAAACAAAGTCTGGCTTTTTCACCTCCACTTAAAACCGAAACTGTTTTGTCATAATCGTTTCTGGTAAATAAGAAGTTGCCTAAAATACGGTAAACTTCGTCCATACTTGCATTTCCTTCGGCGGCTCTGGAGGCAAAAGCAAAAATTGTATCTTCTGGCTTTAATCCTTCGCTTACATGTTGGTTATAAAAACCTAGTTTCAAACCCTTCTTCCAAGCAACTTGGCCTTTAACAGCAGGAATTTCACCCATAATCGTTTTCATGAAAGTACTTTTTCCTTGTCCGTTGTCTCCTAAAATAGCAGTTTTTTTGCCACGCTCTACACGTAAATCTATATTTTTAACAATGGTTTTATTTGGGTACCCAATATCCATTTGTAAGCATTCCATCGCGTCTCCTTGCTTATTTTCTACAGCAGGAATATGCATTTTTACTGTGCTAAAAGCGGTAGCAATTCCAATCTTTTTAGTGTCCAATTTATCTATTAAACGCATTTTAGACTGGGCCGATTTGGCTTTGCTGGCTTTAGCACCAAATTTATCAACGAAAGTTTGTAGCTGCTTTTGCTTCTTCTCAATGTTTTCATTTACACTTTTAGCCAGTTCTTCTTGTTCCTGTTTAAATTCTAAATATTCTTCCAAGCCTTCGTTATGTAAAAATAGTTGCCCGTTACCAACATCCAACGTAGAGTTACAAGTTTTCTTAATAAATTCACGGTCGTGGGTTATAACCATTACTGTTCCTTTAAAGTCTAGCAAAAACTTTTCCAGCAAAATTAAAGTTGATAAATCTAAATAGTTAGTAGGCTCGTCCAACAAAAGTAAATTAGGTTCAAAAAGCAGGGTAGCTGTTAATTTAACTCTCATCTGAAAACCTCCAGACAAACTAGTTACTTTCATTTCCAATTTCTCATTTTTTAATTGGAATTTGCTAGCTACTTTGGCACATTCCCAGCTCGGTTTTTTGGTGTAACGCTCTAAAAACTCAATTACAGTTTCACCTTCTAAAAATGGATCATTTTGTTCAATATAGCCCAAACGCATGTAAGGAAAATGTTGAATTTCACCTAAATCTGGTTCGTCCAAACCCATAATCATTTTAAAAAGGGTGGTTTTACCAGCTCCATTTCTTCCCACAACTCCAATTTTCTGGTTTTCACTAACAACTAGGTTGGCTTCGGTGAATATTTTCTTTACTCCAAAAGATTTGGAAAGGTCTTTAATTTGCAACAACGGACGATTAGCCATAATTATTTGAATGTATTTATAGGTTGTGTTTTAGTCAAAGTTGAGGGGTTTGGTAGTTTTTGGGTATGAAAATAGAGGCTTATTGGGCCTCCAGAATTTTTAGTCAAAATTAAAAGGTTGAGCGATGAAATATATTTTAGTTTTCTAGTTGCTAGTAATCTAATTAAAAAGTCGCCTTAGATTATAAGCCATAAGAGGCCAGCCGTTTAAAACTGACTGATGAATTTCATCTACCTTTTTTTTAAAATGTAGTGGCATTTCTTCGTAACTATATCTCTCATAATCCAGAGGGTCATTTTGGATTATATGCCAGTCCAACTTTCCTTCATCGTAAAACAAAGCATACTCATAAACATTGTCTTTTTTTGTTATAGTTTCCCCATTTATGGTAACTAAATAAAGCATTGTTTTTTCTCCAAAACTGTAACTCAATATTTCTAATAATACATAGTTGCAACCATTTGGCAAGTGTGTTTTTTAGAGAAAGCTTTTAACATTTAGCCTAAAACTTCTACTATGCCAAGACAAACTACTGTTCGCATATTTATACAAATAATATCAAAAATCTTTTATTCTGTAGGCTAAACTGTTCACTGTATATTTTTAACACAAACGCTTTTCCAAAAAATACAACTTTATTGGATGTTTATAAATGTAGTTTTTACATGTAATTATGCCTACTAATTATGGCGAAGGAAGCTCGTTGTTTATGTATTTTCAAGATTACACTACTAATCAACTTGGTTTCTCAATAGGTTTATCTACCAATTTAGTATCTCCCGCAGCTTACGCAAGTTTGTATTCAGACGAAACACTTCAAATTTGTAACAACGAAATGGAGGATTTGGCTTTTCACACCAGAATTATTTTGGGCAGGGAAGCAATTTTCTTTAGATTTGTTGAGGGCAGCTATGCTACAATTGGAGACATGATGAGTAAAGTGATACAGCTGAATAATTTCTTAAAAATGCAAGATGTGTCGGTGGTTCATCAGTTTTTTGCTGAAGAGAAATTTGTACAACAACTTATGCAATATTTTCCAAGCAGTTTTGAATTTCATTTTCAGTTTTGATTCTTATTCCAAAAGAAAATTGATCTTTAATTTTTGGTGAAACTTTGACATTTGGTCTAAACTTTAACTTCATTGGAGTGTACGGTTTAGTTTTAAATGTGAGGAGTATATGGCAGTAGGTTTTTTAATTTTGCTATGTATGGCTGGGCTTATTCTAGTTGGATTTATAGGGTAGCCGTTTATTGATTAGCTCGATTTGTTGTATAAACAAATATTATAAGAGTCTTATAGACTCTTTTTTCTTTGGGCGAAATTCAAACTAAATTATGTTTTAAACAGTAATGTTAGCAGTATAATTTTTTGAAGCTATTGCCTAAAACCAAAAAAAATGTTGAGTTGAAACAGTTAGTAGATTTATTACAGGAGGAATTATGAATTGGGGTCAATTGTTAAACAATAGTATATCTTGGCTAGAAGAACTTTTTCTCAAGCAATTGGGTTGGAGTTGTTTTATAGTTGGTTTTACTGTTCTGATTGTATGTTTGGCCTTTTCTAACATACCAAAAAATACAGCGATGATTTTAAGGCCTGCAATTTTTGTAGGGGCCGTTGCCATATGCTACGAATGGGGTCTTAAGTATATAGGCTATGCAACAAGATTTCCAGTGATGTTTTTAATAGTATTTTTAGCACTGCTAAATGTTTATCAAAGCATATTCACTAATTATCCAAAAAAAACTCAACAAGTTGGCGGAGGCAAAGGTTAAAAAACTGTGAATTTTGGCTATTTTATATAGCCTTTTTTTTATGGGTAAATGTTTTACTAGAAAGCAATAAAATTTTTAAATAAAATGGTCGGGATGCAGGGAATTGAACCCTGTACCTCATGCACCCCATGCATGCGCTCCACCGGTAAGCCACACCCCGATATAAAAATTACAGTGAATTTGAATTAGTTTGGCAAGGCACAGCTAAATTTTTTCCCAGAAACCTGCCGTTACTTCTAATGGTCCTTCCGGGTCTCCAGCTAGGCAAACTTCGCATACAGGAAAAACTTGTCCGGCTGAAAAAGTTTCAATATAGCCACAATCCATGCACAAATATTCTCCGCTTTCTGCAACAATTTGACCCCACGCCCAATAACCATCTTTGTCTGTGTCGGTTTTATTATAGTTAAGCTCAAAAGTGTTGGAAACTTCAAGCCAATTATACTTCTTTTCTGGTTTAAGTTTGTGGGTTAAATATTTTGGAACTCCGTTTTCTATGTTCAACCAAATAATTGCCTCATCTAAAGTTTTGCGGTCTTTTAAATCTTTAATTTGTTGGAAAAACTCTCTCCACTCTGGTAAAATATCGTCTTGCAAATTGTGCCAATAACTTCCAAAAGTAGAAGATATAGTGGTTTTAGAAACAAATTCTTGTTGGGTTTTGTAAAACTCACTGTTAAAATCTGATAGGTAAATTACATTTAATCCGTCTTTTAATTCAGATAAAGTGGCCAAAGTCATAAGCCTATTTTAGTTGTCTACATTGGCTTTGTCAAGACTGAATGACCGTTTTGTTTAGTTTCAACGTAATTACTATTTATGACATATACAAGGGTGACAGGCTGGATAGCTCGCGGTTTGTAGGTATGACATGTTTACGACCACTAATATACTGAGACTCCACTATATGCTTACAAAGTAATAAGCCGATTCCTTGACTTCACAAATATATTCAACCAGAAACTTGTCATGTCTTTGCCATATTTATTTGGAGTAAAACTTCCACAAATTAGCAAAATTAATTTGAAGGCTGAAGTTAGAAATTTGAAGCAGAATAGCAAAACTAGTTTATACTTTTTATATAGCGAATTTTTATTAAGAGCCAATCGAAACCCTGCTTATAAAGAGGTTTTAAACAAAGCTAGCATATCAGCTATAGATGGAAAAGGTTTGCATTGGAGCATGTGGAGAGTTATGGGAATTGGTGTTTTACCTAAGTTGTATTCTAATTTTGTTATAAATTGGCCAATATTTTTTAGGCTTCCAGTTTTTATAATTTTCTTCGGGTTAGAGTTAATTTGGAATTTAGTAGTTGGGTTGGTAACACTTTTATTAAAAATAAATTATACTTCAAGAACTAGAAACCAAACAATTTTGGGAAGAGATTTTGTTTATGATCTAATTAAAATAGCTGAAGAAAGAGGCTGGAAAACATTAATATTAGGAGGTAACTCAGCTAGCGATGAAGTAACCAAAAACCTTGTTCAACAAATTTTCCCCAATTTGAATTTAGTAACCTGGACACGCTCTTCTACATCGCTTTTAATGAAGGATATTCAGCCTAAAATTCCAACAAGGCCATATAATAATTTTGTAGACAGAGTTTTATCTTTTCTATCTAATAACCAAACTGTTTTAACAAGCAGCAATGTGTGCCAAGTTTTCCCCGATCTATATGAAGCCAAGCTATTTATTAAGCAAGAAAAGCCAGATTTAATTTTAACTTGTTTAGGTGGGGCAAGTGGAAAGCAAGAATTCTTTATAGATAATTTGTGCAATGACCCCGAGATACAATTTACTTTGGCTACAGGAATTGGAGCGGCGGTTGACCATTTAGGTGGCGGTGCTAAACAGACTGAGGCTCCCAAATTTATGCAAAATATTGGGTTGGAATGGTTATTCAGGTTTTATAGTCAGCCATATAGAAGGCTTAGAATTGTAGATTCTATTGTGACACTTTGGTTTTGGACTACACTTCAAGAATTTATGTTAAATGGTAAGACTAGAAATACAGTTCACGCAGCACTTCACCGCTCTGATAGTTTATCTAGTAATGTTAAAATTTCTCAAAGCAGTCCTTTCTTGCTGGTGGAAAGGTATAATATTTTACCAGGTGATACTGGTTGGAGCATGGTTCAAGGTGAAATTGAAAACAAAGAAGATATTGGGCAGGCAGCATTACGTGAAGTTGTTGAGGAAACAAACTTAATTAAAAAAGATTTAATTTTGGTAGATTCGCCTGTAGATGTTGGTTTAGAATATAGCACTATATCATTTATACGATATCTTTTGTGGGGAGCAAAATACAGTTCAACCAGAAACTATGTGCAGTTAATTGAATATATTGGTAGTAATTTACATCCAAAAACCAATTGGGAAAATCAAAGAGCTAAATGGTGGCCAGTGGCTGATATTACTTCAGTTTTATCTGTAGAAAAAAGAGTTGTTTGGGAAAAATTTATGTGGCAAAGAAGAAGTTAAAAGTTTAGAAGAGGTAAATTGCTTGACAAACCATGTCTTTGGCCTAAGATTTAAAGGAGTTTGCAGCCGTAGCTCAGCGGATTAGAGCGTCTGGTTGCGGTCCAGAAGGTCGCAGGTTCGATCCCTGCCGGTTGCACCAAATTTTTAATTATAAACACCATATATTGTTTTCCATGTTGTCTATTAATTACAATCCGAAAAAGTTATGGAGTTCCAAAAACAAAAAAAACAAATTCCCAAGCAGCACAAATCAAGATAACAACTCTAAATATCTTCCAAAAAAGAAAAGTAGATTTGAATTTAATTTTTTTAAAAACATTTTGAGAGCTAAAACAAACCTTAAATCAGATTTAGGTTCTATCTTAAGCCCCAAGGCTAAGAAGTTTTCAAGTTCTAACAACAAACAGAGCTACCCAATTTCTGGTCAATCTAGCAATATGAAGGTATTTGCCCCTAAAGCTTTACCAGACAATATTGTAGCTAAAGTAATTCCAGCAAGAAAAAGTAAATTTAGTTTTGGGTTTAAACCTGTAAAAAAACTTCAGGAAAGTTTGCATCCCAGAACTTTTTTTGGCTTCATGGCTTCATGGCAAAAAGAGTTTAAATTGTGGCTGGCTAAAATTCAGCTTATACCTAGGTTAAACCAATTAATATGGTTAGGTAGCTTAATAGTATTTTTAATGTTTTTCGTTTACCTATGCTTATTCGATACAACTTTTATTGTTAAAAATTACGAAATTAGATTTGCAAAAGGTTCGTATTTATCTGCAACTGATATGGCTAAAATTATAGAATCTTCTAAAAATTCTAAGCTTCTGGGAATTATTCCTAACAATCAATATTGGTTTTTAAATAGCCAAAATTTAACTACAGTTTTTAGTAAGAATCAGAAAGAAATAAGGGATGTGAAAGTAATAGACAGAGTGTGGCCCAACAGCGCAATTTTAGAAATTACAACCGAGCCAATTTTGCTAACCTTAGGAATTAACAACGGAGAATATTGGAGAATTAGCCAATCTGGCGAAGTTTTAAGCAAAGACGATTCAGGATTAAGGGAAAAACTTGTTACTGTAGACAGACCCATTTCCTTAAATAAAAGCGGAGTTACCTTACAAAACTATTCTTTTCAAGACGATTTACCCCAGCTGAACCGATTTTGGTTTATAAACTGGCTATGGAAATTAATGGATTTACTAAATTATAAAGTAATTAGCACAACTCTGCCCAGTTTGTTTGATACAGACGTTATTCTTACCCTAGATTCTGGCACTAAATTGTATTTTGATTCCACGTCACTTGCCCAAGAATCTCAGAAGAAGAGAGTGGAAA
Organism: uncultured bacterium; assembly: GCA_963704645.1. Classification (GTDB taxonomy): domain Bacteria; phylum Patescibacteriota; class JACMRA01; order JACMRA01; family JACMRA01; genus JBILXY01. Next base: position 844,205 of record OY969926.1, read on the forward strand.
CAGTTTTGGATAGTAAATATAGAACTGAAATTAACTTGGGCGAAATTAATTACTTCGATTTTAGAATTTCAAGAAAAGTCTATATTTGCTTGCAGAATAGAGAGTGCACTTCTAATTAACGCATCTTTAATTGGAACACAACCGTTATTAATTTACAATACTTTTTACTTGGGGTATATTCGAACTGATGTTAAAACTTATTCGGTTTTTAACTAGAAAAATTGTACAACTTTATGTCTAAAATTTTATGTGTGCTAGATGGTTTTGGTTTACTTCCTACATCTAAAAATAATGCTACAGGTCTGGCCCAAATGCCAAATTTCAAATATCTTTTAAACAATTATTTCTGGACTACTTTAAATGCAGACGGGGTAAGTGTAGGTCAAGAAGCTGGGCTGGTTGGCAATAGCGAAGTTGGTCATATGAACATTGGCGGGTTAAAATTGGTTCCACAATTAAGTTATCAAATTACTGGTTCTGCAGAAAGTGGATATTTATTAAATAAGGAAATTACTCCTAATCAGCTGTTTAGCCCACAAGATTTTTTGGGTAAGTTGTGGAGTTCCTCCCCAACGCACATTGCCGATGGAGATCATGGGGTCTCGGCTACAACAGATAAATCGAAAACAATTCATTTGGTTGGTTTATTTTCTACGGGTTCAATTCATTCTGATTTACGACACTGGGCTGGTTCAATTGAAGCTGCAGGGAAGGCTGGGGGGGAAAAAATTGTTTTACATATAATTTCAGATGGGCGAGATTCTGACCGACAAAGTTTAGGGGCTACTTGGGAGTATTTTATAAATAAATTTGAAAGTCAGTTACAGCCTTATCAACACAAATTGTTTCTAGGTTCTGTTGGTGGACGTTTTTATTCTATGGATAGAGACAACAATTGGGGTAGGGTGGCTAGGGGAATTATGCCAATGTTTGAGTATAAAGCTTTTGATAAAGAAGACGAAGGCAATTTTACTTTATTCAAAAAACATATTCTAGCTAAATACGAAGTTAATTTAGATCAAATTTTAGAAAGTGAAAAGCAAAGTTTGGAGAAAGACAATAGGCATTTTGAAACAGAAGAAGAGTATCAAGAGTTTGGCTATAAGAATTTTCATGTTTTCACAGAGCAGCATTTTTATACTTTCAATCCAGATAAAGCAGAGAGACTTGCTAACGGTCCTTTGAAAACTGATATAAAATGGATGCTTGAGTTTTATTCTAAAAAAAATTATAATAAGGAAATTTACGACGAATTTATTTTGCCTTGCAGCTGGTATTATCTACCAGTAAGTTTTAAGACTAGGCCTTTTTCTGGAATTTCAAAGAATGATACCGTTTGGCTACTTAATTTCCGTACAGATAGAATGAAGCAGTTTGCCTCAATGTTGTGTGATTTAAATCAGGAATTTAAACTAAATTTAACCATTCTTTCCAATAATAGTTACGGCATTAAACAAGAAATATTTTTAGACGAAAACCTAAACAAATCGGAAAATATTATTCCTAAAGATTTTAATATTGAAACTTATAAGGAAGGTGGTTATTATCCTATTTTTAAGAATAAACCTGTTAAATCAACGTTAGCTGAATACATTAGTAAGCAGGGTCAAACTCAGTTACATATAGCCGAGACTGAAAAATTTAACCATGTTACTTACTTTATGAATGGTGGGCAAAGCAAAAAATGGGAGGGTGAAGATTGGGTTGTAATAGATTCTAATAAGGTTAACAGCCATGCTGAAAAACCAGAAATGAAAGCCAAAGAAGTAACTGATTACATTTTAGAAAGCGGCATTGGAAAATATGATTATATCTTAGTGAATTACGCTAATCCAGACATGATTGGCCATACTGGAAACATTGAAGCAGCAATTAAAACAATGGAAGTAGTAGATGAACAATTAGGTAGATTAATTGAAGCCTGCGAAAGCGGTGGCCACAGTTTAATAATTACAGCAGATCATGGTAATGTAGAAAAAGTTGGTAACTTTGAAGACAACCAAGGGCATAATTTAATTGATACAGAGCACAATTCAAGCTCGGTGCCGTTAATTGTGTTAAGCCCAAATTGGAAAACGAAATCTGAAAATATTGTTGGTTTAAATAGCCAATTTATTGAAGAAATTTTAGCTAAGGCAGCTAGCCTGGAAAAAGAAAAAATTCATGCTGATTCAGAAAAACTAGGTTTGGTTTTAAATCAGACAAACTTGGTAAATTTATCCAATAATGAATGGCTAGATAGAAACCAAATTCCAACCCCTGTTCTTCCGCTTTGGTATGCTGGCTTATTAGTACTAATCAGCTAAAATTTATTGTTTATTGTCTTAAGGCTTCTTTTATTGCTTGGGCATTAAGTAAGGCTGCAGTTTGCAAATTGGTTTGCTGATCTTTTTGGAACAAAGCCATAACTTGTGTTGAAACATATGAAGGATTCGGTACATTTTCAAACACAAAACCACTTACTTTACCGTCTGCACTTTCGCCAGAACTTCCAGCAGTTTGAACCACAACGTTACCAAAGTTTAGCAAAGTTCCCCAAAAACCATTTTTCTTGTAACTAACGTCTTCAATATTGGCTATGCTTAAAGTGTTAACTTCCCTGTTAAACAATCCTTTTTGGTCTACATCAATAACTCTTTCCGAGGTTACTATTTGAATAGATAAATAATAATTGTGAAAAATAATACTAAAAATTAATATTAAAATTGCATTTATAGAAAATAAAAATACATCAAAAAGTGCCATTCCACCTTTATCTAAAAAGCCAAGCAAAACAGCTCTTGCTGCCAGCATTACTAGAAAAACTAAAAATAATCCTATGGCTTTGGTTACTATAATTACTAAATCTTCTCTAACTACTAAAACTAGATCTTCGTCATTTTTTACTTTATCTGGAAGGCCAGGTTTATTCCAAATTAATTCGTCAAAATTAGTTTCTTTCATATTCTATAAAAGTTATATTTTACGCCGAATGTCAATTTTGGATTATTCTTAAAGATTTTGACATTAAAACAATAAATAATCAGGTTTCAAGCATGGAAAATAATAATACTGATGTTGCTTTAGAAAGTGGAAATCAAACAAATACTCTTAAATTGCTTAACAGACGATTGGTAATTTTTGAGGTTTTAACTTTGGTTTTAATAATTGCTGTTGGTTTTTTTGCGGTAGATAAGTTTTATCCTGCCGAAATTAATAGACAGACAGCTAACAGAAAGCAAGAAATTTTGAATATTATTAAAAACAACTATAAAGGTGATGTTTCAACTGCTGCTGAGCAGTCTAATGGTGAGCTTGCTGGCTTGGTTGCATCTTTAAAAGACCCATATTCAGATTTTATTCCTAAAGATAAAATTAACGATTTTCAAAATGGCCTAAACGAAAAATACAGCGGAATTGGAATTAGGTTTAGTCGTGAAAATAGCAGGGTTTTTGTAACTCAAGTTTTTAAAAATGGCCCTGCAAGTTTGGCTGGAATTAATATTGGCAACGAACTTTTAAAAGTAGAAGACAAAGAAATTAAAAATTTAAACAATGACCAACTAGCTAATTTCATTAGAGGTGAAGAAAACAGCACTGTAAATATTACTATTTCAACTTCCCCCAAAGACCAGCCTGCAGTGGAAAAAAAGATTACTTTAACCAGAAAAAATGTTCAGTCAGATTTAGTAAGTCTGGAAGTTAAAGATGATGTGGGTGTAATTAGTATTACTTCTTTCGGAGATGCCACTGGTTTTAAAATGGGAGAAATTGCTAAAGAGATAAGGAGTAATTCCAACATTAAAAAACTGGTATTAGACTTAAGAAGTAATACAGGTGGTTTGTTAGACCAATCAACAATAGTTGCAAGTTACTTTCTGCCAGAAAATAGTATGTTTGTAAAAGAAAACTATAAAAATACTACAAAAGAGGAGCGAACAAAAAAGGTTGAAAATAGTTTAGTAAATTACCCGGTAATTGTTGCTGTAGATCAAAGCTCGGCTTCCGCTAGCGAAATTTTAGCAGCATCTCTGCGAGACTATAGAAATGTAAAGCTAGTAGGACAAAAAACTTATGGAAAAGGAGTCGTTCAGCAAATTTTTACTTTGAGTAGTGGAGACTTACTAAAAATTACCATTGCAGAGTGGTTGTCGCCAAAGGGTGAAAAAATTAATGGTAAAGGCTTGGAGCCAGATATTTCTGTAGATATTGATAAAAACACTATAGATAAAGCAGTGGAAGAAATTAATAAATAACAGTCATTTTAAATGCCTAAATTGGCAATAGATTTAAGAAGTTTAAATTATCCTGTTAGAACTGGAGTAAACATTTATTTCCTTAATGTGTTAAAAGTGCTATCTGAAATTAAGCAGAAGCAACCAAATATAGAAGTCACAGGCTTTGGTTTACAGCAGCCTAATTTGGCAAATTTAGAGAAAGAATTTTGGTGGTGGAAGCCATTGTTTAATAATTACATTCATTCTAAAAATATCTGGGCTGCTAAAATTATTCAAACCATTTATTTAGTATTAAATTTATTTGGAATTGTAAGAATTAGTTCGAACTCATTTTTATCTTATTTTGGTATACCTAATAATGCTACTCATTTTTTTCAACCTCAAATTAAAAGTATTATAATTCCAAAAACTTCTAATTGGTTAATTGCTACCCACGACTTTTTTTATTTACAAATTCCAGATTGGTCTAATTGGTTGAAAAGACCTAATGAATTAAAACTGTTGGCTAATAATTTGTTGAATCAATGTAACCAAGTCTGGGCTAATTCTATTTCAACAACTAATCAGATTAAGCAATTTTTTCCATCAACTAAAAAAGATAAAATTAAACTAGTTTACTTAGCCAGTTCAAATTATTATACGAAATCAATTGTAAATAATGATAATCGAAACAATTTAAAAACCTCTAATTCCATTAATTCTACAAACCTTGAAGACTCTTATTCTAAGCGTCAGGAATTCAAATCAAATCAGACTTTAATTATAAATAGAGAGGTGGAAGATGGGAAATATTTTATTGCTTTAGCTGGAATAGAACCTAGAAAAAATTGGTATAATTTACTGCAAGCATGGAAGATTTTGGAAGGGAAAAGCAGCTGGAATTACCGACTTGTTTTAGCTGGAAGAATTGTTGATAAAAAATATTATTTAGACTTATTAAATTTAATTGAACAATTTGATTTGAAGAACATTATTTGGAAATTAGATATTTCTGAGTTAGAAAAAACAGAACTTCTGAAAAATTCTATAGCTTTAGTTTACCCCTCGTTATTTGAAGGCTTTGGTTTCCCTATTCTAGAAAGTTGGGAGAATAATGTTTCAGTAATAGTAGGAAATATGGGTAGTAGTATGGAAATAGGGCAGGGGGCAGTTTTAGCGGTGAACCCCCTAGATATTGAAGATATAGCTGCTGCTATGGAAATTTTAGTAGAAGATGAGGTTTTTAGAAAAGAATTAATTGCTAAAGGATCAGTTCGTCTTAAAGATTTTTCTTGGGAGGAGTACAAAGTAAAATTGGAAGAGTGGTTAGGGTTGTAAATTATTTCAAGTATAAACTTTCTGGGGGAAGATATGTATTATTTCACAGGATTAATGAAAGAAAACAGGAGTTGCAAACCTCATCTTTCTCGCACCTAGCTACCTCCAAGCCTGACGGCCTGGCTCCTCTTGCTAGGTCTACTTTCCATCTCATTAACTCTTGCAATTTTGCCCAAAACAAAAAAACAAAATACACTAACAAGCATAAGCAGAAAATATACTCTTCTGTGTGTATTTAAAAAAACAAAAACAAAATATGAACCAAAAAAAATCTTTGAAAAAAGACACTAATCTAAATTCCTTCTTCCAATCAAAAAAAGGTAAATATTCTTTAGTCTCAGTATTAGCACTTTCTGTACTTCTTATCTCAGGATTATTTACATATAACCTATTAAAACAAGATTCTGATACAGCCAAAGCAGCAAATACAGCAGCAACTGCTTTTAACCCCTCAGACTGTGCAACTTATACATCTAATGGAGGAACAAATACAGCAGGAGTATGTTTTGTAAAAATGTATGAAAAGAACGGACAATTATATAGAAGTTTAGATATTGCTCCAGGAGAATTAGTTAATGTAAGAAACTATTATAATAATACAACTACAGCATCTGTAACAGCAGCTAACATTACAGATAGTATGCCAGCCAACTTCACAAGAGTAGGAGCAGTAACAAATAGTTATGTAGACGCTACTCCAGTAACACTAAACAATAATGTATTTACAGGACAGAACCTTTCTGTAGCACCAGGTGCTGGATACTTTGGTTATGCTGCAGACAATACTCTTACTTCTTCTAATTTGGAGTTGGGGAAGAAGAGGTATTTCATAATTAATGAATGTGATTACAACCAAGGTAATGTAAATATTACCTACAACAGAACACCGGCCGGGGTACCTAGTAACACAGTACCTTCAGGAATCACTTGTCAGACTACAGGATATGGAGCAGGAGGCCCTGCCAGTATTGTGCCTATAGATATTGCAGGAAAAAGAAACATGTACATAGCTGAATGTGACTACAATACTAATAATGCTACTATTACATACAATAGAACAGGAAATAGCGGGGCAACTAACGGCACTGTACCTGCAACTAACTGTGTAACTACTGGTTATGTATTTTCTGGTGCTCACCAATTAAACTTTGACTTATTAGGAAATAGATATGTTCATCTTGCAGAATGTGACTATAGTGGTGGAACTATTACTTACAACAGAACTGGTAACTTTACAGCTAATAACACTGCTACTTTAAGTGTGGTTTGTTCTGCTACTGGTTTTGGAGCAGCAGTAGGTGGAACCAGTATTACTTCCGACCTCTCAGACACCACCAGAGGCCACGGCTACATCTCATACTCCATGCAAGCACCAGCCAGTGGACTTACCAACGGACAACAGGTTGGCACCACGGGGACTCTAACAGCATCAGGAGCTAAAACATCAGGAACAGCTAGCTCTTTAACAGTTAACTTCACTTCACTTCTAGAAGTAGAATGTTCCATCACAGACCCATGTGCCCTATTCGAAACAGCACTATCCTACAGCCCAACCCAAGCCCTAGCCAAAAGATATGGAGCTTCTGGTTCTACAAACTCAGATAACCTAATACTAACTCTAAAAGATACAAGATTAGAACAATCTGGATTTACTACAACATGTTCCATAAAATACAAATTCAGAACAGATACAAGCTACAGAACATTAACAACAAACTCTACATACAACAATACTACAGGATGTACAGGAAACCTTCTTAAAGCAAATCAACTATTATTCAATGTAGACTTTGAAATAACTGCAATAACAACAAATACAACTACAAACACTACAAAGAACTATCTAATCTATTCCAACTATGATTTCAAAGCTGGTTCTATTGGAGTTACTTCTATTGGTGGAAGTGGGTTGTAGGGGTTAATCATTGAAATTCACAACACTATGTAGGGGAGATGCTTGTCATCTCCCAGGGGGAAGGGGATGGGGAGTGGACTTTAGTATGGGAATACTTTAACTCAACAACACCAAGTAGGGGAGATGCTTGTCGCCTCCCACTTGGGGTGTGACAAGGAAATAGAGAAAAACAAAATCAAATACATAAAGTCTTAATCCCGCATTCCAAAACTACCCTCAAACCTTGCGGCGCTACCCCCAAGCCTTTGGCTTGACCCCTTCGGGCAAACATGTCGGTTGAAACAAGTTCAACCTGCGCCAGTTTACTTACCAGGGGTACTTTCAGCCACGGTTTACTCTAATTGTGCTATACTTCTAACCAAACTTAGCTCCCTTTATTGGGGGTTTTGGTTTATGTAAGCAGAGTTAAAGCGCTTTATGTATCTTAAAGATGTGTCAAACTTACAGTCTCTCTTCCCTTGACGCTAACGTTCAAGTTTATATTCCTAAAAAAGTATGAATGTACTATCTAAAACTGAAGTTATATCTAAAATGTTTAAAGCCTACGATATGCGTGGCAAAGTACCAGATCTTACTGCCGAAGTTTACTATTTAATGGGTCAGGCTTTGTACGATGTAGTGCTTTTTCCTGAAAAATTAAAAACTGAAATTAGTTTGTTTTGTGATGCCCGTTATTCTAGTCCAATATTCTATAAAGCTTTTGCAGCAGGCTATTTGTCTAAGGGTGGTACAATTGTGCCAATGGGGCTAGCTACTACAGAAATGATGTACGCTTCCTGCATAGTTTTTAACAGACCTGGGGTTACAATCACAGCTTCGCATAACCCAAAAGATGATAATGGTTTAAAAATGATAAAAAACCACCCACAAATTTTGGGTAGGGCAGAAGGTTTAGAAACCATGATGAACTATGTTTTGGAAAGAATTGAAGACTTTAGCTTAGATCTAAATACCTTGCTAGATTTAGAAGAAAATTTGGAGCAGAAAGAGAAAGTAATGGACTTGTTAATTCAAAAATATGTAGAAATTGCCAATCTTGAACAATCTGAACTTCAACTTGTGGCTAGAAATAAGAAATTAAAAATTGTTGTAGATACAGCTAACGGTATGAGCGGCCTTGTTTTGCCTGAAATTGCCAAATTATATAAAAATGTAGAGTTTGTACCTTTATATTGGGAAATTGACGGAACTTTTCCAAATCATCCAGCAGATCCGTTCAATCCAGCTAACTTAGTAGATTTACAAGCGAAAGTTAAAGAAGTAGGTGCAGATTTTGGTATTGGAATGGACGGTGATGGCGATAGGGCAGTTTTGGTTGATGAAAATGGGGATTTAGTAAACTCAGAGTTTTTTGTGGCTAAATGTGCAACTTTTTTTGTGGAAGAAGCCAGAGCCAAACCAGAGCTTGGTTTTAACCCAGCCATTGTTTACGTGACATCTTACTCTCGGGCTTTACCAGATGCAGTGTTGTCTGCTAACGGAACTGCAATTCCAAGTAAACAAGGACACGCTTTTGTTAAGGCAGAAATGAAAAATTACAATGCAATTTATGGTGGTGAAGCTAGTGGACATCATTACTTCGGGCAGTTTGGCTATATGGATTCTGGGTTATTAGTTATTGGATTAGTTATAAATATGGTTGTTTCAGAAAATACCACTGCTTCAAAATTATGTGCATATTACACAGATAAATACTTTGTATCTGGAGAAAGAAACTTTGAAATGCCAGAAGGAACGCAGTTTTCTAAAATTAAAGATTCGCTTAAAAATCATTTCAAAAACGGAATTATAAACGAATTAGATGGTCTTAGTATGTTTTGGCCTGACTGGAAATTTACAGTAAGGTTCTCGCAAACATCCACAAAACCAACTTTAAGAGTAAATGTTGAAACTCGTGGAACTGATGAGCAGCATGCTAAATTGGAAGAGATTTTGAAGGTAGTTGGGGTTTAAGATAGGTGTTTAGACCGTAATTTTAAACTGTACTTTCATTTCCCAAGTCTTACCTGGTTCAACAATAATTGGATTGTCGTTGATAGCATTAGTGCCACGTGTAAATGGTTCAATACAAATAAAATTATAGTCAGGCTGTTCTGTCGTTTGAGACCAAATAACCAGATTTTGTATCTCCATGTTTGAGCTTGCCTCTGTAATTGTAATTGTTTTATCTGGGAAAGTTACTGCAACTTGGCCGCTAAAATCATTAAAAATTTCTTTAGAAAATCCATTCCAATCTACATTTTCTCCACTCCAAACAAGATTGTTAATATCGCTTTCAACTTTTAACTCTGAAGAAGTAAATGAGCGTTGTTTGTCCTCATTATTAGACTCCATTTCCAAGTTTTTAGAAAACTGACTAGAAATTCTAAGTTTGCTTTTATCTTCATGATTTATTGGGAAATAAGGGTGTAAACCAGGAGCAATTGGTAAATTATTTTCCCCATTATTAGTAACTTTCAAAGTGTAGATCAAGGAATTTGCAATACTAATATCAACAATAATTTCGGCTAGAAAATTATATGGGTAAGCAAGTTGCATTTCTGGTGAAATATCTTGATTGCTTAAAATAATGTGTAGAAGAGTAGGCGAGTTGTTTTCACCTGACAATTTCTCTAATGATTTCACATCTGTACTCGTGTTATCGTTAAAGTTAGTCTCCAAATCTAAATTGCTGGCATTAGAGTTGGGTAGAACTTGTTTCCACAAACAATTTCTAGCAAAGCCATGCTGGGCAATTGGCAAGCCAGACTTGTTAAAAATTCCATTTTCTAGTGGGTTGGCAAAAGGAAATAAAATTGGAACTCCAGATCGTTTAAGTGTTGAACCTTGGTAGAAAACTTCCTGCCCATCATTCACCCAAGCTAATAAAGTTCCACCTTCTAAATTGATTGTAATCTTATTATTTTTATACGAAGTAAGAATTAAATTTGGGATCATACTCAAATATTGTAGTTTAGAAAATGCTTGTCAAAATTGAAAAGTTGGGTAACAAATTGATGGCACTTAGTGGATAAATGTAAAATAATGGATAACATTACCAGTGTTAGAGCTAGAGTTGAAGATATGGAGTGGCAAGATACTCCAGCAGGTCAGTTTTTTCAGGCACACCAATAACTCAGTCCATTCCGTCTCAGGAGATTGATTTAATTTTGAACCCCATTCGGCCTCCAGGAGTAGAGGTTAACGATGAAAAGCATTGTTGGACTGCATATCCTCAAAAAGAATTAACGGTTCATTCTGTTTGTCTCTCCTCTGTGATAGTAATGTATGCTTGGTATGACATGTACAAGTGTCTGGATGTCAATTCTAAAATTTTGCTGGGTATTCATTATTTTGATAAAGAAAGCGATAGGTGTAAGTATATAAAGAAAGTCTGGGCTGCAGTGATAGCAATTATAGACTAAACATTGTTAAGGCTTCCAATCGTGGAGGTCTTAATTTTTTGCCAAAACCACACTCCTTATTTTAAATTAAATTATGCATATCCCCAAAAAGAAGTTTGGACAGAATTTTTTGGTAAACAAAGAAGCTAAAAGTAAATTGGCGGTGGCGGTGAAAAGCTTTGTAGAAATAACTAAGGCCGAAACTATTTTGGAAATTGGGCCAGGACTTGGTGATTTAACCGAAATTTCCTGTAAAATATTACCTGTAATCGCTGTAGAAATAGACTTTGATATAGTGGAAAAAATGGAAGTTAAATTTCAAAATAATTTCAGTGTGGTGAATCAGTCTAAACTATATTTAGGTGATATTTACCAATGGCAAAAGCAAATTTTAGAGGGAATAGTCCACGACATTAACCAATTAGATTATGGTTTAGAGTCTGAAGTATCCTCCCAGCAAAATGTGGAGACTGTACGATCTGAGTTGTTACAAGGTAATCCTCCTAAAAAAACAATAGTTCCTGCAGAGTTTAAAAGTTTTTATTTGCAAGACAACTGGGTTTTAATTTCCAACTTACCTTATAATTTGGGTTCACGTATTTTGGTTGATATGGCCATTCTTCGTCCAAACTCTTCCTTTTTGGTTATTTTGCAAGAAGAAGTGGTAGATAAACTGGTCAATTTAGATAAGCATTTTACATTTTTTGGGGCTTGGTTGAATATTTTTTATTCTTTTAAAAAAGAGGTTATTTTACCCAGGCATTACTTTAATCCTCAGCCTAATGTCACATCGGCTTTAGTTTCTGCTGTGTCCAAACCATTGCCATCATATTTGGAATCTGTTCAGCAAAGATTATTGGCTTTAAGCACATTAAAAAAGCTATTTGCCTTCCCTAGTAAAACCATTTATAATAATTTAAGGCAGATGAACTACAAAGACCATGAAATTCATCTTTTACTAAATTCTGCCAACATCCAAATTCAAGCAAGACTAAATAAAGATAATTATTTGCCTCTTTTGCACAAAATCTTGGGCGTTGACAAAGTATAGGCACTTAACCAAAGTTATTTTATCATAATTAATCTGTAAATAAAGCGAACAATCGGCAATATACAAATATAAATTTTAAAAAATAAAACTAACAAAAAGTAGCTGGGGGAAATTACTACTTACAATTATACATGTCTGTTACGCACAACTACTGGCCACTAGTGTTAGAAAACCTTAAAGATAAGGTGTCTTCAAGCACATTTAAGGCTTTTTTTAGTCGTGTAGAATTTGTATCAACTTCTAACCAAGGTAGAAAAATTATTTTGTCTGTTCCGTCTGTATTTAACAGGAATTTCATTGAAAAGAAATACAAGCAAGATTTAAAAAATTCTATTCAAGCATATTACCCTCAAGTAATTCATATAGATTACGAAGTTCACCCAGATTTAGAAAGCTTGGCTGTTCCTGCGTCACAGCAATTGTTGCAACAAGAAGAGACTGAAGTTCAAACTGCCCCAATTAATTTTCAAACTAACGCAGAGCCAGCATTGTTAAGCAGCTATCTTCCTAAGAAAACTTTAAATAATTTAAACCCAAAATACACCTTCGATAACTTTGTTGTAACAAGAAACAACGAGTTGGCCGTAAACGTAGCTAACAGTGTTATAAGTCAGCCTGGAACTTTGTATAACCCTGTGTTTTTGTATGGAAAAGTTGGTTTAGGTAAAACCCATTTACTTCAAGCTATTGGGCAGAAAATGTTGGAACAAAGGCCAAATATTAATATTAAATATATTCCTGCGGAAACTTTTGCCAATCAGTACATTTTAGCAGTTCAAAAAAGGGAAACAACCCAATTCCGTGAATATTATAGAACTGTAGATTTGTTGTTAATAGATGACATCCAGTTTATTTCAGGAAAAGAGGCAACTCAGGAAGCTTTTTTCTATACCTTTAACGAACTTCATCAACAGAACAAACAAATTATTATTACTTCAGATAGACCGCCTAAACACCAAGCAGCAATTGAAGAAAGATTAATTTCTAGGTTTGAATGGGGAATGGTCGTAGATATTCACCCGCCAGCTTTAGAAGACAGGGTTAGTATTTTAAAAGACAAAGCTGAGCGTTTTCAGTTACCACTAGACGATTCCCAAATTTTACAAATTGCCAACAAGGTAGAAACTAATGTGCGCGAAATGGAAGGTGTTTTAAACCGAATTAAGGCAATATATAATTTATCCGGCAGAACTGAAATTGCCCAAGTAGAATTAGATAGAACTTTATCTGGCTTAACTTCAGGTGCAGTTAATGTAAATTTAAATGTAAAATATCAGAACCCAGAAAGTATAATTCAAGCTGTGGCTAGAGTTTTGGGTATTTTAAAAGAAGATATTTTAGGGAAAAGTAGACTGCAAGATGTAGCTTTGGCCAGGCAAGTTTGCATGTGGTTTATGAAACACGAATTAAATTTGTCATATCCGTCAATTGGCAAAGTTTTGGGTGGAAAAGATCACTCAACAATTATGCACGGTTGCCAAAAAATTGAATTATGTCGTACTAATAACATTAAGCTTCAGCAACAAATAGAATTAGTGAAGCAAGTTCTAAATCAATAAATATACAAAGCCCAGTTGTTTTTTACAACTAGATAATGAAAAGTAAATATAAATGTCTAACAGTGGCGTAATTTTTCAAAAGGTAGCCAACTCTTCTGAAATTAAAAAGAAAATTAGTCCCTCTTTAAAGCAGGAGTTATTAGATTATTTACTCTACTTTTTAAGGGTATTTCTGTCTGTTGCCATTGTATATGTCTTAATTAGATGGACAGTTTTTGATGTAATTGGAATTTCTGGTAAGTCAATGTTCCCAACTTATAATACCAGTGATATTATTTATATTGATCAGTTAACCCCTAAATTTGGTTCTTATCAAAGAGGTGATGTAGTGGTTCTAAAATCTCCTCCAGATATTTCTGGAAAAAGAGAATTATTTATTAAAAGGGTGATTGGTTTACCTGGTGAAAAAGTTGTAACAGAAGAAGGTCAAGTGTTTATATACAATGCAGACTATCCAGATGGAGTGCAACTAAACGAATTAGCTTATTTAGATGCTTCAGTTAATACTTTCAAAAATTTAAATTCTGGTGGGCAAAGATACGAAGAGCGTGTGCTAGATAAAGACCAATATTTTGTAATGGGAGACAATCGTGGTGGTAGTGCAGATAGTAGATCTTTTGGTGCAATTTCTAAAAAAGACATTTTGGGTAAAGAATTTTACCGAGTTATTCCTCCTCAGAAATCTGGCTTTTACAAGTTACCAAAATATAATATTTCCAACTAAATGTCTGAACAAAATTCAACTTTGAAAAATTATCGTATCAAAATTATTAAAGATCAAGATATTTGGTCGGATTTTGTAAATCATTTAAACTTAAACACCTTTTTGCATTCTTCAGCTTGGGTTAATTTTAATCAAAAGTTTGGACATAAAACTTGGCAATTAGGTTTGTATTATGAGGAAGAATTGGTTGGAGTAGCTTTAATTCTAAAAATTGTAGCCAAGCGTGGAACTTTTATATTTTGTCCTCACGGTCCACAAACCAGTGCTTATGCAGATTATTTGGAACAAATGAAACAAGCTCAGATTTCAAATTCTCATTTATTGCATGAAATTCAAGCTGAAGTATTTGCCTTCACTGAATATTTGATAAAGCTTGGCAAGGAAGAAAAAGCTAGCTTTATAAGGTTTTCACCTATTTTTGAAGATATTCCAGAAATTAAAGAGCTTTTGCCTGGTCTTGGTTTTAGGCCAGCGCCAACCCATATGCACCATGAATTAACCACTGTTGTTGATGTTACTTCTTCTGAAGAAATTATTTTGGGAAGAATGAGAAAGACGATGCGTCAAATGATTAAAAAAGCGGAGAACATGGTTGCTGCTGGGGAAATTAAAACTGAATTTGTAGACACTATTTCTAAAGAAATGCATGCTGTATATGAAGACACTGCGGTTCGAGGTGGTTTTGTGCCGTTTAGCAAAGATTATTTGCAAGCTGAATACGATTCTTTCAATAATTTAGCAAAAGCAAAGCTAATGTCTGTTAGCTACGGTGGGAAAATTTTGTCTTGGGGAATGTATCTGTTTGATGGTAAAAGAGCATTCTATCATCAAGGTGCCAACTTATTAGATAAAAACGTGCCTGCTTCGTATTTGTGTCAATGGACTGGAATTAAATTAGCTAAAGAGATGGGTTGCCAAACTTACGATTTTTGGGGAGTGTCTCCAGAAGATAGACCAAATCACCCTTGGTATACTATCGGTCGGTTTAAGCGTGGTTTTGGAGGTCAGGACATGAAATTAATTGAAGCCCAAGATTTTATTTTATCTTGGCGTTATTGGATAACATGGCTGTTCGAAACTTGGCGTGCTAAAAAAAGAGGATTTTAATCATTTGATAGATGTAATAATAATCTACTCTCCAAATCAAAACCCAACTAATCAATTAAACATACTAACAACAATTTATGAACAAAATATCAGAAGAACTAACCTTAATTATTAAGAAAAAAAGCGCCGAAGGACAAATTTACCTTTCAGACTTTACACAACATTTTGGAGATCGTTCTATAGCCTTCATTATTGCTTTATTAGCTTTGCCAATCTCATTACCGTTCACACCGCCAGGAATAAACACACCTTTTGCTTTAATATGTATTATTTTAGCTATCAATTTCGGTTTAAATAAAAAAGATTTTAAATTGCCAAAGTTTATTGAGTCTCAAAAGCTGCCTTTCAAGCCAGACGGTAAGTTTTTTAATGCCATGACCAAACTTTTAAGCTGGGCTGAAATTATAATTAAGCCACGTTTGGGTTGGGTTACAGACTCAGTTTTGTCTAAACCACTATTAGCATTAGGTTTAATTTGTGCTTCAACAGTAATGCTTATTCCGCTTCCAGTTATTAACTCTGTTTCTTCATTAATTGTGCTTTTAATTGCCTTAGGAATAGTCTCTAAAGATGGCCTGGTAGCTTTAGTATTTTCTTTAGCTGGTCTGCTTTTACTTCTTGGAAGCATAGCTGTAATAATTTACGGCATTGTCATTGGTCAAAGCTTTTTTGTTTACTAGTGAATGGGGTTATGATTAACCGCAGACTAAGGTTGAAATAGTTGTAAGGAGAATTATGTATCTCGAATTCTTAAATTTATATTGGAAGATTTAAGTTTCTTCACTTGTTTGATTCTTTTCCAAAAATGTCTTTTTCTGTAAAAAAATACTTTCTTGTTCTAAAGATCTAAAAATTTTACGAATCAAAGACCTTCTAATTCCTAATTTTCTTCCTTTGTGAATTAGTTCTAATTGGTAACTATCATTTGGGTTATTGGACTTAGTATTTTTGCCTCGCTTCTCTTTTTTTAGGGAAGGGGCTGGAGTTTCTTTTTTTGCCAATAAGCTTAAACGCTTTTGCAGCAAATTTAAAATTTCTAAATCTATTTTGTTAACTTTTGAAGTTATTTCTAAATCTAGGTTTTCACTTTCATCAGACATAGTAATTACTTCTGAAACACTTTATTCAAACCGTCAATTTTGAATAAAACCTTAAAATATTTTAACCAGAAACAAAGCCCCTTGCGGGGCCCTGAAACTTCATCATGCTTTTTGAAACAGGCTATCACTTTTATCTTACCTGCTCCAAAAGAACATACTTTAAACTTACATAATTTTATCATAGTGTCAAATAAAATTATGCTTAATTTAATTGAGAGTAGGTAATGTCACTATATAAAAATATTCAGTCATTAAGGTTTAAATAAATCATCAACTTACACTATTATTCTGAAACTCCAAAATAATCTCTATTGTGGTTTGGTTTGCCATCCTTTCTAAGCCCTTCAATTTTAGATTGATAGTTTGACCAATTTGCTATTTCAAATTTGATTTAGAATGTATGAAACTTTACCCAATTATTGGTATAGAAACCCATGTTCAGCTTAACACCGTTACTAAGCTATTTTGCTCTTGTTTAAACGAATTTGCCCCAGATACTCCTAATAAAAACATTTGTCCTTTTTGCACTGGTCAGCCTGGAGCTTTGCCTGTGCTAAACGCTGAAGCTGTTAAAAAAGCAATTTTGCTTGGTGTTGCAGTTAACGCTAAAATTCCTGGTAAAACCCGTTGGGATAGGAAAAACTATTTTTACCCAGATCTGCCTGCTGGTTACCAAATTAGCCAGTACGATAATCCAATTGTAGAAAATGGCGTAGTGGAATTTTTTGCTGAAGACAAAACAAACGGTAATTTTACTGAACATTCCGTAGAATTAACTAGAGCCCACTTGGAAGCAGATGCAGGTAAATTGTTACACGTAGGAAATAAAACTTTGGTAGATTATAATCGTTCTGGCTGCCCATTAGTTGAAATTGTTACAGAGCCAGTAATTACAGAGGCAAAAGTTGCTATGGGATATGTTTCCGAATTACAGCTTCTGGTTCGCCGTTTGGGTGTTTCTGAAGCAAATATGGATAAAGGTCAGATGCGTTTTGATTGTAACTTAAGCTTACAAACTGAAGAAGAACACAAACTAGGTAAATTACCATCCTATAAAGTAGAGGTTAAAAATATAAACTCTGTTAGATCTCTGGGAAGGGCCATAGAGTTTGAAATTAAAAGACAAACCGAATTATTAGAAAAAGGTGAAAAACCAGCTCAGGAAACCCGCGGCTGGAGAGACGATATGAATAGGTCCGAATCTCAGCGTAGTAAGGAAGCTGCAGATGACTATAGATATTTTCCAGAGCCAGATTTACAAATTCTAGAAATAAAAACCACTGATATTCCTGCAAAATCTGAATTGCCAGAATTACCAATGGAGCAAAGAAAAAGATATTTTGAGCTTGGTTTAAGTATCCAAATAGTTAACACATTGGTTGGACAAGAAGAATTAGCTAAATATTTTGACGGAGTTTGGTCTATTATTCAGAACAAATTCCCTTCAGAAGGGTTAGAAATTGCTAGAAATGGTGCTAATATAATGTCTAATTTAATTGCTACTGCAGAAAAAATTGGTAAAAACAGTTACGAATTAATTTCAGAAAATAATTTGGTAGAAATTGCTAAACTTTTCGTAGATAAAAAAATTAATAACCAGGGTGTACAAAAATTAATAGACATTTTAATTGAATTCCCTAACTTATCTGTAAATGATGCGGCTACCGAAAACGGTTTGTTTCAGTTAAATGATGATAAGACTTTAGAGGTTTTTGTAGACTTGGTTATTCAAAGTAATGCCAAAGTAGTAGAAGAATATAAATCTGGGAAAGTTCAAGTAATTGGATTCTTAATTGGGCAATGTATGAAAGAGTCTAAAGGTAAAGGAAACCCTGGCAAGTTTAAGGAAATACTTGAGGGCAAGTTGTAGATTTATCAGTGACATTCAGCGCGTTTACTATCTGCGGATATCATTTCTTTTGGTGGTATAGCTCCATTGTTAGTTATCGAGCCGTTTCCAGATGAGTTTAGGACTAAAGCCTAATTTTAATTCGTAGGCAAACCTGGTCTTGTTGTTCCGCCATTACCATTAGTAGAAGTGTTTGTGTTTACAGTGCTGGTTTGACTGGTACTAGAAGAACTTGTAGGAGCCACTACTGCATCAGTCTTCACAAAGAAAACAATAAGCTGAGTAATTGTAACCGCCAACAAAACTACAATTAAACCAATAATGGCATTGAAAAATGAGTCTTTAGCTTTTTTAACAGTTCCAGCGTCTCCAGCAGATGTAATCCATAAATATCCTGCCCAAATGAACAAACCTACAGTTATTACCGAAGAAATAGGAATTAAGAACCTAGTAATAATAACCTGAATTGTAAATATTATACTTTGTGGGTCTAAACTAAGCTGATTGTTTTGAACGCCAATTGTGCTATTTACAATGGTAACTATAGGCTGGGCAATAATTACTACAACCAAACCAATAATACCACGTTCAATATTCTTTTTGCCATCCTCTTTGGAACCAGGTAAAGTAGAGAAGAAATATTTATAACCTCCCCAAACAATTACTAAAACTGCAACAACACTTGCTAAAGTAGTTAAGAAAGTAAGCCCTTGGGTTAAAATTGGCTCAATAAAATTCTTTGCTTTGTCTCCAAAATCTGTGTTGGCATCTGCACCTTTAAACACGTTGTTTACTGCATCTACAATAAAATTAGCTAGAAGAACAATAATTAAACCAACAACTCCACTTTGAATATTTTTTGCACCTTCAGATTTGCCATCAATACCACCAATGAAGTATTTGTAACCACCCCAGGTAATTACTAACAAAGCAACTACACTTGCCAAAGTAACTAAAACGTTTCTAGCTGGTTGAAGTATTTGGTTAATAATTCCAGTTGCATTAAAGCCTTCTGCGGTGAAAGTTGTTTGAGTAATAGAAATAATTAAGTTAGAAGCCAAAATTATAGCCAATCCAATAACACCTGCTTGTACAGCTTTAAGCCCGTTAGTTTTTCCATTAAAACCACCTGTAAAGTATTGAAAACCACCCCAAGTTATAACCAGTAAAGCTAAAGGAGTAGATAAAGAAACTAAAAATCCAACCACTGCGTTTAATAAGTCAAAAATAGAACAAAATGGAAGTATTTGAAAAGAGGCTAGGGTGCTATTTCCACAATTGCCTCCTGTTGTATTATTATTAAATTCACCAGCCTTTGATCTTGCTACGCATTCTTTATACCTAGTACTGTCGGGGCTTAATCTTACTACATCCTGTGCACACTGTGTATCATAAATTGGTCCTGTGGTTCTACTATCCCCTTGTGCCTGTACACTTATTCCGCCAGAAGCCATGGCCAACCAACCGGTAAGTATAATTACCAACAATAACAATTGAGGTGTTTTAACTAAAAGTTTTTTCAAGAAAGTCATAATGTCTATTGTATTGGGGTGAAGAAGCTGGTTAATGTGGTGTTAGAAACGGTGCCTGGAACTTTTAAAACAATTACCAAAGTGTTTACTATAGCATAAGCTGAAAAAACCAATATTACTGCCACAATTGAATCTCTTAAATTACCTAAAGCTTTTGTACTTTGGTTGCCATCTAAAGCACCGTAACTGTATTGGATTCCCGAGAATATAACTATGAAACCAAACAAGTAAACTACTAAACCAGATAAAAAGCCATAAGCTCTTACCAAAATATATGGAACAGATTCAAAACTAAGAGGTCTGGCTTTTCCATTTGCATCTGTGGAGCATTCATTCTGTATAATAGGAACAAATTTGGTTGGAATAAAAATGTCGCCAATTGTAATTTTGCTTTGTGTACAGTTTACACCAGCTGCTTGTGCCATAGCGGTTGTCGTCGGTAACAATATATTCAGCATCAAAAACAATGCTCCTACAGTTTTCAAAGCCCTAAAAGTTTTGCTAAGCAGTTTTGTTAAATATCTATCCATATTTTTGTTTGTCTTTAGCATTATACCTTATAATTTTGGCTTGGTCAAAACATTGTACCCGTTCACTACATATGATACTTAGGATGGTATTGTTGTAGGTATTTCATTGGTGGTATAAATTGTCCAATATCTCTTTTTAAACCCAGATGTGGTCTTTGGTTATTGTAGAAGTCTAGGTACATGATTAATTTTAGATTAAAAGCTTGTATATCATCTCTTAGTATCCATAGATTATAATTAGCAAACTCTTCTTCCACACTTCTATTGAATCTTTCTATGTAAGCATTCATTTTAGGAGATTTAGGATAGTTCCAGAAATGAGTAATATCTTTAAATTTTAACAGTTCATCAAAGTTCTTATGATTTTCTTGTCCATTGTCTGTCTGAACTCTTTTAATCTGGTAAGGGAATACATCTTGCATTCTTAAGAAGAAGTCTTTTGTACTATTACTACTTAATGTTTTGTAAGCATATACGAAAGAATATCTACTAACTAGATCTACAGCACAGATTAAATATCTTTTTACTCCATTAAGATAAAAGGTTATTGCGTCTAATTGAATTAGATCTCCTGGGCTATTAGGCTGGTATTCTTTTCTTCTGGTTTTAACTTGCTTCCTAGGTTTTAGTAGTCTTTGTTTAATACTTCCTGTTCTACCGTCTAAATAGACTTGCTTTGAGTATTTGTAGACTGGTATTATTCTTTGATCTTTAAAAGTAGATATTATTCTGCCGATAGTTGAAATTGAAATAGTTTTTAGTGTTTTACTTGTTTCTTTTAGATTTTGTTCTGCACAGTAATCATCTAACAATACTTTAAGTTTGTCTTTACCTAGATTAGGATATTGCAATCTAGTTTGTTGAATAAACTCAAGTATTCTCCCTTGTACATTTGACTGTCTAAATTTATTAGGTCTTTTGCTTTTATCCTTTAAATCGTATTTGTTACCAGCTCCATAATTAAGTTCACAACTTTTTCTCCATTTCTTCCTCCACCTAATTAAAGTTATTCTGGAAAGTTTACGATTTGAATCTAGAGATAATGCTTCTAATGTAGAATTAATACCATGCTTAAATGAGTATTCAATTATTTTAAATTTATCTTCCAAAGTGTAAGACATGATCATATGATAGTAGATTTAGGATTATTAATCTACCACCCTTTGGTATCATATGTGTTTGGACTTGTTCAAACATTGACAAATCTGGCAGGCTATTCCATTTTCAAAAAACCTTAAGCATAAAATTTATACCTATTTCAATTATTTTTCTTGCCATTTTATTTTCCTTAGCATCTTTTGTTCTAAGTCTGGCTTTTCTTCCGTTAGTTTATAAATTATCTGTTAAATTTGGCTTTCAAGACGACCCTAATTCTGCTCCAAACCGTAAATTGCAGAACAGGCCAATTCCTTTAATGGGAGCTACCAGCTTTGTTTTAACCTCTGTTTTTTTAATGGGTTGTTTGTGGCTAATAAATAAATATGATTGGTTCAGTTTACGTATTTATTTACAGAATAACTTGGAATCTTTTCTTTTAGTTTGGGTATTTGTATCCATTATTTTATTGGGAATAGCTGGCGCTTTGGATGATTTAAATAAAATTTCTACAAAGTTTAGGTTTTTAATAGTTGGTTTGGCAATTCTGGTTGCAATTTTTTTAGGGGGCTTGAAAATTGATGCTTTGTCTTTCCCTTTTAATTATTTGCCCTTAAATTTCTTCCTACTTCCTCAAGCCTTAGCGTTCTTGTGGTTAGGGTTTTGCTTGTTCGCAACTAAATTACTAGATGGTTTAGATGGTTTAGTTAGCAGTGTAGGTTTGGTGGCTTTTTTAACAATTGCTTCTATTTCAGCTTCGACTAGTGTGTATCAGCCATTAATTTTTATTTTCGCTTTAATTTGGGCAGCTGGAAGTGCTGGTTTTCTATCGTATAATTTTCCTAACGCTAAAATGTACCTAGGTGATGGTGGTTCAATGATTATAGGGTTTATGGTTGGTGTGCTTTCAATATTATCTGGGGCGAAAATTGCTACAGCGGTAACAGTTTTGGGCTGGTTTATTTTAGATATTTTTGTGGTTTGGACAATACGTTTGTTACAAAAAACTAACCCGCTTACTACGGGGGATAGGAACCATTGGCATCACCGTTTACTTTCTTTGGGGATGAACAAAAGGCAAGTTTTGGTTCTTACTGTAATTTTATTAATTATTACTTCCCAACTAGGTATTTTGCTAAGCACAAAAGAAAAAGTACTAATTCCAATTTTCCAACTTATTTTTATATTGGCTACGCTTTATTTGGCCTATAAAAGAAAGGGTAGGAGTTAATTATTTAGTCAATAAACCTGCTAGCTGACCTTGAATTTTTTGCACTCCTATAACCGCACCAGTATTAGTAGTTATCAATTGTTTTCTGTGAGGGAGTATATCAATATCAGGAGTTGTAATTGTGGGTTGCGGTACAGCTGAGATGATAGGCGTTGTTGTTTGAGGCTGTATATTTGTAGATTCGGGCCCTCCTCCTGGTGTTGCAGGTCTACTATCTCTCGTATGAGGCTGCGGTTGATTTTCTCCTACAAAATTTTCTGGTTTAGGAGGTTGATCGATTGCTGCTGGCAGGGAATAGGAATTAATATTGTCTTGAGGCTTACTACTCGCTTGAATCTCAGGATTTATATTACCTAGACCTACGCTTGGCATGAAGTCTAGGTTATTATTCAAAATTGACTCTGAAATAGATTGCTCTTCTTGCGGCGGTGCAGTAATGCTAAGTGGCTTAGAGAAATCGATACTAAAATCAGTCTCTTTGGCGTCACTCAAAAGTGGTGGAGTAGTTTGGCTGGCTGGTTCGACGCTTTTTGGAGTTTGAAAAGAAATTGGCTCTGCAGGGAAAAGTGGAGTTGTAGGAAGAGCGCCAATTGGTTTAGGGGCAATGCTACCTTCAGATGA
Source organism: uncultured bacterium (assembly GCA_963704645.1). Taxonomy (GTDB): domain Bacteria; phylum Patescibacteriota; class JACMRA01; order JACMRA01; family JACMRA01; genus JBILXY01. The sequence goes on from OY969926.1 coordinate 867,436, forward strand.
TGGCGGTACCTGTGGAATAGTACGAGCCTCTCTTAATTTTTTCAGTTTTTCAGCTAATGAAGTTGAGTATGTTGATTGCTCAGGCAGGAAAGTTTTAGGAAGGGGAGATACTGGAGCCTCATTAATTTTAACTGGTGCAATAGAGCCAGAACCAGGTGTAGATGGAAGTGTAATTGGCAATGTAAATAATGGGGCTTGTTCTTGAGGTTGCATAAGTAGGTTTCTAACAAAGCAATTTGTTGAATTTTTATTTATTATACCTTTAATATCACAAATTTACAAGCTTTGCAAGTGCTGCAATTAATCTACCACAGATTGTAGGCCTTCCAAAATTTCTTTTTCGTTTAAGCCTTTCCCAATTAAAACAAGTCTTGTTGTTGTCATATCTATATTTTTCTTAGGCTCAAACACATCTAAAGTTCTTTTGGCTCCAACCATTTGGAACAGAAACATTTCGTTTTTATTATTTGAAACTTTAATGTTAATTAAGCCTTTAGCTCTTATAGCATTTTTGGGCATAGAGTTCATTAACCAACTATCTAATTTGTGCGGATTTAATGGTTTGCTGCTGGTAAAAACAACTTCATCTACATCGTGATGGTCGTGATGGTCGTGATGGTCGTGATGGTCGTGATGGTCGTGATGGTCGTGATGGTCGTGATGGTCGTTGGAACTTTCCACTGTTTCTAATTTTAAATTAGTCAACCTATCCAAACTCCATTTATTAGCATCAATTAATATAGAAGAATCCAAACCTCCTTCCTTGTTTTCAATAACAGTTGCTTCTGGGTTAATTTGGCTAATTAACTTGTAGAAGTTGGCAATTGTCTCAGCATCTAAATTATCTATTTTGTTCAAAACAATAATATCGGCGAACTCAATTTGTTCAACAGCAACTTGGTAAGTTTCTTTGGTTAGTGCATAGTTTTGGCAATCTAATATTGCAACTACGCTGTCTAAACTAACTTTGCCGTTCAAGTTTTCCATAGCAAAAGTTTCAGCAATTGGTTTTGGTTCAGCCAGACCAGATGCTTCAATAATTATATAATCAATTTTCTGTTCAGCTAGTTTAAGCACAGCATCTTGTAAGTCTTTTCTTACAATGCAGCATAAACATCCGTTAGACATTTCGACAAGCTCTTCTCCACTGGTTTCCACTAATTGTCCGTCTATGCCTTCACTTCCAAATTCATTAATAATTAGGCCAAATTTAAGTTGAGGATTTTTTTGAATTATTTGATTGACTAATGTGGTTTTTCCACTTCCAAGAAAGCCAGTTAGAATTGTGATTGGAATCATATATTTAAAGTTTATATAAAAGGATTTTTTTAGCAAGGTAGAGTGGAGTGGGCAGATATTAAATACGGGGCATCCAGCTCTCGTTCTTTAGTATGTGTTTTAATTTTGTTCAAAGATAAAGAACATCTTTTTTTAAAATTCCCAAGGCGGTGGTAAACATCGCTCCTTCAATTATTTATAAAAAATAATAAATTTATTCTCCAACTTAGACCCTGAAACAAGTTCAGGGTGATATGCTCGACACTCAATGTTAATGTATGAAAAGGCTAAAAACTTTAGACTCAATACTCAGATCAATATAATTTCTCTAGTGACATGCTGACGCTGGCAATGTTATATCATTTTCCTAAGTACAATCTCAGCTTTTTTTATTGCAGATTGCATGTTTACAAAGGCTTCGTATGGGGAAACGAAGTTTTTAATTTCAGAATTGTAGTTTTCTGGTCTTAGATGTAATAAAAAATCTGCATTTTGTAGAGCTGCGAAGTTATAGAACAGTTCTTGACTTGAGGGTGTTGGTTTTAAAGCATGCTCTGTTAATATAACATTGGATCCATATCCCCAAAGACGAATAATTGCTCTTTCCATTGGTTTAAACAAAGCTAAAGAATAGTTATCGTTAATTCTAGGCTCCTTGTTTCCATCGAGCTTAATAATTTTTGGTTTAAGAATAGCGTTTGTGCTGGCAAGTCCAACTTTCATATTTAAACTTTTTATTATAAGCGGAATTGCTTTTTTACCTAAACTAAGTTGATTTATATCAAAAAACTGATTGTTTGGTTCAAAATAAAAATTACAGGCAGTATCGTTATCGATGTTTATCCAACTGGCTTTTTTCCCCTCAAAGCGTCTAAGTTCAGACAATTGCAAATTAAATTCTAGCTGTTTATCACTTTTGTGCCTGCATAAAAACGTTGTAATATTAGTTTTATGAATAATTCTTTCTAATTCTAAATTACGGTAAAGTTGAGGAATGTAAACAACTTTAGGGGTAGTTTTTAAATGGTAATTTATTGTTTTGATAGAATTAGCAACGGTTGTAGCCCACCAATCTATGTTGTATAAGCTTGTTAGAGAGTTTCCGTAAAAAGCATTGGCTACTAAAGTGATTTGGTTGGTATCAACTAGCTTCTTTATTTTCTTCAAAAGGCTTGGCATAATTTCAGCGGCAGATTGAACAAAATTACCCGTAATAATTAAATTAGCCTCAACTTCTTGCTGTATTAGAAAATCAATAATTGGTTCAAATTTTTCTTCAAGATCTTTTTTAAACAGTTTTTTACTGGCTTCAACATCAATGAACTGGCTATCAGGGTGACTTAGAATATCAATTAATGGCTCAATTTTGTAATAATCTAATTTGGAAAAATATAAGCTAATACTTTTAATATTAAAATTTTCCGGTTTGTTGCTTGTACTTAGCAACTCGGCTTGAAATGTATTTGAGCTGTTCATATTTATTTTGAATCAATGGTTTTTTGAATAAAATCTACTAATTTTTCAACCTGCGCCTTCCAAGAATGAAGTTTAAGTTCTTTAGTTTGCTTTTCAAGTAATTCTAAGGCTGCATTTTTATTGTTTAAATAGAATAAAATATGTTGGGCAAAAGCTTGAGTATCGTGATAATTGAAGGTTGGTGTGGAAGGAATAACTCCAATAAAACCTGAAGTATTGCTTGCTATTACAGGAACTTTAGATCTGATTGCTTCTAATGCTGTTAAACCAAAAGGTTCACTTGGACTTGGCATTACAAATAAATCACAACTGGAATAAAGTCTTTTCTTTTCCTCGGAATTTAGCCAGCCAGTAAATAAAATATTTTTTTCTAACTCTTTTTCTGCAACAGCCTCTATTGTACTAGCCATTTTTCCACCATCACCAGCTATAATAAATTTAATTTGTGGATCAATTTTAATTGCTTTTACTGCTGTTTCTAACAAAAAAGAAATTCCTTTTTGGGTTTCTAATCTTCCTATAAATAAAACATTTTTGCCCTTTTGCAAGTCTGGAATATCTAGTTCAATTGGTGTGAAATCTACATCGTCGTATACAACTTCAATTTTTTCATTGGGAATATTACAAAAGTTATGTAACATTTGTTTGGATATTTCAGAAATAGCCACTATTCCATCTGCTTTTAAATAATAATCACGCTCCATGTTGGCAATTATTCTGGCTGCTCCGCCAAATTTTCCGGTATTTCTATCAAATTCAGTGGCGTTGATGTAAAAAATGAATGGAATGTTAGACTTGCTTTTTAAATGCATGAAGGTTGGAATAGATTCCCAATCTACACCTAAAATTACATCGAAACTTTGCTCATGGGTTAGTTCTTCAACGGCCATAGCAAAAGCTTTAGTAATCATTGGTGTATTGTTTGGGTACAAATTAGTTTTTTTCTCTTGAGCGTGATAAATTGAATATAATTCGGGCCAAGTTTTTTTAGATTTCTTAACAGAGGGGTCTCTAAAATAGTCTAATTTAAAATCTAGCCCTTCAATTTGAATATCTGGTCTTAAATACTTCTTTAGTTGTTTGCTTAAGTCTATAGTGTTGGTAGGCTCAAACGGTTTGGGAACATTAGGGCAAGCTACTGTAACGGTATGGCCTTGGTTGGTTAGCTCTGTAACAACATGCTTTATTAAAAATCCTAAACCTCCTGCAATCATAGGGTACATTTCCCAACTTAAAATAAGAATGTTAAGTGTTTTTTGCTTCATGGTGAGCAAATTATAACTTGCTGTTTAGCTTATAGTCAAGGGGTTTTTAGGTTCAAATTCCAGTCAGTGTTTGATTTACTTAAAATATCCAATTTTATCTAAATAATAAATTATAAACACCATATAGCAATATCAAATTGCCTCATCAAATGGTTACAGCTTACTATGGCACAAAGGTATAATTACCCAAAACTCAATAATTCTAATTTACTTTTGTAATTTTGGTACTTCTAAAAAATAACCACAATTCTGCTGCAAATACTGTAATTGCTGTAAAATGTATGAATAAAAAGTAAGTTTGCTGGTTGTAGTTTATCCATTCTGTTTGATATAACAAAGCCGTAGTAACCCAATAAAAAATTGTTGCGTACAACGCAGATTTACCTAATTGTCTTGTAGGAAGTGCAAAACTTTGAATGTAAAAAGTTGTACTAGCTATGGCCAAACAAAATAAAGCTGTAAAAGGGTAGGCTAGTTGGGTTAAAGATTGAATGGCTATAAAAATTAGCCAAATTTGGCTGGCAAAAAAAATAATATCTAGAAAGACTAGAAAGCTTTTTTTCAAGTTTATTACTTCTTGTAAGCTTCTAAAAGAATAAATATAGCTTTTAAAGAGAAATAAAAGGCTTGCTGCAGCCAAAATTATTGAGTACTTATCGTAATTATTTTTAAATGACTGCGCTAGCCAACCAATTTGAAAAACTGTGAAAGTAACAAAAAGCAACAAGCTAGATGTAAAGGCTTCTGGGTTTTTTAAAAACTGGTTTATTTTGGAAAACATATTTACTTGACTAAATTACGGTTGTTTACGATTTTTGAATTGTCAATTTATTGATTTTGGCGACGTGGCCGAATGGTTTAGGCAGAGGTCTGCAAAACCTTGCACGCCGGTTCGATTCCGGCCGTTGCCTCCAAATAAATTTTTTAGCTCCTAACCAGGAGTTTAGTTTTTAGCTAAATCCTTTTAGACATAAAAAAAACGAGGAGTTTCCTCCACGTATAACCTGTTTTTTTATTTTATATAGAGCTGACCCAAATAATTATTTTAACATCTGTCTGAGCTGTTGGTAGAACCCATTCTGCGGGACAAACATCTAATATTGTATAAGTAAAATCTGGCTTTTTGTCTAAGCCGTTAAACAAAGTTTTAATTTTTTCATCTTTAATACAAATTTCGGTTTTTTCTGTGCTTTTAGCTGTGGCGGATTTTATTCTAGACCAGCTGTTATTGCTGTATAAATTACTAAATCCAGTTTTTTCTAAGGCAGTTGCTGCTTTTACTGTATCATTGCTTTGATTGCCTAAAATAGCCACCGGTGCTTCAAATAACTGAGTAGATTGCGTTTGAACAAGAATGTCTTGAACAAAAGATTTAGCTTTGTTTCGTGCGGCCGAAGTAGTGTTTCTTCCAGCTATAGCCCCTCCGCAATAAGTTATAATGTAAGCCCCATCATCAGAATCTCCTACACATAAAATTCCGTTCCCTGTTGCCCAAGTTACCCTAATAAAATTATTCTTAATTTCATCAATGTTCACATTTTTAAAAATTTCATAGGCAGAAAGCATTTCGTCTAGTTTTACTGATGTTTTCATATTTTTACCTAAGATATCTAAGTAGGCATTAATTTTTGAAGCATTTACAGCTAAGTTCTCGGCTTTAATTTTTGTAATTACAGCTTGAATAATTTGCTGCTGTCTTCTACCTCTTTCAAAATCTGATCCTTGTCCGTTGTTGCCATATCTACTTCTAGCGTAAATTAAAGAAGTTCTAGCGTCCATTTTATTTATACCTTTAGTAAAAGTAGGGCAAGGTCGAACATAACCAGAATAGTTGTCTGTTGGGTAATTACAGTCTGTGAAGGGTTGGTCTACATCAACTTCCACACCACCAAGTTGTTCAATAACTGCTTTAAAACCTTCAAAATTAATACTAACCCAATAGTGCATTTGAATTCCAAATTCTTTCCCTAAAAAGTCTGATAGAAATTGTTCTCCTCCAACATCGCTGTATCCTGCTGTTTTTCTACCCTCTGCATAAGCTGCAGCACCATTTATTTTATAGCTCCCAAAACCATCATATATATAAAAATCTCGCGGAATATTTAAAGTTACAACCTTTTTTTCTTTATGATAATAAGAAGCAATAATTATAGTATCTGTTAAGCCAGCTACTGAATCTTTCCCAATCATTAAAACATTTGTTCTACCTTCTTCTTCGCCTTTCAAAGGAGTTCTTGTTTTTAACGGGTTTAAAGCTCCACCTAATTGACCAAGTTGATCTAGAAAACTGGTACTGCCACCTCCAAATATATCACTGGTTGCACTTAGCGTGGTAAATCCAAAATATGTTCCCCCAGCAATTAATGACAAAGAAGCTAAAATTAAAATTAGGGAAATCATCTTTCTAAAACCGAATCTTTTCTTTTTTGGAGTTTTAAAATGATTGGTTTCCACTTTCTCTACTTCTTGACTATTTGTAGGTACAACAACACTTTCTGCGGTTATATTGTCTTCAGGTAATAAATTATTGTGAAATCTTTCTGTTGTATCGTCAGTTTTTTTAAAAATTGTAGGCATGATTTTATTGTGTTAATTTGTTAATTTAGAATTTACATCCTGTTCTCATTGTCGTTTGGGAAGGCAGAATTACCTATTGCTTGGCCTATAGAAAGTGAAACGGAAATAATTAATAATGTAATAAATTGACCAAAACCAGAGCCGGAAATTGTAACACCTTGTGGTATATTTAAGCTAACCCAGAGTACAAACAGGTTTATTAAAAAACCTAAAAACCCAAAACTTAGAAAGTTTAAAGGAAGCGTGAAAAGCTTTAAAATAGCTCCTAATGTAAAATTCAACAAAGTTAAAATTAAAACTAAAAATACGGCAGAAGTTACCGAAGCTACTTTAAATTCTGGAAGAATAAAACTTAAGAATAATATTACCAGTACATTTATTACGAAGAAAACTAAACTGCGAAACATATTTGTTAAAATTGGCAGTAGCTTGTTAAGATGTCAAACCAGCTGAAACTTAGAACAGAGTTGACATACTTTTTTGAATGTGAGGATATATATTTAGTTTGGAGTAGAAATTGTATTTTTATCAAAAATCAAGGAGCTTTCATAGAATGTGTAAAGTAAATAGAAATATTGGCACGGACGGCTCAATTTTAGCAGAACTAGAAACTGGTTCAGAAAATCCTATCTTAGAGTTACATTTTCCTCAATCTCTAGGTCAATCTCGCACCGATGTAATTTCAGTACTTTCTCAGCTGTCAGATTTTTTTCAATTTTCAGTTGAATATTTTATTCGTGAAGGTTTGGCGGTTGCAGACGATGACAGTTCCAATGTTTATGATCTTTCTTCTGCTAGAATAGCCATCACTCCAACACCAGCTGGACGACGTTTATTGAACTGTATTGAAAGTTTTTTTTCAACTTTAGAATCTGCTTTTATTCCAGTTACAGTTTAGATGGTAAAACTTTTTCCAAATTGAAAGGCTAGGTTCTATAATCTAGTCTTTTTTCTTTGGCTGAAAAGTTTTCGAAGTAGGGAATCTATAGTAAGGAGATACTTTGTACTTCAGGTTGGCTCGATAATTTTTTGCTACTCCACACCTAGACCCTGAAACAAGTTCAGGGTGACAGTACTCGTGAATTTAGTCTGACAATGCTGATTAACTCTGGGTTACTCTGCTACTACACTTCATTGATAGTTTTTTAGGCTATATTTTTGACAAAAACCTTAAAAAAGAGCAGGTTTGGCATAATTAAATTTGGCTTACTATTAATAAAGTTCAAATTAATTACTTACATTAAATAACAAATTACACACTATATGAAAATAAACATAGGCTTAACCCCAGATCAATTAAAAGGTTCAGTTGCAATTTTAAACCAATTATTATCAGATGAATTTGCTTTGTATGTTAAAGCTAGAAAATACCACTGGAATGTAACAGGAATGCAATTCCACGATTTACATAAGTTTTTTGAAAGCATTTACGAAGATCTAGACGTTATTGTTGATGATATAGCAGAAAGAACAAGAGCTTTAGGTGCTTTCGCCCCAGGAACTTTAAGTGAGTTTCTTAAAACAACTAAAATCAAAGAAAACCCAGGAGAAGTTCCAGCCCATGCTGAAATGGTTAAAGATTTGCTAGAAGACCACGAACAAATAATTCAAGATACTGATTTATATATTAAAAAAGTTACTGAAGAGTTGGAAGACGTAGGTACAGCCGATTTTCTAACTGGAATTATGGAAAGGCAAACCAAAACAGCCTGGATGCTTAGAAGCATGATATCATAAGTTCAGATATTTCTTTCATAAATTGTTTTGACAAAATAGAGCTATACTTGCTTCATTAAGAAGTATTGATTTTTGGACATAAATTTAGAGGGGATGTGCTATGCTTCAATTGCATTATGATGATGACAGATTGATAGGAAGTCTGGAAGGTGGGAACAAAATTTCTGCTGTTCATGACCTTGAAAATGATAACATTTTGATTCAAATTGATTTAGTTGATGTTCATAGCATTTCAGATTTTGAAGTATTTATTGATCAGGTCATCTTCAATATAGAACATTTTAAAACCGTTGCCTATGAATTTAGCAATGGTGTAAATGGACAAATTATTGTTGATTCCGATGGTGAAGTAAATAGACTTAGCCTTGCGTTCTCAGCTCAAATTACTGATACCGAGTATGCCAACCATTTGGACAAAGCTATTTATATCTCAAATGTTCTGGCAGGATTATTTGGCAATTTAGTTCAACAAGCTTATGCTTAAACCTCAGGTGGCACCAAGTGCCACTTGTTTTTTTGACAAATTTTTGGGCAGGTGGTTCAAATAAGTAAATGTCTAATGTTGAAATTCAGTCTGATTTTGTTGTACTTTTGTTTTATAAATATGTGGAAATTACCAACCCTGAAGAGCTTAGACAAAGCCAGTGGGATTTTTGTGTGGAATATAATTTAAAAGGTAGGGTAATTATTGCCAATGAAGGAATAAACGGTACTTTGGCAGGTAAAAAAGAAGATGTAGAAAAGTATCAACAGTTTATGGATTCTCAGGAATTGTTCCAAAATATTCATTGGAAAAAAAGTGCTGGTAAACAAGATAATCCTGGCTCAGATTTTCCTAAATTATCTATTAAAGTAAGAAAAGAAGTGGTTTCAGCTCATTTAGGTTCCGAAGATTTAAACCCGAATATTGTTACAGGTAAATATCTTCAACCAGAAGAATTGAACCAATGGTTTTTACAGGGAAAGAAGTTTTATATTGTAGATATGCGTAACGATTACGAACAAATTGTTGGAACTTTTGAAAACGCAATTCTTTCGCAGTTTAGTAATTTTAGAGACCTGCCGCAAATTTTACCTAAAATTGATCATTTAAAAAACGAGACAATTTTAACAGTTTGCACTGGTGGGATAAGATGTGAAAAAGCTTCTGGGTTCTTGGTAAAAAATGGTTTTACCGATGTTTATCAACTTTATGGTGGAATTGTAAGTTACATGGAAAAATATCCTAATCGAAACTTTTTAGGTAAGCTCTATGTTTTTGATCAGCGTGTGGTAATGGGTTTTAACCTTGATTCTCCAGAACATGTGGTTATTGGAAAATGCCAGAAATGTGGAAATACATCTGAAGACTATATTAATTGTAGTTTACCAACCTGTCACAAGCACTTCATTTGCTGCCAAAATTGTTTAAGTAAAAAATCTATTTTTAACGGTGTAGGTTTTTGTAATTTGGAATGTGAAGCGGAAATGGAAGAGAAGGTGAATGCTGAGGTTATAAAGGTTTAGGGTTATTTGAGGTTCGATGTTTATGTTGAGAGTTCAAAAGTGGTGCCCCATCTATGCTTATTCTATAACAAAAGACCCTGAGTTTTGTTCGTCTTGAGATAATTTAAAATGAATTTTGTTTGAACTTGGAAAACATCCGTATGAGAATTAAAGATGCGTGTTACAAGAATTTGTGGCTCGCCAGCTTCGCCGCTACGGATTTTTTCTTCCGTTTTTGGGTTTGAGTGTACTTTTTAAATCACAACGTTTTCATATTAAACGTGAGAAGTCGATGGTAAACATTGTCCCTACAAAATTTATTCTATTTTTTTGGGGGTGGCGTTGGCGGGGTGGCACCTGGTAAGCCGAAAACGTTACTGCCTACTTCACTTATACCTTTTCCAAAACCAGCGATTGTGTCCTCTACAAATTTGGTTATTGTGTCTCCGGGCTTACCCATAATTTTGCTTAAGAAAGGAATATCGGGAAGGTCGAACACGAAAATTTTACAAACGTAAAAGGCTACAGCAAACCAACCAACAATAATTGCGTATTCGGTAGAAGAATTTTTATAAATCAAATATAATATAACTGCTGTTAAGTAAGACCACCACATCCAGGCTGCGTCGGCTATGGCTTTAGCCCCTTTTTTTTCGTTTTCAACTTCTCCGTCGCCAAATTTCACCCAGTAATAATAAAAATTACCTAGTAAAAGTAAGCTATAAAAAATGCACCAAGCAAAAGTAAACATGTTAAGCCAGTAAAGCCAAGAACTTAAGTCTATATTAGAAATAAAGTCTAAACCGCCAGTGTTAGTGCTTGTAGAAACTGTGTTGCTAGACGAAGGGCCAGATTGATATAAATTATCGGACATTATGCTATATATTTAAGCTGGGAAATGGGAATTGTCAAAAAAAGTTATACTGGCTAGAATCTGTCAGTAGACCTTTTGCTTTTCTGCCTTGCATCTCAATTGTCAATTATTAAACAACAATGTAGAGGAAGCCCGGTGGTTCCAAAGGTAGCTGTAAAAGGGTGGCGCAATCTTGAGTTAGACTTCTATAAACAAAAATAACAAAATATGAACAAAATTAAATTAGGAATTAACGGTTTTGGCAGAATTGGCAGACTAGCTACTAGAATTATTCTAACTAAATATTTAGATAAAATTGAAATTGTAGGAATTAACGATCTAACTTCTCCAGAAAACTTAGCCTATTTATTTGAATTTGATAGTACTTACCGTCGTTTTGAATATCCAGTAAAAACAGAAGGTGGAAAAATTATTATCCCTAGTTTGCAAGTTTCCATTCCTGTATTTAGTCAGCCTGATCCAAAATTAATACCATGGAAAAGTGTTCGTGCTGAAATTATTTTAGAATGTACAGGAAGATTTTTAACTGAAGAACTGGCTTCGTTGCATTTGCAAGAAGGAATTGAAAAAATTATTTTATCTGCACCAGCTAAGGATAAACAAACCCCAACTTTGGTAATTGGCGTAAATACATCCAACCCACAGATATCCGAAATAGCAACTTCCAAAATAATTTCTAATGCCTCGTGTACTACTAATTGTATAGCGCCAGCTTTAAAGGTTTTAACTCAAAACTTTAAGTTTCAAAACATTATGGCTTTAACTGCCCACGCATATACAGCTACCCAGTTTTTGCAAGACAGCCCAACCAAAAAAGATTTCCGTGACGGCAGAGCAGCTGCAGTAAATGCTATTCCAAGTACAACGGGTGCGGCCAAAGCTGTGGAATTAGTTTTGCCCGAATTAAAAGGCAAGGTTAATTTAAGTTCTTTAAGAATTCCTGTTGTTACTGGTTCCTATATATATTTAGTGGCTAACTTAGAACCTGGTTCGATAATTCCAACAAAAGAAGAACTGAACAAGGTTTTTGCGGAAGCTTCAAGCACATATCTTAAAAATATCTTAGAATATTCTGAAGCAAATTTAGTTTCTGGTGATGCTATTGGAAACCCTCACTCTTGTATTTTTGATGCAAGCTTAACCGAGATAAATGCCAATTCTATTAAGGTTGTTTTGTGGTATGATAATGAATGGGGCTATGCCAATAGGTTAGTTGAATTAGTTAGTTTATTAAAAAATAAGTAGTATATGGCCATTAATCTAGTTTCCAATGTTTTTGCATTTATTGCAGTTTTGTTGTATGCAGCAACCCTTATACCAGGGCTAATAAACTATATTAATGTTGAATGGAAAACTTCAAAACTAACTCATTTTTTACATAGGCATAGAAGAGAAATTGGCATTATGTCTTTTGTTTTTGCATTTCTACACGCAGCAAGTATAGCTATTATTAGACAAATTAATTTAACTGATCCTCTTTCTTATGTTAAATATTTTCAGGGTATTTTATTGCTAAGTATATTTTTTGCCTTGGCTGTAACTTCTAATAATTTCAGTGTTCATCATTTAAAAAAGAACTGGAAACGATTACATAGTTTAACTTTTGTGGCTTTATTTGTTTTGGTGTGGCATGTTGTAGACAAAATGTATGGTCATTGGACTTGGTTTACTCCATTTGTATTGGGTATTTGTTTCACTTTAATTATATTTTTTATTAAACGAAAGAGGGTTGAACATTTAGGTAAAGGATAGGTGCGATTTATTGTAAGCGTAGAAATTACCATCCTAATTTTGAATTAAGCAAAAAAATAACTACTTCAGCGGGGTTGCGTAAAGTAGTTAAAATTAGTTTAAGCGTTACACCGTTTCATTGTGTCTTCCATTTCTTGCTCTAATAATTCATAGAGTTCAGAATCATCCCAAGGAACTTCCAAAGCTGCTTGTTGATCACACCAATCGTCGATGTGTGTTCTGTCACAATAACCTGCAGTTATATCATCAAATTCGAGTATCCACATTAGGTTGAACTTACCTTGGGAATTTGGTGTTCTTACATCAGCAGGGTAATTAATTACTAATGGAAAGACATATTGCTCCAAAAAAGGCTTGATCAATATTTTTCTCAAGTCTTGCTCATCTGGAACATTCTCATTCCACTCCCACCAGAACCATTCATCACAAGCTAGATATACTTCGGTTAGAATCGCTCCATTACTGGCAATTTTTTCTAATTCGTTCCTTAAACATTCTGCTAACCTGTCTTCTGTTGCTAAAGAAAGACACAATCTAACTTTGTTATTTTCCAAAAAAGTTAGAGCATTTTCTTCAGAAAATTCAGAGTTATAACTCACAATTTTCTCCTATTTCTGTTTGTAAAGATTTACAGAATAATTTGGGTTTAGCATAGAAATTGTTGTGGGTCAATGTTTGTATTTTTTGAATTAGGTTTCTTCTGCTTTTAAAATGTGTGACTGGCAAGCTTCGCCGCTACTGGTTTTTATAATAATTTGACACTTGTTTTAGTGTTTGGAAAGGTATGGGTTATATTTATCTAGCTTAGACCCTGAAACAAGTTCAGGGTGACATGACTCTCTTGCTCTCAAATTAATTTATAAATATGACTTTTCCTTCCACCTCAAAAAAACCTAGAATTGCTATTGTTCATGACTATTTTGGCCAATATGGTGGGGCTGAAAAGGTGGTGGAAACTTGGTTGGAAATGTTCCCGGATGCTGTTCTTTATACTTCTTACTTCATTCCAGAAAAATTTCTTTCGTCTAAAACTATAACTAAAATATGGCAACAGGGTAGGGTGGTTACAACCCCAGTTCAAAGTTTGTTTAAAATAAAGTTCTTCCAAAAATTTCAAAAGCATTTGTTTTGGCTGTATCCCGTTTTAATGTCTTTTGTAACTGTAAAAAACGCTGATGTAGTTTTAGTTTCTTCAACCTATTGCGGTAAAAATGTTAAAGTAGAGGGGTCCGGTAGCTCAAATAATTCATCGCCAAACGATCAAGTTGAATTTCTTCCAAAAATAATTCACTATTGCCACTCTCCAACCCGTTTTTTGCATGGTTTAGTTACCGAAACTGACCACCAATCTCTCTCCAAAATTTTTCAATTGGCTATTCCACTTTTCACTTTCTGGCTGAAATGGATGGATTTGAAAGCTGCTAATTATTTAACCAGTAAAGGTACAATTTGGGTGGGGAATTCTAAGTTTATTTGTGGTTTAATTAAACAAGTTTATAATATAGATTCCAAATTAATTTACCCACCTGTAGAAATTAACAATTTCCTTGAAATTCAAAATACACCTGAAAGTTTTTATTTGTGTCATGGCCGAGTTAGTTTCCACAAACGCCTAGATTTGGCAATTCAAGCTTGTTTGGAATTGGGTAGACCATTAAAAATTGGTGGAACCTCAGCTTTACCTAAAGAGATGGATGATCTTAAACTTATAGTTTCTAGTTATGAAAGCAAACATCCTGAAAGTGCTGGTTTAATTGAATTTTTAGGCAGAACTACAGATCAGCAATATTTCAATTTATTATCTAAAACCAAAGGTTTTTTGTTTCCAGGAAAGGAAGATGCCGGCATTACCCCAATAGAAGTATTTGCGGCTGGTGTGCCAGTAATTGCATATCAAGCTGGTGGTGCTTTAGAATATTTAGAAAATGGTGTTAACGGATTATTCTTTGCAGAACAAACAGTGGAAAGTTTGAAAGAAGCTATTTTAAAATATGAAAACATCCAAGAGGTCCAATTTAACTCTGAAAAAATAAAGAGTACAGTGAAGCCTTTTAGTAGCGAGGTTTTTCAGGAAAAAATTTTGGGTATAATAAGCTAGTACTTTACCTGTATGCTACACAAATTGACAAACAATCTAGTCTGTTTAAACATTACACAACGACTTTTTTAGTCTATATATTATGAACTTTAAAGAACAGTTGATTGAATTTAAAACCAATTTTGATTATCAACTTAGCCAATACCTATTAAACAAAATTGAAGAAGCTGGAAAAATAAATAGCGTGGCTAAAACTAACTTGGAAGAAATTTACAGAGTTATTTTAGAAGTAAAATCGGCTGGAAAAAGAATTAGACCCGCCTTAACATATTTTGGGTTTTTAGCCACAGGGAAAACTCCTAACGAGCAAGATTTAAACAATATTACCCAAGTTGGAATTGCTTTAGAATTATTCCACACTTTTGCTTTAATTCACGATGATATTATAGACGAAAGCTTAACTAGACGAGGTTCACCAACTGTTCAGGCTTTTTACCAAAATTATTTTCAAAATGAAGCCCAAAATCATATCGAGACTGATTCTTTAAACAGTCAAAACTCTGCTCAAGATGTAACTAGAAGTAACCATCTTGCTTTAGGGGCTACAATTTTAGCTGGAGATTTTGCCTACATGCTTTCTCAAGAAGTAATTGGAAAATTGCCAAGTTCTCCTAAAATTGAGAAGATGAAGGATCTATTTTACCAAATGCAGTTTGAACTTATTTCTGGTCAACTAGACGATTGTTACGGAGTTGGAATGGCAAATTTTGATAATTTAAAACCAAAAGATATTGAGCATATGTTGAAGTTGAAATCTGGTAACTATTCCATTCAAAAACCACTTTTGTTAGGTGCAAGTTTGGCAGAGGCTAGTTCTTCCCAGTTAGAAGCTTTAGATAAGGCCGGTGAAAAAATTGGCTTAGTCTACCAACTAACCGACGATATTATTAGTTTATTTGGTGATGAAGAAAAAACTGGAAAGCCTAGCAAGGCAGATATTGTTGAAGGAAAGCGTACTTTATTGATGTCTTCCTATTACAATTCCTTAGACGGTGAAAACAGAAATTCACTTAAGAATATTTTGGGGAACGCTGAAACTAGCAATGATGAAATTCAAACTTTAAAACAGAAAATGCTTAACAGTGGGGTTGTTGATTCATTGAAAAAGCGTTGTGATGAAGAAAATAATAGGGCTTGGGTAATTTTGTCTGAAATTTTTGACCCGTTAAACGTGGGCATTAAATTCATAAAAGACATGTCTGAGTATTTGGTTCTAAGAGACAGCTAGAAGTATTTTGAACTAAATAATTCAGGTTTTTAGGCAAATGAACCTGAATTTTAAAATTAAATTGTTTGTAAAAAGCTAGAAAGTTGTTGACATTTATACGAAGTCATTTTAATTTCTACTTATTATGTCATTTCAACGAGATATGGAAGATTTTCTTCTGTATTGTGAACTAACCAAGCAGTATTCTGAAAACACTGTGCGTAATTATAGGGCTACTATGGAGCGCTTTGGAAAGTTTTTGGAGGTTAGGCAAATAGCTAGAACTAACCAAATTGATATTGATATTGTGAACCAATACCGTGTTCATTTAAACAAGCAAGAAAGCATTAGGGGAGATAAAATTAGTTTGAAAACTCAGGCTTATCAAATTGTAGTGTTAAGGTCCTTCTTAAAATTTTTAATTAAAAATGGGGCTTTGGTTCTTTCTCCAGATAGATTGGAATTGCCTAAAACTAGAATGCGAAAAATTGAATTTTTAAATGAAACTGAGGTTCAAAAGCTAATTCATGTAATTATTCAAGATTCGGCTAAAGTTGCAGATGTTCAAAAGAAACGTAATCAGGCCATAGTTTTAATTTTGTTTGGTTCAGGTTTGCGTTTGTCTGAATTGCTAAGTTTGAAAAAAGCCCAAATTCCATTGTGGAAAGGAGAGGTTGAATTGGAGGAAGAAAATGCTAGTGTTGATAGTAACCCTCAAGAAAATGGAAGGAGCGTAGAAATTGTGAATGGTGATTTAAATCAAACTCTAAGTTTAGAGTCTGGACTTCCACAAAGTTCAACACTAGAAAAAGATATTCCTATACAAAATACACCTAGAAATGAAACTACAAGCCCAGAAATGAGCGACAATCAGCTATTAATTCAAGGTAAAGGTGGAAAAGTCCGCTCGGCTTTTTTGGCTCCGGCTTCATTAGAAGCAATTCATGAGTATTTAAAAATTCGTGGGGAAGACGAAAACCCTTGGCTGTTCATTTCTTTTAGTAAAAACAGAACTAAAGATTTAAAAAAACAAAAACCATTAACTCCAAGAATGGTTCAGTTAATGTTACAAAGTTATGCCAACAGATTGGGTATTTATAAGCACGTTACGCCACACACACTTCGTCATAGTTTTGCCACAAAGGTTTTAACTGAAGGAGGAGATTTGCGTTCGGTGCAGACTTTGCTTGGCCATTCTAATATTTCTACCACTCAAATTTATACACATGTTAGTGACTGGCAAATTAGAGATTTACATTCCAAAGTGTTTGGCAAGAAAGAGGGGAAATAATTAAAAACTACAGTTTTATGGGCACTATTGACTAAAACGTGAATCAGCTTAAAAATTTATAAATAGCTTATGTTAAATATTCTTACAAATCAACCCTCAACCGATATAATTCTTTGGAAGCTAAGTTTAATCTCCGTTTCTGAGCTCAGTTCTTTGGAAACTTCGTTAAAAGATATTTTAGGACTTGTAAAATTTACAGGAAAGTTTGGCCAAGTTTCCATTCTTGCTGAAAGAAAAGAAATTTTTGTAGGCTTAACCTTCCAACCAGAACAAAAAACCGCCGACCCTTATCACGTTTTTAATTTTTACCAATTGGGCGCTAAAATAGTTCGAAGTATAGCTCCATTCAAAATTGAAAATTTGGAGTTGCAAAACCATTCTATTTTTTTGGAATCTAAACACAATAATTTTGGTGAATTTTCCAAATATTTGTTAGATTTATTATTGGGAATTAGCCAAGCTAGCTGGAATTTAGACACATATTTACCAGAGTCTGAAGCAAAATCTAGAAATATAAATTTAAGTTTTGGCTCAAGTTTGTCTAACTTACTTACTCCAGATTTAGTTTCTACTTTTAATGCTTTAAATAACGGTGTTACTCTAACCAGAAGTTTGGTAGATGACATTCCTGAAAACATTAACCCAACAACATTGCCAAAATTGGTTGAAAAAGAATTAGGCCATAAAGCAAATATAACATTAAAAGTTATAGATTATTCTAAAATTGTAGAAATGGGTATGGAAGGAATATATTTTGTAGGCAGAGCAAGTATTCACGACCCTGTAATGGTTCACGTTGTTCTAAGCCCGAAGGGTGAAGTTAAAAATAGAGTTTGCTTGGTAGGTAAAGGTGTAACCTACGATTCTGGAGGTTTAGATATTAAAACAGCTGGTAGCATGAAAACTATGAAAGTGGATATGGCAGGAAGCGCTACAATGTTTGGTGTAATGAAAGTTTTATCTGAAATGGAACTAGAAAATACAGAAGTTCACTGGATTTCGGCTTGGGTAGAAAATATGGTTGCAGGAAATAGCTACAAAACCGATGACGTTCTAACAACATATTCTGGCCAAACTGTAGAAATTTGGAACACTGATGCTGAGGGAAGATTAACTTTAGCCGACGCTTTGGCCTATGCTACATTACAAAACCCAGATTATATTATTGACGCAGCTACTTTAACAGGTGCAGCTGTAAGATCTGTTTCTGAATATTACACAGCCATGATGAGTAACGATTTCAACTTGGTTCACGGTCTAGAAAAAACTTTCATTCAAGAAGGTGAAAAAACAACTCACACACCACTTCCAGAAGTTTTACGCTCTAAAGTAAAGGGAGATGTTGGCCAGTTACTAAACGTTAGCACAATTGGGGCATATGCAGGTCATTTAACAGCCGGTCTATTTTTAAGCTACTTCGTAGATCAGAAAAACTTTAGAAACCCAAAATTAGATATTAAAGAACCAAAAGCATACGCTTGGGCTCACTTAGATATTGCAGGAAGTTGCTGGAACAAAAAACAAAATGACTTGGAAGCAAACGGTGCTACAGGGCAAAGTGTTAGAAGTTTAGCCGCCTGGGTTATAGGGTTAGATGGAAAATAAAAATAAAAAAACCAATGTAGGGGCGATGTTTAGCATCGCCTTTGTTCATGCTGCAAAAAATAACGGCCACAGCGAAATAGCTGGCCAACAATCAGAAAGTGTGCAATACTCAGTACAAAGTTAGAATTGATACAAATATGTTAACTAAAAGCACAGGCTTAGAAGCACCAGTTACTTTAGCCAGTATTCCAGCAAGAAGAGTAGTTACAGCGGAAGAAATTCTTAGTAAACCAGAAGATTTGAAGTTGCAGAAAGTAATGACAGATAGACTGTTTTCAATTCTTAGAGATACTTCAGCAATAAGAAATATAATTTACCAATCTGTTAAAAGAAGCAGTAATTTAAATAGAGAAAACATTGGTGAAATTTGGTATATTGCATTATTTTTCAGTAAAAAAGAAACACATGAAAGAATTAATATAATCAGAGAATTGTCTTTAACAGATCGAGTCTTAAGTTTTCAAACTCTTGTTTCAAAATTAAAAAATTCTAAATATGGTAGTGAAGTTTTTGAAGTCGAAAAAAACTGGTATCAGCCAACAGCTGCTGAAAGAATTATAAATACTCCTTCTGCCCAAAGCGGTCTTACTGCTGGGCCAAGTATCCAAAATACATATACAAACGAAGATGGAGAACTTGTGAAGATGGACTTTGTAAAATCTTCTATAATTTCATATAACAGCGACTTAGAAGCTCAACAAATAGCCACATATCAAGCATCTAAATATCAGAATTTAAAACGCAGAGATCCTGCTGAAATAGGTAGTAAATTAAATGAGTTACGTAAAAATTCTTCTAGCCCGAAATCAGAGAAAGTAAATACTTCACCAGTTTCAAAAATGTTTAACGGGGTGAAAAATTGGTTCGGCAAAATGTTGAATAGATAATCTGAAAATGGTTTTATAATTATCAATTAATTACTTTGGTTACAAGTAGGCAAGGCCGAACTACGCTTAGCCCCTCTTCTTAAACCATTGGCTTAATCTGGTTAAAAAATAATCTGGCTCTTTTAAAATTACATCAAAAGCACCAGGATATGTTACAATTTCGCCTTTGTACCCTTCTTTAAATTTGCTAAATCCTTTTCCTTCTTCCCAGCCCCCAAGATCGTAACTGTTGCAATTGTAGGCTTTGCCAATATAAATAGCAGTTAAATGTATTAAATACTGACCGTAGTTATTGAAACTAGATGGATTGTTTCCTCCGTGTAAATAAACTATTGTATCGTTAAAAACTCCACCAAGCCAACATGACTGTGGTATATTGTGCTGATCTTTTAAAATTATTGAATGGGCAAAATCTTGGTGAAATAATTCTTTCAAATAGCTTTTTGGATGAGTTGCAAAATCTTGTCTTTTGGTGGTGGCGTGATGAACTGCGTACCAATCGTCAAAGCTTGGATTATTTATTTCCACAGTCCAACCCATTTCCAAGCTTTTTTTAGTGTATCTTCTAATGTTCTGATTAGTTTTACTCCAAAACTCCGTGTTATTCTGAAAGAAATGTTTAAGATCTGAAAGGGATGGCGAAAAAGAGATTTTACTTTTACTGTCATTTAAAATTTCAGACTCATCCAAAAACTTATCTACAATACTGGTTGTATTTCTAACAGGTAGCTCGTACTTACTAGCTTTTATATCAGATATATTTAAAATTATGGTAGAAAGAAAGTTTATTTGGCGTAAACTTGGTACAATTTCTTCAGAAATTAGGTGAGCTAAATATTTTGAATGGCTATGTTCTCCGCTATGATTTATGCTGTCACCGTTTAATAAAGAGCTGTAAAATTCAGGGTCAAAATCAATTTTTAATAAAGTTGCTCCAACATTTTTCCCAGTAGAAATAATTTCTTCAACAAGTTTTTGAAATAGTGCGGTTGCTTCTTTTTTACTTTTTTTGCCAAAACCAGAACCAAGCCTTGGAACATATAACCAAACCTGATTAAACTTCCAAGGATATTGGTAAACGGCAACAGAATATTCTTCTAAACCAAAACTGGTTTTAATTTCTGTTTTGGCTAAATGTATTTTGTGGCTAATACCGTTAGCCTTAATCCAAAAATTGTACCAGCACTGGGTTTGTAAAAAATTGGTAGACACAATTGGTGAATTTTTAAACTACTTAAATAGTTTCTTCAAATACTGTCCAGTGTAACTACCTTTAACTTTACTTACTTTTTCTGGTGTTCCTTCGGCTACTATAATTCCCCCGTTTATTCCCCCTTCTGGACCTAAATCTATTACCCAATCTGCAGTTTTTATAACATCTAAATTGTGTTCAATAACTAAAACTGAATTACCTTTTCCTACTAATTGGTGTAAAACTTTAAGAAGTAATTTAACATCCAACGGGTGTAAACCTGTAGTTGGCTCATCAAGAATGTACAAAGTGTTTCCAGTTCCAACCTTAGAAAGCTCGGTGGCTAGTTTAATTCTTTGAGCTTCTCCACCAGACAAAGTGGTTGCAGATTGTCCCAAATGAATATAGCCTAAACCAACTTCTAACAATGTTTTCAATTTTCTGTTGGCCAGGGTGTGGTTTTGGAAGAACTCGAAGGCTTCCTCTACGCTCATATCCAAAATATCTGCAATGTTCTTGCCATTATAGGTAATTTCTAAAGTTTCACGGTTGTATCTTCTTCCTCCGCAGTCTTCGCAAACAACGTATACATCTGGTAAGAAGTTCATTTCTACTTTAATTAAACCGTCACCTTGGCAAGTTTCGCATCTTCCACCTGGAACGTTAAAACTAAATCTTCCTTGTAAATAACCTCTAGCTTTAGATTCTGGTAAATTAGAAAACAGTTCACGAATTGGAGAGAACAAACCAGTGTAAGTTGCTGGGTTACTTCTTGGTGTTCTACCAATTGGGCTTTGATCAATAATAATAGCTTTATCAATACCGTTCAAACCTGTAATTTCTTCAAACTTTCCTGTAGGTAACCTAGAATCGTAGAAATAATTCATTAAATGGTTAGAAAGAATATCGTTAATTAAGGTGCTTTTTCCACTACCAGAAACACCAGTTACACAAACAAAACGTTGCAACGGGAAATGAGTAGTTAGGTTTTGAAGGTTGTTTTCGTTAGCATTCCAAATAGAAATAATTGGTACTTCGCCTTTGCCCAACTTTACCTTAAATTTAGGATCGGTAGCTTCCAACATATCTGGAACTTTGTATTTAACTTCACGTCTTTCTGTAGGAATTTCAATAATGTCTGTTCCAGCCAAAAATCTACCGGTTGGCGATTCTGGGTTGGCTGCAACTTCTTCAGGAGTACCAACGGCAATTACTTCTCCACCGTGCTTTCCTGCTTTTGGACCAATATCAACCAAAAAGTCGCTGTCTCTAATTGTTTCTTCGTCGTGTTCTACAACTAAAACGGAGTTTCCTAAATCTCTTAGGCGTTTTAAAGTTTCTAGCAATCTGCTGTTGTCACGTTGATGTAAACCAATGGAAGGTTCGTCTAAAATATATAAAACACCAGTTAAACCAGAACCAATTTGGGTGGCAAGACGTATTCTTTGAGCTTCTCCACCAGACAAAGTTTCGCTGCTTCTAGATAAACTTAAGTATTCTAAACCAACATTCACCAAAAATCTTACTCTAGAAGTAATTTCGCGCAAAATCATTTTGGCAATTTCGTTTTCTTTTTGTGGAAGCAAGGCTAGTTTAGGGTCTTGCATGTTTTCAAAATGAGACAAAGCCTGGTTAATTGGCATGCTGGAAATGTCGGCAATATTTTTGTCTAAAATAGTTACAGCTAATGTAGAGGGCTTAAGTCTGCAACCTTTACATTCTGGGCAAACTCCTTTAGTCATGTAGCTTTCAATATCGCGTCTGCTGGCATCGGAAGTGGTTTCTTTATATCTTCGTTGCAAATTTGGAATGACACCTTCAAAACCGTCTCCACCGAATAAAATTAACTTTCTGTGTTTTTCAGATAAATCACGCCATGCTGTGTCTAAACTAAATTTGTGTTTCTTAGATAATGTTTGGAAAACCTGGGTAAGCCATCCTCCGCTTAAACTTAAACGACTTAATGGGCGAACACAACCTTCGGAAATAGATAAACTGTGGTTTGGTACAACTAATTCAGAATCAATTTCTGTAACAACACCTAAACCAGTGCAAGCTGTACAAGCACCGTGTGGAGAGTTAAAACTAAACTGCCTTGGCTCTAATTCGCCAGGTGATCCGTGGCCATTTGGGCAGGAACGGTTTTTAGATAGAACAATTTTGCGCTCCTCTTCATCTGGTTTTATAATTAAAACGAAACATTTTTCATTGCCAAATTTTAAGGAAGTTTCAACAGAATCTGTAATTCTTAAGCGGTTTTCTGGAATAACATCAATTCTATCTACTACAATTTCTAAGCTATGCTTTTGTTGCTTGTTTAAATCTTCTTTTTCGGCAGCATCAATTAACATTATTTTGCCATCAATTCTAATTCTTCTAAAACCATTTTTCTTGGCTTCAATTATATGTTGTCTGTGCCACCCTTTCATATCTTCAACAACTGGGGCTAGAACTATTAATTGAGTTTCTGGTGGGTTACTCATTAATCTGTCTACCATTTTGGTCACGCTTTCCCCTGTAATTTCAGCATTACAAACAGGACAGTGCTGAATACCAATTTTAGCGTATAAAAGTCTTAAATAATCGTAAATTTCGGTAACTGTTCCAACAGTAGAACGAGGGTTTTGGGAAGTAGATTTTTGATCGATGGAAATTGCAGGTGAAAGACCGTCAATGGAATCTAGATCTGGTTTTTCTTTTAAACCTAAAAATTGCCTAGCATAGCTGCTTAAACTTTCTACATAGCGGCGTTGCCCTTCGGCATAAATGGTGTCGAACACCAAACTAGACTTACCTGAACCAGACAAACCAGAAAACACAACAAGTTGATTTTTAGGAATAACTAAAGATACATTTTTAAGGTTGTTTTCTCTTCCTCCACGAATTGTTATAAAGTCATGTGGGTTTGGAATTAAGCTGTTGTTGGCTAAATATTCAGGTGTATTGAAGTTTTTAATTTGCGTTGCTAAACTATCTGACATACTATAAAGCTGGATACAAGTTGGGGCTTTTGTCAAAGTTTATGGTGTTCAGGGGAAATAGGGGGGGTGACTTAGGGTAAATTTACGTTGAATTTAGGGAATGTTTTATGGAAGTATATTTTGGAGAGGTGATAGATGATTCTTGTAGAAATAAATTTTGACTTTAGTATTTTTATGTGCTCTAATAAGTAGGTAGCAATTTTGTATACAATTTACTTTTAACGAGGTTAATGTGGAGATTTTCTTTGTTCTTTTTAACGCTTTTATTGATGAGGTCAGGAATCACCCTATTTCATTTTTGGCTTGGCTACTTGTTTTCCTATCAGTAATTGTTAGAAATTACAAAGTTAGAAAGGCACTAGCTCTTATTGGTCTTGGTCTGATTGCACTTACGGTTGTGCTTGTTATTAGCGGGCAAATGTCTTGGTACTACCAAGTCAGGCTTGTTAATTACTTCACATTTATGAACGCTTTAGTATATGGCTTTATCCGTTTTGTGTTAGCGTTATGCAAAATGGCAATCACTTGGGAGCTTGCTAATGAGAGTGCACCACTTATTTGCCTTGTCGTATGCACATACTCAGTTTTTACAAACTATGCATTGCCAATAGATGTAACGCTTGTAAATTGGGATATAGCCAAGTTTTATTTAGGCGGATGGGTGCTATTGATATTTGGTCATTTTAGCAATTTATTTCTAAACAACAAATAAACTTAAAAAGAGTTCTTGCAAAATTTTAAACCAAGAGCTCTTTTTCTTTGGGCGAAAATTTTTGGGAGTGTGGTTCTATGTGTTTAAAATAATGTAATTGCATAATGGTTTCTTACTGCTTTTGACCATATGGTCTTATTAAAATATACTTTGGTTATTAACGACCAATAAATTATGGCGAGACAGGCTCGCCTCTACACAAATTTAATATATGTTTCAATCAATTTTAAAATACTATAAACAAAATGATCAGGTTATTTTTGTAATGCTTGGGCAATTGGCCGTGTTTGGTTTAATAATTGCAGCTATAATCTATGCAGTTTTGCAAATTTCAACTTGGCGTGGTTTTCAGTTTGATCCGTTTTTAACCATTTCTTTGGTGTATATAGTTTACTTGCAAAATAAGGTTTTAAAATCTATTCAATTTCAAAATCAGCAAAATATTCAAATTCTTTCCAAGTTAGTAGAAAAACAAACGGCCGAGAAAGCTTCTACAAAATTGGCGGTGAAGAAAGCTGTGAAGTAGTTTACTATATAGTTTAAGTTTTTTGTGTAAGAAAATAGCAGCTTCAGAGCTGCTTGAGTTTTATTTTTGAAGGTACAAACCAACAGCGAAAGCTATAATTGGTCTTCCGTAAGTTGCTAAATCTGTGTCAGAATAAAGACAGGTCATTATATCCTCGGCTGCCAGATTTTTGGATGAGGCTATGGCATCAATTTTGCCATAAAGCTTTTCCGATAAAAATCTACCATTATGTGGGTCTTTGAATTGATTATACTTCTCACCCAGGTTTTCAATAAAGTCATTAATATACATATTACCCATTCTCCAAAAACGAGAGTTCTTTACATTAAAAGCACAAACTATAGTTTTCTACAAGTCCTTTTCTTGAATAAACTTCCTTGAACCGTAACCTTGATATAAAATGACTAAGTTTTTCTTTCCTTTCAGGTTTTTAAATAACTCTAATTTTCGCTTAATTTCCTTATTTGGAAGGGCGGAAACTATAATTTTTTCTTTTTCTAAGCCTAATTTTAAAAGCTCGTTTTGAACCATTTTAGAGTAATTTGGTCCTACTAAAACTATGAAATCTATGTTTGCCTCGCCTAGGCTTTTGGCTACTAATTGATGAGTGTTAACAGACTGGATTCCAAGTTCGGCAATATCGTCTAAAAATATAATTTTCTTACCATCAAAATTCTTCAATAGTTCAATAGCATTTAAAACTCCGTCTAAGTTGGCGTTATAGGAATCGTTAATTTTATAGCCGTACTCTGTTACTTCAACATTCAAAGTTCCTTCTGATGACGGCAAATTTAACAAGCTTTTACTTAAATTTTCTAATTTAAAACCGTATGCGGTGCAACAGGCCATGCTAGCTAAAATATTTTGAATACTACCTTTGCCAATTAAATTAGTTCTAAAATTGTACATCTGACCTTCCCAGAAAACGTTAAATTCTGTTCCTTCCAAATCGCTACTAATAATTTCTGCACGAATGTCTGCATCCTCTGAAAAACCGTATTTAATAAGTTTTACATCTTTTGGAACTACAATTTCTTGACACCAAGGACTGTCCCAATTAATTATCGCTAAGTTTTCAGGCTTCAAAAACTGTAAAGATTCACTTTCGGCTGAAATAATTTGTTCTTTTCCGCCAAACAAACTGTAATGTTGGTTATTTAAACCCGTAATAATACTAGTATTTGGAAAGCTGAACTTACATTGATCAATTCCATCACCTTGTTTATAGGCTCCAATTTCGCTAATAAAAATGTCTGTTTTAGAATCTAAACTTAAAATTTTTCTGGCTACAGCTAACGTGGAATTATGGTTTTTAAAAGTTTTTTCAACATTGAATTTGGTTGCAAGTAAGCTGGCCAAAATTTCTTTAGTAGAGCTTTTACCGTAACTGCCAGAAATGCCAACCACTTTTAAATTAAGCAAAGTTAGTCGGTGATGTTTGGCTTTAAGTGTAATTCTGTATTTTAAGAAGGTATCTAGTGGCCATAGAAGTAAAATTGAAAATCCAATAATTAAAGGTTGTATTAAAGACAACATCAACAAACTAATTGGAATTGTGGAAATTAAAAATGAACAATTCGGACAGCTAAATATTTTATCTAAAAAAGAATACAACACTAAGTTGGCTACAATTGCAGTTACCGACAGCCCTAAAATTTTAAAAGAAAATTTAGGAAGCAAGGCTCGCTTTTGAATAATTTGCCTTGTAAAAATGGCTATCTCTATAAGCGAAGTTAGAATAATGAATAAATAGACAAACGGAGAATAAAGCCTTGAAAAAACATAATCTAAAATTAATGCAAACAGTGCCAAAATTCTAAATGTAGTAAACCAATCTAAAAATACCCGGGGAAACTTTGGAGAACTTACTAAATCTAGGAATTTGTCTAAACGGTATTCTTTCCACTGCCAAATGTATAAAAAGTAAATAAGCTTTTTTATAAGTACTAAAACCGTTATTAGAATTGAAAAATAAAAAGCTAAAACAGTAAGTGCAATAAGTTCAAAAACCGACATTATATATAAATTTGTTGGGAAGAGCGGGTTTGGTCAAGGTAAGAAATGTGAAGTTTAAATTTAACTTGATAAATGTTGAAAAAAGTGATTATAGATAAGTCGGCATTTAGCATAGCGAGTATTAAAAAATGAGACAATTCCAAACTTTGACTGGATCAGTTTATAAAATTCTAAAAGGCGACCCAGACGATCAAGTTCAAAAAGGCGATGAAAATCCTTTGCCTTTTGTGGGTGGGTGGAACGGTAGTATTGAAAGCTTTAAAGCTAACACCACCCCTCTGCGTATTTCTTCAGAATTTGTCTCACCCGAGAGAATTGCTGAAGGAGAAGAACCAAAATGCGTCTTAATAGGAGGTGACTTGTTTGGCAGGATTTTCATTCGAGAGGTTCATATGTGGTCAATGAATTGAACTAAAATTACCCAAGTAGCTTTCCTTAAAGTGAACGGGTGATTTTTTATTGGACTAAAGCTTTTGTAAGTTTGTTAAAAACCAAAATATGGTTAATTCTTTGTAATAACAATAGAAAAATATATGCACCCAAGCTTAATAGAAATTGAACAAAAGTTTTATCAGAAACAGAAAGTTTTAAACGGATCAGATTTATTTAAAGTGGCCAGTCATTATTACTTACAGTTTCAAAATAGCACAGACTACAAAGATAAGCTGGCACATATTAAGAAGGCAGGGTTTTTTGTTGATGGGGCTTTTAAAGCTGGGTTAGAAAGTGTGGATGAATTATGTTTGGCTAGAGATATATTAACCAAAGCTGTAAGCTATGCGTCTTTTCCTCAGACTTTATCTACTGTTTTGTCTAAAATTACTTTGAAATGGTTAACTAATTCAGGCCATGCTAATAGTGAAATAATTCAAACCAAAAAAATTAAGTTAGATGTTGAAACAGGAATGTTAGTTGCTTTTTCTAAAACTGACGAAAATATAGACAGTGCTTATAGCCACGATAAATATATTAATTTGTTTAATGAAGGGGCTTTGTTTGCCTGTGGTTTGGGTGCTGATTTTCAGTTAAATCTGGAGGTGAGAGAAATTGAATCGGGCGAACCTGTGCTTCTAGCTAAAGAGTATTCCAAGTTAGAGCAGTCAACGCCAGTATTTAATATTTTAGTTGGTAATTATGGTTTGCAGGTGGGTGATAGTCTTAGCAGCCTTTACTTAGAAGACAAATACAACATTAAATTGAACAGTGGAGTATACAAATTAGGCCTATTTTGCTTGAAAAACGGCAAATTTGTATTAGTATTTTGTTATACGAAGTCAGTAGATTTTTATAAAAATAAAATTACAACTATACCAAGTATAGAGGCTTAGAGGGTGTATTAAGTTGCCATATATATTGACATTCAATATTTTTTGGGTATCTATAAAACTATTATGGTAAATTCTACAAAGCTTCACAGTCAAAATAAAATATTAATTTTATGCGGTCCTAGTGGAAGCGGCAAAGGCACTTTGGTTAGGCATTTACTAGAAACCCATCCGCTTTTTAGCTTATCTGTATCGTGTACAACTAGAAAGCCAAGAGTAGGGGAAGAAGAGGGGAGGGAATACTATTTTGTTAATACCGACGAATTTAAAAGAAGGATCTCTTTAAGTGAATTCGCTGAATATGAAGAAGTTTACGAAGGTAAATTTTACGGAACTTTAAAAGCAGAAATTGCTAGAATTCACAATTTAGGCAAAATCCCAGTTTTTGATATAGATTACGTGGGCGGTTTAAGTTTAAAAAAGTTGTATCCACAGGCCATTGATATATTTTTACTTCCACCAAGCCAAGCAATTTTAGAACAACGTTTAAGGGGCAGGGGAACAGAAACCGAGCAAGAAATTCAAACCCGTTTAGCTAAGGCCAACCTAGAAATTCAGCATCAAAATGAGTTTACTCACAAATTAGTTAATAATGAGTGGGAGGAAACTATTGTTGAATTGGATGAGATTTTGAGGAACAAGGAATTGTTGGTTTAAAAATTATTCCATAAATTAAGGCCTGTCTTTCAACAGGCTTTGTAGGGCTTAAGTTTTTTATGTGACCCAGTTTAGATCAATTACTTCAGTTAGAAAAACTGGTGTTGGAGAGTTTATACTTGATTCAATAAGAACACCTCCCTCACAAACAAAATTTCTATTTCTAGCCTCATAATCCAAGAAAACCTCTTCACCAACTTCAGGAGGCTCTCCATATTTTGGAATGTCAAAGAATACAGGCTGATTATCTGGTGTTACGGTATTAACTTTGATTATATATTGAATAGACATTATATTTTTGTCCAAAAAAACAACATACTAATCAACTCACAGATTTACACATTTGTAAAATATAATTTGAAACCAGTGTATTAACATACATTTTTAAGAATAAAAGAAATTGGAACTTAAAGGCTAGATAAAATTTTGTGCAAAAGCGGGTGGCTAAACAAAATCTTTTTAGAAAAAAGTAAGACAAGCAAATTATGAGGCAGATCTTTGACTTTGTATTTCTTTTGTGCTTAGTTGTAGAGGTATTCTTTGATTTCAATCATTAAAATATATAAGGACAAAGGGTTATGGGTAAAGCTAAGGTTGAAAAAACACTAAGACTAGTTACAACGGTAGAAGTACAAAATTGCTTGTCTGAAGACACTTTGTTGGCGGAATTCCAAAAGCTAGACAAAGAAGGATTGGAACAGCTACAGCTTTTGAGAGATTCACTATTAGGAGCATTGAGTATTAATAAAAATTTTACTCTACTTTCTGCTTCAGGAATTGTTTTCTATCAGAACATGGAATTCAATTTCAAACTTTTTGAAGAGTGCTGCCTGAAAATCTCTGGTTTTGAAGAGGAAATCGAAATTCCAATCAAAGCAGGTTTCACATCCACAATTCAATGTCAGCGGGCTAACGGAAGCTACACAGCTTATTTAGTTTCCGACTAATTAGATCTTTAAGCACTACATTTTAGTCTCTTTCCATCTGGACGGAGACTATTTTAATTTATAAAGAATTAAGATTTAAATTACTTGAAATATGCTCTGCATTTAGGTTTTTATAACGTTTTATATTATTTCCTGTAATTTCTTGACCTCTTCCAGCTTTTTTTAAATGGTTAATTAGCTTTTTCGGCTTTTATTTTTAATTCTAAGGGGGAATTATTGCTGCAACAACGCAGCCTATCTAAAAAAACTTGGCCTGGGGTTTGGTCGAATTCTTGCTGCGGTCACCCTACATTGGAAGAAAGTAATGAACAGGCTGCCAAAAGAAGATTGCAATTTGAATTAGGCCTGAATGTAGAAAACCTAAAAGAAGTTGCCTATTACAAATACTGTTTTACCAGATTTGGTATTATGGAAAACGAAATTTGCCCAATAGTGGTAGGTTTTACAGACACTTTACCAACACCAAACCCAGACGAGGTAGAAAGTGTTAAATATATTGCCTGGTCAGAGTTTTTAAAAGAAATTAAAACCAACCCACAAAACTGGTCGGAATGGTGCATAGAAGAAGCCCAAATTTTGGAAGGGAATAAAGAGTTTTTGGCACAGTACAATGGGTTTGTGGAAGCAAATTAAATAAATTTTGACCTTAAGGCTTTTTTATGAATTAATTAATTGTGTTTTAGATGTAGGTAAATTAAATGGCAGAAAGTTACAAACTAACAAAAAAAGGAAATATTGAGGTTTCGTATCATTTGACTATATACCAAGATGCTATGAAAGTAGATAAAAATAAGCTTGAAGAGCTTGTTAACTTAATTTATAGTAATCTGAATTGCGATTCTGAAAATTTAAATATTATGTCTGCAGTCGGAATAATTTTCTTAGAGGGTAAACCATGGCACTCATTCGAGGCTTTTGGTAATTTCGATATTGTGATTACCGGCTTCGAAGAGGTAATTAAAATTCCAATTAGAAACTCCGAAGTTTCATCTTTGATAGTTCAGCGTATTAATGATAATTGTATTGCATTCTTTACTACAACTTACAATTAAAAAGTTTTTAGTCTCTTTCCATCTGGAGGGAGGCTATTTTAATTTAAGAAATTTTGGGATTAATTGAGGGTTGGGGGTTATATTTTATTTTTTATAATGAGGCATATTTTATACCCGAAATGCGCCTCTTTCCTTGGACTTTTGTCAAAATTAACTTTTAAAACGCTGCACATAGAATACTTTGACATATTGTATAATATTGTATACAATTTAAGCATATTTAATAAATTTATATTTTTATGCAAAAAACTACAATTAAAGCTGCGGGTAGGTGGCAAGTTACCCTTCCAAAAAATACTGCTTTAGATAACCGTATTAATAGCCTTTTAAAAAGATATGAAGGCATGAACTTAACCGAAATTACTAAACTTGCCCTTATTGAACTAGATAAAAAAGAAGCTGAAGAAAATTATCCAATAGATAAAGTTTTAGATGACTATTACGCTGGAAAACTTAAAACAACCAAAGTTAATTCTAGCAAAGAGCTTGAAGCATTATTAGCTAAAATGGCTGAATAATTATGTATAGTATAGAATTTTTAAATGATTTCTGGAAAGTATACAATAAACTTGCAAAAGGAAACTCTGTTCTGCAAAAAAAGTTTTTTAATTGTTTAGATAAAATGGCAGTCGATCCGTTTTATAGTTCTTTAAAAACCCATAAAGTAGATAGTAAAAAATACAAAAATGTATATTCAAGCTGGGTAAGTAGCTATGTTAGAATAAAATATGGTTTATGGGAAGAAGATTGGCTGAAGTGTTAAAATCTACCGCACCAAACCTGGTTTCTTTTCAGCTTCCAATAAAACTTTTTTCAACACATCCAAATTTACACCTTCCAAGCTTTTAATATTTATACAACTTTTGCCAACCTTCACCTTTCCAAGTTCTTTAGCGTGCATTTCGGCAGTATATTCACCATTATTTAAAGCACAAACATATAAGCTAATATAGTTTTTCTGATTGGCAAGTGAAATTACAGGCCAAGAAAGAACTTGTTTTTTGGAATTAGTATAAGGAAAAGACCCATAACCAATCATATTAATGGCAAAATGTGGCTGTAGAGTAGGTACAGTTTGAATTATGAAATTGTGCAAAAATTCAAAATCCGCCTTGCGTTCAGTAGGCACACCGGCGATGTAATCTGGGATGTTTGTGGCTTTGGAGGGTTTGAACATGTTCATAGCGAAGAAGGGTTACTCAAAATTTAAACAAAACAATTCGAGTAAAATTTTGAATTCTGTGTTTGCAAATAAATGCTTATTTGAATTTATCAACTTCTTTGAAAGTTTTTCATCATAGAAATCTTCGAGAGGAGTGTTATTAAGTAATTTTTTGAATTTTTCTTTCAGCCTACCACAGTTTTTTCTTTCAAATCCAGATGTATCACCGAAAAATAAGGCCAAATTGATAGCCTCAATGCAAGGTTCATTTATTACCAGGATTAATTCATGATTTAGACCTTTTTTCTTTTCATTTACAATTTTATCGAAGTCTTCTCTTCTAGCTATCTTGTCACCATCAAGAACACAATATCGAACATCAAAATCGCCATCTTCACTCAGACAATTATTTAAAATAACTTCAGGCGTAGAACCATTCCCCTGTCTTATGCTAAAACTAGTTTGATAAACTCTCTGGATCGTTTTTAACAAAACACTCTCACATTTACCCTCAGTAAAAATAAGTATTCGTGGTTTAAATTCAACTCTATGTTCGATTCTATATTCGTGGCTTGGCTCCATATGCACCTGCAATATATTTATTATAAAAATTATCATCAGTACGAACCCCCTCAATATCGTTTAGTTTAAAAACTTCTGTTGATCCATTAATAATGTTTTTCTCAGCAAAAAATATTTGATTTTTATCTAACTTCTTCATGATTGCTAATGAATGTGAACTAAAAATTAATTGACTTTCTACTTCAGAATCAATAAACATATCTATAATTTCTCTTAGAATATCAGGATGTAAAAAAGCCTCTAATTCGTCCATAATTAACGGTGATTTGCTTTTTATTGAAGCCAATATATACCTCATGACTAAAAGAAGTCTTTTTGTTCCGTTGGAAGAGTAGTTAATATCATTACTGTATATTTTGTCACCAAAATTATGATTTTCAACAACATCCTGTATAGTAACACTGTTATCCTGTTCTTCAGTTTTAAATTTAATACTATCAAATCCTAAATCAAACCTTCTCAGCATTTTCTCAACATTTACTTTCTCATCAGGAAAAATATGAAAAGAAGCTAAGCTTTCCATAATTTCTAAAGGATTATTACCGCCATAGCCTGTTTCTTGGATATTGGTATTTAAATTATTCCAATAATTAAAGATCTCAATTGATTTAGAGTCATTAAACTGCCTACCAATAGCAAGCAAAGAGACGTTTGTTCGATCTAATACTTCAGGCTTGTACGAAGTAAAACTAAGGTTTGAATCTTTATAAATATATTTTCCTTTATTATAATCCAAGTTCCTACTAAAAATAATTTTTGTTGTCCTTCTTTCATTTACTAGACTTTTAGATAATAATTCTTCGCTTATAATTTTTTTCCGTGTAAGCTCAACTTTGTAAGTATACAGCGTTTCCTTAATTGCAAAAGCTACTTCAAAAATTGTATTTTCATTATTTTCAAAAAAATTTTTAAACGGTAGTAAAGCATCAGGTTCAATATCAAAAGATTTACATATTAGCCATTTAATAAATGCAAAAGACTTGAGGAAGTTAGTCTTCCCAGATGCATTTGAACCCACAAACATATTTACTTTGGAAATTTTCTCCTGTGCAGACTCAAGATAACTGTTGTTGTAAGGCTCAGAACGGTCAGATATAAAGCTAACTGCCTGCTCATCTCTTATTGAATAAAAATTTTTAACTTTTAAATAATGAATCATAAATTAATAATAACATTTTTTTAAAATAAGGTCAATATTTTACAAATGATTGGTTTATTTTACTTTTAAATCTAAAAGAATTATGATTTAAGTTTAATCAACCCTCTTGCATTGCACTTCATTTAATGATCATATTTTATGACATCATCCCTACATTTTTCATACTAGTATAACCATTTATAGAAACCACAATATGATCTGCAACTGTAATTCCTAAAATCCTCCCAGCTTCAACAAGCCTTCTTGTGGTTAAAATATCATCATTTGAAGGTGTATGATCCCCTGATGGGTGGTTGTGTGCAACTATTATATGCGAAGAATTATACAGAATTGCCTTTTGGAAAACCTCTCTGGGGTGAACTAAACTGGCATTTAGTGTACCAACTGATATTTCATCAACAATAAGTTTATTTTTGGTGTCCAAATACAGAATTACAAAATTTTCTTTTTTTGAGTTACCAATCTTTGCTTTTAAATAGGCATATACTGCTTCTGGTGAATCTAATAGTGTACTATCTTTGATTGCTTCTTTGTTGTATCTAATTAATAATTCATGAAAAAGAATAATAGCAAAAGCATTTGAAGGGCCTATTCCATCCACTTGTTGTAGCTCTTCATTTGAGGCGCTCAAAACATTTGTTAAGCCTTCAAACTTTGAAATTGCAGCTTTTGCAATTTGTTTGCAATCTTTTCTTGGTGTACCTAAAATTAAAAGTAGTTCAACAATTTCATAATCTAAAAAACCTTCTAATCCAGATTGTAAAAGTCTGTCTTTAAGTCTTTGTCTATGTCCTATATTTTTGTTTAATTCATCCATATTAGTTAATTATGGAAATACCATCTGGTATATCTGAATAATTGCTAACAACTTTTGAGTTATTTTTCAAGTTATTTTTGAAATACTCCCTTGTTTCCTCATCAGTACAATAAATATAGCAACCCTTCATTCCTCTTGTCATTAAAGTTCTATAGGTATTTTTAATAATCATATCTGCCGTTTCTTTGGCTATTTCTGGGTTTTCTTTAAGCATCTTTTTATAACCAAAAATAGATTTATCCGTGCTTGCTCGTTTTGAAGCATCAGTAAGTATTTTACCATTTCTAACCATTAAATCTGGCCCAATGATAACACCTGCATAATCTAGCTCTAAACCTTGGCAAGTGTGAATGCAACCAACTTCATTAACTGAATTTTTATGTACAATCCAAGCTTGTCCGTGCTCATTTAAATTCCATTTTGCAGAATAATCATCTATAATAATATCTTTTAATTCTGGTTGGGTTTTGCTAACCCATTTCCAACAATAGCCAGCCAAAATTCTAGATTTATTATTAAATTCATTTTTTTGAATAATTTTTTCATGAACTGATGAAGGGTTATCAATTACTTGGAAATCATAGTTTACTTCTTCAAGTGTATTATTTGCTGTTGGCCTTATTTGTAAAACGTTATCAATCCAAGCTAAATAACCATCTGAACCATTACACCTAAACTGTGAAGCTAACTCAAGGGTATGTACTTTTGCACCTAAAATTTTTGCCCAACTTACAATTTCAGACTTTTGACCAATATCATTTAGCGTAACCCTTTGATCTTCATCTACGAAGAAAATGCTTAATTTAGCCGATTTAATAAGCTCCTTCACTTGATTCTCTCCAAGATGATTAAAAAGGCCAGATTTGGCATTTAGCCTGTGTGCTTCATCAACAATTAATGAATCAAAAGTATTTGGCTCTAAACTATGAAATGATCCAGAAGAACTAAATAAATTCTGAATTCTTGTTTTGGTAAATTTACCAGTTAATTTTACTTGATAAACCTCCCTAGGTGCTGAATTTTTTGTAACATACTGAGTCGCATCTCCTCTTTTTGTTAATTCTGTAAGTAAATTTATTGCTACAACAGATTTACCTGTTCCGGGCCCACCTTCAACAATTAAAACATTTTTATTATCTTCAGTTGATTCTTTTGCTAGTTTTAAAGCAGTTTCATAAACCAGTTTTTGCTCATCAATAAGAGTAAATTCAGCATTGCCATCTAACATTGAAGCAAGGTTGTCTGCCAAGGCTTTAGATGGTCGAATTTTGCCATGTTCTATTAAATAAATTGCATCGCCATTATCTCCTTTTTTTACAAACTTCTTTATAAAATCTCTAAGCTTGATTGCGTCAGGCTTTAAAAAAATTGGGGCTCTATCCAGGTACTCTTTATAAAACTTGTTTGTTATTACTTCATCTGGTTCATAATTATGTAAATATGCACAAGGTGAAAGTAAAATTTCTTCTGTTTGTACATTACTATTATAATCTTCAATAAGACTTGCGTAAGACCAAACCTGATAAGATGGGTGGCAAACTTCACGAACATTTCCACCAACAAAGGTTTTAACCATGCCGTCTAAATCTGTTATATCCGCTGTCTCCCACTGTTTTAATTCTACTAATACAACTGACTTTTGCTTATTCTCATTTGTACCTGTTATTATAAAGTCTATCCTTTTGGAGTTTTGAGGAACCTTATATTCAATTGCAATCCCTGCATTATCAGGAATTTGAGAATCGGAAATAATCTTGTCCATGTACATCATTGAGTTTTTCCACGAAGCAATCTCTGCCCTTCCAGTTGCATAACCCATTTCACGAACAAAAGAAGTTAAAATTTCCGTCTCAATTCTATTATTCAGCACATCTTCCATGAATAACTTTTTTGTAGATGAATAAATAATCATATTTAATTTAGTTCTGTATATTTTTTTGAAGAACCTACAGTCTTTTCAACTGGATATTTAACTGAATTTTTTTCAATTTTATTTTTAGCAATATCAAGTAAATTAACATTTAGAACATCCGCTAAATTGATTAAATAAATCAAAATATCTGCCATCTCTTCCTTTATTCCTGTTATTTTGTCAGTTTTTATTAAATTTTCAACGTCTTGAGATTTCACCCATTGAAAACACTCCATCAATTCTGCAGCTTCAATTGATATTGAAATTGCTAAATCTTTTGGATTATGAAATTGTTTCCAATCTCGATCATCACGAAATTTGATGATTTTTTTAACTAATTCGTCATAAGAACTAGCATTAGTATTATTTGAATTTATAGACATTTAGAGCAACTAAATTAATACCCTAAAATTACACTTAAACCCTTCCTTTTGGCAAATATGGGTAGTACAAGCTTTGGTCTGAAAATAAACGGTTAAAAGATCTAAACTCTATAATACTTAATTCTAGCTTTCTTTGCTTAAGGCTTTAAATAATTTAAACAGCCACTCATCGTCAGTATCAGTTTCAGTTATAATTCTTAAAATGAACTCTTGTAAAAGCTCTTTGTCTAT
Organism: uncultured bacterium; assembly: GCA_963704645.1. GTDB lineage: Bacteria > Patescibacteriota > JACMRA01 > JACMRA01 > JACMRA01 > JBILXY01. The sequence goes on from OY969926.1 coordinate 904,622, forward strand.
TTTATTTTCAGCCACTTCTACTACAATATTTTCCATTTCAATAAGAAACTTTTCTGCTAGGTTTTTACTAAAATTTAAACTAATAAAGTAGGTTCCAAGGGCTAAAGCTGTTCTTTTGTTGCCATCATTAAAACAGTGAAATTTAACCAGTGCAAAAAATAAATGGGTAATTTTATCTAAAAAATTGGGATAATATATATCGTTTTGGATATGCGTTAAAATGCTTTCTATTTGCCCCAAATCTTTCACACCTTTTAGTCCAGACTCTTTTTCTAAAATTCTTGTATGAACAAAAATGGCTTTTTCCAAACTAATATAAACAATTCTTTCCATATTTATCTATCTTTTAGTCTTTTAAAAATATCTTCGTGGTTATCTATTAGCTTAATAAATTCTTCAGTTTTTTGCTCTATTTGTTCACTTTCTTCAGACAAAAACTTTTGATATTCTTCTTCAGACAGTGATGACAAATATGGCTCTAGGGCTTCGTGTAAAATATCTCTAAAAGCTTTATCACGGCTGGCCATTAACATTCTTGCGGTGTCTTTAATTGGTTTTAAAAAGGGAGAATTGAAACAAAATTTAAAAACTTCCTCGGCCTCGTCTTGTAATAAAGGTCTTTTCTGGTCTTCATATTTTTGCTTTAAAGCTTCAGTTATGCCATTTTCATAACCGGAAACTACATCTAATATCTCTCTGTAAAGTGTGTGCCTAAGGTTATCTCTTGCCCCTAATTTAAGCAGTTGTCTATATTCTCTGGCGTTTTCACCGAATAAGTCTTTATATATTAAATCTGTAAAATATGGATACTTAAAATTTCCCAGCTCTGGTGAAAGATAGTCTTTTAAACCATCTGTAAAAGCTTTTCTATAGTCTTTGTTTTGCAAATAGCTTTGTGTAAAAGTTTCGTCTCGCTGATTAATATATTTGGTTTTACCACCTGTTTTAGATCTCATCACATCTACTACAATATCTAATATCTTAGATCTTAATTCTTGTGCTACTAAACTATTTTTAAGAAGCATTCCAACGTTTAGAAAAGCTCTAAAATCAAAAACACCCAAGACAGTAGTTTTGGTACCTGCAGGTTTGCGGTTCACATCTGGGTTTGTGTCTATTTCATCAGCTTTTGACGTAAAATTAGAATTATCACTTTTGGTACCGACATTGTTGTCGCTCACATACTTATTTTTGGCTATTTTAAGGCGTTTTCCCGTAAGAATTTCGTAGCCATTTTTTCGTAGTTCTTGCTCGTTTTCTTCTATCATCCTTTCCAAAGTTCTCTCATCAACTTGATAAAAATCTGCTACATCTTGTTTTAGAATATAAATTTTACCTTCCATTTCAAAATAAGGAAAATTTTTCACTTCTTCCTGAATTTTAGACAAAGCAAAGGGGTTATTTAGTATATTTTGCCGGTCAATGTTAGATTGTGTTATATCTGGCATAGCTTGAAGGTTTTATTTTGTTTATAGCTTAATCTTTCATTATATATAGAAATGTACAACTAAATTAATACCCTAAAATTACACTTAAACCCTACCTTTTGGCAAATATGGGTAGCCAAAGCTTCAGTCTGAAAATATATGCTTAAAAAGGTTAGAGTAGGGCAGTGTAACTTTCATTGCCAAACCCTAAAAACTGTGCTTTTCTATAAGTATTGTTTCAATTTTGAACAATTTAAGGAGTAAAAGTAATGGATCCCAGATTTGAAAAGTATAGAAATGAAACTTATTTTCTAGCTGTAGTTTGCGGCGTAACAATAACCTTAACAAAAAATGAGGTAAGACCCATTGCCAAGAAAATTACAGGACTTTCTGACAAGCCCTTCTTTCCAGAGACCATTGTGGATATCGCTCCAACTGACGTTGCTTACGGTGGTTTAATAGTTTTAGTTTCAACGCTAGTCTTTGCTTTCGGTGTGCTAACTTTTGGAAAGAGGGGGTGAGTTTTTTTGTTCAGTACAAATATTTAAATAGCTTGAGTGACACAGGCTATTTTTCTTTGCTCTAAAATCTCTCATTTCTTGGGCTAATTAAGTAAAAAACCTATCAAAGGCCAAATCAATTTGCTTTCTAAACTCTGGAAATTCGCTTTTCGACATTATTTGTATGGCAAACAACAGCTTAATTTCGTTTTCAAAGTTTTCATCCCAAAGTTCTGGATATTGGTTTATAAACACATCAAAAACGTGTGGCATTTGTGTGGTATAAAACTTTTTAAGCTGTGCTGGAACAACGGCCGTGGGTAGGAAAGTAAATAAAAATACTGCAAGTAATTCTCTAAATCTTGGGGCAAAGTGTGAATAATCAAAATCTATAAAAATTTAAGTTTAAGTTTTCATCAATCAAAATATTTTCTAGGTGAACATCGCAGTGAATTAAAAATATTTCTTGGCTAATTAATTTTTCAGAGGTATTTTTTCTAATTTCTTGGAAGGTTTGTCTTATATTTTCAGGCAAATGTTTGCCGTCTTTAGCTATTGTTCTATCAAATTCATCTAAAATTCGCTTGGTGGAATATTCAAAGTTAAATATTGGCTGGTGAAAATCTTTTAATTTATCAATAACTTTTACAATTGTTTTAATTTGGTCTTCGGAATTTAATTTGTAGAAAAAATCAACTAGCGGTTTAGACTTAGTGTAATACTCACTCACTACCACAGCAGTTCCTAATGCTTCATCATATTCAGTAAAAAACAGAATTCCTAAACTTGTTAACGAAATTTTAGATTCAGCTAAATCTGTATAATTTTGAATTAGTCTTTGCTTATAAACCCCCTCATTTCTTAGCTGGTTTTTATATTTAGGAACAAAAATTTTCACAATTATTTCTTGCCCAATAAGAACGGTTAGGGTGGTTTGTCCACCTTCCATAATTTTAATTGGCTCATTAACTAATTTAGGGTAATTTTGTGAAATCCAATGCGGTAATACTTCCAGTTTCTCTAAAGAAATTTCCGATAAAGATAGTAAAAACTGAGGATTAACAATATTTTTTAGCATATTTTCTTATCATTTAAAAGCGGTATAAAGCCAAGCTTGTCAAAACGTTGTGGTAAAAGAAATTGGTGGGTTACAATTGCCAAATGCCAAAAACTGTGCTTTTATGTAAGTAGAACTTTTGGATTAAATAATGTTGTATAAAAACATTTACCGCTATGGTTTGGGTTTGACATCGATCATCGTAGTTTTACTGTTAGCTATTCTTTTCATCCCAGAGCTTGGAACTAAGACAAGTAAAGATCCTAAGAATGATAACATAATTTACATACTTATTTGGACTGGAAGTGCATCAGCCTTAGCCACATTTTGGGCAAGGGGGAAACTAGAAGGATGACTTATAAAGAATAGCTTGAACCACAGGCTATTTTTCTATGGGAGTCTTAAATTGCCAAATGCCAAAAAGCATGCCTTAATTAGTTGTTATTCTATTTTAGAACAAACTGAGGAAAAATGTCTCAAAAGAATACGGATTATTTATTGCCAGCTATATATCTTCTAGTTGTGTGGATGTTTGTAAACTCCACTTGGAGGTTTTTTGGAGATCTAATTTCAAACATGTTTGGGTTATCCAACCAACCCAATTTTTACGAAGTAGGTAATATTTTTAGAATAATATTGCCATCGCAGGCTGCATTACCATATGTTTTTATGGTTGGAATGTTGTCCGGGTGGGTATATTATAAATATATAGATAGAATTTAATTTTAATTGCCCTGCAAGCCAGGGTGATATTTTTTTAGAAAAGGTTTGCTAAAATTATTAAACTGTGCCTAAATAAGAAAGTTGCTGAAATTATAACAATGGAGATAAAATGATTCTAATTCAATTTGTGGTAGGCATTCTGATATCAATATTTGCAGAATATCTTCTGAAGAATATTATAACTTCAACTAGCGAAACAACCTTTGTTTTATTGTTTGCCATTTTTTTTCTAGTAGGTTTGGCAGTTACTTTTATTTGTGTACCACGTAAAATGCTGTTCAATTTTTTCGCATCAGCATTTCTAGGGTATGTTTTTAGTATCAGTTATTTTGCACTGATAGGCTCAGTGCTTACGCTAGATAAGACATTTCTTTTACTTTTTTACTTCGTAATTTTATATATATACGTGCTGGGCGTGACAGCCTAATTTTAATAATAGCTTGAGTTACACAGGCTATTTTTCTTATTCTAAATTTTTTGCACATTATTTTTTCTTGTTTTTAAAAATATTTGCCAAACATTAAAATATTTAGCTTCTTATTTACATAGTTCAATTTGAAACAATTTAGAGGAAATAATGAATTTGAGACTAAGGAACTATGAAAAAAAAGTAAATTTAACAGCTCTGTTTTTCGGAGTCTTCGCCACTCTTACCAGGGAAGCAGCAAGACCAATTGTTAAAAGTATAACAGGTTTGTCTGATAAAATTTATGAAGGTTTGGTTGTTGAAATTGCGCCAACTGATATTGCGTATATTGGTGTAATTGCGCTTATTGTTTGCAGTGCTTTATTTCTGCTCAACCAGCGCAAGTAGTGAAGCTAAACTAATTCAATTTGTGTTGTAAATAATATTCTGCACCCTAAATAATAGGGTGTTTTTCTTTGCCCTAAAACCTTTTTGCCCAACCCTGCCTGTTTATTTTTATAAATCTTAAAATGTTAATAATTATAAGTAATTCTTTCACAATGTCTAAAATTTGCTTGTAGTCTGTGGCTTTTAAATAAATTTTAGGGTCGAACAAATTAACTGGTTCTGGTGAAATTTTGTTTGTGCTTACTGGTTTCCAGCTAAAAAATATTTTTCGATCATTCACTATTAAGGTAATTTTCTGGTTGAATCTTTGGTGCAAATCTAGCAAATAATCCATAACCGCAGGGTTTAAAATGAACCTGGCAAATACTTCATCGTTACTGTAAAAATCGTATATTTCAGCTAATCTTGGGCTTTCTAAGTTAATTTTTAGCAATTCAGGAAACTTTCTAAACTTGGTTTTTTCAACCACATGCAAAATTCCACCATAAGTAGAATAATTTAAGTCCATAAAACCCAATAAACCTTTAAATGTAGTTGTTTTTGTTAAATTAAAATTGGCATGTGTCGTATTTTCGCTTATAAAAATTTCAGACATTTCAAAAGGCATGCCATCAATATTTGTAATTACCAAGTCTTCCCCAGAAATAATTGTGTCTGGTGTATAGTTTAAATCTAAAATTCTAGAAGACAATATTGCATCTATTTCCAAGTGTCTTTCCGGGTAATAAGACATATTGGGGAAAATTGCCTGAAATAATGGTTGAATAATTTCGTTTTTGTATCTTTTTTTGTATGGTTTTTGCCCAAGAAATACCATAGCCAAACTTCCAAAGATAAAATATGAACAAGCAAAAGCCAAATCAAAGTCACGCTCGAACGGAGCCACAAAAAGTAAAAGCAAAGTGAAAATTAAGGCTATTCCAGCTGCAATTCTAGTTGTACTCCAAATAATCTTTCTAAGCTTTTCAAGCTCAACTAATTTGTGTTCTAAGTTTTGTGCAACAAAGTCCTCCACCTGCTTAAAATATTCGTCCGAGTTCATACTTAGTATTAAAACAAATGTTTTGGGTTTAGCCTAATTCGAAATATCTTTTAATAACCGAACAAGGTTTTTAAATCTTCATTTAAATTGCATAAAAAAAGAGCCTAAAAAATTCTAAACTCTAGTTTGTATTTTATTTGTTTCTACCGGCGTATTGTTGCCAAATTAGTTTGAATAACCAATAGCTTCCGATAGATCAGCACCATTGAGATTTACCCGATCAAGTATTGCACCAGTTAGATTAGCATCAGATAGATCAGCATCTGTTAAATCTGTGTTTTGCAAACATGCCCAACTTAATGTTGAATTAGTCATGATTGCTCTACACAGAATAGCCCCTGATAGATCCGCATTATTCAGAACAAGAAAGGATTCTGAAGTAATATCAGAAAAGTTTGCTCCTGTTAAATTTCCATATTGCAGGTTTGTTCTAGTCAGAATAGCTCTAGAAAGATCAGCTCTATTCAAATTAGCTCCGCCTGATATGTCTGCCCTCGAGAGATCTGCTTCCGAAAGATTCGCGCCTTCCAAATTTGCTTTAAACAACTTTGCATTTGTCAGATTCGTGCGTTGAAGATTCGCACCAGAAAAATTAACACCATTCAGAAAAGCTTCAGTTTTTAAAACAAATGTTTGGGTTTAAGCTAATTTTGTTGATTCACATAAATAAATCTTAGGATGTTAAGAATTGTTCACAATTAATTTAATGGCTGGTTAATAAATTCAATCTAAGTTATAATTTGCTCATTCTATGATAGAAGACTCGTATAACCAAAGAAGTGAATTTGAGCTGAGAAGCACTATAGAATACTTTGAAAACAGAAAAGAGCAAATAACCATGCAAGAACTTTCTGATTTTTTTGGAGTAATTTTAGTCCATTCGCTTCCCGATGACACCGAAGATCAGGTGCTAAATGATAAAATTAAAGACTATACTAGCTATCAATTGTTAGAAATCGCTTTAGATAAATGTTTAAATAATCCAATTGAAAATTTGGCTTTCTGCTCTGTGCAAAGAGGTGATGATTACAACCGATGGTTTGGCAGATTTTTTGGTGTAGTTACCTTGAGCGGAAAAATTGTACAGACTTCTGTAAGCGACGCAAATTCTTGGCATAAAGAGCATGGGCATTATGAAGAGACATCAACCAATAAAGACATTTTAGCCGCCATTAGACCAGGTAAAAGTTCCAAAAAAAATGAAATAAATATTAGAACTGAGCCAAATCTTCTTCTACCTTTTTTAGACTTAGACCATGTTTTAGGAAGCCTAAAGTGGGGTGCTCAAACAAAAGAACGCCTTACAAATTTATCTGTAGTTGATCAATTCTTTAGGTTTAAAAAACTTATGGATGAACGGAATCTTCCTTATATTGGCTTATACAAAGGGAGTGTGGTTGAATTTGTACCTGAAGTAATGGCTGAAGAAATTAGTGGTTTTGAAGAAATAACTGAAGAAAATTATCAAAAATGGAGAAGCAATATGGCTATGCTAAAGGTTAAGATGAATTATTTAAAACCATTAACTTTTGACCAGCTCACTAACTTTACAAAGCTTTAGCAAATTTTTTGTGTGAATCATTCAAGCTAAAACAAATGCTTAGGGTTTAGCCTAACTTGCAGGCGTTTTTGTAAAGCTAAAGTTCCTATAGTTTGCCTTAGTGTACTAAATTTAGTGTATCCTTTAGGGTATCTTATCAATATATGGAAGGAATACATGTTTTTTCGTCTTAAAAAACGTGCAGGGTAGGGTGAACCTACTTCAATTTCTGGCATTTCTGCTTTAACTGTGAAAATATAGTTTTTCAAATCTTGCAGAACGTTTAAGGCCACACTTTTGTCTTTTTCTTGGGAAGTAATTAGTAGAAGATTATAAAATGGAGGAAACTTAAATTTTTCACGCAAACGTTTTTCTTCTTCCAAAAAAGTATTGTACCAATTTAAAATGGTTTGATATTGCGGGTGAATTCTGTTCAACCTTAAAACTTCTTTAAAAAAACTATTCTCTGGGTTGGTTGTATCAAAATATATATGACAAGCTGGGTTTACCTGGTTTAAAACCTCGGCCAACTGCTTGTGCACGTCTTCTTGAACCAGATAATCTGGGCTGGCTAACAAATTATCGGCTTGAACAAAAACAATTTTATTGAAAATAGAATAATTAATTTGTGGGTCATAAACCCTTACACTTACAGCATTTTGGCCATCTACAAGGGCTTCTAAAGTATCACTTAAAATGTTAGATTTTCTTTTATTTTCGCTAATTTGTATTATAAAACTGTCTTGTTTCTGTAAAAATTCTATATTTTCCTCATCAATTACACCATTAGGCATTGCTGAAAGTAGTGTTTCAAAATTTGCCCCCTCATCTGATTTTTCATCTTTTGGAAGATTATCGATCGTATTCTTGTCTTTTCTTTTGGAAACTTTTTCTGTTTTTAACCAATCTGGAGTAGGGGACTTTCCTGCAAAATTATATGTTTTAGTTTCGCTTAAATTGTCTAAAACGTTAATAAGCTCATCAATTCCGGCAAAAATAGAAGAAAAGTTTTGGCCATGACAACTTGGACACTTGTTTGGATAGTTATAAAAAGTTTGGCATTGGTGACAAACCAACTCTAATTTATAAGGCGAAGTTCTATAAGTTACTAAATTAGCATCACAATTTTGACATTGAAAATTATGCCCACAATCTTGGCAACGTGTTAACTGAAAAAGCCCTCTTCGGGGGTGAATGTATAAGGTTGGCATTTTGAATTACTTTGGTGTCTTCTAAACTTTGAGCCTGTCATACCGATCTTGTTTCAGAGTCTAAAACTTAATCTTGTCTCATTCATGTATGGCTCGCAAGCTTCGCTGCTACTTTATATGTTCTCAATCAAGCAAATACTGGTCAAATTGACTTTTGGGATAAAGTGTGATTCCAATGTATAAGGAAAAAGTTTAATCTGAGGCATAATTATTTTGGAAAAAATTGAAGTTGGAGCTGATGGTATTATTGCATATTTGTTGAAGAGCAGGAAAGCAGGGAAATATATATTTTTTAACAATACTCCAGTGTCGGTATTTATTTCTAGGTGGGAAGACAACGAAGGCCAAGTTTTAAAAGATATTGAAATTTTACCTCGTGAATTTGGCTTAGAACCAATTGATTTCACTTCAGAAAATGAAATTTCTTCTCTATTTGATAACTCGACATTAAATATTTATATACTACAACTATTTGTAGTGGTCGATGATCCATCTTGTAATAAACTAGTAAAAAAGTTTTACCGTTCTTGTCAGTTTGGTGACGTTCTAGTAAGTTATTTCTCACCTATAGACTTCTACGAACATTTTCAATTTAATGATGATCTGTAATTTGGATATGTAAGATTAGCTCTCAACACCTTGCTTGAGAGTTTTTTTGTTGCAAGATGAAAGTAATATAATATGGAAGCCATATCATCTATCTTAAAAAGCATATATTTTATTTGAAATAGGAGATAATCTCCACTCGCTGTTTTATTTAATGGTTTGTTGTAGAAGACTTTGCCAAATCTGAAAACCTAACTGAGGGGAAATTACTTTGATAATATAAATCCGAACCAAATTGCGAAGCTAAAATATAAGAAGTTTCACGTACATCAAAATATAATCCACCTTGTTCTTGAATATGCATTGAATTACTTTCGTCTATAACAAAAATTGCTGAAATTTGGTTATAAGGTAAAAATAATCCAGCTCTGGTTGTAAAATATACATTTTTCTTTATATTTTTTGAATCTGGAAGCAAAAGGCTTTTTATTGTAGCTTTAGAGGCTTTATCTTTCCCAGAGGTAAAACTATATAGATGAACATCTGAAAACTCCTTTAAATTGATTTGTGAAAGCCATTTTTTTAAAAGTTTAATTTCTGGAAAGATAATTAGGGTATTTTTATACTGTACGTTTCGTATAAGGTACATTATACGTAGTATACTTTCTATATCCCCGTTTTTATCTTTATCTGTAATATTTTCATTATTAAAGTGTAAATATTCAGTTTTACCAATTTTAATGGAATCAGGTTTTTGTGAAACTCCAAAATTATTATTTGGGCTGGAATTTTCATTTTTTGCTAAAATTTTATTATTGTAATTTTCTGTGATAATTTTCCAATCGGCTTTTATTAACAAATTAAAACTTTCAAGGCCGGCAGATAAAACTCTGTTCATGCTACTGAAATTGTTAAAAGCAACACTTTGCCAAAAATTCATTAAGTTGGATGAAAAAATGTATGGTAAAATATTTTCAATTGGTTTAACTTCGTATTTAGACTTCGCTATTTCCTCTGAAGGCAACGTTTGGGCAGATTCAACTTCTTTAGGGAAATTACCAATCAACTCTGAAGTTTCATCGTTATCTACAATTTTAGTCGTTTCCTTGCTCTCCACCCTACTCTGTTTGAAAATAACCCCTTTTTCTAAAGTATTTCTTATAGAGACTTCAACTAGCTGGCCAATTGCTAAATCTTCCTGTGAAGAATAGGTTAAAAAGCTGATAGGTAAAAGCTTTTCGGTTAAAACAGCATAATGATACATTACCCAAATTGTCTATTTTTAGGCGTTATTTGTCAAAGCTAATTTAAAATTTTATTTTGCATTTTTCAGTATTAAATCAGCAAATTTGGGCGTAACGTCCGTAAGTTCAAAACTGTTTTCTGATATTTTAACCGAAGACACAAGTAAATCTTGTATAGACTTTTTTAACTTATTACTCAAAAACTTTATTCCTAGTTGTTTTCCATCTTTATAATTAGTTATGAAGTATTCAGAGATGAAACTTTCAGTTATTATTTGCAAATTATCCTTTGAAAGCTTAGAATCTATCCACTCTCCATAATAATCAAGTACAATAACTGCAATTCTGTTGGCAATTTCTTTCTCTGTTTCAGTATTATCAAGTTTTTTATCTTTTAGGTTTGTAATTTCTTCCAAAATATAATCCTCTTCGAAATCTTCTAAGCTAAAGCCAATTTTAGCAGCTGTACTATAAGCATATTTTAAAATATCTTCATCATTACTAAAATTATATTCAACTGCCTCTGGAATATATTCAACTAAATCGCCTTCCTCGCCATCAACCGCCACAAAACCTGGAATTTGTTCTATATCTTCATCGTTATGATTCGTTTCAGCCTGATCAACTATTTTTTTTAGAGATGCCACTGTCTAATTCCTTAAACAAGTTTGCTATTGCTTCAATTTTTTGCCTACTTTCTGTTAGTTTAAAAACAAAGTTACCAGTTGGGTCAGTTAGTACAGTTGTTGCAACTAACATATTTCCTAGTGATACTTGTTCTGACGGGCTTAAAGCGAAGTTATTTTTAAGAAATTCATTTGCAGCATTAGGACTTTGTTCTGGTTTTACATCGTTAGTATTTAAGTAATCAATGAACTTTTGGGCAATAATTTCCGCAGAAACATTATACATTGTATTTTCAATTTCTTCGTTACTTAAATTAATTTTTAATACAGACACACCCTGAATATTTTTTTCAAATAAACTATCTGTAGTCTTTTCAATTTTTTCTTTGTCTGCAGATTCAATAAATTTTCTATTATTTACAAATTTAGTAAAGAAATCATACGCTAAGTCATCAATCTTATCAGCATATGTATATCTTAGTTGTTCCTTACTTATATCTTCTGTAGAAGTTGTTATACCTACATTTTTGATTGCTGAAATTAACAAAAAATGGGAGGGTTTTGTCTCTTTATTCTGTTGAGTTAGTTGTGCAATTTCTAGTAAAGCTGATTGTATTGGTATTATACTTTGCTGGTTAAAATTGTTCTTACAAAATTCAGCAACAATATCATTAATAGCCTCTTTTTCTGTAGTTGGCTTTACTACTTCTTTTAAACTTATAATTATATCTTCCACTACTATATTTAGTGTAGTTTGGTTAATACCATCAGATTCTGACATTGCATTACTTTCATCTATCTGTCTGTTAAAACGAAGAATAAATTCTGATTCCTGAAGTTTGGGTTTATATCCAATTTTGTTTACTAAACCAGCAAAAACTTTCAAAGCTTCATCTGTAGCAGCATTTTCCCATGGGGCTGGCAACGGAACTACGTCTGACTGATAATTTTGTAGGAATTCATGAGCTAAATCAGTATTGAAAACTATATATTTACCATCACCTTCCAATACAGAAAGAGCGAGTATTGTTTTAAGACTCGATGCGTTAATATTCGTTAAATTTGTACGTTCCCTTATAAACATCTCTGCGGCAACATTTACATTTAAAGCTGCGGTACTATTATCATTTAGATATTCTGTAAACTTTGCTAGCAATTCTGTACTCGCTAAATCTAAAGAAGCTTCATCAATATTGCTAACTAATTTATCGTCAATCAAGTCCAATGCTTTGGCACTAAGATTTGTTTCTTCATCACCTTGTAGAACATATCCAATAGAACTTAGAATGTTTTTTGATTTTTCTGAAAGATCGCTGGAATTAATAGACTCTGCTGATGACAAGTTTAAATTCATATTTGGATTCGAAATTTCAACTTTAGGTTCAATTACAATAGCTGGATTAGGCAATACTGGCTCTAAACCATCTACTAAACCTTCGCTTTTAGGTTTTGGTTTAACTTCTAAACTATTATCAATATCAATAATTGGTTTTACTGGAGATGGTGTTGTTTCTGAAGAATTAACTACTGGTTTTTTTTCTTCATTAGAAGTTGATTGAGCTGCACTGCCCTCAAACTGTTCTTTTAATTTTGAAGTTATAAATTTTTTGTAGTCATCTTCTAGACCAACAACAGTATCATCGCCGAATTTAGATCCAATAATTAAATCTGTAAAAGCATTTCTTGTTTGAACATCTTTAATATTAGTGCAAAATTGTGACATAAAACCACGAACGATCGCTTGCCTCTGAACAGTGGTGTTGTTTGTTGAGTTATAAATAACTTCAGCATTTACCTTAATTTTATTGTCAATAAATAATCTTCCTTGAAGTGCTAGTTCCTCTGTTAATGTTTTCAAAAGAACATCGTTCATTTTTTCTACATTATAATTACCATTATTATCAATAATTACTTCCTGCATCCATTTTCCATTTTTATATTTATCGCTTACTAAGTTAGGGTCTAAACCAATTTGCTTTAGCCTATCACTAAACATGTTATTGTATAGTTCTTTAACTTCTTTTTGTTTTTCTAAACCTTTCTTAATTTCATCTTGCTTTTTTTCGATTGCATATTGTGCTAACTCCTTATTTTGGAGCATATCATAATATTTTTCTTGAACCTTTTTGCCCACATCAGCAGATGTTAATTGTTCTGTTGAATTAACCATTTCGTAAATAAAAGGGGCAAATTTAATCTCTTTATTTTGATCTAGCCAATCTTTTGTGAATATCTTCCTATCGCCTCCAATTGAAAATAGTTCAGCTTCTGCTTGATCTATTATACCTTCTTTCAACCACTCTTTAACCCAAGCTTCTTTTAATTTATCTTTCATGTTTTTAATTTCATTACCCAGCCTATGATTAAGTTGCTCTTGAGTTCTCACATTTAGGTTATTTTCAGAATATATCATCTTGAAGCGAGGTGAAACATCGGTATGGGTTAAACCAAGCACTTTATCTAAAATATCATAGGGGTCTACATTTTCATCTAAATCTCCTTTTGATTCAATACTATCTTTTAAATCTCGATATCTTTCTTTGATTGCATCTTCCTTGCTTTGAGGCGCTTTGGGAATTAATATGGCTTTTGGTAAATCTGCGTCAGCGTTTTCTGGCACATCAATTAAATTTTGAGGATTATCAACGATTTCTGTTTTAATATCTTCCTTAATTTCTACCACAACAGTTTCAGATGTCTCAGTATCTTTTGTTTCTGGTATAATAACATCAAGCGTCTCTATAGTTTTTTTGTTTATTAATTCTAAATCTAAATTTTCAGCTGGTGGTATAAGTGTTTCCGCAATACTAGATCCAATTTCATTGATAACTGGAGGTGCAACAACTAAATCTTCCTCAATTTGTTGGGGTGGTTGTGCCACTTCTGGTATTTTGTATTTAGCTATTGTATAACTTCCATCATTTGCAGCACATAAAATTCTATTTCCTTGCAATGGTAAAAGTGCGTAGAAATCTTTACCTTCTTTACTAAAGGCAAATTGACCTGGAGTTAAAATACCACCATTTTCAACTTTGACTCTTTTACCCTCTAAAGCTTTAACTGCATTAGAAAGATATTCTCTAACTGTGTCTGGATTTGCTCTTTCACCTATAAAATAACGCTCTTTTTCTGAGTCAATAAACAGTGGATTTCCGTTATCAAAATGAGTTAAATTTATTAAATTTGGGTTAGCTGCAATTTTTTCTAAAACATCAAAAGCTTTTGCAGTAGGTGGTAATTCTCTTGTATATTCTAAGCCTGTTAAAAATAGATCTGCATATTGCTGCATTTCTAGAGCCGATCTATTAAGCTTCTTAAATTCCTTTAAAACCAGTAATAAAATTTTAGGATCAGCTTGAATGTTGTGTTGTTTGAAATATTTTGACACTTGGTCAACAGTATCTAAATAAAAAAGTGATTGATTTTTTTCAATAATTTTAGTTTGTTCTACCATTGCTTTACGGTCGAAACCTATATTTTTTAGGGCTGAATAAAAATTAGTACATGAATTATTATACTTTTCTATAACAAGCTCTTTTGCTGCTTCAGCTTGTTGCCTTTTTTTTAAATTCTTAGTATCTTCACTTTCATAACCAAATCTAGAGGCGACTGCATTATACGCATTACCTACCATCTTATCAAATTTACCTTTTTTTGGTTCAGGTTTTGCAACAAAAGATATTTCTATTTTTAATTGTTCTGGGTTATTAACAAAATTTTCTGGTGTGTTATTTTCTGGTGATGTTGTAGGCCTGATATCTTTGTTAATATTTACTCCTTGTTTCTGTGAATTTTGTCCGTCAGCAATTAGTTTATCAAGATAAGATAATTGTGCATAAGGAATCTCTGCGGAATTTGGTCTTTCTATTTGAACACTTTCACTTGCCACTGCTCCAGCACTTTCAACACCAATATGTTCTGGAACTTCATTTTCTTCAATAATTCCAATCTGACTAGATTTTTCTGCTTTGGAATTTCGCGCTTCTGTAGCTCTCTCAATAATTTTTTCAAGTTCGGGATTTGGCTCTGTTTTACCTACCACACTTGAACCAACTACCTTTGTATCTACTGTGTTGTAAATTTGTGGTTCTCTTGGCTCTGGCATATTTTAAATAACTGGTTAATTTTTTATTAATTATATTTGCATTGTAGCACAGGGTTTTGAAGTTGACAAACATATTTGGCGGCGTAATATTTAGGCTTGTAAGAAAGGTTGTGAACTTGTGATTAGTTTTATATTCTAGAACAAATTATGCAGGTTAGAATGTTTGTCTTTTTTTTGGGATCAAAGTATGCTTATGTAAGGTTTAAAGCTTTTCTGTAGCAATTAGAACTTAGTAGTTTTAAAAAAAATTTACGATTGTCACCAGCTCTGAGGTTTAGACCCTGAAACAAGTTCAGGGTGACAGTTCTCAAAAGTTCGGTTATATAAATTCAAGAATTGAAATTTATTTTTATCTCATTAAAATTCAAGATGACTGCTGGAGCTCTAACTTTCAGATTAACCCTTTTTACTAATCAAAATTTTCATTCCACTTTCCCAAACACAACCATATGCCTGAAATTCAAGAGAATATCATTTTAGCTCCGTATACAACTTGGGGAATTGGGGGAGCTGCTGAATATTTTTTGGAAGCTAAAACTTCGTACGAAATAATTGAAGCCTTAAATTGGGCTAAGCAGAAAAACTTAAAATACTATATTTTAGGGAATGGTTCTAATGTTTTAATTCCAGACGAAGGTTTAAAAGGCTTGGTAATTGTGAACAAAACAAAGGAGATTATTATTTTGGGAGAGAACATTTTAAAACAAAATGACGAGGTAGGAGTGGATGCTATCAACATGGAAATGACAAATGCCAGTACGTCTGGAGGAGTGCAGGTTCCACATAGACATAATGAAACAGGAGATGAAAACTTTTTAAAATTTGCCGATTTAGATTATGAAGAAAGTGGTAATATTGTTCAAGTTCACTTCGATTCTGGGGTGGACATTGGTTTTGCCATAGCCTGGTGCTTAAAAAATAATTTATCTGGTTTACAGTGGTACGCTGGTATTCCAAGTACAATGGGCGGCGCTTTGTTTAACAATATTCATGGAGGAACACATCATCTTTCGGAAAGATTTGAGTGCGCAATAATCATAGATGAAAATGGAGAAGTTAGAGAAGTTAAGGCAGATTTTTTTAATTTTGGTTACGATCAAAGCGTTTTAAGGGAAAACTCAAAAATTGTGGTACTTTCTGTAACTTTAAATTTGTTTGAAGGCGATGTAGAAAGATCTAAACTTGTTGCTATGGACTGGCTTAGACGTAAAAAAGTTCAGCCAAGAAAAAGTTGTGGTAGCGTGTTTAAAAACTTAACTGAAGAGAACAGAGCAAAATTAAACTTGCCTACACCAAGCGCAGGGTATGTTATAGATAAACTTTTGGGTTTGCGCGGATACCAAGTGGGAAATATGCAAATACCAGAAACCCATGGTAATTTTATTGTGAACTTGGGTGGAGGAACAGCCAAAGAAACCTTGGAAATTATTAATAAGGTTAAGAGTGATGCCTTAGAAAAGTTAGGTCTAGTTATGGTGGAGGAGGTTAAGATTATGGGGTAAAGCGATTATATTGTAGCGGCGAAGTTTACGAGCCACAATGCATGAGTAGAGTTCACGAGCCAAATTATGGGGTAAATTGTGGCATAAAAAAAGTAGGCAACCAATGCGCCTACTCTGAATCCTTTAATTTTTCAGTATCAAAATCAAAGGCTGCAAGCATTGCAAATAGAGAGGGGAAGGTTTTCAGACTAAGAATTTCGATTAAACAGACTGAAATAATGTTTAAAGCTTTGGACGCAGGGATTCTGTATAGTCCAATAGAGACTTTTTGTCCTGCACTGGCATAAGTAAGTCCAACATGAGCGTATGTTTGGCAAATATAATTTCCCTACCCCTGTTTCCATTTTAAATAATAATCTTGTAATTCTGGGTTTTGGAAGAAAATTATGGTATTGTTATCTATAAAACTGGAAATGGATTCTAACCATAGTTGTGATGTTTGCTGGCTTTGTTTAATATTTTCTGTAATTAATTCTAGTTCATTTTGATTTCGTATAATATATTCCTCTATATTATTGTCTATTAAATCTTCTGGTAGCACTACTTTTAGCAATTTATAAAGTACATCCAATTTATTTTCAGTGTAATTATTTAAATACAGGGCAATTAAATTCTGCCATGAAACAAGTATTCTTTGGTATTTTTCAGTCTTAGATTTGTTAACAAAACTAGAAATTTCAGGAACAGCTTCTTCCTCAGGAAAATTATTATTGGAAATACTTTTGGTTATCTTTTCTAGCTGGGAAGACAACGAAGCTACAGAAAGCTTTGTAATGTTGCTAAGTTTAATTAAATATTGTTCCTTACTAATATCGTCTAAACTTGAGGCTAGGTCTAAAATATACAATATTGTTTGCTTTTGAATTTCTGCGTGCTTGCTTAATAAATTGGCTGATTGAGCACTTAGAATATAGTCTAAATAGAGTTTGGTTTCTAAATTAATATTAGCAGCTGGCACTCCAGCAAATTCAGATTTTAAATATTCGTCTAAATCTTTGTAATTTTGAGGAATTATTACTTTTTGAACAGACAAATTATTCTGACTGGCTAATTTGAAAAACTTATCTGAGCTTAATTTTCCAGCTTCATCGTTATCGAAGGCTAACCAAACAGTTTTGGTTATTGTAGAAAGCATTTTTACCTGAGCTGGTGTAAAAGAGGTTCCCTGAGAAGCCATTGTGTATTGCAAACCAGCTTGAAAACTTGCTACTACATCCATGTTTCCTTCAACAACAATAGCTTTCTTTTCTTGCAAAATGTGGGTTCTGGCCAAATGCCAACCGTACCAAATTTGGCTTTTATTAAACCAATTGTTTTGTGGAGAGTTTAAATATTTAGGTCTTTCAACTTTATCTGGCGGAATTGATCTACCTGTAAAACCAATCACCCTACCCGTTTTATCCCAAATTGGAAGCATTAAACGGTCTGTAAATTTGTCTTTAATATTTTTAGCATCTGTTTTAACATCTGCTGTTTCTACTTCTTTTAATAGCCCAATATCTAATAATATTTGATTATCTAGTCCGTGTTTCTGCCCTAATTTTAACAAAAAATTATTTGTAGGTGCATAGCCTATTTGAAATTGGTTAATAATTTCCATAGTCAGTCCACGGGATAAACAATATTGGGTAATTCTGTTATCTTTGTCTTGCAAAAGCTTAAGCAAAATTTTATGATAAGTGGTTGCTCCAAATTCTAAATATTTAAAACCTTGTTCTTGTTGGTTAATTTGTTGCGGCGAAATTTGCTTACGCTCTATTTTTTCTAGTTCTACACCTGCTTTTTTGGCTAAAATTTGAAGTGCTTCAGACTTAGTAATATGCTCGAACTCTTCCACAAATTTAAAAATATCTCCACCAACCCCACAGCCGAAACAATGCCAAATTCCTTTTTGCGGACTAATAATTAATGACGGGCTTTTTTCTTTATGAAACGGACAAACACAGCGGTAATTACCACCATTACTTTGTATAGGTATGTAAGCCGAAATAACCTCGTCTACGCTTAGCCTATTTTTAACATTTTCCCAGATGTTCACAATTAAATAGAGCTTGAAACAAGCTAAATGTCAATATTTTGCCAATCTTAATTTGATGGGTTACACTGTAAACAACATGATAAAGTTTGAAGGAATTAAATTTAGGCTTACAGCTTTAGCACTAATTATAACCAGTTTGTTTAATTGGTCTGTTTCTGTGTCTGCCCAAACTGCTAGCCAGCTAAGCTCTTTAGCCATACCTGCAACTGGTGGTAACAACCCCACAACCAATATTAATGAGCTTGAACTTAGAGACAGCTTGTTAGAGCTAGGCGGCAAATTTTTGCTATATTTCGCCTTGGTTTTTAGCTATTGGCTAATTTTAAAACTAATTAATTGGGCAGTTAATAAAACTATAAAAAGTGTAGTTGTAGTTAAATTAATAAAAGTACTTACTACTTCCATATTTATTATTTCGGCTTTGGTTACAATTTTATTTGCTTTCGTAGGAAACTTAACCTTTCTAATTACCTCTTTTGGTGTTCTTTCTGCAGCTTTGGTTGTGGCTTTACAAGATTTTGTATCGTCTTTTTTTGCTTGGATGATGATAAAAATTAAGCAGCAATATAAGGTTGGCGATATTATAGAATTGAATAGTTCCAAAGGAGCTTTTACTGGAAGAGTAATAGAAATTGGTATTTTTAGAACAACTTTAAAAGAGAAAATTGGTGGAGAAGATATTGATAAAGAATTTTACACCGGGAAAATTAACTCTTTCCCCAACAACTTAATTTTAAAAGAGGGTGTTGTTAACCATACCTTAGACAACAAAATTTTGTGGAACGCCATAGATATAACAGTTACTTTTGAATCTGATTACGAAAAAGCCAAAATAATTTTAGAAGAAATTGCCAACAAACAATTTTTATACGCCCTGGACCATAAAGACACCATGCTGGACGATGTTTTTAATTTGAAAACACTGTACAAACCAAAAATTTACATGAGCATCGGGCTGGACGGAGTTGAATTTACAATATGGTTTGCCACCAGAATTGGCCAATACCGTGACAGTTTAGAAGAATATTCCAGACAAATTATGCATAAATTTAAAGCTGCAGATGTTCACCTGGCTTACAAAACCCACAGGGTTATATCTTCCCCAATGCACCAGCCTGTAGCCAGTGGCGGGTAAATTACCCAAAATAAATCTGTTCAGTTGAACTGTAGAGGCGAAGCTTGCGAGCAAAAGTCTTTGAAATTCAATTAGTGCAAACATCAGGCAGGCATTTTTTCCGCAAATTGAATTGTTGACCCAACCAAAATTTTGTGCTATAAATAAAGAATTCTGTACCTTTATACAAACAGAATTTTGGAGGAAATTTTGAGTACTTTAGTCTTTAACCCGCAAAAAAATGATGAGCTGGAGAATGTTGAAGAAGATGAAATGGGCATCTCGATAAAAATAAGCAAATTCGCTATTCAGGATTTCACAGACTCAAAAGTTGCTAAATATATAACTCCTGATGACGAAACTATTTCTGATTTAATTTACCAAAATCTTACTGAAGATGAGGTAAAATTTGTTGTTGTTCCATTTGCCACTGAACCTTGTGAAATAATAGCAATTATGGAGGCTTGGCCCAGCATCAGAATTCTAAGTTTCTCACATCCATCTACTGTTAGATATGAAAATTTGCTCTACGAAGTAAGAGGTGAAGGGTACTCATTTCTTCAAGAATGGCTACCAAACACAATTACTGGCGGAGTTAAACTTTCTAGTTTCATCCCTTAAAAAAATAGTAATAACTACTCAAAGCAAATCTCGCTGGGGTAATTATTTTTTTTGGGGAATTAAGACTTATTAAACTTCCCAACCCGCCAGCTCCTAAGCTGGTTTTTAATAACATAAATAAATGGTTTATTTAGTATTAAGACATGTTTGGAGTAATCCACTAGCAGCCGCCTAACTAGGCGGTATGTTTTTTTCCTTATTATTTAAAACTACCTGACACAATAACAAAATTATATGAAATAGCATATTTGATGCCTTATAATTAAAAAATTGTTCTTTATTTATCCCATGTGCAAAATCATTTCTTAAATTAAAGCCAAAATTTTCAGTTAAAACTAACTTAAAGTAAAATGATGCTTCATTATCTACAATTGCAAAAACGTAATCTATAATCTTATCGTATTCCTCTAGCAAGACACTCAAAGATTTAACTTGATACCCTCCATTTTTAGAAATAAAAGATAAATAGTGACCGCCATTTAATTTCACAAGTTTTCGAATTCCAGTTTCAATGATTGGTATAAAGAGATGAGAAGAAACTATAAAATCATTTTCCCAAAAAGCCCTTATAGCTCTATTTAAATACTCAATATTTTCTTTTTCAAAAAGTACTGTAGATCTAATTATATTAACCAGCTCTTGCGCTGTAAAATGTTTTTTGAATCTAATAATTGCCATTTCTAAGAAAAATGATCTGACACTCAAATCTTGAGACGAATTTTTAACAAAATGATGTTTTTTTGACTTTTCATTATCTATGCCTAGTATAGTACCACTTATAAATCCCTCATCTGAAATTATTTGAGTTGGAAACATAAACAACAGGGAGTGTTTTGCAACGATATCATTAAATTGTTTTTCTAATTCCTCTTTTTTTGGCATAAAATTAATGGCCAACTTCATAATCACCAGTTTTAACTTTTCTTCTTCAGCAACACCCTCCGTATTAAAAAGTGAATTTAAAAAATTCTCTATATCTTTAGTTGGGATTTCTAATTTTGTTTCAATTTTCTGCATGCTGTTACTCCAATCTAAATCTAAATTATTAATTTCTTTTGTTATCCTATCTACATCATGCTTGAACACACTAAAACCTTTGTCTTGATATAATTTATAAATTTCCCTTATCTTATCATAAGAATTGTTTTGTAATATTGGTTCAGAACTTAATCTTTTATCTAGTTTATATGAATCCTCCAAAGTTTTTAGAACCCTTGTTAAATTTATCTCATCTTTAATACTTGCATAAAACTCCGCAAGTAAACCTACAGCATGTTGAGTTAGATGTGGATCCACACTTATTCTTTGAAGTCTTAACTCTAAATTTTCAATTATTTTGATTTTAATTGCCTTATCTAAAACTAAAGTATTGTTTTTTTCCAAAATCAGCCAATCGAAAGCAAAACCCCATAATCCTGGCAAGCCATCTTCTCCTATTTTTTCTTCTAGGACAATAATCTTATTAATTATATTGGTTAGATCTATTTTTTTGTTATCTTTAAAACTTAATGCTAAATCTAAGCACCTTTTTATTTTTGTTTTACAATGGATCTGATCTAATAATAACTTATCGCATATTTCTAAATTTGAGTTTATTACTGTTAAAATTAGATCAATAATGTTTTCTGGATTTCTTCCTGTTATTTTTTTATAAAAATCTATTACCAAATCAGCATATCGTGCAGATAGAACTGGATTCTTCACTTCTTGTGATCTTTGTCTCCAGTAATTAAGTGTTTCTAATGTTATTTTTTGAATACTTGGGTATTGCCCATAATAACAGCCCCAGCCCGTTTCTTTATTACTATAATTTTCTATAAATTCAAATGCTATCTGCTCATACATCTCTTCCGAAGTCGGTTCGTAATCATTTAAGTTTTTTAGTATTCTATTAATATTACTTGATATTTGATACTCCGCTAGAAATTCATTATTACTTTGAGAGCCTAAATCATTAAGAAATTCAGACAAATTTTCATGAATCATAATATCTATTTGTTTTCCCTTACGTTATCCTCAAAATTCCATTTTATAATAAAATTTGAAGTTGCACCATTGTTCATATTTACTTCAAAAACAGCTAATTTATCATCAGAATCAATAAAATTTTCTAAATGATTAGCTACTTCAAACGGAGTTAAATTCGTATTTATAAGCCAGCTCGAACTTAGAAGTTTTGTAGGTGTAAGTTTCTCTATTTCTTGAATTAATCTTGTATAATCTTTGGTTTTAATTAGGTCGTATTCGACCATTAATGTTTTGTTCATAATGAATTATTTGATTTTTGTTTAGAATTGGACTAAACTCTTTTAATTAAATGAACCAAAATTAATTTGTCAAGTCATTTATGCTATATTATATAATAAATAATAGTATTAAAACTTTATATTATTCTATTTAAGGATAAAATCGTCACTTATATCTTCTTGGGTTAACGCACTTAATTTAATCAGACCTTTTTCAAAACTAAGTAAATCTTTAAGTTGTGAATTTGAATATTTTACTTTATCATTAAGAACAGAATCTATAATCTCCATGTCTGATCTAGAAACATCAGCAAAATATAACTCATCAGTTGAAATTGGTGCTAGACCAAAAGACTTAAATTTATTAAAAACTTCGATATGAATTGGGCCAAACTCAGAAATCTTAAAGTCGTTACTAAACAATTGTTTTTTATTTTTAAGACCTTCTTTGTATACAAAATATAAAATACGGTTTAGTTTTAAGTTACTAATATCAAACTCATTATTCAAAATTTGCTTGCTTTTATCTAGAATATAGTTTGCTACTTGAAAAGTTTTATCAGATTTTTGATCAACTAGTTTAATTGTAATGTTTAGTGTCTTAAATAATCTTTCCATTGTACTAGCCGAAGGTGACATCTCGCCCTTTTCAAGCCTTGCAACAGTTGACTGTGGTACATTCATTTTGGCCGCCAGTTCATACTGAGACATTCCTAAAGATTCTCTTTTTTGCTTTACTGTATCTGAAATTAGTTTAACCAATGCCGTTGTGTTTGTGTTATCCATATTTCCTAAAATTAATTTACTTGTTAAACGTTGCACCAATTTTCTTTAAAGTCAATGAATATACTTAATTAAATAAGAATTAAATATTTTTACGTATTCGTAAATTCTAATGTCCAAACTCCTGACCCACCCACCCTATTGACAAAGCAAACCCATAAAAGAAGGCTGAATACAATGACTAACAAAAAAATTACTAAACTTAAATTGAATCAAGCCAGGCAATGGCCTAGTTGGTTTAGCATAGCACTTTTTTCCATAATAGTATCTGGGCTATTTATTTTTAATTATGCTTATTTAACACCTTTACTTCTTGGTTTTATTTTTGCAACCTTAACTTACCCTATTTACACTTTTCTACAGAGCAAAATTAAATTTGAGAAACTAAAAGGTTCCTTTGCGGCTATAGTTACTATAATTGCTATTTCAGCAGGTATAATTAGCTTGCTAAATGTTATGACCAGAGAATTAATTAAGGAAGTTCCAACCTTTGCCACCTCTTTAATTGAATTTTTAGATGAAGTTCCTACTAATACCACAATTGTAAACATAAGTGCCAATTTCGGTTTAAACCAAGACGATTTAAGATCTATAGTTGATGAGTTAAAAGCTGAAACACCAGACACAAGCGCTTTAACAGGAAGCGAGACTGACGGTAAAAAGTTTACGGAACTGTTCAGCCAAGAAAATATATCTGCGGCTTTAGATGTTAGTAGACAAGCTTTTAGCTATATTTTTAACCAATTAATTTACTTAGTCATATTTTTCCTAGCTTGGTTCAACGGTCTAGTTTTTGGTAAACTGTGGCTAGACGATTTGTTTGAAATTACACCTTTGGAAGACGACGAAATTTTCCACATAAAGAAAGATTTAAAAACTGGTATACGTAATGTTATATACGCAAGTTTACTTTCTGGCGCAATTCACACAGTTGTTACAATTATAATTATGTTGGCTTTTGGTTTGCCAAATGTAAGTATAGTGGCAATTGCTGTTTTCTTAATTGGTATGCTTCCTGTTTCCCCATCGGAAATTGGCTATGCAATTCCAATTTTACTATTATTCCCTGTTAACCCAATGGCGGCATTAATTTTAATACCTATTTGTGAACTAATTATACTTTATGTGAACTATGTTTTGCTACCTAAAGTAATAGCAGGTGGAGACGAAGGAAACCCATTATTAATTTTAACCAGCATTTTTTCTGGACTAGTAATTTTTGGAATAATGGGCTTTATTATTGCTCCAGTTCTAATGATTTTAATTCAAACTTTATACAAAATTTTAGTTGAAAGAATTAGAATTCAAAAAGAAGAACTGCAAGAAATGAACGATTTACTAGAATCTGAAGAAACATCTTCACACCAAGCTAAAGCATAATAATTTTATGGATGAGATTGAAGCTAAACAAAAAGCTATAATTGAAGGGCTTAACGCTCAACAATATAAGGCTGTTCAAAGTATTACTGGCTCTACACTGGTTATTGCTGGGGCTGGTAGCGGAAAAACTGCTGTATTAACTAGAAGAGTGGCTTATTTAATAGCTAATAACCAAATGCCAGGAAGTATATTGTGTCTTACCTTTACTAACAAGGCTGCTAAAGAAATGAATAGAAGGGTAAAAGATTTGCTTACAGAAGTTGGCATTTACCTACCCGAAATACCTATTTGGAAGGAAGATTATGTGCAAAACCCACTATTAGCTACTTTCCATAGCTTAGGTGTTAGGTTATTGCGTGAATTTGGCTATGCAATTGAACTTAAAAAGGAATTTAGTATTTTAGATTCAGATGAACAGAAAAAAATTGTTAGGGAAATTTTGAAGGAATTAGATATTAGCGAAAAAAATGTACAGCCAAGTTTGGTTTTGTACTTTATTTCCCAGTGTAAACAGGAGCTGTTGGACGCGAGCAATAGCAGAAAATTAATTAAAGATTTCTTACCAATTTTCCACCAAATTTATGCAAAATATGAAAAGCGTTTAAAGCAAAGCCAAAGTGTAGATTTTGATGATTTGCTAATGCTTCCCTATATTATTTTGCGAGATAACAGTGATATTTTAGAAATTTTAAGACAGCGTTGGTGGCATATAATGATTGATGAGTTCCAAGATACCAACAGTGCTCAATTTAACTTGGTAAAGCTTCTTTGCCCATTAGAAATGTTGAATAAAGAGTTAGTAAATCCCCTTGGCCAACCAGCCCAAAGATCGTTGTTTGTAGTAGGTGACGATGCCCAAAGTATTTATGCTTTCAGAGGTTCTAAAATAGAAATTATTTTGAATTTTGAAAATGAGTACCAAAACACAACTGAAATTGTTTTGAACCAGAATTACCGTTCTACCCAACCAATTTTAGATTTAGCCGAAAAAATTCTAACCCACAACCCAAGGCAGAAGAAGAAACATTTATTCACCGAAAACAAAGATTCTTTGAAGGTAAATTATTACATGGCCAAAAACGAAAAAGATGAAGGTGAGTATATAATTAGGCAGTTATTTGAACAATACGCCAACAATAAAAGTACGGAGGTTCAAGCTGAAGAAGGAGATGTAAGCTTCCAACCAGATTCTTCGGTGGGTTTTGATGATTCAGTTCAATTCAGTCCAAGCAATATAAAAGTTAAAAATGACGACCCAGTTTCTAGAATGTTTGATGTTTACTTAGACGATGCAAGTTTTAGCCCAACCAGTTACGCCTTGCAAAGTTATTCACCCAGCAGCTGGCGGGTTCCTGAATATAATTGGCAGAACCTTAAAGAATTAGATAAATGCGTTGTATTATACCGTACTCACGCCCAAAGTAGAAGTTTAGAAGAAACATTTTTGAAGTATCACCTACCCTACAAATTGGTTAGCGGAGTAAGGTTTTTAGATAGAAGAGAAATAAAAGACATAATGTCTATTTTGAAGTTTATTGCTAACGGGGACGATAAAATTTCTTTAAGCCGCTTTTTACCTATTGTAATTGAAGGTGTTGGACCTAAAACTTTAGAAAAAATTCTAGCTTATTTAGAAGATTATAATTACCCGCTTGCTCCAAAATTTCAGGAAATATTGTTTAGCTTAATTGAAAAAATTCAAACTTGTTGGACTAATAGCACCAGTTTAATAGATTTAACAAAGCAATTGTTAGTTGTTACAGGCTACGGCAGATATTTGAAGGCTCAGTTTCCTGCAAAAGAAGAATTTGAAGCCAGAATGGAAAATATTGGCGAACTGTACTCGCTTATGTTTCCTTTTGACGAAGATACAAGTGTAAGCATGCAAGAAAGACTAACCAACTTTTTAGCCCAAATTGCCCTAATGGGAGCTGTAGATGCAGAAGATTCTGAGAGTGCACCTAAAATTAGTTTAATGAGCTTGCACCAAAGTAAAGGGTTAGAATTTGAAACTGTTTTCTTAGTAGGAATTGAAGATGGGCTTTTGCCTCATATGAATAGCTTTATGGAACCCGCTGGCATGGAAGAAGAAGTTCGTCTTGCCTATGTAGGTGTAACCAGAGCAAAGAAGTATTTACACCTTATTAACGCCGAAAGCAGAATTCAGTTCGGCCAAATAAAAGCAAATCCAATTTCCAGAATTTTCCGCCCATTCCTAGACAGCCACACCACCAGAAAAGTATAACGTAGCGGCGACCACTGCGTCGCCATTGTGGAAATTCAATCATTCAATGTAGGGGCGATGTTTACCATCGCCTTTCACGTTTTACCAAGAAAAATTTGAATTCAAACAGTTCAAAGTAGCGGCGAAGCTTGCGAGCCAAAAATGTACAAGCCAAATAAAATATTAAATAAGAGTTAATAGAATATTCCTACACCCCCACCACCCAACTATACTTTCCCATATCCACAGTACTCTCCAGAATTTCCACTCCCTCAGCTCGCAGTAATTCAATTTGTAAATTTCCTCTAAAACCTAGCTTTAAAGCCGAAATATAGCCCTGTTTATTCACAACCCTCTGCCAAGCGTATTCTTTCATTTCCTCCTCTGTCATTCCAGACAAAATTCGCCCAGCAATCCAACCCGAAATTCCAACTTTTCCTCCTATTTCCCCATAACTTAACACTTTTCCAACAGGAATTTTATTGATTTCGTATAACAATTGTTGTTTTATATCGGTGGGTGAAACAGTATTTAATGACATTGAAAAATTAATTTTAATTACTAAACCTAAAATTTATTTAAAGAAATGGGCAAGTATTTTGACAATGGACGTCAATAAATTCACCATATTATTACAGTTACAAATTTAGGTAAATAAAATGAGAGTATCTTGTCACATATACTGCACGGAAAAACCCGATGATTACGGAAGTTTAAAGTGGGATAATTTTATTTCAAATGCATTATTCCCAGCTGAACCAATGATAGGAGATGTAATTGGAACCCAAATTACTCAGCTAAATGTTAGAGTAAAAGTGTGGGGTAGAGCCATGGAAACCAACACGAAAATTAATTTGTACGTTACAGAATGCTAAACTTCTTAAGTCCGCTAAAAACGGACTATTTTTATGGCTTAATACCACCAATTCAACCCATCAACTAAATTCTGACGATAATTGTTAATTTCCTCTTCAGTCATTTTATCTAAAATAAATTTGGAAATGTTTTGCCCTAGCTCATAACATTGTTGTGTTGTTATTCCTCTACTAGTCATAGCTGCTGTGCCAAAACGTAGCCCGGAAGGACGCCAGGCTGTTTTTGTATCGAAGGGAATTAGATTACGGTTACAAATAATATTCACACTTTCTAGCTTCCTCTGAATTTCTAAGCTGTCTAAATTGTCTGGCAACTTTATTAAACATAGGTGGTTTTGAGTTGGATTGGCTATTTCCAAACCTCCAGACAAAAGACCTAGTTCAAGCTGTTTGCAATTTTCTATAACTATTTCAGCATAATCTTTAAAACTAATACCATCTGGATACTTATCTTCCCCTAAAATTTCCATTAAGCCCTGACCTATTGCTGCAATTTGGTTTACATGCGGACCACCACTTGTACCTGGGAAAACCGTTTTGTTAAACTTAACCAAATGTTCTTTTTTAGCGAACACCATAGCTCCACGCCCTGCCCTTAAGGTTTTGTGGGTTGTCATAGAAACAAAATCTGCTCCGCTTTCGCCAGCTTTAAAAGGGGAATCATGCAGGCCTGCTGCAACTAAACCGTTAATGTGAGCAATATCGGCTAGCACTAAAGCCCCATGTTGATGAGCAATTTCACAAAGTTTAGCAAATTCAAATTTACGAGGATAAGCTGAAAAACCCAAAATTACTAACTTTGGTTTAAATTCTATTAACTTATTCGTAAAGTCTTCTTCATCAATTTCAAAAATTGTACTTCCAGAAACAACATCCAAACCTTCCTTTAAATCGTAATTAACTAAATTAAAAAACTTCAAATAAGCCGAAGTAGCATGCAAATGGGAAAGATGTCCACCATTAGCCAAACTTAAACTTAATATTGTATCTCCAGCTTCTAAAATTGATAAAAACACCATGGCATTAGCAGGAGAGCCAGATAGAACCTGAACATTTACACCATATTCTCCTTCACCATTTTCTTTTGTTTTATCGAATACCTGCAAAGCCAACTCTTGAACCTTGGTTTCTAATTGATCAGCGTAAACTTGGCCGGCATAGTAACGTTTCCCAGGATAACCTTCAGAATATTTATCACTCCAAATTGAACCCATTAAGGCTAAAGTTTTTGGGGAAGGATAATTATCTGAAGCAATTAAATGAATGCTATTTTTTTGGCGAAGGGTTTCGGCGGAAGTAAGTTCAAAAAGCTGGTTCATACAATAATTATAGTTTTTAGAATAAATATTAAGTTAAATAAATAACAATCTTCTAAAGTTTGCTGTCAATTCCCACTAGAACTTGCTGTGTTAATTAGTGGGTGGCTCGCAAGCTTCGCCGCTACTTGTGATGAGGGATTGCTAACTGTAGGCTTCAAGCCCTGTCACTGAATAAGTTGACATATACACCCCTGAACTTGTTTCTTGGTCTAAGCCAAAGAGAGACACTTAATCTTTCCAAAGAAAAAAGCAAGTTCAAAACTTGCCTTGGACTTCGGTTACATACTTAAACCAAATGGTTCACCAAATGTGAGCTGATTAAGTTGAAAATGCCTGTGTTCCGATTCTAAAGGAGGTCGTCCTATCATATAATAGTAGCCTCCGATTGCCGACTTTGGAACATTAGCTGTAAAAGACAAATTTCCACAGGGAATAGTGCTTGGACTATCTCGAAAATCTTGTTCGCTGTAAATGAAATGATTGGTGTGTCCAACAATACAAAAAAAGAATGTCCATGTTCGTTAGGCTCTTCAATTTCACCAGTATGAACAACCACTCCTGGAAAGTTTGCTTTAAACATTGCTTCAATTTCAGCGATTTTATCATCATTTCCGTTTAATACAATTGCCAGGTAATTAACTACCATTATTTTATTTAATCAGATTAGTACAACCCAAATGTACCCTTATATTGCCCTAAATGTCAAAGGTTTTATCGACCAGCTACACCAACCTAAACCCAAACGAATAACCCACCACTTCAACAATTAATAATGTTCCCCAACCTACAGCCAAAGTTAAAACTGCTGCTGCGGCTATGTCTTTAATAATTCTAACCCTCTCATCCCTTTCTGGTTGAATTAAATCGCACAATCTTTCTATTGCTGTGTTAAACATTTCACCACTCATAACTAAAATTGTCATCATGAAGTTAATTATAGCCAAAGAATAACTTTGTAAAAGTAAACTAATTATAATAGTGGCTAAGCCAAGTGAAAATTGTATTTTCAAACTATGCTCTAAACGTAAAGCATCGTAAAACCCACGAATAGCATATAAATGGTTAGTAACGGGGTGGTAAGGCTTCTTTCTTTTAACCGAATTTGCATTTACAGTTGAAAGGTTTTCTGAACTCATACTTCTATAAAATACAGGTTAAAATGGAATGTCAAACTTGGCTAACCGGGAATTATAGATTTATTAACCTAGACTTTAAAACAAACCCTGTCTTGCACGTGTATGGCTCGCAAGCTTCGCCGCTACTTGTTCGCCATATTGAATTTGTGAGTACTGTCACCCTGAATTTATTTCAGGTTCTAAACGTGGAGCAGCTTAAAAGCCAAAAAGTTAAGTAAAATTTCCTCTCTTCAAAATTATAAAACAACCTTTCCCCCAAACTAAAATAGCTCCTTAATAAAAAGAAGCTAGGAATATTTTATGTGCAAATTTATTCTACATCTCCATGCGTAATAAAGATGTAACACCAAAGAATACTGTTGATACACCAGAAAGAACCATAAATCTTGTTTGTTCAATACTAGTAAATTGTTCACTCCATGACATATTCTTCTTTTCAATACCACAGGAAGAAAAAAGAAAAATTATAAAAAAGAACATTGATACGAAAAACAAAAAATTGCAAACGTCTTTAGGAAGAAATCTCATCCATTTCATAACTTAAATCCAAACTACAACTACTTAAACTAAGTTATACGCCAAGTTTAATGTCAAAGAATTTAAGAAATAAAATAGACTCCTTAATTGGAGCCTATACAATTCAAAATTATCTGCCTTCTTCTAAAGAAAACAAGATTGAAAGAATTGCTGTTGTGATAGCAAAAGATATTGTATAACCCAAGGAGGGAACTTTATTGAATATCTCCATGGGTTCCATATATTTAAGGCTTTCTTTTAAAGCAGAATTAGTTTCCAAAGTAGAAAACACAATCCAAGCATTCCACAAAAGTAGAACAATTGAAGCCAACCAAGCGTATTTCAGAATATTCTTCTTTGACATCTAACCCTCAAATAATTTTTTACAATTGAAAATGAAGTACAAATTAAATTTGTTTAGTCTTAAAACTTTGCATCTACGATCGTCCTTTAAACTCTTCGTTCAAAGTCAAACCCGCAAAAACAATTGCAACTGCCAACGATCCAACTAAGTTTCTGGATGGCTCAATTTGAGCTATAATTTGAAAAAAGTTCATTCCAGTTTTATCTACTTTTACTGAATCATTCCAAAAAAATACAGAGGCAATTAAACAAACTACTGTGATGCACAAATAAACATTTTTCATGAAATTTTAGTAATTCTACTAAACTGCAATTCAATATAAGTCACATAAAAAAACCTATGTCAAAACTACACGAAGGCCAACACAAACATTACGGAGTAAAATGCTACACAAGCCCATACTGAAACTATGTTAAACAGTTTTGGTCTTACCGCTTCGGGTAGTTGTTGGTTAAGACCAAGTAAAAGCGGAGGGTACAAAGCCATAATTAAAGCAGAAGTTGAGGCAGAAATTTGCAACAAACTAGCTGGCTGATTAAAACCTGGTATTACTGCAGTAAAAAATAGAATTATAATTCCTAGAAAAGCTGCAAATTGGCTTAAGCGTTCTGGTTTTGTGTTTTCGAAAAGTTTATTACCTGTACTTTTAAGTAGCCTTCCAATAGCATCGAGAATAGTTAATTGTGCCATAAAGAAAAGTATAAAAATACCCAAAGCCCAAGCAAAACCAACACCATAAAATAGGGAATTTAATTTATCTACTTCAAAAGTTAAAATTCCAAAACCTACCCGCCCAGAGCCTGGCAACAACACCGCTGAAACTATGGCAATAAGCCCAATTCCTATAAAATTGCCAATATAAAAAAGTATGAAATGCTCTTTCCAAATTAAATTCCACCAGTTTTTAAAGTTTTGAATACTTTCGCTGTTCCACAATATTGCTGAATTTTGCAATTGAGACTTTGCAGGTGATTCCGTGGATAATTGGAACTTGTCCTCCGAGCGAGTTTCTCCCGATTTTAACTCTGTGTTAATTCCATAACCTTTATTTATGACCCAATTACTTTGCACCAAGTTTAAAACCCCAGCCACACCACCAAAAGCCAAAGCAGAAAGAAATAGAATTTTATCTGAATTGGTAGGCCAAAAACCAGTTGGACTTAGTTTTATTTGCAACACTTCTGGCCACAAACGAATAATTACAAATATTCCAATCCCCAGAATGACCAACAGCCCAGCCCTAGCTATATTTTCTAGAATTTCGTAACTTCTCTTGCTTTGCCACACCAAAATTTGCAAAGCTAAAACCAATATTGCCAACCACGCTCCTGCAGCTGGAACACCTCCAACATATGCTAAAATATTCCCGGAAACCGAAGCCCAAGCAGGCCAAGCCAAGCTTACAATAATTCCAAAAATAAACAAAGCCGACAACCAAGAACTTTTTTGAATCATTCCAGCCAATGTATTTTTACCGGTTACTATTGAGTATCTCTCAATTTCCAAATTTACCATGAATTGTAAAAATAAAATAAGCGGCACCGCCCACAAAATTGTTAAGCTATATCTTCCCACTAAGTCTGGCCACAAAAGGGTTTCTCCACCGTTTAAGCTTAGGGCTACAAATACTACGGAAGGGCCAATTAATTGCCACAATGTTTTTTTAGCTGCGGGGAAAATCATGAAATAAGCCTAATTTATATATATATTTTGGGCAAGAAAAGAAGGGTGTGTAAGACCCTCCTCTGTGTTTTAAGTTCTATTAGCAGTTGCTAACAATTCAAGCCATGAATCTTTGGAGTCATCTCCAAACTGAATTTCGGCCACCCAGCAAACAGTTTTTAATTCATCAGTATTTTGACTGCAAAACTCTGTTCCATGATGAACTTCTTCACCAGTATAAACCATACAGTCTTCGCAGGGTAAAAGAGATGAAACTGCATTAAACGCTACACCAACGTGTTGGTAGTCCTCACAAGTAACTTTTAATTTCAGTTTTGCAGTAAGAACTTTAGACTGTATATTAAAAAGCTTTGATAACTTTTCAGTCTCCAAAGGGTTATTATCTTGCCAAATTAGAAGTGATTTTCGTGCAACTGAATGACTAATCAGAATTGAAAACATTAATGTCCTCGGATAATTGAACTTACAAACTACTTATAAATAAACTCAGAATTTCTGGGTTTTGTAAAGTAACTTACCCGCCAACTTTCTTTTTATCAACTTCTGTAACTTTCATAGAAATTGCTGTTCCTTGGAAGTTAAACTGCTTTCTAACTACATTTTCTAGAAATCTAACGTAAGACCAATGAACTGTGGTTTTGTCTTTAATTAGAAGCTCGAAGGTTGGTGGTTTAGATTTGGAATATATTAAATCGTAAATAACGGCACGTTTTTTGTTAGCCACCTTGTTTGGCGGTTTTTTCTTCATTAAATAGTTGAACAGCTTTCTTAATTCGGCTTTATCAATTTGTTTTTCACGGTTAGCCAAAGATTCATCAATTTTTTCCCATATTTTATACAAATTGGTCTTATTTATAGCCGAAACCCAAACGAAATCGTCTAGTTTTAAGAACACGAATTTATGCAAAAATGCTTTAATGAAGGCTTGCTTTTGCTCTTCATCAATTAAATCTGATTTGTTAGCAATAACTACCATCCCCTTTTTAGCTTGTTTACAAATTCCTGCCACAACCTGATCTTGATGAGAAATTGGTACAGAAGCATCTACCACCAAACAAATTACGTCTGCCTGGTAAGCACTTTCCACGGTTCTAAAAGTGGCAAAAGTTTCAGCTCCAGTAGTCCGCTGCCCTGGCTTTCTAATTCCAGTTGAATCTAGCAAAATGTATTCTTTATCAATCCATTCATATTCTGGTTTTGACTCTGCCTTTTGTGGAACTTTTTCTGAAATTTCTTTTTTAGCTAAAACTTTTTTAGGAAGATTAACTTCGCTTAGCTCTTCATCATCATCAGAATAAACTTCTTCGACCACTTCCTCATTATCTTCATATAATTCAGCTGCTTCATTAATTTCAGCAATATCTTCCAACATTTCTTCCGCTTCGAAACTGTCTAAATCTAATTCATCTAAATTAGCAGCTTCTTCTACTTTCTTTAAAACCTTAACTTTTCTGGTAAGTAATGTGTCGTTTACGCTTAAAGTTGTTCCTGGAATATCTGTAACAATTTGAATTTCACTTCCAATCATAGCATTGAACAAAGAGCTTTTTCCAACATTTGGTTTACCCAACAACAAAATTTTTGGCTTTTGTGGTTCTTTGTCTTGCTCATCAGCGCTATCTGGATCTATTCCTTCATCTTCCAAGACTACTTCGTACAAACCAGGACCGTCTTCGTTGTTTTCTCTGGTAACATAATAAGATCCATCATTCAGCATTTTTACAATGCCGGCTTTTTCACGCTTTTTCTTTTTGTGATCTAAAATTTTAAATGGTTCTTCCGGGCTTTTTTCGTAACCCATGGCCAAACATTTTTCCACCAAAGCATCAAGCAAATCGTTAATTCCATAACTGTTGGTAGCACTAACGTTTACAAAAGCAAAGCCACCTAATCTGGCGTAATCGGCCACACTTTTTTCTAAATTAGGGTCGTCTACTTTGTTAACTGCTACCATGAACGGCTTTCCCACTTTCCACAGTTTTTGTAACAATTTCTGAGGAATATTTTCCGGGTTCTGCCT
The DNA here is from genome assembly GCA_963704645.1 of uncultured bacterium. GTDB lineage: Bacteria > Patescibacteriota > JACMRA01 > JACMRA01 > JACMRA01 > JBILXY01. Next base: position 939,278 of record OY969926.1, read on the forward strand.
TCTATCTATTACCCAAACCAAAATGTCGGCTTCGGCTAAAGCCCCAAAAGATTTTATCTGAATTTCTTTCTGAATTTTATCTTCAGGGTCTGGAACTAAACCACCTGTGTCCACAAATTGCATGTACATGTTGTCCCACTCGGTTTCTGACCAGTTTAAATCTCGGGTTGTATGCTCTTCTTTAGCTGTAATGGCTTTCTTGGTTCCACAAACACGGTTTAACAAAGTACTTTTACCAGAATTTGGTAGCCCAAAAAAGGCTATAGTTGGTATTGCTTTCATGTTTACAATCAAATCTGTATGTTTAGGCTTTGTCAAAACAACTTACTTAAACAACAATCTTGCCAGTTTTCCCCCAACAAAAAAGAGTAATGGCATAACCAAAACTCTTCTAAGTTTATGTGGAGGTTTTTTTCTGAAAAAAGGGCAATGCAAAATATACAAACATTCCGAACAAATTTACTCCAAAAACTGGAATTCCAAAGCTCCAATTTTGTCCAAGGAAGTAACCAATGTTGCATGCTATTATATATAGCATTGGGTAAGAAAAATAGGGATGTTCGTTACCATCGTTTATAAACACAATCGCCAATACAGCTAGAGCAATTAGTATTGCTATGTGCATAACATTTAAATACCAACCATTTCTACCAAGGAAGTTCATGGTTAGAAAGAACAGTCCATTTGAGAGGCAATAACTTACAAGATAAATTCCAAAGTTATCGGAAAATTTTTCATCATACAAAGCACGTACCGTAAGAAAACAACAGACAATCTGTGAAATAAACAAGCATAAAGCTGCAACCATTGCCAAATCTTCAAGCATAATTTAATTTTGCCAATAATACTAACTACCATTTATAAATAGCACATAAATCACCAAAAGTCAAAGTTTGAAAGGTTTAGATTTAACTTGACAAATAGCTATTTTTACGGCTATTAAAAGTAAGTTGTTGTTGTTTTAATCAAATTTATGGGTGGGAATTTTGATTTAGCTATTTTTTTTAAATTAGACAAACTTCCATGTGATTTAATTGCGACTCTGGAATTGAATAGGATTAAAATTTATTTACCAGTTACTTGTGTTGCTCATCAAGCTAATCCCTTGTGTTTCATGGTGATATCTGTAAATGAAAGAATTATCTTAGAAATTGGTCACTATTTAAAATTTTTAGGCTTTGATGTCTTCACAACTTATGTTTATGACGATGATCTGCAGGTTAAGATGTCCGTAGTTCAAGGATCATACATTTACAGCTCATCATACAATATGTTGGATATTGTATCTGATTTATACTGTAAAGAAACAATGGAGGAAATATTTAAATTTCTTTCTATTGGAACTTCTAACAATGAAATGAGTCATTTTGTAGACTTTGTTCATAAATGGATGGCCTTAGAATAACCACAAACCCGTCTTTTTAGACGGACTTTCTTTTGTGAAAAATTAGGAGAATTGAGTTAACGTAAAACCTCTTCCCAAAATTTGACATTACAAGCCCTAACCACCAAGTTTAGTTGTTTAAAAAATTCAAACAGCACAATATGAAACAAAAGCTTGCTTTCACAGTTACAGGAATAATTATAATTGCCGCTTCTGCCATTCTGCTTATTAATAGTTACGGAAATTTTAAGGATCAAACAAAGCAGGAAAATAATAATGCGTTAAAAGCAAACAGTGTTTTGGATACACCATCAACCAAAAACGAAGACTCAACATCAACCCAAATTCCTAATAAGGCTGAGGTAAAAACCAAAATAGAATTAGTGGCCAAAAACTTGTTTGTGCCCTGGGCTATTACTTTTACAAGTCAAGATAGAATGTTGTTTACAGAAAGAAACGGTAAAATTAGGGAAATTAAAAATAGCGTTTTAAACCCAAACCCGCTAAAAGTTTTTCAGAATATTTCTGCTTTGTCTGAAGAGGGTTTAATGGGAATTACAATAGACCCAAATTACCAAGAAAACAAGTTTATTTATACTGTTTATGCCTACCCTAAAGATAATGCTTACGCAGTTAAAGTTGTTCGTTTAAAAGATAATGAAACCAGCTTAGACGATGAAAAAGTTATTTTAGATAATATTCCAGGTTCAAGGTATCATGTTGGAGGAAGGCTAAAATTTGGTCCAGATAAAAAGCTGTATTTAACAACAGGCGAAAACACTAACCCCGAAACTACTCAAGATAAAAACACTTTAGCAGGTAAAATTTTAAGAATGAACTCAGACGGAAGCGTTCCCGAAGATAACCCATTTCCTAATTCATTAATATATTCTTTTGGTCACCGAAACCCACAAGGCATAGATTGGCACCCAGTTTCTGGACTAATGGTTGAAACAGAACACGGTCCTTCTGGTTATGACGGCAGGCGTGGCGGAGACGAGGTAAATATTATTCAAAAGGGTAAAAACTATGGCTGGCCAACAATTTCTTACGAACAAAAACAAGACGGCTTATTAAGTCCAAATATTGTGTATTTCGACTCCATCGCTCCTGGTTCAGGCTCTTTTTATAATAGTTCAGCTATTCCTCAGTTTCAAAATAATTATTTTATTGGAGCTTTAAGAGGTGAAGCAATTTACCAAGTATTTTTTGACGAAGCTGGCCAGAAAATTTTAAAAAACGAAAAACTAGAAGGAATTAACTTTGGTAGAATAAGAGAAGTAATTATCGGCCCAGACGGAGCTTTGTACTTTAGCACCAGCAATAAGGACGGCAATGGTAAGCCTGGAAGTGAGGATGATAGGATATATAGAATAATTGCGGACAATATCAAAGTGGAGAACCGATAGTATTTTACTGGCTTAAATAGAAGACCTATGAATGTTGAAAAATAGGCATTCATTAGTTTAGACCCTGATACAAGGGTGACAGCCTCGATTGCTGAGCTTTGTAGTGTAATATTCTTAGTATTGTGTTTCGTATGCTATCTCCCTCATTTGCCTAAAACAAATTAAAAATAGAAGATTAAAATAAATATGTTAAAGGCTTTAATTTTTGACTCTTACTTTGATAAACACAGGGGCGTAATTGCTTTTATTAGGCTATTTAATGGAACACTAAAGCCAGGAGATACAATTTATTTTTTACAAACCAGTACCAAGGTAAATGTATTGGAAGTTGGAATTTTCAAGCCAGATTTACAACCAATAGACGTTTTAAGTAGTGGTGAAGTTGGTTATGTGGTAACCGGTTTAAAAGAGCTGGAAAAAGTAAAAGTTGGTGACACCATAACCCACACAGATAACTTAAGCTTGGCATTACACGGTTATAAAGAAGTTGAGCCAAAGGTTTATTCTAGTATTTTTCCTACAGATGCTTCAGACTATCCTAAATTACGCGAAGCAATTGCTAAATTAAAACTAAGTGACGCTTCTTTGCAATATCAAACTGAAAACATTCCAGCCCTTGGCTTTGGCTTTAGATGTGGCTTTCTAGGCCTTTTACACATGGATATTGTACAAGAAAGACTTAGTCGGGAATTTGATTTGGATCTTGTTTTAACCACTCCGTCTGTTCAATACCAAATAGAGGAATTTAACGGAGAAACTTATACAATACACACACCTTCCTTGCTTCCAGACCCAAGTAAAATTAAAAATATTTACGAACCGTGGATTAAAATTGAAATTATTACCCCAGATATTTACATTGGTAAAATTATTGAATTAATTACTGGTAAACGTGGCAGTTACAGCTCTATTTCGCCATTAGCCCAAGATCAAGTACAAATTACTGGCGAATTACCCCTGGCAGAAATGATTGTAGATTTTTACGATGAATTGAAATCATCCACCAAAGGTTTTGCCACTATGTCTTACGAAATTATTGGCTTTAAGGAAGGCGATTTAGTAAAAATTGATATTTTAGTAAACAAGAAAGTTGTTGATCCACTTTCGGTAATGACTCACCGTGCACAATCTGAAGAAAAAGGTAGAGAAATTTGTGAGAAATTAAAAGAGCTTATTCCTAGGCAGCAATTCGATATTGCCATTCAAGCTTCAATTGGAGCCAGAGTTATTGCCAGAGAAAGCATTAAACCATTCAGGAAAGATGTTACGGCCAAGCTGTACGGAGGTGACCCTAGTCGAAGAATGAAGCTTTTGGATAAACAAAAAGCAGGAAAAAAGAAGATGAAAATGGTAGGAAACGTAGAAATTCCTCAGTCTGCCTTCTTAAATGTTTTGAAAAAGAGTTAGAATGGATTTTTAACACCTAGACTTTAATTTTAAAGAACTGAAACTAAAATTTCAGGCGGATAAAATTTATCAAAAGAGGCTATTTTATAATTAAAGTGTTTAGCTTGAACTAAGCAGGCAATATCAAAAAAGGATTGATTTTTATTTAAACTCTGTTTATAAAGCCTTATAACTTCTTTTTCAAAAACTGTATCGAAATCAAATTGTTCAGTAAATAGTTGTTCAAATAACTCTATGGCTTGAACTGCAAAGCTTTGCTCTAATTTTCTAGACAGCACTGTCATAAGCTCATATTTGGTAAGATTAGAATAAATAAAGTCACAGTCTGAGTGATCTAGTGCTAATTTTCTAGCCTTGGCATGATTGGAATCTTCGGCAATTAGTAAAGCTATAAAAAAATCTGCATCGCACAAAATTTTCTTAATCATAAATGTCGTTGTGGCTGCTAGATAAATTTAGAACTGTTTTCGAACCTGTTTGAATGGGCTTGAAGGTTTGTATTTTGTTTTTAAAAACTTGTTTTTGGTTAGTGATTTCTATTTTCTGATCTCCTAAAGAAATGAGTACTTCCCCATTGTTTTTTAAATCTAGTTTATCTAAAAATGCCTTAGGCAAGGTAATTTGACCTTTGCTGGATATTTTAACCTGTTTAGATTTTATTGCCAAAGATTTTGTGTTCATACTCTACATTTTATAAAAGTAAAGAATATATGTCAAGTAAAGAATTACTAGAAATAGCCTCGCCAAGAAATTATTGCCGCCTTAGTTACTTCCCCAAAATAACCAGTTGATCCACCTGCGTGATTAAACGTTCCTGCACTTTTCATACAATCTTGCAACTGGCGAACACGACTACTTGTTTCCCCAAAATTATAGGTTTGAGATTTTAAATCTGCACATGAAAACTGTGGTGTGGCAGAACCTTTGAACTTAGCAAAAGCCTCTGCTGTTACTGGGCCGAAATAGCCAGTATTGCTTGGCCAGTTGAACAAACCTACAGCCTTCAAACATTCTTGTAGTTTTACAATTTCGCTGCCTGTTTGACCAATAGTATAACTTTTTTGTTTAAAATCATTACATGAACTTACTTCAGCATTAGCGGTGGTTTGGGCGGTGGAAGTGGTGGGCTGTGTGGAAGCGGAGCTTTGAGCTAACCAACTTTTTAATGCAGTTTGGGTTACTGGACCAAAATAGCCTGTATTAGAAGGGTAGCTAAATAAGCCAATAGCCCTCATACAACCTTGCAAAGTTTTTACTCTGTCACTTACTTCACCAAGAGTATAACTTTGAGTTTTTAAACTATCGCAGCTATTATTGTCTGCAGTGGTGGATGTATCTGATGTTTTTGTTCCACTTGGGGTTTGAGCTTGTTTTTTTGCAGCCGCAGTAATTTCTCCAAAATAGCCTGTATTACTTGGCCAATTGAAAAGACCCATTGTTCTTAAACATTGTTGTAAACTTCTAATGTCTTCACTAACATCCCCTATATTGTAATTGGCATTAATTAAAGCAGAACATCTATCAGCGTTATCTTTAGAAGTAATTCCTAATTTCTTATCACGAATATAATTTTGCAATGCCTGATCAGTTACAACACCGTATAAACCGGTAATTTCCCTGGTCATATAGTAACCTTCTTGCCTTAAATAAGTTTGAACAAGTTTAATGTTATCACTGCTTTGGCCAATAGAATAGCTTTTTGTTAACAAATCTTTAACCTGATCATAAGAAACACTGGTAGCAGGAGCTGGAACAAGACCATCTTTATTCACCAGGTTTTTTGCGTCTAAATCTGCTCTAGGGTAAGTGCTGGAATCTACTCCCCAACCGTTAGATACAATAATAGCCCACAAATTATAGTTTCCCCAATAAACATGAGGTGTATACCTATAATTAGCAGCAGTTGCAGCATTGGTTAAAAATACATTATATTCGTCTAGGGTGGTAATTGTTTTATTTAGAATATATGGAGCCACCAATTGGTTACCTGATGAAGCTAAGTTGTAATTAAATTGTAACTGATACGCCGCCCAATTAACTTGATTTGCAAAGCCAAAATATTCTGTTGCGCATGCAGAAGTGTCTGGACAGCCATAGCCCATCGCTGTTTTTATTCTACTTTCAGGATCTCTACTTGTGTCGTAGCTGCTTAGAGACAATAAAGACTGCTCCTTTTCTAAGTAGGCTAAAATTAGACCAGGGTTTAAATTAGGAACTACTCCCCATTTGCTACTAGTTTGCCCTCTAGCTGAAGCAAAAATCCAGTAACTAGCACGCTTACCCTGTTCAGTATAGTTTTTTAAAGGGGAATTTACACTGTCTAAATAGCTTTGCACTTTAGCTTCCGTATCAAATACTCTAGTTGAGCTAAAGGTTTGGTCACTAACTATAAAATTTTTATCAAATTGTGGGGTGTTAGAATAGGCTCCTAAAACCGAATCTGGTGGGTTTACTATTTTTGCAATATCAACTTTAGCACTATAAAAATTAAATACAGCTAAGCTGGCTAACAATAAGTTAACAAGTATTAAACCAAAGGTTAATTTCAATATATTATTCCTAGCCATTTTTGTTTTTGTTTTATTCCAGCACGATATTATAGCAATCTTAATTATTATAGCTATTAAAACTATTTATGACAACACTAAGTTACCTTGCTTCGTAAATTATAAATTAGTCTGGCAAAATGACACATAAAGTCGCTCTTAGTATTTTCTAAAAGTATAGGAAGAAACACTGCTAACTAACTTTTATGCTTAAAGAAAAAGACAACCAAAGGGGTTTTAAACAATATCCATAAATCTTGCCAGAAGCTCCAGTTTTCCAAATAATAAACATCTAGTAAAACTTCTTCCTCAAAACTTAAATTACTTCTGCCGTTAACCTGGGCCATTCCAGTAATACCGGGCTTAATATTTAAAACTTTTAAATGATGAGTTTTGTATTTCGCCACTTCCCTAGGCTGATGCGGACGAGGGCCAACTAAAGACATACTTCCCAAAAAAACGTTAATAAGCTGAGGTAATTCGTCTAAGCTATATTTTTCAATAAACTTTCCTACCTTAGTACTTCTTGGGTCATCTTTAATTTTGTACAAAATATCATCTCGCATGTTTTGCTTTTTAATTAGTTCTGCTTCAAATTGCAAGGCTTCTTTACTGCTTGGATTGCTTTCTGAAGTGTTAAACTGATTATAGTAACGCCTGAACTTCCACAGTTTGAACACTCGCCCATCTGGACCAATTCTTTCGCTTAAATAGAAAACATTACCTTTAGATTCAATAATAATAGCCAAACTAATTATAATCCAAGCTGGGAAAGTAATTATTATTAAAGCCAACGAGCCAAAAATATCGAACAGGCGTTTCCAAATTAACATCCATCCATCTAAATTAGTATGTTTAAGTTCAAGGAAAAAAGTTTTGTGAATTTCTTGAAACTTGGTACTATAAGCCCCATATTTTTCTAAACCAGACGGGTGAACCAAAAACACCACTTTGTGTAATTCAGCCAAGCTAGCCAGCCTGGTTTCTAAAGCACTGTTGTTAGAAAACAAATATATTTCAGAAACTTGCCCGTATTTAATTAGGTCGGAAACTGCCAAAAAACTATCTGCATCTAGTTCGGAATAATTGTATATTGTGCCAACTTCCTGCTTGCTAGCCAGCCATTTACCAATTTCAGGATCTTTTCCAATTAGAACAACTTTGGTTTTCCAAAAACTTAGTTTGTACATTATTTGGTCCAAAGCCCACATAGCAAGCCTTGCCAAAACTACGCAGTAAAAAATTACAAACCCTCCTGTTCCCAAAATAAATCTGCTAATAGGAACACCTACCGGTAACACTTCCCTGTTATATTCGTTAAAGAAGAAATATGTAATAACAGCCAATAAAATAGAGAAAATACCTAAAAATAATTCAAAAAAAGTTAGCAGCCATTTTTGTTTTCTATTGACTTCGTATAACCCAAGAAGACTGTAAATAACTACAATAGTAACACCCAAAAACAAGCTGAAATAGAAATAATCTATTCTATCAATTTGTTTATTTTCCGAAAGTTGAAAACCCAATAATGTGTCATCGTTAAACCACCTGTATCTAATTAAATACACCAAACCGCAGCCAAAAACTATGCTAAAAAAATCTAGAATAGGTTGAAAGGCAGTCTTCCAAATTTTTCTTGTATTAGTATTGAACAACATTTTACTAAATCTTATTTTCTACAAAAACTAGCATAGAAGCCAAAAAATAATACATTCCCACAATTGAAATTACGAAGAAAAGAACGCTTAAAACCAAGCTAACCATGCCTTTATTTTGCATCTGCTTAGGAAAAAACAGATTTAAAAACTTTTCCGCCAGCATTATGCAACCAGTGAATACGCCAAAAACAAGAACACCAAGAATTAAAGCCGAAACGTATTCATTAATGCTTTTTACAAAGGTATTAATTTTAAGAAGATCTACTATCAAAATAAATACAAAACAAGATATGCTGAACAGTGAAGTAAAAACCCACAAGGCCGTTGATAGAACCAAAAAATTTATACTGCTAAGGCTCTTGCTTTCTTCTGACATTTGTTTAAAAATATAGATTTGGGGGAAATTTGTCAACCTTAACATGGTTATAAACCAACCTGAAAAATTAGCATTTGATGTTTGAAACACAACATAGAATTTTTATAGTACCAATTGTGTTAAAACTCAATAACTGTATTTCTACCTTTTGCTATAGCTTTTTTCCAAATATCTAATTTATGCGTTTCTAGCTCAAGTTCTTTTGCTGAAAGGTTAATATTGGTTTTTATTGATTGATCTATTGTTTTTTTAATTGCTTCTGGAAGAGTAATTTTCAAAATGCTTTCTTTAATAGAATCTCTGCCAAAGCCTTTGTACCTATGATATAAATCTGGATAAACTGGACCATGCTCCCAAGCTTGCAGAGTAAAATTGAAATACCTAAAACCCAATTCATCAAACAATTCTTTATCTATGAAAAACAATAGTTTGTTAATTTTTAAGTTGGAAATATCAAAATTGTCTCCTAAAAGTTTTTCACCTTGTCCTAGAATATAATTAGCAATTTCAAAAATTGATAAACTGCCTGCTGGTTTTATAAAGTCTAGTTCAAGCCCTGTAGCTTTGCAAAACTTAGCAATTGTACCAGTTGTAATTCCACCATCAAGGCTTTCAATACGGGAAATTACAGTTTGGGTTACACCCATTTTTTCAGCAAGTTCAAGCTGAGTAAGGCCAAGTTCAAGTCTGTGTTTTTTAATTTTTAAGGCAACTTCAATTTCCTCGGTGCGTTTGGCAATAGCAGTAGTAAACTCTGGGGAAGAGATTATTTCTTGAAGTTTTTTTACGTTAGACATATGGAAAAAGTATTTTAAATTTGGTGTTTTGATAAATTACAAGATTGTTTTCTCCTTTTTTTATTTCTTTAGTCTCAGTTTTTTGAGTTTTTTTGGTAAATCCGTGGAGAACTACAAAATTTGGTTTTTCTATAGTATAAAAAAATCTACAAATATTATTTCCACTTTTTACCCTTAATTCAAAACAACGAAAGTTACCATGAACAAAATGTTTTATATCTGTAAAACTAGCATGCTCATCTGGCAAGGATTTTATACGGGAAATGGCTTTAACAAAGAGTTCTTTATTAGTTTTTGAAAGATCAATAAGGTAGTCTGCAACTGGTGAGTTTATTCCATCGTCGCTAACTAAATAAACCTTAAAATTTTCAAATACATTTGTTGCCATATACAATCCAATTATAAAATATAGCAAAATTGTAATATTGTCAAAAGGGGTATAGCAAAATATTCAAAACGAAAGTAAGATTCCTATATATTTTTAGGTTTAATTTTTGCTGGATATTCGTATACAAACTTTAATATCATTTCAATCATAGTAATCAAATCTTCCGCATCTTCTTTTAAAATAGACGGTATTTCATGGGTTGCTTCATTTCCTTTGTTTCTAATATGGTCTACCCAGACTTTAGAGTTAGGTGGTGTATAATGATTATCATCTAGCCACTTAACATACTCAGCAAACTTTAGTCCAGTATCTACACCCTGCGATACAGCAATATTCATCAACAATTTTCTGCTACCTAATACTGAAAGAGTGTAAGCACCTACAGAAAAAGATTGCCTTGTTTCATTATAAAGCTCATGAACAGTGCTGTCTAAGTTACCAATATCATCTCCAATAATTGGCCCAGGAATTTGTTTATCATCTTCATTAAAGAAAGTTGGATTAAAGCAATGCGGACAAGTGTATATTAAGCTTTCTCTGCTTGACCTTCCATTTTTTAATACATCTGCTACATAAGATTTATCTGATGATATAGTGTTCGAACAATATCCACATTTAAAACTTTTTCCTGTTACTGAAATTGGATTATGCCAACTATGAATTTTAGAATACATATTTTTTAGTATAGATTTTACTTATTTAAGTAATTAATTAGTTGATTAATTATACTTGGGTTAAGAATTATTGAAGAAACAATATTTGCTAAAACATTATCACCCAAAGTTTTTATAAATTTTGCAGCTTTAGTGAAATTATTAGTTGTCTTATATTCTGTTAAAGCATCTTTGAGATTTTCTTTTTGCTCGTCGTCTAAATCTGTTTCTAATATATCTACAAATATTTCAAAGCTTATGATTTGACTTTGTTGCTGTGACTGGTTTTGGGTATTATTAATAATTACACCAGATTGTGAGTTACCAAGCTCTTGCTTATTTCCTTTTACTACTGTTAAACCAAAAATTTTTATCTGTTCTATAATAGCTTTTAGGCATTGCCTGGCTCTTTCATTTTTTTGTTCATAAAAATTACCTGGTTGAGTACTTAAACCAGTGTATGATTCATTTTTAAAATAACTAACAATGTGATGGTCTTCTCCAAAAATGGTATTTAGTAAATGTAAAGATTCTTTGTACCAAGGAATATAGTCTGCTTTAATGTTTGTAAAATCATTAGACCTTGTTATTCTTGTCTGAATTGACTCTATTATTAAGTTATCATTTAGCATAGCAATGTATTTGAATAAGCAATCATATCACCCTTTTTGTTAATTTAATCAGCATTAACCCCTACCCCAAATTAAACCAAAGCAATATCAAACAAATCTTTGTATTTAAATTCCATTTTTATATCGGCACTTAATACTTTTGCCTTGTTTCTTTTTGCCACACATAGTTCAATACAGTCCTCTATATCATCTATGTTTTTAGCCAAATTAAAGGCTAAATGACAGTCTGCAGGGTTAATTTCTTGCAGTTCAAAATTACTTAAAAAACTATAAATCTCTTCTTTGGTATAATCCTTTCTTAAAATATAAAAGCAAGTAGCAAAAGTATGTGTAGAAATAGAAAGTATATCAAAATTCTTTAAAATTTCTAAAATTTTAGGCTTCCTTTCCCTTCCAGCAATTATATCAATTACAATATTTTTATCTAATAAAAGGTTATTTTTCATATACGCCAGCAGTTAATTTTCTAAAATTTTCTTTTTCTTTAGCAGGATCGGCTTCATTAAATATTGGGCTAGTTAATTTTTTGGAAGGTAAATTTTCAAAATACTCAACTGCTTTTTGGCTTTGAGTTTTATTTTTTGATGCATCATTATTTACAGGCACAATTTGAAACAATTTCCCATAATAATCTAGGAAAAAGTCTTTTTCGTTGCCGCTATATATTTTTTCTAAAATTTCTTTAAGATTTTCACGAAACTGTACTGTTTTTACAATAGTCATATATTAAAGGTTTAATATTAATATTAAAGGTTAAACTTTATAAACTGTCAACCCCTACCCAACCTTCAGCTCAACCTTCAAATGGCTATACCCAGAATACAACTTTTCCTCAAAAATAGAACAATTAGTTTTTAAGAAGGCCAGCATGGTTTTGTTCTCGCATTGAATTTTAATGTTCAACAGGGTTTGATCTTCGTCTAACTTAATGAATATTTTAACTTGCTCTATCTCGGCTTCGTCTAAATTTAGATCTTTTAGAATGGAAACTATATCTTCCCGAATTGTGAAATTAAGAAAGGCAAGCTGTTTTAACTTGCCCATTCCTGTTTGTTGAATTTTATCGCTTAGTTTGTATGGTTTGGCCATGGCTAGCGAATTTTTAAACCTGAACAATTACTGGAATAATCATTGGGTCTTTATCGGTTTTTTGGGCAATAAAGTCTTTGGTGATGTTCTTAATTTGCTGACGCATTTCAGTCCAATAAGTTTTAGATTCTGGGTCTAAATTAATTCTTTCAAATTTAGCTCTAATTTCTTCTCTTATTTGGTCGAATAAATCTACACTGGTTTTCATGTATACAAAACCACGACTAATTAATTCTGGGCCGCCAACAAGTTTCTTTTGTTTGTTAACTAATAGCACCACAATTACGCTACCTTGCTTGCTCATTTGTCTTCGTTCTTCTAAAACTAGTTCAGAAACTGCACCAACTCCTGTTCCGTCTACTAATAAATAGCTTTCGGTAACAACGTCGTCGGTTAATACAACTTCTTTAGAACGTAATTCTACAATTCTACCGTTTTCGCCAATTAAACAGTGTTCTGCTGGAATACCCATTCCTGCTCCAAGTTCTCCAACTTTCTTCAACATGTAGTGGCTACCGTGAATTGGTTGTAAATAGTCTGGTCTAGTTAAAGCAAACAATAATTTCAAATCTTCTTGGCAAGCATGTCCGGAAACATGTAATCTAAATTCTGATGGGGAAAATACAGTTACACCTTTTCTAGAAAGTTGGGCAATTAAAGCTTGAATAGAATCTTCGTTACCAGGAATAGTTGTAGAGCTAAAAATAACTGCATCACCGCCTTGTAATCTAATTTGGTCGTGTTCGTCACGTGACATTCTGCTTAAACCAGCCAATTCTTCACCTTGTGAACCTGTTGCTAAAATACAAACTTGGTTATCTTGTAATTTACCAATTTCGTTCATTTCAATAATTAAACCTTGTGGAACTTTCAAATAACCTAGCTCGAAACAAGCCTTAAAGTTATTTACCATAGATCTTCCAACCAACGCCAGCCTTCTGTTATATTTAACACAGGCATCAATAACTAATTGTGCTCTAGAAATTGAAGAAGCAAAGGTTGTAAAAATTATACGTCCTTCACATTCGCCAAAAATTCTAGAAATTGTCTGGCCAATTACCTTTTCTGAAATTTGGTAACCTGGTTTTAAAACACCTAATGAATCGGTAAGCAAAAGCCTTACACCTTCATCTCCTAATTCGGCTAATTTTCCGTAATCGCTTAAATGTCCGTCAATTGGGGTATTATCGAACTTCCAATCTGTAGCGTAAACAATTCTACCCATTGGTGTGTCTATTGCTAAACCAACTACGTCTGGAATGGAGTGATTTAATCTGAAGAATTGGAATCTGAAAACACCTAAACTTAGTGGTTGTTCTAAATTAATAATTCTTGCTACAAGTTTGTCGGCTAATTCAAATTCTTGAAGTCTGTTTTTTAGAAGTGCCAAAGTAAGCGGCATGCTAAAAATTGGGATTGGGCCTAATTTAGGCAAAATGTAAGGAGCAGCACCAATATGATCTAAGTGACCATGAGTGTAAATTAAACCTCTAATTTTGTGCCTATTTTGTTCAATGTAAGCAGTGTCAGGAATAATGTAGTCAACACCTGGGAATCTTTCGCCACCTCCAAAACCAAGACCGCTGTCAATTAATACAATGTCATCACCGCATTCAATAGCTGTCATGTTCATTCCTACTTCGTTTGTTCCACCTAAAGGAATTAATTTAACAATATTGCCTTCAGGAAAAACTGGAGCGGAATTTGTAGCAATTAATGGACCAGTATTAAAAGAAGGGGAAACAGTGGCGTGACCTAAGTTGCCTTTTGTCATCATTCCTGTTTTCTTGTTGAATCTACCACCTGGGTTAGGACCTCCGCTAGAAATTTCAAAAGTTCCAGGTTCGTTCTGATTTTCGTTTCTTCTAGTCATGAAATGTGACCTATCTGAAGTTACAGCAGAAGTTCTTGGCTCAGTTGAAACTGGTCTTCTGTTTCCGCCATTTCGCCTTTGTTGGCCTTGGCCAGAATTGCCACCACCAGAATTATTATTTCTTTGTTGAGGCCTAGGTGGTTGCTTGAAAGCGTTCACCCTTGGAACAGGGTTGCTTGGTTTTTTGTTTAAATTTGCAGGCTCGCTATAATTGATAGCCAAACCTTTATTAATTTCCGCAGAATTTGTCTGAGGAACGTTTGAGTTGTTTTCGTTTAACATAAATGTAAATGGATTATGAATAATCTCTTGCTCTAAAGAATTCCCTAAGGAATTAGAACTTTGAACCAGACGAAAAAGTAAATTAAATTTGCAGAAATTAAAGTATTTCTAAGTTATTAAAACTTTACCCTCTCGCTTGCCTCCCAGCTGTATTTATTTTTATTAAAGGAAGTTTCGCCTTTTGAAACTTATTTGAAATTAGTATACTATAATGTTTAAGTAATCATCTAAATGTAAACCTCTCTGTAGAAATGAAAATCTGTTACTTTGAATTTATATTAAAGTTTTGAATTAACAATATCTAGGACAAATTAAATTTGGAATGAATGTAGTATTTGTTTTTTGTTTGAATTTTATTGTGGTGCCGAAGGTCAGAATCGGACTGACGACACGAGGCTCTTCAGGCCACTGCTCTACCACTGAGCTACTTCGGCATATAGCTTTACTATATTAACCAACTAAGTTAATACAAGTAAAACTAATATTTTAATAAATGTAAATCTTATTTAGTTTTATTGGCTAAATTTTGAAATAATTTTCTTACTGATGGTAAGACTTCGTTTTCTATCTCTGTCAACCCTAATTGTAATAATTTTGGACTTTTTACTTGTAAAATGCAGCTTAAATTATTGGGTAACCTATCCTGAAAATTTAACTTTGAAAAAATGCTGTGTACTTTTCTTCGTAGTCTGTTTCTTTTGTTTGCTCTTCTTAAAACCTTCTTAGAAATAACTACTAATAATTTAAAATCGTGACTTGCACTTGGACTTAAATATGTTTGAAATAAACTATTTTTATCTCTAAATTTAGTGCGGTAAACAGACTTAATTTCTTTTTCTTGAATAATTCTGTTGGTTTTAGGAAGCACTGCAAAGTAAATTTAACTTGGAATTATTTATTTAACAGAAGCTTGGAAAGCTAATCTCCATCTTCCTTTTGCCCTTCTACTTTTTAGAATATGGGGGGCGTTTTTTAATCTGGCACGGAATCCAGCTTTTCTTGCTCTTTGCCTCTTTTTTGGCTGATAGGTAACAGACATCTTTAAACACTGTTAAAAAGAGTTGTTTTAATGTCAAGCAAAATGCGTAAGATTGGGATAACCTGCTGTTGAGACATGATAATCGACCACTCGCTATCAAGAGCTTAAGATGACTGTTGCCCTGAACTTGTTTCAGGGTCTAAGCTGCTGAGCCACTCAAATTCGAGTATATTTACCCTATTTAAAAAGAAAACAACGAACATTGAGAGTATAAAAATACTACACCTCAACACTCCACAATATAAATTTTACCAAACCCAAGCGCTTCCTGCAAGTCCCTTGCAATTTACAAAATTATATGCTTAGTTTAGCAGGATTGGAGTAAATTTATCAAATTACTGGAGATTAAAGTTATGAGTTTAGCAGTTATTAACATTGCACCAATTCTGAATCTACTGCCTCCTTGGGGGTGGATGATAATTGTAGCTGTAATTGGCTTCATTCTAATCTTTATCATTAAGATTAAATCCAATAGTGGAAAGCCTTTTGTCTTAGCGCTGGGCTTATCTGCTTGTGTTATTGCGCTAGTATTTAGCCACGACATCGATCCACTGCTTTGGCTAACTGGATTAGATGTGATTTTAGCAATAATTCTCTTTCTCACACCCTACTCTGATTAAAGTTGAGTGAAGTGAAAAATATACGCCCTGCTAAGCTCGGCGTATTTATATTTTCCAAAGAATTTAAGAATGGAGAGCTGTCTTATTTCAATAATTTATTCGGTATATCTATTTTGATATTGGTGGTATTGTTTTTTACGGATATTATTCCGTTTGTATTAATTTAGTAACACGAAGCTGAGACAAAATAATTCTTGTAATTTACAAAATTGTATGCTTAGACTGAGAAGGTATAAGTAAATATATCAAATTTTGGAGATGAAATTTATGTTGAGATTACCACCAATAGTCTTGTTTGTCATATTGGTTGCAGTTGCAGTACTTTGCATTATTGCAATTCACAGAGGAATCAAAAAGATGTCCTCAACACATTTTATTGTGTTCGCAATAATTGCGATGGCGGGACTAGCACTAAAACTAGCAGGATTCGACCCAGTGATTCTTCTGGGGTTGATGGATGCAGTGCTTATACTTCTGGTTGCTTTTATCTATAAATAAAATCCTTAAAATACGCCTGGTTATGCTTGGCGTATTTATATTTTCCAAAAAATTTAGGAATGTAGGGGTGTCTTTCTCAAAAAAAATTCTTAATGACGATTGTAAAATTGGTTGTTTAAACTCAAAACGTGGATGGCGAGACAGGCTCGCCGCTACATTATTTTTTAAACGATAATGGAGACACGGAGGTCTCCGCTACGAATTTGTTGAGATGTAGCCTTATTTCAATACCCAAATTGAATATCTTCCGCTTACTTGCTCTATTAAATTGTATTTTTGGGGAAGGTAGACTAGCAGCTTTTTAGATAAACCTGATTGTGAATCTGTTAGAATTAACTTTGTCTTCTTTTCCACTAATAATTTGTACAAACCTTCTTCGTTCAAATCTATTAGCGGGTGGTAATCTACAACGTACTTATAGGCATTTAGTCTGTCTGAAACTGGGTAAATTTCTGGCATTGTTGAGGCTATAAAAATATTGTCGTTTGAATTAGTATATTTTTGAACAATTGGAACTAAAAGCCTAGTTTTATCTACGGTGTTGGCATCAAAACTGCGTTGCCAACTGGCTAAGCTTTGGTTGCCAGTAATAACTGTATTAAAACCATTTTTGCCCCAATATTGATCTATATTAAAGTAATTTAAAACTCCACTTCCCCCAGTAAAATTTGTTAAAAGGATTTGGTAAAAAACTAAACTAGCAACAATTGCTGTAAATTTCGAGCTTAAATTAAGGTTTTTCAAAGACCATAAGCTAACAAGCCAAGCCACCAAAATAGCTGAAATTGGTAATATTTGCTGAAGATAATGAGGATAATTTCGTTCTGCTATTAAGACACTAAAGGTAGCTACACAAAGCCAGTTAATAATTATAAATCCATTTTGACCCAAATTAGACTGATTAATATTTTCAGATAGTTTATTATATTCTTTATTAGATTTCAGATCAACTCTTTGAAAAAGCGAGACTGTGGTTAAAGCTAATACTGAAATTAACAACAAAGCCCTGAAATACAAAGATTTTATAGGTAAAGTAAAACCAAACAATACTGGGTTAGAATTTTCTGGTAAATAATACTGGTTGTTATATTGCCAAACTGCAAACCAAAGTTCGGAAAAATAGCCATTTATATAGTATACAAAGGCAATAACAATTGGCAAAAATGCAATTGAAATTACAAGCAATAAAGCCGAAAACCATACACGCTTTATTTTCAAAAATTCAACAATGCGTTCGTACCAATTAAGACTTGGCCATTCTCTTCTAAATTTATATAATAAAACCAAGTAAATTAAAGCAATTAACCAACCAATTTCAGCCAAAGCGGGAATTTTAGTTAAAATAGCAAGACTCCAAACAAAACCGCCAAGAATTATTAAACGAAATTCCTTAAGCAATATTAGAAAATTATTCCACTTAGTATTCCCAATTTCTTCCAGCATTTCTTGAGCTGATATTCCAAAAAAGTTAAAATCAAAATTCAAAGCTAGTAAATTTTTAGCAACCAAATAAAAACCGAGTAGAACTAGCGGAACAAACAAGTTCTCGGCGTTAAATATTGTTACTTCAAAATAAATAGATTGCAGAAAAATGCTAACGAAAAATGCCGAAACCGAAGCCTTTTTAGAAAAATTAAATATTTCCAAGCAAATTTTATACACCAAATAGCAAACCAAAAACCCTAATAAAAAGTTAAAAACCCGCAGTGGCCACAGTTCTATTCCAAATAGCCAAACCGAAAAAGCGTAAACATAATACAAAATTGGCGGTTTATTATCCCAGGCTCCAACGTAAAGCCACTGGCCACCTTTCACCATGCTTTGGGCAACTGCTAAATAATAGTTTTCATCTCCGTACCAAAAAGTTTCGAAAAAGGAAGGTAGTCTAAAAAACAAAAGTGTAAAAAAACCAACAATTAAGAGTTTAGATTGCCTAGTAAAGTTCTTAAAAAAGTTCATAACTGCAGTGTTTAAACAAATCCTCTTTCCGTCAATTACTAGTTATACTTTAGGGTGATCAAGACTTGCGATTTTTCACTCCAATTTCACCAAAAAAATGCCACCCTATTGGATGGACTTTTGGAGAATTTAATAACTTTTGGATAATTTTATAAATACAATGTTACCGTGGATGTTTTCTTCTTTCAGGCCTTGTAAAGGCTTGATTGTAATTCGGTTGCTCGGCTGGCTGCTCCTCTTGATGTCTATAATTATACATTTCCCCTGTTTGTGCATGATATACTAAACCGCATATTCTACATTGTAAAGTTCCATGAGCTTCAGAATTTACACATGAATCGCATTGATTTGAAATAGGATTTTTGTTACAACAATTCGCCGGATTAATTTCTAAAATAGATTCGTTAATTTGCATATAGAAACCTCTTAAAATTAAAATATGTAATTTGCAATTACGCTTTATAAAACTAGTTTATTTTTCAGGCTCGTCAAATATTATACCTATTTTTGACAAAACATTCCTAATTTCAGAAGACTTGTTGTTATGAACAAGTACGTGTTAGGCATTGTAATTCCTACATACAAAGAAAGTGAGAATATCTCTGATTTGCTTAATAAAATTGCTGAAGAAGTAAAAAAAGAACAAATTTCAACCTTGGTTTTGGTTATGGACGATAATTCTCCTGACGGAACTGCAGATTTAGCAAAAGAAAGAGCCGCCAATCTTAATTCTGAAGGCTTTACTATCGAAGTAAAAGTAAGACCTGGCAAAATGGGTTTGGGTTCTGCCTACATTCAAGGGTTTGAGCATATTATGGACAGGGTGGATTTTTTGCAGGAAATGGACGCAGATTTTTCGCATAACCCTAAATATTTAAAAGATTTAGTTCATCAAGCTAAGTCTGGTTATGACTACGTTATTGGTTCACGCAACATTAAAGGTGGAAGTGTAGTTGGCTGGGGACCTGTTAGAAACATGGTTAGCAAATTTGGGTCATTGTATTCTAAGCTTATTTTAGGAGTGAACATTAACGATTTTACTGGCGGTTTTAATTTATACAAAGCAGAAGTGTTTCAAAAGCTAGATTTAAAAAGTATTAAAGCAGAAGGTTATTTATTCCAAATTGAAATGAAGTACAGAGCGGCTAAACTTGGCTTTAAATTTACCGAAATTCCAATTATTTTTACAGACAGGGAAAAAGGCAAAAGCAAATTCAACAAAAAAATTGTTTTAGAAGCCTTGCTTGGTGTAATTAGATTAAGACTAAGCTAATATGCTTTCCACCGAGATTTACCGATTGTTTATTTTTACAGTTTTAGCAGGAGTTAGAACACTTTTAGAACTAATTTTGTGGAAAGGTCTGGTTTTAGGATTAGAAAAATCTGAAAAAATTCAAGGCTGGCTTAAAATTATTAAGCTTAATATTTACGCATTTTCCCATTGTATTTCTTTTATTGCCTCGGTTTTAGCTAGTTATTATTTAAATAGATACGTAACTTTTTCAGATACCAACCAGCTAACTAATCCACAGGTAGTTTCTAAATTTATTGCTGTAAGTTTAGTCACTTTAATTCTCTCTGTTTGGCTTATTAACTTCCTTACTTCAAATAAACGAATTTTAAATGAAGTGAAAAAGTACAAATTAGTAAACAAACATTGGCCGCTACTGGCTAAAATTGGAACAATTGGCGTAACCATGCTTATTAATTACTTCGGTTACAGGTGGTTTGTATTTCTAGTTTAAATTACCACTTCTCCTTTTAATAATGCTATTTGTCCAACATTTGGATTAAGAAATTTGTTTACAATTGAAGTTGTTTTAGGCTTGTTTCAATAATGAACTGCATTCTTATTAAAAACGTTAGTAAAAATTACAGATACCCATTAAAAAGTTTTGGTGCTAAAGGTACAGTCAAACAAGTTAAAGCCTTGATAAACTTTAATTTAGAAATTAAAACGCCAAAAATTGTTGGCATTGTGGGCAAGAAAAATTGCGGGAAAACTACATTGTTTAAAATATGTACAGGCTCAACAAATGCCAGTTCAGGTGAAGTTAAAATACTTGGATATAAACCCAATGCAAAAGATGCTGAATTTTTACACGAAATTGGTGTAGCCAGCGTCCAGAAAATAAGTTCTAACATAAGCCTGAGCGTGGAGGATAGTTTGCTACTTTCTGGCTATTTGTATAATATGTCGGTTCAAGAAACCAAACACAAAATAGATCAGCTACTTAAAAAGTTTAAATTTCAGAGCTTACTAAAAACCTCGGTTAACCAATTATCTAGTGTAGAAAAAATTAAATTCGAGTTAATATCTATTTTAATTCATTCACCCAAAATTATTTTTGTAGACAATTTAATAGACGAACTTAACAATTCTGCCTTACAGGAAATACAAAATATTTTAAAACAACATTTTAATGAAGAAAAAATTTGCATGCTTTTCACCAGCGCCAATATTGAGAACTTAAAAGACTTCTGCCAAGAAATTGTTGAACTTTCATAGAAGTATATGAGTTTAAGAACAAGATGAAGTCTTAGCATTGATGTAAACCTATTTCATAACATTAACCGAGCTTAAATACTCAAAATAAGCTCAAAATTGTACAAGAAATCTACTACATTTTTTAAGATTGACTTTTTATTAAGTCTAGAATTAGCTTATAACATGAGCATAAACTATGTTGATTACCGATCTTTTTTAATGGCCAATGTTGATACAATATTACAAACTGCCTCTAGCTTAAGACAGGTTTCTTCTATAGAAAGTGAAGATTTATTTGGAGCGGAAAGCAACGATGCAGGAGCTCAAATTAAATGGCAAGAAGATGTTAAAAATCTATCCATTTTTGAAGTTTTGTTGAAGGAAAAAGATAGCCTTGGCTTGTTTGTTTCTGGTAACCCGCTTAATGAATATTTTCCTATTCAAGAATGGGCCAGAGAAACAGCTGGAAGAGACGATATTTTTTTAGTTCTGGTTACTAAAGTTCGCAAAATTTTTACTAAAGCCGGTCAAATGATGTTAACTTTGCAAATAACTTTAAACACAGGCGAAATTGAAGGAGTTATTTTCCCTAAAAGAGCTATGGATTTATCACCAAAACTGGTGGAGGCGGAAATGTTTTGGGTTCGGGGTAAAATTAGCATGCCTAAAAAGAGAGAAACAAAACCAGAAGTTGTTGTTACTGCACCCGAAGAAGTAGAACAAACTGATAGCGATAATACTGATAATACAGACGAGGTTATGCCAACAGAAACGGTTGTAGATATAGTAAAAGAGTACGACGAATTACCGAAACTTTTAATTGATAATTTGGCTATTTTTGAAGAAGGTCCGCTGTCAGTTTTGCTGAATGAAGATATAAGAGTATCTGTTAATAGAGAAAAGGCTTTAAAATCAAAGAATTGGGCTGAATTAAAACAAAATCCTGACAGTTTATTTTCCACAGAAGAAGTTAAGCAAATTCCCGCTGAAAAAGAATTGACTAGCCCTAACACTATTAAAGTTATTAAAATTACCAAGCAAATGGGAGCTGAGGTTTTAACCCAAATAAAGAAGAACTTGAAAACCGAAGCTGGGCCAAATTTAACTGAAGTAGAATTGTGGGTAGAAAATCAAGGTGAATTGAAAAAGGTAAAAGGAAATTTCTGGCTACCAAAAACTGAAGCCGACAAGTTTTAAATTGCCGGTTTGATAAAATTGTCAGGCAGCTATAATTTATTTCTTGGATTAGCTCAATAGCGGCCGTTTTTTAATTTGTCTGAGAAATAATAATAGAATTGATACGTTTTAGGTCTTCGTCCACCTATACCCTGAAACAAGTTCAGGGTGAAAGTTTATATAGTTTAATCTTTATGTATCGAAAATGTAAGTGACTCCTGCTACTTCAAAACAATAGAATTTTTATCCAAATAGTTTACAGACCAACGTAAATCTAGAAACCTAGCTTCTCTGTCTCTTGGTTTTGGGTAATCTAACTCTATAATTCTTTCAGACCTAGCTTCAAAGCCGCTGAAGTTATACACCCCTACCCCTACCACACTTTGCCTTGAATCACGAATTAAAAATAAAACATCTACTTTTTCAATGTTGAATTCTGTGTTATTCTTAAAGATAGCCGAAATTTTAAGCGAATTTTGATCTTTTCCAGGTAAAATCTGATCATTCCTAATTTGAATATCTGGAGTTTTCTGGTTATTGTTGGCGTTAGGATTATAAAATACTCTCTGGGTTTGAGGTTCTTCAATAATACTTAAAGTGGTTGCTGTAGGATCGGCCGAATTTAAAGTTAAATACTTAACCTCTTCAGGCAATAAATAACTGGTAAATCTTTGCTGATCTAACAATGTACCATCTTTACTTGTAACTTGCAAAGTGTATACCCACGGAAAATAACCAACTGTAGAATTTAACTTGTTGCTAACAGAAATATATAAAGCAGTTTCTCCAGAAGCCAAAGGTACTAGTTGAGTTGTGCTAACTTCGTACTTATTTTCTTTTAAATCTTTAGGAATAACTGCGTTGCTGGAATCGAACCAAGTTTGTCTGAATAAGCCAGCAGCAGCTTGACCACCAAAATAAACTGGAGCCAATAAAATAAGGCAAACACCAGTAAAAATTAAAACTCCACGTCTTACTCCACCCTGAAAAGCTAGAGATAAATTCTCTATTCTATATTGGAAGCTATCTAGTTGGCTCATATTTAAAATGTGATTGCAATTATTGTATTTACTTGTTGTTTCTGAAAATTAATTAGCTTAAATAGCCCTTAATTAAGTACTCGTTCAACATACGATTACTGTTGAAATGGCTTCCGTTAATGGCAATGCAATTTCTTTGAATTTTCAACCAATCTTCAAAATTATTTTTATATAAAGGAATGATTATGTTTTCAAGTTTATTATACAAATCGGCTAACTGAGCATCTGCCATTTTGCTTGGGTCCATTTCATTTTCGCCTAAAGCCCAACCAGTTACGCCTTCACTCCAGCCTTCTACCCACCATCCATCCATAGTAGAAAGGTTTGGCACACCGTTCAAAGATGCTTTCATACCACTTGTTCCAGATGCTTCCAACGGTACTATTGGGTTATTTAACCAAATATCTACACCAGAAGTCATTAAATGACCAACTTCCATGCTATAATCTTGCAAATACACAATCTTTAAAAACTTATTTTCTCTTTTAGATAAATTATAAATTTGTTTAATCATTTCCTCTCCGTCTGGTTCATTTGGGTACGCTTTTCCAGAAAAAACTATTTGCAATCCGCCCATTTTTTCGGCAATTTGTAAAAGTCTGTCGTAGTTAGTAAAAATAAAATTAGCTCTTTTATAACCAACCATTCTTCTGGCAAAACCTATTGTGAAAATTTTTGGATCTAGTAAAATATTTTGTTTGAAATAAATATATTGAAATAAATTTTGTTTGGAAGTTTCATGAGCCCAAGCAATTTCACTAGCCGAAATAACCGCACACAATTTTAGGTTTTCTGGTGATTCCTGCCAGTTCAAAACATATCTAGAAAATAGCTCGGCAAAAGGCTTAGAAACCCAAGTGTTAACATGAACACCATTGGTAATAGAATCAATTTTGTATTCAGGATACATTTCACTTGTAACCAAATTGTGCCTTTTAGAAACACCGTTGCTAAACTTAGACGAAAACAAGGCCAGACTGGTCATGTTCATTCCATCAGATAGCCATAAGTGATCTGGTAAATATGCGTAAAAATCGCCAAGGGTTTGTTGTAAAACTTCTTTTGGATAATGTGTATGTGCAGTTGCTAAAGGTGTATGTGTGGTAAAAACTAAACGTTTCTTTACTTCTTCCCAAGAGCCAAGCGTTCTTTTTAATTCAAGACAGGCGAAAATTGAATGACTTTCGTTACAATGATAATTCTGAATATTTTTATGACCTAGCAATTCTAAAATTTGTACGCCGCCAATACCTAATATCATTTCCTGAGAAATTCTAACTTCTTTGTCTGCAGGGTAAACAATGTCAGAAACTTTTCTCATTTTCTCTGAATTTTCGGGCAAATCTGTGTCTAGAAAGTAAATTGGAACAGAATGTCCAGAATGACCAATAACTTCATATTTCCAAACTTTTACTTTAACATTTTCACCTGCAACTACAAGGGAATAGTTTAAATCTAGCGGAATTAGGTATTGCTCATAATTCCATAAATCTTCCAGCTCCTCTTGAACACCGTCGTTTTTTATTTCCTGCTTGAACCAACCTTTCTTGTATAAAATTGAAACCCCAAACATATTCAAACCCAAATCTGCGGCCGATTTTACAGTGTCTCCAGCTAAAATACCCAAGCCCCCACAATAAGTTTTCATTTCAGGTTTTAATCCGAATTCTAGGCATAAATAAGCAACGCTGGTAGAAAGTACTGACATAATTTTGTTTTATATTTAAATTTAATTTTTGGTATTTTTATTTTGCCTCATTGGCAAGTTTTTGTCCATAATGCCTGATTGTTTTAAAAATAAGGTCTAAGTAATTTAATGAGCTAAATCTTCGTCCTTAACCAATTGCAACATATGTGGCTCTGCATCAGTTACGACAAGACGTTTAAACAAACTGATAAGATATTTTCAAAATGAGGAGCAATCCAAAAACAGAACTCCCAATAATGGGAGTTAAGCTTAGTTAGAGTGTGATATAATTCTAGTAAATTTGTGTTGATGTACCACAGGTAAGGGGTCAAGCCAAAGGCTTGGGGGTAGTTTGTGCGCGGAGGATAATCAATTACTTAATAACGCGCTATAATAGACTATAGATGATTAGCTAGAACATTCGCACACTATCTCCAACGTGATCTACTACATATTAAATCAACTTCTTGGTTCTTGCACGATAGGTTTTAAAGCCAATAAAGCCTAGTACCAAACTGCCTAAAATACCAAAAATACTCATTGGGTCAAGTCCTCCAGTTCTAGGTAAAACTGTAGCATTTAGAGCTGTAACATTAACAGTCTCTCCAGTAGGAGTAACAGCCTCACTTCCAATTTGACCATTAATACCTTGAGTTCCTGTTTGACTTCCTGTAGGTACAGATGTACAAGTCACAAGATTATTTGCTCCTACAGTACAAGTACCTGATGGGGCGGCATCTCCAATACCAAGTTTGAAGTTATTTGGAAGAGATTTATCTGCAGGAAGAGTAAAGGTACAAGTTGTTGTAGAGTTTACAAGCACACTATTACCTCCATTACAAACTACAGTAAGACCTGGAATGTCGGTTGTAACAAGTGGTGGGAAAAATAAAGTTACATCACCCTTATCTACAGGAGTACCTCCAGTACCTACAGTTAGTAAAGTATCTCTAAGTCCTGCACTTCCCCCAGTTGTAGGAATACCAGCACAAACTAAAGCTACAGCCGCAGTTCCATTTCCACTAATTGTACAAGCTGGAGATTGGCCAGTAGCTGTACTTGTAGCTGCAGTAATACCGCCTGTTGGTAAAGCATAGTTATTGCCAGCGTCTCCTGTTAGAGGATAGTTACAAGTATAAGTATTTCCAATAGCTACAGTTAAAGCTGAAGTACAGTTTGATGAATTTCCAATGTTGGTTGCAGTTATGGTTGTAGGGGCTACTACATTTACAGTTTCACCTGTAGGAGTTACTGGGTTAGAACCAATTTGTCCGTTAATAGGTTGTGTTCCTGTTTGGCTTCCTGTTGGTACAGATGTACAAGTTACAAGATTGTTTGCTCCTACAGCACAAGTTCCAGCTGGTGTTGCATTACCTATACCTAGTTTGAAGTCTGATGGAAGAGATTTATCTGCAGGAAGAGTGAAGGTACATGTTGTTGTAGAGTTTACAAGCACTGTTCCTGGTGTTCCACCTACTCCACATGTTACTGTTAGACCTGGGATGTTTGCTGTTGTTAAGGGAGTAAGAGCTAAAGTTACATCACCCTTATCTACAGGAGTACCTCCAGTACCTACAGTTAGTAAAGTATCTCTAAGTCCTGCACTTCCCCCAGTTGTAGGAATACCAGCACAAACTAAAGCTGCAGCAGCAGTTCCATTTCCACTAATTGTACAAGCTGGAGATTGACCAGTAGCTGTACTTGTAGCTGCTGTAATACCACCTGTTGGTAAAGCGTAGTTATTACCAGCATCTCCTGTTAGAGGATAGTTACAGGAATAAGTATTTCCAATAGCTACAGTTAAAGCTGAAGTACAGTTTGATGAGTTTCCAATGTTGGTTGCAGTTATGGTTGTAGGGGCAAATACTGAAATTGGTGTAGTTCCTCCCAAGTTGGTTGTAGCTGCTTTAGTTCCTGTGGTTGTTCCTACTGGTACTGAAGAAGCTGTGAATGTTCCGTCTGGGTTTATTGCTGTTGTTATACTTCCTCCTCCATTGTCTATTGTTACTGTTATGTTTCCAGCATATGGAACTCCTGCTGGTGCTCCTGTTGCTTGGCCTGAACAGTTTACTGTGCCTGAGGCTACCACGCTAGAAGGTGTGCAGGTTAGACCTGTGATTTGACCTTGTTCTGGAGTATAGGAAGTTGGGGTTACTGGAGTGTTAAAAGCTGGGGTTGCGTCTTGAGTATATGTAGGGCCGAAAGTTGGGGTTGCTGTGGCGGCGTATGAGAAAGTAGAACTTACGCCAATAGCAACAAAATAATAACATCCTCCACCTCCACAACCTGCAGTATAACCACATGAAGATCCTTGATCATATCCAACTGTTAAACCAGGAACAGGACAAGATGCAGCCTCATAAACTGGACCAGAGTTGTTTGGCGGAACGAAACACAGTCTAAAACCGTTTACAAAAACTTGAGAAGGTTGCTGATATGTTGTAGATGTAGAACTAAAAGCAGGGCAAGGAGCTGCAGGGTCAATTACAACCAATGATTGAGAAACAACACCCTGACAAGTTGTACCGTTTAGCACGCCACCTCTAGGAACAGACCCTGACCCTAAATCTGGACAACTGTAACTAGTACCAGTTTGACTTGTAACAAAACACTGAGCACCATTGCCTCCAAGGCTTTGACCGGCAGGACAAGTATAAGAAGAAGGAGTATTAGATATACAAGTATTTCCACTTACAGTAGAACCAGCAGGACAATTTAAAGCAGCTAATGCTGTATCAGTATTTTGTAATAAAGAGAAAGTGAATAATCCTGAAATTAATAATACAGAAAGTGTTAATAAAGAGAATAAAGAATATTGTCCTTTTTTAGATTTTAAAAATTTATTTAAACTAAATTTATTTCCAAATTTAGAATTGTTACTATTACTGTCACTACTTGAAGATGATTTTTGATTCATATTTATTTTTGTTTTCATTAGAATTATACTCCAGGTTTTTGTTTTGGGCAAAAGGGATTAAAAAATTTTTAGATAAAGGAATTAAGGTAAGTTTAAGCAAACTAAAACCTATATTTAATAGAGTAAAAAAATCCAACTAAATTGTAGGGGCTATGTGTGAGTACACCTACCAAGGGGTCAAGCCGAAGGTTTGGGGGTTGTTACAGTCAACGTTTTAAACCAAACCTGCTTGACAAAATAAACCTAAAAAAGCCCAATTGCTTTATTCTAAATAAAAAATTTATGTTAAATAATATTAAAAACGCAGCAGGTTTAATGGCAAACGCAAACAAAGTTCGTCAACAACAACAAAAAATTTCTGCACTTTTAGCTTCTATAAGAGTATCTGGAACAAGTAAAAATTCTAGGGTTACTGTAACAATTACTGGGGAACAAAAAATTGTAGACATACAAATTGACCCATCTTTAGTTAACTTTGTATACGAAAACTATACATCCGTAGGCAAAGCAGATTCTGTTTTAAGCAAATCTATTATTGAAGCTGTAGAAGATGCTATTTCCAAAGTTCAAAAAGAAATTGCAAAGAAAATGCAAGAAACAGGAAGTATGGGCGATTTCATGAGTATGGTACAAGCTGTAAGCCAAGGTGGAGACCAATAGATTTAACTGAGATTTAATCTCCTTCCCCCTACTCTCTTTTCAGCCTCATAGCTTTTCACTTTTTCCTTAAATGAATTACGCAACAAGATTGATAATTGTTTATTTGCGAGAGGATTCTGGAAGTACGCAATTTAGAAGGATAACCTTATCTACAATTTTATGGTTAAAACAAATACCCTCATTTTCCTAAACAAAATTTAATAATTATTATGCCTAAACTATTTCTAGCCAAAACCGACCCTCAAACTTACTCTGTTTATGATTTAGCCAGAGATAAAGAAACTAACTGGGACGGAGTTCACAGCAACCCTGCTTTGTTGGTAATTAGATCTTGGGAAATTGGAGACTTAGTTTTAGTTTATCACTCTCAAGGTGAGGCAAAAATTATGGGTTTAATGGAAGTTATAGGTCAACCAGTAAAAGATGAAAATGACCCTAGACCAAGCTGGTACGCCAAAGTACGTTTTATTCAACATTTTGCTGAAGATAAACAAGTAACTTTAAAGGAAATTAAGGAAACTGGTTTGTTTCAAGATTGGCTTTTAGTAAGGCAGGGAAGACTTTCCACAATGGCCTGCCCCGATAATTTTACTTATTGGTTTCAAAAGAGAGTTGACCAGAAGCTGCTTTAATTAGCCCAAAGAAAAGAGGGTTAGATTTTTCTGGCCTGCTTAAAAACTCTGGGTGACTTTGCGTGGCTACAAAGAATGGATGGACAGATGTTGATAATTCAACCATTTCTACTAAAAATTGCTCTCCCTTTTCTACATCTTCAAAATAATGTTTCCCCGAAACAATTAAACCTTTTTCTTCTAAAAGTGGTACATATTCAGATTGAACTTCTAATCTGTGCCTATGCCTTTCTATAACAGAAGTTTTGCCAAAAAGGGAGGATGTCAAACTATTCGATTTTAATTCACAACTGTAGCCACCCAACCTCATTGTTCCGCCTTTTCTATGAATATTAACTTGGGCTGGAATAAGATCTACCAAAAGTTTTTGATCTGGGGAAATTAAGTTTCTGTCTTCAAACATTTCACTGCTAAAGGCATTAATTTGAAGAACATTTCTAGCATATTCTACCACAGCCATTTGCAAACCTAAACAAATACCTAAAAATGGAATTTTGTTAATGCGGGCATAATTAACAGCTTCAATTTTACCTTCCATTCCCCTAGATCCAAAACCACCCGGAACTATAATAGCATTGGCCAACTTCAACTTGTTTAATTCAGCTTCAAATTTTGGAGTATTTTTTAAATCTGGGTGAAGATTTTCAGCTTCCACAAAATTAATTTTTACTTGCACGTTATTTTCTACACCAGCAATTTTAAGCGATTCCAACAAACTTAAATAGGCATCGGTTAACTTTGTATATTTGGCCACTAAGGCTATTTCTACAGTTTTAAGTAATTCAGTTTTATTCAATATTTTGTTAAAGAATTCTGGTAAACTTGGCTGAATTTGTTTAGAAGAAAATTCGTTAAGACATTGAACCATGCTGGTGTTTTGCAAATACAAAGGAACTTGATAAATAGATTCCAAATCTGGTAAACTTATAACTTTGTAGTTAGGCAGATTACTAAACAAGGCAATTTTGGCCATAATTTCCTTAGACAAATCTTGGTCTATTTCTGGTTTATATCTTGCCACAACAATATCTGGCTGCAAACCCTTACTTAACAATTCCCTAATAGAATTTTGAAGTGGCTTGGTTTTAAATTCCCCACTACAATGCAAATATGGAATGTATCCCAAGTGAATATGTAGTACATCCGAACCCTTCTTTTGTTTAAATTGCCTAAAACTTTCTAGGAAAATTTCTCCTTCAATATCACCGGTAGAACCTCCAATTTCAATTAACCTTATCATTTCCTGATCTTGCGATACTTTTTTTTGAAAACATTCCTGAATGTAATTTGTAACATGAGGAATTAATTGTACATTTTTTCCCAAATAATAGCCTTCTCTTTCCTGCTCTAAAATAGCATTGTAAATTTTACCAGCTGTAACCGAAGCATTTTTGTTTAGGTTTATATTTAAAAATCTTTCATAGTGGCCTAAATCTAAATCTGTTTCCGAACCATCTTCTAACACGTAAACTTCGCCGTGTTCATAGGGTGACATAGTTCCCGGATCTATATTTAAATAAGGATCAAATTTTATAACATCAACTTTAACGCCTGCACTTTTTAAAATAAGCCCAACAGAAGCAGCTGTAATACCTTTTCCAATGCCAGAAACTACGCCTCCGGTAACAAAAATAAACTTAGACATACTTTACCTTTTGAAATAGCTAAATTCAGGTCAAGATTGTGACTAATCTAAATTTGACAAAGGCAATGAACACGGCAATTTTTAATAGCAAACCTATGTTTAAAGAAATTTGGAAGAAACTTTGGAATAACAACTTTATAAGATCAAACGGAATTTTATTTATAGCTAATATTATAAATGGAACTATTAATTTTGGAATAATATTTTTTGCCGAAGCTAAACTTAGTAAAAGTAACTTTGCTTTATGGGTTGCTATTAGTGGTGTTTTAGCAGTATTTCAAGGGCCAATATCTGGCTTGTCTACGCATTTGGTTCGCAAAATTGCCAATTTAGACCACGACAATCAAAAAGTTTTATCTAGCTATTATAGCCAGTTTAAAGTTTTAATTTTTAAAATATTTGGAATACTACTAATTTTGTCCCCTGCCCTTGGTTGGTTAGTTAACAACATTTTTAATTATCAAGACTTATATTCTAGCTGGTTGGTTATGGCTTATATTTCCTTCCAGCTTTTGCTAAGTTTGAATCAACAAATTTTATTGGGAAGGTTAAAAATTTGGCGCTACGTTACCAGTCTACTTACATATGGCTTCACAAGGCTGACACTTACTGTAGGTTTAGTATTGGTCGGTTTTGGCGTTCCAACTCTTCCTTTGGCAATGTTATTAGCTGCTATTTTGGCTTTTACTTTAGGCGAAATACTAACCAAGCCAGTACTTTCTGAAATTGATGAGAAATTTAAAGATCAAGATTCTGCAGAGAAAAAATATGAACTAAAACCTTGGCAAGAACTTCACTCAACTTTCTGGACAGGTTCGGTTCTGCAATTACTACTAATTTTTATGAATTTAGGAGTTTTAACAGGGAAAAGTTTTTTGGACACAGACAGTTTATACAGTTATTCTCTTGCTTATTCCTTCGGCCAAATAGTTCATTTTGGAGCTTCATCAGCCTTGGGTACTTTCGTAGCTAATTCAGCAAGAAAACATGACAAAAAACTATACCTAAAAACTTTAGGGGTTATGATGGGTTTGAGTTTGGTAATTAGTGCTTTTGTTGTTTCAGCTATAGCTTTTGGAAGGCCAATTTTAGAATACTTTAATAAGCTTACTTACTTTGATAACTTAAAATATATTGCTTTGTTCTTAATTTTCACAATTTTTTACAATGCAATTTACGTTACAATTCAATATTTGCTTTCTAGATCGGCTTTCAAAAAATCTGGAGTTCTAGCAATTTTTGTGCTTCTTCAATTCGCTATTTTATTTATATTCAATCAACTTGGCTTAGAAACAATTTGGACTACAATTTGGACAAGCATAATTAGTGCAGCTCTTGGGGCAATTACCCTAATTTACTTAGCAATTACTTGGAAAATTGACCCAGTTCCAGAAAACGATGCAATTGAAGAAATTTATTAGGGCTTCAGTCTTTTTGGAGAGCTGTAGAGCCTGTTACCCAAAACTTGTTTCAAAAAGCTATTGCGAGCTGAGCTTGGCTTAGCGTCAGTTTCTGCCCAAAAGTCTAAACAAATAAATAAGATATTTTCAAAAGAAATCAACCCAAAACCAAAACCCCCAATAAAGGGAGCTAAGTTTGGTTAGAAGTATAATACAATTAGAGTAAGCTTGGCTGAAAGTACCCCTATCAAGGGGTCAAGCCGAAGGCTTGGGGGTAGTTTGGGTATGGGGGGATTGGCCACACAAGGAAGTTATAGTTATGGCCGGTAGTATCTCCTTTACCCTCCACATTGCCCCCGGGAGATAGTAAATATCTCCCCTACAGCCACGCTCAAATTAGTCCGAGCAATGTTCTCAATCCTCCCTACAACCCACTTCCACCAATAGAAGTAACTCCAATAGAACCAGCTTTGAAATCATAGTTGGAATAGATTAGATAGTTCTTTGTAGTGTTTGTAGTTGTATTTGTTGTTATTGCAGTTATTTCAAAGTCTACATTGAATAATAGTTGATTTGCTTTAAGAAGGTTTCCTGTACATCCTGTAGTATTGTTGTATGTAGAGTTTGTTGTTAATGTTCTGTAGCTTGTATCTGTTCTGAATTTGTATTTTATGGAACATGTTGTAGTAAATCCAGATTGTTCTAATCTTGTATCTTTTAGAGTTAGTATTAGGTTATCTGAGTTTGTAGAACCAGAAGCTCCATATCTTTTGGCTAGGGCTTGGGTTGGGCTGTAGGTTAGTGCTGTTTCGAATAGGGCACATGGGTTAGTTGTGGAACAAGCTGAGTCTGTTACTAGAACTATTTCTCCTGTATCTGTCTGAGTTGAGTTTGCTCCAACACCAAGTACTCCGTAGATTGGCATATTGCCTGAAGCACTTCCTGTTTGTACAAATTCACAAACTACTTGATTAGCTGGCCCACCTACTGTAAGACTGCATGTTTGAACTACAGCTGGTGTAGGCCCTGTATTAATTGTACTCCCTATTTTTAAAGTGAAGTCTGTTGGCAATGTTTTGTTTACTGGAAGGATGAAGTCACAAGTTGTTAAGCTATTTACGCTTACTGAGTTTCCTCCTCCGCACACTACTGTAAGTGCTGGGATATCTGCAGTAGTTAAAGGAGTATTTGCTGGATTTACAGTGATATCATTTCCATTGGCATAAGTAGATACTGTACCACTAGCTTTGTATTGTGAAGTTAGAATGCCTGCTGTAGATCCTACACTTATTCCAGTACAAGTAAGAGTATTTCCTGTAGCAGGGATAGTACAGTTTTTAATAGTACCAGCTGTTCCTATTCTAAAGTCTATACTACCTGTGAAGTTATTGAAGGTGTTAGTTCCAGACAGGGTTATTGTACAGTCTACTGAAGTATCTGCAGGTACGCTAGTTGGAGAACAGGACAGAGATTGAATATCTGTGTTTTGAATAGGATTGTTTACTACTACATCACTGCTTCCTGTGTTAATAGCTGTGTTGTTGTTTAAACTGTAATTTGGTTTGAAGGTTCCAATTAAAGTTCCCACAGGAGTAAGTGTACAAGTTAGAGTGTTACCTGCGGTTGGAAAGGCAGGACAAGGTGTATTCAGTCCATCACTAATTTGAATCTTTATATCGCCTGTAAGGTTACTAAAGGTAGTTGTTCCAGTTAGGGTAACTACACAGTCACTTGTTTGGTTTATTAATTTTGGAGTTGTACACACCACAGTTGAGATGTCACCATTAGAAATTAGTCTGTTAACTGTTACTGTTGATGTTGTGGGAATAACAGCACCGTTTCCAATTTGTCCGTTTATTGGTTGGTTTCCAGTTAATGTTCCTGTTGGAACTGCAATACAAGTTACTTCCTGTGTAGTGGTATTGGTTACTGTACAAGTTCCTGCTGGAGTTGCGTCTGATACTCCTAGTTTGAAATCACTTGGAAGAGTTTTGTTTGTAGGTAGTGTGAAGGTACAGGTTGTTGTAGAGTTTACGGTTGCTGTTCCTAAAACTCCTCCTACTCCACAGGTTACTACTAGGGAAGAGATGTCTGCTGAAGTTAAAGGTGGAATGACCACATTGATATTATTTCCATCAAGATAAGTAGTACCACTTCCAGAAGCATTATATTGACTTGGGAACGTACCATCAGTTGCTCCTACTGGTATGTCATTACAAGTTAGAGTTGTTCCAGTAGAATTACTTGGGATAGGACAGTTTACTACAGTTCCGCTTGTGCCTATTCTTATGTTTACACTTCCACTTAGTGTGTTTAGGTCTACTGTGGTTGTTACTGTACAGTTTACGTTAGTATTGATGTTGGTTGTAGTAGGAGTACAAGTAACTGATGAAATATTACTATTGGTTATAGGTGTTCTAGTGCTAGATGTATAAACAGTCCCAGATAGGTTTACACAATCACCAGCTCCAGTTCCTGCATTAACTGTTTGAGTACCAGTATAGCCTGTTAGATTATCTGCAAGGAAAGCAATTCTTCCTCCAGCTCCACATCCTCCACCACTTATTCCGTTACCTCCATTAGAGACTAAGTTTCCTGTTCCTGCAATAGTAGGAGAGAATAACCAAATACTTCCTCCAGATCCTCCTCCACTAGTTCCAGTACCGTTTGTAGCATTAGTTGTAATGTTACCGTTTAAGGTAATAGAAGTATTAGCTCTTAGTTTAAAGTA
Organism: uncultured bacterium; assembly: GCA_963704645.1. Lineage (GTDB taxonomy): Bacteria > Patescibacteriota > JACMRA01 > JACMRA01 > JACMRA01 > JBILXY01. The sequence goes on from OY969926.1 coordinate 974,264, forward strand.
TCCTCCTCCGTTTCCACCATTAGCCCCTCCTCCAGCTGAACCAATTTGATCTGGGGCAATATTACTTCCATAGGCTATTCCTCCTATAGCTCCGTTATTGCTATCTCCTCCATTATTTCCAAAGCCTGCTCCACTTCCTACTCCAGAAACTACGTTTCCTCCTCCTGGGCCATTACCAACTCCTGCGTTGTTTCCACTGTATCCTAAACCGTTTAGATTAATTGAAGATTGGTTATCTATACTAAAAGTATTTGTTTCAATATCTATATAATTTGTTTGAGTGTTAGAGTTGGGTAGATGAGTTACTGAAGCTGTACTTGCTTTTTCTATTACCACTGAGTCTACAGAATAATTTCCTGTAAAACATGGCATGTTAGATACTGTTGGAGAGCAAGATAATTTTGTACCAGCACCCACAACAGAATTTCTAATAATTAATGAACCAGTACTGGGAATAGGTATGCCTGCTGGGGTTATTTGTTTTGAGTATACCGTACCTGCTCCACCAGAACCATTATTTAAATTAACACCTCCACTTGCACTAACACTTCCAGTTAAAGTTTTACTTTGGTAGTATAGAGCTATTCTTCCTCCACCTCCACCATAAGAACCATTTCCTCCATTAGCATTAATGTTACCATTACCAGCTAAGGTATTAGTATTAATCCAAACTGAACCTCCTGAACCACTGTTACCAACACTACTTCCATTAGCTAATATACTTCCGTTGTTAGTTAAAGTACCTGTAATGTTTAGTTTAATAGATCCACCACCATTTGCTCCATTATTAGCACCTCCACTACCTAAATCAGTAGGTTCAGTGATTGAGCCATAGGAATTTCCTCCAATGTTGGTTGGGCCACCATTTCCTCCATAACCACCAGCATAAGATGCAGATGCACCAGGGCCTTGAGAGGAAGCATAGCCTTTAGCTGTAGCGTCAATTGTTCCTCCGACATCTATAGTTAAATTAGTGAAGGTTAGATCTAGCTTGTAGTTTTCATTAGCTGCTAATGTGGTATTTGGAGATGTAGTTAAGTATCCACCATTTTGAACATTTAGGACGGCCTGAGAAATATTAGTAGGGCTTGATTTGCTTTCCCAATAACCAGACAAGGTAACAGCATTAAGATTGTTAGAAAATGCTAATAGATTATTTTGGTAGAAATTTGTTCCTGTATTAACATCAAAAGTAGTATTTAAAATAGTTAAATCTTTGTTTAAGACTACATTAGCTTTGTTGGTTACTATTAAGTTATCTAGAGTTGTTAAAGATAGACTAGTTGAATTAACAGTGGTGGTAGGGAAGCTGCTTGAACCTCCAATATTTCCATTATCTATTCTAAGATTACCATTTACTAGAACTGCATCATTTGTATCTTTTTCATATACCGTACCTGCTCCACCAGAACCATTATTTAAATTAACACCTCCACTTGCACTAACACTTCCAGTTAAAGTTTTACTTTGGTAGTATAGAGCTATTCTTCCTCCACCTCCACCATAAGAACCATTTCCTCCATTAGCATTAATGTTACCATTACCAGCTAAGGTATTAGTATTAATCCAAACTGAACCTCCTGAACCACTGTTACCAACACTACTTCCATTAGCTAATATACTTCCGTTGTTAGTTAAAGTACCTGTAATGTTTAGTTTAATAGATCCACCACCATTTGCTCCATTATTAGCACCTCCACTACCTAAATCAGTAGGTTCAGTGATTGAGCCATAGGAATTTCCTCCAATGTTGGTTGGGCCACCATTTCCTCCATAACCACCAGCATAAGATGCAGATGCACCAGGGCCTTGAGAGGAAGCATAGCCTTTAGCTGTAGCGTCAATTGTTCCTCCGACATCTATAGTTAAATTAGTGAAGGTTAGATCTAGCTTGTAGTTTTCATTAGCTGCTAATGTGGTATTTGGAGATGTAGTTAAGTATCCACCATTTTGAACATTTAGGACGGCCTGAGAAATATTAGTAGGGCTTGATTTGCTTTCCCAATAACCAGACAAGGTAACAGCATTAAGATTGTTAGAAAATGCTAATAGATTATTTTGGTAGAAATTTGTTCCTGTATTAACATCAAAAGTAGTATTTAAAATAGTTAAATCTTTGTTTAAGACTACATTAGCTTTGTTGGTTACTATTAAGTTATCTAGAGTTGTTAAAGATAGACTAGTTGAATTAACAGTGGTGGTAGGGAAGCTGCTTGAACCTCCAATATTTCCATTATCTATTCTAAGATTACCATTTACTAGAACTGCATCATTTGTATCTTTTTCATATACCGTACCTGCTCCACCAGAACCATTATTTAAATTAACACCTCCACTTGCACTAACACTTCCAGTTAAAGTTTTACTTTGGTAGTATAGAGCTATTCTTCCTCCACCTCCACCATAAGAACCATTTCCTCCATTAGCATTAATGTTACCATTACCAGCTAAGGTATTAGTATTAATCCAAACTGAACCTCCTGAACCACTGTTACCAACACTACTTCCATTAGCTAATATACTTCCGTTGTTAGTTAAAGTACCTGTAATGTTTAGTTTAATAGATCCACCACCATTTGCTCCATTATTAGCACCTCCACTACCTAAATCAGTAGGTTCAGTGATTGAGCCATAGGAATTTCCTCCAATGTTGGTTGGGCCACCATTTCCTCCATAACCACCAGCATAAGATGCAGATGCACCAGGGCCTTGAGAGGAAGCATAGCCTTTAGCTGTAGCGTCAATTGTTCCTCCGACACTACCAGACAATGCAGCAACCTTAAACGCATACCCCTGAGCTAGTGTAAGAGTAACCCCAGAGTTAACTTGAAAGTTACCAACATTACAATATCTACTAGTTGCATTTGTAAGAGTGGTGTTAGTACTATAGATTAAATCTGCTCACATCACAGTCATAACTAGCTAAAGTAGATAAAGGAGAAGTGGCACTTAAACCATTACCATTTTTAGCAAATACTTTAAACTGATAAGCTGTACCAGCTATTAATTCTTTACTTGAACTTAGATTGTAAGTAAGAGCTGTATTTACTCCATCATTTAAAAGATTGTTTACAGATGCAAAGTTATCTGTACTGTATCTAATCTCATAATCTGTAATAGGATCTCCTCCATCACTAGCTGGAGCTGTCCAGGATAGAATGTCATTACCTGTAGTATCTGTAGTAGAAGTAACTCCTGTTATGTCTCCTGGTATTGTTCCTGCAGCTTTAGCTACATTTCTTTCTTCATTTAAACTTGAATAAGCTACTAAACCAGTTATAACTAATACTAGTGCAATAAAACCAAATTGTAATATTTTGGATGGTTTCTTTTTAAGAAAGTTAAATATATTTTTATTACTTGTATTTTTTTGAAATGGTTTAGATTCAATACCAGAATTAGGTTTAGTGTTTATACTAGACATGTTTTTGTTTTTGTTTTTGTTTTGATTTTTCTTAAATATTTCCTAATTATTTAAGTCCTGAGCTCAGTGTATCTTATTGTTTGTTTTATGTAAAAATTGGGGGGATTGTAGCTAATCTCCTAACTAAAATTTAACTAGGAAGGATTACTTATAAATATAGTGCTGTAGGCTTACTGTGGTTTACAGTACAATTTAGTAGGCAATTTAAATCCCTCTCGGGTAATATTCCCCGCTGCTTGCAGCGAATGAAAATCAGAGTTATTGTTTGATGCCCCGTATCTTGCTGCGGGGAGGTTTATTAGCTTATTTACCTTGAAATGAATGCAAATTATATTTATACTTCACTTAAATACACACTGCAATTTTATTTAATAATACGCATAATGGCTTCGTATAATATAATAATTTGACCTGTCTTAAAAGCAATCTTGACAAAAGTGGAGTACAAATATAAGAATGAAGCAAGTTTTTTAGCAGTTTTTTATTATATATAGTACTAGCAATAAAATGCATACACTAGCTGTAGTAAACGTTAAAATAAGTATTAAATAAGTATGCTACCTAAAAGTTTGAAGACAGACAATAACTCAAGATCCGACAGTTACCTTTCTTCCTCAAAATTCAGCCCAGCGGCAAAAATCAAAGTTATCGGAACAGGTGGTGGAGGTGGCAACGCCGTACGTAGAATGATTGAAATTGGGGTTGAAGGTGTAGAATTTTGGGCAATGAACACAGATTTACAAGCCTTAAAATCTATTCACGCAGATGGAATTGTTCAACTAGGAACCAACGTAACCAGAGGACTAGGTGCTGGAATGAGTGCCGAAGTTGGAAGACAAGCAGCTGAAGAAAGCATGGCCGAAATTGAAGCTGCCTTAGCAGGTGCTGACATGGTATTTATTACAGCTGGTATGGGCGGAGGAACAGGAACTGGTGCAAGCCCTGTTGTAGCTGAAGTTGCCAAAAGGATGGGTATTTTAACGGTTGGTGTAGTTACTAAACCTTTCGATTTTGAAGGTGCAAAAAGAAGGCAGTTAGCTGAAGAAGGTATTGAAAGACTAAAAGCCAACGCTGACGCAGTAATTATTGTTCCAAATCAAAGACTTTTACAAATTATTGATAAGCGCACAAGTTTGTATGAAGCTTTCAAAATTTCCGACGATATTTTAAGACAGGCTGTTCAAGGAATTTCCAATTTAATCAACCTACCTGGTGAAGTTAACGTAGATTTCGCAGACGTTAGAGCAATTATGAGCAACGCTGGAACTGCTTTAATGGGAATGGGACGAGCAAGTGGAAGTGGAGAAGATACAGCCAAGAACGCAGCTTTAATGGCCATAGATTCGCCTTTACTTGAACTTAGCATTGAAGGAGCTAGGGGAATTTTGTTTAACGTTGAAGGAGGTAAAAATCTTTCATTGTTAGCCGTAAGCGAAGCCGCAGACATTATTAAGCATCACGCAGACCCTGAAGCTAAAATTATTTTTGGAACTTCCATTGATCCTAATTTACAGGACGAAATTAAAATTACAGTTGTTGCTACTGGTTTTACTAAAGAAAAAGAAGATATGGCAATGTACGGTGGAAACCAAAGTATGGGCAGAGTTGAAAGCAAACTACCATATACACCACCAAAGTTTGGAGGAAGAGAGGAAAACATTAACAGAAACACCCCTACCCCTTCTAACAACGTACAAGCTAAAAAAGATTCTTACGACGAAGAAAAGCTAGAAATTCCTGCCTTCCTAAGAAACAAAATTACAGGTCAAAACGACGACGAGTAGAAATTTAAAAGATAAAAATTTAAACAAAAATTTAGCCCCCATTTTTCCTTGGGGGTTGTTTATGATCTACTAGTTGACAATGGGTTGGACTGGGAAGGACAGATCTTTCATTAATTCGCCAATTGAAACGAGGTCAGCTTCCAATTGGTATTGGCAAGCATACAGTTCTAGCTGTTTACCCGGCTCTGTTGAAAATGTAAAACTTACCATGTACCCTGGCTCTAGACTGAACACTTCTCCAGCATCATGCTTGTAGCATTTTGTGTTGCTTTTTAAAGCAACTGGGTGGGACGAGGTGTTGTCAACTAAAACACTACTTTGATCAACAGTATCACCTGTGATGCAAAGTATTTTTAGAGCACCTTTGAGCGCTGGATGTTCGTTTTCATCGGGCGCATGGTCATCATGCGTTACTATTATTGTCCTAATTTCTTGAACACTCATTCAAATATACTCCTTTATGAAATAGTGAGTAATTACTTTGTAGCATATTTCCCCACGTTTGACAACTAGCCTTCTAAATTCAACATTCTAGCAACATTTTTTAAATTGCAATTTATGACAGAAACCAACCCACAAGAACTAGATTTTCATAAATTTATTCAGTATACAGACAATGAAACTGGTTTTAGTTACGGCAAAATTCCAGATTCACAAACCATGGTTGATTTGATCTTCGTTCATGATAGTAAAACTGATGTAACAATTTACACACCCATAGGAAAAAGCAACTTACCTTTTCAATCAGTTTTGGCTTTTGCTGGTGCCAGATATTCTCGTTCTAATGGCATTGTGTCTATTCTTGAAGAAATAAAAAATGGGCAGCAAGATGCAGATAAAAAACTTGGTAATATTGTAAACAATTACGGTCACGCTAGTGTGGCTGAAATGGCTAATTTGCCAATTTATATTGAAAACCTAACCAAATTTCAAAGCGAAAGATTGTTTCATTTAAGTTCAATTTATGCTGGCCAAGGTCGTTCTAGCAGGTACCAGAAATGGGATAATATGGAACCAATTGGTTTAGAAAAGTATTTAAAAGCAGATGAATACTCTAGTTTCTCAAATTCGTCAGAATGGCAAAGTTTGAATCAAAAGTTTATTAGCTTGCAGGAAACAGCCAAGCAAAACTATTTACATTTTTACGAAGAAAGTTACAGTTTTTTTAAGGAACATTTTGAAATTGATGACACCAAACTTAAACAGAAAAATACTTTAATTAGCCGAAGTTTAGACATGGCTAGGTATTTTCTTCCAATTGGGGCAATGCACACCACTTCTATGGCTATGTTTACTTCCGCCCGTGAGTGGTCTAGAGTTATTGGTTTGCTTTCAAGTAAGACCGATTTTGAGGCGGTTCAAATTGCTAAAATGCTACTTGTCCTACTCAATCCTTCCGATGACGTTGAAAGTGCTTTAAACTATGTCCCAGAGGCCAGTGAGCTAATTAAATACACAACGTCAGATGAAGTTACTGGCAACAACTTAAATGAATTAAATAAATTTTTGGAAAACTCCAGTTCGTTTACTCAACTTTTAAATGAACATAAAGATTTAATTGAGGATACTGGAAGCAAAAAACTTTACCCTGAAGCCAAATTGTTAGATTCTAAGTTGAGTTCTGGAGCTAAGCTTGTTTTACAAAATATACTTAGTCTTCACCCAAGTTTAGATGTAGAAAGCTTAAGTAGTTGGGTTTTGTCTTTAAACAAGCAGGAAGCTGCTGAAATTGGGCAAATATGTTTTCATAATTTTAATCATCACAGACAAATTGGACAACCACTTTCTACTAATCAAGTTAGTTTAGAACTTACCACAGATTTTGGAAGCATGATGGATTTAAACCGCCACAGGGCTTGGGGAAGATTCAACCCAATATTTAACTACATAAAATTTGATAAAAACATTATTAAAAAGGGTTACGTACTTCCTTTATATTTAGAAGAAATTGAGACGGCAGATAAACTTAAAAATAATTTTAATGAAAAATTAGAAGAATATTACTCTCAACTGAATAGCTTTTGGGATGAATGTTTAACCTACCCACTTTTCCCTACTCAAGCTTTAATTGACCTTCTTCCCATAGCACAAAATGCCAATATTTTGATGCACGCCAGCAGTAAAGAAATAGATTACATGACCAAACTAAGAGTGAGGCCAGGAGGACATATAAATTATAGGCAAATAGTTTATCAAATTCAACAAAGTGTTATTCAATCTGACCCATTTTTTAAACCAGAAAGCCTAATTAAACCAAACCCAAATTCCAAAGAAGAATTTATGGACAGAAGTTAGAAACGTCTAATCTTCCTGTACAATCTTAAACTCCTGAATAAAGGCCTTAATATCTGAGCCACCTTTTTTATTTAAGGCAGAAACTTGAAAAATTTTAGGCGCCCCATGAGAGTTGTGAAGCAAATTAATAAACTTAGTCCATTCTGCAACGTTACTAGAAAACTCCTTAGCTTTTGCTTTATCAATTTTAGTAAAAATAACGCTAAAAAATATTCTATTTTCAACCAACCAACTTAAAAAGTCTTTATCAATTTTAACAGGTGGAATAGAACTGTCTATAAGCACAAAGAGGTGTTTAAACAAACTGTCTTTAAAGAAAAGATCAACCATAATTTGATCCCAAATTTCACGCTTTTTACCGTCAACAGCAGCGTAGCCATAACCAGGCATATCTACAAAATCAAACTTGGTATTATATGGAAATAAATCGTGTTTACGGGTTTTACCCGGATGTTTAGAGGTTTTGGCTAATTTCTGCCCCAGTAGGTAATTAATAAGGCTAGATTTCCCCACATTAGAGCGGCCAATAAAGGCTAATTTGTATTTAGGCATGTGAAATAAAGTTAAAATATAAGATACAACAATCATCAAATAGTTTTAAACATTGGGCAAGCCACAAAATTCAACGTAGGGGAGAATCTTGATTCTCCTAACATAATTGAGAATGAGAATAAGCAATTTGATAATTAGCCCAACATCTCTGCCAGCTTCCTAACTGTATTAATATTTCTAGCTGTAATTTGTTTATATAATTTTGAACCAATAAATTTTGGAACTTGCCCTAAATTATAATTCACTTTTTCAATATTCCAAACCAACGCACCTTCAATATAAATTAAATTTTCAACCTCAGAGTTAAATTTTAGAGTATCAATTATTTCTGGATAATCCAGTTCTGATGGTAAAAACATAACATCTGTTTTCATTTCTTGGTTGTTTAGCCAGCTTTTGGGAATTAATTCGCATACTTTTTTAATTTGTTCTTGATTTCGTATAATAACTTTAATTTCAAGACCAAAGACCTCTAAAATTTTGTTTTGGATTGTTTCTAACAACTGTGGAATTTCAAGATTAGATGTTTCAAAAATTACATTCCCCGAATTTATATAAGTTTCAACTTTACCAAACCCAAGCTGCTCAAAAGACAAGGCTAAAGTTTTCATATCAACTTTGTTATTTCCACCAACATTAATTCCCCGAAGAAAAGCTATGTAACGCATAAGAAAGTTTATTGCACTAATATTTATTTGATTAATTAAAATTTGGAAAATGAATTTTTTGTATCCTACTTTTCTTCATAAAAAAATCCAGCTAGAATAAGCCGGAAAAGTATGTCTTTGGATAATTCATTGAAATTAGAAGTTTTTATAAGCATTCATGTTTTGCTTAACTAAGGTTCGAAAAGAATCATTTAGAGATTTCTGTGCAGCACTCTTAGCCTCCTCGGGCAAAACCAACTCTATAGCTGCCACTGTATACTTGTAGTTAAGCTGTAAAAACATACCAGACAAAGCAATATTTTCTTTGTAACCTTCTTTTGGTGGAAGGGAAACAGTGAAAAATAAAGAATACCACATACCTTCAGGCCACAGGGCATTTTTCATAAAAACGTCCACTGAGTAACTGTTTAAAACTGGTTCAATCATCTTGCAGAGTTTTACATTTTCCTTGCCAACAAGTTTAGATATATCGGCTTGCAATCTTTGCAACAGTAGAACTGTTTTATTTGCAGAATTTGTTTTAACAGCTTGCATCTAATATTATCTCCAAAAACTATACCTATTGTTAGGAAAATGTCTCTTGAACTTTTAGTCAAACAATGTAAAGAAAACAACAGCGGTTAAACTGCCATTTTAGTTTTTGATCCAGTTAGTATTTGATCCAAATTGTGAAAATTGCTAAAGATAAAAACTGCCAGAGTAACTATCACCACAACCTTGGACAAAGCGCAACCAATATTTTACAACTAAATTATGAAACCAAAACTTCAAACTTTTTTGGAAGAAGCCGATAAAGACCAGTTGCTAGAAATTATAGCTTCTTTGTGCGAAAAACATAAAACTTTAGAAGACGATATTAATTTTTTGTTAAACCCAAAAAATATTAAAAACCCACAAAGTTATTACAACAAATTGGTTAAAAAAGCCATTGATACCAACAGCTGGTCAAAATTTCCCAACAAAGGTGTAGTTGGGCTTTTAAACATGGTAGAAAAATTAGAGTTCTTTCAAAAAATTGGAAACATAGCCGAAGCTGAAAAACTAGCCAAAAGTGTCTTAGACATTATTGCCAGAACCAGAAGAAATTATAACAGACAAAATAATGAAGAACTAGATAGAATTGAGCTTAAGCTGCAAAGATGGTGGTAAAAGTTTTGGACAGTATACTTAAGGATACTTTTTTGACATTTATAGGTTTTTACGAAAATATAAAAATGTTGATTATCTAGTGAGCCTTTTGAAAAATAGGATAGCTGGTGGTCTGGCAGTTTTAACTATAACTCCAGCCTTATCTCTTTTACAAAATTCAAAAAGTATAAAAATTTGGTTTGCACCAATTGATAAAAACATTAAAGTAACAATTAATGTACCTGTAGTTGAAGTAGGTAACAAACCCTTAAAATTAGAATTTGGGGGTTTCGAATACTTAATTTTGACAAACCCTAATCATTACGGGTTTCATAGTATTCAAATTCATTCTACCTCATGCAAGTGGAAGAGACAACGATTAGGATACAAAAGGTGCTTCTGCGTTTTGGCGAGGCACTTTTTTCTTATCCAAAATTTCCCAAAAAAATAGCTCCATTACTGGAGACTAAATTTTATTCCTAAAAGCTATTACTTCTTAGTTGTTGTGGAACTAGTTGTAGTTGGAGTGGTAGAAGTTGTTGTAGCTGGAGTTGTTGAGCTAGAAGTTTCTGGTGTTGTGGAAGTTGTTCCTGTTGGGGGTTGAATAATTGGGGCGATGTTAATAATTTGGCCAATTTGTTCTCTGTAAATAATTGCTCTGTTTGGGTAAACAATTAAGTAGTCATCTTTTTCAGCATTCTTATAAAACTCTGGCTGAGAAGTTTTTAGTTTTTCAACATCTGTAATTGTAGCTACAGCAGGTTGTTTGTCTGTGTCATCAATTTTTAAAACTTTACCTAATTTTTCTACAATATCTTTAACTTGTTGTTGTTGAACTTCTGCATTTTTAGTTGGGTCTTTTAAAGATGCATTTTCAGAAGCAATTCTGTCGTATTCTTGTTTGAAAGTGTATCCATAATAACCTACAATAGCTAAGGCTACAATTGACAGGATAATTGCAATAATTTGAGTGATTTGAATTTTAGCTCTTTTGTTTTTTAAAGCTGACTGTGTCTGTTCCATAAGTACTTACTAGCTATAAACTTTTTGGAATTTTGGCAAGTCTACAAGCCTAATTCTACTTAAAATTTGCCTGCAGCTCTACTTTTCTAACTCTTGTAATCTACTTTCAATACCATCTAATTTGGCTTTTAATTTAGAATTTTCTGTTTCCAGGTTCTTAATTTTAGCGTCTTGTTCTGCATTAGCCTTTTCAATACCCAAAATAATATCTTTTACTTCTTGAATACTATTTAAGAACGATGTCTTCAATGTTTCAATATCAAAACTTAAACCTGTGGAAGTGTCTGAACTTGTTGTAGAGCTAGAGTTAGCAGAGTCAGCCTTTAAAGCTTCAATTTCTTTTTGTTGTTCCTGAATAGATTTTACTAGAATTGGAGTAATGTCTTGCAATGAAACGAAAGAGTTATTTTGTTCATCTTTACTAATTAATTTGCTGCTGGATGTTAACAAATTAAAGCTGTACAAAGTTTGACCATCTTTAAAGTTAGAAACAACTTGCAGGTCTTTAATTAAGTCTAAGCCGTTTTCAACTTTGCTTCCTGTTGAAACCATTTCAAGGCCAGATTGGTTAATTTCGTCTGAACTTGAAGACAAACTTGGAGTTGCTGTTGCTACATTTTCTGAAGAAATATCTGAAGTTAAAGTAGAAAGCTTGTCTAAACCAGCCAACTTTTCATTTACGCTAGCAAAATTAGTTTGTAATTCTTTAATTTGATCTTGCTGAGTTTTAAAACCAAGCAAAATTTCGTCTACAATTTTTTGATCGAAACCAGAGTAAGTTGTATCTGGAGAAGATGTTTTAGTTAATCCTAGAGAAGCTAATTCGTTGTCACCTAAAATTTCCTGAGTATTTAAATTGTTCAAACTTAAACTTGGGCTGGTGAAGATAGAAGATAAATCAAAGTTTACTGGTGCCTGCCAGAAACCTGGTTCTACAAATACTACAACTTCACCTTGATCTTGAGGGTTTTGTGGTTCAAAAGAGGTTAAAGCCTTACCAACAACCCTACCCGATTTTGTGGCTAACATACCTACACCTTCAATATCTGAAGAAGTAACTTGATCACCAGCTTTAATATTACCATTTTTAGCTGTAACTTTTACTGGAACACGTCCTGTTAAGGCAACTGCTACTGGCTTTCCACGACCATCATTGGCACCCAATACTTGACCAGGATCTGTTGACACAATACCAATTGCTTTTTCAGAGCCAACCTTATTAGTTAAGTTAACTTGACTTTGTCCATCTCCAGCTAATTCTACAATTTGTCCAGGTACAGCCTTACCATCTAAATTATAGTAAATTTCAGCTAAATCAGCACCAGATACCTTGTAAGCAACCATATAAGAATAAGCACGAATTGTTGTTCCAGTATTGTTACTGGAGTTTTGAGCAAACTGAATTTGAGCGGTTCCAGTAGCTCCTGCTGTAAAGGAACCATAAAACTGAGTTGTTGCAGCAGTAGTGTTACTTGCAACAACAGAGTTACCAATTGCAGCTCCACAAGTATTTGTACTTGATTTATTACTTGTTGAATATTCACCTGATGCTAATTGACAGTTAGTTGAACCTGCTGGTAAGGCCAAATTAAATCTAATTCCTCCCGGAGCAGTCCTAGGGTTATCGCCAGGTCCTCCAACTAATGGATAAGAAACAAAAGCCCATGTATCACCTGCTTTTACATTCCAAGTCCATTCAGGAATTGCCACAACTGTTGTGCTATTTGTAACAGTTTGATCCACATTTTTAACAATTTCTATTTGAGATTCACTGTCTTCCCCTCCAATTTGTTTCCAGGAACTACCATTCCACATTGCCTGAACAGTTTTTCCTGCATCTAATCTATTACCAAATATTGTAAATCCGCTTGTACCAATATTGTTAATATAAACAATTCTACCAGATGTTGTGTCTGTAGGGTTTGGCAATGTTAAAGTTTGGGAAGCTGTTGTTTGGTTAATGTTAAATGTTGTTTTAACATCTACAGTTGTTAAGGCTGTTCCTATGCTTCCACCAAGAGGTAAATCTGAAATTGATGTAGCAGAATTTAAGCTAGAACCAGAATTTACTAAGTTTGTTACTGTTGTAATGTCAGTATTACTATCACCCAAAGAAGTGTTGCCGTTAACGTTTAAGTTATTGTTCAAAGTTTTGTTTCCAGCAAAAGATTGTGTTCCTGTTGAAACTAAACCTGCGTTAGAAGCATCTGCAGTTTGTAAAACAAGATTGTTTCCAGAAATTACAGCACCGTTAGCAGACTTTGTTTGAGAATCTAAAGTACCTATTCCGCTAATTCCTCCTGTAGTGCTGCAAGTCCAAACTGCGGTTCCAGCAGACCATCTTAAAACTTGTGTATCGGAACAACCGCCAAGCAATCTTATTCCTGTTGCTGTGCTTTCAATACCAGAGTTGGATGAAGTTGTAGCAGTAGTTCCAGCTGTTGTAGCGTCAACCGCAATATCGTTTGCATTTACTGTAATTCCGTCACCAGCCCCAATGTCTAATGTTACATTTCCACCTAACGCAACAGCCCCGCCAGTAATTAAGCCTGCACCAGAAGTAATTGTGACACTTGAATTTGCCAAATCTGCGTTAACAATGCTTCCGTCTAGAATTTTTAAAGAATCTACAGAACCTGAAGCTAAATCTGATAATACAATGGTTCCATCTAGAATATTAGTTGAAGTTACACCACCAGTTGCAATGTCTGCAGTTAATATTGTGCCATCAAGCAACATAGCAGAGGTTATTCCTCCAGCGGAAATTCCTAAAGTATAAGGGTTACCTGCTGTACCAGCACCGCTTCTAGTTAATCCACCAGCTGCTGTAGCATTTAGAACTTCATTTCCAACTATTCCGTCAGTTTCTGTGGTAATATAAGCAGAGTTAGAACCTGTTGTTACTCTTCCTTGTGCGTCTACGATAACGTTGTTGTATGTTCCAGCGGTCACGCCTGTATTGGTTAAACTGAAGGAGTCTGCTGTAAATTGTAATCCTGTTCCTGCAGTTGGGAAAGCTCGCTTAGAAAGAACTCCGTTTGAATCTACGGCAACAATTTGAGCTTGAGTAGAAGTGCTTAAAGATCTAATTCTAGCTGTTCCATTAACATCTAATGTTTCTGTTGGTGTACCTGTTCCAATACCAAACTTTCCAGTTTCATCAATTACCGCACGTAGTGCTGGAGCACCTACTCCGCCTGTGGTGAAGAATTTAATTTTAGAAGTAGCGCCCAAAGCAGCTAGGTTTAAGGTTGTGTCACTAGAATACAAATATGCATCGTTAGCATCTGTGAAAGGTGCAGTTGCACCAGCCTGACCGTTAATACCCAAATTTACGTAGTAACTTGATTCTGTACCATTGTTAGCTGTAGCCACAATATCTGAAGAAGCCGAAGCACCTGTATTTAAGTTTTGAATATTGAATTGGAAGTAACTATCAATGTTACCCTTAATATCTAAACCGGTGTATTGATTAGGATCAGCATTAATTGCAACTTTAGAATTATTTGGATTTGATGCGGTGTTTACTAGTATGTTTCCTGTGGCCGCATCCACTCTAAAAGCTTCATCATTGTTTGTTTTGAAAACTAAATCTGCAAGATCAGTTGTACCAATGAAGTTAGTTGCAGATGAAGTACCTGAATTACCATTCAAAGACCAAGAATTACTAGAAGAATCTGTGTCACAGTTCCAACCAGCTAATAAAGGCCCTGCTGCATCTGGATCGGTTACATAGTATTTTAAAATTTGTCCTGAAGATGAACAATTTGCTAAATCTGCACCAGCTATAGAGCCATTTACAATTTTAGTTGAATCTACAGAGTTAGAACCTAAATCTACCAGAGCAATACCGCCATCTGCAATTTTAGCGGAGTCTACGGCTGAGGTTGCTAGTTTGGTATTAGTTACTCCACCAGTAGCTATTCCAATAGTATATGGGTCTAAGGCTGTTCCACTTCCTGCTCTCACTAATCCTTGGCTGGTTGTAGCATCTAAGATTTCATTTCCTACTATTCCGTCTGTTTCACTACTTAGGTAACTTACGTTAGATCCAGAGATTACTCTTCCTTGAGCATCTGTTGTTACATTGTTGTATGTTCCTGCTGTTCCTGTGTTGGATAGGTTGTAGGAGATTTGTGATCCACTTCTTACAGCTGTAGTTCCTGTTCCATTAGTAAAGTCTATTGTAGAACCTGCTGAAATGTTTTGTGTTGTTCCTCCGTTACTAGAGATGTTAAAGTTTGTTGTGTCTACGTCTGCAGTACATACGAAGGCTGTTCCTGTCCATTGTAGTTTAGTTACTCCTGAACAAGTTGGTGAGTTAATAGAGAAGGCTCCTGAAGTTAGAGTTACTCCGTTTCCTGCTGTGTAGGTGTTGTTACTGTCCGTACCACATGTCCAAGATACTCCATTGTATTTTAATATTTCACCAGAGTTAGTACAAGGTGTAAGTTTAGCTAAAGATACTGAAGCATTAGCTAAGTCTGCTGTGTTTACAGATCCATCCACTATCTTAGTAGAATCTACAGAGTTAGAACCTAAGTCTACCAAAGAGATAGAACCATCTAATATACTGGTTGAGTCTATTGCTCCGGATACAAAGTCTGCTGAAGTGATAGAACCGTCTACTATTTTGGTTGAGTCTATAGAGTTGGAGGCTAGATCAGCTAAAGAGACAGTTGCGTCTACAATTTTAGAAGAATCTACAGAGTTAGAACCTAGGTCTACTAAAGCAATAGCTCCATCGGCAATTTTGGTTGAGTCTACAGCTGAAGTTGCTATCATTAGTCCTGTTACTCCACCCGTAGATATTCCAATAGTATAAGGGCTGACTGCTGTACCTGCTCCGCTTCTAGTCAATCCTCCAGATGCAGTAGCATCTAAGATTTCATTTCCTACTACTCCATCTGTTTCACTACTTAGGTAACTTACGTTAGATCCAGAGATTACTCTTCCTTGAGCATCTGTTGTTACATTGTTGTATGTTCCTGCTGTTCCTGTGTTGGATAGGTTGTAGGAGATTTGTGATCCACTTCTTACAGCTGTAGTTCCTGTTCCATTAGTAAAGTCTATTGTAGAACCTGCTGAAATGTTTTGTGTTGTTCCTCCGTTACTAGAGATGTTAAAGTTTGTTGTGTCTACGTCTGCAGTACATACGAAGGCTGTTCCTGTCCATTGTAGTTTAGTTACTCCTGAACAAGTTGGTGAGTTAATAGAGAAGGCTCCTGAAGTTAGAGTTACTCCGTTTCCTGCTGTGTAGGTGTTGTTACTGTCCGTACCACATGTCCAAGATACTCCATTGTATTTTAATATTTCACCAGAGTTAGTACAAGGTGTAAGTTTAGCTAAAGATACTGAAGCATTAGCTAAGTCTGCTGTGTTTACAGATCCATCCACTATCTTAGTAGAATCTACAGAGTTAGAACCTAAGTCTACCAAAGAGATAGAACCATCTAATATACTGGTTGAGTCTATTGCTCCGGATACAAAGTCTGCTGAAGTGATAGAACCGTTTACTATTTTGGTTGAATCTACGGAGTTGGAGGCTAGGTCTGAGGAACCTACTGTTCCATCTAATATCTTATCTGAAGTTATTGCGTCTGAGGCAATGTCTACGTTGGATATACTTCCGTCTACTATCTTAGATGAGTTGATAGAGTTAGAAGCTATCATTAATCCTGTTACTCCACCATTAGAGATACCTAAAGTGTAAGGATCTAGAGTAGTTCCAGAACCAGAACGTACTAATCCTTGGCTAGTTGTAGCATCTAAGATTTCATTTCCTACTACTCCGTCTGTTTCACTACTTAGGTAACTTACGTTAGATCCAGAGATTACTCTTCCTTGAGCATCTGTTGTTACATTGTTGTATGTTCCTGCTGTTCCTGTGTTGGATAGGTTGTAGGAGATTTGTGATCCACTTCTTACAGCTGTAGTTCCTGTTCCATTAGTAAAGTCTATTGTAGAACCTGCTGAAATGTTTTGTGTTGTTCCTCCGTTACTAGAGATGTTAAAGTTTGTTGTGTCTACGTCTGCAGTACATACGAAGGCTGTTCCTGTCCATTGTAGTTTAGTTACTCCTGAACAAGTTGGTGAGTTAATAGAGAAGGCTCCTGAAGTTAGAGTTACTCCGTTTCCTGCTGTGTAGGTGTTGTTACTGTCGGTACCACATGTCCAAGTGGATGTAGTAGTAGAATATTTTAACAATTCATTATTAGCACAAGCCTTTAAATCTACTGTGTATGGGCTTACTGTGGTTCCAGCACCAGTTCTGACCAAACCTGTAGTTGCTCCAACATTTGCAATTTCATTGCCTATTATTCCATCAACTTCATTAGTAATTCCTACAACATCGGCGTCACAATTCCAACCTGCTGTTAATGGGCCTACTCCGTCTGGATCGGTTACATAATATTTTAAAATTTGAGCAGCAGAAGAACAGTTAGCAAGCTTAGATCTAGAAATTGCTCCATCGGCAATATCACCTGCAAGAATAGACAAATCTTGAATTTTACTGGAATTAACAGCTGCAAAAGCCAAATCAGCATTATCTACAGAACCATCTACAATTTTAGTTGAATCGATAGAGTTTGGTGCTAAATCTGCTAAAACTATTGAACCATCTACAATTTTAGTTGAGTCTATAGAGTTGTTGGCTAACATACTTAAAGAAATTCCACCTGACATAATTCCTAAAGTATAAGGATCTAAATCTGTTCCAGTGCCAGAACGAACTAGGCCTTGTGATGCTGTAGCGTCAGTAACCTCATTTCCAATTACAGCGTCAGTTTCAGAACCTACACCGTTATCAGTGGAACACTCCCAAGCCGAAGTTGTTGAATTGTATTTCAAAATCTGCCCAGTGGTACAAGCTTTTAAATCTACTATATACGGGTTTACAGTAGAGCCTGTTCCTGTTCGTACCAAACCTGTGGAAGTTCCAACATTGGTAATTTCGTTTCCAATTACACCGTCGTTTTCAGAACCTACACCACTGTCTGCACCACAATCCCAAGTACTAGCTGTTGTGTTGTATTTCAAAACTTCATTGTTAGCACAGGCTTTAATGTCTACTCTGTACGGGTTAACTGCAGTTCCTGTTCCAGTTCGCAATAAACCAGTAGAAGTTCCAACATTTAATATTTCATTTCCTACAACTCCGTCTGTCTCTGTAAATATAGATGAAACATTTCCCCAAATAGGTGTCAAAGCACTTCCTCTAGAAATTAAAACTTGGTTTGTTGTTCCAGCAGAACCAGCAGGTTTTAAAGCTCCTTGAAAAGTTATATTACCATTTTGTTCTACTACAAACTTTTTGGAATCTTGGGTTCCAAGTTGTACACTATTTGCTATAGAGTTAGATAGATTTGAACCAAATGTATAAGTATTATTAGTTGTACCAACACTGTTATCATTTCCAATTATAGCTCCACCAACTGCATTACTTATGAAGTTACCATTTCCCAAAACCGAAAGAGCACTAGAAATAAAAATGTTATTAGTAGAACCAAAAATGTTACTATCTGCACTATCTGTATAGTTAGAAGAGCCAAATATGTAGGAATTAGAACCATCAATTGCATTATCTTTTCCTACAGAATAAGAATTGTCGGTAGTGATAGTACTTCCATCTCCTAAAATATAGGAAGAAACTCCGTCTACTGTAGAGCTTTGCCCAATTACAATAGAGTTATTACCATTCGCAGTTGCACCGTCTCCAATAGCCACGGCATTTAAACCAGAAGCAGTTGGAGCAGTAACTGGAGTACCTGAACTTTCAGCTAAGTATTTTAAGGTTGAAACACATGTAAAAGCAGTTCCATCCCAGAATAGTTTTTGATCTTCAGCACAAGTTGGGGCATTAATAGCAAATTCAGAGCCAGTTAAAGTAATTCCGTCTCCTGCAGTGTATGCGTTGTTACTGTCTGAACTACAAACCCAATTTGTACCGTTAAATTTAAGAATATCACCCACAGAAACACAGTCTGCTAATTTAGCGAAGGATATTCCTGCATTGGCAATATCTGCTGCAACAATTGATCCATCCACTATCTTAGTAGAATCTACAGAGTTAGAACCTAAGTCTACCAAAGAGATAGAACCATCTAATATACTGGTTGAGTCTATTGCTCCGGATACAAAGTCTGCTGAAGTGATAGAACCGTTTACTATTTTGGTTGAATCTACGGAGTTGGAGGCTAGGTCTGAGGAACCTACTGTTCCATCTAATATCTTATCTGAAGTTATTGCGTCTGAGGCAATGTCTACGTTGGATATACTTCCGTCTACTATCTTAGATGAGTTGATAGAGTTAGAAGCTATCATTAATCCTGTTACTCCACCATTAGAGATACCTAAAGTGTAAGGATCTAGAGTAGTTCCAGAACCAGAACGTACTAATCCTTGGCTAGTTGTAGCATCTAAGATTTCATTTCCTACTACTCCGTCTGTTTCACTACTTAGGTAACTTACGTTAGATCCAGAGATTACTCTTCCTTGAGCATCTGTTGTTACATTGTTGTATGTTCCTGCTGTTCCTGTGTTGGATAGGTTGTAGGAGATTTGTGATCCACTTCTTACAGCTGTAGTTCCTGTTCCATTAGTAAAGTCTATTGTAGAACCTGCTGAAATGTTTTGTGTTGTTCCTCCGTTACTAGAGATGTTAAAGTTTGTTGTGTCTACGTCTGCAGTACATACGAAGGCTGTTCCTGTCCATTGTAGTTTAGTTACTCCTGAACAAGTTGGTGAGTTAATAGAGAAGGCTCCTGAAGTTAGAGTTACTCCGTTTCCTGCTGTGTAGGTGTTGTTACTGTCGGTACCACATGTCCAAGATACTCCATTGTACTTTAATATTTCACCAGAGTTAGTACAAGGTGTAAGTTTAGCTAAAGATACTGAAGCATTAGCTAAGTCTGCTGTGTTTACAGATCCATCCACTATCTTAGTAGAATCTACAGAGTTAGAACCTAAGTCTACCAAAGAGATAGAACCATCTAATATACTGGTTGAGTCTATTGCTCCGGATACAAAGTCTGCTGAAGTGATAGAACCGTTTACTATTTTGGTTGAATCTACGGAGTTGGAGGCTAGGTCTGAGGAACCTACTGTTCCATCTAATATCTTATCTGAAGTTATTGCGTCTGAGGCAATGTCTACGTTGGATATACTTCCGTCTACTATCTTAGATGAGTTGATAGAGTTAGAAGCTATCATTAATCCTGTTACTCCACCATTAGAGATACCTAAAGTGTAAGGATCTAGAGTAGTTCCAGAACCAGAACGTACTAATCCTTGGCTAGTTGTAGCATCTAAGATTTCATTTCCTACTACTCCGTCTGTTTCACTACTTAGGTAACTTACGTTAGATCCAGAGATTACTCTTCCTTGAGCATCTGTTGTTACATTGTTGTATGTTCCTGCTGTTCCTGTGTTGGATAGGTTGTAGGAGATTTGTGATCCACTTCTTACAGCTGTAGTTCCTGTTCCATTAGTAAAGTCTATTGTAGAACCTGCTGAAATGTTTTGTGTTGTTCCTCCGTTACTAGAGATGTTAAAGTTTGTTGTGTCTACGTCTGCAGTACATACGAAGGCTGTTCCTGTCCATTGTAGTTTAGTTACTCCTGAACAAGTTGGTGAGTTAATAGAGAAGGCTCCTGAAGTTAGAGTTACTCCGTTTCCTGCTGTGTAGGTGTTGTTACTGTCGGTACCACATGTCCAAGATACTCCATTGTACTTTAATATTTCACCAGAGTTAGTACAAGGTGTAAGTTTAGCTAAAGATACTGAAGCATTAGCTAAGTCTGCTGTGTTTACAGATCCATCCACTATCTTAGTAGAATCTACAGAGTTAGAACCTAAGTCTACCAAAGAGATAGAACCATCTAATATACTGGTTGAGTCTATTGCTCCGGATACAAAGTCTGCTGAAGTGATAGAACCGTTTACTATTTTGGTTGAATCTACGGAGTTGGAGGCTAGGTCTGAGGAACCTACTGTTCCATCTAATATCTTATCTGAAGTTATTGCGTCTGAGGCAATGTCTACGTTGGATATACTTCCGTCTACTATCTTAGATGAGTTGATAGAGTTAGAAGCTATCATTAATCCTGTTACTCCACCATTAGAGATACCTAAAGTGTAAGGATCTAGAGTAGTTCCAGAACCAGAACGTACTAAGCCTTGGCTAGTTGTAGCATCTAAGATTTCATTTCCTACTACTCCGTCTGTTTCACTACTTAGGTAACTTACGTTAGATCCAGAGATTACTCTTCCTTGAGCATCTGTTGTTACATTGTTGTATGTTCCTGCTGTTCCTGTGTTGGATAGGTTGTAGGAGATAGTATTTGAAGCAGAATCAACTGAAGCCTCCAAACCTGTTCCAGCTGTAAAAATTACTGTGTCACCAGGCAAATTAATTACTCTTGAATTGGTTCCATCGGTGATATTAAAACTTGAACCTAAATTAAAAGTTTCACCAGTAGTAATTGTTAGTACTCCGGAAGATGCATCAAAACTTGCCACTCTGCTATCAATTGCACAGGCCCATTCAGTACCATTGAATTTTAAAACTTGGTTATTTAAACAATCATTTCTAATTCCCAATTTATAGGGGTCAGTTGCAGTGCCAGATCCGTCTCTTCTAAGTCCACCACCAAAAATTACGTCGGTTACCTCATTTCCAATTACAGCGTCAGCTTCAGAAGTTAGGTAAGTAATATTGTTAGCAATAGTTATTCTACCCAAAGAATCTACAGTTAAGTTATTATATGTTCCAGCAGTTACACCAGAAGCTTGAATACTAAATTCAGAGCCAACTAACTGTAAACCTGCTCCAGCGGTATAAGTTGTATTGACGTCAGAAGAACATTCCCAATTTTGGCTAGTTGCATTCCACTTTAGAACTTGTCCAGATGCACAACCACCCAGCATTCTTAAACCGTTTGGAGTAATTTCCAAGCCCGAATTTGAAGAGGTTGTAGAAGTATTAGAAGTATTGCTTAATTTAAGACCAACAGTGTAAGGGTCAATAGAAGTACCAGAACCATCCCTGATTAAACCTGAATCATTTTTAACATCTACAATTTCGTTACCAACTATTGCATCAGTTTCAGCAGGTAAAGCTGCACATGTCCATACAGTTCCATTAAATACTAAGTAATCGTTTGGGTTAGCACAATTGGCTAATTTATTTAAAGTAATTGAACCATCGGCTAAACTTTGTGTAGTTATTGCTCCATTGGCAATTTTAGTAGAAGTAACAGAACCGTTAGCTAAATCGGCTGAATTTATAGATCCATCTAATATTTTAGTAGAATCTACCGAGCCATTAGCAAGTTTACTATTGGTAACACCACCATTGGCAATACCAACTAAATACGGGCTTAATTCTGTACCAGCTCCAATTCTCTCTAAGCCAGACGAAGTTATAACATTGGCAATTTCATTTCCAACCACAGCGTCGCTCTCAAAGTTATCTACGCATCCCCATACCACGCCGTTGAAAGAAAGAATTTGATTACTACTGGAACAAGGCGAAATTTTATCAAAACCAACTGAACCATTTTGAATTGCATTCGAGGTTACAGAGTTAGCTGCAAGCATGGACGAAGTAATTGAACTTCCAGCAATACCCAAAGTATAAGGGTCAGAATCTGTACCACTTCCAGAACGTACCAAACCACCGCCCACAGTTCCGTTTAAAACTTCATTTCCAATAACTCCATCAACCTCAACTAAACCAGTGGCTAATGTACAATTCCAACCTGCTATTAATGGACCAGTACCATCTGGATCTGCTGTATAAAACTGAATAAATTGTCCATCCATAGAACAATCTTGCAATTTATTTAGATTAATTGTTTTGTCAGCAATTTGGTCATTAGTAATGGCATTGTTAGCAATATCTTCGGTTTGGACGCTTTGATCAATAATCTTAGAGGAAGAAACAGAATTGTCTGCTAAATCTTGATTTAAAATGCTGCCGTCAGCAATTGCGCCACTTCCTACCAAAAGGTTTAAAGTAGATAAGTCTACACTATTTCCACCTGAAATAAATAACAAATTACCGCTTAAACTAAGTTTTTGGTTGTCGAAATCGGTTGAGGGAGCAGTAGTTGTTGGTGAGTTATTAGTACCAGAACCAGTATTTACTACAATATTACCATTTTGAATACCTACATTAGCAGCGCCTGCTGGATCGTTTGCAGATCTAACTATAGGATTTTGCACAACTGAAACAGAACTTGCCATTAAATCGTTGTACTTAGAGTTTAAAGCTTCGTTGTTAAACAAATCGTTTTCATTAACATTTGCTGTAGTACCACTTGAAGTATTAGTATCCAGTTTACCACTAATTGCTGTATAAACTACAGGATTAATTACCTCGGAACATTTTAAATCAAAATCTAGATTAATTTGTGTAGAAAATAGATCATTATATCTAGCAACTAATCCATTTTCGGTATACTCTCTTTGGCACGATGTAGGACTTTGGTTATTATCTGTTGTACAATTTTGCAATGAATCTATTTCATTTTGAACTACACATACTTGAGAATATGCATTTAAAGGTCTATCAAACAGGCTTGTTTCATAACTAGTTTCAAATTTATTGCCTAATAAAGCTACATTTTCTAGTTTTTCCTGTTGTAATAAGTTACCACCAAATGGTTTATCGAAAAAACTTAAAACTAAACTATAATTACCATCTGGCAAAACCTTATCTGGAATAGTACCATTAATTTGGACTGTTGAAGGTTGTAATAAAACAGAAACAGCAGACCCAACAAAGAATAGGCCTGAAAACATTAAAAATTTTAATAAATTGCTTTGTATAAAGCTTAAAGCAGCGTTTTTCATTTTTTGTTTTTGTTTTTTCCTCCAGCACAAAATCTTAATTGGAATTATTATTACTTGCTTTTACATTATTAACAAGTAATTTTAATAAAATCTACTGGTAAGTAATAGATGTGAAGAAAATGACTCACCTCCATTTCGAGCTGATATATTTGAATTAAACTATTATTTGATGATAAATAATTTGTGCTTAATCGAAAAAACTATTCACCCATTTGCTAAAATTCTAAAATTTGTTGTAAACCAACAAACCCTCTGAAACTTTAATTAACATATAAATGGGGATTTACGCAGGATAGCTTGACAAATATTCAACAAAGTATTTGATGAAAGACGATTATTTTCTTCTTACAAGGGGGAAAAAATCTAAACTTCACATTTATATGAACAATAAAATATTACTATCCTCAACAGTAGTTGCACTATTAGGTTTATCTTTAACCTCATTTGTAGCTCCAACAACTTATGCAATTGGTAAGGACATCTTCCCATTACCAGAATGCAAAATTGTACTTTTACAACCAGATATTGACGCTGATGGAATAGCAGATCCAACAGGAATTTGGAGAGGTGTTTGGGGATATTTAAACAGAAATGCTGAAACAATTGACAACACAATTCAACCAGGAATTCAAGCAGGAGGAAATAAGAACTACTTTAACGTTGGACACAACAATAGTTCTTACAACCCAGACCAAGCTGTAGCTAATCAAGGTCAGCCTTCCGCTTTTGCTCCAGGAAGATTCTACTCTGTATTTTCAACAGATTATCCAGCTGATACAGCATTAGGATGGTATGTAACTTACCCTAAGCTTAAATCTGCTTGGGTAAATAGCCTAACCAGTGAATGTGGAAGCGACAAAATTCAACTTTTCGTTCCAGAATCTGATTGGTATTTATACGGAATCTAGTTTTTAAACGAATAAACTAGTAGCGGCGAAGCTTGCGAGCCATAAACTATATAAATTCATTCAATTCAAAACTTCAGAGACAGGCCTTCGGGCCTTGTTTTTGTTTCCCAAAATTTATTGTAGGTGAGATGCTCGCCATCTCCTTTTATGAAAACGACTTATATAAACTGGCCTCATAGAATTCAACAAATTATTCACACAACTTAACCCCGTACTCAAAAGCTGGCTGGCCTGAAAAAACTTTCTGCTTTCTTAAAAATTCTTGTAAACGGTACAAGCTGCAAATAAACTTTAAGTTAAAAAGTGTTACAGGCAAAGGTAGTTTAAATAAAGATGTAAACTTAAAACCAGATTCTTTCATTAAATTTAGTACAATTGGGTTACGACTTGTAGTATAAGCATTTTTCTTTCTATCTAAAATATCTTGCAAAGCCAAATTAAAAAGTTTTTTACCCAAACCCTGCCCTCTAAATTTTTCTAGTACAATTAAAACAGCCAACTCTTCCCAATGTTTAGAAATTGAAACATTTACAGCCACTGCAGCCAATTCTGAATTAACTTCGGCTACAAAAACCTTGCCAAAATTTTGCCACTCTTTTTTGGTGTATCCTGTAATATTTGGAGTTTCTTTTACAGCCTTAATTACAATATCAATTTCTTCGGAAGTTAAAGCCCACTGGGTTATTTGGAAGTTGGACATATTTAGAAATGATAATAAATAGTGTATTAAATTTTTAAACCACCTTGTCTACAAACTTTGACATTTGTCTTCTTTTGTGATTATTTAAAGCTAAATACTAAGTAAAATTAGTATAAATATTTGGACTTTAGTAATTTGAGGACAATATGAATTTATTTGGTAAATGTTTATTGGTTGGTGGAACAGGAGTCAAGGCCTTCCTTTTGACTCTTTCTGGAAATTTAATTGGTGCAGTGCTACTATTAGTTTACACTGCAGGCATGGGATTGATGGATAATCAAAATAAAGACCTAGAATGCTAAAATGAAGATTGTTTTTGTAGATGCATCAGATCCAAGAAATTTAAGTCTTGAGCACCAGAAAAGTCTTAAGAATTTTAAATTTGAAAGTATGATATAGAAGTTGGTAGCGATGTCAATCATGTTTATGTTGATCCTGATGAGGAGCAAATGTATGTAAAATATTAACGCAAATAACCCCAATATTTCCAACTGGAATGCGGGGCTTAATTTATGCCCAAAATTACCCCCTACACCACCAAATTAACAATCTTCCCAGGAACGTAAATAAACTTCCTAATTTCCTTGCCTTCAATCCATTTTTGAACTGCTGGGTTAGCCATAACTTTGGCTTTTACTTCGGCTTCTCCTTCGTCTATAGAAATTTCCACCTCACCTCTAATTTTTCCGTTAATTTGAATACCAACTACAACACTATTTTTTACTAAATATTCTGGTTTAACTTCTGGCCAGATTTGCTTATGAACACTATTTTCAGCTTTAAAAGTAGATTGCTGATGTAGACTTTGCCACATTTCTTCAGTAATAAAAGGACAGAAAGGTGATAGAATAATTAACAATCTTTCCAATTGGTTTTTTGAAATAACACCGTGCTTTTCAACCAAATTAACAAATTCCATAAACTTAGCCACCGAAGTATTAAATTTGAAATCGGCAATGTCGGAAGCTACTTTTTCAATTAACTGATTTAGGTTAGTTTCAATTTCTTTCCAAGCCAATGTGTCTTCATTTAAAGCTAAGTCTGGGCCAACAATTGTTTGCATTTTCCAAATTCTATCTAGAAATCTTTTCACACCTTTTACCGTGTCTTTGTTCCAAGGTTTTGGCTGTTCAAAGGGTGCCATGAACATTAAATACAAACGCAGAGTATCGGCCCCGAATTCATTTACTACATCGGTAGGGTTAACTCCATTTCCATAACGCTTCCCCATTTTTCTGTTGTCTTCACCTAAAACTAAACCAGGATGGCGCATGTTCAGAAACGGCTCATCAAAGTTAATTAAGCCAGCATCAAAAGCAACTTTAGTAAAGAATCTAGCATACAGCAAATGCAAAACAGTGTGTTCGGCTCCAATAACGTAAGTGTCTACAGGTGCCCAATTGTTCATGTTTTCAGTGGAAGCAAATTGCTGCTTATTAAGAGGATCAGTGAAACGCAAGAAATACCAACTTGAGCAAACAAAGGTGTCTAAAGTATCACTTTCTCTTCTAGTTCCCTGCCCGTATTCCATTTCGGCCGAGGCGTGAAAACCTAAATGATCAACTAATGGAGATTTACCTGTTGGCTTAAATTCTACGTCATCAGGTAACAAAATTGGGTATTTAGCTTCGTCCACCAATTCTTCTTTTACGGAATATAAGTTAAATATTTCAGGGTTATTTTGATTGTCTAAACCTAAAGCTATGGCTAATGACACTCCTCGTTTCATACCCTCAACATAATGTAACCTAGTAGTTTCGAGTGTGGAATCTGCTTCAAGCTGGGCAATAATTTCCTTAGCGTCTCCCCAACTAGTTTCAAAATTTTCATGAGCTTCCCTAGAGCTACTTCCTTCTTCAGAATTTAAAATAATTAGGAAAGGATGAGCCGTAGCAACCCGGTTTAAATTTTTACCAGAATGGAAGTAATGAACATGCATTTTTTCGCCCAAAGAATGAATAGATTTTATATCGCTAAGCCCTAATTCTTCAGCTGTTTCACGAGCCGCTACTTCTGCCAAATCTTCACCTTCATCTGCTCCACCGCCGGCTAAACCAATTTTACTGTCAGCTAAATTTTTGTAATAGGCATATTTTTGGGTTTTTGGGTTAAAAACCACAGCCAAACTACCATTTCTGAAAACTGCATTTTCAAGGGGCTTACCAAAACTTAATTCTTCTAGAACAGATTCTGACGGAATAGGCTTGTAAACAATAGGTATAGGCGAACCCCAATATCGCTGTCTAGCAACCGACCAGTCTCGCAAGCGATAAGTTATTTTAGCCTTAGCCCAACCCTGACTTTCACCATAACTAATAATTGCTGGCTTAGCTTGCTGTGAGTGCATTCCATCAAACTGGCTGGAATTATACAAAATACCTTCTCCAGAATAACATTCAAATAGACTCTTTACAGCTTCATCATTCCCAAGCGGAGAGGTTAGGCTTGTATTTAGTGGAATGCCATATTTTTTTGCTAGTTCGAAATCCCTTTCATCATGAGCATCAGCAAAAACTGCCCCTGTTCCGTAATTTCCTAAAACAAAATCGGAAATCCATATTGGCATTTTAAAACCGTTCGCTGGATTAATTGCAAAACTTCCAGTAAAAACCCCTGACTTATCTTTATTTAAATCGGTTCTTTGTAAATCAGATTTTTGTTTAGTTTTTTCTTGGTATGCAGAAACTTCTATAAATTGTGTAGCAGTTGTTAATTCAGCAATTAGAGGATGTTCTGGAGCTAAAATTAAAAATGTTCCGCTATATATTGTATCAATTCTAGTTGTAAATACAGTTATTTTGTGGTTGGAATCTACAACTTTAAAATCTACCTCTGCCCCTACACTTTTGCCAATCCAGTGTCTTTGCATTTGCTTGCTACTTTCCGGCCATTCTACTTTGTCTAAATCTTCCAAAAGTCTGTCTGCGTAATCTGTAATTTTAAAAAACCACTGTGAAAGTAAACGCTGCTCTACCTTTGCTCCGCTTCGTTCTGCTGTTCCATCTGGTAAAACTTGTTCGTTAGCTAGCACTGTTTGGTCTACAGGGTCCCAGTTCACTAAAGCTTCTTTTTTATAGGCTAAACCCCGCTTGTACAAAAAGGCAAACCACCACTGGGTAAACTGATAATATTCGGGAGTATGTGTAGCAATTTCCTTACTCCAATCTGTACTTAAACCTAGCAATTTGCATTGTCTTCCAAATTCCGCAATTGCCCCTTCAGTGCTAATTTTAGGGTGAACACCATTTTTAATAGCATAACTTTCAGCAGGAAGGCCGAAGGAATCCCATCCAATTGGATACAAAACTTGATTGCCTTGAAGACGGTTAAATCTGGCCACAATATCTGTAGCAGCATAACCCAATGCATGTCCAACATGCAATCCAGAACCAGAAGGATAAGCAAAAGCATCTAGTATATATTTCTTTTTGGAATTAACTTTAGCTTCTTTGGAAGTGTTTTGAGATTCTGGGTTAGATTGGTTTTGTAATGAAGATTTTAAGCTATCTGCCTGCCAATTATATATTCTTTGCTCTTCCCATATTTTTGTATATTTTGGTTCAATTTCTTTTGGGTTATATTTTTCAGCGTACATATAGCAAGTTTTTGTATTCCAAATTAATAAATTATTTAAGGGAAATATGCAAGTAGCGGAGACCCCCTGGTCTCCAATGGCATTCTTGGGCTTAGTTCATCAAACAATTTTCTGATTATCCTTAGAGTTCAACTCGTCCAGCTGCCAATTAGTAGGATTATTAAATATATACTCCCGAATTCTGGAAAGGTCTGCGTCATTCCGAATAACTCGTTCATAAAAAGATTTCTGCCAAAATGAAGGAAAACTCGTAGGGGAACGCTTGCCGTTCCCGTGATACTTAATATTTCGATAGACTTTATTCTCATCAACCATGCTAATTTCGTTGCTTGTTAAAATTCTATACTCTTTATGGAACCGCAAGGGTTCCCCTACAAATTGCTTATTTATATGATACCATGATATTGATTTAAATTTGGATATTATATCCGATAAATTTGTTTCCTGTGTTGTTATTTTAGAAATTGGTTTATCTAAAAATGTCATGATTCCATGAATATGATTGGGCATAATTACAAAATCCTCCATTATTATGTTTTCAAAAATATTAGGAAGGTTCAGCCACTCTTGTTTTACAATTTCACCTGTAGGGGAATGCTTGACATTTCCATGATGCTTCACATTCTTGGAATCCACCTCCCCAAAAATACATCTTTTGTCTTGAACACATATTGTTATGAAGAAAGAATTATTGTTTGAATAAATGTTTTTATCTGGCAGTCTAAGTTTTTTACGATTGTTGTTCACCCTTTAAACCCAACTTATTTTTTCAAGAGGGGCAAATAAAGTTTTGGGTTATTGGTTGGACTGGGTGCTTATTTATGGGAAGAATTAAGTTCCGTAAGAGCTTTTTCAACAACTGCTGCATTTTCAATTTTTGCAGCATTTTCAATTTTTTTATCTAAAATTAAATCAATTGCAAGCTTTATAGATGGATAACACTGTTGGCACTCCTCATCAGTTAATTGGTGCACTCCTTTGCTTAAAATACGATAAAGATTATATGGTATGAACTCAGATTTTGGTAAAAACTTATTAATAATGTTGAGCTTTTGCTCCATATTCTTTTTCTTGAACTCTACTAAATTAATATTTAAATCAGAAATATTTTCACTAAACAATTCAAGAATTAAATTTTCAAAAATTCTTCTTAAGTGAGTAAATGAAGCAATTCCTAAACCAGCTGTAAATGATTTAATCGCCTTTTTATAGTCTTCTAAACCATTATTCTTTAAGATTTTATAATATTTTTTTTCCAGTTCAGCAAATTGAATATCAGCTAAAGAAGGATATTGCCCTATTTTCTCAATATCATTTGCATTAACTAAAACATAGAATGTTAAGTATGTCTCGCCATCCCTAACACATTTTAGAAAAATTTGATGAACATGACCTTAAATTCCACAGCATACCTGTGTACTAAAAATTTGGAAGGTCGTCTCATATTTTTGAACTGGATTGTATCCATCCACTCTTTGAAAAAAGACTTCATGATATAAATCTGCCTGTCGGCAATCTTGGGTCGTCTGAATTTTCTTATAGAGAGGAGTTTCAAAGAAGAACTGGCGACCATTTATTGGCATTGGCAATTGTATTTCTGACATGATAACATAAAAATCGCCACACAACACTTATCTGTCAAAACAAACTCCCCTGCGGGAAACAGGGGAAATGAGTTAAACTTGTAGAGGAAAGCTCCTGCTTTCCATAACTACATTAACAAGATTATAAGCTACTCAGACCTACAACCCGCCTTCATCTACAGATAAGGCCAATTTTTCATCAATTCTGGCTCTGTCTCCGTAAATTTCTTCGGCTTCGGTTACTGCGGCGTTTACCTTAATACCTAAAGCTGTAAGCTCGTTTGCAAGTACAATGAATGAACCTGGTAAGTTAGGGCTCATAATTGGTTTACCTCTAATAATAGCTTCAAATGCTGCTTCTCTACCTGCTCCGTCATCTGACTTAATTGTTAACATTTCTTGCAAAGCGTAAGCTGCTCCATAGGCTTCTAAAGCCCAAACTTCCATTTCTCCAAATCTTTGTCCTCCTGCATTAGCACGACCTCCTAATGGTTGTTGTGTAATTAAAGAGTAAGAACCTGTGGAACGTGTGTGGACCTTATCGTCAACCAAATGATACAGTTTGTTAAAGTAAATGTGTCCAACTACAACAGGTCTGTCATATTTTTCACCAGTTTGACCATCCCACAAAGACATTTTTCCATCTTCAGAAAAGCCTGCTTCAACCAATTCATTTTTAATTGTTTCTAAAGGAATTTCGTTCAAAGGCTGGGTTACAGCATGAATGCCTTTTTCGTGACAAACTAAACCTAAATGAGCTTCCAAAAGTTGACCCAAGTTCATACGAGCAACTACACCCAATGGGTTTAGCACCATATCCACTGGCTTTCCATCTTCTGTGTAAGGCATGTCTTCAACAGGAAGTACAATTGATACAACTCCCTTGTTTCCGTGTCTACCAGCCATTTTGTCTCCAGGTTTAATCTTTCTGGTTGTGGCCAACCAAATATGTACACGCTTCAAAACATCGGAAGGAAGTTGGTAACCATCCTCACGACTAAATACACGAATGGAAACAACTTTACCTTGTAAACCATGTTCTAAGTACAAAGAGCTATCTTTAACTTCTTTAGAATATTCACCAAACAAAACACGAATTAACTTGTCTTCTGGAGAAAGATCAACTTCGCCTTTAGGACTAATTTTTCCAACTAAAATGTCTCCACTTTGAACGTAAGCACCTAAGTGAACAATACCGTTTTTATCTAGTTTCCTTAATTTATCAATTTGAACATTAGGAATATCACGAGTAAGTTCTTCGCTTCCCAATCTAGTTTCGTGTAAATCGCAGGTAAGTTCGTAAATATGGGTAGAGCTAAATTTATCTTTTTGAATTAATCTTTCAGATAAAATAATAGCATCTTCAAAGTTATATCCTTTGAAAGGCATATACGCAACACGAACGTTCTGACCGATTGCAAACTCGCCTTCGTGGATACCAAAACCTTCAATTAAGGCATCACCTTTAGTTACTTTTTGACCTGGTTTTACTACAACTCTTTGGTTAATAGCTGTGTGGTTATTGGATGGAAGATATTTTAAAGCTCTGTATTCAAACAATTCCTTAGTTTTAGCATCTTTAATAGTTACTCCATTTCCATCAGCTTTAACTACTTCTCCATCACATTCTGCAACAGTTAAGTATCCAGAATCTCTGGCAGCAATAGTTTCAAAACCTGTTCCAACCAAAGGTCTTTCAGGACGAAGCAAAGGCAAAGCTTGGCCTTGCATGTTTGTACCCATCAACAAACGGTAACCGTCAGTTTGAGACACAAAAGGAATCATACATGTGGACAAACTTAAAATTTGGTTACTTGCTACGTCGGTGTATTGAACTTCATCTACAGAGATTTGAACAGGATCACCTTGCTTTCTAGCTGCTACAGTATCAACTAAAATATTGCCCATTTCATCAACTTGGTTAATGTGTTCAGAAATTACAACTTTCAAATCGGTTTGAGAATCTAACCAAACAACTTCTTTGGAAACATGTCTTTTTACCTTAACTTCAATATTTTTATCAGTTTCTACTAGTTCATGAATAATATCGGCTGTTAATAATTGACCAGATTTTACAATACGCTTGCCTTTAACTTCAACATCTTCTAAAGCAACTCTAGAAATTAAAGAAGGATCTGTAACTTTCAAAGAATCTTTTACCTTCAAATAAGGTGTTTCCATGAAGCCCATTTTGTTAATTCTAGCGTAAATAGCTAAATGCACATTCAAACCGAAAGCTGGACCTTCAGGAGTGTTAATTGGACACAATCTTCCGTAATGACTAGGGTGAACGTCACGAATATCAAAACCAGCTCTTTCACGGGTTACACCACCTGGACCAGTACAAGTTAAGAACTGTCTGTCATCCATTTCAGATAGAATATTAGTTTGATCTAATAAACGTGATAACTGTGAAGTACTGAAGAAATCTTCAATCATAGCTGCTAAAGGCCTCATGTTCACCAATTGAGCTGGTGTGAAGTTAGCATCTTCGTTAGTTGTCATTTTATCTTTAGAATTTCTTACAACTCTAGATAAACCTGCCTTAAATGTGTTTTGCAACCATTCTCCAACTGCTCTAATTCTTCTGTTACTTAACGAATCAATGCTATCAGATTGCTCTCTAGCTACAGCCATTCTAATTAATTCTTTTAATGTAGCTGTAATTTCGGCGTGACCAATATTCTTTTTGTAGTCTGCTCCTTCGCTATTTTTAGCTTCAAAGGCAAGTCTAGTGTTAAACTTGTATCTTCCAACTTCACCAAAATCGTATTTAGTTAAATCATCGAATAAGGAAATTAAGTACTTTCTACCTTGCTCAATAGATACAATATCTCCTGGTCTAATTTTTTTGTAAATAGAATTTACAGCGTCTTCTACACCAAAAGCTGAATCTTTTTCTAAAGTAGTTTCTATTACGCTAAATCTTTCGTCAGTATCAACATCTTTAAACAAATCTTTAATGTCTTGGTCTTTAGTAATTCCAAATAATTTTAACAACTGTGTGGCTGGGAACTTCTTCTTTCTATCAATTCTTGTGTAAATAATGTTGTCTGCACCTAAAATAAAGTCAATCCAAATACCTCTAGCTGGAATAATTCTAGCAGTGTAAGTATAACCAGATTTTTCTAATTCACGGCTGAATAATACACCAGGAGATTTTACCAACTGGCCAACTACAATTTTTTGATTAGCATTAACAATAAAATTGCCTTTTTGAGTCATTAAAGGAACTTTTCCTACAAAAACTCTTTGGCTCTTCTTTTCTTTAGTAACAAGGTTTTCTACAGTTACATTAATGTATAATGAACCAGCAAAACTTGTACCCTTTAACAAGGCTTTGTATTCATCTGTTTCTAAGTCTTTTTCCAAAAAATAATCTGGACCTAAAAGTACTTTCCACCTTCCACCAATAGTATCTTCAATAGGCGAAAATTCAGCTAAAATCTTGGTTAAATCTTCTTTCCAAAATTGTTGGTAAGATTCAGTTTGTAATAAATTTAAATTTGGAACTGGGAATTCGTGTTGGCGAACTCCGAAGCTAGAGCGAGGATTGTGATTAGATGCCATAAAACGTTTTACGTGCTTTTGTAATAATGAACTAAAACATCAGGTATTGTCAAGAAAAACAAGATAGGTAACATTTTACAACAAATATTGTAGAGGTGAGCCTGTCTCGCCATATTAAATTATAAAGCTCACCCGTAGCGGCGAAGCTTGCGAGCCACAAATTTCGAAACTAACAGAAACTCTTAAAATTTTAGTGTCTTTTTCTCTCCCAATAATTAAAGCCTTCCGTTAATATTGGAAGACTTGTAAAATTGTTTTAAGATGGAGCTTATCTGTTAAATATTATAATGCGAAATTAAAAATAAACCAGGAAACCCAAGCAATATTTCAATTACCTCATCAAACTTAGTCAACTCTTTATCCCTATAATCATAATTTTTTATTAAAGAGTTGTATGCAACTACAGCTTCTACAACTGTAATCCCTTTGGTAATTTCTTTCTCTGTTAAAGTTACATTAGAAGCATAATCTTCTCGGAGAGGATGGTTTACAAAGTTAGTGATTTTTGCAAATTCTTCTGATCGTTTGTAAACAATTGCAGGCCTTTCACCAGTGGCTTCAATAACTTTAGCTCTATTTTCACAAAAATAGTATTCCTCAAGATTCATCAGTTTTACCTTCTAAATTTATTAACTAACTTACTTTTCATACCACCCAATTTTATAGATGTCAACTGTTGGATAGCAACGCATAGCTTACTTCTTTTGACATTCTCCACCTTACAAATCAACTTCAAAACATGAACCTTCTAGAATTAAAATCTTTACTAGACCAATACTTGCCAACCTGGAAATGGACACTTCCGCCAGACCCAAAACTTGGTGTTTTATCTTCGCCTAAAGCTTTTGAGGATGGAAAAATTCAGAAAACTAATCCTAACATTGTAGCTATAGAATTATTGGAAACACTCAAACAAGTAATTTCAGAAAACAATTTACCAATTACAGCTGAAGTTACAGGGCCATATTTAAACGTTCAAGCAAACGATAGTTTTTTGGATAACCTAATAAGTAATTTAGAGACGAATTTCACTATTCCCCAAAATATGAAGAAGGTTTTGCTAGAATATGTTAGCCCAAATATTGCCAAGCCTTTACATGCAGGGCATTTGGTTAACGCCGTAATTGGGGAAACTTTAAAACAGACGCTAGCTTTAAAATACAGGAATTTGGAGTCTGAAATTTACTGGGGAGATTGGGGAATTCAGTTTGGAATTATTTTGTGGGCTTGGAAAAAAATTGGAAATGAAACTGTTGAATTAGAATTAAATGGAGAGATTGTTAAACTAACGTTGGAAGATTACGCACAAAACCCAATTGAGACCTTGGTTAAAGTTTACGTTTGGGGAAATCAACAAAAATACACCGTAGAAGGCTTTGACGAACAAATTAGGACACAAGTATTAAACTTAGAAAATAAAGACCCAGAATTGCTTAATTTGTGGCAGATGTTCAGCCAAGATTCCAAAAAAGTAATTAGTAAGTCTTTAAAGCAGCTGGGGGTTTCAAATTTTAATCACCAGTTTGGAGAAAGCTATTATCAAAACAGAATGATGGAATTAACAAAATTTATGGATAAACATAATTTGTGGGAAGTTGAAGGCAAAGGCAGGTTTATAGATTTAGATAAGTTAAGCCAGTCTTGGGAAGAGGATAACAATATAATTTTGAGTACAGCTAATGAAGACAACAACTTGGAGACTTTGGATACTGGCGAAATTCCCTTTAATAAAATTTCTACCTATGGACGTTGCTACTTAATTCAAAGCAAAGACGGTTACACAACCTACCCCTTCCGTGACATTGCTGCCCGTTGGCATTGGGCTGAAGATTTACAAGCAGATTTAATGATAACCCTAACCGATCACACCCAAACCCACAATTTCCATCAGGCTTTTAGTATTATTAGCTACTTAGCAAGTAAAAAAGAATTTTTAGAAATAAGTAATGACCAAACTGTTAATAAGTTAAATTATAATAATTTGGTTCACATTCCCTACGGTTTTTTAAAACTTCCAGAAGGTAAAATGAGCACTAGAAAAGGAAATTTTGTTACTGCTGAGGATATTTTAGAACAAATTCAAACCCAAGCAATATCAAATTTGCAAGAACGATATCCAGATTTAGACGAAGAAGAGTTGCAAGAACGTAGTTTAAAACTTAGCCTGGCCGCAATAAAATGGACAGTTTTAAGTAAAGACATAATTAAAGACACAGTACTGAATATTCCACAAATTCTTACTTTTGAAGGAAATACAGGTGTTTACCAACTATACACTTTCGCCCGTTTAAATAGTATTTTAACTAAGAACAGCCACACTCTCAATTCGAGTATAAACTTTACGATTGAAGATTTGAATGATCAGGAAAAGTTAATTTTAAATCAATTAAACCAGCTTCCAATTGTTTTAGAAGAAATTTGCTTAACCTACAAACCTCATACTTTAAGCACATATTTGTTTAATTTAAGTACGTTAATAAACAACTGGTACGGTAAAGTTTCGGTTTCTAACGAAGAAGATAAAGCAAGACAGCAATCATTGTTATTCTTCTGTCAGTATTTAGCCAAGCACCTTCAAAAAACGCTAGGCTTAATGGGTATAGAAACCCTAGAAGTATTGTAATATAAAAACTGCTTTTACCAAAACAAAAAAAATCCCCAAAAGGGGAAATTTGAAACTCTAAGATATTGTTATGATGAAGTTTTTTACATTTCGTAAACTGAAAATCCGTCGTAAGTTCTAATGAATCCATCGGTGGATGTAGCACGAGGGCCGTTTACATCTGGGTTAACCCAACCTACCCACTTTGTGTACTTATCATCAATGCTTCCGTAGAAAGTATATACTGAAAGTACTTTAGTTCCAGCAGCAGAGTTTGTATCACCAGCTAAATCTTGTCCGTATGTTTTTTGGTAGAAAGTGTTGCATGTTGCAGCGTCTACTCCAAAATAATCGGCACATTGAGCAGCTGTAGGATATGTGAATTCATATACGAATTGGTAAACAGACAAGTTCTGTTCTTCTACTGCAGTTTTACCACCTCTGGCACAAGCTGCACTTGGGTTGGCAGGATCTTTACCGTAGTTAGAAGGGTTAAATGCTGTTCCAGCTCTAGTTTCACGAACAGTGATGTTTCCACCAGAAATAGAACACCATCCACCTTGATATTCACGGGAACACTTACTGGAATCGAAAACGTTGTTGGTTAAACAAGCAGATAAGTTTTGGGCGACTCTAGTACATTTTGCATAGTCGTAGCCACCATTAGTTAAACAGGTACTTAAAGGAACAATTTGTTGTGTTGCAACAGACTTGTTTTGGAAGTAATTATAAGTATCAGGACCTGTAGAGAAAATTCTTGGCATGTTACTTGTAGAAGCAGAACCTCCAGAAGTAGAGAACAATTCAGAGAATTGGCCCTGTGTGAATACAGAAGATAAACCTGTTCTTACTGCTCTGTTGGTTGCAGTTTTAGAACCTGCTACGGCACCAGCATTAGTAAAAGTATTAACCATTTGAGCTGGGTAAGTTTTAGCACCTACAGTTGTTGGGTAAATTCCTAAAACTGGATCTGAAGCAAAAGCAGTTTTTACAGATGCAGCACCAACGTTAAATTGTGAATACTGTGTAACTTTTAAGTCACCTGAATCTAATGCTCCGTTGCTATTTTCATCAACTGCAGCAGAAAACTGAGTTAAACAACCTTGGTCAATGTATGGGTTAGAATTTGTTCTACCTGCACGTTGGTCGGCAATATAAGTTGTCCAATCAAATGTAGCGCGGCAAGCTGTAATATCAATTCCAAATTTTGCGGAAGAAGACGGAAGCGCTGTTGCTGCGGAAGCATTTATTGGGGATATAGCTAGAATACCTAAGCTGAATACAGAGAAGATTTGTAGCATTGTGGAAGTTAATTTATTCATATTTATGATTAATTATAATTGTATTATTTCATGTTTTTTTAGTTTGGTCAACTAGGCTTTTACAGTGGTTTAAGTACTTCAACTGCTCCAGTTGTAATTTCCCCAGTCAGCTCGCCAGCTGCTTGGTCTATAACTGTACTTGTACCACCTCCTGTTACGGTCTGGGTTACGGTATCAGCAGAAATAGAACCTGGGTCACCAATTTGTATATTATTAGAATTGCTAGCGCCTAGATTATTTAGATTATTTGCACCAGCAGTTGCATCTGGGGCAACACTAGTTACGTTATTATTGGCAGCACTAGCATCAACCTGAACATTACCACCTGCAGTTGAGGAAGCATCAGGTTTTACAATATTTGTATTTGTAGTTCCGCCATTATTAATTTCTAAGTGTTTTGTAGTTGGGGCAGTAGCATTTGGATCAGGCTTGTTAATAGCACCATTGGTACCAGATTGAGGATCTGTTGACTTTCCAGGAGCGGTTGATGAAACAGAGTCCTTTTCAACTTTAGCTTCAGCTGTCATCTGATCGTCTTTTGGTTCTTCTTTTTTAGGCTGCTCGGGCTCTTGAGGTTTTGGTTTAACTACTACGGCAGCTGTTAATTCTTCATTACCTGTATCAACATTTCTTTGAACATTAACATCTGTTTCTGTTTTTCTACTTGTGCTAATTTCACCTGAAGTAGTTAAAGGAATGTTTTGTCCAAAAATAGCATCTATGTTTGTACATTTAACTTTTTCACCAATTAAAGGAGCTGGCGGTTCCGCTCTTCTTCCAGCATTATATTCTTCTAATTCTGATTTGTATTTTGCTACGTCTTGGGGATTGGCTCTAACTTCTGTTGTGGTATCTTGATTAGACATTACACTATCTCTATTTCCACCTCTGTATTCACCACTTGAGGCTAAGAAGCCGTTTGGGCCTAAGCCCATGGCCTGGGCAAGTGATGCGGCGGTGTAACTTGAAGTTAACCTTGCAGATACTTGGTTTCTGTTAGCCTGTGCTTCAACTAACATTTTTCTAGCTTTGGCCATATTATTATCATAGTTTTCAGCTTCGTTACCAAGATATTGCCTGAATTCTTCAGCTTCTTTAGTACTTAAAGTACTTCCCCCAAGCTCAACCGATGCTGTTGGGTTATTTTCAAAAACTTGAACATTAGGATTGCTTGAAGCGTTCTCAGCTTTTTTACCAGTTACTTCTATTGCAGACTGTCTGGCCATTTTTGAGAATTTGTTAAGCTCATCAATGTTATTGAATGTTAGTCTGAAGCCATTTCTACCTTCAACATACCACTTTCCAGTTGCTGCATCTGGTTTAGCACCTAAAGCCAAAGTTAAAGATTCTTCTGGTGTTCGCTTTTCTGAAATAAATTTAGCATAAGCTTTTGCAAATTCAGGATCTGTGAATTTAATTGCCAAGGCAGTAACTGTTTCAGCGTTGGCTAAATCTTGCTGTGGCAAGTTATACATGCTTTGTGAATCAGTAATTGTTTGTTCTCTGCTATAAGCAAAAGATATAGGTAAAAACTGACTTAACACAGACACGGCCAATTTATTTACAAGTGGACCTGTACGAACCCCATCAATTCCTATTCCCATAATATTTGAATAAGCTTTGGTAGCGACGTTTTTTACTTGCGGGTTCTCTTCATTTGCTTTAAAGAAGTTTTCTGAAGCAGCTTTTGGCAGTATATTTAAATTATACAAATCGAAGTGAGCTTTTGCTCTGTAGCCTAAACCATCAAGACCAATAGTTGGTTGGTAAGTATCGCTTTTAGAAATTTCTGCTGGTTTCTCACCCATTGCTAATTGTACTACTGAAATATTGCGCAATGTGTTTGAAATATCTTCTTTTGGAAGAGGACTCCAACCTTGAGGCAATCTACCTTTGCTACCTCGTCTGATATAATCTTCTGCAGCTTCTACGGCACTAATTGTTTCAGACAAAGTATTGTTTGGGTTACGAACAGCCAACAAAAGCTGAGCTGGAACTGCTACATCGGATCTCTGTAAAACGGATATATTGCTTTCGAAGGCTTTTAGTACATTTTGTTGTACGTTAGCTTCTAGTACTTTTGTTCCGCTAAAGTTAAGACCTGATGCCAGTTTAAACAAATCTTCATTAGTAATTACATCTTGTTTTAAAATGCCTGGGCTTCTTTGCTCAAACAACCTATTTAAAGTCCATTTAGTCCTTTCCTCATTCCCTGTAGTGTCACTGGTTAGCTTGGCAATACCATCAGGCCCTAAATATTTACCGTTATATTCTTTAATTCCATTTAAAAATGCTATTTTTTGTTCAGGAGTGGCACTCATTAAAAATTTAAGCGCAGGACCCAAGATATTGTTATCTCTTGTTTCTGAACTTACGTTATTCGGGTTAATTAAGTCTCCAGCTGCATTAGTTACAACATTAAACAAACCTCTTGTATCATAAATTGCGGCAAACAAATTTACACTTGTTCCATCTTTGGCTTTAATATTTAAAACTTCTTTAGACGCCGGCTTTGTAGTATCTATTGCACCAATTGCATTGGCAACTTCAGGTTTTACAGCAGCTACGCTTCTAAGCAAGTCGGATAGTTTTACTGGTTGTCCACTGTTTAGCTGCTCCATTATTTTTGGAAACTGTGCTACATCAATTACAGTACTAATGCCATTACCCATATTCAAACTAATTTTACTTAATGGTTTAAAGTCTATTCCTTGCCTTGCAGTAATTACACCATTTTCTACTTTTACACCACTGTTTGAAGTTGTGTCTTGGCCGTTATTTGGAAGAGCAATAGTTGGGTCACCACTGGCTGTTGTTACAGAGCTAACAGTAATTGTTTGAACCAAATTATTCCAACTTCTTTGAGCGTTTACCATTAACCCATTAGGTATAGGCAAAACCATAAAACTTCCCTTTTCATCTTTTGAAACATTAACTGCTGCATTGGCATTAGAATAAACTCCGTTTAATGCATCTTTTGCTGAACTAGGATTTTGTGTAAATCCTTCATACACAGCTTCTACTTTAGCCCCACTACTTAAAGTAAGTCCTTTTAATTCTTCTGGTATTGGCAATTTGTTTTCGGCTAAGTAAGCAAGTCTTTGTACTGTTCCTCTAGATTGCAAATCTCCAAGATTAGACTGACTAACAACTTGCTCTATGCTTCGTCTACTTATTCCACTATTATATTCGCCATTACCTAAAGTGGCAGCTAAATCGGAGTTGTTATAGATATTAAAATTATTGCCAGCATTATTTACATTAATTCTTAACCCCGGGGCTGAATTAGACACCGCACTGTTTTGCTCTAAAGGCTTAGCCTGTGCAGTTGTAGTTGTTGATTCAACCGCAGGCAAACCGGCACCCTGTCTTAATCTGTCTAAAGCAGATGAAGGTGAAGGATTGGAACTATTAATTTTATTTGGATCAATACTAGTAGGCTTATCTCCAATTGCAACACTACCATTCAATAGGCTGTTGGCTATGGAACTATTGGCAAAAGTTGAAGTTGTAGAAGAATTTGTAGGTGCAGTTGTTTGAGCTTTTGGAGTGTTTTGAGATGTTGCAACTGTAGATTCAGGTTTAGCTGATGCAGTATTGTCTTTAATTTGTAGACCGCTATTTTTAGCTGCTGCAAAATCTGCTGGTGTCATACTTGCAAACGCTTCAGAAATTTGCTTTGCATTAATGTTTCCATCTCTTCCTTTACCTTCTATAATTATAGGAACATTTGTTGGCTTTCCATCTACAACAAGCCATCCTGTCCTTACATTTTCAACAATTTTACCTTCAGAATCTCTAATTACTGGGAAAGAGCCGCCTGCGGAAGATCTAGCTTCTGCAATTGTGTAACCCTGTTTTTTAAGATTTTCCACATCAATTCTTAGTGCTGAAGTTCCTTCTGTAGTACCCAAATATGTTGGTTTTAAATCAACCTCTTTTCCGTTAGAAATAAATTTGTAATCAACAACCTCTCCTGATTTTCTTCCGCTAAAGTCCATCGCCCCACCTTTAGCCACATTTGCACCAGTTTGAGCAATAAGTCCATCTACATTAGAACTTTTAGCTGGTTGAGAGGTGATTTCTGCTGCAACACCTGCTTCTCCTGAAGTAAAAGTATGAACAACAGATTTTTTCACAGAATTTAAGTAATCTAAATAGCTACCACCTGCTCTAACAGCAAGATCGCCTATTCTTCCTGGGGCGCCTTTTATGCCTTCAATAGTAGCATTATAGCCCTTTGAAATATTGTTTCCAAATAAATTATCAACAGATTGTAAACCCGAATTAACTGTTCTCGAAACTGCACCACCAGTAACACGATCACCAAAGTTAACAAATGTATCGGCTGTGCCTTTAATAACAGACAATGGATTAGCCCTATTTGCATACATTATAGCTGCATTTTCAAAGTTTTCCTTAGCACTTAGACCTTCTTTGTCTATACTTAAATTTCTTGTAAATCCTGTTTCCAATGAACTTTCAGTAAATTGACCAGTTTGACCTCCAAAGGCCATTGCACCACCAGTAACTGCCGCCAAGCTAACTGCACCTCCAACGATTGCTGGCCTCATAGCAACAAAACTTACTGCTTGGTCACGTAATTGCTTTAAAAGAACTTTAGCCACTTTGCCCGCTACAACCAAGCCGTTATCTGGTATTTCGGTCATTATTTTTCTTGTCATTTCAGCCAACGCTACAGTTTCAGGGAGAGAGGTTACTTGGAAACTTTCCAAATCTTTATACAGCTGCATTGCACCTTCACTTCTTTCTTCAGCTGAAAAGAAACTAGCAAATTCTTTCTTTAGCTTCTCATCCTGAGCAATATTATCACTTAATCCACCTTCATCAACTACTCCTCCTGTTAACGAGGCTACTTTACCCAACGCAGTGAATTCCGCTCCGACTTTTTTAAGGAAGCCAACAATGCCTTTACCTGTCATTATTCCAGCAATTTTTTCGTTATTCTTAAGTTCTAAGTCTACAACTTCTAAATATTTTTGGTAGCTTTGTTTACCCAATACTCTTTCATAAATTTGAGTGTATTCCTCTTCAGTAATTTTTTCTTCATTTAAAGACTCTGCAAG
Organism: uncultured bacterium; assembly: GCA_963704645.1. Taxonomy (GTDB): domain Bacteria; phylum Patescibacteriota; class JACMRA01; order JACMRA01; family JACMRA01; genus JBILXY01. The sequence goes on from OY969926.1 coordinate 1,017,363, forward strand.
TGCTGCCGCTACTTCTTGAAATTCTGGAGTTGTTTCAACCTGCTTTTTAATAATTTGCATTCTGTTGTTTTCGCCCAGTTGGCCACCGTATGTTTGAGTTACCAGTTCTACAGCAGTACCTATAGAACCAGTACCAAATTGAACAGCTATTTTTTCTATGTTTAAACCTTCCCTTACACCTGCAACTCTACCTTTAATTTGATCTCTAATAGCAACTGACCTGCTGAGTACACTTTGTTCTAAAGCGTCACCAGCCCCATCAATTTTAGCTTGTTCTAGCCTAGCTTGTAAAATTTGCTCAGCAATTTGACTAATTGCGTAGGTCAAAGTTTCATTCGGTTGATTTTTGATTGCAAGAAGCACATCGCCAGATGATTTGTTAAAATACGAACTTAAAAATGCAGCTACTTTAGCAGCTTCGCCTTTTAAATACCCAGTCTTTAGTTCTTTTTCAAACATTTCAACAGTTACTTCACCAGCCAAGATAATATCTTGAATCTTCTTCAGTAATTTAATTTCAATTTGCTCTTTGGTTTTAAAAACCTTATCATTATTAAAAATTTCTTCGGTTAAATTTACGGCTGCTTCAATATTGTTTGTACCAGCGTGGTCATCTACTGTTTTTGCAATTTTAGATACTGCCCTATCAACAATTGAGTTTTCATCAGCAGAATTTATTACTGCTTGTGCGGCTTGGTTTATACCATTACTAGCCATGCTCGCCAAGTTCATATAGCTTGCTTCAACAGCTTTAGGTAAACCAGCTACCCATCCAACAGATTTTTCCAGAATATTCTTTGGCCTGGCTCCATCTTGAACTTTTTTATTTTCAATGGCCTGCTTGGCAGAATTAGCACTAGCTTCATTAGTAATTTTACGTAAAGCAACAGTAAGTGTTGTTCTTGGTGAAATTTTAAGTTGATTAAGCTCTTTTTTGCCTGCAGAATCTGCTTCTAGCTTCCCGTTATCACCCCAATATGAATTATTTAGACTAGCAAGCGTTCCCTTATCAAGACTATTTTCTTGAAGGTTAAACATTTTTTCTAAAGATTCTTGACTAGCTAGAACCTCTCTCTCAATACCACTGGTTTTCATTCTTTCTGGGCTTTGTATTTCTGACATATAATTAATTATTTAAATAAACTGAGTAAATTGATAAAATTCTTTCGCTTGGCACCATTTTGTATTGTAAACAGTATAAAATATAGGTAGCAATGGTGTAAACTACTAATTTATAGGCAAATTCTGGAAAACCCTGCACGTAAACCCCAACTTTTAAAATTATTTCTTCAAAACTTTCACTTTCGGTTAGTTCGCCAACTAAATAACGGTCGAAATTAGATTGATCTTCAGATGCAAGCACCAAAGCTTGGTTAAAAATTTGAACAGCTAATTTAGATTTAAAAACTTCTAATTCATTTTCAGTTTTAGCTGCAATTTCAGAGCTATTTTGCAATGTTTGAGTGTACAAACTTTCTACAATTAAACCCAAAATATCAGGCATTCCATCTTCCTCTTCAGATGGTTTAGATTTTAAGTTGGTAGCAGATCCAAGTGGTGGCAGACCTTTATTCTCAAGATATTGTTGCAACCTTAGTTTATCTTGTTCTGAAATTGGCATAATTTATTTAAAGTGATATAGGCAGAATTTCCCTATTTATTTAATTATACCATACAAAAAAGGAGATGGCAAGCATCTCCCATATGGTGTTTGTTAGGTTACAAATTAAAGGACCAATCTATTAAATCGGCTAGCATTTCTTTTTGCTTTTCTGGGAATATTAAAGATTCCAAATCTTGCGAAATTTTGTTTTTGATTTTTTCTCTAATACCTTGCACTATTTCGTTGCAGGCCACACTTTCTTTCACAATTTTATTTTGCTCTTCTTGGCTTAGTTGCCACCATTCAAACTCTTCTTTGTCACTTAAACGGCTTAAGTAAATAAAAACTTTAAAATCTAAATCCACACTGCTTTGATGAAGAATAGAAATTCCGTGAATAACATCTTCTAGCAAAGTCCACTTTACGCCCTTTGGGTTAATTGGGTTCTCTTCTTTATTAAAGGAATAAACAAAACCAAGTAAACAAGGTAAGCCAATAGACACAAAGCTTTCTCTCCAGCCCATTGTTTCTAAATAAGCAGAAGTTGCTTTATCTTCTTGATACAAAAACTTTTTAGAAGTGTGAATTGATGCCTGAACCTGGTTCCAAACGCTTGTTTGTAAATATTTATGCAATTCAGGGTTACTTAATAAAATATCTGTTAGAAGTTGCTTTTGCTTAGTTTGAATTAAGGCAATCTGCTGGGGCAAAATGTTACTTCTAATATCTTCCCTTAAAATATCGTAAAGCCCTGGTATGCCACGCAAACGCACAGGAACTTTCTTCTTAAAATAATTTTTGTTTTCTTCCAACAATGCTTCTTGATGATGAATTAAATTAATTGTGAAAGCAGTCCACTGACAGTAAAAGGCCAAATTAGTTTCAGCTCCACAATACTTAGCTAATGAAAAACTTAAAATTTCCTTATCTTTATGAAGTAAATTCCTAATTGGAGTTAGTAAATCGTATAGCTGATTTCCAAAATCTTCCTGCACCAAAACCAAGTTGGTTTCAGATAAAAAATCTGTAAGATAATTATTTTGAACAATCATATAACCTTAAATAAATAGATGAACCGAATTTGTGGCCTTAGCATGGTTTTGTCAAAGTAACGTTGTTTGCAGAGGAACCCATGTAGTTCCATTAACGTAGAGGCGAGCCTGTCTCGCCACCAAACCGACGAATCAAAAACAACCAATTCCCAAACACAAAATTCCAAAATATTTTCCCAAAAAAATTAAGAGTGCCTATTAAGACACCCTTTTATTTATTTAATCTTTTAGAATGATCTGACTAATCCGAAACGAAGCTATGGATACAACTAAGCCAACACCGATTGGAATGGCATTTTGTTTCTTTTTAACATCATCTTCAGACGATAAGAGTACGGACATCATTGGTATGATACAGGCAATTACCAAGACACTGAAACCCCCTATAATTAATCCACCAATTTTATACAAAAAGCGTCCAAAAGTCATAGATACTATCCTTTACACTAAAATAAACAGCATTCTAATTCCAACCTAAGCAAACCGTTTAGTCAACCTTCTTTCTAATTACAATTAACACCCCTATTTTAAGCTTTCACATCAAATTGGCCTCTCTCCCCTATTCCTCTTGACAAACTGCTTCTAAATAAGGAAATTTAAAGTATGTCCGACGATTCTCTTTTTGGCGATACCAGTTCTAATTTAGAAAATAATGCTTCTAATAAAAATGAAAACAATTTAAATAACGATATTGAAAGTTTAATAAAAAAATCTGAGGAAGAATTGGCTAGCGAAAATGTAGCTTCAGATTCAAACAATGTAGTTGATGAGTTAGGTTTTGACGAAGTTTCAAGCAGCGAAAATGTTTCTAGTAAGGTAACTTTGGAAGATTCTTTAGTAGAATTTATGGAAGGCAGAGTTCAAACAAAAATTTTAGAAGAAGAGATGCAATCTTCCTATTTACGCTACGCCATGAGTGTTATTGCTGCCAGAGCTTTGCCAGATGTACGCGATGGATTAAAGCCAGTTCATAGAAGAATTATTTATGTAATGGAAAAAATGGGTTTAACACCAGGGGCAAAATACCGAAAATGTGCACAAGTTGTTGGAGAAGTTTTAGGTAAGTACCATCCACACGGCGACGTTGCAGTGTATGACTCGCTGGTTAGAATGGCACAGGAATTTTCTTTACGTTACCCTCTTATTGACGGACAAGGAAATTTTGGATCTGTAGACGGAGATTCAGCAGCTGCCATGAGATACACTGAAAGTAAGATGGATAAAATTACACCATACTTGGTTCAAGATTTGGAAAAAGACACTGTAGATTTTGTAGACAACTACGACGGAACCCAGCGTGAACCTAGAGTTTTACCAACCAAAGTTCCAACTTTATTAATTAATGGAAGTTCAGGAATTGCTGTTGGAATGGCAACTAATATTCCACCACATAATTTAAACGATGTTTGTCAGGCGTTAATGCATTTGTTGCACAACCCAGAAGCAAATGTAGACGAATTGGCCGAATTAGTAAAAGGACCAGATTTACCTACTGGAGCTACAATTTATGGAAAAGAAGAAATTTTGCAAGCCTACAGAACAGGAAGGGGGAAATGCACAATGAGAGCAAAATATGAATTGGGAGAAAGCCACATTTTAATTACCGAAATTCCATATCAAGTTAACAAAGCCGATTTAGTAGCTAAAATTGGTGAATTGGTAAAAGACAAGAAAATTGAAGGAATTAGAGACATTCGTGATGAAAGTAACAAAGATGGTATTAGAGTAATGATTGAAACCAAAAGGGATGCCAGCCCTGAAGTTATTTTAAATCAACTTTTCCAACAAACCGATTTGCAATTAAACTTGCATTTTAACATGTTAGCCCTTGTTGACCAGGGAAGACAGCCAAAGCTTTTGAATTTAAAAGAAATTTTACAAGAATTTATTAAGCACAGACAGCAAGTTATTATTAGAAGAACTAAGTTCGACTTAAAGAAAGCTGAAGATGAATTACATATTTTAGACGGTTTAAAAATTGCTCTAGATTTCATAGACGAAGTTATTAGTTTAATCAGGGGCTCAGCAGACAAAAATGAAGCAGCACAAAAACTTCAGACAAGGTTTAATCTTTCAGACAGACAAGTTGAGGCTATTTTACAAATGCGTTTACAAACATTAACCAGTTTAGACAGGAATAAAATTGAAAGCGAAAGACAAATTAAAATTGCTTTAATTGCAGAGTTAAAATTAATTTTAGAAAGTGATGAAAGACTAAAAACCATTTTAGACGAAGAATTACATGAAGTAAGCGCTAAATTTACTTCCCCAAGAAGAACAGTTTTAATTAGCCATTCAGTAGATAATTACAGTAAAGAAGATTTTGTGGAACCTGAAGACGTATTAGTTCAACTTACTGCTTCTCAGTACATGAAGGTTTTGCCGTTAGACACTTTCAGGCAGCAAGGCAGAGGCGGAAGAGGAATTACCAGTTTCAATCCTAAAGACGAAGATTGGGTTAAGAGCAGTTTAATCTGTAACAATCACGATTACTTGTATTCATTTACAAATTTAGGTCGTGTGTTTAAAAACCGTGTATTCGACCTACCTAGTGGCAGTAGAACTGGAAGAGGCCAAAGTCTGGTAAATTATTTAGAATTAAAAGATGGTGAACAAGTAACCAATATTTTAAGTATTACAAAAGACCAAGACATTAGTAAGGAAGGATCTTTGATATTTGCAACCAGAAAAGGCTCTGTAAAAAGAACAAACCTGGAAGAATTCGCCAACCTAAGAAAGACAGGAATTATTGCTATAACTTTAAAGGAAGGCGATGAGCTAGTAAATGTACAACAAAGTTTTAACGAAAACGACAGCATTGTTTTATCCTCCGATAATGGTAAAACTGTAATATTTTCTAGAACTCAACTATCTGCTCTGGGAAGAACTGCCCAAGGTGTTAGGGGAATGAAGCTTAAAGCCAAAGAGCAAGTAATTAGTTTGCAAGTATCTAACTTTGATTTTCCAGAAGCTGGTGAAGGCGCAGAAGAAGAAAAAGAAGGCTTAGGCTTAGAAACAGAAGAAGTTGTAGCAAAGGAAAAAGTATTCCCATCTTTGCTAGTTATTACAGAGAAAGGTTTTGGAAAGCAAACATATTTAGCTGAATACAGAAGAACCAATAGAGCAACTAGCGGAGTTAAAACACTTAATGTAAGTAAGAAAAACGGCAAACCAGTTTTAGTTACAATTCTTACTGGAGACGAAGACAGCGTACTTCTTACAACCAAAAAAGGAATTACAATAAGGGTAGCTACCGATGATATTAACCAACTTGGAAGAAACACCCAAGGAATTAAAGTTATTAAATTAGAATCTGGAGACGAAGTAAAAACAGGTGGAATTTCTTAATATATTAATTCTAAAATAAACTGATTATAAAAAAAGCCCCTTTCCAAAGGGGTTATTGTTGTTTACAAAGCCGCATGACGAATCTGGAGCCTCTGAAAATACTTTATACTAAAGGAAAAATCATCCTTATGCCTTATTACATTTATACCTGGCTCAACAGAATTAACTAAATTTTCCAAGCAGTCATCTAAATATTGTATAAGATTTTCACTCATGCCAATAGAATACTCGAAATCGTAATTATTGTGAGCGTAGGTCATGGGTGATATAATACCCGTGAAATAGTCTACAGAGTCTGACAGCTTTAAAGCATTTTTAATCTCAACGTATAAATGATCGTGCGGGTTGAGAAATTTGTGATGCAAAAGTAAAGATTTAACTCCATCAGACCATGCTATTTTTGGAATGATCAAAATGTACTGCCAGAAGTATGTACATGTCTTCATCTTCAGCACATGAATAGTTGGAACTCTTTCATCAAAATAAATATCCATCATCATAACTAATTCCTTTTTGTTTGAAATTACTACATCTATAAAATAGAAAAATATTTTTTGAACTAGTGCAAGTTAAACTTGTTAAAAACAATCTATTTCACCAGCCATTTATGAAAGCCAAGATCTACCAAAATCCAATGTCTGTATCTGTTAAAAATTAAGAAGAGCAATAAAGATAATGGAACACTAATAATAAATATAACAAAAATGTCTTGGTTAGACCTACTAATGTTTTCTATAAAGTTTGGGCCAAAAACCGTATCAAACCAATTTCTAAAATCATTGCTCATGTTGAACTTAGTTTAGCTTAAGTATTATTAAAGGTCAAAAACTTATTAATAAACTACCTTTTAAAAATTTTATTTAAAGCAAAAGATGTTATATCTTCAAACAAATTATAACTTTTTCTGGTTAAAGAATTTAGTTGATTTTCTAAATTAGCTGCAATCTCTAATGTTCTTTTTCTAAGAATTAGATTGGTTCTCCATAAAGAGATAGCTAAAATAATTCCTGAAAAGCAGAAAATATTAAAAAATATTAGGGCTGAAACTTGTAGCCAGTATAAAAAATCGGGTGACATAAAAATATATTTCTTTTATACTAACCTAATAAAAATTTTTTGACAATTAATGAAACTAGACTTAGCTTCATAAAATATACTTATTAAATAAGCAGTTAAACAATTTACTTAAAACAAAAATATACGAAAAATTAAAATTCTTTTAAAATGCAATTGAGTTTAACCATAGATTCGAACAATTTAGACTTGGCAGCCAGTCAACTATGGAATTTTTTGCACCCAGAATTAAATTATCTTAGCCAAAAAGAATGCAAGTTAGTACATTTAGCTTTTTCTGAAATGGTTGTTGCTCACAATCTACAAAGACGAAAGAGTGGAGAGTTTTACATAATTCACCCAGTCCAGGCTTGTCACACATTAGCTCAAATGAAATTGGACGGAGACACATTATCTGCCTGTTTACTTCATGATGTTCCGGAAGACACACAGGTTAGCTTGGAAGATTTAGGAAAAATATTTAAACCAGAGATTATCTTTTTAGTTTCAGGAGTAACCAAATTAAGCGCAATTAAATATCAGGAAAATGACATTTACGCAAAGAACCTAAGGCGCTTATTTTTAGCAATGAGTCAGGATTTAAGAGTAATTTTAATTAAACTAGCAGATAGAATTCACAATTTAACAACGTTATCTGCTCTTCCCCCAGAAAAGTCTAAACGTATTGCTTTAGAAAGTTTAAAAATTTACGCACCAATAGCTGAAAAATTTGGAATAAATTGGATGAGCTGTTTAATCCAAGAATACGCCCTACCCTACGCCTACCCAGATTCAAATTACGTTGAAAAAAATGATAAACAAAATCAGGCTGACCGTGATTTGTACTATAAATATGGAATTGCTTTGCTTTGGTCTAAAAAATTAATTAGTAGCAGTCAAAAGAAAGTTATTTCAGAAAAACTATCTAAAACAAGCTTACCTTGGTTAGATAAAATTGTAAGTTTGGGAGATGAAAATCTAAGTGAAGATATATATTTGGAGAAATTATTGTTAGATTTGAACATAAATTTTGCTTGACATTGCTTTTAAAGTAAGCAATTTTTAAAGCTATTATGACCTTTTTTACTTTGAATCAAAAAGATATAATTCAGGCTTTTAGCTTAATTAATTTAATCAGCCCAAGAAAAAGTGATGTGGAATTGTTTACATTCACCAAAGTACAAATTGATCAAAACGAAACAATTTTAGAATCTTTTAACCCTAACGTTTCTTATCAAATTAAATTACCAGCCGCTAAACCATATAATGTGGTTAATGGAATTTCTTTCTTAATTAAAACTGACTTACTAGTTAATTGTGTAGCTTTACTAAATGAAGATCAAATTGGCTTTGAAGTAGACCTAACCAAACAAACTATTGTTGTTCAAGGTTCTAAGTCTAAACACACTTTAAGAATTGAAACAGCGCTTTTAGACCAATTTAATTTACCAACCGGAAATGGAAATATTATCACTGAAGTTGAAGTAAAAACTGCGGAATTATTAAGAGGAAATAAAGTTGCCAAAGTGGCAGTAGGTAACCCAAGAACTACTTATCAGAATGAATTTTTAAATATTTGCTACACTTTAAAACCAAATTCCAAACTGGCTGTTGTATCTTCAGACAAACTAAGATTGGCAATTTCAGAAATTTCTGCAGAATACAGTAGTGTTTTAGAAGAACCAAAAAATATTTTAATTCCAACCAAAGCTGTAGATTTATTAGAAAATATTGCCGCAGATGCTGAAAAAATTAAATTAAAAATTGAAGAGGATTTTATTTGGGTTGAAAATAACAATCAAAAACTAGGTATCAGACAAGCATCTGGAAGCTATGCACCTTACGAAAGAATTATTCCGCAAAGTTTTGCCTGTAACTTTAACTTGAATACTAAAGATTTTGTAACAGCCCTTAAACAAGTTTACTTTTCAGCCAAAGCCAATACAGTAAACAAAACCACACAAATACAAGTTCAACCAAATAACAAGAAAATGGTTTTAAGTTCACAAACCAGCGATGGATATTCTAGTGAAACTGTATTGGACATTCTTACTTATGAAGGTACTTTAGAAGACTGGTCACAATCTTTTAACGCCGACTTTTTATTAGATTATTTAGTTTTAGTTGAAAGCGACAATCTTGTTTGGGAAAGCAACCCAGGCAAACCAACCATCCTTTCACCCGAAGGCAAGAAAGACAAAGAATTTTATTTGGTGAGCGGGCTGAGGTAGTTGAAATTAAGATACACAATTGTACTGATTTGAGCTGTGGGCGTAGGGGAGATATTTACTATCTCCCAGGCAAAGTGAAGGGAGGTGAGAAAAGAAATACAACCACAATCCCGCACACCCAAACTACCCCTAAGCCTTACAGCCTGACCCATTGCCAGGGGTAATTTCCCCTAGTACTCTACAATAACCTCCCAACTTCTTTTATTGAGAAGGATTATATCTAAGATACTATTTATTTGACCAAAATAACATAAAGCTCAACTTATAAACCATGTCCTACAAAATTCAAAAAACCGAAGAAGAATGGAAACAGATATTAACCCCTGAGCAATATCATATTTTACGTGAAAGAGGAACTGAAGCTGCATTTTGCGGCTTACTTTATAATAACCACAAAGCAGGTAAATATACTTGTGGAGCCTGCCGAACAGCAATTTTTGCCTCAGATAATAAGTTTGAGTCTGGAACAGGTTGGCCTAGCTTTTTTCAACCAATTTCTGATGAATTATTAGAATTAAAAGAGGATAGAGCTTATGGAATGCTTCGAACAGAAGTAAATTGTGGAACTTGCGGTAGTCATTTAGGTCATGTGTTTAATGACGGCCCTGCCCCAACAGGACAACGCTACTGCATTAATTCAGAAGCACTAATTTTTGAAGAGAATAAATAGCAAATAAAAAAACTGCCAAGAGGAGGCAGAGCAATTGTCTTTTATTAACTAGTTTTGAATTTCTTCAAGTTCAAAGGGCTTATCGAACGTAACGCTGTTAACCAAAAGAGTAATGTTATTTTTAAGTAAAATATTCACCAATTTTAAAAAACATATATTATTGGGGTCTGCCATATTAATGCTTGTTGCATTAAAGGTTAACCAATTTGGAGGTGTTAAAGTGGCATCAAGATTACCATCAACGTAATAACTCCACCCTTGCTCTTCAACCAAGCTCTGGATCAAAGCGTTAGTTGTATCATTCAGCAAGCTAGTATCGTGCTTCATGATATAAAACGATAAACAGTTAGGGAAACAAATACTAGCATAAGTATCTGCCTCAAGTCTAAAGATTGTTTTTCTTTCCACACTACACCTTAAAATTAATCAGTTTTTACTTTCATTTAATAGCACAAACTATGTTGGATGTAAACCCTTAAAATTACTTGTCTAAATAAGCTTGTATTTCGGAGGCTAGACCTTCAATCTTTGTGCAATAATCACCATTTGGGTTGTAAATACGCCATTTTCTACAGTCTGATACTCCCCTATCATTAAAACTTTTGTACCACTTCCCAAAACCTTCAACACCGTCTTCCCAAGTATTATAACCTGAACTAGAACTGCCAGTTAAACCTATTGAATAAATATTTTTATAAGTATTTGGTCTTGTTGGGTTGCCTGAAGAGGTAAATCTGTCTGTTCCAAACCTTGATTCGTTTCTTGCCAAAGCCAATACATATTTTAACGGAGCGTTGTATTTAATTGAAACATCTAAGTATTTGGCTGGATGTACAGGGGAAGTATAATCTCTGTCGTAAACATCGTAAGAACGATACTGAGCAATATATTTTTCAATTTTTTCAATTGTCTTTATATATTCAACTTTCGTGGAGGACAATTTAGCTTCTTCCTGAACTTTTTCTGCAGTTATAGAACTTAATTTGTCATAAGAGCCAACTCCAAAAATTCCCAATAAAGATGAATCTGTAGAGGTTTTTACAGCCGCAGCTGCCCCTAAAGAGCTATTTTCTTGAATATTTTGTTTGACCTGTTCAATATTTAATACAGAACTAAACTGGGCAAACTCTTCCTCCGACTGTTCGTTAATGGCCAAACAAGTTTTAGGATTGATTAATTCCGAAAGTAATTGACCATCAGTTTTGTCTTTACTACATGTATTAGCACTAACAGGGTTGGTTTTTAACAAGAATTCCTCGTCGTTACTTAAACCATCGTTGTCTAAGTCTTCGGTTTTATCTGAACGCACGTTGGCATTATTAAGCTTAATCCATTTAGAATACTCATCATCTTCAACTTCTTTTTGCACTGTTTCTGAAACTCCTGCAACTTGGCCAAAAGATGTTACACCTCTTAGTGAGTTAAAGTTTGTAGCTGTAATTACAATTAAACCCAACAAAATAGAAACAACAGCTATTTTGATTAAAGAATTTTGTTTAGATTTTAAAAACTTTTTTTTCTTGATGATTGGATGGTTAGGCAAGTCTGAATCATACAATTTGTGCTGAATAGCGTCAAATTTAAATTCATTTTTTATGGAACTAGTATTTGAATTTAAAGATTCTAACTTAGCTGCTTCTTGAAGCTTTTGCAAGGATTTTGATATTACTTCTAAACTTGGCTTATCTGAAATAATTTTAACTGGAAGCAGCCTTGATTTAATTTTAACAGGAAGTAAATAAGCAGTATTTTTATTAACAGTAGTAATTGCAACACTTAACTTAGACAGATTTTTAAGAGTAGGCTTATTTTCACTTTTAAATTCATACATTCTACCTTTTCCAATGTTTGCCTGTACAAACTTAACAGAGTTGGATTTAGGGCTAGATTTTAATCCATAATCAATAATACTTACATCATCATCTTGATAATCTAAGCCTGCAGTCCAGCTTGGTTCAGCGGAAGAAAATGTTAGGGAATCTAAATTTTTCATTACTTACGGGGTTTACTTTCACAGTGTAACACAGAATTACTATATAATCAACCTTTTTAATGAGTGTGAAAAGCACTGATAACATTTTACTACAAATTTTTCAAAATAAAACAAGCCCCTTTCGGGGCCTATTGGTTAGAATTATTCTAAAAAGTTAATTACTTAACAATTTTGGTTACAATTCCAGCGCCAATTGTTCTTCCACCTTCACGAATAGAAAATCTCATTCCGTCTTCAATAGCAATTGGTTTTTCTAATACAACTTTTATGGCTACATCTAAATCTCCTGGCAATACCATTGGTTTTGCTGCATCTACGAATTGTAAAGATCCTGTTACGTCTGTAGTTCTAATGTAGAACTGTGGTTTGTATCCAGGAAGAATAGGAGTGTGTCTTCCACCTTCTTCTTTAGTTAAAACGTAAAGATTTGCTTCAAATTCTGTGTGTGGAGTAACAGATCCTGGTTTAACAAGAACTTGTCCTCTTTCAACTTGGTCTTTAGCAATTCCTCTTAGTAATAATCCTGCGTTGTCTCCAGCCATACCTTTGTCTAACTGTTTGTTAAACATTTCAATTCCGGTTACAACTGTAGTTTGTGTGTCAGTTAAACCTACAAGTTCAACAGTATCATTTAAGTTAATAGTTCCTCTTTCAATTCTACCTGTTACTACAGTACCTCTACCTGTAATTGAGAATACATCTTCAATAGCCATTAATGCTGGTTTGTCTGTATCTCTTTGTGGGTTTTCAATATATGTGTCTAAAGTATCTAGTAAATCTTGAATTTTAGCTTCCCATTTTGCATCACCTTCTAATGCTTTCAAAGCTGAACCTTGAATAATTGGAGTTTCTTCGCCGTTGAAACCGTACTTCGTTAATAGTTCTCTAATTTCTTCTTCAACTAACATAATCATTTCTTCATCATCAACCATGTCGCACTTGTTTAAGAATACAACCATCTTAGGTACACCAACTTGTCTAGCCAAAAGAATATGTTCTCTTGTTTGAGGCATTGGTCCGTCTGTAGCAGCAACTACTAAAATTGCAGCATCCATTTGAGCAGCACCGGTAATCATGTTTTTAACATAATCAGCGTGACCTGGACAGTCAACGTGAGCATAGTGCCTTACAGCTGTTTCGTACTCTACGTGAGCAGTATTAATAGTAATACCTCTTGCTTTTTCTTCTGGGGCGGAGTCAATAGAGGCATAGTCTCTAGCTTTTGAGTGTCCTGTTTTTGCAGCATATGTTGTAATAGCTGCGGTCAATGTAGTCTTCCCGTGATCTACGTGACCAATTGTTCCAATGTTAACGTGAACTTTACTTCTGTCGAATACAGCGGCCATAAAATGATAAATATAATTAATTGTTGAGCGTCTAAAAAAGATTTGCGCTAAAGTAATCCAAAGACAATGCTGTGTGTTTGTCAAGAATTTTTTTTTACAGTAGTATTAGTTAAAATGGCGGATACTAATTTAAATCCAAACACAAATTCGGCTGGTAACAACGCCCGATTTACTCCACGTCCAGGGGCGGGTTCGTTGCAACCTACTAATTTTGGACAGAATAATCAAAATTTAGGGGCTAGTATTCAGAATAATACAACGGTTAGAGGTGCATATGGAAATTGGACAGGTCAAAATGTACAAATGCCAATGCAAAACCAAAATGTAAGACCGGCGAATACCCAATTCCAAGGCTCGCCTATTCGACCAAATTCGGCACCACAGTTTTACCCAAATCAACCAAACAACCCTAACACTCCTAATCAAAACCCAAATCAACAGTTTAACAGGCCTCAAGCTTATAATAGCCAACCTTTCGCTCCAAATCAGAATCAGAATGGTAGGCCAAACCTTGCACCAAGACAAGTATCACCTTCTCCACAAGCAATTCCAAATAAACCACCGTCCGGATTTTTTGGAAATTTGTTTGCTCCAGGCCCTGCACCTATAGATTTAAGAAAAGTAGATAGAAACAGCCCCGACTTCTTGAAACAACTTTCTCCTGCAGATCTACGTAGAGAAGTAATTCAAACCGAAATTGATATTCAAAAAACCTTAATTGATACAGAAAAAGCTTATCGTGAAGGGGTTTCTACTATACGTGATTTAATTTCGCCAAGCGCAGTAAAAATTAACACAGGTTATATTGAAATTGGTACTAAAATTTGTAGAAGCTTCTTTATTTTAGCTTATCCTAAGGTTATTAACAGCGAATGGCTGGAAGGTGTGGTAAACACTGACATAGCTTTTGATTTATCAATTTTTGTATATCCACGGGACTCTTCAGAAGTATTAAAAGAATTGAAAGGTAAAGTTGGTAAAATTCAAGCTTCTTTGCAGCTTAACTCAGAAAAAGGTGCTGCTAGAGATCCTGCCCTTGAAACTGCTTACCGTGACGTTGAAGGTCTTCGTGACGCAATTCAGCAAGGTGTTGAAAAATTCTTTAGACTAGGAATTTACATTACTATTTACGCTGATAATACTGATCAATTAGAAAAATCTAGCCAAGCTTTGGAAGGTTTACTAAGTCAACAAAACATTGTAATGAAAAGAGCTGCCTTGCAAATGGATGACGGCTTTAATTCTTCTTTACCTATTTTAAAAGACGATTTGAACGTTATTTACAACATGAATACTAGCCCACTTTCGGCCGCTTTTCCTTTCGTTTCTTCAGAATTAAGTTCTAATGATGGTATTTTATACGGAATTAATAGACACAACACTTCCTTAATTATTTTTGATAGATTTGGACTAGAAAACGCTAACTCTGTGGTGTTTGCTACATCTGGAGCTGGAAAAAGTTTTGCCGTAAAGCTTGAAATTTTAAGAAGTTTAATGGTTGGTGTAAACGTTATTGTTATTGATCCTGAACAAGAATACAAAGTTTTAGCCGACACTTTAGGAGGAGCTTATGTGAACATGAGTTTGAACTCTAACAACCGTATTAACCCATTCGATTTGCCAAAAGCTTTACCAGGAGAAAGTACAGCCGACATTTTAAGAAGCGCTATTATTGATATTATTGGTTTGATGAACTTAATGCTTGGAAAACTAAACCCAAGCGAGCTTTCTATTATGGAAAGGGCAATTTCAGAAGCCTATGCAAAGCGTGATATTACTGATACCAGCGATTTAAACACTGTTATTCCTCCAACCATGCAAGATTTAGTGGAAATTTTGAACGGAATTGTGGGTGGAGAAAGTTTAGCCCAAAGGTTATACCGTTACACCGAAGGTACTTTTGCTGGAATTTTTAACCAACGAACAAATATTAACATTAGTAATAATTTTATTGTATTTAACATTCGTGATTTGCAGGAACAATTACGCCCAATTGCTATGTATATTTTGCTGAACTACATTTGGAACGAAGTTAGATCTAGCTTGCAAAAAAGAATTTTGGCTATTGATGAAGCCTGGATTATGATGCAATATGAAGATTCGGCTAGATTTTTGTATGGGTTGGCAAAACGTGCTAGAAAATATTATTTGGGAATTACCACTATCACCCAAGATGTAGGAGATTTCTTAAACTCACCTTTTGGAAAGCCTATTGTTACCAACGCTGCTATGAAAATTTTGTTGAAGCAGTCTACCGCAGCTATTGATGGTGTGGCTAATGCTTTTGCTTTAACCGAAGGAGAAAAACAAGTTTTACTACAAAGCGAAGTAGGACAAGGAATTTTCTTCGCAGGGCCAAGACATGTAGCTATTGAAATTGTAGCTTTCCCAACAGAATATAGAATTATTACTACCAACCCTAAGGATATATTGAAGAGCCAAGGCTTGGAAGATTCTGGAGTGCAGTAGGTTTTTTAAAATTCTGAGTGAGGAGTTGTGGTTTCAAAACTTTTTGGAAAATAAAAAATTCCACCATAGGGGGCGGAAGAGTATTAGAAGTGAGATATTTCAAATATTATTAAGGGGAATTATTCGACTTACAAGTTCGACATTACTAGCTATAGTCCAGATAAAATATTCAGTAGCAGTACACTCGAATACAGCTGGGTAAATAGTAAGAGGCTTGAATTGCCAATTAGTTTCTGTTAGATTTGTTTCATAAAGCGAAACACGCTGATTTTGGTTAGCTTCATCCATCATACCATGTATTATTTTACACTTACGAAATGTTGCGCCGTGATAACAACTTCTCATAATTCTATGCCAATCCAAGTGAAGATGGGAAGAAACTATATCACGAAAATTCCCATCGCCTACTTCATATTTAGTCAGTCCTTCAGTTGAAATTGCCATTCTATTCACCTAACAAAAATAAATCTAATTCTATTCATTTAAAACACACTTTTGTGCCTTGGTCAATGATGAACTACTTGCTTTAAAGTTTAGACACTGAAATAAATTCAGGGTGACAATTTATCTAATTTAGGACGAAAATGAAACTAAAAAGTTACTATTTCTCCTACTTCCATCATATTTCTAAGTTGATGATGTAAACTTAAATCTGTTTGTTTGTCATTTACTGCGTCAAAGTAACCGCCAATAATTCTGGAAGCTAGAACTGATGGAAATTGTTGATAGAAAAGTGCTTTTTTTTCTGGATTTAACTTTGAAACAGTTAGCTGTAGAAACTCTTTAGCTAAATCTGGTCTTTCGGCTTGGGTAAAAGTTCTATGGTAGAAATAGGCAATATCGTAAAAATCTGGTTTTAGGGAAGCATGTTCACCGTCTATTAAGTAAAGCTGACCTGTAGTAGTTTCCAAAATATGCCAAGGTACAAAATCAGCATGATTAATACAAAATTTCCAGCTGCCAATATTGTCTTTTATTATATTTAATTGATATTCTAAAGATACTCCAATTAAACTTTCTTGTTGAAGCCAAGATTCAATTTTTGCCAGCAAAATTTCTTGCCCATTACCAATAAGTGTTCTATTTTCAGATAATTTATATATTCCCTGCCCTTGTTTAGGTAAAGTTAAGAAGGATGAATTTTGCAATTCTGAACAAAACCTAGCTATTTCGGGTAGGTATTTTTGTAGGTTGTGAACTTTAGGATTAAGCTTATTTTTATCACATTTTGTAGCCAGAGGCTTACCTTCCACAAACTCTGAAATATAGTAAGAAAGGTCTTTAAGCTTGCCAGTGTTAATAATTTTTGGGGCTTTCAATTTTAATTCTGGTAGCTTGGAATTAATAAAAGAATTCCAATTGGTTTCATTTTCCAGTCTCTGACTAATGGCATCTGTGCTGGCCATTTTAAAAAATCTTACTTCGCCTTCATACTCAACCTTTCCAGTAATATTTCGCCATAATTGATTTAATTCAATGGGTTTAATACCTATTTCTTGAAGGCTTGATGATACTTTTTGAATGTCCAGTTGCTCTTTTTCCCTGTAATTGCTTCCATCTTCATTAGTAAAAGCACTAGAATTTTTAGATTGTTCTTGGTTCATAACTTAAAATTTCCTACTAGATTATCCCCTATAAGCGTTATAAGCCACAAAGCTTAAATTTCTTTCGGCTACAACTCCAGAATTTAACTGGCGAATTGTTCCGCTGGCTGCATTTCTTGGGTTGGCAAAAACTGCTTCTGGGCCGGTACTTCCCATTTTACCAACTTTTTGGCCAGCACTAATTTCCTTGTTTAATTGATCAAAATCTTGCTTAGACAAAAAAACTTCTCCCCTAACCTCCAGTTTGCCTTTATATTCAATTTGCTTAGGTACAAATTTAATTTGTTTAACATTTTCGGTTACCAGCTCGCCTATAAAACCATCACCACGCGTAGCCGCTGAAACCAAGATTCCATTTTCGTAGTGTAAAGAAATTGCTAGACCGTCTAGTTTTGGCTCGCAGACATAGATTTGGTTGTTATATTCGAATAGGTTTTCATTAGAATTTCCTGAGTCTAATTCTTTAGGATTTACCGAAGTTTCCCCTTGTTGTTTTTGAAGATAATCTTTCCATCTCTGGTCCCAATCTTTTAATTCCTGCAAATCAAAAATGTCGTTTAAAGATAGCATTCTTTTTGTATGAGTAAATTTTTCAAAACCTTTAGAAACTCCTCCACTTATGGTGTAATTTGGGCTATTTGGGGAAATTTTAGTTGGATTATTTACTTCGTATAAAGTAATTTGGTGTTTTAAGTCATCCAAAACTTCTTCCGAAATTTCTTCTACATTAAACAAATGAACTTGATTTCTTAAACGATTAACCTCGGCTACTAAAGCTAAATATTCTGTATGGTTCATATAATAACGGCTTGACTTTTTTCCCAAAGTGCCAAATTAGTATGATTGTGTCAAGACAAAATACCTTTAAGTCAAAAATAATTACCTGGCAATTTATGACTAGGTTCATGCTTAGTATAATTACTTTATATGTTGGAATTGCTATTGGTTTTGCAACTTTAGCCCCCTATAACTACACAAGGAAAAACCAGAATTTTTTGCTTTCTGGGTCTACAGTGTTAATGCAACCAGCTATGGAAGTTCTAGCTGATGGGAAAGTAACTCATTTTTATGATTACAAAAACTTACCTTTAAACGAGGTTCCCGCCATTGAGCCTGCCCAGGTTATTTCTTCTAAAGAACAATTTAGAAATTTTAACGGCGAAGTTCAGTCTCACTTTATAAATGCTTTAGCAAGCCTTGGCCAAGTAAGAGAATCGGCTATAGTAGAACCAATTAATTATTCTGGGAATTGGTCTTTAGCTTTTTGCCAAACAGTTTCAAACAGTTCCAATACAGTTTGCCAGGTTTCTAAGATAAAATATTCTGGTCCAGTTAAAATTTTAGTTGATGGAACTAGCTATATTTGGGGTTTAACTGAAAACGGAGAGTGGATAGAGCTAAAAATTGTTGAATATATAGACAGGTCAGAACGAAGAGATTTGTTGTTTATTTAGAAAAGCTTATTTCCCTGAGTAAGTTAGGACAAGGTAAAGGTGTAATTAAATAATCATGATAAAACCAAAACCCCCAATAAAGGGAGCTAAGTTTGGTTAGAAGTATAGCACAATTAGAGTAAACCGTGGCTGAAAGTACCCCTGGTAAGTAAACTGGCGCAGGTTGAACTTGTTTCAACCGACATGTTTGCCCGAAGGGGTCAAGCCAAAGGCTTGGGGGTAGCGCCGCAAGGTTTGAGGGTAGTTTTGGAATGCGGGATTAAGACTTTATGTATTTGATTTTGTTTTTCTCTATTTCCTTGTCACACCCCAAGTGGGAGGCGACAAGCATCTCCCCTACTTGGTGTTGTTGAGTTAAAGTATTCCCATACTAAAGTCCACTCCCCATCCCCTTCCCCCTGGGAGATGACAAGCATCTCCCCTACATAGTGTTGTGGAGTTCAATTATTAACCCCTACAACCCACTTCCTCCAATAGAAGTAACTCCAATAGAACCAGCTTTGAAATCATAGTTGGAATAGATTAGATAGTTCTTTGTAGTGTTTGTAGTTGTATTTGTTGTTATTGCAGTTATTTCAAAGTCTACATTAAATAATAGTTGATTTGCTTTAAGAAGGTTTCCTGTACATCCTGTAGTATTATTGTATGTAGAGTTTGTTGTTAATGTTCTGTAGCTTGTATCTGTTCTGAATTTGTATTTTATGGAACATGTTGTAGTAAATCCAGATTGTTCTAATCTTGTATCTTTTAGAGTTAGTATTAGGTTATCTGAGTTTGTAGAACCAGAAGCTCCATATCTTTTGGCTAGGGCTTGGGTTGGGCTGTAGGTTAGAGCTGTTTCGAATAGGGCACATGGGTCTGTGATGGAACATTCTACTTCTAGAAGTGAAGTGAAGTTAACTGTTAAAGAGCTAGCTGTTCCTGATGTTTTAGCTCCTGATGCTGTTAGAGTCCCCGTGGTGCCAACCTGTTGTCCGTTGGTAAGTCCACTGGTTGGTGCTTGCATGGAGTAAGAGATGTAGCCGTGGCCTCTGGTTGTGTCTAGGGTGTCAAAACCTTTAAGACTTCCAGAGTTATTTGCTGGTGTAGAGTTCCAACCAATAGTTGAATCACACTCAGCTTGAGTAGTTGCAACACCATTGTTGTTTGTATTTGTATAGCCAACAGGGCTAACAATTATTCCACCTCCAGAACTTAAACATCGATTATAGTCAAAATATCTTTTACCTAAGGAATCAAAACCTTTTAAACTGCCTGAATCAATGGCTGGTATAGAATTCCAACCAATACTGCCATCACATTGAGCCTGAGTAGTTGCAGCACCACTATTATCTGTATTGGTGTAATTAAGTAATTGAACAATATTTCCAGTACTTCCTGCATACGTAGCTTGGCATCGTAAAAAGTCGGCATATCTTTTACCTACTGTATCTATCCCTTTGTAACTACCACTATTAAGGGAAGGTATGGAACTCCAACCAATGGTTGCGTCACACTCAGCTTGAGTAGTTGCAACGCCGTTGTTGTTTGTATTTGTAAAAGGTAATGGGCTAATTGTGTTACCACCACTTCCTGTAAGCAAAGTACATCTAATGAAGTCTAGATACCTCTTCTTCCCCAACTCCAAATTAGAAGAAGTAAGAGTATTGTCTGCAGCATATCCAAAGTATCCAGCACCTGGTGCTACAGAAAGGTTCTGTCCTGTAAATACATTATTGTTTAGTGTTACTGGAGTAGCGTCTACATAACTATTTGTTACTGCTCCTACTCTTGTGAAGTTGGCTGGCATACTATCTGTAATGTTAGCTGCTGTTACAGATGCTGTAGTTGTATTATTATAATAGTTTCTTACATTAACTAATTCTCCTGGAGCAATATCTAAACTTCTATATAATTGTCCGTTCTTTTCATACATTTTTACAAAACATACTCCTGCTGTATTTGTTCCTCCATTAGATGTATAAGTTGCACAGTCTGAGGGGTTAAAAGCAGTTGCTGCTGTATTTGCTGCTTTGGCTGTATCAGAATCTTGTTTTAATAGGTTATATGTAAATAATCCTGAGATAAGAAGTACAGAAAGTGCTAATACTGAGACTAAAGAATATTTACCTTTTTTTGATTGGAAGAAGGAATTTAGATTAGTGTCTTTTTTCAAAGATTTTTTTTGGTTCATATTTTGTTTTTGTTTTTTTAAATACACACAGAAGAGTATATTTTCTGCTTATGCTTGTTAGTGTATTTTGTTTTTTTGTTTTGGGCAAAAAGAACTGGATTACAGGTAAAAATTATTGATACACTATCTAACTTTTGAAGGTTGCTCTATTCTTTTCTTCCAATAAATATAAAGTGTAGAAACTGCTAAGATCCCACCTAAAAAGTAGATTAATCTTAATGCCCACCAATAATTTGGATCTATGTTTTCTCTAAAAACCAGGCCGTATGGGTGCCAATCACGCCCTAAATATTCCTGCGCTAAAAAGTTTTGTGGAATTTGAATTAAGCAGCCACCACTAAAACCCTGAGAAGCCAAAACTAATGTAGTTAAAATTACTAAATCAAACTTCAACCAGCTATAAAAGCTATCAAACTTGTTTTGGAAAAATGTCTTAATTGGTAGAAATATTTCTAACGCAGAAAAAATACCAAGTGCTACTGGAAAAGCCCATATAATTGGTGTGTGTGTACTCTATCAATAAAGTTATTAATTTCTATTACTTTGTTAGCATCTAACATAAATTTATGGTAATTTTATTTTACGCTTAAAGTCAACGTTTTTCAAATAGTAATAAGAATCAACGAGCATCTAGTTTTGCAATCTCTTAAGGTTTAGACCCTGAAACAAGTTCAAGGTGACAGGCTTGCAAGGCTCTATGAGATTGTTTTGTAAATTCAGTGAGGCAGTTTATCACCGCATCTTAGTTTAAGTTCTAATTCAATAGAAAGTATTTACCCTAAAAACCTTTCCCAGAAATTAAATTACCTGCGTCGCGGAATGCAATTAAAACACCCAATCCTAACAATGCCAAGAAAGTTATACTAATTACAGTTCCTTCAAGTTTTTTGTTTCTCTTCCCCAAAATTTTATTCAAAGTAATAATTACCCATCGGCCACCGTCTAGTGCTGGTAAAGGAAGTAAATTGAAAGCTGCTAAAGCAACCGAAATTACAGCCATAATGTTCAATATTCCACTAATACCTTGAAGGTTAAAAATTTCAGAGCTAATACTGCTAATGGCTATTGGACCACCAACATAATTTAACGCAGTTTTATCGGCAGAAGTTGGTAGCAAAGCTACAAAAACATCACCTAGAACTTTAAAATTCAAGACGAAAATATTTTTAGTACTGTTAAAAGCCATGCTAATTGCACCTCCAATATCTTTAGCTTTATATTGAACAACATAACCGAAACCATCACTTTGTACCCCAAACCTAGCTTGTCCATCTACAACTGCTAATTCAACTTTTTCAGTTTTAGTTTCGCCGGTTGCTTTTGCACGATACACAACTTCAACTGGAGCATCTTTTTTGGATTGAACCAAGTTTCTAAATTCATCAAAAGATTGTAAATTGCTTAAATTTTGTCCTCCGAAGCTAATTAACTCATCACCTGGACGAATTCCAGCTTTATAGGCAGGACCAGTTTTATCTAGTCTAAAAATTGTAATGTTTTCAGACTTTGAAGTTATATTAGCACTGTCTTGAATTTCTTTAATTGAATCTGGCAATACTGTTGAAGGTGGGGTTGATAAGAACCCAAATAACATGAAAAATATTGTAAAAGCAGTTAATAAGTTAAAAGTTACACCACCTAACAAAACTAAAGTTTGTTGCCACCAAGCCTTGTTCATAAAAGCTTCTTTAGAATCTAGTTTAGACTCATATTCCCAACTAGCCAAAGTTTCCACTTGTTTCAACATTTTTTCATACATTTCTGAAACTTGGTTCTTTTTATCTTCGAAAGATAAATCTGCGTTTAATAGTTCTTCTTTTTTGGTGAAAGCAAAACCAGTGTTAACAATTGTTTCGGCGGCTAAATCTAGTTTGTCACCTTTGTTTGCTGTAGACTCAAACCATTTCCATTTATCGTCATATTCAATGTTATTATCCTCTAAGAAAAATTCTAATTCTTGATTAGCTACAACTTCTTGAAATCTATCTTTAATATATTGTTTCTTAGCTTCTTCAGGATTAGTTTTAGAAGTTTCTTTGGCCTCATCAATTGCATCGTGATCACCGTAAATTCTGGCAAAACCACCCAATAAAACCCAGTTTAAAGACCAAATTATACCTTTCCATTTTCTATGCCAAAGCCTAGGTGGAATTCCTATTCCGTACTCTACAACTTTAATTCCGTTTAATCTGGCAATAATTAAATGCCCGAATTCGTGAATTGCAACCAACGGTAATAAAATAACTACGAACCAAAAAACCAACGACAAAATTTGAATGATAATATCCATAATACTAATGCATGAAACCCCAGCCAGTACCTATTGTCAAGAAATAGTTTGTAACTTAAATTGTAATAATTAACATGTACTTTTCCTGGACAAATTTTTTAATTGGATTAATTGGAGTTGCTGGTGGCATTTCCATAACTATTAACGCCTATCATATTAACCATCACATATGGTATTTTACGTGGGCTGAAAGACATTTGGGCGGCGGAATGGGTACAATAGCTTATAAATGGATTGGCGTTGTTTTCAGTATTTTTTCTGCTTTGGTAATGTTTGGGCAAATTAATATTTCAGGACAAAGCACAGCCTTAGGAGGAGTTACAACCAATGTTCCCGGTCAAACTACTACAATTCCCGGTTCAGGTAGTGTGCAGATTGCACCTTAGTTTGAAAGGTGTTAGTTACAAAAAAAATTAACACCGTTTAAATTAGAGGATTCTTATAAAGATATGTGTAAGAACTATTTAAAATTGAGTGCTATGAACTATTTCAATTAGTGCTTCCAAAATTAACCCTCCTCAATTAAAACCAAATTAGTAAATATTCCCAAAACTACCATAAATATCAAAATTCTTTCAGCAACTGGGGCTAAACTTCCGGAAAAAGGATAGGAAACTAAGCATAAAATATACAACACAGCCACACAAATTTTTATACTTTTATTTATTTGTTTTTTATTATTAAAGAATACAAACAGAGACAAAAATACTGCCGTGGAACTAAATGAAAGATAAGCAAAAATTAGATGTAAATAACCAATTATAGAAATATTATCTCCATATTGCGTTGGAAAAACGGCAATTAAAAAGTTGGTTGTAGCTGAAAATAAAATGAAGAACTGTAACCACTTTGAAATTTTAGAGCTTGAGTTGTTTGGAGCTATTTGCACTAATTTGAATAAAAAGTATTTAGAAACCGACAAACTAGCTAAACACAAAATAAATAATAGGTTAAAATTGCCCAAAGCAAAGTTACTAACAAACCCAGTTGAGAAAACAACGGAGGGGTCTAAAAAGTGAAGTAAAATTAGTAGAAAAACAAAAATTACCAGAAATGCGAAAGAGACATTTTTATAATTTTTAAAAGAGATTGCGTTAGCTTGATTCATAAGACTTATTAAACTTACTAAGTAAAACACGGCAAGCCAAGGTTATTTCAATCAATAAAAAATCTGAGGTCTAGCCTCAGAAGAATTAAAATTAAAATACAATTTCAAGAAATATCAAGAAATAAATTAACCAAACAACACATATTATTGGATAAAATGCAATTGCAGGTAAATTATATGTTAGACATATAAATGTAATCAAAGTAAAAGCTATGCCAGCAAGTAACTTTAGTACCTCTTTGAGAGTTGGCAATTCAGTTAATAACCTAACACATAAAAGTACTATAGAAGTTAATCCGACGATAATTGGGATTACAAAAAACAATATTTTAACTGGGTTTAGAATGCACAGAAATGTAAAAAATACCGAAATTCCAAAAAATACTAGAACAAAATTATTTGTTTCATCACCTAGGCCAGAAACCGAGATTACTCCAACAATAAGGACTGTTGTTAAAATCAGAGAAACTAGCACTACCAATGAAAAATCTTTCAATTCTGCGATAGCATTCCCAATTTTTAGATAAGTATCGAAGTCCATCACCGGTGAATAAGGATTCATTACAATTCTCTCAAATTTAATACCTATTTAATAAGAGCACATAATTTTAAGTAGGTCAAAGCTGTTCAGCCATTCTCTACATATCTAATTTCTAAGATTCTTTGAGGGGTGATATACCCTATTCTAGCCCTTCTAAAAACTCAATAATTTTTGGGGTAATTGGGTAGTAATTTTTGGCGGCGAAGATATCTAAAGCTTCTTCTGAGGGAAACTGGGAGTTGGTAATTTCAAGCCCATTGTGAATAAAAAACCAATCGTAAGAACCACCTACTTTGTTTATTACTTCTTGGCTGGCTATTCCATAACTAATTTTTTCTTCTGTTTGAAAATTTCCATTTGGCAAAGCAATTGCAAGCCCTTGAATAATCTGGATTCGCCTATTTTCTTGTCCATCCAATTTAGCCAAAACTGACACAGCCCGATTATAATTCTCTTCTCTTTGTTCTTCCCACATTTGTTTTGTATGAATAACCTTTTCATCGCCAAACATTACTTCCTTGCTTAAAGTTCCAGGCCAATTTAAAGCTTCAAAAATAAAACCTCTGTCTTGGGAAATAGTTGGTAAATTGTATGCTGCTGCATAAGCTTTAGCTTTTAATAAAGCATCCCCACCAAAAGTTCCACTGTCTTCAGCAATATGACCAAGTTCTATTTTTGGAAGATCTTTTAGGGTAACTAAATTAAATTTTTCAGCAAGTCCAGGTGCCTGCCAAGCCAGTTTAAATAATCTAATTTTACTGCCGTTGGTGGTTGCAAAAAGTATAGTTGGATTCATATTTATGTTGATTGATTGTTTCTAAATAATTTAATTTTGATTATATTTAGCTAATTTTTGTTTATCTAAAACCATTTGGAAAGCACCTATTTCTAAACCATTCGGTTGAATATACGGTGAAAGTTTTTCTTTTGTTTTTTCAAAACCAAATTTAGTGTAAAAATTTATAGCCTGATTATTATATTCTACAACTTCTAGCTTCACATCTTGATTGTGCCTGTAAAGATTGTTTAATGTGTATTTTAACAAAATTGAACCAAAACCTTTAGAATGGTATTCTTGCAAAAGGTATATTTCGTCCAGCTCTATCCAGTCTGGTTCATAGATAATTAAACTAAAACCTATTACTTTTTTATTAAATTCCAAAACCCAATATTGGTAATTGTTTCTGGATAATGTATCAACAAGCTTTAACTGTTTGCCTGCCCAATATTCTTCAGGAAAGCTAATTTCACCTATATCAGATGACGGATTTAAAACCACATTTGTATAATGTCTCCCATGTTTTAGTATTTCAACAATTGAACCAGCATCTTTTTGTATGGCTTTCCTGATAACTAAATTTTTATCTTCAATCATTTTTGTAGAATCAATTTCAAGTATATTTAATATTCCGAATATTTTTAAACTTCAACTGCTTTGGTATCAAACAAATAATCTACAATATGCCTTTTACCTTTAGTTGCTAATAAAGGCACAATATACACCAAAACAAGAATTGCAACCGCAGGAGCTAAAACCAATTTGGCAATGGTTCTATAAGCCCATCT
The DNA here is from genome assembly GCA_963704645.1 of uncultured bacterium. GTDB lineage: Bacteria > Patescibacteriota > JACMRA01 > JACMRA01 > JACMRA01 > JBILXY01. The sequence continues at coordinate 1,043,864 of OY969926.1, forward strand.
AGCCGAAGTTAACTCATCACCGTTTGTTCTAACAACTTTAAGTTTGCTAATTGCATAACCTTTCATTTGTTTATTTTTGGCTATTCTATATACAGGCCAAATTATACCAGTTGCTAACATACCAAATTGAACTGGAGCATATAGAATAACGTTGGAATTTAAAACCAATCTAAAATATATTGCTGCTAAACCATAAAATATTGCCATACCTGGAACGCAGGCCAAAGCAACTAAGCATAGTTCTAAAAAGGTTGCCCCTACCCTAGGGTAATATAAACCATATTTTCTTTTTAAATATCCCTCTTTTTTTACAGGGCTGGAAGTTTGATTATTCTGTTCATTCATATAAATAAATTGTATTTTTAAAGTTATTAAACATCTTTAATTTGTCCACAAAAATTTATGTTCATAGTTTGGACTGTGTGCTTTGGAATGGGGAAAGGTGGTTGTTTGATGTTTGGGTAATTATGACTTTTTAAGTTTAGCGAAATTGGTTTTAAAATAAAACTAGGCAAAAATTAAAGCCGTTTTAGAACGGCATTTTGTTATAAATTTATTTGTGGGTCAAAAAAGTAATATAGCCCTAACAATCATGTCTCCAACAGTTTCGGAATCCTCAAATTCTAATGCTGCTTCAAGCAACTCCACCATTGTACTATAATCATTATTGTGTTTCAAATAACTAATTATTGAGGTTGCCAAGCTATCTGGTGTACTGTTCCAATTAACATGTCTTACAAGAGTACAAGCATCATTTTTTCTTAATATATCAACGATTTTATGCAAACCATTGTATACATTTACCATGATCTTGGATTCAGCTAAAACCAATTTAGCAATAATTTCCTTTCTTTCCGTACTTTCCACAGTAAAATCCCTTAAACAGTAAATTAACTATTATAATCTTGCACATAAATTATGTTTTATCAAGAGTGTTAGAGGGATTTTAATTTTGGGGTGGAAATGGCTAATGGTGTTTTAATTAAATTTAAAAGTTGGTGTTCAAAGTATATGGTTTTAAATAAATTTTTTGAAAATTAAAAAGCCACCCTACCTTAAACTTTTGAAGTTGTTTGGTAATTTGGGTGACTTATCTTAACAATAAATTATTCCATAGGGGTAATAATTAAGTTTTCAATTTCAACATTTGCAGCACAACCCCAGCTGGAAGCACCAGTTTCACCGAAGCTACTAACACTAATTTTTGCAGTTGTTTTACTGGTTAAAGTTATCAACCCAATTGTGTAGGCTTGCCCATCAACATCATCCAAGTAATGACCACTGTATAGTAAATCAAACCGAGCTTCACCATCGGAAGATATTCTACCATCGTTTGGTTCAGTGCTGGCTTGTCTAAACCAGTTTTGATAAAGCTTCAACTTGATGGTTTTACTTTTAAATTTTTTTACCTTACCTCTTGCATCAGAAACAAATACTGTAAGATTAGTTAAAACTAACTTTTTAGCTTCAAACTTTAAATCGAATTCTAAGCAACTTCTTTGAGGAACTGAAATCATTATTTTCTTATTCTCCTAGTAAATTTTTACCGAATTGGTATAATTAGTTGATAGCACAAAAAATGGGTTATATCAAGGGTGTTAGCCAGGGTTTGACTTTGGCGTGGGAATGGTGGAGGGTATTTATATATTAATATGCCCCAACTTGAAACTAGACTAATATCTACCATAAAAAACTTACTGGATCAGGCAAGAAAGCAAGTATTTCAAACTGTAAATACAACTATGGTTAAAACCTATTTTGAAATAGGTAAAACTATTATAGAAGATGAACAAAATGGTGAAAATAGAGCCCAGTATGGAAAGGAAATTTTGAAGAATTTAAGTGTGGAATTAACAAAAGAATATGGGAAAGGTTTTTCTGTAGATAATTTAGAAAATATGAGAAGGTTTTATCTTGCTTATGAAAAATCCGAAACACTGTCTCGGAAATCTCAAAAAGATCAGATAGTGTCAGGCGAATTCTTAGAACCCGAAACGTCGTCTTCTAAATTTGCAGATTTCAAACTTTCATGGTCACACTATCTTATTTTAACCAGAATGGATAGTCTTGAAAGGGCTTTCTATGAAAAAGAAATTGGTTTAGGAAATTGGTCAGTTCGTGAATTTCAAAGACAAATTGATTCGAGTTTATTTGAAAGAGTAACACTTAGTAGAAACAAAACAGCAGTATTGCAAGAAAGTCTGCAAAAATATCATCAGCCAGAAAGTTCAAAAGACATAATAAAAGACCCGATGGTTTCGAGTTTTTGGGGCTAGAAGAAAAAACTGAGTATTCGGAAAATGAACTTGAAACAGCAATAATTAGTAAAATTGAACATTTTTTGCTAGAAATTGGAAAAGGTTTTGCCTTTGTAGGCAGACAGCAAAGATTTACTTTTGAAGAGGAGCATTTCTTTGTAGACTTGGTTTTTTATAATCGGCTTTTGAAGTGCTTTGTTTTGGTAGATTTGAAAATTGGGAAGCTTAAACACCAAGATTTAGGGCAAATGCAAATGTATGTAAATTATTACAATAAGTTTGTAAAAACTGAAGACGAAAACCCAACGGTGGGAATTGTGCTTTGCAAAGATAAAAAAGACAGTATGGTAGAAATTACCTTGCCAGAAAACAGCCAAATTTTTGCAAGCAAATATATGCTTTATCTACCAAACAAAGAAGAGCTGAAAAGGCAGATTGAGGATAGTAGTTGGCATTAATAAATTTTCACTTAGATTTTAGAAAATAGGTTTAACAAGAAAATCTTTTGAACAAAAATTAGCCGAAATCTAGGTTTTGACTTTGGGGTGGTTGTAATATGAATCTCATATAAACTCCTATTATATCCTAGAAAATATGTGTTAAATTAAAACCATAGAATTGGCCGCCAAAAAACTTATGAATATGAATAAAATTGCAAGGGTTGGAGAAGGCAGGGAAGGCAGGCGTGGGGTTGAAAATGTGTAGGTGTAAATTGTATAATTACTTAGCAATTTGGGTTTGACTTTGGGGTGGAAATGGTGGAGGGTTTTTTAATTAAATTTAATCTTGGACTTCGAAACAATTTATGAGACTTAAAAGAATAACAAAAACCGACCAAAACCGATATGTTAATTTGAAGCTTCCAGCACTAAAATATTTTAGATCATAGCCGTGTGCTAATATATTTCTATATCCGTCATTACTATTAAAAAGATAAGCATTGATAAACTGTATAAATCCTTTTATTTCTAAATCGCCAACATAATTATCTGAAAAATCTTTAGCATTTTTTTCTATTTCATTAAGCATATTATCAGTTCCTACAAATTTTGTTTTATTATCTTGAATGTTAAAAAAACTATTTTTGGTTGAAACACTAAAAAGTATTCTTATAAGAATTTCAATTTTGCTCATAAGACTTTCAGCAAATACAGAGTTTCTAAATATCAACTTATCAATTTCGTTTTTGTTTAAGTTTCCTGCCTCTAAAAAAGAATCTTTCAGAGTATTGAACTCTTCAAATAACATTTTAGAAACTTCTGGTAAATTTATGTATCTCTCACCAAAATCTTTAAATTTCAAAATATTCTCCAACCTTGATGATATTAATTCATCGAATTCGTCTGGGTTAAGTTTTTGAATAATAAATTCGAATATTAAATCTAGCGTAAATGAATTATTTGTAAATAAATTCTCATTATAAAAATTATTACCCACATAACTAGTACCCTTATTATCTAAATTTAATTTAGTGAAAAGGTTTGTAAACGAATTGTGTTCAGACTCAATATTTGAATAATAATTTATTGATATGAAATATCTTGAAGCTATTGTTATTCTTACAAACAATGGGCTGGATTTAATTTTTTCAAAGTACTCACGAAATGCTACTACAGTTTTAGTCATATCAACTGAAATAGGCTGCATGGTGCTTCTTGCTATTTTACTATTTTCTTCCTCCAATGAAACAATTTTTTTATTAAATTCATGTAAGTCTTGCTTAGAATAATTATTATTTTTATTTAACAATAACTTGGATTTACTAATAATCTGGCTGGCCAGTGCCCAATTAAAATCATCTCTCTTGAAATAGCCTTCCAAACGATTCAAAATAATTTCCATTAGGTCTCTATGCCAATTTAAAAATTCAGGTTTACTAGGTACATTAGATATCAAATCTAGTAATCTTGAAAAAGATTGATCTTCCAAATATAACTTTGAAGCTAGGTTGCATATTTTTGAATATACCAATTCTAGTTCGATTGTTTCAATCCATTTATATTTTTTTATTAAAAATTCTGATATTATCAGACTGAAAAGATTGACAGATTCAAATGGTGTTTTATATAATTCAAAAATTAAATTCTTTGTCGAATTATAATCAATTTTATTTTTAACTACATCTTCAAGGAAATAATCCAAAATAATCCAAAACTTTTTTAAATTGGGAGCATTACCTACCATTAATTCACTCCAGAATACATTATATTTTTCTAAAATATTTTCTTTAAAGTCTTTATATTCCTTCCCCAATCCTTCTTTTCCACTTTTTTTTCCATGATTTTTAATTATATAAATTTCATTTAACAAGTTTAAATACTCAATTTGAAAAGCAATTGGCAAGTTATATACTTGGCTTAAGTTTTCATTTAAAAAAGTATATGTATCTTCAAAACTTAAAAAGTTATCTGCATTGTTGTTTTGAGTTTCAAAATAAGTTCTTAAACCACCATTCCAATATCCACTAATATTAATTAATTTAAGAAATATTTCCACATCTTTTCTATTATTTTCTTCTTGCAGTTGTACTTTATCTAAATGAAAAATTGCCATTCTAAAATCATTGTCTACAGGATCATATTCATTTCCATAGTTTTTCAGTATAAATTCTATAAATTTTTTATCTTTTAAAAACATAATTATTTTGCTTGGTTTTTTATTATTTCACTAAATATTTCATTAGGTGGATTTTTTCCAACAATGGGAAATAGGTTTGCAACAATTACATCACCTCGTATAATGGTTTTTGTGACATTTACAGGACCTGTACCGTTATGTACAACATTACCCTTACCGATATTATTTTGCTCAGTTTTTGAATTAAAAATGATTAATGAGTCTATTTTGTTAACAATATTACTTTCACTTGCCTTAATACTTTTTTTATTTAAATACCAAGTAAAAAATATTGAAATAAGATTAAGCATGCCAACTATAAAGACAGGAACTGTAGCAATAACAAGTGGTTGATTTAAAAAATTTGTTATCATCTCTTTTATATAAATACTTTATAGACTAGTAGTATTTTAGACCAATATTTTGTCAAAGATAATTTTAGCAATCATAACGGGTTTTGTTCTATATGTCTTAATCCTTTTTCAATTAAACTAAATCTAATAAATTGATGATTTCTTCTAAACTATTCTGATCTAATTCTTTAATAGATAAAATTGATTCCAGCGATTCAAATATCCAAGCAAATTTTAGAGGATTGTTTGTTTCCATAAATTTAACAATTGATACTTTATCAACTGTATTAATTCCAAGAGTGGTTTTAATTTTCTCTATAAAATCAATATAGTTTTCTACTTTATCAGGCCAATCATTTATAGCTTGATCAATGTTTTTTCTTATTTTTTCAATTTCAGTTTGAGTTAATTTTGTAAGCATATTTATAGACTTATAAATTCCATTTATCAATAAACTATTATAAATCTTTAAACATTTCTTTACTCAAAAAAACAATTTCGTACTTAAATTCTTCTTTATTTTTGTAGTTATTTAATATTTTCAATAGCTCAGACTTACTCTCCTCAACTAATTTATTCCACACTTTAACTCTTATGATTAATGTTGAAAGATCAATTATATCAATATTTTCTACTCTTCCATCAGTAATGGAAAATATATCTACACCTAATATAGGTTCACTGGATTGTTTTATTGAATTGTATAATTCTTGGTAATTTAATCTCCATTCCAAAAAATTATTTATTCATGCATTTTTAAGCTAATTTATATAACTTATTTTATTAATTATAATACTTTCACTATTTGTAAATGAAATAACAATCTCATCCTCAGCAAATGACCTTATTGTTAAGAAATTATCAGAGATATCTAAACTTGAAATTGTAAAATGAAATCTTGGATCTGTTTCTTTATTAAAACTATTTTTAAAAGATTCAATCTTATACGGGGCTTTAATAATTATTTCGTAATCTATGTTTTCATCCCAGTAGAATAATATTCCTATTTTGATTTCAGATAAAAAATGCTCTGTATTCAATTTTTCTATCCTACTCTCAGTAAAGTTTATTTTAGATAGTTCTTCTTTTTTTATTGTGGTTATGTTCATTTTATTGCATTATAAACATTATTATCAATATCAATTTTCTCGAGGTTTTTTATTTGTTCATTAGCTTTCCAAATAGCTGGTATTCTTTCTTTCTTTTTAAAAATCATACCATTATTTATCCAAGCTTTTCTAAGTGAAATAATTTTTTGCATGTCAGAATTTAATAAATGGTATCCAAATTCTGTACCGCAGCAAGGACATATTTCAAAAGATCCACATGAAAATTTATCAAAGGGTGGTTCAAATAATTTATCAAAACCGCAAATTGGGCAAATGTAATTCATAGTTATTGTTTGTTGTAGTAATCTAAGTTAGTTGGCTCTCCATGAATTGCAGGATTTGGCTTATAGTATGTTCTTATTATTCCACTACTAGTCACCACACCAAATTCATTAGTTGATGGATTAAACTTTACTATGTCGCCATTAATTCTAGTTTTCGAAAGTATGCTTGAATTGTCACTATTCATAAACGATTTTGCCAAAGCTTGGTATTGGGATGAGGATTTTGCACCAAAGTCTGCACCATGATCATTGTAGTGAGATTCTAGTGTGTTTTCATTAGCAAATCCCGTTGCACAATCTACATCCGCCCTAACCGACACAACCCCAAACACAAATCCAAGAATAAGATCAGCAGCCGAAGCCTTCCCCAACAAACAACCACCCTTAGGTTCCTCAGAGTTTTTAGGTTTTGTTTTAGTGTCGTCAACCCCGTTCTTAACATTATCCAAATCATCCATTGCTTTGTTAAGTGCATTGGCCGCATCGTCCATGTTTGGCAAGGTTGGGTTTTTGTTTAAGTTGTCTGTGGCTTTACTTAAGTCATCTACAATTTTAGAAATGTCGTCTGTTACTTTGGCTAGGTCGTCTACTGTGCCAGCTACTTTAGAAACATCATCTAATACAGAACTAGATTTAGATATGGACGATGCTCCTTTAGATATTGCCCCTACACCAGCTGCTAAGGCTTCCCCTGTAAGAACTTGTCCTGCAAAGTAGCCTATACAAGTGGCAGGGTTTGGATCTGTTGTTCCACAAAAGTTTTGAGCTAGGTTTTGGTTAAACTTATCAGGGTCAAAGCTTAGTGATGGTGGGTTAAAGGAAATATTAGTTGCACTAACTGCAGCCGAAACCGTGTTAATTGTGGCTCCAATTATTGCTCCTGTAATAATAGTTGTGGCTATTGCTCCTGCTGTTCCACCAATACCTACAACAGCAAGGCCTGCCCCTACTGCACCTGCTACAAAAGGTGCTGCTACAATGGTTAGAGCTACTACACCTACTACTAGGGCAATTTTACCAATTCCACTTAAATAGTCTCCGTTTTTAAAGTCATCTATTATACCTGTGGTAAAGTCTGCTATACCTGTTACCACGCTTGCAGCTCCGTTAATTACACCTTTAGTAAAACAATTGTCTCCGCTGAATATGTTAAAGTCGTTGTTGTATTTATTCTTTTCTGCTTCGGCGGTTGCTTTTGCTTGTTGGGCTTCTATCTCGGCTTTTTGTTTTTCATAGTCAGCTACGGCTTGTTTGTAATTATCTATACTATCTTGGTATGCTGTTTTAATATTAGCTATTTCGTCATTGGTTAAAAGAGAAGTATCGCAAGTTTTGTTGGCTGGAGTTGGACCTACAAAATTAGTTTCTTTTCTTAGTCTGTTAAGTTCGTTTGCTTGAACACAACTACTAGCTTCACTTTTAGCTTTGGCCTGTGTTTGAAGTTCATCATTAACTTGAGATTGAATTAAGTTTGGTTCGTATACATTACAAGATTTACTAAAGCCTAAGTCTGGCAATGGGGAATTTGGATCTGTAAGGTTTTTAACATAATCTTTTATGGTAGATTTTTGAGAATCACTTAAATTACACTCCCCGCTTCTTGGTGGACGAACAGGGGTGGTAATAGATTTACAAGTATTACCAGAAGTATTTGTTGCCCTGTCTGCTAAATTAGAACAGAAGGTGAAGGTGTTTTCCCAGTCGGAATCGTTATGAACACTAAGGGTTTTTACTGTGGAAGTTTTGTTTCCCTGCTTTCCAATATTTCCAACCAAATTAGAAGTTGTGTAACTTTCCCCCGATACATTTCCAGAAATTGTGTATGGCTCTTGTTTGTAAACAAAGTTTAAAGAGAGGTTTAGATTTGGATTATTTGGAGTTAAGGTGTCTCTTTCAATTTGGAAACATTTTAAACCAATTTCATTGTCTGCAGAATCTGCAGAGTTGTAACATATTTGGTATATTCCGTCTTCCGCAAGGCCTGCCGCTCCGTCTTTGTCTGCAGTTTTGCTGCCTAAAGTAAAAGATACAGTATGCTTTTGGTTAGTGGCATTAATGAAAGTTTTAGATTGGTTAGAAACCAAATTTCCTACATTATCTAACAAGAAATATTCCACATCTGCTTGTTGCTCGGTAATACCTTCCAAAGTTAAATCTAGTTGATTTGTAACTACTGGAAGATTACCTCGGCCATCGGCGTAAAACTTTGGTGCTCCGTCGGTTTGGAAGTCTATTAAAGGATTAAATTTATTGGAGAGAGCGTTCTGAATAGAAAAGAATTGAGGAACAGTTTTGTCGTATTCCAACAAATATTGGCGAGTGTGTTCGCTTCTGTTGCCAGATTTATCTTCGTTACGCCACTGGACCAAATAGACACCTTCAGCTTTAGAGCTTGCCCCTGGCTTAGTACCTTGGGTAGAAGTATTCAAGGTTCCTGCTTTTAACAAAGTTTGATAAAGTTCTTCAAATTTAACTTGAATAGCAAACAAACAATGGGTTTTATTTTGAACTACAGTTCCGTCTGCGGCTATAGTTTCTTGGTTTTCTACCAAATTTCCATTAACCTTAGATTGTTCGGAACACCCGTTATTAACAACTTCAACAGCTACAATGTCGGTGTTATTTATACTTAGAATTGGATGAGTATCTTTTTCGGCAAACCCATAGAAAAATACAGAATCATCTTTTAAAACATAGTTTTTCTGGTTGTCTATTTGAAGAAGTCTATTGTTAGCAGGTCTAAAATATGAAGGTTCAATGTAGGCAGGTTGAGCAAAAATTCTTCTTTCAAAACCAGTTAAATTTCCCCATAAAGAAAAGTCTTGGGTTGGGGCATTAGGACCAACATTGTCTATAATATAGTCTTTGGTAGTTTGGGTAATATTTCCAGCAAGGTCGGCAATTTCAACTTCAACTTGGTAATTCCCTTGGGCTGCGTAACCTTCTATTTGGAACAAACCACCAGCTGCAAAATATGGAGTGTAATTTGAAGGGCGGCTTCCAGAGTTTGCCACAGGACTTAATTCATACCTAAACTTTTCGTTTTGATTAGTAATCTTTCCATACTCTAACACTTCGTCAGCTTCCAATTCAACCTCTACTGTATCGCCGCTTTGCCTGTTAAAACCGTTTGGCATTCCAGCTCCGTTATTACAGTAAACTCCGTTTGGGGTAGCTCCTAAAATAATGGAAGGGCTGGCTGGTAAATTGGTAATTGTTAAATTATCTTTGGTACACAAATGTTTGTTTACAGCATCGCTGTTATTATTGTTTAAATTTCTATAAGCTACCAAACTTGGGGCAATTGTGTCTACAACAAGTGCAGTATTTTCTAAACTTTCTACAGTTTTTACTCCTTTAGTTGCCACTACTTTTAGACTGTAATTAGTGTTGGTATTAGAGGTTGAGGTACTTAATGTACAAGAAAAAATGCTAATTTCTGAAGTAACAGTTTGGCAGACTGTGTTTCCAGATATAATATCAATAATTGCGATGTTGGTGGAAGGATCGGCGAACCCTTTAATTTCGTTGGCTAAAGAATTAGAGTAATATTTTCCATTATACAACCTCGTGTTTTCAGAGGTGGAGGGAGCAACAATTTTGTTAATATCGTAAATAGTTGGAGTAGTTAAAATGTTAGCATCAAGCCAAACTCCAGCCGACAAAGTTTGTTCTATACTTCCTTTTCTTCCTGTAAAATTAACTTCATAAAGTCCTCCGTTAAAACTTGGCACAGGGTAAACAACATCCCAAGTACATTCGGTTGATGAGCAAGGTGTTGTAAGCGGGTCACCAGCGGAGTTGTAAGTTACATCACCTAAAATATTCTTGGTGTAATCAAAAGGTGAATTATCTATCCATCCAATTTTTTGTTTAACTTCATTCCCAGAAAGCTCGCTTAAATTAGTTAAATTAGAATAGCTAAGTTTAACGTATTGGGTATCGGCCGTAACAGTTGAGCGTAATATTAGCTTTTTAGCAGAATTAATTTCAGTTTCAAGTTGAGTCTTAATATTGTCTTTTTCGGTTTGGGAAGAAGCGGCCAGCCACTGGTTTTGTAAATCTTCAATTTTAGCAATTTGAGCTACACTATTTATTCCAGAAAAAGTAGGAATTGATTGAACCGAGATGAATGGATCTACAGGATTATTTCTTACAAAAACTTGATTAGAAGGAAGCCCTTCGTTTCCAAATTTATCTACAATTGTAGCCTGAATTATATGATTAGTTATGCCTGGGTTTGCAGGGTCTGAGGTAATTTTTGGTAAAGCAACTATAACCGAGAAATAGCCATCAGCGCTAACCGAAGCCATCTGTTCAAAATCGCAACTTCCATTTAAACCAAGTGTATCAACACAAATTCTAACACTTACATCTTCAGGGTTTAAACCTGCAAATAAATTAGCCTGACCTTGCACTTCGGTAACGCCAGAAGAAGTTATGAACGGTGTATTGCTAGAAGCCCCAGACGGATAAGTAATGAAAACTCCTGGTGTGTTTTTGGTAATATTTTGGAAAGCCCCAGAAATGTTAGGTAGGTTAGAATTATCTACAGAATTTAAATCTAAATTCCATGTATAGTTTCCATCTTCTAACCAATTTCCAGAGTCATCTTTTCCATCAAAAATTAAACTTGGTGGAAGCGAGTTGGAACCACTAATTGTTTTTACAACATCTCCATTGGAATTTTTTAAAGTCCAGCTCCAAGTATCAACTAGAATAGGATCGGCGGCATTATTTGGGTTTGAAATTGCCCCTTCAAAATAAATTCCATCTTGCTTGCCGTTGCCATCTGTAGAAATAAAAGTGGTTCCGTATTGTTTGCCAGCATTATTGGAAGCAGCAAAACTTAGATTCACCGAAAATAAATTAACTTTAATAGTTTTAGTTAAGCTTTGGGTATTTCCAGCCAAATCGGCGATTGTAATTATATTATCATTAAGAATTTCTGGATTAGGGTTTGCAGCATCGTTACTTGAAGACTGTGGTAAATCTACACTGTAGCTACAAATTGGATTTGTTGTTAAAGCCGAATTATCAAAATCTTGATCTTCGTTACAGGTTATAGTGAACGGACCTTGAACATAGCTTGCAGGAGTAATGTTACCAAGATTGACGGACGGATTTGAACCAACAATTTGGCCTAAACTTCCATTACTAGTTTCATCTAAAACAATTTGTGTGGAGTATGTTTCGACTCCTAAATTAGCTAACGGCGCAGCAGACTTTAACTGAGAATTTTCTAATTTTAAAGTTGCCCCCTTCTCGCCTTTACCTTCAAAACGGACTATCTTTCTGGCGTAAACCGAGTTAGCTGACGGACTAGAATTTTCTACAAAAGTGAAAGAATCTAAATTCAATTTTGCTTTGTCATAACTAAACAAATTTCCAGCTTTATCCTTCCCCGAAAGTACAAATGTATACTGGCCATCAGGTTGAATTTCATTGGCAAAATTGTAACCGACGTCACAGGATGTTTGACCAGTAACAAAGTCTCCAGCTGGCACAATTTGGTCTATGCAAGTTGAGTTTAAAGAACCTAAGATACTAGAATTTGCTCCGTTTAAAACTAAACTAATTTCACCATTTGTTGAATCTACTAATTTTAAATTTAGACTGTTTCCATCAATTCCCGATACTCCATTGTTTTGAGTATTTGGGTCTTGCAGCGAGAATTCCACAACTGGTTTTCGGTTATTAGAAAGTACTGTTTGCCCATTAATATCCATGTTTTGAGAGTTCAATGAAACTGAAGTAACACTTGGAATTTCCTCTTCTCTGGTAATTTTTAATTGCTTTTCTTGTTGGTTAGAAACGGAATCTGTGGAACGGAATTTAAACAAATTTTCGCCTAAACTAAGGCCGTAATTTTTTTGGAAAAAGTAATCTTGGTTTACTACATTGTTGAACGGCAAATTTTGATAATTACAGTTACCCGAAGAAATCTGACATTCTTCTAAACTAACATCATCACCAGACATAATCTGCCCAGAAATTGTAAAATTATTTTGGTTAACAAAAGCATTCTGGCTTGGTAAACTTATATTAATATTGCCAGGTGTATTATCAATAGAAATTACCAAATCTTCATTTTTAGTAATGTTTCCAGCTTTATCTAAGGCATTAATTATAACCGAGTAAGTAGCGTCGGGAAGGTTTTGCAGGTTTTCGTCTTGGCCTTTAAAAATATGGTTAAAAGACTTGTTATTTCCAACATTAAAAGTTGATTTATCTAAGCCAGCGTTAGAATCAAACAAGCCTAAAGTGGCCGCGACATCTCCCGTCTGTACGTTCTTTAACTGGTAGAAAACTCTATCCAAATTGGCTTCATCAACATCAAATTTAACATTTGTTTCATCTTTTATTCCATCATTATTTATTGGAGAAATTCTTGTAGCTGGTATACTTTGTCCATCTTGAATTAAAGTTTGCCCAGTAATTACAGGAATTGTGGCGTCCATTATAGTACTTTTTGCCGAAGAAAACTGCCCAATATTTGCTCTATCAGGCTGGGATGCATCAACAGTATCTTTATTTCTGACTACAAAATAATACTTCTTTCCATCCTCCAAATTTCCAAACCCAAAGAAAGCAGAATCTTGATAATTGCCAGTTGCTCCAGGATCTATTCCGTCAGCACCTGTAGAAGAACAGCGAACAAAATCGGAACTGGTTGGCGTAGCTGAAGTTCCAGCATTAAATGGAGTTAGTGCACTTGGATCTATTCCGTCCGTTCTGCAAAAATCGTATTTTACAGGATTACTTAAACCACCTACATCACCACCATTTGTAGAGTTTACCAAAAGCTGATCACCCACAGAAAATTCTGGTAAAGTAACAATTTCAGCAGGAACAGGCGCCGTTGTGTCTACTTTTAAGTAGGTAGAATTAGAATAACTTATAGCGCCAATATTATCTACACTTTTAGCATAAACTTTGTAGTAACCATCTTTTATATCTAAAGTTTGGTTGAACTCTGCTGTGCTAGGCCAATAAATATTTTGAGAAATTCCCACTGGCAAAGAAGCACCAGGCGGAGTAGCGGGTTCTAAAATAATTTCAGAAAGATTGTAGTCTCCCGGAGCCTGATCACCGTCACCGAAATTTGTAAATCTAATTTGAACTTTGCAGCCATTATTTTGAACACAGTCTTGTTTTAAATCATCGTTTGGATCTAGTAGATTGTTAGTACGCACAATTCCACCAACATATGGCAGACCACCGTGAGCATCGTTTGAACTTAGCAAACTAGAGTCTAAAACTGGAACATTTGGCGGGCTATTTAAAATATAATTAATACTTAAAGAAGTAGCAAAACCATTGCAAAAACTGCTTCCACCATCAGGACCCACAATTCTTACTGAGCAAAGCCAAGAACCATTATTTGTAGAACTAGACCTAACAGCAATGCCATAATTAGTACCACCTGTATACCAACTTCTTACAGCATTTGTTGCATCCAAACTAAAAGTTCTCACCCCAGAGCCAACGCTGACCGTACCGCCGTCATTAGAAAATGAAGGCCTATTAGCCCAAGTTGCAGTAGAAGGATTCCAGTTTGCATCTATTTTGGAAGCATAAAGAGATGGATTAGCCGCGTTAAGAATTGAATGGCTATATTGTTTTAAATTAATACTAGCTCCTGTAACAATTGCTCCAGCTGGCAAATTTGGATTATTAAATTTTATTAAAGAAATTGCTTGACCCAAAGAACCACTATAGAAAGCATAACCAGCTCCAACATGGTCTCTAAAATACTGTGAACCAGATTGATTACTAACTATCATTACATCGTCTGCAACCGAAACATTGGCAGTTTGAGCTTTTACTGCAATTGGTTGAACCGACAAACTAACCAAAGCTAAAAGACTAGCAGCAAAAACAGCAAGCGAAATATAAGTATAAAACTTTGTTTTGTTAACTGCACTTTTGATCAAATTTAAGGTGGAAAACATGCAGATGGATAAATTTCTAAATAAAGCTTCTGGTAATTTCTTAAACGATTTCATAAACTGCATAAATATTTGTAACTAAAATAAATTTGACTGAGGTATGCACAATTACATTATTTAAGCAAATAAAAAGTTAGCAAATTGCACCAAAAAACTATAAAATGTATTATAACATTACAATTTAAACATTGCAAATAAATTTATAACTTATTATATTTTAGCTTAACTACACATTATTTTAATTAGAAAGCAACTGTTAAAACAAACGATAAATTCTTTTCTAGAAAATATATGCCCAGATTTTAAATTTACAACAACATTAAATTCTTTTAAAATACAAATATGAATCCAAACGAGTTTTATACTCCGCCCAGTGTTGAAATTAACAATTCTGACCCAAATAATTTGGGTAATATACCAAGTTCTGTAAATCAAGTTAGCGGCTTCGAAAAAAAGAATGATTTTGCCAGAAGTGTTCAAAAAAGCAGAGTGCTAAAAAAATCTACCAAAATGGTAATTAATACCAGAGAACAATTAACTGCATATCTTCGCCAAAGTAACCTAGATTTATTAACATCTTCTGTAGAATTTAAAGAAACTGGAGACTTTATTATTAGCAGTTACGTTGTATATAAAGACCATAACAATTTCAAAGAAAATTTAAGTGTTTTTATTGAAAGATACCCTACCCTAAAACCAGCCGTAGAAGCAATACGTGATATGCTTAAACCTGTGCAGGGGCAGTTTTTGTAAAAGATTACAAACTAAAATATAGATTATTTTTTAAAAGAGTTTTGTAGGTTGAGCCTCATTCTAGTAAATAAACCAACTTAACAGATTTGGTTGAGCTTAAGTCACGTAAATCACACGCTCTTAAATTTGGTTATTGAATCATAATTTTTAAAGACTTTCTAAATTCGCCCGATTGACATTTCCCGTAAACAGTCCTGATATTAAAGTATTATGAGCAACTATCAATATTTATCAGCTGAAAAAATTATAGATCATTTAAAGAAAAAGCTTACCTCCATTCGCACAGGAAGAGTAAATTCTACAGTTTTAGATCACATTTTAATTCCAGCATATGGTGACAAAATGAACATTCAATCTATTGCCACAATTAACATTCCTGAACCTGGCCAACTTTTAATTACTCCGTTCGACAAAGGTTTAAACCAAGCCATTGAAAAAGCTATTTTTGACGCTAACATTGGTGCCAGCCCTGTAAATGACGGAGCCGGAATAAGACTAACTTTTCCTCCACTTACAGAAGAAAGCAGAATGAAAAGAGCTAAGGAAGTTAATTTATACGAGGAAGAAATGAAAATTACGGTAAGGAATGAAAGGCAAGATTTAATTAAGCATTTAAAAACCCAAAAAGATGCTGGTGAAATTAGCGAAGACGAACAAAAACGCCAAGAAACAATTATTCAAAAAGAAGTTGATGCAATTAACAAAGAAGTAGAAGCACTTTGCGAAGAAAAGAAAAAAGATTTAATGAAGGTTTAGAATAGTCTGTTTTAAATAACGACCGAGCTTTGAGCCAGTCACCCTGAACTCGTTTCAGGGTCTAAGTGCTAAAACCAACAAAAGCCTAAGACTCAAGACGAAACAGCCTCAAAACCCTACTTATCAAAAAAATTGGCCTGTGTAGCATCTTGGGTTGGAATAGTCGGGTCAGAAGTATCAGCTATTACTTCTGGTTGAACTGGGAACGGGTTAAACGGTTGTTGTAGAATAGGATTATTTCTAAAGGGGGTATTTCTTTTAGCTTGAATTGCGTTGTTAATAATTTGCTGAGTTCTCGCCAATTCCTGTTCTTTAGTAAGCACAATTTGCATTGCATTTAAAGGGTTTTTATCTACAATTTCCTTCAATGACTGAATTTGTCTTATCTTGTCTTTAGAACCTTGCTGGCTAAAATCGATGAAAGCATTTTTGTCTTTAGCCTTTTGGGTATTAATTCTATCTGTCCAAGTTTTTAAAATGGCGTTGTAATTTAAAGTTGCCAGTTTATCGTTCAAATCGTCTAAAACAGGGAAGCGCGTATACACCATTGCCTTTGGCTTAGTGTTATATAATAAAAATTTTAAAACGTAAATTTCACTGTCTCTGCCGTTGAATCTTCCCAAAGCTAAGTAAGCCCCCACCCCAATAACAGGTAAACAGGGAATAATTGCATAGAATCCAACTCCTGGCGAGGCTTGATTAACCAAACTAAATATTAATACGGAAGTAAGTGCGGCACCCAAGGCATAACCGAACTGCCTAAGGTTCATTCCAAAAATAATTTTATCACCGGAATCTAAAAACTGCGGAATTTGATAAGAAGCCACAACCCTACTATACCCCACTTTTCACAAATTGAAAACCCACCATTTTTTCTTAAACTTTCGAGTTGTTACTGTGAAATAGTAAACATGTCACCCCAAATTTCTAAGCACATCACACCAAGCTATTGAGCCTGTCACCCCTGAATTTATTTCAGGGTCTAAGTATAATAATACACTAACACTATAACTTGCCAGCCACCAAGAAACATGCTTATATGGTTAAGTAAACGGGTTAAAGCATTTTAGAGGAAAAGAGTTTATGAGAAACATTAATAGAGGAACTTGGATTGCTGGTGGAGTTACATTCGCAATTGTTGCTTTCTTGTTTTGGTTAACTTGCATTTACGCTCCGTTTTGGAAGACTCCCCCTTCTACACAGGCTGTCATTATTCAAGATCTTACTATTACAAGTAGTATTGCGAAGAAATACTTAGTAGAAATGGGAAATACCTCAGGTACTGTTGTAATAAGGTTAGACCAACAAACTGGAACTGCATATTTTGGCTGGGGAGATAGTTTTATAAATGAATTGTCACCGCTTAATTTTGCTTTAGTCGTTCGTTATCAAGGTGCCTTAAAAACAATTCAATTTACAGAGAAGGGCAAACCTTTACCTATATCAATCAATTCATTGTTGTTAAAAAATTTAAGCATTAACGATGTGAGCTTATCCTATATCGTTATTTCTAAATAGTAACTTAAAGCAAATAGATCTTCATGTCGGGGGTCTATTTTTATTTTCTAAAAACTCAACCTACCTACCCTTACCCCAAATTAAATAAAACATATTCTTGAATAAATTCACTATTTCTTCGTCTTCAATTTCTATAACTTCCTCTTTTGTTGGGTTTAAAATTAACATTTTTTGCTTAGAATATATTCCAAATATGGCTTTCGAGTTGTGAATATTTTCCACTAGTTTAATTTCTCTTTTTTCGCTTTTATCTGCTTCTTGTATGTTTCTATTAAAACTGTTATTAGAGGAAATTACTTTGGCTTTCACTTTAGTCTGTCTTCGGCTAATCCAATTTTTGGAGTAATCTTCCCCAAGTAAATTGAACACACCTTTAACATCACCAAAGGTTAGCAAATCTTGATCTACATTTTTTAAAACTCCATCGTAAATTCTTTGGAAATTCAATCTTCCTTTGTGAACTGTAACTCCAGATTTAGCCCTGCCATTTTTCCACATAAATTCCCAGTCTTCAATGTCTTTATGCAAACTAAACTGGGTTTTAGCTAAATTGCTTGCTTCAATTTCTAGCAAGTTTAAAATTACAGCTGGTGAAGCTGGCAGCCAACTTAAGCCTTGCTTGGTTACAACTCCTTTTTTTAACATTTCATTTAAGTTTTGATACAAAGTTTTTCGGCTTATACCAAGTACTAAAGCCAATTTAGAAATATTTTCAGACTTTTTTTCTAGTAAATCAAAATATATTTTTACTTCTATTTGGTTTAAACCTAGTTTCTGTAAACTTTCTTGTAGCGAGTTCATAATAAAAACTTAAGCATATTGTTTCTTAAAAGTAAACAGTATTTGATTAATTAAATTCTTATTTGTTTGATAATCTTAATAATTTTGCAGAATAACTTAATTTTAGTAACTTTAATTTAAACAGTAAATTGGTAAAAATTATTGTAAATTATTTCTATTAAAATATTCCTGAAAACAAAACTTATGCTTTAGTTTAGGATAAAATTTAGAACTTAGAGAGGTTTGCTTAACAATGCCAGAAATTTCTGAAGATTTAAAATTGAGAATCTATCATCACATTCTTATTACTATGAAAGCAACTAACCCTAGTGAAGCTGCTTATTGTTTTAAAGTGGTCTGCCCTGCAAATGGTTTGGGAGAAATTACAGATGACCAGGCAGAAACTTTGGTTGCTGAAATGAATGCCTACTTGGTAAAAGTTGGTAATCCTACTGTTATTGCTGAAACTGCAGCTTTGGATATACTATCCAATATATTTGGAGGTGACATATCATGATTGAAAATATCCAGCCAACGCCAACAGATTTACCTACAAATCTAACTGATGAGGAAAAAGCCCATGCTGTTTTTGGCATCATTTCAGAGGAATACGATGGCTCGCTTAGAACTGTCGAAACTTTTGGAATACCTTTTCCAGAATGTGAATCTAAAACTGCCCTATCAAAGCTTCATTTCCTTGAGCCACTGGCTACAATTTACGATTTAGTTTGTCTTGGCAATTGGGAAGAGCTTGTAAGCTTTATTCTAGCAAACAAGGTTTACAACTATATTTGTATGGAAATCCGATCAGTTGCTTGGGAAAATAATAGGGTTAAAATTGAACTAGTGGCTAAGATTGAAATTCTACATTTCACATTACATCCTGGAGACGAAATGTATGATTTACTAAATGAAATCTTTTAGATTCGATTATGTAAAAGTTTAGTACTTAGACTGTACTTCAACGCCCTGAAAATATAAATTCTTTAATTTATACAACAGAGCGTTTTTTTTGTTGGTTTAATTTTGAAAGTTATTTCATCCAAAAGAGCTTACCTTCAATTTCAATTTTACTTTTTAATTTTAAATTATCTAAGTTTTCCCATTGCAAAACATCAAACAAATAAGGTATTCTTAATTCATTTAATTCCTGTTTAATTTTGAATATATCTAATTTTATATTGGAAAATAGACACAAATCTATATCGGAATATTCTTTAAAATCTCCCCTAGCCCGAGACCCAAAAATTATTAATTTGGATATTTCTGGTATTCTTTCAAAATAATTTTGAATTACCTCAATTTCCTTATTTTGCAAGCCGAATTTTATATTTTGTGCTGACATATTTTTGCAAAGAAATTAACTCTGGGTAAAATTGATTATATATTTTGGGGAAAATAGCCTGAATTTCCTGCTCGTCGTAGTTATGACTAGAATAATTTCTAGTGGTTAACATCTCATCCCAAATATAAAAATCTGATAGAATATTGGCTTTTACTGCCTCCTTAATACTTTCCCTAGGTGTTTTAGTAACAATCTGTTCAAATTCTAAAATATCTTTAACCAGCTTCCAAGCCAGCTCAATTGTAAATTCATATCTTTGAAAATAAGCATCACGGGTAATTTCATCTATTTCAGAAATATTTTTTAAGTGAATCTCAGAAAGCTTCGCCAAGGCTTTAGAATAGTTACTAAACCTATCTACAATTTTTTCAGAATTAGCTGGAATGTTTGTCATTATAAAGGTATAATTAGTAGGAAGGTGATACTTTGTCAAAAGATTAGCAAATTTATAAGTTCCACAAAAAATGTAATAGGAGGTTTGCGGTGAAGGCCTAGAGGGTGACGACGAGGGGTTCGCCCCTACACTATCTTTGACAACACCACCCTTCTCAACTTTACCCAAATGGATGCCAGATTTTGATGGTCTTTTTGAATTATACTACCCAAAAATATATGGGTACTTTTTTCGTAGAGTTTCCAGCAGATCTGACGTTGAAGATTTAACCATGGTAACCCTTACCAATTTCTTTGAAGTTTTAAAGAAGAAAGATCTAGAAAACCAACAAGGTTATTTGTGGAAAATTGCTCATAATCAATTGGTGAATTTCTATAATTTTAACTCTAAACAGAAAATGATAATTGGCTTTGAAGATATTGAAAGTATTGAAAAATATATAAATTTTGATATTGAAGAAAGCCGTTCACCCTATTTTAAAATGAGAATAGAAAGTTTACTTATTTGTTTAGAGAAAAATTTAGACACCAAAGATTACCATTTGGTTCAAGCTTCTATTTTTGAAGAAAAAAACTCGGTTGAACTTTCTGCAGAATTTGGACTAAAACCAGAAAACATTAGGCAAAGACTTTCAAGAATATTTAAAAAGGTTAAAGAAAAATGTAAAAAAATTTGGAATTAATTAAGTGCTGAAATTTAAATGTGTCACACTTGTTCCAAAATATTGTCTATACTTATAAGCCAATAAAAATGCTTCAAAACAATCATCCCAAACCTTTAGAAGAAAACAAGAAAACTTCTAACCAGAACCCTTTTAGTAAGGAAGAAGTCTTGCAAGACTGGTTAGAAAACGATGTTGATTATTTAAGGTTTAAGAGGGTGGCGATGAAGCAACTAAGGCCAAAGAACAATATATTTATGTCCATCCAACAATCTTATTTAAGTTTTGTACACTTAATTACTAAAAATGCCATTGTGGCAACCTTACTAATGCTAATTTCTGCAGGTGCAGTTTCTGCCTCAGCTTTTGAAGCTTTTGCTCCAGCTGAATACAAACCAAGTACAATTATTCAAAAAACCTTCAACCCTAAGGATTTTGCTGTAAACACAGTTAAAGAAAAAAACCCTTACACTCCATTAAATTACGACGAAAGTAATAATGTAGCTTTCTTAAGCGAGTGCGATTTAGCTATTAAATACCCTGCTAAATATTCCGATGGAGAGCCTAGCACGTATTATAGATATTCTAATACTTCAGACCAAGCTGAATCTATCTACATTTCTTCCACCGATCAAAACAAAACAGATTCATATACAGGTGTAGGAATTACTTGTCTTAAAGACACAACCCTACTTAGCGGCTTAAAATCTGATATAGTAGAAGACGGCCAACCTGCTAGATCTGTTTATGGAAAAGAATTAAAAATAGATGGAACCCAATTTATTAAAGACAATCTTGGTTGGTTTATTACTCAGTCAGAGTTAAAAAATGTTAGAATTTACCAGAACACATTTAACAATGAGGAATACACAATTTATTTTGAATACAATAATTTATATTATTTAGTTGGCTACCAAACTTCTAATTACACTTTTAATAAATTAGAAACTTCAAGAAAAGTTAGCGTAGTTAAAGGTTCGGATATTCAAGTTCAATTTATTTCTTTGGTGAATAGCCAAGCCAATAAAACAATTGTGGACGGAACAGGAAAAGTAATTGACCAAGAAACAATAGCCACCGCTTCAAAAGCAATTATTGTTGAACCAAAAGACAAAGAACTTGTAAAAATGTCTAATGATGTACCATATGTAACGGATGGTTACGGACAAAATGGAATTTGTGGAGTTTTAGGTGTTACTACTTACAAATACGAGGGCGACCGCCCAGGAGGATATATGCAAATTACAAGTTCTAAATTAAATTTGGATGATATGCAAAAGAAAAGCTATAACCGTTTTAACGATTTCTTAGACGGAAAAGTTGGTTATAACCCTGATTTTGCAAACGGTATTAATTATTTGGAACAGTTCTCTTCATCATGCTCTGGGATTGCGGCCTATACTTCCTTTATTAACGCTCCACAAATTGCTTACCCTAAAACTGACAAAGTAAAAGTGGTTTACACACTTGCTGGCCAAGCCGAAATAACAGGCCCAGTAGTTTTAGTTTTTGCTTCCAAAGGTGACAACCAAATTTTATTAGAAGATTATATTTCTGAAATTAAATACCCTCAAATTCCAGCAGCTGTTAAATGTGGCTATAATGTTGAAGATGCAACTAAAAGCAATTTTAACAGGGAATGTTACGAGAATATTTTAAGAAATGATCCTATGTTAAAAACAATCATGGATCAAGCAGCTAAAGATTTAGTGAAAACTTTTGAGTTAAAATAATTCAATAGTCTAACCTGAATAGGAGAATGAAGCCTTCCCCTACAAGCCTCAGAGAAATCTGGGGTTTTGTTTTTGTTATAAAATTGACACTTTTGACTAATAGACGGACAGTGTGTTTGCTGTAATTTTGGAAGTATTTTAAATGTATACTTTAATTTTATTGCCAACAGAGACACTGGGCGAAATAAGATTAACTGAATTTCTGACAATTTTAAATATACAGAAAATTTGTCTGCAAGTATCAACAATTAATAGTTACCATGTTGTAATTACCACCGCCAAAGATGTTAATTTAAGTGGAGATATAATTATTTTTATGTTTGACCATCTTTCCGAAAGAGAAAACAAATTGATTGATCAGATTAAAGGCGCTTCGACAGGAGTTTCTATATTTAATGAACTTAACCTACTTTTGTTATCAATTTCACAAAAAGCAGAGCAGCATTATCGCCAACAGTTAGAATCTGTAATTGCTAAAATAAAGTATGGCTGAAAATCTATTTTAACACCCTACCCCCTGTTTACGAACAGGGTTTATATTTGGGATGCCTTGTAAATTTAACAAAAGCGGGTAAATTTGCCTGCTTTTTTATTGCAAAAATTGGCTTTGACCAAAGCTTCTTATTATACATTAATTAAGTACTAACACTATGAATATTTGGAAAAGTTTTGATAAACCAATTTGGGCTTTGGCTCCTATGGAAGATGTAACCGACACAGTTTTTAGGCAGGTAATTATGCATTGTGGAAGGCCAGACATAATGTTCACCGAGTTTACAAATTGTGAAGGCATGCAATCTGCTGGTCAAAAAGCTGTAATTCACAGACTAAGATATTCACAAATAGAACAACCTCTTATAGCCCAAGTTTGGGGTGTTACACCAGCCGATTATTACAAAACTGCCAGTTTAATTAAAGAAATGGGTTTTGCCGGAATTGATATAAATATGGGTTGCCCTGTAGCCAAAATTATTAAACAAGGTGCTTGTTCAGCTTTAATTAAAAACCCTAAATTAGCTGGTGAAATTTTAAAAGCAGTAAGAGAAGCAGTAGGACCAGATTTTGCAGTAAGTGTAAAAACTAGACTAGGATTTTCCAACTTACAAACAGAAGAATGGTTAGGCTTTTTGCTAACTCAACCAGTAAATGCTATAACCATTCATGCCAGAACTGTGAAGGAGTTATCTCTTTCTAATCCTCATTGGGACGAAGTTGAAAAGGTGGTTAAACTACGTTCCCACTTGTTTGTAGACACTAAAAAACAACCAGTTTTAATTGGAAATGGAAGTGTACTTTCTTTAGAAGAAGGTGAACAAATTATTAAACAAACTGGGCTAGACGGAATTATGTTTGGTCGGGCAATTTTCCAAAACCCTTGGTTGTTCAACCCAAATTACGAACAAATAAATGGTGAAATAATTAACATTAAAACATCTGAACAAATCCATATAAAAGATAGATTGGAACTAATGTTGTATCATTTAAATTTATGGGAAAGTACTTGGGGAAATGAAAAAAGTGTCCAGATTCTTAAAAAATATTTTAAAATTTATATTCACGGTTTCGACGGAGCTTCCCAAATGCGAGCAGAAGTTATGAATTTGAAAGGTTTGGACGAAATTAAAAAGTGGGTAACGAGCAAGAATTTTGTTCTTTAGTAGTTATAGCTGACTTTTGAGCCCTGTCACCCTGAACTTGTTTCAGGGCCTAATTGGAGAAATACAACCAGTGATTCATTTCTCCACATATTAATAATTCGACACATCTTCATGTCATAATGTAGAGACGAGCTCTTGTCCTACAATATACTTTGCTAAAACGACAAAGGGTTCGCCCCTACGATAAAAACTCTTCTTCCTTAAATTCTGTTAAAATTTCATAGCCTTTTTTGGTTACCATTACAGTGTGTTCAAAATGAGCCGCCCAGCTTCCATCTACAGTTGTTACTGTCCAACCGTCTTCCGTAGTATCATCAAAATTTACTTCCCCGGAACCTAAAGTAAACATTGGCTCAATAGCCACTACCTGGTTTTCAAACAATGTAGCACCCTTCCCTTTTCTGCCAGCATTAGAAATATATGGCTCTTCATGTACAGCCTTTCCAACACCATGTCCACCTAAATCTAGCACATTTCCTAGGCCATATTCTTTAGCCACTGAGTCTACAGCAAAACCAATATCACCAACTTTACAGCCATTTTTTATCGCCTCAATTCCTTTAGATAATGCTAATTCTGTTCCTTCAATTAATTTTAAGGCTTTTTCACCTACATCCCCTACAACGTAAGTTTTAGCAGAATCACTGAACATTCCCTTATAAATAACCCCCAAATCTAAACTAACTAAAGCTTTTTCTGGAATAAATTTATGAGCGAAAGGAAGGCCGTGCACAACTTCATCGTTTAAGGAAACAATTAAAGAATATTTAAAACCCTGATAACCTAAAAAACTAGGAACTCCACCGTGATCACGAATAAAAGTTTCGGCCAAAGTATTTAATTTGCTTGCCTGTACGCCCTCTTTAACTTCTTTAGAAAGCATGTTATAGCAAGACATCAAAATTAAACAACTATGTTTTAAATCATCTTTTTCCTGCTTGTTTTGAAGAATAGCCATAATAATGTTGTTATATTTAAGGTTTTATTATTGTTTCAAAGTTGGCAAATTTTAAGGAAAGAAAAAATGCAACACAACGTTGCACTTTAAATTATCAGGTTGAAATCAAGCCCTCAAGAAATTTTTGGGAGTAAATCTCGCAATTAAATTTAACTCTATCAAAAAATTGTTGACTATCTTCCCAACTGTTCTGGGGATCCAAAACAATGATAAGTTTTGTAGAATCTGAATCTGAATATTTTTCCTCATTAGGCTTAAAACAAATAATTATATTTGACTCTTCAAGTGCTGTACACTTTTCAAAACGATGAGAAGTGTACGGATAGCTTGCTACATTTTTATTTAGCAAAGGATATCACTATTGTGTACCTTGTGGTGCACCTTTTTTGATGCTCTAATTAAGCCAAGCATTGCAAGAAAGGCAAAATCAGTATTATCAATTTTCTCTGCGAACACATTTAACTTTGACATTGTTTTTTCCTTATAGTTTTAAACCATCATCTTTTTGTTTAAAACATAAAAAGTTTTCAATGTAAAGCCTTTGGAAATTATTCACATAAGTCTTCGTTTATTTTTGTATAAAATTTACCAATATAAAAGCAAGGCACAAAACCCTGCTGATAATTTTTAGTTAAGCTTTGCTTGATGGCAGCATCTCTTTCATTGCTGGAACTAAACACTTACTAATTTTAAGTCTTTGGCCTTCAAGAAGTACTGGGTAACAAAATTTGATAAGACAAACCTTAATTAATTCATCTTCAGAAAATTCTTCAAAAGAAGTTCTTAGCAACCAATTATATTGTTCATCATGTCCATCAGCTTCACTACCAAAAAAGAATTCTGCATGTACAGGATACTCTTCTTCCAGAACAGATAAAAGTTGATGGTACGACAACAAAGTATCATCGTTATCAAATTTTATTAGAACTTCAATTGCACTATTTCCATTGTCTGTAGATAATACTTGAATGATCCAGCACAAATACAAATATATGGCATCAACTTCAACCTCAAACGCTTTTTTTATCATATAAATCTCCTATTTCCCGCTGTAGTTTTACAAAATTTATTTTTAGAATTGTTGTAAAGAAAAACTAAACAAATTTAAAACTGATAATATTTTATTAAAAGGTTATCTTAACAATTTGAGCATCCTCTCCTCAACTCCCAATAAAACTAAAAACCCTATATATGCCCTCACCTACACTTTTCACCAAAATAATTAATGGCCAAATTCCCTGTTATAAAATTTATGAGGACGAATACACTTTTGCCTTTTTAGATATTCACCCCACCCAAATTGGCCACACCCTAATTGTTCCCAAAGTTGAAATAGATTATTTTGTTGATGTGCCAGAACCATATTATTCAGCTGTATTTCAAACTGCCAAAAAAATTGCCCCTGTATTAACCAAAGTGACTTGCAAAAATAGAGTTTTACTTACTGTAGAAGGTTTTGATGTTCCCCATTTTCATTTACATTTAATACCAGCCAATTCTAGTTTGGAACTTGGGGAAGGAGGGAAGAGTTTGAACCAGGAAGAGTTTTTAGATTTGCAGGGGAAGATTTTGAAACTTCTATAGATATTGACTTAATCACAAAATTACTTAACAAGTTTATAATGGTTGATTAATTTCAATCTTAATTTGAAAACAAATGGAGTAAAAAAATTGAGAATTTTAATTGTTGAAGATACCCCACGGCATTCAAAAGATGCTCATGTTGTAGCAGACCAACTAATTGGTGTTGGGGTTGATTTTGCAACAAATTTAGACCAAGCGCTGGCACTAATTACCAGTAAAGTTTACAACGGAGTAATTTCCGATGTTTTCTTTCCTTCTGAAGATGGAGAAGAGGCAACATCGTGGGGCAATGCAGTTACATTAAGTAACGCGCTTACAAACCCTGAACTTGGTTTTGTGACTTCTCCAGTGCAACATATTTTCATAACAGACCTTGATCATCATGTTGCTGAGATTCGTGATTTTTGTTGGAAAACACCTGTTGATATTCATCAAGTAGATGAGCTGAAATACCATTTCTTAACAAGTGGACAGCTAATTGATTACCTCCAAGATAATAGTCCTAAGAAATCATGGACTGTTGCGTTTCGCTATATTTTGCTAGTGTTGGAATTGCTTCAACTTGAAGACAAAGGCCTATCAATTATTAAAGAGGCAGAGCTCCGTGGCTCTCCCTATGGTGGTAGCAACCTACGAGATTGTTTGGTTGATAACTCCTCCACTTTTCCTCAACTTGTTTTAAGTGTTTTTGAAAAATACAACGTCTAGTATTTGAACTGTTTCGCTAACTAATTAGTACGCATCCCAAGAGTAGTAACTCGCTACTCTTTTTTGTTGGGAAAAAGTTTTTACTTACTATGTAAAGTTTTGATGTTCCCCATTTCCACCTACATTTAGTACCAGCCAATTCTAGTTCAGAGCTTGGGGAAGGAAGGAAAGGTTTAAGCAAGATGGAATTTGTGGAATTGCAAGAAAAGATTTTGGAGGAGTTAGAAATTAAATAATCTTGAAAAGAAAAAAAGAACCTTGTGGTTCTCTTAAGTTTTTAAAACACCCCTTTACTTAAATCACCTTCTTTTATGGCTTGGATAAACCAATTAATAAACTGAATCAAAACAGAATCATCAGGTTCAAGTTCTTTAAGAACATATTCGACTGAAAGTTCGTCTGCAACATTTCTTGTCATGTTAAAATAAACAACTGTTGCAGATACACCTTCTTCCCAAAGAGTGTGGTGCGGGTCCATCGACTCATACATGACAAAAATCAAATTATGTTTTTGCAAATATGGCTTGTCAGTTTCAGGAATGTAGTTCCTAATAGGCGCGTAAACTCCTTCAAGTTTGTTGCGGAAAAAATCACTAAGCTTAATGTGTGACGAACTGGTTGTTATTAACCACAACCCATCAAACCTTACAGCTAAAGTAGATTCAACCCAATGATAGTTGTTAGTTTGCATTAATTTTATCCTAAAAGGTTTATTATTTCCAACTTGTCTAGTAAAATCACGTTTTTTTGCTAATGTCAACAAAATGGTTAAGTAATCTACGTAGCTTAATTTGGATATTTTACTTTATTTATATCGCATAGTAAATTCTAGTTCAGAGCTTGGGGAAGGAAGAGTTTAAGCTAGGAAGAATTTTTAGAGTTGCAGGGGAAGATTTTAAGTTATTTACAAAGTTAAACTTTTGTTTTTTAATTAGTTTGTAATCTTTATCGAGTCTAAAAATAGTGGATTTTTATAAAATTGTTTATGGAGACTACAGATTAATAGCTGGTGAAAGAATCAATTCAACCTACCGATCTATTTATTTTTCCCATGATGTAGATTTATACAAAGAGCTAATGCGATGTTTAAATTCTAAAGAGATTATTTGTTTAGATAGTTTTCAACATTGCTTAGTTCAAACTCAAACAAATTATGAGCAACCTGAAGAAACAGACAAATGCTATTATGTAAGAGAAAGAAATAACTGCGAAATAAATAACTTAACCGAGTTTGTTTTATCCAAATCCAGACCTCAATAATAGTAAAACCTATTAGTGAATGAGCGGCTTAAATTTAAGAGTAGTAACCGCACTACTCTTTTTTGTTGGGTAAATTTTTAATATAGCAGCTCACGCACCCCTTAGACAAAATACAAAAGTTTTTATTAGTTAAATTACTATGAAACTATACTTTTCTGGAATTGGTGGTGTTGGGCTTGCACCACTGGCTATGATAGCTAAAGACTGTGGTTTTGAAGTTTTTGGTTCAGATAGAAGCCCTAGTTTGTCTTCAGCTGAACTAGAAAAGAGAGGAATTGAAATAACTTACGAACAAAGTTTAGAGGAAATACAAGCCGCTTATACCAAACATAACTTTGATTGGTTAGTGGTTACAGCTGCCCTTCCCCAAAGCCACCCACATATACAGTTTGCCAAAGAAAACAATATTAAAATTTCCAAGCGGGATGAACTGTTAAATGTTATTCTAGCCGAGAAAAAACTAAAATTAATTGCAGTAGCAGGAACCCATGGTAAAACTACAACTACAGCTATGGTTACTTGGTTGTTTCAACAAAACAATATTCCGGTAAGCTATTTAATTGGGTCTAATATTTCATTTGGGCCAGCAGGTAAATATGAAGAAGACAGCCGATATTTTGTTTTAGAATGTGACGAATTCGATAAAAACTTTTTACATTTTCGCCCAGAAATTAGTGTAATTACCAGCCTAGATTATGATCATCCAGACACTTACCCAACTAAGGAAGAATATCTTGAATGTTTTAATAAATTCTTGGGTCAAACTAAGGAGGGAATTTGTATTTGGGAAGAAGATTCCAACAAACTAAATTTAGCGGAGGTTAGTGCAAAAGTTTATAGTTTTAATTCCAAGGTTGTGCCTTACTCGAATTACTTACAGTTGATAAACTTGGCGGGAGAACATAACCGTCGAAATGGATTTTTATCTATTGTGGCCACGCTTTCTGCACTACCAAAAATTAATGATTCAAACGAGCTGTTGAATCAGCCAAAAATTTCCTTAGAAAAACTTAACGAAAGTCTTTCCAGCTTCCCAGGAACTATTCGTAGATTTGAAAAAATTAACCATGGTTTGTATTCAGATTACGCCCACCACCCTGTAGAAATTTCAGCTACAATTCAGTTAGCCAAGGAAGTTCAAGCAAAAGGCAAGTTTAACCAACTGGTAATTGTGTATCAGCCTCATCAAAATTTACGCCAACACGAAGACTCAATTCAACTAGGCTACAAAGATTGCTTTCACCAAACAGACAAACTTTACTGGCTACCAACCTATTTAAGCAGAGAGCCTGAAGGAACAGAAATATTACAACCAGCAAGCATAGCCCAAAATTTAGAAGGGTTTAGGTTGGATCCTTTGAACAATAATAATAATACAAAATTCATAGCCAACAATTACAACGGAGATACTGACAAAATATCAATTAGTAAACCCGAAAGTAATCTCAAATATTTAACCGGACAATTTGTACAACTAGATGCAAATTTAAAAAAAATAATTCAAACAGAATTAGATAACAACAATTTGGTTGTGTGTTTTGGGGCTGGTAATATTGATGACTTTGTTAGGAGTAGTTTTTAGGAAGTAGTGCTGGGAATAAGTAGTGTTGTAAAATAATCTTAGGCTCAAAAGCTTAGGCCCTGAAACAAGTTCAGGGTTGTATATGTCAACTTATTCAGTGACAGAATTAAGTTTCTCATAGGGAGTAATATTACCAATACCTTGATGTCTTCTAATATGGTTGAAGTAGCAACAATATTCAAATAATTCTTCTTCTAAACTTTCTTTATCTGGGTATACTTGCTCTCTAAGTAATTCTTCCTCTAAACTTCTCCAGAATCTTTCTACTTTACCATTGGTTTGTGGCCTGTAGGCTCTAGTGTACTTATGCTTAATGTTGTATTCTAACAGTAATCTTTCAAATGGATGGTTTTGTTTGTTTTCTTCTTTTGTTTCTTTCCTTCCAAATTCGGGTCCATTGTCTGTTAATATACTTTGAAAATCTATGTTGTAACATCTATTGAATACTGCTAATAATCTTTGAGTATAAAGCATAACTGTTAGAGCTTGTAGATTAGGTATTAGTATGGTCATAACTATTCTAGTAAAGTCATCTGTTAAGCTTAGTAGAAAGTATTCATTCTTTTCACCCTCCAGTATTCCTTTAGCTAGTCTGTGGCAATCCATATGGCCTAATTCTCCTGCTTTATCTTTAATGATTCTTCTTTTGTTAGTTTGAATTACTCTTGGATCTAATCTATTCAATCCTTTCTTTAATAGTATATTGTAAATAGTCGTAGGTGAAGGAGTATATTTACCATACTTAGGTAAAAGGAAATCGTGTATCTCATATCTACCAAATCCTTGGTTTCTAAGTTCAATAATCTTATTCTGTATGAAAGGAATACTTTTTAAACTACCAAACTTTCTCCCTCTTTTCTTTGGAATTAAACTACTATCCATAGAAACTAATTTATACCTATTGTAATATTTGATGAAGTTTTGTCTAGTTATATTATTTGCTTTGTAGAATTCATTTACAAATACATATCTAGGATGTTTCCTTGTTTTAATTAATTCATATTCTTGAACTAATTGTTTCATATGTCTAAGGTAATTCTTGGTTAAAGTATTATCGTTTAAACGCATATTATGTTAGAATATATGTTGTTAAAAATTTAACAGAAATAATCTAAAAGAAGATTTAAATTCTGTCACTGAAATTTATGACATATACAAGGGTGACAGTTTAAACAATTACCTTAGCTCAATTTTTATCTCTAAACTCTAAAACATTGGACCAAAATTGGAGCTTTGTCTTTATTTACTACATAATAGCTTTGAAAAAAACGTTGCAAAAATTCCTCTGCTAAAGCATTTTCTCTGTTTTCAGTTTCTGTTTCCACTTCGCCAGTACCCGCTAGAATGTAATTTCCTACATTAATTAATTTTCCACCTCTAATATTTTGTATAAAAATACTGCCAAGTTCCAAACCTTCAGCGTCTGTTCTTGCTACCAAAGTAACCAAATCTATATCGGTGGGTTGTGGTAAAATAATTTTTTGGGTTCCAATTGTGTCTTGCAAAATGTTTAATCTGTCTCGCCACATTGCTGCTAAAGCAAAGTTTCCAGCAACAACTGCATTACCAATTTTTTGTTGAATAAAATCTTGTACAAGTTCGGTTTTACCCTCTAAAACATTTTGAATTTGCTTAATTTTTTGTGAATAATCTTGAATATTTTCTTTGCCAACACATATTCCATCACACTGTTTTATACCATAATAATTACAAGGCCGCTTCTGAGGAGTACGCTCCTGACAGTAAGGAAAAATTGTTCTTAAAGTTCGCAGAGTGTTGTAAATGTTGCTTTGTTTTGTATACGGCCCAAAGTACAAACTAGCTGGATCGTATTTTTTTCGAACTAAAAATATTGCTGGAATTACATCGTTGGTAATTCGTACATATACATAACTTTTGTCGTCTTTCAGCAAAATATTATACTTCGGCTGAAGATTATGAATTAAATTAGCCTCTAAAATTAAACTTTCTTTCTCGGAAGCAACCACAGTGTATTCAATTCTATCAATTCGGCTAATCATTAAAGTTAACCTTTGGTTCTTTGGCCTTCCTTCCTGAAAATAGCTTGCAACCCTATTCTTCAAGTTTTTGGCTTTACCAATATATAATAATCCACCGTCTTTATCGTAGTACCTATAAACACCAGGTTTT
Organism: uncultured bacterium; assembly: GCA_963704645.1. Classification (GTDB taxonomy): domain Bacteria; phylum Patescibacteriota; class JACMRA01; order JACMRA01; family JACMRA01; genus JBILXY01. Next base: position 1,076,277 of record OY969926.1, read on the forward strand.
TGCGGTAAATTTTTAATTGTGGACTTGAAATCTGACATTGAACTTAAACAATAAGTAAATTGTTTTTGGAATTTATACAAGCTTATTTTGAAGTGCAATACCAATGCAAGCACATAAATACTTGTATTATTTTATTCTATCGCTGAACCTTTACAAAACAAAAATTGCATGATTGTAAATAAAGGCAAAAGCACATTACTGGCGAGAACTAAAATCATGAAAAAGAAACATCCTTTGTATCGTCTCACTGACCAAGGATTACACCTAGTTGTTTCGACTCTAGTCGAGAGAACAAAGACTGAGTATGGCGGAGTTCTACAAGATGCCATAGCAGGAATTCTTTTCGAAGGTGATTCAACAGAAGCTTTCAGTGTTGTGAACGATTTTATAGAGGCAGCAGAAAAGACTAGCATTTCTCTCGAAGGAATTACTACCTACAACGAGGAGGAATTGGTGAGAACATTGCTCTTTGTAGCAGTTGATGATAAGGATTTCAATGGTGATTTTAGGAAAGCTATTCAAGAATGCATAGCGAGGGACTGGACAGAAGAATCTTTAACCGAAGAAGTTAATAGGTTGCTTGAACTTGCTAAAAAACATAATATTTCTATTGAGGGAATATTAGTTTAGATTTTACAGAGTAGATCTTCTTCTGAAGGTCTATTTTTATTTTGAATAATATTTGCTAGCTAATATACGTATTCACTATTCCCGTTCAGAAACATATTGAGCCAATTTCAACAAATTCCAAAACAAGCACAAAACTGTTAGCGGGCCAATTCCCCCTGGGCTTGGACACAAAACTACGTTTTCAGATAAATTATTTTTATCTACATCACCAATTAGACTTCCTTCTACATCGCTAGTTCCTGCATCAATAACTATAGCATCATCTTTTAACCAGCTAGAATTAATTAGATTTGGAACGCCTACCCCAGAAATTACAATGTCAGCTTGTTTGGTTAAAGTCTCTGGGTTTTTTGTATCTTTGTTTATAGAAATAATTGTAGCCTCAGTTTTAGCCAGCCAATTTAAAGTTGGGCTTCCCACCAATTTCCCTTGCCCTACAACAGCCACAGTTTTGCCCTTTAAATTAATTTTATCAGGAATTATCTTTTCATCAACAACCAAATTTGTTTTTGAATCAAACTCAGATATTTGGCTTGATTTTGATGTTTCTTCTGTTTTCTGAACTGCAGATTTAGAATTTATGATTTCGTATAAACATAGCTGAATGGCCTGTACTGTTGGCCAAAATATATTTTTATTCAACAAATTCGGCCAGTTATTAGATAGTAAATCTACGTCAGAAAAAACTGGAACTTGTTCAATATATTTTGCAAATTCTTGAGCTAAGGGAAGTTGGAAAATTATTCCTTGGTATGAACTTGATTCTAATTTGGATAACTCTATCACTTTCAATAAAGACTGTATTTTGAAATGAATATCTTCTTCTTGCCCAGAAAACTTATGTATCACAACTTTCACCCCAAGCTCGGCCCCAAGTTTTTGCTTTAAATTAACGTATTTTATAGAACTTAAATTGTCTCCAATTAAAACAATATTTAAAACCAAAGGCAAATATAGCTTATTGTATTCAGCAATTTCTGATATTAAAAAGTTTTTTAATCTAAGCTTTAAACTAGCGTTACTAAAAATTGTACTCACAATATTCTAATACAAAACCAAACAATATATGGCAAGTATAGGTATTAATTATCAATCAGATTAGCGAGGTACCTACTAACATGTCACCCTTGTATATGTCCTAAATTACAAAACTACAACCCGCTATCCCCACCCTAGTAAACCACTTTACAAACTTCTAGCTGAATTCCACTAACCGAATATTTTTCTTTAGTAAAATGAAATGGGCTTGGACTAACCAATTTGTTACAGGCTTCTTTGGTAACTAAAATTTCACCTTTTTCTGCAATATCTTCACCTAGCTTGCTGGCCAAATTAATGGCGTCACCAAAAGCGTCTTTACCTTCAATTAGCAAAATATTTCCATAAGAAATGCCAATACTAACCGCTAAATCTTTAGTATCTTCTGTTAAAGTGTTCATAGCTTGCAAGGCAATATTTATAGAAATTGCTGCTTGAATTGCTTCTTCCACAGTATTAAAAACTGCAAACAAATTATCGGCTTCAAACTTTACAACCGAACCTTTAAACCTTTCCACAATAGGTGCCGTAGCTAATTGCATTCGCCTAATCATTCCTAAAAAATGTGTTAAACCATGCTTTTGGGTTAGAAAAGTAAAACCAGACATATCTAAAGACATCACAGCTTTGTCTTGCCCATATTTTTCCCAAAGTTTAGCCTCGGCTTGTTTAATATTTTCAGCACCACTGGCTATATTGTATTCATCTATAAGCTTGTAGAAAGATTGCATATTAGAATTGTTTTTCTGTTTAATAAGAAGTTTGGTTTAAGGAAATTGTCAAAAGTACGCAAATAATTTTGCTCTAAATTTTAGCAAATAAAAAATAATTTGTTTAAATTGAAAAAGTGTATATACTATGTTGTATCTTACACGATACTTTAACCAAATTAAAAAGAGGAAAGTCTTGATAAAATATGTTGTCATTGATGATCAAAGTGTCTATGCAAAACCAATAGACCCAGACAATAGTCAAAATCCTATTTTGATAAATCTATGCAGACAAAATTTTGATCTGATCTTTTTTGGGAAAATTGACGAACCAATGGTTAACAGTTTACACCCATGGAATACTGATGGAGCTGTGATAAAATCTGATGCACCATTTGGAAGAGACCACCTTTCAATTCCATTTGTAAATAAAGTTTACCTAACAGCAAAAAACGTAGACCAAATTATTCCAGGATCTCCAATTTTATTAAAAATTGATTTTAATCTAAACGGAAAAGAGGATGATGTTTGGGCTTTTGAAGTTACAGGCATTATAACCACCGAACTTGGAACATATTAAATTCTATCTAACCAACCCACCACATCTAATAAATTGGCGGGTTTAATTTTTTCCCAAAAAAAGTTACTCGAATACCAACCTTTGACAACCCACCCACCACAAACTAAAACCAAAATGTAATATGAGTGTGAAACTTCTAAAATTTGAACATCAGTTGGGTGAAATTGATTGGTTAGTGGAACAGGTTCAAAAGCAAATTGAAAATGGAGTACTTCCGGCCGAAATTGCAATTATTGCCCCAAAGCATAAATACTTGGAAACCATCACCAAATTTTTATTAGAAAAAAACATTCCTGTAAGTTATATTCGTGAAAATTCTGTGCTTGAAGAACCAACTATTGTGGCACTTTTAGACATGGTAAAATTAACCCATTTTATAATTACCAACCCAGAACAAGCCAATGTTTACTGGCTAAAAGTTTTGTCTAACCCTTGTTGGAATTTGTCTGCTTCAACTATTTCCAAATTATCTTTAATTACTTTTTATTCAAGGTTAAGCTGGCAAGAAACTTTAGGCTTAATTGAAATTGGTAGGACAAATATAGCTTCAAATAAATTGGCTAGTGAAGGTAAAAGGGAGCAGAAAAGTGGCGTCAACAATAATGCTTTAGATTATATTGCAAGTTATACTCTAGAGGGTATTTCAAACGATGATGTCGGTGGCTCTGCAAACAATATTTTAAGAAATGTTATAGATGATGTTCTAATTGCTAAACCACATTTGCAGCTTACTGAGACCGAGGTGAAACAAGTGTCTTCAATTTCCAAATTCTTCATCGAAATTTCAAAAACAGCTTTGCAAGAACCAGCCGAGCAAATTTTAAACCGTTTACTTGGTGTTGAAAATGTACAAATTGGAGCAGAAGAAGAAACCGACGACGAAATAGAATTAGGTTTAATAGAAAATGATAACTTCGATTTTAATTCTACAACACAAAACTTAAACCAGAAAAAAACTCAAACTTTTGTTTCACCTTTCAAGCAATATTACTTTGATACAGCCAGAAATAATAATGATAAAAACTACTTAATTTTCTTAGCCAATTTACGGGTTTTGGTAGACCAGCTTCGTAAAATGAATTCGGCTGAACAAATTTTAATTAGTCATTGGCTAGAATCTTTAGCCATTTTAAATGCCAGACAAAAGCCCTTGGTTTCTAAATTAAGCATAGGAAATTCAAGCCAATCTGTAAATTTAATTACGGCGCATTCTGCTAAAGGTTTAGAGTTTGAAACTGTTTTCTTGGTGCACTGTAATAAAAGTGTTTGGAGCAGTAAAGGTAAAAATACAATACTTTCTTTGCCGAAAAACCTTAATTTACAATCAGAAGCCGAGAACAGAGATGACCAAATTAGGCTATTTTTCGTGTCTCTAACAAGAGCAAAACGTAATTTGTTTTTAAGCTATTCCAATTTAAGTTTGCAAGATGAACAATTAGAAAAACTAACCTTCCTTGATGAAAGTAGCCTTGAAGAAGAGGTAGTTGAAAAAGAAATTTTGCCTTTAAATTTACATTGGTTTAATTTGAAAAGCCAAGAAAACCTGTTAACCTTAACCGAAACGGAATTTCTAGCCCCAGAGCTTCAGGGCTACCAATTAAGCGTTACCCATTTAAACAACTTTTTGGACATTGAAAAAGGCGGGCCAAACTATTTTTTGTCTACCAATTTACTAAGATTTCCTATGGCTAAAAGTGAATCGGCTGTTTTTGGAACTTTAATGCACGAAAGCATGGCCAATTTCTATAAACAATTTGCTTCCACCAAAACTTTGCCAGATTTTGACTATTTGCTAACTTCCTTTAAAACATTATTGAACAGGCAAAAAATTAGTAAGAACCAAAAAGAAAAAGACTTTAAAAAAGCCAGCAGGTACTTAAAAGATTATTATGAAAATAGAAAAGATGAGTTCAATTTTAACCACAAAATTGAGTTTGACTTTAAAAACCAAGGCGTTCTTTTAGGCCAAGCAAAATTGTCTGGTAAAATAGATAAAATGGTTATAAATGAAGAAAATAAAACTATTTCAGTTATAGATTTAAAAACTGGGAAATATATTCCAAAGTGGGTTGAAAAGGGAACAAGTTACGAAGCCGAAAAGTCTGATAATTACAAAAGACAATTGGTTTTTTACAAACTTTTAGTAGAAAATTCCCGCGAGTTTAAAGGCAAATACATTGTAGATAGCGGCGCCCTAGACTTTTTAGAATCAGATTTGGACACTGGTTTAGTTCATTGTTTAGAGACTAGTATTTCAAACCACGAGGCGGAACAATTAGAATTATTAATTCAAAAGATTTGGGCCAGAATTATGAAATTAGACTTTTCTTTACCCAGCCAAAAGTACGACAAAGGCTTAGCAGGAAAACAACAATTTATTCAAGAATTGCTAGCGGAATAAGCTAAATCATAGGAAAATATCTCGAGTCTCGATGTTAAGTTTTTTTTCAAACATATAGTCATCATAGATTTTAACAAAATCACTCCTAAATTCTCGAGCCTGTCACCCTGAATTTATTTCAGGGTATAAGTGTATAAATATGATAAATTAGTTTCAGGTTTAGTATTTTATAAAGAGAATGCAATGGAACAAACCTTGCACACCATAGTTTTTTGTGCTACCAACAATATATACCAATTCGGTACAAATTTACTTTGAGATAAAAAAATGGATTTACTCAGTATTCCTGACAATACAACTATCAAAGTTGAAGCTAAAATACCGTCCCACACTATTGTGGCAATTAAAACGGACCATTCTGCCCAAACCTGCGAGATTGATGTTGAAGAACTACCAATTTCTATAGTGCTGATCAATAACCCATATTCTGGTGGAGAGAACGACAAAGTTCAGCGCTCTGGATTACTAGAAATTTTTGACATTAGAAGATTCGATATAACATTGGTGCACAATGTCAATTTTATACAGGAAGTTCTAAGTGTCCCGGAGGTGCAAATTATCACTTCTAATCTTATCGTTTTTAGTGGAATTTTCTGGATGTATGCAGATCCAAGTAATGCGTGGGTATTTCAAATTGAAGTACCAGCAACTATTACAATTGATAATTTATAATAAAACTTATAACAACCACCCAAATTACCAAACAACTTCATAAGTTTAAGGTAGGGTGGCTTTTTTATTCCCAAAATTAATTAATGCGAATTTTTGATATTTCCAAACATACCAACTTCTTTTGACCGAACTTAATTTATTGGTCATAATAAGTAAAATTGCTAAAATAGTATCTTAAATACAACCTAAACAAAGAACAATAACACATAAATTTAGATTAACATGGACAGCCAGCTACAGACTTTAATTCAGAATACTCCTCATCTTTCTTTGGGGGATAAGTCTTTTTTGGTAGAAAAAATACACATGATGTCTCCTTTAGACAAACTAAAGTTAAGACAAAGTATTGAAACTGGCGTAGCCCCAGCTATTTTGCAACAACTACAATTAACCAGAGCCAAATTCTTCGACCAAGAAATTCCTAAACCCCCAGACGCTATTACCAAAGTAATTAACTCTGTTATTCCACCTAAGCCTAAAAAGGTAATTAGTTTCAGCGTTTTAAGTCAGCCTAACCTGCTTGGCGGACCAGTTCCACAAGCTGTAACTACAGACAAAGTTGCCGTAATTCAAAATTTATCTCAGTTTAACCACCCTGCCCAGCTTTCCCAGCTGCACCCAAACCATGTAACTTTTAGTATTAATGATAACGCCGACCAGCTTATTCAAAATTTTCTAAACCAGCTAGACAGTGTATTCGAGAAAATTCCTAGTTTAAACGTTAGAAGATGCTATTTCATGAATTACCTGCAGTCGCCTTTATTTAGCAGTTATTTAAACACAGGTTTAACAGCACTTCGACACCCTGAATTGGAGCCAGCCAAAATTATTTTTAATTTGTTATATCAAATTGATCCAAACTATTTAAACACCAAGCAATTCACTCAAGCGGCCACGATTTCCAACCATTTAAGAGGTTTGTGCGGAATTTAAAAAAAAGATTAAATAATTTAAGTGGCCGTGTTTGCTTGAGCCAATTTTGACAAGCTATTTAAAAAAATAACAAACTACATTTATCACCTTGCCTACAACTAGATCTTCAATAAAAATTAAAATTAACTAAACAACTAAATTAAATAAACAATATGTCCGCCAAAAAAGTACAATCTATTTTAAGCTTAATAGAAATTATTGAAAGCAACCTAAAAACTGCCAGAATTTTACTTACGCAACTAGCAGATGAAAAAGGAATTTCCACAACAACCGCTTCTACCCGCCCAGTAGCTAAAAGTGTAGATGAAGCCGAGGCTTTAGAAGTTGTAGAAGGTTACTTCGACGGCCAACAAATGATTGGTGACAACGGCCAAGTTTACATTGTTCCAGCTAACTATGCAAGTAAAACTCAGCTTGTGGTTGGAGATAGATTGAAATGGATTTTAACTCCGGAACGTGAAATTTATAAACCAATTTTACTTGCTCCAAGAGAAAGAGTTATTGGAACATTTACCGTTGAAGGAGAAGATTTTGTAGTTTTAGTAGATAAATTAGCCAGACCTGTTAAAATTTTGAAGGCCAGTGCAACCTACGCAATTAAAAACCTTGGCTTACAAATTGGTGACGAAGTTTCCATTACCATTCCAAAAGAAGCAACGCCAACATGGGGAGCTTTTGGCAGTGTAGTAAAATCTGGTAGCAAAGATAAGGCAGTACTTGAAACTTCTAATGTTTCACAAGCACCTGCAGAATTAGATAATTTAGAAGAATTTAAGCTTAACTCCTCAGACAATTTAAACGACTACTTCTAGGAATTTCTGAACAGAATTGAAATTTATGAAAACAATTTTCCGTTCATTAAAAAAAGTTTTAGGCCCAAATTTAACCAATCAAGTAAGGCCATTGGGTCATGGTGTTAAGGGAATATTATCTAACTTTTGGTTTGGAAGTCCAACGCACCAATTTACCTTAAGAGAAGTTTTTGGTAAATTAGTTGATTATCCTTTTTTCAACCCTGATATTAAATTAATTGGAATAAATGGAACCAAGGGTAAAACTAGCACTACAATTTTTACTGCCAAACTTTTAAATGCTGCTGGTATAAAAACCGGTTTTATTTCTACAGCTTTAATATATGACGGCGAAGATGAATTTTTAAACCCTTATAAAATGGGTACTATTGATAGCTGGAAAATGAACCAGTTATTAGATAAAATGAGGTATAATAGATGTGATGTGATTGTTTTGGAAATGACTAGTCAGGGTTTAGAGCAAAACAGACACTGGGGTTTAAACAAATTTGGTACAGCTGTTTTTCTAAATGCTTTCCCAGAACATATTGAAGCCCACGGTAGCTGGGAAAAATACTTGCAAGCTAAAAGTAAATTATTTTCTCACACTAAAAAAGGAGCTAATATTTTTATTAATGGAGAAACAAAACAAGTTGAAAATTTTAACCAAATTACTGAAAATGTTAAAACAAGCCTATCCGATTCTTGGAATTTAGAAAAAATTGTAGAAGGCCAAGATTTTGAAATAATAAAAAATGATAACATATATTTAAGTATTAAAATTAATGAAGTTATTTACCCAACTAAATTAGTAGCTAATTTTGAAGCTTTAGATTTATTTTTTGCTTGGAAAGTAGCAAGTTTGTATTCCAAAAATTTATTAGATTCTAAAGTAATTGCTAAAATATTTTCTGAAGTTGGGAATTTACCTGGCAGAATGGAATGGGTTATAAAAAATGGCCAGCAGGTTTATAAATCTGAAATTAATGAGGACAAGTCGTTAACTTCTAAACAAAAAGTGGATGGAGATCTTAGTGCAGATTCCTATACTGCTACATCAATTGAAAGTCTGACAAAAAATGGAGAAAAGAGCTTAGAAAATCTATCAATAATTGTAGATTACGCTCATGAGCCGGAAAGTTTAAAGTTAGTTCTAAATACTTTTCTTGAATGGAAAAAACAAAACAGGTTTGACTATATTATTCACGTTTTATCTTGCGACGGCGTTGGAAGAGATGATTGGAAAAAGCCAATCCTAGGAGATTTAAGCTATGAAAAAGCAGACTTCACAGTTTTAACAACAGACAATTATGGTGTTGATGATGATCCAAATGCAATAGTTAAACTTCTTTCACAGAATTACGATGTTAATTTAAATGGTACAAAATTTGTCTCAGACATTAACAGATTTCATGCTTTTAAACTGGCTTTAAATCAAGCTCAAAAAGTAGCATTAACTGGGAAAAAAGTTCTAGTATTTTCTACAGGTGTTGGAACAGAATTTGGCTTAACCCAACCAACTGGAATACTTGAATGGGATGAAAGACAAAAATGGTTGAAGGCCTATGAATAACTCACCCTGGCTTCATAATTTTGAATACAAAAGAAAAGTAAATTTTCTTAATCACAACCAAGATGTTGATATTTTAATTGTTGGTGGTGGAATTGCCGGAGTTTCAACAGCTTACTATTTACTGAAAAATACAAACAGTCGGGTTGGTATAATTGATGCTGGTAAAATTGCTCATGGCGCAACAGGGCACAATGCTGGGCAAATTGTTGGGGTTTTTGAAAGGCCTTTTTCTGACATTGTGAATGAATTTGGTTTAGAACTTTCTTTACAGGCGCAAACAGATATCAATTCTGGCTGGGAATTGCTAGATGAAATATTTTTTAATGAAGATTTAAAAACAGGCTATGCCAAAGTAAACGGCTACGCCGGTGTTAAAAATTGGGGTCAAGCAGAAAACTTTTTACTAAACAAAAAAATTACAGATTCAAACAATTTACATTCTAGCACAGCCTTAATTAGTAAACAATTTGTAGAAAAAAATGGTATTCCCGAACAGTATTTAAGCATATTTCAGGAAATAGACGAGCAGGAAATATGGAAAATATTAGAAACAAACAACAAAGAATACTTTGCAGCTTTTGGTATTAGAAAAGGTGTTATGAATAGTGCCCAATTCTGTGAAGAAATGATAACCAAACTTAACTTAGAGTATTCCAACAGATTTACAGTTTGGGAAGACTCTTCAATTAAAGAAATTATTTTACAAGAGGATTCAGTTTTATCTATTTCAGAAGCCGCTTTTGTTAATTCTAAAAAACTTATTTTATGCACCAATGGTTTTGAACATATTAAAATAAGTAACGAAGGAGGAAGAGATGTTTATAAAAAATTTAGGAAAAATGTAAGTGGCCGTATTGGCTATATGGCTGGATATGTTGAAGAAAAACAAAGAGCACCTATAGCCACAAGTTACATTGTTTCTTCTTCCATCACCTCCGTATCAACCGCAGATGCCGACCCATATTACTATGTAACAAGAAGAGATTATGAATATTCAATAAATAAGCACAGCAGTTTGGTTTGCATTGGAGGACCAGAAAAAGCACTCCCAAATTCAGAACATTACCAAAAAGTTTTTAACGTACCAGAAAATTATTACAGTGAAATAAGTCAATTTCTTCATAAAAATTTTGCATACGCACCAACTAGAATTGATTATAATTTCAAATGGCACGGACTAATGGGATACACTCAAAACGGTATACGCTTAATTGGGCCAGAACCCGAGAACAAAAACCTACTCTACAATTTAGGCTGTAATGGAATTGGTATTTTGCCTTCCATTTACGGTGGTTGGAAAATTAGTCAATTTATTCTAAACAAGATAAAAACAAAATCCATCTTCGACCCAATATAAAAAATCGTCGTAGCGGCGACCCCACGTCGCCAAAATATTTTTGAATAAGTGAGAGAGATTCCAAAGAAACCAGTAGCGGCGAAGCTTGCGAGCATACGTGGTAAAAAATGAGGTGCGTCTCTAACAATATGTTTTAAAATTAACCAATGTATCGGCAAGCCTATCTAGCCATTTACACTCAAATTAACTTGCTGAAGCCTGAGGTTCCAAATAAAACTTATCCAAACAATTCTTAATACTTTGCCTAACTTCTTGTACCGATTCAGATGCGTCAATAGCAAAAATATGGGCCATAGCTTCTAGTTGATAAATAAACAAAATTTTAGCGAAACACTTTTTATATAAATTTCTATATCTAGCTACAGTCTTTTCAGCGTCCATATCCTCAGGTCTTTGAAATGGAGTTTGACCTAACTCACATTTTTCTAAAGCAGATTCATAACTTGAGAATGGTTCAGTGTTGTTTGGAGCATAAAACCTGGTTTTAACTCTGTTTAAAATATCTTCTAAACTTAAATGCAAATGAAAGATTGTAACAGATAAATTATTTTTAGCCAGAAATGATGACAGCCAATAAGCCTCAGTAATTTGCCTTCCAGGACCTTCAATTATTAAACCTTTTCCTTTTCTCACTGCATCAATAATTTTGTTTTCCACAACATATTTTAAATCTTCAAAATTTACTGGGCCAGTTTGCATTTCGTTTTCAATGCTTTTTGCTTTGGCATAATTTAAATCTGAACTTCCTTTTGATAAGGTTATTTTAACGAATTCACGTAACTCTGTTCCAAAGTCTAAATGCTCATATTCAGGTAAATATTCTTTCAAAAATTTGGTTTGCGTACCTTTTCCAGCAGCTGGTGGGCCATATAAAATTATAATCTTAGGAAAACTTGAACGCGTATGTGTCATAAGATTATGTTAAACCACCTTTACATTTATTGCAAACACTTTAAAAATAAGATATAATAGGTTTATGAAATTGCTTTTGAAGAAAATGTTAACATTTATTTTAGCCTTAACCATGCTACTATCTTTTAGTTTTGGTGGTGGTGTTTCTGTACAAGCCCAAGGCGATGCTGGAAGTGGCCCAAATATAGGGTTTACCGAGTGCAACTTTTCTGGCAAAGATGGAAAGCAAGGAGCTACCCTAATTCAAAATTGTTTAAGGTCTATTTTTACGTTTGCTTTCGTAATAGCACTGTTTTTAATTGCATTTAGAATTGGTTTTGATGCAGTGGAAGATTTCAACCCATTCGTAAACGGAAATTCTACTAATGATGCTGTAAAAACTGTATCTGAAGTGGCAATTGGTTTAATTTTAATTGGTGGGCCAGTGTTGTTTTTGAACACGGTTAATTCTAGTTTGTTAAACTTTAATTTTTTAAACTTAGGCAGCTTAACTTCAAGCAATTCTACAAGTGGAACTCCAGGTAGCCAATCTAATCAAGGTACAACACAACAATTTAACACAACAGTTACGGATGCAGCACTTAATAACAATGGCAATACTGTTGTAGCTGTAAATATAAGCCAACAAAATGCTGCAGAATCATTGTGTGCGTTATCACAAAGTAGTTGCGAGTTACTGAAAAAAGGTGGCTCTATTAAATAAATTCTTATGTTACGCAAAATAAATATTCTAAGTAATCTAAAAAAACTAGCAGTGTTGCCAGTCTTAGTTTTAATACTTTTTAATACTCTTTACATAGTAACCGTTGCTCAAGACAGCAATTCTGATATAACACCAGAAAAATATAAAGAAGCTCAAAACACCATTAGTCAGGTGCTTGGTGTTCAGGTATTATGCCAAGAACCATTTTTAAACTTTAAAGCTACTCAAGATTGCATAAACTTAGAAATTGGAGGGTTTTTACCAGTTCTAGAAGCTGTAGATGAAGGCTTAAGAAACCAATTAACCCCACTAAGAGATTCTAATAAAACATTTTTTGGCCCAATGTATAACCAACAAGAACTTGAAATTTTGCCAATTGAAATTTTGTCTATTCCAAGTCACAAACCTAGCTGCCAGTGGAATTACTCTGTTTTACAAACTGTAGGTAAACCTCTTGCCAAACGTTACACAATTGCTTTTGAAAGTTGTGGGCTAGATATTTCATCATACCAATTACTAGAAATTAAAAATGGCCAACCTGCCACTAAATTATCTGGTAAAATTGAGACTAGAACTTTATTAATACCGTTAAACCAAACTTTTTACTTAATTGCATAATACATTACAAATATGTTTCAGAATTTACAAATAATGTGGCAAGACCCAAATGGCAGGAAGAAAATATTCTTCTTTGTAGGGGTTGGTTTGGGTGTAATTTTGTTAATTGCTTTAATAATTAGACTAAACTTTGGTGGAGGTAGCAACACGGCTATTCAAAATGTTAATAGCAATATTACACAACAGATTGGTTACAAACAGGAAGTAACTACACAAAGTTTTGGAGATAGTCAGGTTCTGGAAAAAATTGATTCATCTAGTGTGTCTTCAGCAAGTGTGGTTTTTTCTGGTTCAAATCAGGCTATTTATTTGAATGCAGACTTTAAGTTAAGAGTAAAAAATACTGATATTCCAAATTCACCAAGTTTTGCCAACCCAAAAATTATTAATACAGCTGAAGGAGTTATTTTAAACGAACCGAACCGAACTACAATTTTACAGCCAAACAATAGTTTTAGAAAGATTGATAATAACTATAGTCTAAATCAATATTTTGTTGTTAGTTCTGGTAAATTAATTACAAAGTGGGCTTATATATCTTTTGCGAATAATAGCTATACAGTAAAAACGGCCGACGATATTAATTTTAGCAAAGAAATTATAGTAGCAAACATAACACCTACAATATCAGCTAGAATGGCTGAATTAGTTAATTTTAATCAAAAAATTTATTTAGTTGCTTGGGAAAACATAAACAGACAAGGAAACATGGAAGTTTGGCAAATTAAAGAAGCTGGAACACCTGCAATAAAAGTTTTCTCCAAAGCCCAAGTTCAATCTGTAAGCTATGGCTCGGATAGCATGCTTGTAACAACATTCAGCTTAAAGCCAACTGAATTAACTTTGTATCAAAATACATGGTTAGATTTCAAACTAAATCCAGCTGGCAACCCAACAGATTTGCAACTAGATTTTAATTTAAGCCAAGCTAATGTATTTGGTTCACTTCTGGCAGAACGTTGCTATGTAGATTTAGGTGGAAAAGCCTATTGTTTGGTTAAAGAGAAAAAGGTAACTCAAAATTCTTATGTTAGCAAAGATGTTATTTTGAAAATTGATTTACGTCTGGGTGGTGTTTCTAAAATTCAAGAAAATCTAGCTATTTCAGCTTCCAACATTTACCTAGATTCCACAGGAGGAATTTACATTGTCTCTCAGGAAGAAAAAATTTTGTATAAGGTAAAGGTTTAATTTAAGGGGAAAGGTAATTCACGAAAGCTGTTGCAGGGGGATATCAATAATCTCATTTTTAATAAGTGGAATTATAGTAAAAGTGAGGCATCACCCAAGCATGAATTAAAATCCTATAGAGTCATTCACTCATCCTGAAGTTGCTTCGGAGTCTAAATTGAGTGTTGCGTAGGGGAAACATTTATGCCCCCAGGTACCACGAGGAAGTAAAACACACTAAACCTAAGAGTTTTCCAATTGCAATATTGATAAATTATAGAAATAAACCACAATCCAAAAAGGAGATGGTAAACATCTCCCCTACAGTGATTAACTTGTTTTCCCCTTCCACCAAATACCGAAGCCCCAAGTGTAATCATCTACTTGGAAACCTAGGCTTGCAATTTCATTTCTGTATTCATCACTTTTGGCAAAATCTTTATCTGTCCTAGCAATTTTCCTTAGATGTCCTAACTCCAAAGCTTTATTGTATTTTAAAAAATCTATGTTTTTCACAGAGAATAAATTAAGCTGCAAAAAGTTTTCATCGAAGTAAATTAAATTAGCCAGCTCATTTTCATTTAAACTATTATTTTTTGTAATAGAATTAACTTGTTCCAACAAAGTATTCTGGTATAACTCTAAGAATTTTGGAGTATCTAAATTGTTAGCTAAAACTGCCATCCACTCAAGGTTTTTTGTTGATAAATTTGGAGATTTAGGAAATGTATCTGCCTTAGTCTGGCTGTTTTCCCAGAAAGATTTTAACTTTGCAGCTTCTTTTCTTAAATTGAACAGCCTATTTTCCGACTGGGTAAGTTTGTCCCAGGTAAAGTTCATCTGGTCTTGGTAATTATGTTCTAGTAGTAACAATTTAAAAGCCAAAACATCGTAGTTTTTCTTAGAAAAATCCCATAGAATATAGGAATTACCTAAACTTTTACTCATTTTAGCTCCGTCAATTAATAAGTGTTCCCAATGAACCCAGTTTTTAGACAGATGAAAACCTAAAGCTTCAGACTGCAAAATTTCATTTTTATGATGAATGGGAATATGCTCAATCCCCCCTGTGTGCAAATCTATTTCATAAGAATAATTGGGGTTATCACTCGATTCTAATTGAGATGTCTGAGCTTGAACTCCACAATTTTCAGCAGAAATTTCTTCAACTTTATGTATGAACAATTTTGAGTTTGAATTGAATCTTTTTTTACCAATAATTTGGCTTATCATAGTTACACATTCGCCGTGCCAACCAGGGCAACCCCATTTAAAATCTATAGCTATAGGGTAAATTAATTTAAAAATTTCTTTTGATTTTAAGCTGCTAAAAGCGTATGGAATATTACCTTTTTCAATTTCTTCATTAAAACTATCTGAACCAATTCCAAGTTCCTGGCTAATTTCTACAAAAAGTTTTGAAGCTTCTGGATATTCGTTAAATCTCCATTTCTGCAAACTGTTTTCGGAAACAAATTTCCACAAAGCCGCATCGTGAGGATGTCTTTTTTGAGTTTGAACAATATCTCTTCCTGTAAAATTAGAATCTCCCTCACCCTCGGTTTTGGCAAAACTGGTAACAAGTTCAAGCTCGTCATTTTTATTAGAGTTATTCGATGTTAAAACCTGATTAGCTAAGGTGTCATAATAAATTCCGTCATCAGTAAAATAAGCTTTTTTCTGCTTAACTAATTCTAAAGCTAACAGCATTTGCTCTTCAATGTATTGACTAGCCTTGGGCATTTTTTCTCCAAAAGGAACTTCAAAGTTCAAACTTTTAGCTTGTAATAAATAATCGTCTAAATAAAATTGCACTATTTCAGCCACACTTTTACCGTCTCTTTTCGCGCCTTTCTCCATTTTGTCTTCACCTTCGTCTGTATCTTCATTTACCAAGTGACCAACGTCAGTGATATTCACAACCCAATCAACTTTCCAACCTAAAACTTTAGCTAATTTAGAAAAAGTATCGTTGAACCACAAAGCCCGCATATTACCAATATGTTGGTAGCCATAAATTGTAGGGCCACAAGAATATAGTTTTATATTATCTTTTTCAACTGTAGAATTGGGATCTAAACTAAAACTTTGTTTTTTGTAACTATCAAACAAGGTTATTGGCAAAGGCTGCATAATGTATATATTCAAGAACAAATTAGAAAATTGGGCAAGTAAGTTCTAATGACTGGTACATCTTAGCCCCTCAAAATTTGAGCCACTTCGCTGTAATATAATTTATGAATTAAAACCACAATTATAGGAATAACAACTAAGTATATCCCAACAAACAAACTTCGTGTGAATTTTGAATGGTGCTTGATTTCTAGAACAATTATTCTATGCCTATATTAAGCAATGGAAAGATACGTATTGGTTTGAGGATTACCATTTTGTCAGCAAAATAAAGTATATATTTTAAAGGGAGAATAGTCGTTAGGGTTTAGACTTGGTCACAATAACCTTTGACATTTCCCCTGCGTATAAGGAACTATTAAATTATGAACAAACTTAGATTAAAAACGTGGCACTACGTCTTTGCTTTTGTAGCATTGTTTTTTGTGCTTCTAATAGTTTTAGCTTATCAAAATAACCCACTTTTAGGTTGGGGCTGGGAAGGGCAGTTGTATTGGAATTTTTATACATATATTAGCCAGGGGCAAAAACCTTTTGTTAATTTTTTCATTGAATACCCTCCAATTTCGGTTTATTTTATAACTTTACCAGTATTATTAAGCAGAACCTTAACACAGCTTGAATACCTAGCAACTTTTGTTTTTATTACTTCTGGCTTGGCTCTATCGGTTCCATTTATTTTAAATTGGGCAGCAAAAAAAGTTTCACACAAAAATTTAACTGAAAAATCGGATTCAAAAGATTTAAATAGCGGTCAGGTATCTAAAGACGATACACTAAGTTTGAATGAAGAGGAAGATATAGAAGATAATAATATTTCCAATGAAAATATAGCCGCAAAGAATTATATCTTGGAGGGAAACATAAACTTCTGGAATTCAGCGTATTTGCTTTTACTGCTTCCAGCTTTTACATTAATTGTAACCAGATATGACATTTTTCCAGCCTGGTTAAGCTTAGTTGCCATTTGTGTCTGGATTGTTAGTTTAAAGAAATCGGGATGGATTTTGCCAACATTGGTTTATACATTTTTAGCATTAGCAACATTTATAAAACTGTACCCAATATTAATAATTTTAGTTCTAGCTGTGTTAGATTTATGGAGAAGGAAATGGTGGAATATAGGAATTGCAGTTGTCACTTTTATTGTGGTGTCTATTCCAAGTATATATTTAGCAGTAAATGGGTCGCTAAGATTTCAAGAATTTGTAAACTACCAAACAGTGTCTAGAGATTTACAAATTGAAAGTGTTTATGCCAGTGCAGCTTTTGGTTTAGAAAAATTAAACTTAGTTGAACCAAGTAAAGTTATCCTTCAAAATGGATCTTATGAACTTACTAATAATTACGCCAAGAGCATAGCCAAAGTAAATTTCCACATTTTAGCTGTAATTTTTATTGCAAGTTTTATTGCCATATTATTTAGGTTAAAGCCTTGGGGCGATAGTAGTTTCAAGGTAATTAAGTTTATTACTCCAAGCTACCAACAGCTGGTTAATTTATCTGTTTTGGGAAGTCTGTTTGCAGTATCAACTTTTTTATTATGGAACAAGGTTATGTCGCCACAATATCTTGTTTGGGTTGTAATAATGTTACCTTTATTAAGTTTTGTTCCACTTGAAATGACCTCAAAAGTTAAAATATTTTGGAATTGGTTTATAATACTATTTCTTACTTTTTTAATTTACCCTCTAAATTACAGTGGTATGTTCAATCGTGAAATTGCCAGCGTTGTAATACTTTTAGCTAGAAATATACTTCTAATTTGGTGGTGGTTTTGGTTATTAAAAACTATGCTTAAATTTTCCAAAGCTGATAAAAGTTTAGATCTCCATTTTTATAAATAAGAATAAGCTGGTTGCTTAAATAATCTAAATAGCCACCTTCTACACTTGTTTCTTTTCTATTTATATCTACAGGATATTGCTCTATAGTTGAACTTTTATCTAAGTCAATAATTGTAACCATCCCATCTTTTCCTGCAGATAAAATATAATTAGTATTAGATATTGGGTTGAAAACAGTAATTGGCATTGTATGCTCTGTTTTTATGGTATTTTTTAAGTTAAGAAAATCTTTATCCCAGACCTGAACTTTATAGGCTTTGCGATCAATGTTAGATAATTTGCTTAAATTTACAGCAACTTTTTCTTCAACTTCAGTAATAACATAGTTTTGTCCGTTAAAATTATGCATTGAAGATATTTTTTCAGACGAACTTTTGTTAAATATTTCCAAACCTTTCGAATTGTATGAAAGCATATTCAAACTATCTTTAGAAACAAAAATAGCTGCTTCTTCATTTTCACCAAAAAATATTGTTTTAGAAGCTGGTAACTTAAAATTACCAATTACGTCACCAGTGCTTGCATTCCAAACCACTGCCTCAGACATATTATTGTCTCTTTGAAACAAAGCCCAAAGCTGATTGTTTTCTGGCCAATATTTAACTGTAGTTAAAGTTAATTGCTTTAGATTATCTTCTATTTTAAATTCTTCTAAAGTTACCTTGAAGCTACTTGCACTGTCTTTAATAAATGCTGGAATATTTTGATTAAATTCAACATATTTTAAATTTTCTCCATTCAAAAACCAATAGCTATTGTCAGCCAATGTAGATTCTTTAGAAGACTTTATTAAATTCCAAACCTGACTTTCCTGTGGAGTTGAAGAATTGTCAGAGTAGGAATTAATTAAAACTTTAGTATTATCTAAAGACCTTGTTATAAAAATTTCTGAATTTTGAGAAAGATCAAAAGCCGATTCATTCCTGTTTATATTTATTAACTTTATTTTATTGCTATAGTTAGGGGAAACACCATAACCTAAAAGCTCTCCATAATAAGGAAGAAAAGTATTACTTAAATTAACTTTAGAACCGCCAAAACTTGTGTAAACTACCAATCCAATAACTAAAAGTGCAACAAGAACAATAGCCTGCAACAATTTATTTAAAAATGCGGAATACTTAGAATGAGTTTGTATCATTTTGTGGATAATTTTTAATTTGGCATAGTATAATTTAATGCACAAGATTTGTCATGTTTTAAGTTTTTAAATATACTATGCTCAATACAACTTTGCCCTCAAAAATTTTTAATTTATGACAACAACAGATTCTGCCAAAAAACTTCAAGATTTAAGGGTTTTCCATGTTGGAATAGGGCTTGTTCTATTTCTACAAGGGCTTTTAATTTGGTTATTAAGTTCTAATTTTAGTTTGCCAATTACTACATCTTATCTTCAAAAAGATATTGATTTAAGCGTACTTGTTCCTACAGTTCAGCAAGTTGCAAGAATAGAAGTTGGGAATTTAGTTGTAGTATTCATGCTTATTGCCGGTCTTTCACATTTAATCATTGCTCTGCCTGCTGTGTTTGCCAGATACACCAAATATATAGAAATCAACAAAAACCCATTTAGATGGATTGAATATGCTATAACAGCACCTATTATGATAGTTGTTTTGGGGTTGTTAACAGGAATATTTGATTTAACAACATTAATTTTACTGGTTGGAAGCACTGCTTCCATGATATTATTTGGAAGTTTAATGGAAAGCATAAATGGAGGTAGAAGAAAGACTAACTGGCTACCTTTCATTTATGGGTCTGTTGCGGGAATTCTTCCTTGGTTAATTATTTGGATGTACATTGTGGGAGCTAGAGAAATTAGTTTAATCTCGGCAGCAATTATTTTCGCATTTTTTAGTTTAATGTTATTCTTTGCACTTTTCCCAATAAATTTATTTTTGTACTACAAAAAAATTGGCCCATGGAAAAACTATGAATTTACAGAAACTATGTTCATAATGCTAAGCCTAGTTAGCAAATCCGCCCTAGCCTGGCAAGTATTTTTGGGTATTTTGGGGTAAGGCTAGAATTAATGTAAATTGCTACATAAGGAATATATTTAACTTTGACCTATCATATTTTGTATGCTTTTATTAGAAGGCTAATTGCAAATTTATAGGAGAAATATATTGAAAGATCTAACCTATACAGGAATTCCTCAAGGTAAAAGACTTGAAGTAGAATTGAATTTTCCTCATCAAGAAATAGAGTTTGGAACTGAAACTTTATTTTCTGTAATGCCAAAAACTCATAAAATTGTGTTGGATCCAAATTTTTCTTACTTCAACCAAGAAGAAAATCATTGGGGCTTTGATCTCGAAAAACATGAAAATCTATATGAGAACATATTTTTCTTAGCTTTTTATTTGAAGGCTGAGACTATAAAACCTGGTGATAAGTTTCAACTTCCAAATGTTTCATATTATCCTCGTGGAATTTCAGGTGGGAGATGTATACCAATATCTTTAGATGTTGAAATACTTTCCACGTGCCTAATTGACTAGCAACCGTTTAGTTACCCTTCGTGTCTGGAGGGTGATTTTTTATGGCAAAAATTAAAACCGCTTACGCGGTGATTTTATAAAAGTTTTATGATGGCGGAGACGGGGGGATTCGAACTCCCGATACCTTGCGGTATACTCGCTTTCCAAGCGAGCGCACTAGGCCACTATGCGACATCTCCAAACCTTTTCAATTGATTTATTTTTGTTGGAATTAGTCAAGGGCTTTATATAAATTGACCAAAGCACAGCTTATCCGATACGACCGAAACTTTCGAGACTGTCACCCTTGTATATGTCATAAATTTCAGTGACAGAATTTAAATCTTCTTTTAGATTATTTCTGTTAAATTTTTAACAACATATATTCTAACATAATATGCGTTTAAATGATAATACTTTAACCAAGAATTACCTTAGACATATGAAACAATTAGTTCAAGAATATGAATTAATTAAAACAAGGAAACATCCTAGATATGTATTTGTAAATGAATTCTACAAAGCAAATAATATAACTAGACAAAACTTCATCAAATATTACAATAGGTATAAATTAGTTTCTATGGATAGTAGTTTAATTCCAAAGAAAAGAGGGAGAAAGTTTGGTAGTTTAAAAAGTATTCCTTTCATACAGAATAAGATTATTGAACTTAGAAACCAAGGATTTGGTAGATATGAGATACACGATTTCCTTTTACCTAAGTATGGTAAATATACTCCTTCACCTACGACTATTTACAATATACTATTAAAGAAAGGATTGAATAGATTAGATCCAAGAGTAATTCAAACTAACAAAAGAAGAATCATTAAAGATAAAGCAGGAGAATTAGGCCATATGGATTGCCACAGACTAGCCAAAGGAATACTGGAGGGTGAAAAGAATGAATACTTTCTACTAAGCTTAACAGATGACTTTACTAGAATAGTTATGACCATACTAATACCTAATCTGCAAGCTCTAACAGTTATGCTTTATACTCAAAGATTATTAGCAGTATTCAATAGATGTTACAACATAGATTTTCAAAGTATATTAACAGACAATGGACCCGAATTTGGAAGGAAAGAAACAAAAGAAGAAAACAAACAAAACCATCCATTTGAAAGATTACTGTTAGAATACAACATTAAGCATAAGTACACTAGAGCCTACAGGCCACAAACCAATGGTAAAGTAGAAAGATTCTGGAGAAGTTTAGAGGAAGAATTACTTAGAGAGCAAGTATACCCAGATAAAGAAAGTTTAGAAGAAGAATTATTTGAATATTGTTGCTACTTCAACCATATTAGAAGACATCAAGGTATTGGTAATATTACTCCCTATGAGAAACTTAATTCTGTCACTGAATAAGTTGACATATACAACCCCGAATTTATTTCAGGGTCTAAATGGTGAGGTGGCTATCCATGTTACAAAACAAGACAACCCTACTTAAATTGACAATCACTATTCCTAAAGACAAATTCATAATATGGCTTCTGTAATTGCTATTGTAAACCAAAAAGGTGGGGTGGGTAAAACCACAAGCACTGTAAATTTATCGGCAGCTTTAGCAAGGGGCGGTTTTAAAACACTTTTAATTGACTTAGATCCTCAAGCTCATTCTGTTGAGCATTTGGGTGTAAAGCCAGCTCAAAATCAATCAATTCTAGAAGTTTTACAGGGAATTATTCCTGTGGAATCTAGTGTAATTGCTTCTTATTTACCAAATTTGTGGGTTCTACCTTCCAATTTAAAATTAGGCCAATTTAACCAATACGCTCCAACTGGCAAACAGTTTGCTTTAAAAGAATGTTTAAGCCAAGATTTTAGATCCAAATTCGATTTTATATTAATAGACTGCCAACCCTCCCTTTCGTTATTAACCTTAAACGCATTAACTGCTTCAGACAAAGTTTTATTACCAGTTCAAGCAGAGTTTTTGGCTTTAGATGGACTTACCCAACTTATTGTAACATTAAAGGAAATTCAAACCAAGCTTCACCCAAGGTTGCAAGTTTTAGGTGTTTTACTAACAATGTTTGATAGAAGAAACAAACTCAGCAGCGAGGTTCAAGCTGAGCTAGCCAAAAACTTTGGCCCAGATTTGTTTAGAACAATTATACCAAGAAGCGTAAAATTAGCAGAAGCACCAAGCTTTGCAAAATCAATTTTCGAATACGCCCCAGATTCCCCAGCAGCCTTTGCTTATTTAGAAGCCGCCAAAGAAATGCTAGAAAAAATGAAGTAAACATTTTCTCCCAATAAAAAAAGCTTGTACCGTAAAATACAAACCTTTTATAAAATTTAATCTAAACTGCAACTATTTTTAAGCCTTTGTTTGGCTTTATTAAACTCATCGGAGTTTGATATATTTTGATAATAGTATTGATTGTCCTCTACAACTTGAATAAGATATGCAAGCATACTACAGCTATCAAGTTCATCTAAGTATTTATCGTATAGCTCAGCTAGATATGTATTCTGGCTAGTGAGCCAACATAAATGTAAAGGGTCTAGATAAGTTAAGAAAAATTAATAGGGTTTTCTCTGATTAGTTTTAAAACTATTTGGTAAAGATTATTTTGTCTATTATTAAATCTAAATTCTGTTTCTTTTAGATGCAAATAAAAATTATTCTTTGTTCCATTAAACTTAATCAATCTTCTTTTAGCATAAGCCCAGAAACTTTCTATTCCATTAATATGATTTTTACCTCTAGCAAATTCATCACGAGAATGAAATATTCTATAGTGTTTATAACCCTCTGTAATTAAACCATTGTAACTTTTCCAACCATCTGTATAAACAGTTGTGTCTTCAAGTATTTTTCCTTTAATTATTGGTAATAATTCTTTTTTATCTACTTTATTAACAATTTGAGTATATACTTTACCATTCCTTTTTAAAAGTCCAAATACCACTGTTTTACCTTTAGCTCCTCTGCCTCTCTTTCCTCTAATTCTTCTAGAGCCAAAATAACTTTCATCAAGTTCTACTTCACCTGATACTTTTTCAATATTTAATCCTTCTTGTAACTTAAATATTTTAACCCTAATTTCATGGAATATTTTAGTAATTGTAACTCTACTAATTCCACATAACTTAGAACTATCTGTAGCGTTTAAATCCGCACAAAATAGTTTAGCTATTTCTCTAAATTTTGCTTCAGAAATACGTGAACGCTGGATATACTTGTTTTTCATTGTTATGATAAGCTATAATGAACAATTAGATTGTTGTCAGCTTATCTAGACCCATGTAAATATACCTTGTTAGCACAGTCACCGCTAATTATTTGTCTGTTACCAGAATTATTCAATTCCTCCTCCGTTATTATTTTGTAATAAAATAAACCTAAACTAAGTTTAACGTACAATTTTATAGCTTTGTCAAAGCTATTTTAAGCCGGCAATTAATTCCTTTTTAATTCCAAGTTGCTGGGTGAAACGTTCTTCAGATTGGCTAATTACTTGGCTGGCTATATCTAAAATATCTTGGGTAGAACGGTAGTTTAAAGACAGAACAATTTCTTTACTTTGGGGGAAATTTTGTTTGAACTTCCACAAATTTTGAATGTTTGCCCCTTGAAATTTGTAAATAGCTTGGTCGTCGTCACCTACTACTAAAACGTTTGGTTGAAAATCTGGAATATTTGAATGCAGCAAATTTAAAAGCAAGCGCAATTGCACCCCATTTGTGTCTTGAAATTCATCTACCAGAATAAATTGGTACTTTTCTTGCAAGTTAAAAGCCAATTCAGGGTTTTCCTGGTCTTCAAATTTATTCACAACCTGCATTAACATATCTGCAAAATCGTAGAAACATTGCTTGTGCATTTCTTGCTGATACTTCGTATAAACTTCAATTAAAGCTTCCTGTTTAGTTAATTTAGCAGTTTCTTTAAACACTAATTTTTCAAATTTATTTTTTTCTAAATTACTACTTTTCCATGCAGTTAAAGGCTTTGTACTGTCACTTTCTTGTATTTCTAAATTAGCTTGTTGAATACTTAACAACATGCTTTCAGCTAAACTTGGATATATTTTCGCCCAATTGTAAGCTAAATTTTCAGTTTGCTCCACAGTAATTTTTTGAATATGTTTAGATGCAATACTTTCAAAATTTGAATAAAATTCTGGCCAAATTTCTAATGTTTTTTTGGAAACTGTAGCATAAAACTGTTCTGGAATAATGTTGTTAATTTCAGATAAAAAAGAGCTATTGACTGCGGTTATCTCCGCCAAATCTACTTCAGAAATTCCACCTTGTTTTAAACGCTGAATAGAGTCTAAAGAATCGTTTAAATATATAAAATCATGGTCTTGGCTGAATTTAGAAAGAGGGTTTTCAAAACCTAAATTTTCAAAAATACTACGAAGAATTGTATATTGGCCAACTTCATCTACGGGCTGATAATTAACTCCAAAAAAGAACTGTTCTGGGTTTTGGTTAATTATTTCGCTGCCGAAACTATGAAAAGTATGAAAAGCCACCTGGTTAGCTTGAGCACCAATTAAACTATGAAGTCTTTTTCTCATGTTGCTGGCAGCGGCTTCGGTAAAAGATAGACACAGCACGGAAGAAGGCAAACTGTCTGTTAATTTCAAAATTTGCCCAATACGCATAGAAAGAATTTGGGTTTTACCACTTCCAGGCCCAGCCAAAACAATTACAGGGCCATAAATTGCTTCTACAGCTTCTTTTTGAGCTTGGTTTAATTTGCTAAATTCTAAATCAAAATTGTTCACCTTTTAGAAATGAACGAATTAAGAAAAATGGGCAAGAAAAAAAGCCCTACTCATAATTTAGTGGGCTTTATTAAAACATCAGCTTTAGAAACAAAGACAAATCAAGGCTGTTTATTATTTAATTTTGAGAAACTAAAGGAGCTTCATCTTGCAAGTTTAGCCAAGCAAATATACTTTCTTGTTTGCAAAGTTTAGCAAGAACTCCAAGATCTGACAAAATTATTTTTTCTAGGTCATTTAAAAGTTCATTTTCTAACTTCTGAATTGAATCTGCCCAGTTTTCCTCATCAAAAAAAATTGACAACAAAGATTCTAAATCTTCATACCCACACTCTTGATTTTTTTGAGCCGTCCAAATTTTTTTCAGTGCCTGCAACATCTTTTGTTGAAATTCATCAAGATTGCAAATTGCATCCATAATGACAAATCCTTTTATTCAATAGAATAAACTTACAAAACCAAAGCACCATTAACATGTCAACAAATTTTACCAGAATTAGATATTCATCCACCCACTAATTTTCACCCAATATTTAAGAGGAGCTACAGTTGTAAACTCCTCTTTTTTATTTTAAACCTTGGCAGTATTTAAGCACCCCGCCTTAACTTTATCAAAAACTGTCTGAATAAATTCTGCTCGATAGTGGCTGTACCGTGTGTACAAACTTTCCAAAATAGCTAAATCAGTTTTTCCACTGTCAAGTAAGTCCCGAATATCATTTTCCAAATTCAAATCAGTCATTCTAATTCTCCAATTAGTAAATTCCAAAAACTATTCTAGTTAAACATTTTGGAATAAATTAGTCAAAAAAAGCCCCGGATTGCGCTACTTAAACCCCAAAATATTTCTTCAATTTGGAAAATACATTAGCTCCTACCAGTTCGTAGACTAGTTCTTGACAAAAATATTGTATATATATGGTCAATTCATTCCTTATTGGAATAATTAACTTAACTGCAGGTGTACACTTGATTACCACTACTGCCACTTTGCCAGATTCTAAGCTTGAAAAAAATGCCGTCATTTTAGAAGCTGTTATGAATCACAATTTCAGCGATGTTATTGCTTATATTAAAAGTAAAAATGTTGTTGAGGAATCTAAAATTCCTGAGCTTCTAAAGCAATATCAACTGTACATGTATTTGCGTGCCGTTGAGTCTTTTTCTTTGGCAATGTCTTGCACAAAAATTGACGCAATTTGGCATGCTCACATTCTTGACACAGAAGACTACGCTCAATTCTGTTACAAAATTAACAGCGGTCAAATGATTCATCATCGCCCTTCAACAAAACACAAATGTGTTGGAGAATGTTCAGACCTAGCCACCATGGAAAGGCTCTACAAGAAACATTTCGGAGATGAAGGCTTTTGGGGAGGTAGTGTAAACATTTGCTGGTAGATTAATACCTGCGTTGGCCTTTAACTAAAACTTAGGCATATATAAAGTGGACTTGTAATGAGTCCACATTTTAAATTTTTTTATGCTGTCATTATTTGATTTTAAAGAAAAAGCACCGAAAATAGAAAAGCCAATTGCGAAGGTAATTAGTGGCACTTCTGAAGTATGGAATAACGGTAAGCAAATATTTTCTGGAGATAAAATTATTGGTGGACATAATGTTTGCCACCCTTTAATTCATGTCTTATGTAACAACTTGGGAATAATAGAGGTTAAGCCTACTTCATCAACTGATGAGTGCCTAACAATTGGCCTAAGTCTTAGTCTTGTACCAGCATTTGAGAAAGATTTTAGAGTTTTAGGAGTTAAAGATATTAACACCGAATGGCAAAGACTTGAATTTTTATTCAAAAGATATTTACCTCAATTAGACCAAGATGAAGTAAGTCTTACAAACTTATCAAAAGTTTTTAAATTGTCTCGCTTGCTTGGTAAAAGGCTTAAAGATAATCAAACATATAATACCGATAATATAAACGATTTGTATAGCCTACATATTGATTGGTACGAAAATAAAGAAGATAAATTACCCTTCCTGCTTTCAATAGAAACCGATGCTTCTGAAAAATTATTGAAACCAGACTCAACAAATTATCAACAAGTTAAAGGGCTAATTGATTTAATTAACAAATTAATCGCTCAGCTTCCAAATTATTTAAAGAATTAATATGTTAAATAAAATTGATTTTATAATTGAACCAGCATTGAAAGAAGATTATAAAAGTCTAAATTGGGTTAATAAACAAACTTGGTTGCACACTTACCCTAATGAAGAAAACAAAATAACTTTAGAGGATATTAAAAACTTGCCTTGGACTAAATTTGAGGGAGACTGGAGAACAAAACTTGCATCTTTTGAGGAAGGTTTATACTACTTTAAAGCCAAAATTGATAATAAAATTGTTGGATTTATTGTAATTAAAGAGTTGGCGGAATTTATAGCCATCGGCTCCATATACATTTTACCAAATTATCAGAATCTGGGAATAGGATCAGGTCTTGTAAATCACGCACTTAAATTTGTTTCAAAGCAAAAACCAATTGTAATTAAAGTTGCTGAATACAACCTAAACTCAATTAATTTCTACAAAAAACTTGGTTTTGTTTACGATGAAAAAATATCCGATTTTCAACTATCTCCAAATAAAGCTATTCCGCAAATTAAAATGGTTTGGAATAGATAAAGCTCAAAAAAACACCCCTAAACTCCAAAATACTTCTTCAATTTAGAAAATACATTGGCTCCAACCAGTTCGTGGATTAGTTCAGGGTTCTTATCTATAGCTGTGGCAATTGCAGCAACCGATCCGAAGGTGGAAAGCAGCTTTTGCTTAGTTACAGGGCCTATTCCAATAATATCGTCTAGTTGACTTTTAGAAATAGTTTTAAGTCTGGCATTGCGGTTGTTAGTAATGGCAAATCTATGGGCCTCATCACGAATACGTTGCATCATAAATCTGGACTGGCCTTCCAATAAAACAGGAGCGCTTTGGTTTGGTAAAAACACTTCTTCCTCTTTTTTAGCCAAAGAACAAATTTCAATTTTACTCAATAAGTTAAATTCAGTTAGCACCATTTCATCTGAACTTAATTGACCTTTTCCGCCGTCTACAATAATTAAATCTGGTAATTCCCAAGGGTTTGGCTTTGGTGTTGCCGCCAATCTTAAGTCTTTATCTTGGTTTTGCAATGCGCCCAGATCCAGTTTTTCTTGGCATTCAAAATACTTTTTAATTCTACGGGTTAAAACTTCTCTATGATTGGCAAAATCGTCGTTTTGTTCCTTAGTTTTGAACAATCTATAATCTTTTGAGGAAGGTCTTCCGTCTTTAAAAACAACCATTGAACCATAAACAAATTTACCCGAAAGATGGGAAATATCGTAACATTCCATTCTTCTTGGAACTTTTTTCAAACCAAGCTTTTGCTGAATTTCCACCAAGGCCAGATATAGGTTATTTTCCTCAAAAATGTTCAGCCTTTGCCCCAATTGCTGTCTTTGTAAATAAATAAAAGCGTTTTGTTTAGCTAAATCTTGCAACTGCGAAATTTCAATTTGGTTTTCTTGCATTACATTGCGCAAATAAACCTCAGTTCCAGCTAGTTCAGCTAAATTATCTTTTTGCTGAGTAGTTAAATTCACTCTAACCAAGGCGGTGTTATTTTGTAAATCTGGATTCAAAGGTAGATTTTCAGGAAGTAAAGCGGAATTGTCTTGCATGGTTGTTAATTAAGACAACACAAAGTTTAAACAAAAAGCAAATTTAAACTACAACTTCTTCTAAAATTTGAATTTTTTTGGCTTTTACCTTTATTTCTTCATCTTTAACATCTACAATTAAATTCATAGTTGTTGGGTGATCTAGTAAGAATTCTGCTAGCGGGTCTTGCAAGTATCTTGCCACTAAACCTTTTACTTCTCTTGCCCCGTATTCTAACTTTTGATTGGCTTTATTTGCCACAAAGTTAACAAGTTCTTCTGTGAAAGAAACTGTTCTTCCTTGCTTTAACAAATGATTTTGTAGGAACCCGAACTCTTTGGAAATAATTTGGTTCAAAACTGACCTTGATATTGGCTTGAAAACAACTTTTCCGGTCAATCTTCCTAAAATTTCTGGCTTAACTGTTTTTTCAACAGTTTCCATTACCTGCTTTTTAAGACTGACGTAATCTTCTTCTTCCTCGTTTGTTAGCTCGGTAAAGCCAATTTTAGAAGCAAATTTATTTAGTTTGTTTTTACCCAAATTACTTGTTAGAAATATTAAAGCGTTGTTACAACCAACACTTACACCTTTGGAATCAGTAATTTTTCCATCTTCCAACATTTGCAGCAAAATATTCATTACTTCAGGATGAGCTTTTTCAATTTCATCAAAAAGTACTACTGAATAAGGTCTTTTCCTTAAGAATTCTGTAAGTTGTGGAGCATCATCATAACCCACATAACCAGCAGGAGCACCAAGTAAACGGCTTAAACTATGCTTTTCTCTAAATTCTGACATATCTATTTTAAGAAGATATTTATCTGGGTTACCGTATAATTCTTTAGTTAGAATTTTTACCATTTCAGTTTTTCCAACTCCAGTAGGACCCAATAACAAGAAAGATGCAATTGGCCCAGTGTGAGGGCTAACCCCAGCGTAAGAACGTTTTAATGCTTGAGTAATTTCTGTAGTAGCTTCTGTCTGCCCAAAAATTTGCTGATCTAAAGCCTTTTTCATGTCTTTAATTTGGGTAAAAATATTATTACTAATACGCACAATTGGAACACCAGAAATTTCTGAAACTACTTTTTCTAAAAGCTCCAAAGTAACTACGCTTTTTTCTTTAGCTTCTTTGTTGGGAACATTTAAGCTAGAAAGTTTTTGCTCTAGTTCACGCTGATCTTGTTCAAACTTCTCAGAAAGTTCAAAGTTTTGATTCAAAATTGCTTCATTTTTCTGCTTAATTAAATCTAAAATTTGCTTTTCAACATCGGCCCAACTATTTTCAGAATCTTTGTTTAACTTAGTTTCACCATGAGCTATAATTCTTGAGCGCACCAAGGTTTCGTCTAGCAAATCTATAGCTTTATCTGGGAAAAATCTTTCAGGAATAAATCTGTCGGCAAGCTCAACCAACTTTGGCACTAATTCATCTGGGAAAATTGCGTTGTGATAGTTTTCGTACAAGCTTTTTGTACCTCGCAAAATATTAATGGTTTGGGTTGTATCTGGTTCATCAAGTCTAATTGCCTGGAAACGTCTTTCAAAGGCTTTATCCTTTTTTACAATTGTTCTGTATTCGTCTTCGGTTGTTGCTCCAATAATACTAATTTCTCCACGAGACAAGGCTGGCTTTAACATTTGCACCAAATCTGGCCCAGCACTACTTCCACTACTTCCAGCTCCTGAAGCGGTATGAACTTCATCAATAAACAAAATTACGTCCTTAGCCTCAACTATTTCTTCCAAAATAGCTTTTACACGCTGTTCAAACTCTCCTCTAAAAACTGAACCTGCAATTAAATTACCAACGTCCAAACTTAAAATACGTTTGTCGTGTAACCAATCTGGAACTTTTCCTGTGTTAATGCGCTTGGCAAGACCTTCTACCAAGGCTGTTTTTCCAACACCAGGTTCACCCAACAAAATTGGATTGTTCTTTAGCTTTCTGCTTAAAATTTGAATTAGACGTTCAATTTCTTTATCTCTTTCCACTAAATCGAAGTTGTTTTCAGCTTTTACTTTCTGGTTTAAATCTACAGTGAAAAATTCTAAAGCAGAGTCTTTATTATTTCTTTTTGTTTTCTTGGCAGTCGCCCCACTTCTAATTTCCTCGCTTTTTACCCCTTTGCCGTAACTTATGAATAACGAGTTTAAAATATCTTTTAGCTTTTGACTGCTATTGTCTGTTAAATTCATTAAAGCTCGACCATGAGAATTTGGCGTGTCTAAAATTCCAAAAACTAAATGTTCAATTCCAATATAATTATAGCTGAAACTGTCTGCAACACGTAAAGCTGAATCTATACATTGTTGAAGTTCTTCTGTAATTTCTGGCAACCAACTATTAGTTTCGGTTTTACCCTTATTGTAATTTTGGAATCTTTCCAAACCCTGTCTTCTAATTATTTCTAGAAGTTCTTGGTTGGAAATGTTGTCCATGAAAGAAATTTGAAATGGTAAATCGCCTTGAGGTTGAGACAAAATGCCAAACAAGACATGCTCACTGCCAATATAGTTATGGCCAAGCTGAATAGCAATTTGCTGAGCTACAGCTAAAGCATTTTTAGATCTAGCATCAAATTTTGGTAAAGACGGCATATGAAATTAGTTTTAAAAGTTAATTTGAAATATAAAATTATTTTTATTATAGATGTGCTTATTATATTGTAAGTATCTAATTTACAGAATAGAAAAATTTTCCAATCTTGGCAAGTACTAATTTAGGTTGCTAAGAAAGGATGTAGATTTTAGAGTTGAATTTTCCGAAAAAAAAGAAAAGCCTCCCATTACGAAATAGTAATGAGGGCAAAGTAACAATTATGCTTACTGAAAGTGCTACCTTTTATTTTGGTAGTTCCTGCTGGGGCTCCACAGCTTTTGGTAATAATGTATCAAGTGGATCTACATGGGCTGTAAAACCGCTTGGGAAATTAAATGGAGAGTTTATCAGTAAATTTGCATCAGGTTGATTATTTTTTACCACACTTGTCTGTTGATAAAAATCAGTCACAAGGCCGCTACTAGAATTCTTCAGCATATTTATTTGCTCCTTAAGTTTAAATCCAGCTTTGTTTAAGCCAAACACTTAATTCCAAACACATTTTTAAAACTAAGGCAAGTATTTCCCTAAAAAACTTCTGCGGTGAATTGGAGTAAATCCAAATTCTTTTATGGCCGTAATATGTTTAGCCGTTCCATAGCCCATATTGCTTTGTAAATAATATTCTGGATAGTTTTTGGAATATTCAATCATAATTTCATCTCTAAATTGTTTAGCTAAATTGGAAGCTAGAGCTATGCTTAAAAATTTATCATCACCAAAGTTTTCTTCAGTAATTTCTAGGTTGGCATTTTTAAGAATTGATCCTAATTCGTTCGCTGCTAAAATTTTTTGGATGTTCTCCTTTCCAAGTTTTAAGGATAATAAAATGTGTAAATTCTCCTGTAAAATTAAATTTAAGAGTTCTACTTGATAACTTTCTTGCAACTTCAAAGTTCCGTCTAAAAATAAATGGCTTTTTAAATATTCAGGGTTTATTTCAGAAAGGAGGAGAAGACCAAAAGCCAGTAAATGCCGAATACAAACTGCAATTCCATATTCATCAATTAAGCTTGAACTGGCTTGCAAAACTATGTTAAACGGTGATATTTCCCCAACCTTTTCAGCGACTTCTTTTCTAAATTTCGCAGTGGTTTTTTTGCTATCACGCAACTTTTGCCAGAAGGGTTTTTGAGTAAAAAGGGAGTCCAAGCTTTGCGTTGACTTAGCAAGTTTATCAAGCTCAATCTCGTGGATATTACTCTCAGTTAGAGCAGTAACAGAGTCTAAAGCGATTGATTTCGTACTATTACTATTAATATGCCTGTATGTATAAACCCCCACTTCAACTGGAAGTACTACAAGTCCAACGCAAACAGGACCTGCCACTGGGCCTCTACCCACTTCGTCTACTCCAACCTGCCATTGTTTTAATTCTTGGATTTCCATATTTAGGATGTTTAAGCTACGTCCAACTCTTTATTAAAAGCCTAACTACGCCCCACTCCATTTTAAAGCTACTTGGCTTATTGGAGAAAGTAAATCTGTTTCTTGCACACTTTCCTTACCATTAATTACAGCAACTAATCTTTCTAGTCCCATACCTGTGTCTATATTTTTAGCTGGCATTGGCACAATATTTATTGGCTCTTTGCTTGAATCCTTTTCACCCTCAAATTGCATAAACACATGATTCCAAATTTCAATTATCTGGTTATCTACAAAATCAAACTTTTGGGAATCTGTTAAATTTGGTAAAATTGTTTCCTGAAAATTAATTGGATGCTTATTACTTAAATAGTAAATTTCGCTGCATGGCCCACATGGCCCACGATAAGGCAAACCCCACCAATTGTCTTTACCACTCATAGTTCTAACTCGGTAAACATATTTAGTGCCAGGTAAATTAGCTGAAACATCATCAAAATTGTATTCTGCACCAACATCGGCTGTAATTCCTACTTTTGCGAATTGCTTAACCCAAGCTTGAATAGCTTCATCATCTTGCTCAACCGATTCATTTCCTCTGTAAACGGTTACATACAAGCGTTCAGGATCTAGCCCTAGCCAATCTTTGGACGTTAAAAATTCAAAACCCCAAGCTATAGATTCTTGCTTAAAATAATCACCTAAAGACCAAGATCCTAACATTTCAAAGAAAGTAAGATGCCTGTTATCTCCTACTTCTTCAATATCATCAGTACGAACACACTTTTGTGAATTAGCTAGTCGTGTTCCACTTGGATGAGGTTGTCCCATTAAAAACGGAACTAGCGGTTGCATTCCGGCTGTATTGAATAAAACGGTAGGATCTTCTTTGGGAACAAGTGCAGCTGAAGGCAAAATGGCATGACCTTTACTTGCGAAAAAGTCTATGAATTTCTGACGAATAACTTTGCCTTCCATATTTACGGTTTTGAGTAATTAAAACTGACTAATAATTTTTACTGTGGTGGTTGTTAATTCAGGATCTGGTTTTCCACCCATAGCAGGATCTGAACCT
The DNA here is from genome assembly GCA_963704645.1 of uncultured bacterium. GTDB lineage: Bacteria > Patescibacteriota > JACMRA01 > JACMRA01 > JACMRA01 > JBILXY01. The sequence goes on from OY969926.1 coordinate 1,110,299, forward strand.
TCGGCTATTATTGGGTTAACTTTTTCAACAATTTGATCTAAAATGCTAAGACTGGAATCGTCTACTGTGCCAAAAACAGTGTAATCAGCTGGTAATACAGTTTTATCTAAAGTAATAAAGTATTGACTTGTTGCAGAATTTGGAGCAGAAGTTTTAGCCATTAAAATTAAACCTTTTCTGTAAGTAATTTGTCCTGTAGTAGAATTGAAATCAGAGTACAAACTAGGGGCACGAAGTTCCGGAGTGTTAGTTAAAACTTGAGCATTTCCTTCAGTTTTGTATTGAGGAGATTTTCCATCTTTCCAAATCTCATCTGGAACCTGATTGCCGCTAGCAGTTTCGCCGCCTGTTCCATCCTCCTTAGGATCACCACCTTGTAAAACCTTGAAATTATCTACTTCTACAATTCTGTGTGGTCTATTTCCATCATAAAACTTACGACTAGTTAAACGTACAAAGTTTTCTACTGTTGCAGGTGCATATTCTTTCTTTAAAGTTAGGTTGATTGTTCCAAAATCTTTCACATCCATAGCAATTTTCCACTCTGAGGTTGAGTCAATTTTTAAGACTGAATTTTCCTGTTCAATTTGTTTAGCTTTTGCCTCTGCAGTTTCTTTGGCTTTTGTTTCATTTTCTTTCCTAATTCTAGCTGCAATTGCTTCGTCAGTGTTGTTTAAAACGTGAGGAATATATATAAAGCTAACACTTAAAATTATAGCAATAAAAACAACCCCAATTAATACTGAAATGGCCTTATTTTGTAGGTTTTCATCTTTTAATAATTCTGCATATTTATAGTTTTTGTCCTTAGCAGATTCCATTTTTTCAGCTTCCATAGTTACTACTTTTTGTTCCATTTTAACTGGTTGTGTGGTAACTTTTTTTGTAGGTTTTGCTGAAATTTCAGATGTTTTTAATTCAGGTTTAGTAGTTTTAGCCGAAGTGTTTTTGCTACCAGAAGTTTTTTTAGTAGTTTTAGAAGTTTTATTATTAGAAGCCATATTTTGACAAAAGTATTGTTTAGTTGGTATACTACATCAGACAGATTCAGCCAAGTTAGTCAAGTATTTAATCTTGAAACGCATCACCGTAGAGTGTTTTGGCCCAACTCAGTTTAAAATTTTTTCCAAGCCGAATAAGGCCTTGCATGTTGTGCACCCAAAACATTACGATATATAGAACCAATCTATTCAAATATCTTAAATAATGTTACATCAAATTAACTCTTCAGAACTTCTGTTGATGCCGTTTACTAGGTAGTAAAATACCAAACCAAAACCACTCTATATTCATGTCCAAATTTACAATAGCCCAAGCTTTAGCTTCTAATAAAGTACCAGAAAATACAGACGAACCAAGAAAAAAGAAATCTTCGGCCGATAGAAAAAGGCTTACTATCGGTTCAGCTAAAGTTACCAAAATTAAAGTTCCAAAAATTACTAAAATTTTTAAAGCTAAGGAAGTTGTTAAAACTGAAGAAGAACTAGCAGAAGAAGCAAAAAAAGTTCCGGTAAAACTAACCAGAGCAGCCTTAGCCAGAAAGGCCAACCCTAAAGAACTTGTTACCAGAAAAGGTATACTTGGATTGAACCTTGTTTCAACTGCCGACACCAACCGTTTAGCAGCCTTGGAAGACGATTCTATTGAGCAACGTGGAGGCAGAAGATACCGTGTAACAGACGATGGTGTAAAAATTAAAATGAAGAAAGTTACTAAGCGTAGAATTAGTAAAAGTTCTGGTAAAGTTTTAAAGAAATTCATTGAAAACGATGCTTCTTTATACCCAGAATTTCAAAGACAGCCTTTAGATTGGCAGGCCAATGTTGTAGATACAATTAAGCAAGCTATTACCAGAGGTTTTGTTACCGAAGACGAGCTGTTATTCATGTTACCAAGGCCAGAAGAAAATATTAGACTTTTGGAAGACTTGTACGATTTAGCCGAAGACAGTGGGGCCGGAATTAAACTAGATAATACTTTAGATAGTTTGTGGGACACTCTAGAAAACGAGGATGAAATGAAACGCCGTGAAATGGAATTGGCTGAAAAGCTTTCAGGTTCCTTGGCAGGAGATGTTGGTGGTGACGAACTAAAAGATGATTCTGTTCAAAACTATATTAGAGATGTTTCAAGGTACCCTGTGCTAACTAAAGAGCAGGAAGTGGAATTAGCCAAAAGAATTGAGCAAGGCGACCAAAGCGCCAAACGTGAATTAACTTATGCCAACCTTAAATTAGTTGTTCATAATGCCAAAAAATACATGGGCAGAAACCTTGCCTTTCTAGATTTAATTCAAGAAGGAAACATGGGTTTGTTCCGTGCTGTAGAAAAATTTGATTGGAGACGTGGCTATAAGTTTTCTACTTACGCCAGTTACTGGATTGACCAAAGTATTAGAAGGGCACTTAGCCGACCAAAGCAGACCAGTGCGTTTGCCTGTTCACGTTGAAGAAAAACTTAACCGTTTCAAAAAAGAAAAGCGTGCTTTAATTGACGAACTGGGAAGAGAACCAACCGACGACGAGTTGGCAGAAAAGCTAGAACTAGATATGGACACCATCTTCTACTTCAGAAGAATTAGCCAAGACACAGTTTCTATAGATACAATGATTGGTTTTTCTGATGACAGTGATACTTTAATGGTGGAAATGATTGAGGACGAAAACACAGCTCCGCCAATTGAAGTAGCCAGTAACAGAATTTTACGTGGTCATGTAATGAAAATTATTGATGACGTTTTAGAACCTCGTGAAAAGAAAGTAATTTTATTAAGATTTGGTTTAGATGGAACTAATGTTTCCCACACTTTAGAAGAAATTGGAGAAGTTTTTCATGTTACCCGTGAACGTGTTCGCCAAATTGAAGAAGTAGCTTTAAACAAAATTAGGCAACACAATGAAAGTTTTAAATTAGTAGATTTCTTGGAAGGTGTTCACCCACAAACCTTTAATAATGAAGAGGTTAAAGCTGTGGATGTAGACAAAGAAATTCAAATTGGAAAGAAAATTCCTTTAGAAGTTTTAGTAGAGCAAATTGTACACCAAATTGTAAGCCAAGAGTCAGCTTTGTTCTTTATTAAAGGCGAAATGGGAAGCGGCAAAACCAGAGCAGTACAGGACATTTGTAAGAAACTAGGAACAGAAGTAGAAGCAACGTCCCCTACTTTTGCCCTACTTCAAAAGTACCAATTGGCAACATCAAGCGCTGCCAAACAAAACGCCCAAATGGAAAATGTAGCCCATTTAGATTTACACAGGTTAAAAACTATAACCAAGGAAGACGAAGGTTGGATTGAAGAAGAAATGGTAAACACCCAACAAGTTGTATTTGTTGAATGGCCAGAAAAACTTCTAAAAAACCAAGGTTTTATTCAATTCATAGGAAGAAAGTTCTACATAATTGAAGCCAAAATAGGCAAAAAAGGCGACCACTACTTCAGAATCAGAGAAGATTAGTAGCGGAGACCACCGTGTCTCCATTTATACAAAAACAAAAACGTAGGAGAGGGATTTATCCTCCCTCATTGGGGAAACAAGGAACGATTGAATTCATGTTGGTATTGATATATAACGTTTTGTAGAGGAGGGCTCCTGCCCTCCATTGTTGTTTTGTATGAACATGTAGCATCTCAATTTATGCAAAAACGTAGGGGAAAGTACCCCTATTTAGGGGTCAAGCCGAAGGCTTGGGGGTAGTTTTAAATTAATACAAGCATCTATTCCCCTCTTGAAGGGTGGCAACTTCCAAGGGTTCCCGAAAATTTTAATTTTTGGGATGAAGTTGTCGGGGTGGATTCTTAAAGAATGCAGCTTCAGGAGTAACTATAAAATTTACAAAACAAACCTCCCTCAAAATTAATAAAAATAATGAGGGAGAGGTGCTTTACTACCACTTGTTTAGCCAGTCTTTGACTATGTGAATGATAGCTCTTCCGCCATCTCTAACCAACGGATGATTTGCTGTGTTGAAAATTAAAGTTGCACCGCTGGTGTACTTTTGAATTTTTTTAGGGGTCAATTTAGTCCTTTTGAACTTGTTAATTTTAGACATAATATAAATGTAAAATAGCCCTAACCTATAGAAAACAGAAAAATAAAACTTTATTTTGTCTAGTATTACATATAACAAACTAGACATTAGCACTTTTTATTTAAGTAAAGTTTTTATAATTAAATGTTCACTTTATCTTGTATTAAAAGGCTTTGTGGGTATTTGGTAAGTAGTATTATTTGACAACAGGAAATTTTTGTTTTAGTATGAATTTAGTATCTTACCTCTAAATGAATGTGCTCTATTTCTTAGGGCTTGTTTTAGTATTTAAATAATTTATGATGTGGTCAAGCAAAATTTACGCTCTTATCTCTGAGTTTGTCTATTTAGTTTTACTTTATCTAAATTTATTAAATTCTCCACTAGATGTAGTGAACTAGAAATTTAACTACATCTAGTATTATATAAATATTTTAATAATAAATGTAGTAGTATATTTAGATTTTTGGATTGTATACTTAAACGCAAAACTACCCCCAAGCCTTCGGCTTGACCCCTAAATAGGGGTACTTTCCCCAACACAGGAGGATAAATCCTTCCCCTACAAAAAATTCACTTGAATTACATCTCAACTTTGACACAAAAATAAAAAATGTTTAATATTATAGTACATTTTCCCATTGGGACGACCTCTTTTTAGAGGGTTATTTTTTTACTAGAAATTCTATAAATTTATTTTGAATATTCTGAAATTCGTTTACACCCACTTTAGAAGTTGAATATTGTAATCTTTTAGCATCGAAAGATCTGATCTGGCTAAAAACTAAGTAGCTGCAAGACCCTCTAATTTCTAATTTATAAAACCAGCTTCCAACTTTTTCTTTAGAAGTTAAAGGAATGCCAATAAAACTTTCTTTATTAAGCTTTTTTAGTATAAACACAGGTCTTAAAAATAGCTTTTCCGAATAGTTTGAATTATTTTTTCCATTTATTTCTCGACCAATATTTTGACCAAACACACAATACCAAATTTCTCTTTCTTCAAACAAAGGCCGAAGACTATTTTGCTGTATTTTAAATTTTAATTTAATCCAAGTTAGAAATTCTTCCCACATTAAATAATTCCTACAAAAGTTTTAAAGTTAGTCTAAAAAAGTTTGGTCAAAAGTTGGACTAATTGAGTTTAAAAAGATAAACGTGCAATTATTAAAAATTAGTTTCCACAAGTCTTATGCTGAAACTTTGACACAAAAATAAAAACCCATTAACATTAGTAAATAAATTGGGATTACCCATGTACCTCTGGAAACAGAGGTTAATTTATTATTTAAATATAACTTCAATGACATATTTTTTTATTTGATTTAATTCTGCTGTGGAAAGCTGAGCAATTTTCTTTCTAAACCGTTTAGAATCTAACGCTCTTATTTGCGAAACTAAAGCTGAATAGTATTGACCGCCGTAGCTAATTTTAAAATAGTATTTATTTTCTTTTAGCTTTGAGCTGATAGGAATAGCTAAGCAAAACCTACTATTAAATTTTTTTACTACGACAATTGGCCTTACAAAATTAAGACCTTTTCCATTTTCCTCATCTCCCAAGTTTTTACCCAAATTAACCCACCAAATTTCACCTTCATTATAAAAATAAGGTCTGAAGTTGTTTTCTTCAATTTTAAATTTTAATTTAATCCAAGTTAGAAATTCTTCCCACATTAAATAATTCCTACAAAAGTTTTAAAGTTAGTCTAAAAAAGTTTGGTTCATAGTTGGACGAATTTGAGGGCAAAAGACTTACCTTACAACTTTGACACAAAAATAAAAACTATTTATTGTTCATAGAACAAATTTGCAACAGCCACGTACCCCTTATTTGGGGTTAATTTATTGGCTTAAAATTTAACTTTGACGCACTAGTAAAAATTATTCAGTATTGAACAAATTGGGATTACCCACAGCACCTCTAATAATAGAGGTATAATTTTGTTCTAATTTAGAACTAGCTAATCTCCCTTTTACTTATCATCCCAAATGTAAACACCATTAAATTTAGTCATTTCTATGGCTGACATATTTTTAATTCTTTCTAATAAAAGTTTACTTACACTATCATCAGGTAGATTTGCAAAGATTTTGGAGGCTTCTGTGTATTTACCTTCTGAATAAAGTTTGTATCCCAATGAAAACTGTTGGACCAAATCTGTGTTGGACTGAGTTGGTTGCAAGAGTTCGTATATTGCAACACCTGCTTGTTTACCTTTAACTTGGACCAAATCTATCTGACGGTACAACCCGCCTTCAAAGCTTCCAAAAAAATGAGAATCTTGGGATAAATCTAAACCAGCAATTTCCAAAACTGCTTTAGAAACCAAAATTTCTATTCCGTACTTTTTAGTTAAACCTTCAAGCCTGGAAGCCAGGTTTACATTGTCACCCAAAACTGTGTATTCAAAACGCTTCTTTCCACCAATATTTCCTACAATTACATTGCCTGAATTTAGTCCAATGCCAATTTTTAAGTCTTTAAATTCAGGGTGTTGTGCATTAAATTGCTGTAAAGATGTTTGCATTAAAAGAGTAGTTTGCATTGCTAACAGTGCATGTTTTGGGTTATCAAGTGGAGCATTCCACAAAGCCATTATGCAATCACCTATGTATTTATCGATTGTTCCTTGCTGATTCAAAATTACTTCCCCTGCACTATCCAGATACAAATTTGTGAGATGAACTAACTCTTCTGGAGACATAGTTTCTGCTAGAGATGTAAAACCACGAATATCGCTAAACAAAATAGTAACTGTTTTTTTGCTGCCACCAAGCTTAAGCTGGTCGGGATTTTTTAATACTTCTGCTAACAATGCCGGGCTTAGATATTGGCTAAAGGTTTCTGAAATGAATTTATTTTGTTTCCCTTTAGTGGCACTTTCAAAAGCCAAAAAACCCCCGAAACCTCCTATTAAACCGAAGCTGGAAGATAAAAATAGCCAAATATACCCCAATCCAAACAATACAGCTCCAAAAATGTTTATTACAATTAGGCATAAAAACTGGTTTATCAAAACGTTTTGCATTTTAGGCCATTTAAACCATAAACCAATTAGAACAGAATAGATTAATGTGAAAATTAAATAATTCAACCATGGGTTAATTTGCTGCCTGTTTATATTTTCCAGTAAAGAGTTTACAACGTTGGCATGAATTTCCACCCCCGCAATTTGTTGGCCAAAAACACTTGTAAAATTATCATTCAAATTATTTTTCAAATCTTTGCTGGTTGAACCAATTAAAACAATTTTTCCTTCCAAATTAGCTTTATCTATGGAATTATTATACAAGTCGGAAAAGCTGTAGGTTTCAAATTGATTTTTTGCATATTCAAAATTATAATTTTGTTGAAAGCTTTGCTGCCTAACTTTCACTTGAGCTTGGCTGCAATTGGAAGGGGTTTTATCTAAAACTGAGTTTTTAAATAAGGCAAAAGCAAAACTTGAATAACATTCACCCGAAACCTGCTTTGTTAAAGTTGCAGTTCTAATTTTACCATCTGTATCAGGGCTAAAATCAATTAAAGCGCTGGTTATATTTGATTTATTTTGAGGAACTAAAGGGCTTTCTAAAATTTTGTTATTATCGCTTTTAGCACCAAAAACAATTGGCATTTCAGAGTTATTTAAATACGCACTAAGCTGATCATCGCCCTGCCTGCTTTCTAAAAACAAAATGTCCAATCCTACAGCTCTGGGCTTAGCTTCTTCTAAGTTAGAAAGTGCTTTTGCAAAAATATCTCTGTTCCAAGGCCAAGCTCCAATTTGCTGTAAACTTTTATCGTCTATACCTATAATTACCACGTCTTTTCTAGCAGATATTACACCCTGCAACTGGTCAGTAATTGTTTGATTAGCTGAAGCCAAAGGAGGGGTTAAAGCCAATAACCAACCCAAAATTATTCCTAAGGGAATGTATAAATAATAGATAAAATTAGAATTAAGTTTAATAGCTTTGAACATTAATTGTGAATTTAAATTTGTTTTTGAAATGAATTAGCGGTTTAACAGCAAAATATTTTAGTCTTATTTACTTTAACACACTGTTCCATACTGAACTGAGATTGTAATAGTAACAGGAACACTAGCCAGTCCATTGTTATCCACGGCGGTTAGTTCTATTACATAGTTTGTATTGCTTCCACAGGTTCCTGGTGTAGTTAATTTCTTGGTTACGGAATTTCCCTTAGCAAATTCAACTCCATTAATTTTCCAAATCAAATTGTTGGTGCCTAAGTTGCCATCCTCAGGGTCTGTTCCTAGTCCGTTAAAAGTAACTGTAGCATAAGGGTCGCCTACTGCGTTAGTGGAGAATGGATAGCTGGCAGCAAAAATACTTCCGTTGCTTGGAGTACTAATAGTAGCCACGGGGGATTGGTTTATGGGTTTAAGTGGAGCAGGAGTATTGGGTGTAATGTTTACAATTGTTTTAGGAACAGTTGGGTTTGCTTTCACCAAAATGGGCTGTTCTATTTTAAAAGAAATACTTCCAGCTACTTTATAACTTCCATCCCTAGCCTCAACTGCCAAATTATAGTCTCCAGCTTCTAGGTTTTCTAATAAAACAGTTTCTCCAACTGGTTTGTCTAGATTGTTCAATTTCCAGTTTATATTGGCAGATGGAAAAGGGCCTTTTCTGCATGGATTATAAGTAATTGCTTTTGCAGAAACGGAAGATTTGTTAGGTAGAGTTTTACCAGTACTACCACTTTGTATTTCTAGTGTAGCTCCTACGGCGCCGTCTCTATTTTTTTCTTCCAACAAAGTTAAGCAGTTTTCTTTTAAAGTGGGTAATTTGTTTTCACTATCAATTGTAGCTAAATCTGTAGATTCTTTGAATTTTAATATATCCGAAAGACTGAGTCTTTTTTTCCATAAATTATCTATAAAGCTATTTCTTGAATACCACCTACCCTGCTCAGACACTGGCCTTAAATTACCTTTTCTTACAATTCCACCAGCTTCTTTGGAACCAACTTCCACAAAATTACTTGGGGACAGTTCTGTTGTACTGTTGTCTAGTTTGGAAGTTACATCAACCTTACTCTCAATCAAATAAATTCCTGAAAGCTCTTCTGGTTTTTCAGAAAGTTCTACTCCAAAAATTGTTCCACGAACTGTAGCCAAAGTGGTTGACGTTTCTACTATATATTTGCCACTGCTAACTTTTTCTACTCTGTGCCAAGTTGAACCAATTAGCTGATTAAATTTACTTCCAGAATCTGTAATTTCTACTTTTATCTCTGTTTCTTTATCTAAGGAAATTAATGAATTATCCGGCATTAAAACATGTGCCAAAGAATTTAGTCCAGTTTTTATAGTACTTCCAGAAGGAACTTGAACTTCTTCCGCATCAATATTACTATAAGTTTGATCATCTCTAACTTTAAAACTTGCTTCACCTTTTTCTTTAATTACGGTTATTAGCTGGCTTGTTTTTTCTATAGAGTTAGTGTTTTTTGGCCAGAAAGCCCAAATTAAAAACACAATGCTAAGCAATAATAATATAGCAATAATAATTTGATTAAATCTTTTTTGCCACCATTTTTGAGATTTGGATTTTAGTTCTGCAGAATTTGGATCAGACAAATTTATATCTGAATTTTCATAGGGGTTTGAGTTTTCAGAAGATTGAGTCTCAGCTTTCATAGTATGGATGTAATTTATGTGTTAGCAATTATGTCTATTTTGATGGTATTACCCAAGCTATTTGTCAATGTTTGACATTCACCCCAACTAAAGAGAACTTGATTGCATGAACAAATACGTTTTAATTACAGGCGCCAGTACAGGAATTGGATATGAACTATCCAGAGTTGCCGCATCGAACAAATATAATTTAATTTTAGTTGCAAGAAACTTAAGCAAATTGGAACAATTGAAGTTGGAAATAGAAAAAAAATTTGGCGTAAACGTTGAAATAATTTCGTCTGACCTATCTTTCAAACAATCTCCTAAAGAAATATATAATTTGGTGAAAAGAAATAACTGGCCGGTTGAAATTTTAATTAACAATGCTGGGTTTGGAAGCAATGGCAGGTTTGACACACTAGATTTCCAAAACGAAATGGACGAGTTGCAAGTAAATGTAGCCAGCTTAATGGAAATGTGTCATTTATTTATTCCAGACTTAATTAAAATGGGGAATGGTAAAATTATGAATGTTGGGTCTATAGCTGGCTTTGCACCTGGACCTTACATGGCTACTTACTATTCTACCAAGGCCTTTGTTAAAAGTTTTTCCATGGCATTAAATGAAGAATTAAAAGACGTTGGAGTTACTGTTTCAGTGCTTTGTCCTGGCGCTACCAAATCTGAATTTTTCAATAGAGCAAAATTTGCACAACATATGTCTTCTTCAAAAATGATGATGAGTGCAGAAAAAGTTGCCCAAATTGGCTGGAAAGATATGATGAAAGGTAAAGCTATTACAATTTCAGGAATATCTAACCTAATAACAATTTCTTTGATTAAACATTTGCCAGAAACATTTTTGGCTAAAATAATGAAGACTTTTAATCAGTATAAGTAAAATACTATCCCTTAGTAATTAGAACTGAAATTCCACCGACTACCAACACTACGGTAATAATAACTAAAACTACTCTCCAACCCTGATTTTCCACTTGGGGTATTTGGGAAGAGCTTTCATTTAGTTTAGGAGCAAAAATAACATCTATAGAATCTACTGCTTCTGGGGAAAGTTTGGTAAAATTCTTATTAACAAGCTGAACCTTAATAGTTTTTCTACCTTCAATTGTATCGCTTAATCCAATTTCGTTTAAGGTGAAGTCAGTTTTTGACCACAGAGTTTTCAATGGTTTGTTGTCTACATAAATTTGTAAATAGCCTTTCGTATCTTCGTTATCATCTTTGGTAGCTTCAGTTAAAACAGTAAAATTATCTACCTGAACCAAAAACTTTTGATCTCCATCTACTGTTAAATTGGTTCTGTCTTTGCGAGGTTCAGTAATAGTTATTTTTGGCAAACCAACATCCAAACTTCCACTATAATTACTTCTTACTTGTAGAGAATTTCTATAATTTAAAACATTGCCGTTGGTTTGGGTTAGAACAAAAATTAAATTAGTGCTAAGTCCGTCTGGAATTCTACTAGATTCTAAATCACGAGTGTTGAATCTTACATAAATTTTCCCCTCAATGCTTTGAGAAACACTGAAAATACCTAGCCTGTTTTGATCTAAAATTTCGTTAACATAAACATTTAGCTTACCTCTGTTGGGCAATCTACTATCAGAATTTTCTAACTCAAAATTGGTTAGCTGCAATGTAACATCTTTATCTGCCCCTCTTCCAATAACTGAATTTGGTGAGGGTTCTAGAACCTGTATTGATGGTAAATTACTTGAATTTTTAAACTTGAAAGTGAATAAAACTTTGGTAGGCTGAGCAGGAAAACGATTAGTTGAATCTATGTAAACAAATAGAATTTTATTACTACCTTCAGCCAATTTAGACCTTAAACTTAAAATAGGTAAGGGACTGGATCCAAATTCTGTAATTAGATTTGTGTCTTGGGAATCATCATTTAAATATATTTTTAAATAACCCCCTCCCCTAGCTGGAGCATCTTTATATTTCAAATTCAAATCTGTTCCAGACCAGCCATATTTAATATCGTCGTCTAGGTTTAGCTCATTGTCGTAAGTATAACTGTTGTTTGCCTCTTTCCTTGTGTTTTCAGATTTCCCATCTTTAGTTACTTTACTAATAGCTAGATTAATAGGATTGGTAGCAGATTGGGCAACAGCTGCCAGCGGCGTTCCAATTAAAATTGAACATAAAAAAACTATAAGCAAACCCTTGTAAGGCATATTAAATAAACACTGATCTGGCCTAGACTATTTGTCAACAGTTTGGTCAATCCAACCGTGAAGCAAACGCAAATTGCCCAATTCGTCTTTATAAATTGATGTTTGTGTATATAATTTTTGCAAAATTTCTTGAGCCTCTAAAATATTTCTTGGGTCTAATTCCAAAATTATTTCCGCTGGTTTTAAGCTAGAATTTTTACCAATCTGCTTAATTAGTTTTCGGAATAAATCCAACCCATCTTCCCCAGAAAAAATAGCTTTTTTAGGCTCATGTTGAATTTTATTTTGCTCTGAAATTTCAATATCTTTAGTGGGAACATAAGGCAAGTTTGAAACCAAAATATATGGTTGGTTGGAAATTAAATTTTTAAGTAAAAAGTTTGAAAGTAGGTTTGATTGAAAGAATTTAACATTACTGATTTGATTGTCATGAGCGTTTTGCACGGCAATTTTTATAACATTTTTGGAATAATCCGTTAGTACAACTTCCGGGAACATTTTGGCCAAATATAAACCAATTAAACCAGAACCACAGCCAACATCTAACAAAAGATTAATGTTTGAAGATTTAATATGCAAGTCCTCCAAGCTTAAAATTTTATTATTACTAACTAAGCTTTCAACGTTTTTTAATGGAGGTAATTGATCTATAGATTTATTAGAGATACTCGATATTGGTTGCACTCTTTCATGTAAAGTATTTTTGGAAATTGCCTCTAACCATTCTACAGTTTCTGGGCGAGGAATTAAAATATTTTTATTTAGTTTTAGTTTCAAGTCTAAAATTTCCACATGTCCCAAAACATAGTCCAAAGGAAAACCCTGTCTGTATAATTCAAGTTTAGAGTTTAGATCGGATAATATTTTCAGGCTACGAGCTTTTGGCGAAGAGCTATTTTTTTTATATTCAGCAAGCTTCAAAGCAACATCCTCTGCAGTACATTTTAGTACATAAGCAGCAATTTTTAGTTCGTTAATATTATTAATATACATGATCAGAAATAAGTAAAAAATTAAATTGGTTTTGATTGTTTTAGAAAATAATGATTCAGCGTTCTCAAGTTTATTACAATTCTCAGTTTTAGATTTTGAATGTAAACACCTGTGCATTAATCTTTTTTACAAAGTAAGATTTAAATTTCTTTTCCGCAAGTTTAAATTCTAGGCCAATTACAATTTATAACATGAAAAACCTAGTGTACGGTGTGGATTCAGGTGTTTTCTTAGAGCCTATTATGTTTCCACTTATCTCTATCCTAAGTGTGTGAAATAAGGAAAAAACATATTCAAAAGTTTTTAAAAAGTGCGCATTACCAAGCTATATCAGCCGTGTTTTGAACAGTAAGATTTAATCTTTGACAGATGCTTTTTTTCGTGCTATACCCGCTCAAATTAAAGTTTGTTACAATATGTTAAATTCTCAATTTGAATACCTTAGATCACCTAATTCTATAACTATAGCAGCAGGACATGGCGGAAGAGACCCTGGAGCAGTTTTTGGTGGAGACGTTGAAGCTCAAGATACAATTTTTATGACCAAACGTATTGCAGATAATTTAAGGAGATGGGGGGTGGAAGTGAACTTGGTTCCAGATGATTTAGATTTAGTTGGGGCAATAAATTATATAAATTCTAAGTTTCAATGGGGGCAAACTTGGGCATTGGAAATACACCGAGATTCAGCAGGTGGAATTTCTCAACAAACACCTAACACACGAACTGGTGTGTACGGATTTGGACAATACACTGGGCAAGACGGAAAGTTTTACAATGAAGATGTAAGAAGTATGAGCATTGCCCGTTTCATGAGAGACAAAATGGTGCAATTAGGTGCTGAAGTTAGCTCTTGGGCTAGACCAGACAGTGTTGCTACTTATGGTAGACTGGGCTGGATTAGAGACACCAAACCAGCAGCGCATTTAATTGAACTTGGTTTTGTGCAAGGTTTATACACCCCAGAACATTTAACTTGGCTAGCAGATATAGCCAGCGTAGCAATTTACGAAGCCTTCACCGGAAAAACAGCTCCATCAGGAACAACAAATTCAAATAACAATTCCAACCCAACCCCCAATATGTCAGAAGCAGATAAAATTTCAGTAGCTATTTTAGGAAATTACCGTGACCTACCTTTAGACATTCCTTCTTTACAAAACTTGTGGACACAGCATTCAGACCAAGCATTAGATCAAATTTTAGCTTCCTTCAGAAAAAACTTAACCGAATTTAGAATGGTGTCTTTGCAAAAAGATCAGTGGATTGCTGAACGTGACCAAAGCATAATTAGTTTACAAAACTCTAAGGGAACCGCTTCGCCACAGTTAGACCAAATTAGACAAGAACTTGCAATTTCCAATCAGCAAAGAGAAAATTATAGGTTGCAACTAGCTAATTTAGTTTCTAATTACGATCAACTTCAAACAGAATTGGCCAATTTAAAAAGAGGCTCCGTTACTCCATTAAACGCTTCATTAACCACCAGCGGTTTTTCAAGAACCAGCCTTGCCAGCTTTAACGGAAACTCAACCAGCGGAGCAAATACTCCCCAACAAAATTTACAGGTACCAATTCAGAATATGAATCAGCCTGTGAATCAATCTGGCATTAATTCTAGTAATAAACCGTTTTGGCAAAGTAAAAAATTTGGGGCAAACTTATTGAACACAGTTTCTTCAATAGCATTAATTACCTGGCAAACAGCCCAAATAAAACCAGAAGACGATTGGGCAATTATTGGCACAAAACTAGGAACAGCTTTAGCTGGGGTGTTGGGAATTTCCTTTGTATCAAATCAATACATTAGAGCCCAGGGCAAGGTGGACGAAGCCTCTTTTGCCGGAGTAGCAACCAATATTTTACAACAATTTCTAAAAGGAGGAAAGTAGCAAATATATATAGCTACAAATCAAACTAAACAAAGGCTTTAAAGTATAAGCCAGTTAATTCGTTAAAGAAAATAACTTGTTAAGCCTACCTCAAGTATTTTTACATAAAACAAACAATAAGATACACTAGGGGCAGGACTAAAGGTTGGATAGAAGGAAGGAAAGTTTAATAATAAGCTAAGGCTTAATACAAGACTAATACTTTATAGAAACAACCATAATCAAAAAAAAATCAAAACAAAAACATGTCTAGTATAAACACTAAACCTAATTCTGGTATTGAATCTAAACCATTTCAAAAAAATACAAGTAATAAAAATATATTTAACTTTCTTAAAAAGAAACCATCTAAAATATTACAATTTAGTTTTATTGCTCTAGTGTTGGGTATAATTAGTTTAGCAGCCTATTCAAGTTTAAATAATGGAAGAAATGTAGCTTTTGCAGCAAACGACCCAGTAATAAGCTTAGCCTTATCTCAAAAGTCTGGAACAGCTCCTTTTGACTCGGGAACTTGTACAACCGGTGGAACAAGCTACACACCAGGACAAGATGTTTGTGATGCAGATAATGTTGTTAGAACTTTAGATACTGTGGAGTATACTTGGACGGTGTCTGTTACTAGCGACCCTGCAAATAATGTTACTGTGGTTCAGACATTGCCTTCACAGATGATTTGGAATTCAGCTACTCTTCCTGTATTTTGTAGAACAGGAGCAGGATTTAACCCCCAATCTAGCTACAGTGGCCAGACACTTACTTGTAATCTAGGGTCTTTTACAGCCGGAACTTCTACTACAACAAATTATGACCAGATATTTGCTAAGGTTAAAGGAGATAATCTTAACTCTACAAATATATTGACAGCACCAATTACTGCCAATGCTGATTCTAATGTTACAGCCGGTACTAGGACAGCTAACTCAACTTCTAATACCTTAAGTCCATTGGCAATTAGTGCATCACCTAGATATGATTTAGTAGTTTTTACAACCAACCCTTCTGAATATTCAATAAGAAATAATCCTCAAGGAGATGTAGGCATAGTTGTGTCTGGAGTTGCCTCAATTAAATTACAAGGAAAAGGTGTTGAAATGCCCCAACAACCGTTTAGTTTTAACTTGGGACTTGAATATCTAACACCTGTATCATCTGGCCAAACTTATTCAGGCGCTAAACTATATGATTGGGACACAAATTTGCTTGGTTGCTCAGGGACAGTAAACACTGTAGGCGCAGCGGATTATCCATCAAAAAATTTAAACTGCACCCAAACCGCACCTGGCGACACTGTATCCCTAATAGTAAATAATCAAGACTTGTCTGGTACAAATGCACCTGCTACAATTTTCGCCAATGTTGTAAACTTTCCTAACATAGACATATTTTCACAGAAAGTTCGTTTTTGGATACCCAAGACTGATTTTGATAAATTATCTGGAACAAATTTTCAGTTTAGAGCTGTAGGATCAAATTTTAATCCAGTGAGTATTTCTGGTGGTTCAAATAATGGCACTGGAATAGAATCAAATACCTTGAACAACGTAGGGAGTGTTACAACTTTTGGATATAATCCAGCAAACCCTCTCTCTGGTGTATATCAGCTATCAGATTTTGGAGGCCCTTCAGGAGATCTTAGAATATCTTCTGGCTTTCAGGTTTACACACTAAATGAATTAGGTAGAATAAGTGTAACACTTCTCAGTGCTGGATTGTTTAACACAGAAAATGCTTTAGATTTATGTACAGCAATTGACCCAACAATAGGTAGAGTGGCCGGGGATGTAGCTCTTCCAGCAGACCCTCAAAACATATATGCAGATTTTTCTAATTCAATAATTGAGTATGCGAATGTGAATGGATTTCCAGCCACCTCTTGTGACGACATAGGAACAACATGGGTTACTTCCCCAAACATTTCAAGCATAGGAGGTTTTGATAATGTCACTCGAGTAAGAATTAAAAATATAAACAGACTTTCTCCTGGTATTCAGACTATTTTAAATATACCTTTTAGGTTTAACAATTCAGTACCGAACTTAGATGTTTTAGTCAGTCCTTATCAAACAATAATTAAATCTGCTACTGCCACAGCTGGGAATTGGCAAATAGTCGGCCAAAGTAGAGAAAAAATAGTTGTTAAAATGATACCAAGGGTAAATTTTTCTATTTTAAATGATACTCCAAACAACAATACAACTACAGTACTTTTGAACAATCCAGCTGGTGGTAGTAACACTGTAAAATACTCTTTAAAATATGGTAGTTTTTCCCAAACTTCAAATACAACTGACACCACTAGTATTTCATACAGACTTAGACTTCCAAAAGGCCAAATTTATTTAGTAGGTTCAAGTAGGCAAGGAGTGCCTACAGTTATGGCAGCCGGGCAGCCCGCTGAGACAAGTAATTTATTTGAACCAAGTAGTATAATTACTAATCTAGATGGAACTCAAGATATTCAATGGGACATATCTAATCTGCCTCTAAATAATCCTCAAAGTACTTATCCGAACTTGACTTTTAAAACTGTTGTTTCAGCTTTTACACCAAATGGCTCCATATTAAGTAATTCTGTAACTACTTTGAGTCCAGATTATTTCAATTCCACTGTAAGCCCTGCTTGTGGATCAGGCTGTTCATTACCCCAATCCACAATAACCGTCCAAAACCTATCCTCCTTCGCGGTAGAACAAGTTCCAAATAATCCACTGATTGAAAAGAATAAAGATCTTGGTTTCACACTTCGTTATGGTAATTTGGATACACTTAACCCTGTAGCTTCCTCAACGCATATTAATGTATTTCCTTTTAGCGCTCAAACACCACCACGCTCTCCTGCCACCTCCTTTACAGGTAATCTTGTTTTCAAAGGTTTAGTTGTAGCTCCAAATAGTGCTAGTTCAGACCCTGCTGTGGTTAATACTAATGACAACATAACAGGTGGTGCTGGTACTGTTCAATATACTAAAGCAGTAAGTAGTAGTAGTATAGCTTCTGATCCATGTGATGTTAGTAACAATCCTGCTGGCTCGCCCGTAAACACTAATCCAAGATGTGCTGGTGTAGATGGTTCTGTAATTGGCACAGGAAGCACTATCTGGTGTGATGCTTCTCTAGATCCTGCTACTCCTAGTATTAAAAACTACTCAATCTTAAACAATGCTGGAGTTTATTCTGGAACCAATGGAGCAAACTCTTCAACTTGTCCTACTACTCTTTCTGAAGTAACGGCTTTTAGATTAGTTACAGGCTCTCTTCCTATTGCTTCTGGTTCTGGTGGAACTATCTATGAAGTTAAAGCTAACTTTGGTACTAATGGAAATACCAATAGTAATATCTACACTAACTTATCTCAAGCCAGAGCTGAAGGTATTGCTACAGTTGCTACATCTAATAGTGCAGTAACCAGAGTAAGTAGTGGAAGTGTAAGTGGAAATATATTTAATGATAAAGACAGCAATGGAATAAAAGATATTCTAGCTACTATTCCTAATCCAAACTTTGATCCAGGCCTACCAACTGATCCTATCTCCAACCCTGAAACTATCACCAACCCAGAAAGTGACTTTGATCTTAGTGGGGTAAGCGTAGAACTAAGATACGGTACTGGTAATTTAGATGAAAACAACCTTCCAATTGCTGAGGGAAGTTTAATTACAACTGTAACTACTGATTCAACTGGAAACTACACTTTCCCTAATATCTCAAGCGGTAACTACACCGTAGTTGTACTTCAAAACGGTATTCCTCTTTCTATTCAAACTACAGACAAAGACTTTGCATTAGACTTAGCTGCTAATCCAGGCTCTCCAAACAATACTCTTTTAGATAACTCAACGCCAATTACTTTAACATATACCAACGGAGTGGGTGTAAACAATATTTCTAATGCAAACTTTGGATACAACCAATACAGCAGACTTACTGGTAAACTTTATGCTGATACAAATAACAATGGAATTCAAGATGATGGAAGTGTAAATGGTAACCCAGCTGAACCAGACTTTAACTCTACCACTAATCTAATTCCAACTGGTACCAGTGTAGTTATTACTTCTACAACAACACCAAGTATTACTTACACTTTAACTACAGCAACATCTTCTACAGTTGTAAGTGGCTTTACTACAGGCAGCATTAACAACAGCGGTGTTGGTTCAAGTTTTGGATCCTTTTCTCAAGACTTACCTGTAGGAGAATATACCGTAACTGTTCTTACCGCCAATCCTAAATACATTGTTTCAGTTTCAACTCAGCTTGGTGATGCTGTTGGAGCTAACCCAAGTACACTAACTGTTAGCTTTGGTCAAACAAGAAGTTCTGGAAATGATGGATTACACCTTGTTCAAATTCAAAATACAGATATTGACTCTATTGCTTGTAACCCAACTACAACAAATGTTGATACAACCACAGATTGTACTGTTACTTTAGTAGCCGGTAGAAACTTTAATGCTTTAAGTGGAAGTATAGACTTTAGAATAGGCGATGGAATTGCAGGACAAGGTGGAACTGTTAAAACCTGCTCTATTCCTGTTACTGGTAATGGAGGAACTGGCAGTGATGGAACTATTACAGTTACAACTTTAACTTGTACGGGTATAACTGTAGGAAGTAATATTGGTATTTTCCCAGCAAGTTTTAAAACAAGCAACGATACAACTTTCATTACAGGATCAAGCCCAACTAATATTACAGTAATTAATACAATTCAACCTAGTGATATTGACAGCATAGTTTGCCAAAGTCCTAAAGTAGTTAATGCAACTACAGACTGTGTTGTTACTCTAACTGCCAATGCCGTAAGTAGTAACAGAGCCTTTAACAATTTAACTGGTAGTATTGCTCTTAAAATATCTGATGGTATACTTTTAACTTGTCCTAACTTTGCATCGTCTACTTCACCTTTTAACACTCTAAATTGTAATGCAGTTTCTGTAGGAAGCTTAATAAGTTCTGGAAATGGATATACTGTGAACTATGCTCTTAATGCTAGCACAACTACAACTGACGCACCTAATACTCCAAGTAAAAGCAATTATGTAGTGGTTAACAATACAATTCAACCTTCTAACCTATCTAGTGTGGTTTGTGATAGTCCTAAACTAATTAACCAAACAACAGACTGTGTAGTTACTTTGGTAAGTGGAAATAGTTTTGCTAACTTATCTGGTGACATTAAAATTAAGATTAATGATGGACTTGAAACCTCATGCCCTGCCTTCTCTTCCTCAATTACTCCGTTTAACACCTTAACATGTACAGTAATTCCAGTAGGAACTTTAATTGGAACTTTCAAACCGGCCTATAGTTTAAGTAGTTCAGCAGCAATAGACACATTAAGTACTGATGTGGTTGTTTCTAATCCAGTTGATGAAACTATCTTGTCTAATCCATCAACTACAATTAATTGCCAAACAAATCAAATAAACTCTATTACAACTTGCACTTTCACTCTTCCTACAAATACTACTTTAGCCTCAGGATTAAAACTAGGTATTGGAGATTCTACACCAGCAGGAACTTGTATAGTAACTAATGCAACTACAGAAGAAGTAACTTGTACAGGTGTACCAACAGGATCTTTAATAGGGCAACAAATTATTAAAGTGCAGATAGCCTCTGCAGCTGTGGTAGATACAACTAGTACTGCACTAGTAACAGACACTCCTTGTTCAACAACCAATCCTTGTGCTATTCTAGATTCTAGTCTAACCTACAACCCAACCCAAGCCCTAGCCAAAAGATATGGAGCTTCTGGTTCTACAAACTCAGATAACCTAATACTAACTCTAAAAGATACAAGATTAGAACAATCTGGATTTACTACAACATGTTCCATAAAATATAAATTCAGAACAGATACAAGCTACAGAATATTAACAACAAACTCTACCTACAATAATACTACAGGATGTACAGGAAACCTTCTTAAAGCAAATCAACTATTATTCAATGTAGACTTTGAAATAACTGCAATAACTACAAATACAACTACAAACACTACAAAGAACTATCTAATCTATTCCAACTACGATTTCAAAGCTGGTTCTATTGGAGTTACTTCTATTGGAGGAAGTGGGTTGTAGGGGGTAATCCAAAAATGAAATTGAGGTATAAAGGTAATCCCTTAACTCCACAACGCTGTGTAGGGGAGATACCTTATCTCCCTGGGTAAATGAAGGGAAAGGAGGGGAGGTAAAGGACAAACCACCAATCGTAACTTCCTCGTTTCCTCACCCCCCCACACACCCAAACTACCCCCAAGCCTTTGGCTTGACCCCTTCGGGCAAACATGTCGGTTGAAACAAGTTCAACCTGCGCCAGTTTACTTACCAGGGGTACTTTTTATGTAGTAGCTTTCCCAGCACCCCTATCTAGGCACGACTGTCCCGTTCTTGATAATTTTTACCAAAACCTAATTAAGAAGAAATGATAGGTAGGCAACCCCTACTTCAACAACTTCAAAACTTCTTGTTCGCGAATTGTAGTAAACTTAATTGTTGGGTTTAGGTTCATTTTTAAAGCGTTGGCGGTTTTGGTTCTAGTTTCAATTTGGGTTGGTGTACGTAAGTTTCCGCTTAAAGTTAGTCTTCCCGAAAAAATTGGTAAAGTACTACTTTTAAACCAGTTTTTTACATCTAAATTAAATGTGGAAGAAAGAATAGCAACCATTATGGCCAAGTCTAAATTTTCGTCTGGGTTTGAATTTGGCCAGCCAGAAATTTGTAAGTAAACGTCTCTTCCAGTTAAGTCTAGGTTTAAATATTTTTCGCAAATAGCCAAAATTGTATTTAGCTTGGCCGTTTTTATTCCCAAAGCTTCTCTTCGTCCAAAAAAGTTTCCTGCGCCTGCCGTTTTAGCTGGAGTTACCAAAGCTTGAATTTCAACAACCAAAGGCAAATCTCCGTCTAAAGCCAAGCCGTAAGCAACGCCCATTCCACTTTCAGTGTTACCAAGCAAGGCCAAACTTGGGTTAGTAATAACTTCCAAACCAGACGCACCCATATTCATAAGCATGGTTGGTGTGGTTGGGCCGTACCTATGTTTATTAAAACGTAAACTTCTAAAATTGCCCACATTGGCGTTTTCTAAAATTAAAACAGAATCTACTAAGTGCTCTAGGGTTTTAGGGCCTGCAATTTGTCCTTCTTTAGTAACGTGCCCAATTATTATAATTGCCATGTTTTTATTCTTACTTAAAGCCAATAAATGACTGGCTAAAGTTGTTACCTGACTAACCGAACCAGGAGCAGTTTCAAGGTTGGCTGTAAAAATTGTTTGAATAGAATCTACCACCAAAACATCGAAATTAAAACTGGCCAATTTACCTTCCATTTCTTCATAGGAATTGGTTTGCAAAATGTTTAAAGTTTCTGGAATACCAAGTCGTTTAGCCCGTTTAGCAATTTCCAAGGCCGATTCTTCTGCAGTTAAGTAGCAAACTTGTAAATTAGAATTTAGCTTATTTTGTAGAAGCGAACGGACCAGCTGTAAAGCCAAAGTGCTTTTACCAAGACCAGGTTCACCCGCTAACAAAGTTAAACTAGCTGGCACTAAACCACCACCCCAAAATTGGTTTAGCATTGCCGCTTCAAACTTAAACAAAGGTGATAAATTTACATCTTCTAACCTAGAATACAATTTTTCAAGTTTTGTAATTTGATTATTCTGAATAGACGGTTGCTTTTTGCTGGTAGCATTTATTGGCGAAACTGTTTCTTCCACAAAACTATTCCAACTGTCACAACTGGGGCATTTACCAACCCACTTAGCAGTTTTAAAATTACAGTTAGAACAAACAAAAACACTTTTAGCTAAGGCCATATTTTAATGTGAGATGGTAAGTGGGAAATGTAAAGAGTTGCTTTGGAAGATTAATTTGAAAGTTTATTAAGCCTAGACAAATGAGTACTGTCACCCTTGTATATGTCATAAATTTCAGTGACAGAATTTAAATCTTCTTTTAGATTATTTCTGTTAAATTTTTAACAACATACATTCTAACATAATATGCGTTTAAATGATAATACTTTAACCAAGAATTACCTTAGACATATGAAACAATTAGTTCAAGAATATGAATTAATTAAAACAAGGAAACATCCTAGATATGTATTTGTAAATGAATTCTACAAAGCAAATAATATAACTAGACAAAACTTCATCAAATATTACAATAGGTATAAATTAGTCTCTATGGATAGTAGTTTAATTCCAAAGAAAAGAGGAAGAAAGTTTGGTAGTTTAAAAAGTATTCCCTTTATACAGAATAAGATTATTGAACTTAGAAACCAAGGATTTGGTAGATATGAGATACACGATTTCCTTTTACCTAAGTATGGTAAATATACTCCTTCACCTACGACTATTTACAATATACTATTAAAGAAAGGATTGAATAGATTAGATCCAAGAGTAATTCAAACTAACAAAAGAAGAATCATTAAAGATAAAGCAGGAGAATTAGGCCATATGGATTGCCACAGACTAGCTAAAGGAATACTGGAGGGTGAAAAGAATGAATACTTTCTACTAAGCTTAACAGATGACTTTACTAGAATAGTTATGACCATACTAATACCTAATCTACAAGCTCTAACAGTTATGCTTTATACTCAAAGATTATTAGCAGTATTCAATAGATGTTACAACATAGATTTTCAAAGTATATTAACAGACAATGGACCCGAATTTGGAAGGAAAGAAACAAAAGAAGAAAACAAACAAAACCATCCATTTGAAAGATTACTGTTAGAATACAACATTAAGCATAAGTACACTAGAGCCTACAGGCCACAAACCAATGGTAAAGTAGAAAGATTCTGGAGAAGTTTAGAGGAAGAATTACTTAGAGAGCAAGTATACCCAGATAAAGAAAGTTTAGAAGAAGAATTATTTGAATATTGTTGCTACTTCAACCATATTAGAAGACATCAAGGTATTGGTAATATTACTCCCTATGAGAAACTTAATTCTGTCACTGAATAAGTTGACATATACAGCCCTGAACTTGTTTCAGGGTCTAAGCCTGGAGTGGTCGATATTCGAATTACAAACTGGAGTTTTTCGCCCAAAAAATTAAGAGCTCTAGCGTATTTACTAGAACTCTTTTGGCGACCTAAATTTTAGTATATCCATTAGGGGGCATTGAGTCTTTAGCTATTGCAATTACTTCATAAAAGTGGCCATCAGTGGCACTTGGGTTGTACTTGTAATAATATTCGTGATAGGGTATAGATGCCACCCACTCAGAAACATCATAACCCAATCTACCAGTGTTACTGTCTCTTACAAAAACAACTTTTCCGGTTTTAGCACCTGTAGTGATCATTGTTAATTTACCTAATTTTACGCTGCCTTATATTTAAAGCACACAAAAACACATTTAACAAGTGAGATTTCTTGGTCAAAAATTAAGAGTTCTAGCGTATTTACTAGAACTCCTATTAGATATTAAATTTGAGTATAACCCTCAGGTGGGTTCTCGTCTGGAATATGATCATGTCCAGCTAAACCTGAGTTTTTTACTGCAACCAACCGAAAACAGTTTCCGATGTTTTTCGCCCAAAAAGTATGGACAGGAAAAAAGTACATCCAACTCTTCACTTCTTCAGTATAAGTTCCATCTTCATTCGAGATGGCTTGCACTTGAATTTCTCGGTCGTTACTGCTAAAATTTCCATCAAATGACATAAAATACTCTCCATCAAAATTTGATTTGGCTATTTATTTAAAGCACATAAAAACACATTTGGCAATAGTCTCATTATGACTTCCTAAAAATTAATAATAAAGATTTACATCGATTTTTTTCAATAATGTCATTAATAATTAAATCAATATTGTTGTTCACTTTTTCAACATTTTCACTCTTTAGCCTCTGAACAAATCAGTAGTTATAAATCATTAGATCGAAGATATATATTAATTTCAACCATTGCGATTATTCTTGGTTTATCAGTCTCACAATTATTTACCATCAAAATCTCTAGTTTTTTTCCAGCTCTACCTTAAACCCTGAAACAAGTTCAGGGGGCGCAGGCTTTGTAGTTCCCTGCTTAAAAAAGATAAAAATGTTCATAACTCCTAAAGTTATACTTAAAGCTAGACATTCCCCTGCCCTTTTGCCAATAAATACCAATTAAGCTACAATTTTAACCGAACACAAACCAAAACAGATAGCAGTAAAATTTTATGCGCCAAGCTAAACATACAAAAAAACATTTACACAAAAAACACAGACACCAGGCCAATTTAAATTCTAAAAAGTACGAACAAAATTTAAATTCCCAGACTAGTTTGTACAGCAAGTTGAAATCTATTATAGGCCGTTTTGGCCCAGGAATTATAACCGGTGCAAGCGATGATGACCCATCTGGAATTACCACATATTCTCAGGCTGGTGCCAGTTTTGGTTTTCAAACTTTGTGGACTGTTGTTATTACCCTTCCATTAATGACTGCTGTTCAAGAAATGTGTGGCAGAATTGGACTGGTAACCAGCATGGGTTTAACCAAAGTTGTAAAAAAACACTATCCAAAATGGGTAATTTACTTAATAGGGCTAGTAACCGTTCCTGCTATAATTTTAAACATAGCTGCAGATCTAGCTGGAATGGGAGCAGTTTCCAACATGCTTTTCCCGGCTATTCCAACTTGGGTTTTTACTATTTTGGCGGCTCTATCTATAATGTTTAGTCTAGTCTTATTTTCGTACAAAAAAATTGAAAATATTTTGAAATGGTTAACTTTGGTTTTGCTGACATACTTAATTGTACCTTTCTTTATAACCCTAGATTGGGGCTATATTTTATACTCTATTGTTTCACCAAAAATACAATTTTCTAAGGAATATATTGCCATCATTGTAGGAATTTTAGGTACCACAATTTCACCATATTTATTTTTCTGGGAAGCCAGTATGGAAGTAGAAGAACACGAAGAAAAATATTCCAAAATTGGAGGTTTGGAGAAAAACACATTTGAAGCAAAGAGCGATGAAACTAATTTCGTAGAAGCTACAGTGGGCGAAGTTAAAACTATGCGTCAAGACAACGCTTTAGGAATGTTTCTTTCTAACTTTGTGATGTTCTTTATTATTTTAGTTACAGGTTCAGTACTATTTAACGGTGGAACTGGCGGTATTGACACAGTACAAGAAGCGGCAGCGGCACTAAAACCACTGGCAGGAGATTTTGCCTATTTACTATTTGCAGTTGGGGTAATTGGAACAGGTTTTTTGGCCATTCCAGTATTGGCTGGTGCTTGCGGCTATATTGTCTCAGAAATGTTTGATTGGCGTGAAGGCATGAACAACAAGTTTAAACAAGCCAGAGGTTTTTATGAAGTTATTTGTTTTTGTATTTTAATGGGATTAGGTTTAAACATTTCTGGTATTGACCCTATTCAAGGTATGATTTGGTCGGCTATAGTTTACGGAGTTACAGCGCCAATTTTAATTGGAATTATTATGCACATTGCTAACCGTGAAGACATTATGGGCAAATGGAAAAATGGTTGGCTGGTGAATATTTTAGGAGGTGCTGGGTTAGTTTTAATGACTGTGGCAGCTGTGGCTTTATTGGTGGTTGGGGTGTAAAACAACCTAAATTTAAATATATGAGTTCAACTGTTGAAAGTTTTGCGACATCAAAAAATCAGATTAGCAATTACAAAAATGTTCCACCAAATGAAGAAAAGGTTGAACGGGTGGAAAAATTTATTGCAAGATTACCTTTAAACGGAGAAGGGAATATTAATTTATATTTACTTGCTGTTGCAGTTTTGGATTATTCAATAAATGCTTCAGTTGAAGAAATTTACGAAGCATTGTTAAATGTTGGTGGAAATATTGTTTTTACAAAAGTTAAAGTTGAAAAAGGTATTTCATTAATAAAAGGGCAAGAGGAAAGAGTTAAATTGCAAAAAATTGAAAATCTTAGGAATTTTCTGAGCCAAATAATTTATCTAAATGGAAAAGGTGCAAAATTGGAATTAGTTAAAAGAAATACAGTTGAGGATATTAAATCAAAAGAACAGACTGAAGGGGAAATACTATTTAATGATTTTGTAGATTTTGCAATTAAAAACTCTGAGGAAATTATTGATACTTGTATAAGTAATGATGAAGAAGAGTTAGTTGTAAGCCGAGATTTAATTTCAGATTATTTTTATGATAATTTCTATTCTTCTAGTCCAGATCAAAACTTAGAAGTTTCAAAAGAAAAACAACTAGAATATAGACGTTTGGCCGATAAAGCCCAAGAAATTAATTCTCACATAGAGTATGATGAACGAGGCTGGTATAAAATTAAAGGTGGTAAATTGTATGAATACAAAGAAGATGTTATTGGCAGAGTTTATTTTAACGTAGACCCCATGTTTGGGCCCAAGTTATTAAACCAATTGCAAGTTTTATTAAGCCAAAGAGTTTCTACTTTTCAAGCTAAAATTCCAGAAAGCTATGAAGATAGAAAAGATAACTGCGTATTATATTTTACCAAACAAGATCAAGCAGTAGTACTTGAAATAGTTAACCAGATTGCAACAAGTAATCAATTTATATTTAGAAATGAACTAGGGAAAGGTCAGAAAAAAATTTTAAAAGGAATTGGTTTTGCCCAAGATGCAACTGAAGGACCAAGTAAAGATTTTAGGTATTATGAAACGAACAATGATAATATTACTTCTTTTGGTGGAAAACTATCTTTCATTTTTGGCGTAGTATTTAAAGCAGTAATAGCAAGGCAGCTGGATTGGCAAAAAGATAAGGAAACTATAAAAGAACTGTATAACAAGATTTGTAAAATTCATAATGTTGACCCTAAAGACCCAGCTTTTCATATACAAGACAACAATTTTGAAACAATAAGAAATTTTGCAGAACAAAACACAGCTTAATTCCCCCAACAACAAAGGCGATGATTAACATCGCCCCTACCCTAATTTTTAGAAATAAATTAGCTGTTAGACTTTAAGTATTCTAAAATTGTGTCTGCATCGGAAATTTCGAATGGATCTGTTGGACAGTCATCAGAAAAACCTGGCTCTATGAACATTTTTGTAATTGTTCCATCTTCAACAACCATGGAGTATCTCCAAGATCTGTCACCAAAACCTAGATTGTTCTTTTTAACCAACATTCCCATTCCTCTTGTAAAATCTGCATTTCCATCTGGAAGTAAGAAAATGTTATTCACACCTTGTGCCTTTCCCCATTGGAACATTACGAAAGCATCGTTTACACTTAAACAAATTACTTCATCAACACCTAAGTCTTTGAAAGCTTGGTAATTGTTTTCATAACCTGGTAAATGTGTGCTGGAACATGTCGGTGTGAAGGCACCTGGTAAAGAGAATAAAACAATTTTCTTTCCTGCAAAAACATCGTTAGTAGATAAATCTTTCCAACTAAATTTGTTTGGACCTTCGGCATTTTCATCGCGTACACGGGTTTTAAAAGTTACTTGTGGCACTTTCTGGCCTTCAATATTTTTGTGATCTGAACTGGACATATATTTTAAATTTAATTTTTAATGGCAATTTCTTACCTAATTAATTAACATTTTAGAGGCACTTTTTGTCAAAGAATTTACCCTATCTATACAGAGCAGTCCAAACTTTGAATATTAAAAAATATAGACGTTTAGGCTTTTTACACTAATATTATTCTTGTACATTTATGGAGAATTTTATAAAAAACTTTACAAACTGGTTTAGTTTAAAACCTGAGTTAGAATTCTTAAAAAGTTCTAAAAATTTTAATGAAAGAGAAATTTGGTGGACACATTTAGGCAGCAACTTAGGTTTTGAAATTGATGGTAAAACCTTACAATACACCAGGCCAGCACTGATACTTAAAAAAATTTCTACCCAAACAGCATTAATACTTCCGCTTACCTCAAAAGACAAGAATGGAAGTTGGTACATTCCAATAATTGTAGATGAAAAAGAAGGAAGAGTAATTCTTTCTCAAAGCCGAACTATAGATAGTAAAAGATTAAAATCCAGACTTGTGACTATTAATGAAAGAGAATTTAAAAATATAAAAGAAAAATTTATTCAATTTATTGGGTAAAAATTGTCCTCCCATTTCTGGGAGGTTAGCGACTGACGTCGAAATTACTATGATAATAATACTTACCATGACTTTTGTCAATTATGTATCCTTACTTTCCAATTTTATTTTCCCAATAAAATAACACAAAGGTAAACATTATCATGTTTCAGAATTACAGTAACACCCTGATAAAGAAATATCAAGAAGAATTTTTACAACAAGTTAGTAGGTTTAAATCTTTTTGATTAATTTTCAACTGAAATAATTGCTAGATAATAACTAAAATGTACAACCAGAGCAAACAAAGCCTTCAAATTATTTTGCTGAAAATAACTACCCCGCCAAATTCTTAAGGTGGAACTTATTATAAGCCCAAGAGCCAAGCAATATTAGAAATACTGACGAGCCCATCAAAACTAATAGCTCTGGAATAATATCGCCCAAACCTTTGTTGAATTGCAAAACTTTTCTAAAAGCTTCTGTTGCATAAGCACTTGGAACTAGGCTGGTTAAACTTGGACCGCCAAAAATTTTAATCTCTGGAAAAGCCACGAAAGCTCCAGACAAAAAACCCAGAATTACCGAGGCCAGGGTTCCTATATTAGCTGCCAAATTGTCGTTTTTAAAGCTAGAAACTATAACCATGCCAAGACCAACTGTGAACAAATTAGTAGGAATTGAAACCAATAAAGCCAAGCTTAATGCCGACCAACTAGCTGAATAACCAAAAACTAGAACAGCCCCAAAAAGCAAAATGGTTTGAAACAAAGCTATAACAGATTGACTTAATAAATGCCCAACAATTATCTGCCAACTTTGAACTTTGGCTGTAAAATACCTAAATGTATAATTTCGCCTAATTTCGTTGCTCATTTGGAAAATTATTTGAGGTAGTAAATTTAAAATTCCGTAAACAATTAAACCAGGAACAAGATAAGTAAAGGCCGTGGTTTTTTCAGAATTACTTACAGTAGAAACAACTTCTAATTTAGATTCATTTTGATAGAAAAACTGATTAGAATAACTGGAAATAATGCCAATAACAGCATTACTTTTAACACTGTAGGTATTGGCGTAAACTTTAACTTTAGGCTGTGTAGAAAATTCTAGGAAGGCGTCCAACTTACCATCTTGCACCTTACTTTTACCTTCTTCCAAATTAGCAATTTCAGAGATTTCAAACTGGGAAACATTTTTAGGAGTTTTAATATTTTGCAATTCTTTAATAAAACTAGTCTGATACAAAGCCGAAGAATTTGATGAATAAGCTATTTTAAAAACCTGCTCACTGCTATTGGTGTTGAAAACCAAGGCAAATATTCCAATAAATACCACTGGTAAAATGAACACAATGGACCAGCTTTTAATGTCACGTAAAATATATAGCAGGTTTTTTTTAGCAATTGATAATGTTTTATTCATAAGTATTTTATGTAAAAAGTTTTATTCACGAATTTCTTTACCGGTAAGAATTAAGAAAATATCTTCCAAGGAAGGTTCTCTCATTTCCAAGTTATTAGTTTGAACATTTAAATTCGCTAGGGCAGGAAGTAATTCTTGCAACACAAAATTCGAATTTTTAGCCAGTAAACTAAAGCCTTTCTCTGAAAAAATAGCGGTTGGGAAAAGTAATTCTAAACCTAATATTTGTTCAGAATTTAAGCTATCTACTTTTACTTCAAGCAAAGTTCCGTTGCCATATTTTTCTTTTAATTCATCAACTGTGCCTTCAGCAATAATTAAACCATCATCTATAATAACTACATAATCACATAGTTTTTCTGCCTCTTCCAAATAGTGATCGGTTAAAATTACAGCCTTGTTTTGGTTTTTTAAGTTTTTAATGAAGTCCCATAAAAATATTCTAGATTGAGGGTCAATTCCCGGTGAAGGCTCGTCTAAAAATACCATACTTGGATTATGAATAATAGAAATGGCTAAGTTTAACCTTCTTTTATATCCCCCAGAAAGATTTATTGCCAAAGTATTCAATTCCGATTGTAGGTTTAGGCCAGCAATTAAAATATCTGTATTTTCTTTAATTTGTTGTTTGCTCATACCCTGTAAAGACCCTGTAAATAAAAGGTTTTCGTGCAAAGTTAATTTATCCCAAATTACAATTTCTTGAGGCATAACACCTATTTTGCTTCTAAAATTACTTGGAACAAATTTAAAGGTTTCTCCTTCAATTTCAATCTCTCCAGAAGTTGGCGTAATTTGCCCTGAAAGCATTTTAATTATTGTAGATTTACCAGATCCGTTTGGACCAAGCAATCCCAGAATTTGTCCTTGTCTAATTTGTAAACTAACATTTTTCACTGCTAGCTTAGAATTTTTGCCATCATTAAAACTTCTACTTAAATTGCGGGCATTTATTTGCATAAAGCCACTAACAATAGTTTTGAATTATTTGTAAACCCAACTTTAAAAGATTATTCTGGTTTTGGTGCAGGTGCTTTGATGGTTTCATTAACCGGCTTATAATTTTGTAAACCTGCAGGAACTGGAGCATCAATAGTTGAACCAGGAGGGTTAACTTTTATTGAAATATTATTATTTAGATTCACTTGCTCATCTTTACTAAGTTCAACATTAAGATTGCCTTGTATTGGAAGCGGCACAACTTGTTGAGTACAGGTTTGAGCTTCAGAACTAGGAAGTTTGGAATCTAAATTTAAAGTTAAAATAATTTTATCACCTAGCTTAGCTAAATTGTAAGATTTCAAAGATACACAGCCATTTTGGCCATAAACTTTACCGTTATAACTGATTGATTTACTTTGGGTTGAATATTTAAAAAATATATCTTCCTTCTTAACATCTATCTGTACGTTTTCAGTTTTGCTAGCTGCTGTTTTGGGTTGGGTAAAAGTATAGTATGCAAACAAACCACATACCAACAATATTACACCAAGAATTACTAAAATAATTGTTGTTCTATTACGCCCTGTAATTAAACTAGCCTGATTGTTAAAATTTGGGGTTAAAATATTCATATTAAAGTTTTCTGCAATTGTTATTAGAGATTAATTTATGTTAGTTTAATATAGTTTCTTTAAATAAGCAAACAATTCAGGAGCAAGGATAATATTTCGTAATTCTCTAAATGTGTGTTCCATAAATGCTTATCATAAAGATGAAAAAATAACTACTAAAAAATATTCGCTGGAAGCTGTTATTTATAATATATTTTCACGAACCTCATTTACCATTTGCATTTCTTCATTTGTAGGAATAATCCAAACTTGTATTGTAGAATTTTCGGAAGAAATTTTGACTGAACTTTTACATTCATCAGAATTTGCATTAACTTGAAGGTCTAAATTAAGCCCAAGAAAAGCAAATCTTTCACAAATTTTTTGACGAATTAAATGCGAACCTTCCCCAACTGCTCCACTAAATATTATAGCTTCAGCACCATCTAAAACCGATATATAAGCTCCTAACTTCTCTATAATTCTTTCCACAAAAAAGTCTAAAGCAAATTTAGCCTGCGGTTTAATATTATAGTCTTGAATGATAGTAACTAAATTGCTAGTATAACCCGATATTCCTAAAATACCAGATTTTTTATTTAAAATTGTAGCTGTTTCCTGCCAGCTTAGGTTTTCAGCTTGATTATAAAAACTTAAAGCTTCCAAATTTACTTCCCCAGAACGTGTTCCCATTGGCAAACCTTCGTTCGGGCTAAAACCCATGCTAGTTTGATAACTTTCACCATCTTTTATAGCGCAAAGGCTAGAACCACTTCCAAGATGTAAAGTAACAATTTTGCCCTTAGACAATCCATTATTTTTACTTAATGTTTTCTCGCTCGAGACATCGCTAACACCCTTGGCGGATACTAGCTGATCTACCAAGTTACCACTAAACTTGTTCTTGTAATATGTCTGCGATAGATATTTGTGGGAAAGTCCGTGAAACCCGAAGCGTTTTATTCCGCACTCTTTATAAGCTTTAATGGGAAGAGCGTAAATCTGATTAATTTCTGGTAAACTAGTGTGAAAAGCAGTATCAAAAACTGCTATTTGTTTAAGTTTGGTGAAGTTTTTTTGTAATAGTTTAATTTCAGCTATAGCTGGCGGATTATGTAACGGAGCAATTTGATTTAACTTTTCCAATTCAACAATTACATTTTCATCAATTTGGGTTGAATTAGTAAATTTATTTCCCCCGTGAACAATTCTATGAATAACCGTTAATTCTAAAAAATTATCTACAATTTTTAATTCTTGAATTAAATTTAGAACTAAAATAGAACCTTCTAAATATTGCGATGAAGAAAGAGGGCGAGTTTCAACTTTATTATTAAAAGTAAACACAAACTGATACTCATTGGCCATGTAATTAGTTAATTTGCCAAACAGAATTGGAGAGTTGGAATTAGTAGGATAAAGGCTAAATTTTAAAGAAGAAGATCCTTTGTTTAAAGCTAAATAGTTGGGCATAGGTTGATTTTAATGAAGTGTATAAGTCTGAGCTTGAATTTGTAACTAAATTAAATAGTGTTGACATAAATTATAACAAATGTTCTAATTAGCTTACAAATTGCCGTTAGGTACGACCTCTCAGAAATGAGAGGGTTAATTTTTGCCCAAAATAATCTGAGACATTTTTCTTTTAAGAATCAATAATTCGTTATCACTAATTTTTCCAAGTTTGTAGCTTAATCTTTGTACATCTATAGCTTTCATCTGAGAAAGTAAAACTGATATATTTTTCTGACGCATTTTTAAATTGAAATAATATTTATTATCTTTAATTTTAGAACTTGTTGGCAAACCATAGAATAGTTTATGGTTGAACTTTCGTATTATCACAACTGGACGTAAAAACTGGTCACCTTTTCCGTTTTCCTCATGACCTATATTTTCTCCTAAATGACACCACCATATCTCCGCTTCTCTAAAAACCGGGTATTTTTCATTTTCATGTAATTTTGGTTTTAACTTAAACCAGTCCAAAAAGTTTTTAATCATACTTTTGTTTATATTTTATGCTTAATAAGCTACAATTTTTAGGCAAGAAAAAAGACCAATGTATTTTTGTACAAAGGCCTATTTAAAATATTACTCAATCGAGAATGGGCATGTTTAGAAACCAGCTGTAGGGCTTCCAAAAATTTCCACTTCCACTTTTTTATCTCTCAAATATACCAGACTGTCTGGATACTTGAAATCGATGGTTAGCGGGAAATTTCCCAAACCTTGGTAATCACCAATAACTATTTTCCGCTCCCCCTTCTTCTCACCTAAACTTAGGCCGTAAGCTTCGTCAGTTTTAGGACCTTTGGTGGTTACTTGAAACTGGAGTTTTAGACCAGTTGCAGTTTTCGCAATTGAATGACACTCAATTGCAGACTGCAATTTAGGCTCACCATTTTCATCAAGCCAAAAGCTTAGAAGAGTAGGATAGCCATTTGGCATTATCATTTTCA
The DNA here is from genome assembly GCA_963704645.1 of uncultured bacterium. GTDB lineage: Bacteria > Patescibacteriota > JACMRA01 > JACMRA01 > JACMRA01 > JBILXY01. Next base: position 1,144,554 of record OY969926.1, read on the forward strand.
CATGAATAAGCTTTGTTCCAGGCCAGCTGACTGACACTTCATAAGCTCTTCTGTCTGAAGAAACAAATGTCTCTTTTTTTACTGTTTGCTGGCCATATTTTGACTGTTGGTTCGCAAGCCAATTTTTAGTTGCACTAGCCATATCTTTCTCAAAGTCATCAAAACTTAGCTGATAAACTAGCTTTGGTGAGGTTAGCTCGATCTGCTGTACAGGATTTTCTGTGTTGGTGGGTTGTGTTAAAGTTTGCGTAACTCCACAAGCATTTAAACTAACAACACAAAAAACGCTGACAAGTAGAAAAGTCACAAACTGCAAAACTTTTTTTAATGAGCGAGTCATCTTGAAATCTCCATCAATTATAAGTGAATTATAGTTTTAAACTATACTTATATAAAAGCACATATTTTGGGTTAAAGCAAGCTTGTTTTTCTTTTATTTTCCCACTATATTCCCATGTTGTTATAATGTGTGCCGAAAGATAATATATTAATTTGCCCGTCATAGCCTTGGTTCATACAAAGTCTATTTTTATCGTTAAGTCTGGCTGACATAAAACAATTTGCCCCATTTTTGATAAATTCTAAGTTTAGGCCTTTGTAATTAGAGTAATGGCTAACAAAAGCCTCCAGATTTCCACCACATTGTGCTATAAGTTTAAAAATATCTGTTATTTTCTGTACATTTTTGTAGTTGTTTAGAACCGACATTGAGTTATTTTTATAAGCCTTGTTTTCAATTTTATAATTAATACCTAGAGATGTTAAATTGTGTTTTAGTAGTTCTATACCAGTGTAATTAGCGTAGTCTTGCTGTGTTTCATAAGTAGTGCTTTCCGCTTCTTGATAAGGCTGATATTGATATTCGTACTCATAATTTTGCTCTGGCTCAGAGCTTTCATATCCTCGTTCAAAACTCTCAGGCTCTTCTATTAAACTTTCCTCTTGATCATCTAAATTATCATCTGCAGAGGTTTCACGATCAAGCAACCAATAGGTATTATTTATAATTTGATGTAATACAGACTCATTGCTTTTAAAACCATCAAACATCACAGCAGGATTATTTTGTATTGGAACTAAAATATCGCTTTGGAAATTATACCCAAAAGCTGTTTGCAATGTTGCTCTAGTGTCATTTAATGTAGTACTGATAAAGCCTGTAGTAAGATTTACATTTTTTGCTCTGCTAGATTTGGCAAAACCAGTTTGTTTAACTCTATCCATAGTGTTATTTTCCAGCTTAATCACGCCCATTTTATCTAAATTTATTAGCGAAAGCCCTAGTGATGAATGTAAACGTACCAGCTCTATTAATAAATTTTCAGTGTCCCAATATCCTTCACCGGAATCAGGGTTAACCATAAACAATGAACCAAGTCTTGAATTTCTTAAATTTTTAACGTCATTCAAAACGTACAAGCTTACTATCATTAAATAAATACATTTATAGTTTATACTTAGAATGTTTTCAGTGTCACCTTGGTCTATTGAATTAGCAATTTCATCCATAACCTCTTTAGTAAGATTTATGCAATCTTCAAGAAAGTCACCTGGCCCGCCTTGGCTACTCCATTTACCAGATAAAATACCTGATAATAATAAGTTTTCAATTTCATCTAATATATAATATGTCTGATATCTTGTGTCAAAATTTTCAAAGTAATTAATTAAGTCTAAGCCTTCTTTTCTCAATGCCCATCTTTCTGTTGAATTAAGATTTTTCTCTAAGAAAAATAATATCCCTTTATATACATCTGATCTTGTATCTTCAAAATAACTGTCTCTTTCCATAATAAAATTAACTCAAGCACAAAAATTTAAGTTTAGCAAAATATTTTGCCTACCCCTGCTCTTCCCATTTCCAACTCAAAACCTCTGGTAAATCATTTCCGTTTTCAACAATGTATTTTTTGTGTTCTACTAGTTTTGATTTTAAGATTTGGATTAATTCTACAGACTTTTCTGCTATAATTGAATTATTTTTTGAGGCTATTTCCAAAGCTTTAATTGCCATGTCAAACCTTGATGTTCCATTTAAAACTTGCATGTCAAAAGGTGTTGTTGTACTGCCTTGTTCCATATAACCCAAAATTGTGGTTTTACTAGCTAAACTTGTACCATACAAAATTTGTTTTAAAGCACTTGGGTAACCGTGGAAGTTTATTAAAACTTCAGTATTTTCTGGGAAAATTCGCTTATAAATTTGTTCAGCATTTTCAGTCGAGGAGACAGCACCCAAACCAAAACTAGTTAGCTGGCTTATATTTACATATTTAAATGAAAGTTCTGGAGCGTTTTGTTTCAGCCAGCTAATTGCAGCCATAGTTTCCAAAGTTTGATAGTCGCCAGCTGAAGCTAAAATAATATCTGGAGATGAATTTTGAGAGTTGTTTACACCAGAATTACCAGCAAATTCCCATTCCATAATACCTGCTTCAACTTGAGCTTTAGCCTTATTTACATCAAGCCATTGTGGAAGATCAGTTTTACCTGCTACAATTAAATTTACAGTGTTATTTTCGGTTAAAACTTTTTTTGCAACTTCTAAACCAATATTAACATCTACTGGGAAATATACATTGGCGAAATCTACATTTTTAGATAGCAAAGTATTAATTAGAACAGGGTTTTGATGCGTAAAACCGTTATGATCTTGCCTCCAAGTTGTGCTGGTTGCAATGTAATTCATGCTTGGTCTACTGCCCCTCCAATTAAATTTGTTCGCCTGACTGGAATACTTAATAAATTGGTCAATTTGACTTATAATAATGGCTAGAAAAGCTTCGTAAGAAATTAAAATACCGTAACCCCCAAAGGCATTATAACCTTGCATCCAGCTTTGCAAAGTTTGCTCGCTAAGTATCTCCATAATTTGTCCACTTTCACCTAAATTGTCGTCCCATTCTTTTAGTGGAAGATTAAAAACTCTGTCTGTGTTTTCGTATAAAGTTTCTAATCGGTTAGACTCGGCTTCGTCTGGGGAAAAAATTCTGAATTTATTTGGGTTCTGGCTAATAATTTGGCTTAAATATTTTGAAACATGAACCATTAAATTACCATTTTGACCTTTAACTAAAGTTTGGATTTGGAAGTTTAAAATATCAGGCAAAGCAAGCGGTTGATTAGCTAATGATAAAGTTGATTGAATATTACCAAGTCTATTTTCTGGGGATGGTAAAAACTTTGTTACTTCTGGACGCACCGTGTTTTGCAATGTGTCTACCAGCTCTTCAATTTTGTAAGATTCAAGCCAGCTTTTTAGCACTTCAAATTCAGCTTTATTTTGTTTAGGATTTTTTAAAGGAAGCCCGTGAGCCAAATTATTTCCTTCAATTTTCCCCCCATTAGCAAATTTCGGCCCAGTCCAACCCTTCAAAGTTCGCAGTAAAATAACAGGTAATTTAGTGGTTTTACCAGCTTTATAATTTACAATTTGTTGATAAGCTAAGGTTAAAGTTTCCAAATACGTTGTAAGCCATTCTTCACTTTCATTTAAATCAGCAAAGTTCTGAGTAACCAAAAATGGTTTATAATTTAAGCCTTCAAAGTACTTAAATAAATCTTCATCACTCATTCTGCTGTATACAGTTGGGCCAGAAATTTTGTAATCATTTAAGTGTAAAATTGGTAGAACAGCTCCGTCAGATTCACGGTTAATAAATTTATTACTTTGCCAAGAAGCAGCCAAAGCACCAGTTTCAGCCTCACCGTCACCAACCACGCAAACCGTAATTAAATGGGGGTTAGATAATATAGAGCCATAAGCTAAACCAAGAGAATAACCTAACTCTCCCCCTTCATTTATACTACCAGGGAGACCAGGATAAGTGTGACTTGGAAAGCCTTCAGGCCAGCTAAAATTTTTAATTAGGTTTTCTGCACCAGTTAAAGTTTCAGGGTATTGTGGGTAATATTTGCCTAAACTTCCCTCAAGCCACAAATTGCTTAAAATAGCAGGAGCTCCATGCCCTGGCCCAACAATTAACAACATTTTTGCAGGGGAATACTGGTCATTTAACGTCTCACCTACTTTCTTAACATCTTCAGTAGCGGAGAATCTTGATTCTCCATTTCCAATGTGCAAGTTAAAATTCAACCAATTCAAACCAGCATAAATTAAATTAAGCCCTGGAACAGTTCCCCAATGCCCAACTACTCTTTCTTTCAAATGATGTTCAACTAATGGTTCTTCCAACCAAAAATTATCTTTTAAATATAAAGTAGAAACAGAAATATAGTTAGTTAAACGAATATTTTTTATTAGCCAGTCTAAATCTGCACTGTATTTATTTTTATTTAAAGGATTTTTTGAAGTTTCCGGCATAGTTGAACTAAGTATAAATTAAAAGTTGATTATGGCCAAATTGACCTTTTAGCAAGACTATGCTTAAACATAAAATATGTTCGTCTTAAATGATAATTGTTCAGTGGTTTCAAAACCAATGAAACTTACTTGTAGATTTCCAACCAATGCATAGAACCCCTATATTTTCTATATATTCGCTGGGAATTTCCTAGCGTTTTTGTTTTACGAAAAAAACATTTATTTAGAGTTGGAGAAATTAACATCGTGATTGGATCAAATTTGTTTAATGCTGGCGAGTGTGAAGTTTTAGATTCTGAAAGGTTAATTTTGAGACCTTTAGAAGTTGATGATTTACAGGCAATTATGGCTTATGCTACAGACCCCGAGACTGTAAAGTGGTTAAGCATTGGCGTTCAAACTGAAGAGCAGGTTTTGTTTTGGCTTACCAAACAAATTTTATCTTACAGCCAACCCAGTTCAAGTCTAACTTGGGCAATCTGCTTGCAAGAAACTGGTGAATGCATTGGTTGTATTGAGTTAGTTTCTGACGGCACTATTGGCTATGCATCCGCCCAAAAATATTGGGGTAATGGATACATGACCGAAGCTGTTAGAATTGTAACATCTTTCGCTTTTAAATTTGAATTTATAGATTGCCTAAAAATTCCTGTCTACCAACCCAACATTGCATCGCAGAAAGTTGCTCTAAACAATGGGTTTACACAAGGCTCACTCATTCCTAACCACACACTAAAAAATGGCGAGTCTTTATCTGCCTATGTTTTCAGATTAACCAAAGAGGAATATTTCTCAAAATAAAAACAACCCCTAGAATATTATTTTCTGGGGGAATATTTTTTGGTAAATAATTCTTTATTAAAAGCAATAATTTCAACTAGCCTAAAAACCTTTTATTTGGTAATGAGTTTTGAGTAAGATTGTTCGGATTCAAAGTTGAATTATCAACATTTTGAGAAGAGTTTGGAATATTTGGAGTTGCAATAGTTTCATTTTGATTAGAAACATCTACTACATTTTCGCCACTTATTACAGCGTCCGCTTCTACATGTTCTATATTTTCGTAAGGCCAAACAGGTTGAGACGAATTATTTTGAACAGGGTTTGAAAATGTAATATCTGGCAAAACTTCATCTGAAGAGCTAGGTTGTAAATTAGAGGAATTGAATTGAGAAGTTTGATCAAATGAAGTTGGAGAAGTATTAAAACTGCTAGTATTTGATGACAGTATTTCATCATTTAACCCCGTCTCTCTTGGGTAATTATCTAAGCTAAATTCATCTTCAGGTTTTTCCAAATTAGAAACAGGAATAGAATTCTGTATCAGTTTAGGTTGCTCAGTTTGGCTTAGCATACTTTTAAACTGTCCATCTAGGGTTGGGTTTGCAATATTCGTATTAATAGTTGGCGCGGGCTGTTTATTGCTTAATAACTTCTGGTTTTTTTGTTTGGCAAAGTTAACAATATTAAGCTTTTCTAAAATCAACATAACAATGTTTATTAATAACAAAACACCAGAAAAAATAAGAGCCGGTAAAATTAAATTGAAAGACAAACGAAGCAAATTCCAAGCTAATAAATTAACAATTTCGCTGGTTGCAAAACCTGGTAAAAGTAGCAGGTTAAGACTGGAACTTAAATAGGCAAAACCACCCGTAACCAATAGCCAAAAAACACATAAACTTAAAGTGCTAGTAGAAATAAACCAAGAAAGTCTACGTAAATAAGCCAACATTTTGCGGTTGGAAAACGCCACCAAAGCTAAATTTGCAGCAATTAGAAGAGCAAATACTGCAAAGTAGACTAAGGCTTTGCTTCTAAAATCTAGCAACTGATCACGTGCCCAATTCAACCTGCTTAATGTAACTTGATTGGCTCCAGAAATTATAGATTCTGCCCTTACTTGATTACTTAGCGGGGAAATTGGGTTATTTTTTAATACATCATCTAAGCTATTAAAACCATTTTGCTGTGCAACACCTAATACTTCAGAAAGCTTTTTTGAACCATCTTTAACCTCAGCTGGTAAACAAAAAGTTTTGCTGGAATCGTATCCCTCAGTTTTTAATTTAGCTAAATCTTCGGTTGAGCAAGTTTCAATATTTGTGTTACTTTCTTTGGCAATTTTACTAGCCTGTTCGTCTATACCCTCCCTTACAACTTTTTCTATATCTGAGGTTGGTAAATAAAAATTTAAAATATTTGAGTCTCCTTGTAGCCACCTTGTAACGTAATCTATATTAGTTTCTGATACATTTTTAAGCCAATCTGGAGTTACTAGTTTATTTACAATCGGCCCAATTACTAAGTATCCAATGGCCTGACTAGAGCCAGGAGTATTTTCATAATTCTTCTTAAGTTGGTCGTTAAGTTTAGAATAAAAGTTTTCTTGGTTTAAAGAATCTTTATGAATACTGGCGTTTGGCAATGTAAAAGCAATACTAAAAGCCACAATTAATAGTGGTAAAATTGCCACAATAAAACCCTGAAGAAATGTTTGTAATAAACGCATGATGTTCTATACCTAGTTACACCACTTTGCTTTGTCAAACCAAGGCACTAAAAATCTATAATTTAAAACTATCAAACCCTTCGTATTTGTCAAAAGATAGCAGATATAAACTTTTGAGGGTGTTTTTTGAATATTCTTTTAATTCCATTAGCACAGTATTTATACTAGCTCTATCTGAGTTTTCCAATACAGCATCGTCTATTATTATAGGTAATTTCTCACATAATTTTTTAAAAGCAAATTTATCCCCAGTTACAATTTCATAAAATTTATCAATGGAAACTCTTCTAATTCTATCGTTTCTCATTTGCCCACTATCAACGCTTATTACCCAAGGCGAGTTTTGGCTTTTTTTGGCTATCACTTCAACTAACATGCAAGTTGCATTAGAATTTTGCAATAGTTTATTTTGCATAGAAATATAAATTTTTTGCGCAGACCCAGAGTTCATTGTGTTATGCTTATTTTTTATTTCTACAAAGATATTGTCCTTTTCATTCACAATATCAAAACCTTTTTTTGGAACAGTCCAGTCTTTTGAAATATACTTGAATATATTTTGATGAAAATAACCAATTAAGTTACTGTTAGTTTTATCTACTTGTCTTATTACTTCGTTTTGAATACCTTCTTCTATTGTAATACCATATATTTTTGAATCGAAAGTCATTTTTATTGGATCAACTAAGTTTTTGTTGAACGCCTTTAAATTGCTTTCAAATCTATAGCTTTCAACAGTTTCTTTGACGTGCTTGAATATATTTTCATCGGAAATAAAGCCTAAATTATATTTATTCATAATTGTGTGTAATTAACGGTACTAAAATTTTAACCAACTCTCTAACTATATTTACCCCAAGGGCATTTCCTAGTAATCCCATGCTTTTTATGTAGTTACTGGGTAAAATAAATGTGTCTGGGAAACCTTGTATTCTAGCCCCTTCTCTAATTTTTATTTTTCTAAATTTTTTCTTATTATATATTTCTTTAATAAAATAATTTTTTTTATCCTTAATCTCAGATGGAATGTCAATTTCAGAAATATAGTCTCTAACGCCTGTTTTAGTTAAAGTTGAAAACACATGAGAAGAAGGCAAATAAACTCTATAAATACTGTTTATACCTGATGAATTTTTAGAATTTACAAAGTCATATTTTTCACCTCTTTTAATTAAAATATTTTTGGAAACAAGACTATTTAAATTATCAATCAAACTTTCTAAGGCGCTTCCTTCTATTTTTAAAATATCTTGTATATTTTGAACACTTAGCGGATTACCGTCTTTATCTCCATATATTTTCCTTCTTCTATTTTTTAGGACAGCAAAACAAATTTGTATTTCCTCCTCACTTGTATCAATTAAATCCCAGGAGTGAATGCTATGCTTCCCATTTCTGGTGTCGCAAAATGTGAAGAAATTTTCATTGTTAACTAAGAAGGATATATTAAACGAATTTTTAAGGTTATTATTGTTTATTACATTTTGGCTGTTAATACTAACAGTATTTTCGATAACAGAGCTTAAGTTGGGTAATTGTTTATAACTTTCTGGATAGTGGAACTCTTTTTTTATATCTTTAGAAATTCCAACAATAAATATCCTTTCTCTACTTTGCGGCAAACCATAATCAAAAGTGTTTAGTACTTTATATTTAACATTGTAACCAATATCTTCAAAAGACTTAATTATTAATTTTAAACTTTCTTTATTTCTTGGATCGGCCAAACCTTTTACATTCTCAAATATAAAGGCCTTGGGTTGAGAATGCTCAACAAATTTTATAGTATCAAACCATAAAGCCCCTCTTGGGTCATCAAACCCTTGTCTTTTTCCAGCAACAGACCAAGACTGACACGGAACCCCGCCCGTTATTATATCAGCTTTTGGTATATCTGAGATTTTAGTTATATCGCCTAAAAATATTTCTGAGTCTGTTTTAAAATTTTTTCTATAAACATCAATTGCAGTAGAATCAATTTCAGAAAAAGCAACACATCGCCCACCCATCTCTTCCAAAGGAATTCTAAAACCTCCAATTCCTGCATAAAGATCAATGAATGTAAAAAGTTTTTGGCTTTCTTTTTTTTCATCTTCTAGATTTCTATCAAGTTCATAAGTGAAACCCAAAGTATCTTGCTTATAACTCTTTGATTGAATTTTCAGTTTTTCATCTATTTTAGTTTTTACAACACTAGGCATAGTTTGTGTTTATAATTTTAATTTATATGTAGCGATTGAATTTATGTCCAAAAAAAGTATATTCAGAAATTTGGACTTCTTCTTCAATTTGCCATTTACCCTATTATATACCACCAATGAAATATGTTTCAAAAAATGCTGGCTAAAATTTTTAATGTTTCCCCAGAAGTTATAGAATTTATTTCCGACTCAAGACAGAATTTTAAACAAAGACTTATTGTACTTGCTCCTCTTACAGCTTGGGCAAGTTTTTTCGCCGCTATAAGCCCACTTATTTTGAAGTTAATAATTGATAGTTTAACCAATAATTGGACTAGCTTTGCAGGAATTCCGCTTGGCTCTGTAGTTTTAGTTTTTACTGTTATAATTATTGGGCTTGGGGTTATTAATTTATTAGATAACATTTTTAATTATTTTAAACAGGTTCTACTTTTAAAAATAAATCAGCAAACAGAAACTTTTATTGAAGATAAATTCATGCAGTTTTTAACCAAATTTGATGGAGCATTTTTGGGCAGCGAAAACAACCTAAGGTTAATTAGAAATTTGCAGTGGAACATTCAACCTACCCAAACAAAAATGTTACAAATTGGGCAAGATACTGTTCAAACTATTGTGGGTGTTGCAACCTTAATTTTCATTATTCCTTTAATTCACCCTTTGCTAATAATTTTAATTGTTATTTCTGTTCTTGCTGATTCAGTTTTAGACTATTTTCAGAACCAAAGCTGGCGAAGTTACGAGCTTTTAGAAAGCAGGCAAAGCAGCCAAAAAAGTGAATTAAATTGGCGAATTATTTGGCATTTTAACAAACTTTTAGAAAACGGTTGGATAGGCCAAATTTTAGATTCATACAGACAAAGAAGAGGTAAGTGGATGAAAACCGCTTTCGCCCAAAAATATAATGACCAAGTATTTAGTTTATTTATAAATTTTTCTACCAGCTTACTTAGGGTTGGAACTTTATTTATAGCTGGATGGCTATTTTTGAACGGGCAAATTGAAATTGGAACACTAGTTGTATTCGAGCTTTACATTACCCAGATTAAAAACCAAATGCAAAGTTTTGGGAACATTTTTAGAAATTTAATAGAACTAAGATTCGAACTTTTTAGATACGATTTTTTAATTCATATTCAGCCAAAACTAGATTACACAATTTCAGAAAAGCCCGTTTTTAAAGAAATTGATAACTTGGTAATTTCCAATCTTAACTTCACCTACCCTAAATTTTATGAAGAAGAACAGGCATATCTTCAGCAAATGAAACAAAGAATTACAGGCATTAATGACAGTGAAAATCAGAGCAAAATTTTAGTACATTTAAAAGCTGTAAAGGAAAGTATTAAACTAAATAAAGGTAATAAAAACAACTTTGTTTCTAGGCAAATATTACTTTTCAAAAACTGGATAAAGCTGGTAATTTCCAATCATTCTTTGAATATAAGTTTGCGTAAAAACTTGGTTGAAGAGTTAGAAGAATTAGATAAAATGTTTAACGGAACTCAGTTTCAAAAAACTGTTTTGAATAGCATAAATTTAAACTTGGAAAAAGGTAAGATATACGGAATTGTTGGCGAAAATGGAGCTGGAAAAACTACATTAATGAAACTAATAAAACGCTCTATAGATACTACTTCTGGAGATATTTTAATTAGCAGCCAGAATTTGAATGAGAAGTACAAACTAAAAAACATTGATCCACTTTTCTGGAAAAAATATATTGGAAATATAGATCAAAACAACTTTTTGTGGGAAGCCCTAACCGTGAAAGAAAATTTGTTTTTAGGACTGGAAAAAGATGAGATAGAAAAAATAACAGATGAAAATATTTATGCAATTTTGAAAGAACTGGAGCTGGATAAAAAAATTGAGAATTTAGATTTAATTATTGGCGAAAATTTGGAGCTTAGTGGAGGCCAAAAACAACTACTTGAAATAGCCAGAATTGCTTTGCAAAAAAAGCCAATTATTATTTTAGACGAGGCTACAAATCAGCTAGATGCTAACAAAGAAGAGCTTGTAGTTAATTTACTGCAAAAACTAAAACAAAACTCTATAATAATTTTTATTACTCACCGTATGACCACAACCAATAAATGCGATGAGATTATAATTTTGGAAAATGGAGTTGTTTCGGAGGTTAGTACACCAGCACTACTTCTAAAATCTAAGCAAGCTAACTTATTCAAAACTTTTTGGAACAAGCAAATTAGTCCAAACTTGAACTTATAAAATCTTGACAATGGAATTATTTTACTAAACCCTAAAACAAGCGGGTATGTAGCTCAGCCTGGTTAGAGCACAGATCTTATAAGTCTGCGGTCGGTGGTTCAAATCCACCCATACCCACCAAACAAATTATTAAATACAAAGCCTTCAGTAAATACACTTAGACAACACTTCCTGATTTCTAAATATTTTTTACAATCAAATTAAGCACACACATTATGCCAATCAAACACTTTTTAGATGGTCTTGAAGAAACAATAGCCCGAATTGTAAGCCTTCTTCTAAGTTTAACCTTCTTCGCACTATACTTCGGAGGCAAAGCTCCAGTTTTTACAGACTGGTACGGTTTAATTGGTGTTTTAGCCTTATTTTGGTTAGTATACGAATCTGTTTCTTATTTACTGTACATAGTATTTAACTTTTTTTCTGCCAAGAGTGGAAAGGATGATAATTCTAACAGTAAGGTAGATACTAACAACTTTGATATGAACCATACAGAAAACGATGGTAATAATTTAGATCAAAACAACTAATTTATAAATTCACTTTTTATTTAGGAATTTAAATCAACCAAATAACAATCAAACTACAAATCAAATCATAATCAGAAATTATAATCACTTATATGAACAAAATATTTTTAATCGGCCGCTTAACTAAAGACGCTGAAATTAGAACAACCACAACAGGCAAAAAAATTGCAAGTTTTAGCATTGCTGTAAACGAAGGAAAAGACCAAACCGGACAAGAAATTGTTCAATTCTTCAACCTAAGTGCATGGGAAAGACTAGCCGAAATTGTTGAACAATACGTAAAAAAAGGTAGTAAAGTTGCCATTGTAGGAAGTTTAAAAAACCGCTCATGGGATAAACCAGACGGCACAAAAGGCTATGCCACCGACGTTCTAGTTAAAGAATTAGAAATTCTATCTTCAGCTGGTGACAGACAAGAAGGAGCAGTGCCATCTGACAATTCTTCATCTTCAACTAGCTCTAACAATGCAGGAGGAACTGCTGCTGCAGAAAAGATAGCCCCAGAAGCAGAATTACCAGACATCAACATTGATGACATAAACATCCAAATGCCATTTTAAGGTAGTGGAGACCTCCTGGTTTCCATAAATTTTAATGCAGAGGCGACCACCGCGTCGCCATTTGTTGAATTACAAACCCTTCGGAGTTTATTTTTATGACAATAATTAAGACCCTCCGTTTAATGTTGAGGGTCTCAGCGAGAGATTAAAACACTATCAGTTTAAAACTTTATCAGTTCTCACAAAATTCACACCCTGCCCTTCAAGAGCACTACGAATTTCATAGAATTCGCTAATCTGATCTGTTTCAAACTTTTGACCCTGAGAAAGACTGTCAATGAGATCGCCCTCTATAGAATCAATCAAGATGTGAGATGGAGCATAGCCAGGTGCAGGATTTTTGTAAGCAGTGTAGTTTACTGTGGTCATGAGAAGTACTCCTATAATATAAAGAATAATGTACTTAATTACATTATATACACAAAATTTTGCTTCTAGCAAGTATTTCTTTATATAGTGAAACACACCATATGTTTTAATGTATATACGACCACCGCGTCATCATTTGTTTGTTTTAATCAAAATTATAGCGGCAAAGTTCACAAGCCACCCACCCCAAGTCTCCAACAAACCTAATAAACGGCACAGAAACCCTTAAGGTTTATTTTTGAGCAAGAAAAAAGCCTTTCAAATTGAAAGACTTGGTATAAAAAAATAATTCTAAGAAATAGCGATTCCTAAACTTTGGCACTCTCAGGGATAATTTTTCCGTCAGGGTCTAGTTTAAATACTTGGAAGCCAGATTCTAGTTCAGAACTTAAAAAAGTCAGAGTCCAAATTTTTGAAAATGAGGGCAATTGCACCACGTAGTCAATAACAATTTGGGAATCTGCAAAAGCGAAACTAATAGATTGTGCTAGATTAGGAAGAAGGTTTACCAACTCCTGAAAACTTGTGAGTTTGTGCGTGCCAATCTCATTAGGCTCTGGCAAAGCTCTATAAACAACTTCCATTACTGTATTTGTCTCACCAGATATTGGAATATCAGAATGAAGACATAGACGCAGATTTGGATTAGATCGAGCAATTTCTCTAGCTTGTTCGTCAGTCAATGCACTTGCAGTAGCACGGGGCATAGTTCACCTTTGTAAAATATACAACATCTCCTTATTAGAAAAGCATTAAATTATATTAATGTCTAATTAAAAACCACACAAATTTCCCCTACTCTATAGTCTTAGGGCTAGGAATTCTTTCCACAATAGCTTGTAATAAACGTTCTACTCCCATTCCTGTTTTTCCGCTAACGTGTAAAATTTGTGACCTATTATAGCCTAAAATTCTTTCAATTTCTTCACTTCTAGCTGGAATATCGGCGTTGGGTAAATCTATTTTGTTTAAAACTGGAATAATTTTTAAGTCTAATTCCATAGCAGAATACAAATTAGCCAAAGTTTGTGCCTGAATCCCCTGAGTTGCATCTACCACCAAAATTGCCCCTTCACAAGCAGCTAAAGACCGAGAAACTTCATAGGCAAAATCTACATGGCCAGGGGTATCAATTAAATTTAAAATAAATTTCTGGTTAACAAAATTTGTAACATCTAACCCAGTTTCCAAATTTCTTAGTTCAATTTCTTCTTTAGAAAAAGGAGTAGAGCCAGGGTAAATATAATCCATTCTTACGGGTTGCAGCTTAATAGTAATTCCACGCTCTCGTTCTAAATCCATTTTATCTAGGGTTTGTTCCTTCATATCACGCTTGGTAACGGTTCCTGTAATTTCCATAAGTCTATCGGCTAAAGTGCTTTTACCATGGTCAATATGGGCAATGATGCAAAAGTTACGAATATTTTTAAGCTCGGTCATGGTGTTTTTATGATTAATATTTTGATGTTATTTGGGAATATTTTTTTGGGCAAGAAAAAAGCCTTCCAAGTTTGGAAGGACTGCGATGCGCACATCAATAAAATGCTACTTATCCTAATTTTAGAGCAACTTCCATCAACATCTCAGGTCTAATTTCCATTGTATCTTCACCAGAATTACTACCCTCCTCCGCTACAAGGTAGGTGATTTCTCCCTGGACGACAATTGACTTTGCAATTGCATGAATTAACTCATCGCTATCCATTCTGCACAATAAAATTGGTTGCGAATCAATGACCACGACAACATTGTTTAGTGTAGGCAAGACCTGCCTAACTTTCAAAGCGATTGTGTTGATTGTGTAAGTTTCATCTAGAAAGGAATCTAACATCAAATCACTAAACAAACGACCACTTAAATCAACTACACATTCCTGGCTCACCAGAGATTGCCAATACCTTAGACTGGAATCACTCATTGAATACTCACTATAGAAATTGCTTGGACTTTTTATTCAAATCACAATTTTATCAAATAATCAAGCTAGTCACGTTCAACTTTCTAATAACCACCTCATCCTCCACCAACCTAAACCTTGGGCCAAAATAATTTAACTCTGGTTTTTCCACATTTTCAGTAAACATTTCCAGCGGCCTTAGGTAAAAATTGACATTTTCATTTGGCATTTCTTTGGTGTACAAAGCTTGATAAGCTAACATTAATTGGCCTGTTTCTGTATGAAAACCAACCCCAATAATTTTGTAGCAATAATCTAAAACCCCCTTTTCAGGATTATGCTTAAAATGGTAATAAAACTGACCAGCTTTGGGGTAATTGCTCATAAATTAGTTTTAAACCAAAGTTAAGTTTTATACCCAACATGTCAATTCACAATGTAGGGGCGAACCCCGCGTCGCCCTTCGCACATTATAATCCAAAATATTCTCTCATAATTACCATTCGGAGGGATTTATCCTCCTGTGCTGTGGGAATTTACCTACACGTCGTGAATTATAATTTAAGGAAACTCAACCACAAAGAATAAACTTTATACCTCAAAATCACAAGTGTAAACCACTTAAAAAACCTTGACCGAAGGCAATTTTAGTGCTTTATTTAAAGTATACATAAGGTTGTAATGGCCTAGTATAAGTTCAAATTTGTTGTTTGGAAATTTTAAGGAGATTAAGTCATGCTGTTAAATCGTAAATTTGCTGGTTTGGCTATTGCTACTGGAATCGCTGTTGCTCAATTTTTTGGCGCAATTTGTTCTGCTCAAGCTCAAAATTTTGATGAGAGCGAGCTAATCATTCCAAATATTGTTGACTGCGACAAGTTGTGGAAAGAAGGCGATCCAAGCCCACCAAAACTGTGTGCAGATTTAAAAAAAGACAATGGCAGTGACAAAAAAATTGTCATCGATCGCGGCCTTACTGAGTTCCAACGTAAAAGATTAGCAATTCAGCTAAGGGCTAAACTAGAGCTGGAAAAACTTGAAGCTAATGAACGCAAACGACAAGGAGCAGAAATCGTCACAGTTGTTTCTTTAAGCTCAAGCTTAAAAATTGAAAGGGTTTGGAAAACGACAAGAAATAGTGTTTCTTTGGCTATCCCAGCCGAATTTTCATCAACACAGCTCTTGTGGACTGGAGCAGATAGTGTTCCGCGAGGTTTAAGTGCAACCCATCTTCGTGAAATAAAAAGTTTTATTGTTAGTGGGGAAGATACCTATATCTCCCTTGCTGACGGTATTATTTTAAAAATATCATCAAAAGGAAACTAAAATATAGTTTCGACCCTAACCTCACCAACCGGCGTGGAGTTAGGGATTATTTTTTTGGGCGAAAATTGTTTGAATTATTTAAAATATTTTTGCTGATCAGCTATTAGGGCAATTGTTTATACAAGTTTATTAAATAAATTTTAAAGCAAACCCCGAACCATATCAACTACCACCGTAGGGAAATACTTGCCATTCTCAATTCCCCAATTCCCCATTGTAATAACCATTCCCAATCACCATCTCATTGTAAGATAAAGTTTCATTTTTACATTTTGAGAAAATTTGTTTGACGACGCCTCCATTATATTCTGTAATGAAGTGTTTTTGTAGAAAGGAGCAGTTTATGGCAAAAGGTTGGCATTTGGAGGATGAAACACTATTTATATATAAATTATGTAGAGGTAACCCAACTCAAGATGAGACTTATTATGTATCGCAAAGCCTGTCTAAAGTTAGTCAAGCATTGGCAGGTTCTGCAGATGGGGAAATCTACGCTCTAATTACAAGTCAAAATTGTAATGGTGATTTACAACTAGCGCACTTGTGCTATTGCTACATTTGCAACAAAAGTGTACATCACGGCGAAACATGGGAAAGATTTGCCCAAGATTTTTACGAAAGCTACAGAAACCACAGCTTGTTTTCATTGGTATGGGAAAACTATACTATTTATGACAATGAAGAAGTTGATGAAATCTTAGCTAGTATCTGCGAGGAAGTCCTCTTCAGCATGATACTTCTCTATGGAACAGCAGATCAATTTCCAATGTATTGGAAAGAAAGAGAATGGAGAATGCTGTTTGTTTAAATTGAATAAAATATAATACCGCTTTTAGAAATCTTTAAGCGGTACTTTTTTATGCAGTCTTTTATAAAACAAAAATTATTAAATAGCATGTTTTATTCATCAAAAGAAAATAGCACCTAAGAATAACACTTAGGCACTATGGTTTTAAGCACGTCTCGATCGACGCATTAAAACTTTTTGATCCCTGGTAAAATGGAGATTTATTCCACTTCCATTTCGCAAGTCTTCTCGGACTTTGCTATGAGCGTCCGCAACAACTTCCTCAGTTGTTTCTTGCGATGCTAATAATATAGCACTCATAATTCTTCTCCTGTTGTATTTCAATATAGATAGAATACTAGATAATCTAAAGTTACATAAAAAGCTAATTGTCAATAGTAAAAGTGTAAATATATTGTCTGTTATTATTACTGTTCCAACTTTAATTAACACCCAAGGCTAGTCTAAATTTCCAAATAATTTTTATAGGTTTTAACTAATAATTTATCAAAACTAACTAATTCCAAACTATTTTGTAGGCAAACTTGTAAATACAAACTGTCTTCAAAAGATAAATTTTCTTTATTAAAAGTATTTAAAACTTTTTTAAAATCTAGCTGTTTAGGCTGTAAAATTTCAACAATTCCCAGATCTAAAAATTCCTGGAATGCTTCTACAATTTCCTGTTTAGAAAATTCATAATGTGTAGTAAGAACATATTTTAATTCAATTAAAGTTTCCGGTAGAATAAATAACTTATATTCTTGCCTTACAGCTTTTTCAAACAATAAATTTACTTCAGCTTGCTGACTTTCAACGTCCCCAATTAAAAATCTGGCGATTATATTTGTATCTAACAAAACTTTAATCATATTTTTGGTTTTTAAAACTATCAGTTTTTGACCTCTCCAAAGCAGCTTCAAACTCTTCACCAGTTTCAAACATTTTGTTTTTGTTTTTAAGCTTTCTACCTAAACTTCCCTGTATTTTAGACATTTTATTTTCTATATTTTGAATATTGTAAGTATCCTGTTTTTGACCATCTTCAAAAATATGCAAATACATTCCTGGTTTTAAATCTAATTTATTCAATAAATCTACTGGCAAAGTAACTTGATTCTGTGATGAAACTTTTAGTTTAAAGGTCATAGTAAAGTTATTTTAAATAACTAAAATTATAATGTCAAAGTAAAAAATAGTTACTTAGACATGTATGAAATTAGTTTTGACTTTTCTTATATTTTGTGTATTAGTAAGTGTAAGTGCTAGCTGTGTTTAGGAGACAGTTATGTCGTTTTTTTATGTTGCAACTGGTAGGACAATTACAGTCATCACAGTTAGTAGATTTCTTTGGCCCATCGGATGCGAGGAGAAGCCTAGTTATGGCATAAGTCATACTCACTCAAAACTTCTTCAAGAACAACGAAAGGAGAGGTGGCGTAGGAAACAAAGGACACTTGCAATACGTCTTTCTTGGAAATACTAAGTTTAACTATTTGTCCATCCCTAACTTCACCAATCAACGTTGGATTTAGGGATAATTTTTTTGGCCAAAATCACCACCTACTACAACAACTCATTCCCAACTTTATCTTCTAAAGTAACCTGGTTCCACAAAGTTCCTCTATCAAAAGTAAAAACATTTGGGTCCGCTTTAATATCTGTTAATTTTAGGGGAACGGTTAAATGCACACCAGCCATTGTTCTGCAACGGCTAAAAGCTACATAGGTTTGGCCAAAAATAAAAGCTCCCCTACCCATGTTAATAATACAATTATCAAAGGTTTGCCCCTGCGATTTATGAATGGTTACGGCCCAAGCCAATTTTAAGGGATATTGCACAAAACTGCCTACTGTTTTCTTTACTGTTTCCAACTTCTCTTCATCATATTCATACTTATAGGCTTCCCAAGTAGAAAGTTCTACTTCTACCAATTTTGAGTTTTTAGAATTTAAACGAATTAAGACTGTGTCTTTTTGAAGCTCTTCCACCACTCCAATTGTACCATTTACCCAACGTCTTTCTGGGTCATTTTTAATAAACATTACTTGAGCCCCAATTTTTAGGTTTAAATATTTTTCAGTGGGATAAAGCTCTTCCCCGAAGCTTCCTGTAATTACGGCTTTGTAGCTAAATTCTTCAGCACTTAGTTTTTCCAATTCATCAAAATTTATATTGGCAGCATCTTTGTTTATAGTTGTAATAGTAATTGGTAAAGTTTCTTGCGGAACATTTTTGCCAACAAATTTAGTATTCACCCAAGAAATTAAGCTTGCATTGGCCACGCCGTAACGTAAATAATTTAATAATTTTATGAACTCGGCTTCACTTTGGCGGTAATTGTGTTCAAGTTTTATATATTTCAAATGCAAATCTGCAAAACATTTAGCCCCAAAAAAATATTCACTATTATAGCGACTTGAAAACTGCTCTTT
Source organism: uncultured bacterium (assembly GCA_963704645.1). Lineage (GTDB taxonomy): Bacteria > Patescibacteriota > JACMRA01 > JACMRA01 > JACMRA01 > JBILXY01. Next base: position 1,163,731 of record OY969926.1, read on the forward strand.
TTCCTCCCGACGTAAAACTGGGGGAAGTTGAAAATGATCACCAAACAAAATTAATTGAACACCGCCAAAAGGTAATCTTGGCTTTTCTTTGTTCAACCTGAAAAACTTATCTAGCAAATCTAGCATGTCACTTCTAACCATGGAAATTTCATCAATAACCAAAATATCTATAGCTTTCACCCTGCGGTTATCACGAAGTTTATGAACTTTCCCCTCTTCCAAAAGTTGCCAAGCCGGATCAGTGCTTAATCTACAAAAACTGTGAATTGTTTCCCCACCAACATTAATTGCAGCCATGCCAGTAGGTGCCAAAATTGCAACTTTTTGTTTTACTTCGTCTAAAAAATGTTTTAAAAGCGTGCTTTTACCTGTTCCAGCATCTCCTGTAATGTACAAATTATGCCGTGTTTTAAGCATTAATTCTAAAGCAAGCGTTGCAATTTTATTATCTTTAAACATTGGTTCAAGTATTTATAAAACCAAGTTTGTTGGCAATGGGAGCTCTTGGATTTAAAATATCTAGTTTCCAACTTCCAGGATTATTAAATATATACTCCCGAATTCTGGAAAGGTCTGCGTCATTCCGAATAACTCGTTCATAAAAAGATTTCTGCCAAAATGAAGGAAAACTCGTAGGGGAACGCTTGCCGTTCCCGTGATACTTAATATTTCGATAGACTTTATTCTCATCAACCATGCTAATTTCGTTGCTTGTTAAAATTCTATACTCTTTATGGAACCGCAAGGGTTCCCCTACAAATTGCTTATTTATATGATACCATGATATTGATTTAAATTTGGATATTATATCCGATAAATTTGTTTCCTGTGTTGTTATTTTAGAAATTGGTTTATCTAAAAATGTCATGATTCCATGAATATGATTGGGCATAATTACAAAATCCTCCATTATTATGTTTTCAAATATGTCAGATAAACTTAGCCAAATATCAATAACAATAGAACCAATTTCCGTAGGGACGAATTTTAATTCGCGTTGGGGCACTCCCAAGACAGGAGAAACAAGTTTCTCCCCTACGCCGTGATTTATAAAATTAACTACCTCCCCAAAAATACATCTTTTGTCTTGCACACATATTGTTATGAAGAAAGAATTATTGTTTGAATAAATGTTTTTATCTGGGAATCTTATTTTCTTACGGTTGTTGCTCATCCCTTAAACCCAACATAATTTTTCTAGCTAAACAATATAAAGTTTGGGTTATTGGTTGGACTAACTCATAAAATAGCAAAATTCTTAATTTTCTTGGGAATTATTGCCTTGCCAGAAGGCTTTTTTTATGCTAATTTTAAATTAGATTTAGTAGTATTTGCGAGGAAAAATGAGCTATAGAATTAATTTGGAAATGGAAGGTAAGTTTCTGATAGTTACCGAAAGTGGTGACAGATTTACTGACATTGCGAAAACTCAAAGTCTTGAAGTTAATAGTACACTTTTAAAATGGCGTTTTAAATTTGACAGATATGGGAATCCAGTGAATGGAGACGCTGTATCATTATACTGCCTGCCAGATTGTATTTCTCTAGAAATACTTAAAGATTTCATCCAACAATGGAATAGAAATCAGCAGTAAATAACAAGTGGTAAGTTTTTAAAAGCACTTTTTTAAGGGCTTTTTTATTTCTACAATTTTACCTTACTCCGCAAACCCAACCTTAACAATTTCCACACAACCCTTCTTTTTTAAACTTTCGTAGCGTTTGTTTTCACTTCGTATAAAACTGTAGTCTATTTCAAAAGTTTTTCCTTCTTGCTTTAATTTAGGGATAATCTGGTTATAAACTTCCAGCAAATTTTCTTGACTAGCTGGCATAATTCCAACTTTTTCCAGTTCATTAAACTTTTCTGGCCACAAATTCCAACTATCTAAAAACTCTGAGAAGGGCACATCACCAGGAGCAAAACCAACTGCTGCAGATTTTTTTCCGTATAAATCTAGTAAGTCATCAAAGCGCCCTCCGCCGAATAAAGACCTGTTGTTTTCTTCGTTAGTATCAAAGGCTTCAAAAATTAAACCTGTATAGTAGGCCTGGCCACGAATAATTGTGCAAGTAAATTCAAAATCTACATCTGGCTGAATTTTTGGTAAAGTTTCTAAAATTAACTTCATTTCTGGCTGATTCAAGGCAATATTCAAATATTCCTGCCAATTTTCACCTTGTTTTTTGGCTGTTTGCAAAATTTTCTGGGCATCGGCTTCTGGTAAAATTTCTTTAAGTGCATTTAAACTTTGCTCTTCAGTTTGTTTATACCAACCATCTAATATTTTATAAATTTCAGGCCTAAAGTTAACCCAACCATTTTTTTCCGTCCATTCGTCTAGAACCAATCTGCTGTTATACAAAATTTTATACTGTTCTTTCTTGGCTGCAAAAGCTTTAAAAAGTTCGGCTGATAAGTTTAAAACTTCCAAATCTACAGGGCCACGCTCTGCACCTGCAATGTTAACTTCCAACTGATAAAATTCACGCGATCTACCTTTTTGTGGTCGTTCGTATCTAAAACAATTAGCAATACTAAACCAACGAACAGGGAATTTTAACTGCTCAAATTTGTCAGCAATTAAACGGGCAAAACTAAGTGTTAATTCTGGCCGAAGTGCAATTTTTCTGTCTCCTTTGTCGGTAAAAGAATAAAGCTGTTGACCCCCAAGTTCTTCCCCACTTTTGGCTATAAAAGCCTCGGCATTTTCTATAACGCTGCTGTCATATTCTACAAAACCGTTGGCCACCATGGTTTTTCGCCAAGTATTAAAAACAAAATTGCGTTTAACCAAATCTTCTGGGTACATATCTCTAGTTCCCTTATAAGGCCCAGTAGTAAAAATTTTAGACATATTAATTTAAAATTAAAACCCTTCCAAAAAATTGGCAAATCCAAAACAACGTAGAGGCGAGCCCGTCTCGCCACCGCCACCGCCCCAAAACAAGCAAGCAATAAAACCACCCTGTAGCGGCGAAGCTTGCGAGCCACACATTTTAAAAATCCAAATTGTTTTTTAAGAGAGAGTTTATGTTTTAAACTGAACATTCATTTTAACTCAACGAGCCACTACCCACCCTTTGCCCAACCACCAAAAATATGCATAAATTAAAAGGAATTAAGAGTTTTTTCTTGGTTCAATTGTAAATAATTTTTTGGAAACATCATACCACTAGAATCATCAATTTCAGAGCATAAAGCAGGTGAAGGTTTAGAACTTACACTTGCAAATTGGCCATACTTGGAGGTAATTCTCAAAAGCTATTTGGATAATTTGCCTGTTTACAATGAACAACTAGGATAGATCAAAATCACTTGGATAAAGCACACTGGCGAAGGTAGTTGTGCTCACATTTTTGAAGGATATGTAAATGAAGTAATTACTTTTTTAGGGTGGCAGATTATTGTGTTCAGTATAAAACCTTAGCCAAATTGGCAGTCACAACTTCATAAAATTTAAAATATACACGCCTCCTTAAACTATATTTTTAACAATTAAAACTTTAATTAGTTAAATTTAATTTTTTTATTCTGCCATACCTAAAGCATAAGCAGGTTAACATGCAACATTTAACGATGGAAAATGCCCAATAAGGCTTGACAAAATTCAAGTTCTAAAGCTTCTTTTGGTGAACATATCTTTCCTTTCATGAACCCAAAGCACTTACAAACTTTTGATGAAATATGTCAGAATTTGTGGCTAGATCTAGAGAATTATATTAAATACCTAGAGCCGCAGGAAAAGATGATGGTTTGTAATGCTTTTCAGGCTGCCATGGAAATATATGGGAATAAAAAAAGGGATGATGGAAGTTACTATTTAGAACACAAAGTAGAAGTGGCAAAAATTTTGGCAAAAATTCATTTAGATCAAGATACCTTAGCCGCCGCACTGCTTTACGGAAGCACAGATGATAAGCCGTTTTTAGAGCTTCATAGACTAAATTTCCCATCTAAGGTTTTTGAAATTATTGAAGATTTAAATAAAATTCTGGCTTTACTGCAGAACACTAGTCAGAATTCATCTGAAAAATATGCTGAAAACTTAAGAAGGATGTTTGTGGCCACTGGAAGAGATTTTAGAGTATTTTTCATTAAGCTTGCCGATAGAATTAACAATTTGAAAAATATGCAGCATCTAGCACCAGAGAAAGCTAGAGAAATTGCAGAGCAAGCTATAAAAATTGATTCTGAAATTGCTTCAAGAATGGGCATTAGCATTTTAAAAAATGGTATTGAAGATTCGGCTTTTCAGTATTTACACCCAAAGATATGGAACTTCATGGTGAACAACAGTGTTTTAAATTTTGAAAATAGAACAACTCATTCAAAAAAACTGCAAATTAAAACCGAAAAGTTTTTAACCGAAAGAAAATTTCCCTATTTAGAAATAATGGGAAGAGCTAAGGGTTATTATGCAGTTTACAACAAACTATATGACAAAGGTAAAACCATAGATGAAGTTCACGATTTAATTGCACTTAGAATAATTGTAGACGATGTTCCAAAATGTTTCCAAGCATTAGACGAAATCCATACAATTTTTCCTGAATACGTGGAAAGAACCAAAAATTACATTCAAAATCCTAAAGAAAACGGGTATCAAAGTATTCATACAACTGTTATAGACAAGGAAACAAATACTTCTTTTGAATTCCAAATTAGAACCAAAGAAATGCACGAATTGGCTGAATATGGTGCTGCCGCACACTGGGCTTACAAAAAGAAGGTTATAGCAGCTGATAGTAAGTTAAATTTCTTAGATCCAAATACTTTAATGAATTTTGGTGAAACTTTGCGCAGAGGGGCTTGGAACTTATTGCTTAAACAAAAAGAGGCAAAAAAGAATTTAGAAATGAATTTATTTCAAGATAAAGTATTTGTACTTACCCCAAAAGGTGACGTAATAAGCTTGCCAGACAATTCTACAGCACTTGATTTTGCTTATAAAATTCACCAGGAGGTTGGAAATAAAGCAGCCTATGCAAAAATTAATAGCAAAGCAAACAACTTGTACACTGTTTTAAAAACTGGCGATATGGTTGAAATAGTTACAGACACATACCAGTCTCCGAAAAAATACTGGTTAAATTGGTCAAAAACAAATACTGCTCACAAAATGATTAAGTCTTATTTAAAAAACGGTGTAAGCTAGATTTTTGTAATGTAATTTAAGTTATAAACTTGAATCTTCCTTACTATATAAAGAATCCGTTTCCTGAGCCTCTCTTTAAGCTTGGATTAACCAACATTAAATATATAGATTTACTACCGGAAGGATCTATTACAATTTCTCCAATATTACCTATTGTAGTTGAAACACCAATTTTATCGTTAGTAGTCCAACTTTGCCCCCTGTTGGTTGTTGTAAACAACTTGTTATCTACACTTACTAAAATGCTATCTAAACCTTTTACTGGGTCTACAGCGGCATCTAAAACATTATATTGTTCGCTTTGAAGTGGTAATAAAATTTTAGAAAATTTACCATCTACATCTGAACTAAACCACATCTGCCTATCGGAAAGTAGAATCCAACCTTTATTACTACCCGAAGTTACAGGTATTATTTTTTCATATATTCCAAAAGTATTTGTGTCTTTAGGAATTATGCTTAAGCTATCTTTAGGTTGATTTTCGCCTATTTTACTGGTTTCTTTATTCAAAGCTTTAGTTGTCCAAGTTTCACCATCGTTTGCTGAAACAGCCAAGCCATTTTTATTGAAAAGAATGTAGAACAGGTTATTGAACTCTGGAACAAAACCAATTTGAACTGGCTGATCGTTGAAAGATTGAAGCTTCTGCCAAGTTTTTCCTCCGTCCAAACTTCTAATTAAAACACCTTTTTGCAAAACACCATAAATACGCAATGGGTTTTTTGGATCTACAGCCAATAACTTAACTTCCACATTAGCTTGAACCTCAGTGTAAACCTCTTTAAAAGTGTCACCTCCATCGTTACTAGCAAAAATTTTACCAACCTTATTTTGACTTGCTGCAAAGTAAATATTTTCTTGATTTGTTGCGTCTACAGCAAAATCTGCGGATACAAGAGCGTCATTTTTAGCCACAATATTAGCAATTTCAGTGTCTTTAGCTTTTGCGTCAGAGTTTGTTGAAACAGGGTTAAAGATATATTTTCTCTGCCAAGTTCTACCTCCATCTTTTGTTCTAAATAGACCTTTCTGACTGGTTAACAAATATAGATTGTCTGTTGATGTTAGCACCATTTTTAAACCAGACAAATTATTTAAGCCAGTTGCTTCTGTTTGCCCGTTTAAAGTTTTAACAGCATTAATTCTACCAAATTTTTCTGTAGAAATTGTTGGATCTTGCTTTAAAACACCTAAACTTAGACTAGAAGAACTACCACCTAGGTTTAAACCTGGAATTGTACATGCAGCTGCTGATGTGAAAATAGCTAGACCAGTAAAAGCTATCATACCTAATCTTTGTAAACTTTCAGATAAGGAAAAATTTAAATTCATAGGCTAATTTTCTCCTAGATTAGGTGTTTTGTCAATTTTATGTTGTCACTGGCAGGGGTTTGTAATAATTAGCGAAATAATTTTCATCTTTCCCTTGATTAACAGCTTTACTACTTACAAAACTGAATAAAATTATTAAAGCCATTGGCCACAAATGCATGTCATTTTTTTCTAAATTTATCACTGTTAAAGGTTTTTTAACTTCATTTGTCTGGATATTCGCTTGTGGAAAATTTTGATAATCAAGAGTTGAATTGATAATCGCATCAGTTTTAAAGTATTGTGATTTTACGACATCTACCGATTGCCTTGGTTGCAAATTACTTGATAAATTTGGTGGTAGTTTTATCAGCTCCTTTGAGGACTTAATATACACATCTATGTTAGATAGTTTTGTTTCTAAGCTTGGCGAAACTAAACTAGGCTGATTAATTTTAACTTTTTCATGGAAACTTTGTTGAACAACTGGAAGTGAGTTTTTTGGAACTGAAATAGCTTGACTAATTTCTTTATTTTGGTAGTTTTGACTCGGAGCAACACTCGGAGCAACACTCGGAGCAACACTCGGAGCAACACTCGGAGCAACACTCGGAGCAACACTCGGAGCAACACTCGGAGCAACACTCGGAGCAACACTCGGAGCAACACTCGGAGCAACACTCGGAGCAACACTCGGAGCAACACTCGGAGCAACACTCGGAGCAACACTCGGAGCAACACTCGGAGCAACACTCGGAGCAACACTCGGAGCAACACTCGGAGCAACACTCGGAGCAACACTCGGAGCAACACTCGGAGCAACACTCGGAGCAACACTCGGAGCAACACTCGGAGCAACACTCGGAGCAACACTCGGAGCAACACTCGGAGCAACACTCGGAGCAACACTCGGAGCAACACTCGGAGCAACTTGAGTTTGTAAATCAGAATTATCTAAATTAACAGCTAAAGCACTTCCAAATTTGGGTGTGCCATAATTACCTGAAAAATATTCTTCATTGGAAATTTCGTATTTTAAAGTTGACGGGTTGTATTGAACACTAAACTTACTTCCATAAGCTAAATCGACATCTTTTTCTAAATTTTTTATTTTATCTTCATTTAAACTAAACTCAGAAACTTTTTGCCCTGCAGAGTTAATTAAACTAGCTTGTATATTTCTCTGGCCTACAGTATTAGAACTTACTCTTAAAACTTTACCACTAACGCCGTCTGCTTCTATGTTAGCACTAGCAAGAGTTGAAATTAAACCATTATAACGATTTCGAACCAGGTAGTTGCTCTTAGCCTGAATGAAAGTATTGGGTGGAAATTTAAGGTTGTTAGTTGCTTCCTGAGACTGGTGAAACCGAAGTTGCCACAAGCCCACATCTATTGCCTTGTTATTAGGGTTTGTAATTTCAATCCACTTGTCATAGCTGCATAGTTTACAATTAGACCTAGTGCTTCCAGCGAAATTAACTTCACTAATATAAACATTTTCTTCGGCTAAACTTATTACAGAAAAAACTGGCAAAAACCAAACTGACATTAAGCTTAAGCTGAAAAAAACAATGTAAATATATCTGCAGGGCATGTTCTATAAAACGGCTTTATTATAAATTTTGCCAATATAAAAACAGATTCATTTTTTGGACAGATACCATTAGAATAATGCGAAATGGTTATTGAGTTTGGAGAGATCTATTTATTAAAATGTTTTTTGCTTAATCATATTAGTTAGATCTGAGGATGAAAGTAAAAATGAGACAAGCTCAGCTCGGAGCCACTTTTCAAAAAAGGTTTATGGTGACAGCTTATTTTTTTTCACTATTTCTCCTCTTAATATTTATGCATCATAAAGTATCCTGCCCTTCAACTCAATTTATAACTTTGACATATCTTCAATTTTGAAACTTGTTGTAAATATTATGGAGCAACCTAACCAAGCTAAATCTAATTTACCAAACCCAGCGATGGCAGTGTTGGCTACTTGGTTTCCAGTTAAAAAAACTTTTCAAATACTAGTTATTTTATTCGTAACAGTTATATTTTCCAGCATGGCTTATGTGTTGGTTTTAAACCTTGCAGCTTTCCAATACAGCCCTGAAAACGTTGTAAATAAATTTACGCAATTAATTGAAAACCCTACCCAAACCGTAACTGAAGAAGAAAAGAAAGTGTTGGCAGACATTACACAATCTGGTTTTTTGAATAGCTGGGGCAATGAGAATAACATTAAGCTTTTAAGAATATCTGCCGCTTCTAAACCGGTGGAAATTGGCGCAATTGAATATTCTGGGTCGGGCAAGAATTACGCTACTGTTGTTTTAAAGTTCCAAAATAATTTACCAAACCCAGAAGGAAAACAGGCTAAATTGTACTTAGAAAAGTATCCTTCAAGCAATTTTTATGGAATTTTTAACACAGCATACCGTTGGAGAATTTACCAAATAGATATGCCCCGAAGTTTAAATATTCTAGATAATATTAACAAAACTGTAACCGAAACCACAGAACAAGTAGATAAATCTAGTAAGAGTTTTTGGGACAACGTTACTGGCCTTTTTAAGTAGGAAGTATTTAGGACAACTTTTTAAAATATTTTCACTAATACATTTTAGCAGAACTAGCATTTATCCTTTTTAAGTAGGCATTTACTGTTGAGCTAATTGCATATACTTAATTTGTTTAGTATAGTTTAAGTTATAGTTATTTGCTTACAAAAATAACAAATTCACCAGATATAGTTTTCTGATGGGTTGAAAATTTTGTTGCTAAAATTACTAGTATTTTTCCCCAGCCTAAGTAATTTCTTAAGAAAACCTTCTAAATATTCATAAATATTAAACAAGCATTTCTTTTGAAATAAGGCTAAAGTGGAAAATATTCAAACAAAAAAACTTCATCAACAAAAATAAAAAACTTATGAATTTATCTTCAACAAAAATAAAAATTAGCAATTTCCAAGCTAGAGTAATTGCCCTAACAGCTGCTTTATTCTGCATATTCTGTTTGGCTTTACTTAATATGCAATCTGCAAATATAAACAACGGAGACGTACTTGGAGTTGTTACTGGTAAAGAAGGTTATGCCTTAAGATACAGTAAAACAACTAATGGTGGAATTGTATTTGCAGGAAATAGCTTATGCTTAGCTGAAAATGTAGATTATGGAAGTTGCGGCACTTACACAAGTCTAGACAGCCAAAGTGTAGACCAAGATTTTTCTCCTAAAACCAATGGCACAGTAGCCAACTGGGAAAAGAACGGAGGATTTACAAATGTAAACATTCCAGATAAAAGCCAAGTTTTATACGCTGAATTAATTTGGGGTGGAAATTATAAATATTTAGATAAAAGCATTCAAAACAATTTAGACAATGCAGTTAAATTAGAGCTTCCAAATGGGAAAGTTGAAAGTATTAAACCTGTTAAAGAAACTGCTGCTGAAGTTCAGGAAAGCCATAGTTACGTTAGAACTTCTGGCGATATTTCTGGCTTAATTGGTTCTTCCGGAAAAGGTAAATACAGCCTATCTGGTGTGCCAAGTGTTATGATAAAAGGCAACCCTTACAACAATTATGTTGGTTTTACTTTGGCTATTGTATATTATAACCAAGATGAACCAGCTAGAAACTTATCTTTGTTTACAGCTGCAGAACAAGTAGGACCAGACCAATTTACAAACACCGCCGAAATCAAAGGTTTTGCCACACCAACAAGCGGTGCAGTTAATGGAAAATTGCTAGTTAGCGCCCAAGAAGGAGATTCAATGTATAACGGAGATAGGCTAAAATTTGGTTCAAATACCAACAACTTGCAAGATTTACAAGGCCCAAATAACAAAGTAGATAACTTTTTTGCCTCACAAATTAATAATAATGATGGCTATTTAGATTCTACAGGTAGTTTTGGCAGCAAAAACCAAGCTTTAAATTCTAATAAGGTTGGAGCGCGACAAGGTTGGGATGTAACCGCTGTAAATATTAGCAATCGTTTAACCAACAAGCAAACTTCCGCTTATGCTAAAGCTACAAGCACAGGAGACACCTACTTAATTAATGCACTTGGTATTCAAATTGAGGTAAATTCTGCTCAACCCAAGCTAAGTTTAGAGCTAGTATCTCAAACTGGCCAATGCAAAGAAGACATGGTAAATTTAAAAATTACAGCTGTAAATAATGGAAGGTCCGATAGTCAAAACAACTTTTTGTTAGATATTGCGCCTGATGGATTTGAAGTTGTAGATAAAAAAATTAGCATTAATGGCCAATCTTCAATATTTGAAGGAAACAGTGCCAAATTACCAAATCTAAGCTATCAACAGACTGCCTCAATTACTTATACTTTAAAAAATGTAGGTAACAAAACTAGTTTAAACAATGGACCAACCTTTAGTTATGACTATGTAATGATGGATGGTGCTGCTCCAATTTCTGGAAAAATAGTTATTCCTACAGACAAAATTGATTTAAGCCAGAACTGCAAAGCGAATTTGCCACCACGCACAGAAGATGACAGTAGCATGGGCAAAATGAATAGTAACCAAAATATTGAAATTTTGAAAAATGATTCAGACGCAGAAGAAACACTAAGCTACAAAAATGTACAAATTAGTTTGCAGCCAAAAAATGGAACAGTAGAAATTAAAGATGGAAGTGTTATTTACACTCCAGCTAAAGACTATACTGGACTTGATACATTTAACTACAAAATATGTGATGTTGTAAAAAGTTGCGATGAGGCAACAGTAAACTTAACCGTTATAGACATTCAAGCTATAACAGATTCAGAAAGTATGAATGTTGGGGAAATGAAGACAATTCAAGTTTTGGAAAACGATATTTTTAAAGCCGATGTCTACAATCCTAAATCTTTAGAAGTTGTTAAACAAGGTGTTGCTGGTCAGGCTGTGGTTGATATTGAAAAAAGCACAATAAACTATAAAGCAACTGCAACAGCTGCAGCTAGCGATGTTTTTGAATACAAAATATGTTTGTTAAACAGCGGTTTTTGTTCCATTGCTGAAGTTAAAATTGGAATAGAAACAATTCCACCATTACCACCTGTAGCAAATTCTGACGATGTAACAACTCAGGAATCTAAGCCGGTTATTGTTGAAATTTTGAAGAATGACGTTGCTGGAGAAGGGGAATTAGTTGCTTCCACAATACAAGTAACCAAACCTAGTGAAAACGGAAGTGTTGAAGTTAATTTGCAATCTGGGGAAATTCAGTATAGTCCTAAAAGTGGATTTAGCGGGGTTGATACATTAGCCTACAAAGTTTGTAATCAAGCAGAATTATGCAGCACTACTGACGTAAAAATTACTGTTCAAGCCTTACCAATTGTTAAATCTGACACACAATCTTTACCAACAGCCAATATTTTAACTCAACCTATTAAGGCCATTAACCAAGCACTAAAACCAATTCCATCTGTATTAGGTGTTTCAGAGTTAGTAAGAAGTGGTGGTAAAAATGTTTGGGTATCTGTAGCTTTTGGAGTTATTGGTGTAGTCGCAGCGGCAACTTTTGTCTGGCTAAGCTTACAACCAGAAAAGAAGTCTAAAAAAGCTGAGTAATTATAACTAGAAATATAGCTTATCACAATATATACAACCACCTTCGGGTGGTAATTGTGTTTTAAATTTTACCAAGGTAGCTGGTGATTTGCTGTGCATCCTAAATAATTTCCTCTACGGAATATACAACTTTTATTCCCAGCTCTTCTGCCTTAGCTAATTTACTTCCTGGTTTATCACCTACCAACAAAATGGTGGTTGCAGAAGTAACGGCACTAGTAATTTTAGCCCCCAGGTTAGATAATTTTAAAGCAATTGCATCTCTACTTTCAGCGAAAGAACCTGTAATGCAAATAGTTTGTCCAGATAAAACACCCTGTATATTTAGTTTGTCAGATTTCAAAGTCAGTGATTTGTTATTAGCTTCCAAAAAAGTAAATCCAGCTTGTAATTCACTAAACCTTTCAGAATTAGTAAACTCTTTTAGATTGGCTAAAAGCACTGCGCCTAAACCTTTCACTTCCTCTAGTTTAGAATAATCCAAACTTTTTAGTTTGCTTAAAAATTGGCTGGCTTGCATATTGACAAATTGGCTATGTGGAATAACTTTAGGTAGGTATGTCCCCTAGCCTAAAAAAAACTAGGCAGAATGTCAAAAATAAAAAAATTGATTATTCTAATTTAGCCAATTCAAACAAGCCTAGCTCACTTATAGATAGAATTAAGTTCAATCTTAACTCTTGGCAGGCCTCTAAAAAAATTAAGGAAAACCAGGCCAAATTTAGCCAGAAACGTAATTCTAATTTTAGTAAAGAAAAATCTGATAGCAATAATAATTTCAGAAATAGTGCTGGTAGCACAGGCAAAGAAAGTGTAAATTTATCATCAAAAATTCAAGAAAATATAAAAAATCTATTAAAGGGCTTAGTGTTAAATATTATAGATAGAACAAATAATTTCAGTGCAAATCTTAACCGATCTTTAGTTATTAGATTAGTTTTTGTAGTTTTTTTCCTTGTAATTGGAGTGCGTTTGGCCCAGCTTCAGTTAATTAGCAACGCACTATCTAGCAACGGCGGCAGTTCCAATTCGCTTAGTAGTTTACAAGTTATTCCAGCTAGGAGAGGGCAGATTTTTATTCAAGATTTAAGCCAATCTAAAAATGAAATTCCTGTAACTTCTAGTCAAAGTTTGGCTAATGTATATTTTGACCCATTAATTTTAAAAAACCAACTTGATAATAAAGTTCTAAGCATAGAATCTGCTAGCCAAATGGTGGCTGGAGCTTTAAATATAGACTGGAAAAGTGTTGAAAATCAATTCAAAACTGAAGTTGCAAAACCGGTTTTACTTAGACATGTAGTGATTCAAAAGTTTATTGATTCATCCCAAAAACAAGCAATAGATTATTTAAGAAGTTCTGAATTATATGTACAGTCAGGAGTAGCCTCTTTCAACCCTTGGCTTGGTGTAGAAAATATTGAAAGTCGAGTTTATCCAGAAAACCAAATGTTAAGTAGCACCATTGGCTTTGCTCCACGCAACCCAGTAACTGCAGACGAAGCTTTAAAGGTAAACGGTTGCCAAAGCATGGTAACAGATAATGTAGCTAGAGGCACCAGTTATTTAGGTCAATACAATATTGGCTACTATGGCTTAGAACAAAAATATTGTAGTGTTCTAGCTGGTTTAAATGGTCGTCAAATTTTTTCAAAGGAGATTGGTTCCAATAAAGAAGAGCAAGCCCGAGTGGTTAACGGAGCTAACATTTACACCACCATTGATAGGAATTTACAAAGAAATGCCGAAGATACGTTGCAACAATTGGTGAAAGATAACACCAACAGTAAAGGTGGGCCTAAGGATGGTTCTATTTTAGTAATGGAAGTTAAAACTGGCAAAATTTTAGCCATGGCCAGCTACCCAAGTTTTGACCCAAACAGGTATGAAGAAGCTAATTCCACCGCCTTTAGAAATAGTATAACCAGTATAGATTACGAGGTTGGCTCGGTTATGAAGCCTTTAACTGTGGCTGCAATTAGAAATGAATGGGAAAATGGAGCTAAGGATTCTAACGGTAAAAACATTGGAATTCCAAATAATTGGGAATTTGAAGATTACGATTCAAAAGGCAAACCGTATCAAGAAAGAAACGGTACAATTTACTATATTCGTAATTCCCAAAACTTTTCCTACAGAGGTAGAGGTAAACAAAACATTTCCAACGTTTTACGAGATTCTATAAACACTGGAATTGCCCAAATGTTATCTGAAGGAATGCCGAATTCCAAATTACAACAATATATTACAGAGCAGTACAGAATTGGTCAGCCCACCCAAGTTAGCCTTCCAGGAGATGGTGGTGGAGATGTAAGACAGCTAGACACAAACTTAAATTCTGGATTTACATATGCCACTTTTGGTTTCGGTCAAGGCTTTACTCAGTCCCCTATTCAACTTGCCAGAGCATACACTGCTTTAGCTAACAACGGTAAAATTGTAGAACCATATTTAGTAGAAAAAATTGCTTACGGTGACAACACTGTAGACGATGGAACCAGTGAAAACAGTATTATTAAAAGGAAGCAGCCTCAGACAGTAATTTCTGAAAAGGTAGCCAAGGAAGTTACAGGGTATTTAGTAAATGTTTTAGATCAGGGTTATTTAGGCCAAAAATCAAGCAGAGGGCAAGTTCCCGGATATTCTGTTGCTGGTAAAACAGGAACCAGCCAAGTTGGTAGAATTGATAACGCCAAACTTTGTGCCTTAAGCGAAAACATTTATGATTGTAACACAAGGTTAGGAGTTTATGATCACACTTTTGTAGGTTACGGCCCTGCTCCAGACCCACAAATTTTAGTAATCATTAAATTGTCAGAACCAAGCCCTGGAAACGTTGATAACTTTGCTGAAAACACAGTTGGCCCAAGTTTTTCTAAAACAATGAAAAATGCATTGGAATATTTGGGTATACCTAAAAATAGATAGCTTATTAAGATACTTTTATTATTAAGTTTTTTGAAAAGGTTGTATTTAAAAAATTAATAGTAAATTTGATAATTATACCGTAATGTCATAGTAAACTGTCACTGAAATTTATGACATATACAAAGGTGACAGCCTCCAAGTTTGGGGTGACAAGTAGCGGTTCGAGCCATTCACGTGTAAATACAGTATTGCGTTTAAACTTTAGGGATATGTTGTGAGGGTATGCTTACCGTAAATATAATCTTAAAACTTAGTTATCCACAGTCTTTCGTTGTTTTGTAGGATTTAAAAAATAAGCTTGGTTATACAGGCTTTTCATTTGGTAAAACCAAGTTACTTTGACTTTTGCTGTTTAATGCATTAGAATAAGCTACATTAAAGTAATGGTAGCGTAAATTACTACCTACTTCTAAAACAAAAACAAATATTGCTGTAATGTTTTTTAAAAAAATTAAAAGCTTTGATTGGAAAAAAACTTTTAATAGAATATTTAAATCCAAGAATAAACCTTCTTCTAAGGATGTTTATTTTGTTTCTAAAAAACAATCCACTAACCCTAATTTGAAAAATAGATTAAAATTTTTTATAGTAAAATATAGGTGGATAATTATTTTTGTTGCTGCAGTAATTGTTATAGGAACAATAGCTAACGCTGTTTTGCAATATCAAAGAATAGCTAAAGCAAACGCACCTACTATTACCTCTATCACACCCAATTCTAGTTCTATACTTGGTGGAGCAGAGGTTACTATTAATGGAACTAACTTTTCCCAGGGTGGACCCCAAAGAATTATTACAATTACAAATCCAGGAAGTACAATTACTAACTATGAGGGTAACTTTAATTTAGATACAGCAAGTTTGATAAGTGCGAATAAATTAAGATCTGATTGTGGTGATATAAGAATTAAAGATTCTGATGGAAATACCGATTTAAACTATTGGATTGATGGACAATGTAATTCTAGTTCAACTGTTGTTTGGTTTAAGAAACCCAGCCTTCCAACTGGAAATAGCACTGTGGTTTTAAAGTACAACAACCCAAGTTTAACCAGCCTTAGTAATATTGCTAATTTTAGTTTTGGAAGTGTTTTAGCTGGAACCAATAACAAACTTTGGTTAAGTGCTAATAATATTACAACATCTACGGCTTTTACGCCTAGTTTTGAAAATGTGGATGGGGTAACAGTTAACGGAGGAGATTTAAGCAATACTGGAACTGCCAATAGCTGGATTAATGGAGCAACCTCTGTTCAAAGCATTAGCAGCGGCAATGGCTATGTATCAAGCACTATTCTAGAAAATAACACTTACAGAATGTTTGGTTTGTCTAAGGGAAATAGTAATTCAAGTTATACAGATATTGATTTTGCCATGTACCCAGCTAACGACGGAAATATATACGTCTACGAAGGTGGTAGTGGTATTACAAGTTTAGGGACTTATTCAAACGGCGATGTATTAAGTGTGGAGGCTAGTGGAGATAAAATTTTATATAAGAAAAATGGAATTACTCTTTATGTAAGCGGGGCTACTTTGACATCAAATAGTTACCCATTACTTTTTGACAGTTCTTTATATTCAGCTGGTGCCACTTTGAAAGATGTGAAAATTTGTATTGGTATTTGTGATGGATCTAGCATACAAACTTGGAATGACAGAAGTGGAAATGGAAATAATGCTACTCAAACTACAGTCGCAAATAGGCCGCAAATAAAAACCAATATTCAGAATGGAAAGCCTGCGATTCAGTTTGACGGAAATAATGACAGGATGCAATTTACTCCGCTGACACTTTCTAGTGATAACGCCTTTTACACTGCATTTACCCCTAGGCCAAGCTCTGACACGTATGGAGCTGTTTTTTCTGAAAATAATATTAGAGGTTTTTACTATCGTGGATCAACCAGATTAATGAGTTATTATTATAGTTCTTCTGATCACCATAATACAACACCAATAATAGAAAATTTGGCCAATGTTTATGGTTCAAATAGTGTTTTTGGAAATGTAGCATATTACCTTAACGGATCAAGCAATGGTACAAGCTCTGCATCTACTGGTTTTAGTGCTGATACTATTGGTGATGATGATTCTAGCGAAACATTTAAGGGTGATATACTGGAATTATTTTCATTTAACGCTTCTTTACCTGAGCAAGATCGTCAAAGTGTAGAAACTTATCTAAACTCAAAATATAATCTTTATGGCACAAACCCAACGCTAAGTATTGCCAGTGAAAGCATTACAACAGCATCTATTAGTTTTGGTGGAAATGTTGGAACTAATCTGCAATATATTTCCCCTACACAGGTTAAAATTACAGTCCCAGCTTCTACATTACCTGGTAATAAAAATGGCTCTGTAGACGTTGTTCTTGTTAACCCCGACGGTAGTAGTGTTACTTTAACTAATGGATTTAGTTATGGCGATCCAATTATCACTTCTATCACTCCAAACAGTGGAAATACACTTGGAGGGTATGAAGTAACAATAAATGGAACAAATTTTGCGAAAAGTGGAATAGAAAGAGCAGTTGCAATAAATAATCCTGGATTAAGCATTAATAACTATGAAGGAAAATTAACCTTAGACACCGCAAGCCTTATAACTGCAGGGAAATTAAGATCTGATTGCGGGGATATTAGAATTAAAGATAACAATGGAACTACAGACCTAGGTTATTGGTTAGAAAGTGGATGTAATACTTCTAGCACTATAATTTGGTTTAAAAAAACTAGCCTACCAAACGGTAGTAGTAATATTTACTTGAAGTATGGCCTGCCTGAATTAACCAGTCAAAGTAATATTTCTAATGTATCTTTTGCTTCTGTATTGGCGGGTAGCAATGTAAAGTTTAGAATGAGTGCTGAAAATGCCTTAACTGCCACTGAATTTACACCATCTTTTACCGATATTGTTGGTACTTCTGTTAACAATGGTACAATTGCAAGCACGGCTAGTACTGGCTGGGGTAATAGTGGACTTATTTCTAGTCAAACTATAGACTCTGGAAATGGTTATGTTTCAGCAAAATTGATCGACACCAATTCTGAAAGAATGTTTGGACTAGCAAAAAATAATACATCTGCACATTACAATGATATTGACTTTGCCATATACCCTTCTTCAGATGGTAATTTAAGGGTGTATGAGTCAGGAAACTTTATAACTAGCATAGGAACTTACACAGCTAACGATATTTTAAGTGTTGAGGCTACTGGCGATAAAATTGTTTACAAGAAAAATGGCCTTGTTTTATATACAAGTTCAATTACTTTAACCTCAGCTAATTATCCATTAACCCTAGATACTTCACTTTATAATACAGGTTCAACATTAAGCGACATTAAAATGTGTGTTGGAATTTGTAATTTATCTAGCATTCAGACACTTACTGACATTTCATCGAACGCTAATAATGCCACTCAAAATACTGCGGGCAGCAGACCTACAATATACTCAAGTGCGTTTAGTGGAAAACCAGCAATTCGTTTTGATGGTGTAAATGATACTTTATACCTATCAAATAACGCGGCAGTTGCTCAATATATAACAGTTTTTAAATCAAATGTAGCTAATTTCAACAATTATGGATCGGTTTTAGAAAATGTTTCAGGCGGTAGAATGGGTCTTTTTGAACCTGGAACAAACCAATTTCACGGCGGCCCATATCCTTTAGCTGTAAGAAAAAATGGTACAAGTTTAACCTCACCATTTAATCTTGGAGGTATTACATTACCAATGGTTATGACACTAAACACTGCCAACCCTATTAGTGTGAGACCAATGCAACTTGGAGCAATGGAAAACAGCTATTTTGCCAACATAGACATTGCCGAAATAATTGCCTTTGGAACTGCAAATAGTAATTCTGAAGTTCAGTCTTTAGAGAATTATTTAAATTTAAAATATAATATCTCAAGTACAAACCCTACACTTACCATTGGCTCTGAATCTGGCAATGCTGGAAATGGAGGCCTAACTTTTGGAGGAAACTCTGCAACAAATATTCAATACATTTCTTCTGCCGAAATTAAAGCAAAAGTTCCAGCATCATCATTGCCAGGCAGTAAAAGTGGTTCTGTAGATGTAGTATTTACCAATCCTAATGGAATTAGTACCACTTTAATCAATGGTTTTAGTTATTTATCGCCAAGTATTTCTTCTATTACACCAAATTCCAGTGCCACACTTGGAGGAATAGAGGTAACTATAAACGGAGCAAATTTTGCCAATAGTGGCTATAAAAAACTTTTAACCATTACAAATTCTGGTGGCAGTGCTAGTAATGTTAAAACTTCTGTTTTGGTAGATACAGCAAGTTTAATTTCTGCAGGAAAAATGCGTAATGATTGCGGCGATCTTCGTATAAAAAATAATGATGAAAGCATAAATTTGAATTATTGGATAGAACAAGGTTGCAACACTAGCTCTACTTTAATTCACATTTCCATACCAAGTTTATCTGTGGGAGAAAATATCTTTTACTTGAAATATGGCGACTCTGTGCTTGTTTCTGAAAGTAGCAGAGACGCTGTATATCCTGTTTTTGCAACAAATTCTAGTTCTTTAAAACAATGGATAAAGTCTACAGACGGTACCAGTACCACAACAAACGGAGCTACTGTAACCAGTATTGAAGATAAATCTGGAAATAATAATAATTGGAGTGTTCAAAGTGGTTATTCTGGTGCAACTTATAATCCAACCGGGTTGAACGGTAAACCAAGCTTGTCTTTCAATGGTTCAAACAGTTACCAGTTTACAAATAGGTTAACTGATATTCGTACTGTGATAATGTTTTGGAACGAGACAGCTGCAGGAAGCGGATCTGGTTCGTTTATACTTGGAGATACCAGTAGTTACGACTTCCATAGAAGTGGAAATAATTATCTTGCAAACTGTTACAATTCTTATGTTTGCAATGGAACTTTTAGAATAAACGGCACAGGTGTAGCGCCAACTTCAGCTCAAGCAGTTTATAATTCTCCTGTAATTTTATCTATAATTACAAATGGTGGCACTGCGGCGGCCAATACATTTGATAAAGATAGAACATATCATGGTCCGTTTATTGGTCAATTTGGTGAGAGTATGATATTTAACCAGTCACTTTCAGTTGATGATGTTGCAAGTTTGGAACAATATATTAGTGCAAAATATAGCTTAAACAGCACTTACAATTTGGTCTTAGGAGGTGAATCTGGAAGCGGAAACGGAAGTATTAGCTTTGGAGGAAACCCTGCAACTAATATTCAATTTATTTCATCAAATCAGCTTAAAGCTACTGTGCCAGCTTCTACACTAAGTGGAAATAAAACTGGCTCTGTTGATGTAACAGTTACCAACCCTGATGGAAGCAATGGAACTTTCAGCAATGGTTTTACTTATGTAGCCCCAGTTGTAACAAGTATTTCTCCAAATAGTGGGCCAAATATAGGTGGAACTTTTGTAACTATTTCTGGTAGTAATTTTAGCAACCTTAGAAGTGCAGGTGCATTAATTTCAAGACAAATTACAATTACAAACCCTGGTAGTACAATTACAAATTATGAAGGAAACGTTACTTTAGATACAGCTTCATTAATATCAGCAAATAAATTAAGAAGTGATTGTGGAGATATTAGAGTAAAAGATTCTGATGGAAATACAGATTTAAACTATTGGATAGATGGAGATTGCAATAGCGCCAACACTGTTATTTGGTTTAAGAAGCCTAGCCTTTTAGCAGATAATAATACTGTAATTTTAAAGTATGGAGATTCAAATTTAACTACTCAAAGTAATATAAATAATTTTAGTTTTGGTTCAGTTTTAACTTCAACAAATAATAAGCTTTGGGTAAGTGCAAACTCTGGCGTAGGAACTTCAATTGATGGAGGAGCTATTTCAAGTTGGATGGATAGAAGTGGAAATGGAAATAATGCAACCCAAATTACAACAACTAACCAACCGACACTTAGAAATAAAGTTCAAAATGGAAAACCTGCAGTTAGATTTGATGGTGTAAATGACTCAATTACTTTTGGAGATCTGGAAATTTCAAACACAAAAAACATCAGTTTCATTACAGTTTTCAAAACACCAAGAATTCGACAGTATGATGGTATTTTTACTAAAAGTTATTCGGCTTATGGGGCTTATTTAGGTGGAGATTACGCTGGAAATAGTGGAAAAGTTGAATTCTTTGTTGATTCTAGTAGGCCTGGAGGGGCTTTTGCGCTTTCAAATTCTGCTTTAAACAATAATTTAGGGAATTTAGTAATTGGAACGTACGATGGTAATTTGGCAAATGAAAATTTAAAAATGTTTGTAAACGGAAGTCAACAGACAAAAACTGGTAACAGTACTGTAAATATTCCAGATTCATCAGACAAATTGACTTTAGGTGCTGAAGAAGGCTCCTCATCTTCTGGGTATAATTTAGAAGGTGATATTATCGAAAGCTTGGCTTTTAATAGCACCCTGTCTGATACTGATCGTCAGAATCTTGAAACTTATTTAAATACTAAATATAATCTTTATAACACAACAACTCTTCCCACTGCAGCTTTAGACAGTGCCGAGACAAATTTCTCAATTAGCATAAATGGTAATAATTTAGATAACGCCAAGTTTATTTCATCAACTAGTTTGACAGGCTATGTTCCAGCTGGAACAGGAACGCAAAGTGTAACAGTAACAAACTCAGATGGCACAAACGGAACTCTTTCAAATGGTTTTACCTATGGTGTAAACGGTGTACCAAATCCAATTTTTGATCTTGCCATTAACAATACGCAAAACGAAAGTGTGCCACTGGCTTGGACAGCACCTTCTAATAATGGGTCGGCAATTACCGATTATATAATAAAATATAGTACAGACAACTTCGCTACTGAAACAATAGTAAATGATGGGGTAAACGCGAATACAAACTATACAATAACTGGTTTAACACCTGGGACTAGTTATAAATTTAAAGTAATTTCAGTGAATGGAATTGGAAATAGTATTGATTCAAATGTGGTTACCCTATCAAGTTTTGACTGCGATACCAACCTAAATGGAGCTGATTTTACACCTGCAAATGGTGCAACTTTAACTGGGCGTTATTGTAACATTGGCACTTTTACAATTTCTAGTGGGTTTACTGTAAGTACTGCAGTAGAGTCAAAAGTTAAAATCTATGCTCAAAATGCAAATATATTGGGAACACTAAGCGCCAACTCCAAAGGTTTCCTAGGGGGATTGCAAACAGGTAATGCTTCAGGCAACGGTTTAGGTGCTGGAGGTGGAGTTTATGCTGGAAATGGAGGTGCTGGAGGTGGCTATGGTGGAAATGGTGGAAGATATAGTAATGCTTCTGGCGGTATTGCTTATGGTTCTATAACAGAACCTACAGATCTTGGAAGTGGTGGTTCAACTTATGGAAATTCTATAAGCTATCCTGGTGGAAATGGTGGAGGATCTATTAAATTAAATATTACAAATACTTTAACTAATAATGGAAGTATTGCTGTAAATGGAGATAATTCTGCAAGTTATGGTGGTGGTGGAAGTGGAGGTAGTATCTGGATTACTAGTAATACTTTAGCTGGTACTGGTACTTTAACTGCCAATGGAGGAAATAATCCAAGTGGTTCCAACGGTGGTGGAAGCGGTGGTAGAATTGCTTTATACTATAACACTAAGACTTTATCTGGAAGTGTAAGTGCTATTGGCGGAACTGGAGGACAAAATGGTGGAGCTGGAACTGTCTATGAGAAAGTAAGCTCTCAAACATACGGAAGCCTAAAGATAGATAATGGTAACATAAGTGGATCCGATAGCGCAGCAACAATAATTAATTCAAGTTACCTAGTTTTAAACTCACTAGATAATCTTATTGTTACTAATAAAGCCAATGCTGCTTTAAATAAAGATTTAACGATTATAAATACAAGTTTAGATATTAATGTTGGAACAACTTTTACAGTTAACAACACCCTAACTTCAAATAACCTTTCAACGCTAACCAACTCTGGAACTTTCAATTTTTCAACCACGGGTAATTGGATAAGCAATAGTCTTTCAAGCGTTACAATTTCAGGGCTTTTAACCCTAAATACTTACATGCTTCCAACTATAAACACTGTCACTATTGAAAGTGGTGGCAACTTAACATCAAGCCAAAATACTACATTAGCCAACACCCCATATAAAAAAATTGATCTAAATATCAATAACCTAACTGTTAATAGTGGTGGGCAAATTCAAACCAACTCCAAAGGTTTCCTAGGGGGATTGCAAACAGGTAATGCTTCAGGCAACGGTTTAGGTGCTGGAGGTGGAGTTTATGCTGGAAATGGAGGTGCTGGAGGTGGCTATGGTGGAAATGGTGGAAGATATAGTAATGCTTCTGGCGGTATTGCTTATGGTTCTATAACAGAACCTACAGATCTTGGAAGTGGTGGTTCAACTTATGGAAATTCTATAAGCTATCCTGGTGGAAATGGTGGAGGATCTATTAAATTAAATATTACAAATACTTTAACTAATAATGGAAGTATTGCTGTAAATGGAGATAATTCTGCAAGTTATGGTGGTGGTGGAAGTGGAGGTAGTATCTGGATTACTAGTAATACTTTAGCTGGTACTGGTACTTTAACTGCCAATGGAGGAAATAATCCAAGTGGTTCCAACGGTGGTGGAAGCGGTGGTAGAATTGCTTTATACTATAACACTAAGACTTTATCTGGAAGTGTAAGTGCTATTGGCGGAACTGGAGGACAAAATGGTGGAGCTGGAACTGTCTATGAGAAAGTTGGAAATGATGAATTTGGAAGTCTTACAATTAGCAGTAGTGGAACATTGGGTGCAGCCACTGAGATTAATAATACTTTTTATCCGGTCAACACTTTTAAAAATCTAACTGTTACTACAGGGTCAGTTTTAATTCAAAATAAAGCTTTAACTTTACAAAATATTGTATTTACTATTCCTACAAATTCATATTTTTACCAAGACCAGCCCCTAACCTATACAAATATCCTTTCTGATATTAACATTTCAGGTTATTGGGAATCTAAATCTAGCCCTACAAATACCTCTCAAGCCAATCTAAATGTAAATAGTGGTGGAAACTTAACTACAAGCCAAAACACCACAGATGCAGCAAATTTAAATTACAAAATAGATTTAACTTTCAATAACATTACTGTTAGCAGCGGGGGTCAAATTCAAACTAATGAGAAAGGTTTTCAAGGAGGATATAATGGAAACACTTCATTTTCAGGATATGGACCAGGTGGAGGTGTTACTGCTTCAAGCAACGGTGGAGGAGGAGGTGGCTATGGTGGAACAGGAGGCAAGTTCAATGTTACAACTGGTGGAAGCACATATGGTTCCATTAGCGAGCCATCTGACCTGGGAAGCGGCGGAGCTACATATTCATTTACTTCTTCGTATCCAGGTGGGAATGGTGGAGGGGCAATTAAATTAAGCGCTAATGCAACTTTTACAAACAATGGTACAATTTCTGCAAATGGGGGAAATTCTCCAAACTATGGTGGTGGTGGAAGTGGTGGAAGTATCTGGATTACTAGTAACACTTTAGCTGGAACAGGAAATACAACTGCCAATGGAGGAAATAATACAAGCGGTTCCAATGGCGGAGGAGGAGGTGGTAGAATTGCTTTATACTATAACAACAAGACTTTATCTGGGATTGTAACTGCAAATGGAGGGACTGGACAGCAAAATGGTGGAGCTGGGACTATTTACGAACCAAATACACCTCAAACTGGTTTGACTGATGCTATATTTTCTCCAAACCCTAACCCAATTTCTATTGGCAATACTTTCAGCGCTCAAATTACAAATGTAAAAAATACTTTTGGCTTTAATTTATTTAGTGGTACTTGCAGCGTAAATATTACAGGACCTAGTTATTCTCAAAGTTATAATGGAACTGTGAACACTGGAGTTTGTACAATTTCTGGCACCTACCCTGCCCCAACTGTAACAGGTTCTGGTTATACAGCTGCGCTTTCTGTAACTGGTGCAACTACTGAAACCAAAAATGTAAGCTTTGATGTAGCTACCACACCTTCAAACAGAGCAAAAATTGACACTGGCAGTCTTCCAATATATTCTTCTTTAACAGTAAACCCTGCCAACCCACTAATTGGTACAAATTTCACAGTTACGGGTTCGGGTTTTGTAGACTCGTTAAACAATCAAGCTCTGAATGGTATTCCTTGTAATGTAAATATAACTGGACCAAATAGTTTTTCTCAGGTTTTTGTAACTGCAAATATTGTTGGCGGAATTTGTTCTTACAGTTTTAACTCTTCCACTTTACCCAAAGTATCCGGAACTTATAATGTTTCAATTACAATTCAAGGCGATTCCACAAACTTAACTACAAACTCAGTTAACTTCAGTTACTACTTTGATATTTACTTAACAAATGGTAGTGGTTTTGATTCTACTGGAAAAATTCCTGGGTTTATTTCTTCTAGCCAATCTAGCATAGTTCAAGGCGACCCAGACCCTATTTTTACTTCCCCTATTATTAAGAAATTTGATAATTCAGCTTTATTAGCTGTGG
This sequence comes from uncultured bacterium, assembly GCA_963704645.1. GTDB lineage: Bacteria > Patescibacteriota > JACMRA01 > JACMRA01 > JACMRA01 > JBILXY01. The sequence goes on from OY969926.1 coordinate 1,189,292, forward strand.
GAACACCTTGCGCAATTTTAATTACAATTTCTGCAAATCCAGAAACGGCATATAATTCAACAATAAATTCTGCTGGCCAATGTGTAGCTACCGTTCCAAATAATAGTTTTACGGCTGGAAATTTGTCTATAAGAGCCAGAGTGGAAGTGCAAAACAATTTCTTCTATACAAATGCAAACACATCAATTTTGATACAGAATTTTTCTTCTAATAAAGCCAAGGAAGGAACAACTGCTGGCCAAGTCAAATATACCATTCAAACTGCTACTCCAACTCCAACTTTTATTGGGCAAGATTATACTTTATCGGTTACAGGGCTTGAAGATTCTTTAATAAATGGTAGGCCACTGGCGAATATAAATTGTTCAATTATAATGACAGGGCCAAATAGCTATTTAAATATTGAAACAGTAGCCGTAACAAATGGAAATTGTATAAAAGTTTTGTCGGGTAATATTCCTCAAATACCAGGCCAATATAGTTTTAAAGTTCAAGTTGCAGGAGATAATTCTATTTTAGAAACTCCAGCTCTAAGTTTTAACCGATTCTTTGATATTAAATTAAGTGGTGTGGCTGGAATTAGCGGTTCTATACCAGGTAATGTTGTTTCTTCCCAAAACCCAGTTTTATTAAACCAAGCTACAACAATTACTTCACCTAGTGTTAGAAACTTTATAGACAACGCTAGCTTAACAGGCAAAGCATGTAGAAATATTTTGAAAATAAACAGTGGAAGTGACCAAATTTACACAAGCACTTTGAACGGTAGTGGCCAATGCGTTACCAATGTACCAAACACAGACATTCCAACTTTAGGTATTGCTTATTTAAAAACACAAGTAAGCATAATTAACTCCGATTTTAACTCTGCTTATACTTTTGAAACAGCCAACACAAGCTTACCAATTAGAAACGCACCTACAGCTTCCATTTGCGCCAACCAAACTTTTAGAGATGATAATAAAAATGGAGTTAAAGATACATCAGAGCCATTGTTGGCAGGTGTTACAACCAGATTAAAAGATGCAGCTAATTTAAACATTCTAAGTACACTAAGTACCACCAACACTGGGCCGAACTGTTTTAGCAACCTATTTGATGACACATACTACTTGGAACAAATTTTACCAACTTCTGGTGCTTTACAAACTGGAAGTCTAAGTTACCAAATAATTTTAGGTGTTGGTGCTACCGAAAACCGAAGTTTTGGTTACAACGGAGACGCCACTATTTGCGCTGATCCAACCTTTATTGATCTTAACCAAAACGGATTTTACGAACCTGGAAACGGTGATTATTACTATACTGGCCTAATTACAAATTTATATTTGGCTAGCAATTTAAACAATAGCTTACAGCAAATTACTTCCAATGGCACTGCAAGCAATTGCTTTACTCCAGTTAACCCTGCTAATTACACTGTTATTCAAACCGCCCCGGCTAACACAACTTCTACAACTGGCACGGTTATAAATGATAAAGTTTCTAAGAATATCACTTTAAGTTTTGGAGTTAATCAAAGTCAGAAATTTGGCTATAGCATAATTCCTTCCAACAAAGCTAAAGCACAAGATGCTCCAAACCAAACCAAACCAGTCTACACTTCAATTGTTCAGCTTACTTCGGTTAACCCAACTTATAACGAAAAAGCTTTTGTAAATTACCCGGTATCAGCCACTATTTCTGGGTTAGTTGATAGTAACAGCAACTTAGCTTTAAACTCTACCGCAAATTGTAGCGCAACTTTTAGCGGACCATCCTTTACTTCTCCAATTACAGTTTCTAATTTAAATGTAGTTTCTGGTGTATGCGTTGTGAATAATACCAACAACTCTACTGTTCTTCCAACTGTTATTGGTTCTGGGAATAGCGTAGTTTTCAGCATTGAAGGACCAACAAGCACCTTGGTTTCAGATCCTCATCTTTTTGAAGTATTTAGTGGAAATTCCACAATTTGCCCTCTAGTATTTGCCGATTACAATTTGAATGGAACAAAACAATCTGGAGAACCTTATTTGGCTGGAGTGCAAACCCAATTGTTTAAAGATGGTGGAACTACTTTGTTGCAAACTATAAACTCCAACATTAATGGAAATAGCTGTTTTGCGCCAATAACTTCTGGTATTGAATATTCTATAGTTCAAACCGCTCCAAGTGGTGCTAGCTTGTCTGCCGAAACATTAACCAGAACAGTTACACCTTTCCCTGAAACCATAAACAATTTTAATTTTGGCTACAAGGGAGACAGTACAATTACCCCACTTTTATTTAGAGATGATAACCGAAATGGTGCTAACGATTTTGAAACTGCTTTAAATAATTTGTTTACAGCTACCTTAAAAGATTACGCTGGAAATATTATTAGTTCTAATCTAAGCGTGAATAGCATTAATAATTTTACTAATTTGCTTTCCACTTCTGTTTTAGGTGGTAACTATGTTGTTGAAATAAATACTCAAGGCTTACTAACTACAAATACTACCAATAATAACCCTTTCAGTGTAACAACTTTGAATAGTGGAACGAACCAAAATGTAAGTCTTGGTTTTGCTAGTAATGCTTCAATTTGTCCTAACCCTACTTTCAACGATTACAATTACAATGGCATTAGCGATGGTGGTGAGCCAAATATTAACGGTTTAGTTACTAGGCTATTATTAGCTTCAGATAATTCTGAAGTAGCTACTTTAAACACAAACGGTAGTAATTGTTTCACCAATGTAATTCCAAATAATTATATTTTAGAACAAACTCATCCGGTTGGAGCAATTTTAACTACAACCCCAGGAACCCAATCAACTGGAAAAATAACTGTACCCGTAACTTCTGCCTTTGGCATTAGCAACACCCAAAAGTTTGGCTATAAAGGTGATAGTGTTATTTGTCCTAACCCAAGCTTCCAAGATTTAAACAAAGATGGAATTAAGCAAACTGAAGAACTATTAATTTCGGGTTTAACTACAGTTTTGAAAGATATAAACGGAACAACAGTACAAAGTTTAGTTACAAACGGCACGGACTGTTTTACACAGCTACTTGCCGGTACTTACCAAGTTGTGCAAACTGCACCAAATAATTCTACTTCTACAACTGGTGGAACTACCCAAAATGTAACTGTAGCAATGGCCGAAACTATAAACCAAGCTTTTGGTTACGATGGAAGCCCGCTAATTTGTCCTAATGTTTTTCAAGATAATAATGGTGATGGAATTCAAAATAATGGAGAGGTTACTCTGCCAGGTGTAACAGTAAAACTAAGCGATTCTGGCAATATACAAATTGGTTCAGACATAATTTCTAGCGGAACTGTTCAATGCTTCCCAGCAGTTACTATAGGTGAAAACTATTCAGTAACAGCCACAACACCAGAAGGATACACCAGTACTACAGCTTTAACTGCCAACATAAGTGCAGTGTTCGGCCAAAGATACACTCCAAATTTTGGCTTCAATGGTAACGCCGTTGTTTGTATAACAAATTCTTTTACCGACTTCAACGCTAATGGAGTTTACGATGCAGGGACAGATGAAAGTTTGAATGCTTTAGTTTCTAAAATTAGGCTTAACGGAAGCAACACAGATATTCAAATTGTAAATACTAATTCCAGTGGCCAAGCCTGCTTTAATGCCTTACCTCCCGGACAGTACAAAGTAATTCAAATAGGCCCAGATGGTACAAATTCTACCACAGGTGGTGACCAAGTTTTTAGCTTATCGCCAGGCCAAAACAAAGATTTAGTTTTTGGATATTCAGGTTCTGGTGCTTTATGTGTAAACCTATACAACGACACTAATTTCAATTCCAGAAAAGACGCTGGCGAAATATATATTCCTAATATTACTGTTGAATTGTATTTGCAAAGCAATTTGTTAACCGCTATAGGCACGCAGTCAAGCAGCAGCACAGGTGACATTTGCTTTACCGGATTATACCCAAATGACTTCCAAGCCAAAATAATTACTACTGGGTATTTAAACGACAATTCATTCGTTTCAACAAGTGGTGGCAATACACAAAACGTTACTTTAAATTCTGGTAACAATTATTACGCCACCCAAACTTTTGGCTATACCAATAATGCAGACTATGCCAAAGGTGCTTTCCGCGGTTTGGTATATGTAGACAGAGATGAAAACGGCTTTTCCAACACCAGAGGAAATGATGGTGTTGAAGCCACAATTTACGACAATGATGTACCTATTGTAGAAAAACTAGTTAATTTGCTTAAAGATAGTGGGGGAAATAACTTTGTTTTCCAGTCTGCCCAAATAACCGATTCATTGGGTGAATTTAACTTCATTGGACTAGATCCAGGTGTTTATAAAATAGAAATAGCCAACGACACGGGAGTTGTAGCCGTTACGCCAAACCCTTCCACAAGGACTTTTACCATTAACACCAACGAAAAAACTTACGATTTATACGGCTTCCAATACACAGCTCAAATATGTCCAAGCATATTCTTAGACAAAGACAATGATGGAATTTTAAACGGAACTGATATAGATTTAATTCAAAACGGTGGAGTATATGTACAATTAGAATATCAAAGTTTTGGGGGTACTCAAGTTTATGGAGGTGGCAATGCCAACGGTGTTTTACTTAACAGCAGCAACGCCTGCTTAACAAAAGTTCCACCAAGAAATTACAATCTTAGAATTTCAACCTATAACAACTTTAGCAACCTGTTTGATACCGCTTATTACAATCAACGAAATCCTTCCTCCAACCCTTCGGTTAGCGTATTTCTTGGCAACACCGCTACCCCAAAAGTTACATATCATACAAATGCTTTGCCACCAGTATACACCTTATCTAGTATTAGTGGTAAAATTTGGAATGATCGACCAGCAAACAATTCTTCCCCAGATTTTAATGGAACTGACGACAAAACTGGAGTTGAAACAATAGAAAGTAAAACTTATGATAACGATTATGATAACGATTTTGTTTACCCAAATTTAACCGTTGCTTTAAAAAAGTGTGGACCTGTTAATGGTGAAACCATTTTAGACGTAAATACTTGGAATGCAAACATGAGAACCACAGTTACAGATTCAAATGGCAACTATAATTTCTTTGGCGTTCCAACAGGAACTTACGCTGTAATTGTTGTATCTACTGTGCCAAATCAAAATGTAACCACCACCTTAAATAAAGGTTTAGATTGCTCTTTATACTATAATTACACATTCTTCAACAGTAATTTCAATAACAACGGAGCTGGAACTGCACCTGGGTCTAATGTAAATTATGATGTGGTTTATTATTTCACACCTAATGTAAGTTCAAATTTCTGGGTTGATACCAATAAAAATGGAGTGAAAGATTCTTGGGAAGATTCCAGCCAGTGGAGCCCTTACAGAGCCAATTTGGAAATTGCTAACAACTTTGGATTGGTGGAAATAAACAAATTAAAATACTTTACTAACGGTGGTGGAAACTACGCTGCCAGTGTAAGCCCAAACAATTACACAATAAACTTACTGAACACAGCTGGAGAAACAAATGTTCCAACCAGTTACGGTTTAATTGGCACTTCTAGTAGAAGTATAAGTACAGTTAATGGAAGCCAAGTAGTTGAATTTGGCGTAGATCCAACCAACAATTCTAGTATTTCTGGAAAAATATTTATTGATAGAGACGGGGATAATAATTTTGAACCAGACGGCCAAGACGGAAATTCTGTTACAAGCTACGACAATGATATTAAATTAGCTGGTAGAAGTGTAAATCTATATTATGGAGGAGGGCAAAACCAATTAAAACAAACAGTTATCACAGACTCTGAAGGAAACTATACATTTACTGCCCTTGCAGAAGGAGTTTACTATATAAACCCAACTGAAAACCCACCAACAGGAACATCTTGTACTACCTGTGCTGCTGGAATTGGTTTGAACAAAGACACAAATTACACTCAAAACTTTAGATATAATTACGATGCCAGAATTAGATTAATGAGTTTCTATGACACAATTGCAAACTTCACTAGACAAGATGAGTTTGAAACAGATCTTAGTGAAGGCACTTTCACCTTAATTGCTCCAGACGGATCTCAGGTTGGACAGCCAGTTAGCCCAGTTGGCAAAGATAATAACGGTTTTTACTATTTGTCTTACCAGTTTAATAATTTGGCCCCAGGAAATTATACTATTCAAATGAATAATATGCCGTCTAGCGTAAGAGGCTATTCAAACCCAGACAGCATAATTGTAAGCCCATCTCAATCTCAGGAAAGAGATTATCCATTCACAGCCTTAACCAATAATTCTATATCAGGAGATGTATTTATAGATAGACCAAATGGAACAAACCAAGGTTTTAATAGTATATACAATCCAAATGGTGGTGACAACAATTCTGCAACTTTATTTGATAACGACAAACCATTAAACAATACTGTGGTTACAATTGCAGGGCCTTTAGGTAACTACACTTTAAACACCGACTCATCCCAAAGTTACAATTTTGCTAACTTACCCAGTGGAAAATACAAGTTGTACAAACAAGATATTGGTGGGAATTCAATTCCAAATTTGGCTTTAAGTGTTGCCAACCAAGATATAAATAATATAGTTTTGAATTCGTGGACACAAACAAGTTGGGTTAAAAATAACACAAACAATTCTCATAATTTTACCTACCGCTATACCAATGAAATTTCGGTTTACTGTTATGAAGATAAAGATTTGAATGGCCAAATAACTTATTATGCAGATAGCAACACCTATGATAGACGCACTTCGGCTTGTACATTTGAAATAGAAACTGCCAACGGTGAAATTGTTCCTATGGATAGTTACTCAACATCTGCCAGCGATGCTAATGGTGGCTACTCTTATTCTTTCTTGTACAAATCTAACCTTCCACCGGGTAGCTATATTTTAAGGAATACTAATAATGCAGAAACAAGCACTGTAACTAATTTCACCAGATATGAACCATCAACATTAAACTATGGCCAAGTAAGGCAAGCAAGTATTAGCTTCTCTCAGGGAAATTTGAATCAAACCAGCCGGGCAAATATGTTCTTAAACTTGCAGCCAATTACGAACAACGCTTCTATAATAGGACAGGTTTTCATAGACAGAAACAATGACACAATCTTCCAACCAAATGGAGCTGATAATAATTTGGCTAGTTACGAGGATAATGATATAACTTTAAAAAATGTGAAAATTGACTTAACTAAGGTAACTCCATTCCTTTCTAAATCTACATTAACAGATCAAAATGGTAATTACCAACTAACCGATTTGCCATCTGGTATTTTCAAAATTACACCTGGTTTAGTTCAAAAATAAAAAGTAAACTTAATAAAATTATGCACCACAAACTTCTTCAGAAATTCACACTTCAAAGTATAGGGGGCTTTATTTTAATTGCCATATTTTTTACATTCCTAAGTTTATTAAATATCAATACTTTACCAGTTCAAGCAGCTGTAAATTGCCCAAGTGGAACATGGAATGGAACAGCTTGCGAAGCCTACACTTGCCCCAATGGAGGTGTTGCCAGTGGTTCAACTTGTTTTAAAAATGTATGCCCAAACGGACAAGATCCTGCTAGCGGTTCTAATTGTGTGGGAAGTTCCCAAATGATAGTTTACGGATGTGGCACAGGAGATGTAAACACAATATACAGAACTACTCATAATGGTTTTGATAGCAGCTTATGTACAGCGCCTGAAAATAGACCTTTATTTAGCCAAGTTTCAGCCTGTGCTTCTGGTTTCATTACTGGAGGAAGTAGAAATAGAGGCGGCCTTCCTTATACTTATGACGTTAGATCTGGAGATGGCTCTGAACCATTTTATGATACTTATTTTGGTTATGGTGACTCGGCAGATACTTTATTAAGAGACAGAAGAACTAACGATGCTTTTCAAGCTATGTGCAGCGATGGAAGTAGACTATGCCCTGCTGGACAAGGATTAGCCTTTTACGCAGCAAACTCTAACAGACATTTGCCATTAGCAGGTGGGCCTGGAGAATATTTATGTGCCAGTTATACAATTCCCAATAGTTCTTTACCAGTTTTTTTTGCTGGTGGATGGAATTACAGTTACCGTTCAAATTCTAGTAATAGTTATTATCCGTATCTTAAAGATCCAAGTTTTTCTCCAGATATTATTAACTGTAGAAGTTACAGCCAGTATGCCACAGGTAGTTTTGATAATTACGTTCAAATCATAGCCGGTGCCAATACTGGAGGTGAACTGTCTTTTTATTGCGCTCCAACAGTTTTTGCCCCAGCCACCACCACAACCTACCCGGGAACATTGGTTTATATTACAACTGGAATAACCTACACCCCAGAAGCTGGCCAGATAGTTATAGATTCATGTAATGATGAAGCTCCTGGAGGAGGCACGGCGATTACTTGTGTAGTTACAGGTTCAGGTAGCCCCGCTGGTATAGTTTATGGTGGTTCTGTTACTATTTCAGTTAACAACGGTGGTGGACAAGCCAATTGTACTTTCACAGGACCTGCTACTACAACTTGCAATCCTGTAGCTGTGGGAACTTCTTTGGGAAATAAAGTTGTTACTACAAATCAAGGCGGTTCTTTCAATATAAATGTAGTGCAGCCTTTACCAGCTGGTTCGGTTACTATAGAAAAGTATTATTTAGATGGAACGCAGGAAGTAAGAAACTTAATTGCAGCTCCGGGTGACTATGTTACGGTTAGGTTAAAATATAATAACACAAATGCAAAATCGGCTAGAAACGTTATTATTAACGACTCCCTACCCGATGCCAAATTTAGCTATATTCCAGGTAGTTTAAAAAATTGTTTAATTAATAGTTCAACTTGTCTGCCTATTAGCGACGCTTTATTTAATGGAATAAACTTTAGATCTACAACTTCGAATGGCTTTTATGGATACCCAACCACCACTTCTACGGGCAACCTTGAAATGGGACGTTTAAAATATGTGCATACTATAACTTGTTCCCAAACCAATGGAGAAAAAGAAATATTTACTCAAAGTATAGATAACAGCTCTATTTTTGTACCAACCTGCTCTTCTGTTTCCGGATCTAGTACTGTAACAAACTATTCTACTATAAACTTATTGGGTCAGAGATATTTACATCAAACTACATGTTTACAGGCTAATGGTGAAAAAGAAATATTTACTCAGAGCATTGATAATAATTCTAGCTTTACACCAAGTTGTGCAAATCTTGATGGTTCAGCTGTAGCAAGTTCAAGCACCTTAGATTTTTTGGGTCAGAGATATTTACATCAAACTACATGTTTACAGGCTAGTGGCCAGAAAGAAATATTTACCCAGAGCATTGATAATAATGCTAGCTTTACACCAAGTTGTGCAAGCCTTGATGTAGCAGCCACAGTAAATGAAAGTTCCACCATAGATCTATTTAATTCTGCAAACGCCCAAGGATACATTGAATATCAAATGACATCAAGCATATTTGAACAAGCTTCATCTTCACTAAATATTAACCTTGGCGATTATACCTCTAATGCCGCCAATTTAACTTCCACCAGCTTTCTAAACGTTTCAGACGCTACAGCAACTAATATTGCCTTAAAGATTTTCTGCGATTCAATTAGTCCAAGCCCAGGAGAGCGAAATATTTCCCTTTCAGACGCCGAACTTAGAGCTGGGCAAGATTTCCGCTGTAACTACCTAGCTAGTATTTGCCCAAGTGTATTTGATGATTTAAACACAAACGGAATTAAAGACCCAAACGAAGATTTAATTTCTGATGTGCTTGTTCAACTTCAAAGTACGGATGGTTTAACTACCTATTTTACACTAACAACTAACGCAACCACTCAATGCTTTAATAATCTTTTACACGGACGCAATTATAGGATAAATATTCCCACACCACCAACAGGAAGCAGTACGACAGGTGGAAACTTTAAAACAGAGTTAATTAATTACCGAAGGACTGAAACAGAGGTTTTATTTGGATATGGAACTGGTTCACTTTATTTAAACGCTCCAAGCGCAGTAACTTTACCAAGTTTAACAGTTAGTGATGAAGAAACCGAGTCATCGGGAACAATAAATGCCATTCAAGTAATAGACACCCGACTTTCAAACCCTGGGTGGACGCTTACTGCCACAGTAAATAATTTTAGAAGTGCACTAGCCTTTGAAGCTGCAGATATTCCAGTTGCAGGAAAATTTAGAAGCAGGCCTAGCGCTGTAACAATTAATAGCGGACAAACACAAGGGATTGGAATTGGAGACGAAAAAACCATTACATCAATTTTAGACCTAATGCCAATTTTTAGCGGAAACCCGGGTAGCAGCAAAGGTGACTTTTTAATAAATAACAATGTAACATTAATTGTTCCGCCTTACATCAAAGCTACTAACTACACTACAGATTACATTTTTACTATAATATAATATGTTCGCTTCCACGCATTCTTCTCTTAAAAAATTAGCTAGATATTTTAAATATCTTAAGTTGAGTATAGTTTTTGGAATTTTGGGAGTTTTAGCTGCCACCTTAATTCCTACAACAATAGTTAGCGCCGAAGTGGCTGTGTCTCCTTACAACGCCAATAAAGCTAGTCCTGATGAAAAAAATTGGTTCATTTTTCAAGCCGAAGCTGGTAGCACAATTTCCAATTCAATTTTAATTCAAAATACAGGCTCAGCCAATTCTGAGGTTACTATTTCGGGTAAAGATGCCCAAATTCTTGAAAATGGAAATTTCACTATTATTCCAGATAGTGAGGAAAATAAAAACGAAGGCAAATGGATTGAACTAGAAATTAATAAAATAGCCCTTGAAAGTAAAAAATCTAGCCAAGCTGGTTTCAAAATTAATATTCCTAAAGATACTTTAGATGGAGAATATGCAGCAGGAATTGGAGTTAGCGAAACTGTAAAATCTTCAACTGAAAACAACATTATAAAAAGGCAAGGTTTGCGCATTTACACCGCAGTTGGAAAAAATTTTGATTTAAACATACAGGCCGAAAAGTTAAATATTTTAGATCCTAGCGACCCAAATTACCAACAAATTAAACAACAAAAAAGCTATTTTGGAAGGAACAATTTAGTTCTAGAATTTGAAGCCGAAAACAAAGGAAACGTATTTGGTTTAATTCAAGGTAAATACAGTTTAACTAAGCCAGACGGAACAGTTTTTGAAAGCAATTTAGAACTGGAAATTGCACCCCGTGTTGGCAAACGAAAATACTATTTAATTACTAATCAAGAATATTTAGTAGGAACAACCAAAGCAGTTTTAGACTACCAAGCTGTTCCAGAAAATATTCCAGCTGATAAAGTTAATAATTTAAATCCCAGGTCTGCATTTGGTGATAATTTAACTTTAAGCCAAAGCCAATGGGACAATTTTGAAAACAGTAAAACACCAGCCTTCATTTTTAAAGGTGAAGTTTCTCCTTCTCAAAATGTTGAAATTGAGCCAACAAAAACCAATTTAGTTATACCAATTTTATTCACCGCCCTAATTAATCTTTTTGGAATTTACGTTGCTTATAAAAAACATTTATTGGACACACAAATTCAAAAACTCGTTAAAAAATTTAAAGAAACAATCAGTAAGTTTCGGAAATAACTGATCTGACTTACCTCTTACTTAACTAAAACTCCAATTGGTTTATACTTGTTGGTAATAATTGTTGGACCAAACAAATTTAATTCTATAGAAGAATCTTTTCCTGCCAAATAATGATAAGGCCCGTCTGTTCTATAAAATTCTCTTCCAGCAGAAACATCGTAGACCTTTCCATTTAAACCAATGTAAATTGGCTTATTATCATCTTCACCATTAAATTCTTTTAAGTCTTGCTCTGTAAAAGTTTTAAGAACTTGGTTGTTCAGCGAGGAATTATTTGAAACTGCAGAATCTTTTAAATAATTATAGTAACTAAAAGCTGCAAGAAAAATACCTATTAAGAAAATCAAAGAAAGTGCCGAACACGCTTTTTTAAAGTTAATTTTTTTTGGGAGATAAGGCATAAAATTAAATGTGAACCCTAAAACAACAATCAAACTTTTCTTTATTGATGAGTTATTGGTTGCAGTATGATAAATGTTGTAGCCATGCAATTGTTAAAATAGAGCGATTCGAGATCTATACACAAAGATATGCACCCCAAGGTTCGAGCAAAAAAGTGCTATATTTTATACATTGTCATTCTTGTATCCAACCACCTTTGGTTATGGTTGCTAAAGAAAATGGAGGTGTTGTCTTTTCCACACTCAAAAACATTTCCACCAGAATGTGTATCTTTCAATTTAGTTACATTATACTTTTGATCCTTAATTGTAATAATACAGTCATTGGAGTTGCTTGGAGTTGCTGCAACTTCATTTTTAGTATCAGAAGAATTATTAGTTGTAGTTGGACTGGTTGCAGGTTGCGAATTAGTTGCGTTAGTGGTTGTACTAGATGTTATTGTTGAGCTTGTATTTGTAGTGCTTGCAGGAACATTTTCGTTGCTACTTACATTTTTAGAAGCTAATTCTTGTGTAGTTTTTGAAATGTTTGATGTATTGTTATTCTGACTATTAGAAAAAAAGTAAAACCCGAAAGCAGAAACTATTATTATGCCTACTACTATACTAATAATTAATGGTGTTTTGTTGTTTGAGTTATTCATATATTAATAATTAATTGTACCTAAAGAAATTTACCTTAACAAATTGGCGAGGTTATTTCCTCATTAAATAGTAAGTTTTAGCTTAATTCACATTGTAAAAGGATGCTTACCACTTAATAATATCAAGCTTAAAAAGCAATTGACATGTTGGCAAATTAAACTTTTATATATTGCAAGACTAACTTCTATATTATTTATACCTACCATTAATTTTATAGAAACTGTCTTTCCCCTTTCGCCCACTTTGTTTAAGAGTGCGGCTTTTTTAATGTGTATAATAATTTTAACGAGGCGGATATTAGATTTTAGCAACATTGATAGTATGCTCATTTACTTAACTACTTTAGCCAAAAATAAATTTGACATGTTGGATGTAAGTCACTACTGGTTATAATATGAACGTAAATAATTTTGGAAACAAATTTCACCAAATAATTAAACTGAGCATTGTGTTTTTATTGTCCACATTTGCTTTTAGTTTTTCAGTATTTCCAGTAAAAGCAGTTACCGCAACTATAGATTACAGCAATTTAGGCGACGCAAGTTGTTATTACACAGAAGGCAATGAGGCAGGTGCTTTAATTTATTGTGTATTTCCCCTAACTGGAGCAGATAGTTATGCTATGCCAAACAGCATTGTTGTATCTTTAGCTGGAAGCAACGCTACAAGTAGCAGCTGTTTTATATTAAACAATAGTTTGTACTGCAACTCTATACCAACAGCTGGCATTTCCAGTTCCGGCCAGAAAAATATTAATGTTGTAATAAATAATAGTGGCAATGCTACAAAAGGCTTCGCTAATATTTTAGCTCCATTTGGTCCATGGACACCAAGTACAATGACAACCAACAATGCGATTGAACAAATATATTTTTCTGGAACTAATAAACTTTACCAGTCAGTTCGTGGCTTAGATAACAAGCTCTATACTAGATCTGCTGAAGGTACGGATAGTTTTTCTAGTTGGAACATTGGAACCACAGGAATAACCATAAAAGCCGAGCCAAGCATGGTAGTTTTTAACAACTTACTTTACCAGTCAGTTTGGGGAACAGATAACCTTAGCTATACAAGATATTTTGACGGAACAACATGGACTGGTTGGAGAGAAGGAAATGGAATTACTTTAAAAAGTAAACCTTCTTTAGCAGTTTTTGATGGAAAAGTTTGGTTAGTTGGGCACGGTACAGATGACAGACTTTATACAAGAACTATTCTAAGCGACAATGTAACTTGGGGAAATTGGGTGGAAGGAAATGGAATTACTTTAAAAACTGAAGCTATTTTAGCAGTTGCTCAAGACGGGCTTTTATACCAAGTGGGTTACGGAACAGATAATGCAATTTATGTTAGAACTTACGCATCAGGTGGAACAAGTCCAAATTACCAAACAACTCCAACTGCTTGGCTTAGACACGGAGACATTACTCTTGGAAACAAGCCTAGACTGGTCACAAATTTTGGAAACAAAGTAATTGCCGTAGCCCGTGGTACCGATAGCGGTTTGTATATTACTACAGATTTAAGTTCTACACCAAATTGGCAAAGACTAAGTAAAGCAGGTGGCTTCAACGTTTTATCTAGCCCGGACGCTATTGTTTTTTCTGGAATATTAAATATTTCTACACGTGGATCGGATACTAATTTATATACCGCATTAAACCCGTACAACCCAACTACAACCCTAAATTCAATTTTAGCTGGTTTCCAACCTTCTAATAACCCATGGAAAAACGCAGATGGAATTACAACCATAAGCAGCCCAACCAGCACAATTTTTGGCAATAAAGTATACCAAACAGTAGCAGGCTCCGACAACAAAGTATGGACCAGAATTAGAGTGTAATGTTGTAGAGGCGAGCCCGTCTCGCCACCCAAAATACAATTGAGAAATTTCGTAGGGGCGATCCCCGGTCGCCTTCCCCAGCCACAATACGTTTTAAACATAAAAATACAAAATCATAAAAACATGTAGAGGAAAGCTCCTGTTTTCCATTTATCACTGGAATTATAGAATTTTTCAATATACAAGGGGAATTCTTGCTGTTTCAACTGGATATAATTTTAAAATTTATGCCCAATAATAGAGCCCTCTGTTACCAGAGGGAATGTTTGTAATATTTTATATGACACTACTGTAAGATAGTAAAACTAAAGAACGGCGCAACAAATTTATTGTACCAAGCCAAAGTTGGAGCAACTCGACAGTTTTCAATATCAATTACAATATACCCATTTTCTTCAGCATCTGTGAACGCATCTTTTCCACTGGTCTGAACGGCAACATATGCAATCCAGCTAGAGCGTTGTTCAGCTATATCTACTGGGTAATCTTGCTCTTGACTTGTCAAAACTGACCATTCTCCGCGGTGAATTGCCTGCTGTATAAAATACTGAGACAATTGTGCAATCACACCTGAACCAGTTGCAGCAACAAACCAAGAAAGCCCTTCCTGACTAAGTGATTCCATTGGGATTTGAGCCTCAGGATGTAACATTAAGCCATCATATTCTCCAGCGTTCATATTTTCTCGAACGTTTTTAGTTTAAAATGTAGCAGTATTTTGCTAATTCCTAGTTAAGCATAAAAAAACCTAATACACAAGTGTTGACCTAATGGACTATTGTTAGACTTTGTCATAATTAGCACTATTTATTTTTTTACACCACCCCTACCCCAAATAATATTCCAAGATAGTCTTAGCCGACAAAGCATGTAAAGAATTCGAAGCAATTTTTTTGGCAGGTGATGTAATTCCCCTACTTGGCCTAAGTCCTATACTACTTTTACTGGAAGTTACCTCCGGTTTAAAACCCAACAAACTTTGCTGACTGCTTGAACGTTCGTTAAACAAAACTACTTCAATTTCTGGATAATCTGAACTAAGTTTTCTAGCAAAAGACTCTACTTTGTCTGTTATTTCTGTTGGTTGAAGTTTAAAATTTACTGGCCTTCCTACAACAAACTTACTTACTTGGTATTTCAACAATAACTCTTTTAATTCCGAATAAAAATCTTTTTCTAAAACTGATTTATAAGGAATTGCTAATTTGGTTTGTGAATCTGCTATGGCAATACCAACCCATTTACTTCCCCAATCTATACCAACTAAATTAAACATAAAAAAAAATTAATTGAAAATGATGATTCTAAATGCTTAACTAGATCAATACCCCTGATAAGGGGTGAAACCGATAGGCCTCGAGGTAGCAAAAGAAATCCTCTCAACAAAAAAGGACTTGTTAGTCCATGTATTTTGGTGTGAAAGGCATTAAAGCCATGTGTCTGGCACGCTTAATTGCTACAGTAATTTTTCTTTGGAATTTTGCTGAGTTTCCTGTTCTTGTTCTTCCAAAAATTTTAGCGTAAGGAGAAGTAAACTGGTTCAAGAAATCTACGTTTTTGTAATCTATAACACGTAAACCTAAGTATTTAGAAATATCTTTCTTTCCAGCTTTACCTTTGTTTAAATCACGGTGTGATTGTACTTCGGCTTTCTCATTTCTAACTTCTTTAGATTGTTGCTTAATAAAATCGGTTTGGTTTACAATAATGTATCTAATTACTTCGTCTTGCAAGTTTAATTTTCTTTCAACTTCTTGTAATCTTGGTAAAACTTCTTTGTCTAAATCAAAATTAATTAATACGTAAAAACCAGATAAATGTTTTTCTATAGGATAAGCTAAACGAGCTAAACCTTGCTTGGCTACAGTTAATTCGGAGGCTTGTAAACCTGTAGTCAAAAAATCTGTAAGAGTGTTAATTTGTGTATCAACCTGTTCAACAGTAAGTTCAGGGTTAAGAACTAAATAAATTTCGTAATTTTGCTTCATATTAAGACAAATGCTAATGTATTAAACATAGTTCAACCAAAGCTTTTTTGTCAAGAAGATCTTGCAAGGAGGTTACATTGGGTTGGCTGGTAAAAATGACAGTGTGCAAAAATGCACTATCTTAATGTTACCGTTTTGTTAATTTATAATTATCTACCAACCCTTTATTAACCACCATTCAACCTATCAAATGGTAAATTATAATATATAGATCATTAGAGGATTGATTTTTTAGAGTAATCTAATTTTTAATCTCTAAACCAAATTCCTCTATTTTATATATCCAACTCAATTTTCTTTTTCTTGCTCTGTCTATACAAAAATACTATCATGACAACCAAGACACTTAAACCAACTTGTGCAGCTGTTTCACCACCCGTTCTAACAAGAATGTTTTGGGGAGGTACATTAGGAGTAATTTCAACCCTAGCACTGGTCGAGGCAATAGACTGATTAGTAATAGGATCTATAATGTCAGATGTTCCTTGAATACTATTTTGCAGACTGGCTTTTGGTAATACATCAAATACAACAGGAATAGTTTGGCCAGCTTGGGCATTAAGGATAGTTATCTTTAGGCTAGAAGAAGACAAGACCTGGAAACTAACTGTTGTTGCTGGTAGTGTTTGAGCATTTGCAGGAATAGAGAATAGAGAAGCTAACATACTTCCACTACCCTCCAAGAAGCTAAGATACTTAGTACCAACTATACTTCCCTCTCTAGCTGAACCAGATACAAAGTCTAGTTTAGTAGTATCTATGTTAATTATAGTTTCAATCTTATCTACAACAAAGTTATTAGGGTTTGTAATATCCGCTTGAATTTTTAATGGCTGGTTAAGCAGAATGTTTGCATCTTGTTTTTCTTTGTAGAGAGTTAACTGTATATTTTGAATTATCACTGGCAAAGCATTAACAGTTAAGTTAACAGTAGCAGTATTGCTTTCTCCGTCATTGTTACAAGCCTTGTATACAAACGAATCTGAACCAGTGAAGTTATTAGCTGGAGTATAGATAATTTTGCCATTTTGAATAACCAAACTTCCTCCTGCAGTAGATTGTGATGCTGTAGGTGTTCCTCCATCTGCTGTGCTAAACAGTGAGTCAGCACAAATACTGGTAGCTAGCGTGTCGTTAGCTAGAACGTCAATAGTTGTTGGTGAATTAATGTCTAAGGTAGCAGCGTCATTAGTTGCTGCAGGCAGTAGCAAGGTTACAGTAATATTTACAGTAGCTTCGTTAGAGAAGTCTCCTTGGTTATCTTTAATCTTGTAGGTAAAGAAGTCAGTACTGCTTTCAGTGTATGAAGATGAAGTTGGGGTGTAAGTAACTTTTCCAAAATCAGGACTACCAACTTCAGTGTTAACGCTAACTGTTCCTTTAGTTGGTTGAGTAACTATTATTACACTACCAAGGTCAAGAGTACCGTCGCCGTCTGTATCGTTAGCAGCAACTTCTACCACTAGTACAGAGTATTTACCTCCACTAGCAGCGTCGTTATTAGCAACTGGTAACTGATTTGCTGGAGGAACAGTAATATTAATTGTAGCTGTAGCTGTGTTAGAAGAATGATTCTGTGTATCTCTAATAATGTAAGTGAAAGAGTCGGTCCCACTTACTGGGTAGGAAGATGAAGTTGGAGTGTAGGTTACTTTCCCTTCGTTAGGGTCACCTACTGCTGTGTTAACGCTAACTGTACCTTTAGTTGGCTGGGTAACTATTGTTACACTACCAAGGTCAAGAGGAGCAGAAGTAGCAGTATCGTTAGCCGCAACGTTAAGAACTGTAGTGCTGGAAACTAAGCCTGAGGCAGTGTCCGAATTAGCTACAGGGTCTACAACTACATTAACCGTAACGGTAGCTTCGTTTGAAAAGTCTCCATCATTATCTTTAATTCTATAGGTGAAAGTGTCGGTGCCGTTTGCTATAAACAAAGCTGTGTTGGCTGTGTAGGTAATTCTTCCTGTAGTAGGGTTTACACTTACAGTTCCTTTAGCTGGGTTTTCTACAATAGCAACGGTGGTTAAGTCTAAAGAGCCATCACTGTCTATATCATTAGCTGGAGAATTAATAACTACAGGGAAATTAGAAACAGTAGATGCCAATTCAGGGTTAGCTACAGGAGCAATGTTTGGTATTACAGTTACATCTACAGTAGCAGTATTACTTGGATTACCAGCAGGATCACAGGCTGTATAAGTAAAGCTAGTATTGCCAGAATATCCAGGGGTTGGAGTGAAGATAATTTGTTCAACTGTACCTATTACAGTTTTAGCTATAGTGCCGTTTGAATTGCTTACTGAAGATAGTGGCATGCAGATAGCAAGGTCTTGAGCAGAAGGATCACTATCGTTAGCTAGAACATCAATGGTTACAGAATTGTTTTGATCAGTGGTTACGGTATCGTTTACAGCTACTGGGTTTACTGGGGTTACAGTAATGGTAACTGTAGTTTCAGAAGAAGGATTGGTTCCTGCTACAGTGCTACAGGCTGTGTAGGTAAGGGTGATGTTTCCAGTGTAGCCAGCAATAGGACTAAAGAATACATTATCTACAGCACCACTGCCACTTCCTACAGTTACAATTGTAGCGCTACCATTTGATGAAGTAGGAGAAGGAGACAAAGTGACTGGATCGATAAACATGATCGAACCTGAGCAGATGTTAGTTGTATTAATGTCGTTAGTTAAAACAGGAATAGTAACTGATGTGAACTCTGGGGTAATTGCGGTGTCTGGTATGGCTTCAGGCTGGTTTGGATTAATGGTTATGCTAGCTGTAGCAAAGCTGCTACTTCCATTTGGATTACAAGTTTTGTAAGTAAAAGAGTCAGAGCCTACAGAACTACTGTCTGGAGTGTAAGTAAAGCTTCTTTTATCTGCACTTAAAGTTAATATTCCTTTAGCTGGAGATGTGAAGTTATCTGCTCCAAAGTCACAGACTGTGCTAGCAGCTAGATCGTTAGTTAAAACATCAATTACTACAGGTACTCCCTGGTTAGTAGTAGCAGTGTCATTAGCGGCTACTGGTGTATACAGTACAGTTACTGTGGCTGAGTTAGATTCTAAAGTAGGACTGCCACTATCTTTAATTGTGTAGCCAAAGGTATCACTGAAGGGTGAAACGAAGGCTATGTTTGAATTTGCATTTGGGGTATAAGTAACTTTTCCAAAATCAGAACTTGTTGAGGTGGTGTTTACACTTACTGTACCAGTAGCTGGTTGGGTTGTAATTACAATACTAGCCTTGTCCAAATTAGCGTTGCCTTCAGCGTCTGTGTCGTTAGCTGACACATCTACATCTGCTGGGTTAAAGGCAGGAAGGGTTATTGTATCATTTACAGCTACTGGCGGGGTGTTGTTTACGGTAATGGTTACTGTAGTAGTGCTACTTTCTCCATCGATGTTACAAGCTTTATAGGTAAAGGTATCTGTTCCTGTGTAGTTATTGTTTGGAGTGTAGGTTATTTGATTACCTGAAATTATAGCAGTTCCGTTTGGAGTTGTGGCTGGAACCGAACCTGTACAGATTGAAGTTGCGTTAGTGTCGTTAGCTAGAACATCTATAACTATTGCACTGTTTGAGTTTAAGGTTCCCGAGTCAGGGTTGGCTATTGGTAAAACTACTGTGATGCTTATTGTGACAGTAGCAATATTGGAATAATCTCCATCATTATCTTTAATTTTGTAGGTGAAGGTATCACTGCCTGAAGAAGGATAGGAGGAAGGAGTTGGGGTGTAGGTTGCCTCTCCAGTAACTGGATTAATATTTACTGTTCCTTTAGTTGGGACAGTTTCAATTGTTACAGAGGTTAAATCTAAATTACCGTCTGAATCTGTATCGTTGCCAGTGACGTTGATAACAATAGGATTGTTTTTACTACCATCTGACGTATCATCATTAGCCACAGGAGCAATGTTTGGTATTACAGTTACATCTACAGTAGCAGTATTACTTGGATTACCAGCAGGATCACAGGCTGTATAAGTAAAGCTAGTATTGCCAGAATATCCAGGGGTTGGAGTGAAGATAATTTGTTCAACTGTACCTATTACAGTTTTAGCTATACTTCCATTAGATGGTGAGGATAGAGGAATACAAATTGTAAGAACCTGAGCAGAAGGATCACTATCGTTAGCTAGAACATCAATGGTTACAGAATTGTTTTGATCAGTGGTTACGGTATCGTTTACAGCTACTGGGTTTACTGGGGTTACAGTAATGGTAACTGTAGTTTCAGAAGAAGGATTGGTTCCTGCTACAGTGCTACAGGCTGTGTAGGTAAATGAAGTAGTTCCAAAGTAGCCTATGGTTGGAGTGAATAGTATTTTATCTACTGTGCTACCAGCTGTGCCTGAAGGTACAATAGTAGCTATACCATTTGCAGCGTTAGAACCTAAGTTAATAGAACCAACGCAGATATTGGTTGCGTTAGCGTCGTTAGCTAAAACGTCTATAGTAATAGGTGTTGATTCTGGGGTGGTTGAGGTGTCCGGGGTTGGTTGTAAGTCTAGAATACAAGTGAAAGCATTTTCAAGTGAAGCCGACTGACCATTACTATTGGAAACACTTACTGTTTGGGATAAACCGTTACTTGGTAAAGTTGTTGCAGTTAGTTGACCAGAAGAAATATATGTACCTTTTAGCTCTACTCCGCAGACAGTTACTGAGATATCATTAGGATTAAAATTAGTGTAGAAGCCATCTTGATCTCCCTCAGAAGTTATAGTAATACCTCCAATTCCAACAGTATCAAAATATTCACCAGCAATATATAATTTTCCATTATATTCATAAACTGCTCTAACTTGATTACCGCCTACCCCTCCAATTGCTAATCGTCCTCCAGTTCCACCAATTCCATTTAGCTGAACTAGATTACCAGATGTGTCGTATTGTGCAAAGAAAGCATTAGTTCCAGCTCCTGTTATTTTCTTAATACCGTCAGTTAAAGCACTGCTATACCCTCCTCCAATCCATATTCTATCATTTGAGTCAATGAACAAATCTCTGGAAGTTCCAAAACCTGGACTTGGAAGAGATTTAACCCATTGGAAAACTCCAGTAGAGGTTAGTTTAGCTGTAAACACTGTCGCCCCAGTAAGAGAACCATTAACATCAATAGTTCCAAACCTTCCTACGCTACCTCCAAAATATCCTGTTACATAAACATTTTCCGCAGAGTCTAATTTTATTCCATACGGTAAATCAGTATTTAGATTTATAGGTCCTACAGTACCACCATTAACAGCCCAAACTTCATTACCTGAACTATTCAATTTTAATATAGCTATGTTACTAGAAGAACCAGTTCCATTACTAAAGTTAGATAGAGAATTTAAAGTAGTAGAGCCAAATGTAATAGATTGAGTATAACCCATTGTAGTATAGACGTTACCATTGGAATCAACTGTTAGACCATGCATTTCGCCGTTATCTCCATTTGTGTCACTGGGACTAAGCATTGCAGAATAAGGGTAATGTTTAACCCATATATAATCACCATTAGGGCTTAATTTAGCTATAAAGAATTCACCAAAAGATGATGCAATGTTAAAACTAAAGTTTCCGAAAGTTGCTGTGCTTCCACTAACTTTTCCAGAGAAATATATATTTCCAGCGTCATCTACGTCTACGTTAGTTCCATTTTGTACAGGGAATTCTGTTCCAACATTGAAAATAGTATTTGCAGTACCTCCTCCCCCTTTAGCCCAAATAAACTCACCTGTTGTTTTATTAATTTTTGCTATAAATACGTTTGATCCAACACTTCCTGTTAAAGTAGTAGAACCAAAAGTAGCAGTGCCAGAATAGTACCCAGCCACAACAATTGCGTTATCGGCTTCGTCGTTGCCCATAGATTGCTTCCTTGTAAAACCGTCTCTTGTACTTCCTCCAGCTTTGGTGGCCCATAGATAATTTCCAGCGCTATCAATTTTAGCAATATAAATATCTTGCTCTCCGCTACTAACTAGGGTTGTGAATCCTAAAGTTATTGTTCCTGTAAATTCTCCAGAAACATATTGGCCTGTGCTATCAACCACCATACCTCTTATACCATCATAGTTTGTAGAGCCAATACTACTAATATCTTGGTATTGCCCTTCAACAAAATTAGCACCATTTACAGTTACGTTAGTTCCACCAGAAGCAGGGCCGTAGGTAGGACTAACCGAGCTAATAGACGGATTAGGAGTCAGTGCAGATGTCCAGTTAGCATTAAAGCCAGATAAATCCAGGTCAGAAGGAATGCTATCAGGATCAGCATTAGGATCAATATTAGAATCATTACTGGTAAAGGTAATCACCATCAAGCCTGAATTAGAGGTAATACTACTTGGTAGGTTGTTTCCAGAAAACTCTCCCAGAACTAAACTATCTGTGGTTAAACCATCATATACTTTAACAACATCCACACCTTCTTCAGTTTCTAGATTATTAAAATCTAGAGTTACAGATTCAGCGTTAACTGGAGCAATAATCCACCTACAATTAGAATTAATTCTATATGCAGAGCTACCAGAACTTACATTACCAGAACTTTCTGAATAAGTTTCGGTGCCAGAACAATAATTTATTACAATATTAGTAACCGTTAGAGTTACTCTTGTAGAAGTATAAGTTGCTGAAACTTGAACAGTTTTATCACCATTTTGAAAAGTAGCAGATGAACCAGCTGGAAGGTTAGAAAATTCTCCTGTAATAACATTTCCATTGGTTGTTTCTATTAAGGTTCTAGTTTCTCCAACAGTATTTCCAAAGAAAGAAAGGTCTAATCTTGTTCCATTCAAATTTAAATTGGAACTTGTAATTGTAGTTTTATTGGTTGCCCAAGCTCCGTATGATGAAGCTGAACCACCATTAAAGTTTATTCCATAAGCAGTAATCAGACCCGGTCTTTGCTGAATTGTGGATGAGTTATTTAAATTAATTGAACTATTAGGTACATTTAAATTTCCAAAAACCCAGATAGTTCCGTTATTAACGTCAACAGTTCCGTTTAAAGTTGTAGCTGAGGAATAATTTATTTCAAGAGTTCCGCTATTAAGTATAAAGTTTGGATCAATTTTTTGATTGGCAGTGAAAATTAAGTTAGATTGACCATTTTTAACAAAAGTACCAGTACCGTTTATATTTCCACTGAATTGGCTATTCAAAGAATCACAGCCTGTAGTATAAGTTTTACCAGCGTTAATAGTAATATTTCCACTTCCTTCTATTTTGCAGCTGGTCACATTGGTGTTAAAAATAAAATCTCCGCTACCAGCAGTTGTGCTAATTCCAGCCGACACGTTTAAGTTGTTACCCGAAAGAATATATGGCTGTGAGTTTAGTGATTCAACTACTACAGTGCTTAAGCTTAGCCCAACAATATCATTGTTCAAATTATACGTGGAAGCTGAGGATGGGAAAATTATGCTCGTTTCGCTGTTTGGAATACTATCCTGGCAATTAGTCCAGTTTCCGCTATTTGAAAAATTGCTGTTGATACTACCTGTCCAAGTACAAATTCTACTAGCATACAAATAAGTAAGCCCAGTGTATTGAGTCCCGTCTCCATTTGTTAAAACAACGTTTACTAAACCAGGGGCGCGAGCAGGAGTAAGTGCAGTGATGGTAGTAGAGTTAACAGCAGTTACCGAACTAGCTGCTACTCCGTCAAACGTAGCAGATAATGAGCCTTGTATATTGATACTATTGCTAGCAGGGCTGGTTCTTTGTGTAGTGTCACCATAGCCTAGCTGACCAGCAAAATTGTATCCCCAACATTTTACATTTCCTGTGGAAAGTTGGGCGCATGTGTGATTATCTCCAGCGCTAACCTGTGTTGCTGTACCTCCTAAAACTAGGTCTAATCCTGGTGTATTTCGGTTTGTAGTGTTGCCATAACCTAATTGCCCATAACCATTGTATCCCCAACATTTTACGTTTCCAGTAGAAAGTATGGAACAAGTGTGATTGGCACCAGCTGTAAGCTGAATTGTGGCAGCTCCCAATGCTATATCAGCACCCGGTGTATTTCGGTTTGTAGTGTTGCCATAACCTAATTGCCCGTAACCATTGTATCCCCAACATTTTACATTTCCTGAAGAAAGTAGAGCGCAGGTGTGGCTATCTCCAACAGTAATCTGAGTTGCAGTACCTCCTAAATCTATATCTGATTCGGGACTGGTTCTTTGTGTAGTATCACCGTAACCTAGTTGGCCATAAGAATTATCTCCCCAGCATTTTACACTTCCAGTAGATAGTAGAGCGCAGGTGTGGTAAGTTCCAGAAATAATCTTAGTTGCAGCACCCCCTAAATCTACATCTGGCCCTGGAGTATCTCTTGAAGCAGTGTCGCCATAGCCTAGCTCGCCATAGTTATTATAACCCCAACACTTTACATTTCCAGAAGAAAGTAGAGCACAAGTACGATCTGTTGAAGTAATAATCTGAGTTGCAGCTCCCCCTAAATCTACATCTGGCCCTGGAGTGTTTCTGTCTGTATAATCACCATAGCCTAGTTGGCCCCATCCATTATAACCCCAACACTTCACATTTCCAGAAGAAAGTAGAGCACAAGTATGTCTTTCTCCCGCACTAATCTGAGTTGCAGCTCCCCCTAAATCTAGGTCTGATCCTGCTGTATTTCTGTCCGTATCATCACCATATCCTAATTGGCCATATAGATTATATCCCCAACATCTTACTTTACCAGTTGAAAGTACTGTGCATGTGTGATTTTTTCCAGCACTAGTTTGAACCACTCTTGCTTGAGAAGTAAATCCTGCACCTGTAAAAGTTACACTAGAGCCTCCTGCTATGTTACCAGAGTTTGGAGTAATTGTTGGTAAAATTACCGTTACATCACCACCATTAGCATAAACAGAGCCACTTCCGCTTGCACTGTACTGACTTGTAAGGGTTCCAGGGTTGCTACTCGTAGGAATATTGTTACAAGTAATAGTTGGACCACTTGCCACCAAAGGACAGTTTACAACCACCCCAGATATTCCAATACGTACATTTACACTTCCTAAAAGAATATTTTGGTCTGCGCTGGTAATAATGGTACAGTTTACAGCTCCGTTCTCCATTACTGTGTTTGGGTTACAGGTTAAACTTGTAATATCCGAGTTAATTATAGGTCTTGGTACAGCGTAGGTATAAGCGTTATTTAAATTATAAACAGTACCATCTCCATTTGTTAAAACTACATTTACTAGTCCAGCAGCATGGGCAGGTGTAACTGCGGTGATGGTAGTAGAATTGACTACAGTTACAAAGGATGCAGCCATTCCATCAAAAGAAGCAGATAAAGAACCTGGCATAGAAATGCTATTGCTAGCAGGACTGGTTCTACCTGTTAAATCTCCATAGCCTAGTTGACCATAAAAATTGCCACCCCAACATTTTACATTTGCAGAGGAAAGTAGTGCACAAGTCTGGTAAGCACCTGTACTAATTTGAGTTGCAACACCCCCTAATGCTATATCTTGCCCTGGTGTATTTCTGTTGGCAGTATTGCCATAACCTAGCTGGCCGTTAGAATTAAATCCCCAACACTTTAAGTTTCCAGTAGAAAGTAGAGCGCAGGTGTGATTAGTTCCACCAGAGACTAGAGTTGCAGTACTCCCTAAAGCTATATCTGGTCCTGGTAGATTTCTGCTTACATTGTCACCATATCCAAGCTCGCCATTTCCATTATATCCCCAACATTTTACGCTACCATTAGAAAGAACTGCACATGTGCGAATCTCACCAGCAAAAACTTGAGTTGCAGTGTTTCCTAAAGCTATATCCGGTCCTGGTAGGTTTCTGTTTGTATCGTCTCCGTAACCAAGCTCGCCGTAACCATTGTATCCCCAACATTTTACGTTTCCAGTAGAAAGTAAGGCGCAAGTGTGAAATCTTCCAACACTAACCTGAGTTGCAGTAGCACCTAGAGCTATGTCTGGTCCTGGTAGATTTCTATTCGCAGTATCTCCGTAGCCTAGTTGTCCGTATTGATTGTTTCCCCAACATTTTACGTTTCCAGTAGAAAGTAAGGCGCAGGTATGACTAGTTCCAGCGCTAACCTGTGTTGCAGTAGCGCCTAGAGCTATGTCTGGTCCTGGTAGGTTTCTTTGTACAGTATCACCATAGCCTAGCTGGCTATTAAAATTAGCTCCCCAACATTTTACGTTTCCAGTAGAAAGAACTGCACAGGTGTAACGATTTCCAACACTCACCTGTGTCGCAGTAGAACCAAGGGCTATATCTGGTCCTGGTGAGTTTCTGTTTGTGGTGTTTCCATAGCCAAGTTGACCATTAGAATTCTCTCCCCAACATTTTACATTTCCGACAGATGTCAGAGCACAAGTATGATATTCTCCAGCGCTTGTCTGAACCACTCTTGCCTGAGAAGTAAATCCGACACCTGTAAAAGTTACGTTAGATCCACCAGCTATGTTGCCAGAGTTTGGAGTAATCGTTGGTAAGATTACCTCTATATTTGCACCATCAGCATAAACAGAATTACTTCCGCTGGCACTGTACTGACTTGTAAGGGTTCCAGGGTTGCTGCCCACAGGAATGTTATTACAAGAAACAGTTGTGCCATTTGCAGCTACAGGACAGTTTACGACCGTACCAGAAGTGGTAATTCTTACATTCACACTTCCTGAAAGAGTGGTTTGATCTACATTAGTTGTTATTGTACAATTTACTAAGGAATTAACATAAATTGTATTTGATGCGTTATTACACACTAAACTTGAAATATCTGAATTTTGGATTGGAATTTTAGCTGGCGCTATTACAATATCGTTACCGTTAACATAAACAGAATTACTTCCACTAGCACTATACTGGCTTGTAAGAGTTCCAGCGTTGCCGCCTAAAGGAACATTATTACAGATAATAGTTGAACCAATTACTGCTACAGGGCAGTTTACTACTGTACCAGAAGTTCCAATTCGCACATCCACACTTCCTAAGAAATTATTTTGTTCAATGTTGGTTGTTATAATACAGCTTACATTAAACTCAGCAAAAGAAGAACTTGGACTACACACTAAACTTGCAATATCTTCGTTAGTTATAGTTCTCGGCACTACGTAAGTATAAAGATCGTTTAAATTATAAACAGCACCGTCTCCATTTGTTAAAACAACGTTTACCAATCCTTCAGCATGGGCAGGAGTAACTGCTATAATAGTTGTGGGATTCACATAAGTCACTGAAGTTGCTGCTATTCCATCAAACGATAGAGATAGGAGGCTTTGTATAGAGATGCTATTATTAGCAGGGCTGGTTAACTCTGTAGTATTTCCATTACCTAGTTGGCCGTTAGAATTACCACCCCAACATTTTACGCTTTCATTAGAAAGGACAGAACAAACATGGCTAGACCCAACACTCACCTGATTTGCACTTAATCCTAATGCTATATTTGATCCTGGACTAGTTCTTCGTGTAGTATCACCATAACCTAGTTGTCCACTATAATTAGCACCCCAACATTTTACGTTTCCAGAAGAAAGCAAGGCACAAGTGTTGCTAAATCCAGTAGCAATCTGACTTGCAGTATCTCCTAGCGCTATATCTGAACCTGGAGTATTTCTTTGTGTAGTGTCACCATAGCCTAATTGACCTTCTCCATTATTTCCCCAACATTTTACATTACCGTTAGAAAGAAGGGCACAAGTGTGATTACTTCCAACATTAAGCTGAGTTACTGCACCTCCTAAAGATATATCTGGTCCTGGCAAGGTTCTACTTGTAAAATCACCATATCCTAGTTGGCCGTTTCCATTATATCCCCAACATTTTACATTCCCAGTAGAAAGAAGGGCACAGGTGTGAGACTGTCCAGTCGTAACCATAGTTGCAGTAGCCCCTAAATCTACATCTGGTCCTGGAGAGCTTCTATCTATATTATCGCCATATCCTAATTGGCTATATCCATTGTAACCCCAACATTTTACATTACCATTAGAAAGAAGGGCACAGGTGTGAGACTGTCCAGTCGTAACCATAGTTGCAGTAGCTCCTAAAGCAATTTCTGGCCCTGGAATAGTTCTTAAAGAAGTATCACCATATCCTAATTGGCCGTTTCCATTATATCCCCAACATTTTACATTACCATTAGAGAGTATTGCACAAGTGTGACTATCTCCAGCAACAACCATAGTTGCAGTAGCTCCTAAATCTACATCTGGTCCTGGTAGATTACTGTTTATAAAACTTCCAACACCAAGTTGGCCATAATAATTAGCACCCCAACATTTTACATTTCCACTTGAAAGAAGGGCGCAGCTATGATTAGCTCCAACACTGGTCTGAATTACTCTAGGCTGTGGAGTAAATCTGGTTCCACTTAAAGTTACATTAGATCCTCCTACTGTAGAGCCAACATTTGGAGTAATTGTTATAGGTACAACCACTATATCATTTCCATTTGCATAAACAGGGCTGCTTCCACTAGCACTATACTGACTAGCAAATGTTCCACCATTATTTCCTACAGGAATATTATTACAAGTTATGGTTGTGCCACTTGGGACTAAAGGACAGTTTACTACAGTTCCAGAATCTCCTATACGTATATTCACGCTTCCAGAAAGAATATTTTGATCTGTGTTAGTTGTAGTAGTACAATTTACTGTAGTGTTTGCTACCGTAGGAGTTGGATTACAAACTAAAGCTGAGATATTAGAGTTTTGAATTGGTGTTATAGGTATAACAACTATATCATTTCCATTAGCATAAACAGAGCTGCTTCCGCTAGCACTATACTGACTAGCAAATGTTCCGCCGTTACTTCCTACATTAATATTATTACAAGTTATGGTTGTGCCACTTGGGACTAAAGGACAGTTTACTACAGTTCCAGAATCTCCTATACGTATATTCACACTTCCTGAAAGTGTATTTTGATCTACATTGGTAGTTATGGTACAGTTTACGTTAGTGTTTGCTATTGCTGTAGTTGGAGTACAGGTTAGTGATGAAATGTTTGAGTTAACAACGTCTGGGGGTGCAGCATAAGTGTAAGCATTATTTAAGTTAAATGCAGCACCATCTCCATTAGTTAAGACCACGTTTACAAGCCCATCAGCATGAGCAGGTGTAACTGCAGATATGGTGGTAGGGTTAACTATAGTTACTGAGGTTGCAGCTATACCGTCAAACAAAGCAGATAAATTACCTAAAATAGAAAGACTATCACTTGCGGGGCTTGCCCTTCCTATAGTATCACCATAGCCTAGTTTTCCATAAGAATTGTCACCCCAGCATTTTACACTATCAGCTGAAAGTACAGCACAGGTGTGATTTGATCCAGCAGCAACCTGAAGCGAGTTGGCTCCCAAAACTATATCTTGTCCAGGCAAGGTTCTTAGTGAATAATCTCCATAGCCTAATTGGCCTGAAAAATTAGCACCCCAGCATTTTAATTTTTCATTTGATAAAAGGGCACATGTGTGGAAAGGTCCCACACTAATCTGCCTGGCATTAGCCCCTAAAGATAAGTCTGACCCTGGTACGCTTCTTGACGTAGTGTCACCATAGCCTAATTGACCATAAGAATTGTCGCCCCAACATTTTGCTTTTCCAGAAGAAAGAATTGCACAGGTGGAACTTCCTCCAAGAGTAATTTTAGTTGCGGAAGTTGCTAAAACAATATCTGGCCCTGGTGCGTTTCTTGATGTAGTATCGCCATAACCTAGTTGGCCATAGAAATTACCACCCCAACATTTTATATTTCCTGAGGAAAGAATTGCACAGGTATGAACATCTCCGACGCTAACCTGAGTTGCAGCCGCTCCTAAATTTATATCTGAGCCTGGTGCGTTTCTTTGTGTGTTGTCACCGTAACCTAACTGTCCAGAAAAATTAGCACCCCAACATTTTACACTTCCAGTGGAAAGAAGGGCACAGGTGTGAAACCTTCCAGCAATAATTTGAATTGTAGTGGCTCCTAAATTTATTTCAGAACCAGGTGCGTTTCTTTGCACAGTATCACCATAACCTAGCTCGCCATTTCCATTATATCCCCAACATTTTACATTTCCATTTGAAAGAAGAGCGCAAGTATTATTTTCGCCGGTGCTAATCTGTGTGGCACTAACTCCTAAATTTATATCTGATAACGCGCTACTTCTGTTTGTAGTGTCTCCATAACCTAACTGGCCGTTTCCATTATATCCCCAACATCTTACATTTCCAGTAGATAGAAGGGTGCAAGTATGATTTTGACCGGCACTTGTCTGAACCACTCTGGCCTGAGAAGTAAAACCAGTTCCAGTAAAAGTTACTGTAGTTCCCCCTACTGTATTACCAGAAGTTGGTGAAAGAGTTATGGGTATTACCGCTACGTTGTTACCATTAGAGTAAACAGAATTGTTACCACTTCCACTATACTGACTTGCAAAAGTACCAGAATTAGCACCTACGGGAATATTGTTACAGGTTATAGTTG
This sequence comes from uncultured bacterium, assembly GCA_963704645.1. Classification (GTDB taxonomy): domain Bacteria; phylum Patescibacteriota; class JACMRA01; order JACMRA01; family JACMRA01; genus JBILXY01. Next base: position 1,220,206 of record OY969926.1, read on the forward strand.
TACCACTGGCGTTTACAGGGCAATTGACCACCAAACCAGAATCTCCGATACGAACATTTACACTTCCAGAAAGTTCATTTTGGTTTATGTTTGTAGTTATTATACAGTTTACAGTAGTGTTTATTATTGCTGTAGTTGGACTACAAGATAAGCTTGCAATATCCAAGTTATTTATATTTCTTGGAACAGCGTAAGTATAACCATTATTTAAATTATAAGTGGAGCTATCTCCATTTGTTAAGACTACATTTACTATTCCCTCAGAACGAGCAGGTGTAACTGCAGTTATTGTAGTAGAGTTAACATAAGTTACTGATGATGCAGCTATTCCATCAAAAGTAACAGTGAATGTAACTAGTACAGGAACAATATTAGCATCAGGGATATTTCTTTGTATGGTATCGCCATAACCTAATTGCCCGTATTCATTATTACCCCAGCATTTTACATTACTAGTTGAAAGAACAGCGCAAGTATTGCCTCCTCCAGTACTAATAAAAGCTGCAGCAGTTCCCATATTTATGTCGGGACCAGGTGCGTTTCTTTGAGAATAATCTCCATAGCCTAATTGGCCATTATAATTTTCGCCCCAGCATTTCACGTTTCCATTAGAAAGTAAGGCGCATGTGTGATAGCTTGAAGTACTAATAGAAGTTGCATTAGCTCCTAAATTTATATCGGGACCAGGTGCGTTTCTTTGGGTGGTGTCACCGTAGCCTAGTTGACCACTAGAATTAGCACCCCAGCATTTTACATTTTCGGTAGAAAGCAAGGCGCAAGTATGATAGAATCCAGCATTAGCACTGATTGCATTAGATCCTAAATTTATATCAGGTCCAGGTGCGTTTCTTTGAGTAGAATCTCCATAACCTAATTGGCCATTGGAGTTGCTTCCCCAGCATTTTACATTTCCTGCTGTAAGTACAGCACAGGTATGATCGCCTCCAGTAATAACCTGTATTGCGGTGCCGCCTAAAGCTATGTCTGGCCCTGGAGTATTTCTTGTTGTTGTATTACCATAGCCTAGTTGACCATTAAAATTACTACCCCAGCATTTCACGTTTCCATTAGAAAGTAAGGCGCATGTGTGAGCACCTCTAGAGCTAATCTGAGTAGCAGTAGACCCAAGACTAATACTTGGTCCAGGGGCATTTCTCTGGGTAAAATCGCCATAGCCCAATTGTCCATTTCCATTATTTCCCCAACATTTTACACTTCCGTTAGAAAGTAAGGCACATGTGTGAAAATATCCAGAGGTAATTTGAGTTGCGGTATCTCCTAAAGGTATATCAACCCCTGGCGTGCTTAAGTTTGCAGTGTCGCCATAGCCTAGCTGGCCGTTTCCATTGTAACCCCAACATTTTACGCTACCATTCGAGAGTAAGGCACAAGTGTGAAGCGATCCGCTACTTGTCTTTACAACTCTAGCTTGATTACTAAATCCTGCTCCTGTAAAAGTTACTGTAGTTCCTCCAAGTATGTTACCAGTATTTGGTGCAAGTATTATAGGCTCTACTACTATATCGTTGCCGTTAATATAAGTGGAGCTACTTCCACTAGCTGCAAATTGACTTGTAAGAGTTGTTACATTAGTTCCAACATTAACATTATTACATGCTAAAGTTGTACCGCTAGCAGCTAAAGGACAATTAACAACTGTACCAGAATCTCCTATACGTACATTCACACTTCCTGAAAGAATGTTTTGGTCTGTGCTGGTTGTAATTGTACAGTTTACTGTAGTGTTTGCTATTGCTGTGGTTGGGTTGCAGGTTAGCGATGAAATGTTTGAATTTTGAATTGGTGTAATTGGTATAACCACTATATCATTACCATTAACATAAACAGAACTACTTCCACTAGCACTATATTGACTTGTTAAAGTTCCACCATTACTTCCAACATTAACATTATTACATGCTAAAGTTGTACCGCTAGCAGCTAAAGGACAATTAACAACTGTACCAGAATCTCCTATACGTACATTCACACTTCCTGAAAGAATGTTTTGGTCTGTGCTGGTTGTAATTGTACAGTTTACTGTAGTGTTTGCTATTGCTGTGGTTGGGTTGCAGGTTAGCGATGAAATATTGGAGTTTTCTATTGGAGTGGTTGGTATTACAACTATATCATTGCCATTAGCATAAACAGGGCTGCTTCCACTAGCACTATACTGACTAGCAAATGTTCCACCATTATTTCCTACAGGAATATTATTACAGCTAATACTTGTACCGCTTGCTGCTATGGGACAGTTTACTATTGTACCAGAATCTCCTATACGTACATTCACACTTCCTGAAAGTGTATTTTGGTCTACGTTAGTTATTATGGTACAGTTTACTGTGGTGTTTACTATTCCTGTGACTGGGTTACAGGTTAAACTTGTAATATCAGAGTTTTGAATGGCTGGATTTAAATTTGGTATTTCATAAGTAATTCTATAATTATTTGTTAAAACATTACTTCTATAGACTGCTTGTCTTCCAACTAACCCCAAACTATCTGACAAACCTATACTTGCTGAACTTCCAAGCTCAGACATATTTAAATATTGAATAGCTATCGCTCCATTTTGACTTAATAATACCTGAAAAGTTAATGAGCCACTTCCACAACATTTCTGTACCTGATTCCACTCTATAACAAAAGTTTGATTGCCAGGATCTCCAATTGTTTTGGTATAAATGGTACCTTGTCCTCCTCCATTATATAAATCTGCCCAATATGGAGCTATAATATTCCTACTTGATGTACCTGTAGATGGCAAAACAGTATTACTATAAGATGAGTTAGCACCGTTAAATGAAATTAAACCATTAGAGCTAATGTACATTGAATTATATGCATTACCATAAAAATTAAAGGTAAATGGTAAAGATTTTAAAATTGAATTATCGTCTGCAAATAAGCCGGTACTATCACCATCGGTTGCGTCTACCCAGCTAAACCCCGAAGCGTTAAGTGTTTGTGTATAGTTAAATGGTTCAGCTGAAACCACTATATCATTACCATTAGCATAAACAGAACTACTTCCACTAGCACTATACTGACTTGTTAAAGTGCCGGGATTACTGCCAACAGGAATGTTATTACAAGAAATAGTTGTGCCACTTGCTTCTACCGGACAGTTTACTACTATACCAGATGTTCCTATACGCACATCTACGCTTCCTGTAAAAGTACTTTGATCTTCATTAGTTGTTATAATACAATTTACTGTAGTGTTTACAATTGCTGCAGTTGGTTCACAAATTAATGATGCAATGTCTTCATTAACTATATCTCCAGAAGCTTGAGCTATTTTAAAATCTCTTGGTGTAAGATTAGAAGCAGCCATTAGCCCACCTATAAGCATTATTAAGGTTAAAAGTAGCAACCCTGTATTAAGAAACTTATTATTGTTGAATTTACGGGTTTTTAAAATTTTTTTAAACCAATTTAACTTAGCCTGTGGGCCACTTCTGAAACTCATATTTATTTCTATTTTTGTTTTAAAGTTACTATAACCCTTAACCACATTTTTGTCATTTTGAGTTTTTTTAAGCTGGGTATATTTTACACTACTTTTCTACAAAAAAACTTTTCCATACTTAATAATATTTTGTTTCAGTTTTTAATCTATAAATGTTTAGAAGTATTATATTTAAATGAAATAATAAGAAAAGCTTGTAGAAAATTAATTGCTTGGAAAACAAAAATTGTATGCTTGTATTCAGATGGTAAATTTGCAGGTAACAAAAGAATGAATTGGAAATTTTGGGTATTATTTGTTGTGGCAATCTATTTGATTGCAGTCCTAAGACTTGATGTACTGAGCACGTTAATTGCACTAGTTGGTCTCGCAATTGGTTTATTTGTAATCACAAGTGTTTTTGTTCTTGTAGTAATAATTTTGATTATCTCCGCAATTTTATCAATTCCATATTTGGCTCTAGGTTGCCATGGGATTGTAATAAAGAATGGTGAAACTTTTTGCACAAAAGGAGATGGTGCAGTCATTAAAGTCAATAATGTTAATACATTTTTCGGGGTAATGGCAAAATCCGCTCCTTCATTAATATGAACTTTTCAAGCCCCAAATGTAGGGGCTTGTTTCTTGGGCAATTTTAGATTGTGTGTAATTGATTATGTTTAAACTACTTATATTTTGATGGTTTGATTTTGGGTATTGGACTAATTTAGTTTTAAGGCCGCAAAAAGGAGATGACAAGCATCTCCCCTACGCTTGTCTCAAATTATATTATGAGACTCTAGAACCTTACTTTTTCTTTGCCTTACTAAAACTGGATTTAGTTGGTGTTTTCTTGCTAAACTTTGATGGTGACTTTGTATCTGTATTAGCTGCTGCCTTTTTTGGTTTAGCTGTATCTGCTGGGTCTTGTCCCTCTATAAAACCACAAACTTCGGCTGGAAGTGAACAACCCAGGAAAGATTTTCCTCTAAAACCGCGTTTCATAACCATAACACCAGCCTTGTTTCCTGTGCGTTTTGCCAATGCACAACGTGGACATTCTCCTAAACTTATTGGGGCAACGGTGTGGTTATTACCTACTTTATAATCGGGGCAGGCAATGTAAGTTTTTAAACTAGCCTTAGAAACTCTAACTATTAAGTCTTTTTCACACACTTCGCATTTTCTATTTTGCAATTGAACATTAAATTTTTCTCTAGCTTCATCTAAAGCCACAATGTACTCTCTAAAGTTTTTTGGGAACTGGTGTTCTGCATGTTCCTGACACTGAAAATATTCACCGAAACGTCCAATTTTAAGTACCATTGCTGCATTACAAGTGGGACAAGGCACATCGGTTTGACTGCTTCTATAAGTATCTTTCTGTTCTTTAATTACAGCACTTTTTTCTTCAACTTCTTTCTTAAAGGGAAACCAGAAATTACTTAAAACTTGAGCATATTCCTTTTCACCACGGCTAATATCATCTAAACTATCTTCCATTTCAGCTGTAAGTTCAGAGCTAGTAACTTCCTTAAAATTATCGAACAAAAGCTTATCAATTTTGCGTCCAAGCACAGTTGGTTTCATGCTGTTGTTTTCAATAACAACATATTCTCTGTCTTGCAAAGTAGAAATAATGGTGGCGTATGTACTAGGCCTTCCAATACCAGCTTCTTCTAAATGTTTAATTAAACTAGCTGGGGAATATCTGCTTGGTGGGCGGGTATTTTTTTGGAAAGCTAAAATATTTTCTAGGAACAAGCTTTGCCCTTCTTTTAACAATTGCTTTGGGGTTAAAGTATATTCTTCGCCAGTAACTAGCTTGTATCCAGGCGAAATTGTCCAAGAAAGTGAACCAGCAAAAGCATCTGAATTAGAGTTTTCCAAGTCCATTACATATCTTTGACGAAGTTCATCGGTCATTTGACTGGCTACCATTTGCTGCCAAATTAAAGTGTAAAGGCGGTGCAAAGGCGATTCAATTTTACCTTTCAAACTATCAGGATGCAAAGCAGGGTTAATAGGGCGAATAGCTTCGTGAGCTTCCTGGGCGTTGCGGCTTTTAGATTTGTATATTCTGGGCGAAGAAGGAAGAGCTTGAGGATGGTTTTTAGAAATCCAATCACGGGCAATTGCTACAGATTCAGCGGACAAGTTGGTACTATCAGTTCTCATGTAGGTAATTAACGCTGTAGATCTACCGCCAATGTCTACGCCTTCATATAACTTTTGAGCTAATTGCATGGTCTGTCTTGGGGCAAAACCTAGTCTTGTAGAAGCAGATTGTTGCAAAGTAGAAGTTGTGAAAGGTGCTTTAGGTGAAGATTTTTCGTCTTTTGGGGTAATTTTTTCTACTTTAAATTCGGTGTTGGTTAAAGTTTTAGAAACCAAATCTTCCATTTGTTTTTGGGATGAAATTGGATTAGGAATTTTTTGGCCGGCAATTTTGGTTAGCTTCCAAGTTTGATTGGCTTTATCTTTAGCAATTGTTTCGTCTTCCAATAAATTAAGTTTAAGTTTGGCTAAAGTATTTTTTTCCTGAATGAATTCACCTTCAATTTCCCAATATTCTTCAATTATAAAAGCTTCAATTTCATCTTCACGAACACAAACTAAATGCAAAGCCGGAGACTGTACCCTACCCGCAGATAAATGATAATTCCCCATTGTATTCCATAAAACTGGCGAAAGTTTGTAACCTACTAGCTTATCTAAAACTTGCCTTGCCTGTTGTGCTGCAACTAATTCTTGATTTAGGTGCCGTGGACTAGCTAGAGCTTCTTTAATTGCTTTAGGTGTAATTTCATGAAATTCTAAACGTTTAATTTTAGACTTATCTTTAAAACCCAAGACCTCTGCTAAATGCCAAGAAATAGCTTCACCTTCTCTATCCGCGTCGGTTGCAAATAATACAACAGGATTGGTTTTAACTAATTGCTTTAATTTAGCTACAACGTCAGTTTTTTTAGGATCAGTTTGATAGTAAGGATGAAAATTGTTTTCAATATCTATACCGTTAATTTCTAGGGTTTTACCCTCTTTCGTTTTCTTATCATCACTTAAACCACGAATATGTCCCACAGAAGCCATTACAGTATATTCAGACCCAACAATATGGGAAATGGTTTTAGCCTTAGCCGGAGATTCTACAATTATCAACATAAATTACAAGTTTTAGCGCCTACCTAGGCTAGTCTGAACAATACTATTCTACAAAATTATTCTTCGCAAGAAAAAAAATGCATACAAACTAGCTGGTGGTGATATAGTTTTGGTTTGTGGTCAAGAAACATTATTAATTACCAGATCTTATTTTAAGTTCAAAAATTAGTTGTGGCAGTAAATTATTTTTAGTCCATTTTTTTTTCTTTGGGTTTAAAACTTCGCCCAAGCATTCATTAATTTTATTCATTTAGTTAGTTTTAGGATAATAATACTACCCTATGTAAGGCCAAATATAGAAAAATTATTTTTGCTATTTAACAACCTGGCAAAGTGCAAGAATATAGCTTAAGTCTGGATAGCAAGACATATGGGTTACGGCAAAACTAGACTCATTCATTTCACCAATAAAAGATTTTAATGTGTGGCTATAATGATTCCAAATTACTATTTCCTCATTTTCTTTGAAAGAGAGTATTTTACTTCCCCATTCTAAATTAAATTCTAAATCAATATCCTTTAATAATTTCATTACTTGCAGTCTCCTACCAGAATTTTCATCATACTTACTTACTATTTCGTACATGTCTGTTTTAAAACCTAAAAGCTGGGGTATCCAAAGTTTCAAGGATGTTATGTAGGGGTTATTAGCTGTAACAAAACTAGACCTCCATTCAGGTGTATCAAGGCCGTTGTCTAAAATTAAAATATCGTCTACACCCATACTATTTTTTAAATTTTTTAATACTTGCTGTCTGTTTGCTACATTACCGAGTGTAGAGCCAATAAATAAAAGAACATTACAAGAGTTGGAATTTTTTAACTTATTATTAAATAGTAAATCACGTATTAAAATTTGTTCAATATCTGCTACAATATTATTTACTTCAATATTTGGATACCATTTTTCCATATTTTTAGTTAAAATATTTTGAATGTCCTTACTTAAATCTATACTTGTATAGTTTATTTTAGCTTGTGTTTGTAGAATATCTATTAGGGGTTTAATAGTGTACCCATTGCCAGGACCAATATCAATAATATTAACTTGTTCATAATCTTTAAGTCTAAAATCAAAATAGTTTAAGCTTGTTTCCAATAGCCTATTTGTTTCGTCCAAATGATAATCTTTATTATTAATCATTGACTTAACGTATTCATCCCACAATTTAGCTCCTCCATTTAAATAGGCAAATTTTAGTGGAATACTACCATTACTTTCTAGGCTGGTAATAAGCTCAATAATTTGACTTTCATTTAAAATATTTTTCAATGCTGGGCTTGTAGTTATCTTCTCGAAAGCAATCTTATTTCTATATTTTTCTGCATTAGTTTTTAGTTTAAGCAATTCAGCCTCATTATGCTGGTTATCAATTATGAAGTATTTATTATTTATTTCGTGCAACAGCAAATTATTTTCTTTTTTTAGTGCAGCTTCGACCCATCTTGCAACAGTAGGGTGAGCAACTCCAAGTTGTTTAGAAATAGTGTAATTTCTTATTGTTTTGATATCCATGGGGTAAAGTTGTTGTTTGGTGTTTATTATTTGACATGCTTACAAAAATATTGTACACATTGGCCACACAATTTTTAAGTACAAATAATTATATGAATTTATTAAGTAATTTACCAGAAAGACATAATTTTGATATGGTTAATAAGGGTTTAAGTAAGGGTTTTGAACTACAACCTTTAGAGTCGGATAAATTCTATCAATTTATTTGTAACCTTTTAAAAGAAGTAGAACTTGCCTATTGCTTAGGACCTTGTCTTAGCCAAGACCAAATTAATTATCTAAAGCGTCAATTTAGGCAAAATGTCAATACATTAAAATAAAATATGAGTAGTTCAGTTCAACGAGTTAAACTTTTGTGTGAAAATTTAGACATTAAAAGTAATATTATCTGCCTTCTTCATTATGGCTCTGTTAAACAAAGAGAGGATTTTACTAACACGTCAGATTTAGATTTTCATTTAGTTCTAAAAAATTTAAACAGCACAACTTTGGTACAAATAAAAGAAATATTTGGATTTAGTAATAAAATTGACTTAACATATCTGACATTAGATGAAGTTATTTGTGGAGATCAAATTATATTTAATAATGGAAATCAGGGAATTTACTTTATGCACATACTTGCTTCTTCCGAAATTTTAGTTGGTGAAAATATATACAAAAAACTTATTTTGAAAGCAAATGAATCAAAGATTAATAGATCAATAATCGAAAAAGTTCGTTACTATATTTGGCTGTTGAGAAGAAACTTTGTATTTGAAAATGATATACTTATTCACAAAAAATATTTTGTAAGAATTTTAAAAGATATACTAATACTTCAAAAAATAATCAATTACGAAAATATTTCTAAGTTTAATAATAGACAAATAATATCTCTATTTATAGAGAATAACCACTTAGAAGTAAATGAAATAGTACTTATTAATTCATTAATAAATTTAGAAAATGTGAAAAGTCCAAAAATTCCTGAAACTTTAACTTTATTTAAAAAATTCATTGATAACATTGTATGGAAGAACCTAGAAATAATTTAAATATATCTATCTTAAACAGAATAAACACTATAAGTAATGAGGTGTTGGAGGGAAAAAGTTCCATATTAAATTCAGTAAATCAAATGAATGAACTAACAAGAAAATGTTTAATAGATCTTGGTTTAATTTTTTCTAAAAAGTTAAATTTAAATATTGAAGATTTGCCTTTTGCTCTTTGTATATTTGGATCGCCTTCAAGAAATTTAATGTTGCCCAATTCTGATTTAGATATAGGAATAATTTATACAGAGAATTGCACTGAGGAAATAAAAGCAGAATTAGCAGAATATGTAAAAAGCCTGCCCTTTGACAAAGTAGATATAGCGTCTTGGAATAGTATTTCTTCAATGAGCTATAAAGGTTGTATTGATATGATTGAATACAATAAAGCAGTAGATGCTCAGTTTGTAACTGGTAATAAATATTTGAAAGAACAATATATTAATGAAATAAAGCTTAAAGATTCAATTGAGTCTAAATCTTCTAGATTCATTACCGAATATGGAATTCTGAGAGAATATGATTACATAAAAAAAGGTGGTAATTTTGGCCCTAATTTAAAATATGATTTTGGGGCATCTAGGGATATTGTATTTTTTGATTGGTTTTACTGTTTATTTGAAAATCCTGAAGTAAATAAGAACAGTTCACCGTTATTCTTAAGAAGTTTGAAGCTATTAGTTAGAAATGAGGCTATTAATGCTACTAATTTTATTGAAATAAAACGAAGCATTGAATTAATTTTACTTGTTAAGTTTACTTTACTTTATAAATTTAGAAATAATAACAATATAATGCTTCTTAGCCTAAGTAGTTTCTCCCTGCAGGAATGTTTTAACTATAGTAATGATTCTTTTAAAAAAATAGGTATATATTCAGATGAAGATTTAATTAGCAGGTACTACAGATCTAAGCTAATCATCCATAATGCGATTGAATCACTTTACGAAATAGTGACAAGCATTAATCCTGATTTTATGAAAAAATGGAATAAACTGAAAGAAAGCCAAGATTTAATACTTCCTGCTGACTGGAGTTACAACATAGAATTATGGCAACATTTAGTCCCTCAAGCAATTCATTCTACAAATTCTAACCTGTTAAGTGAGATTGTTGATCTTATTGCCAACGTTGACGGATTTGAATACATTCTTAGAATTATTAGTGAAAACAAATCTATAGATCAAAAGATTGTCAGCAGACTTATTAATTCTAAATTACCAGAAAAATATAAATCCAAACTACTAAGAACCTATGCAACTTAAACTTCTAACTTTAAACTTATGGAGGTACTATGATTTTGAAAACAGAATTGATAAAATAATTTCAGAAATTAATAGGCTACAGCCCGATATTATTTTTTTCCAAGAAGTGCATATTGATGAAACTGTTTCTTGCTTTTCTCAGGTTGAAATAATTAAAGAAAAATTAAATGCATATCAATATTCAATTCACAGTACAATATATCCAAAAAATAGCCAGAGAGGAGTTAATTTAGAACAAGCTGTTCAGCATGGAATGGCAGTTTTATGTAAACACCCCATAACTAATTCATTTGAATATTATTTAAAACAATCTGAAGATGAAAAGGAAATTAGATCCAATCTTTGTTTCGATATTATGTTAGATAACAAAATTATTAAACTGACTAACGTTCATTTTGGAAATAGAGAAAACTGGGCTAAAAAGCAATTTGAACAATTTGTTAATTACTTAAAAAATAGAAACGAATTAAGAATTATGGCAGGAGATTTTAATATGCACGCTTTAAATGACTATAAAAATTTATATCCAGAGTATTTATCTTCAATTGGTTTTAAAGAATATATTTCCTTCCCGGAAAAAAACTGGTGCTTAGATTATTTTTTGATACCTAAAAATATGAAGTTTTTGGAAGTCGAAGCAATTAACAATTATTTGTCTGATCACAGAGGCGTTTTCGCTGTTGTGAAAGTTTTGTCCAACTAACTCCTAGTCTTCCTCCAGTAATACCAATTTCTACCAACTAAAAATATTGCCTTGCTAAAATTTACAACCTGCGTCAGAAATAATTAATACTAATTTATGTCTAACCGTAACCGTAAAATTTTGAAAATTGCTGGACTGGTTTTAGCTGGTGTTTTGGCATTTTGCCTTTTAACAATTGGTTCATTCTATTTGTTTATACCAAGTCGTTTTACCAACCCAAAACCAGATCACTACCATTTTAGATTACAATATGTATTCCGCGGACAAGCTGAAAATTTTGGCGCACCACGCTACCAAGTAGATTATATAAAAGATGTTTGCACTGGCGGTTTAACAGAATCTCCCATTCACTTCCACGATAATATAGATCAAATAGTTCACTTGCACTGGCAAGGTATAACTGGAGGTGATGTATTAAAGTTTTACGGAGTAAACAAAGTTGGAGGGCTAGACGGTTATATGGGGCTTAAGCTAGATAAACTATTCCAGTTTCCACCTACAATAACAACTGTGCCAATTCACAGTCAGTCTTTACCTAAAGCTTCTGGGGAAGACAAATATTTTGTTTACACAGGCGACAAAGACAAATTTGAAAAGAAAGATTTTGACCAATTTTTAAATCAAACTTTGGAGGATTTTTTGGATAAAGATAGCATACTAAGGCTACAACGTGAAGAATTGGAAAAGGAAGAAAAAAAGTCTAGCTATATTCCTAACCCTTTTGCCTCTGTTAATGCTTTAGCCCACGAAGGTGAAGAACATGCTACAGTTACTGAAGCCGAACAGCATGAAATAGATGTTAGAAAAACTGAACTGGAGAAAAAAGCAATTGAAGAAAGAAACAATATAGCCAAGACCAGCAGTCTAGACAGCACGGTTATAAAAGTTGCAACGGCAGATAAAACTGAGGGTGATGCCACTACAAAAACTGAGGAGGAGCTAAAAGAAATTAACAATTTAATAGGAAATATAGTTATATTCGTACAACCAGACGAACCTACTAATGAACAAGTACAAGCCAGATTCAACAACCTTCAGCCACTTGGTTTAAGCGTTTGTGGAGGGTAGTTAGTAGAAATATTATTAGTAAGTTTTTTAGATTGCTATACTGGCCAAATAGCATTTTGCATGGTACAATGCTAATATAACTAATTATCAATTAATGTCCGAAACTCGTACCATCACATTCATTCCAGCAGGCGCAAGCAGCAATATAGTCTCTGCAAAAATTCCAGATGGACAAAGAAAGCCTGAAAGAAAAGGTTTGGGAGTAAAAGAAAAAGATGGACGAGAACCAATGTCACTAGGTGAGCTGGTAAGCACTAAATCAATTTCTAACATACTTAAAATAAATGGCTCCAAGGATGTAGATGAAGATTTAATTGATAATATTGATACTTTAGGTGAAGACAGAAGCTCTCCTAAATATTTTTATGAAATGCAAGTAAAAGAAAGTGTTAAAGCTTTAAGAATGTGCCTTCAAAGAAATAATGAGTATGCTATAAAAAAGCAGCAAATAAAGACTGATTTCAACGATAAACTTAAAAGTGTAAAATCCCACATTAGTAACATAAAGGTTGAAGAAATTGCTCGTGAAGCTTATAATTTAAGATGTGAAAGCTTAGATTTACCAAGATCACAAGATATACAAGGAGAAGATTTATACATCCAGCCAGAAATTCAAGCTAGAATAATTATGGTTCAAAAAGCTTTGCGTGAACTTAAAGATGTAAATGAGACTAGGCCAATTATGAATTATGAGACTGGCATATCTGAAATTGCAGTGAAAATTTGGGATTATTGCCGAACAGGAGAAACATTAGATCCTGATAAATTCATTAACAATTTAATTTCCGAGCTTCCTCTATCTACAACCCGACAGGTAAACACTTTTTGCTTTGCTTTGGCATCGGCTAGAATTAATGGAATATCGGAACAAGAAAAATATTTTGTTGATGCCTGTATAGATATTTTGTCTAGAAAAGTCTTTTCAAACGAAGAAATTCAATTAGCAATTACGACCAATATAGATAAAATTAAAGAATATATTTCAGGGTTGGAATCGTCAAAAAATGAAACAAGACTGCGATACTTGGAAGACGCTGAGCTTATAGTTAGGAATAGAACTGGCAATAAAACTTTTAAATTTAGCTAATTGTTTTACCTAAACATTTATTAGTTTAATAAGTCTTAACGCTAATTCAAAAAATAGTATTTACTCAACTCTACCAACCTGCCCAGTATACCTAACTAACTTAGGAATCCAGATTGTGCCAATAATAGCAATATAAACAACTAAAATTAAAATGTTTAGCCAGGTGGTTAAAATAAATAAATTTATTAGGGCAATTAAGGTTCCTATAAATAAAATTCCTGGTGATAATTTTGCAAAAATAAGTTTAATAACAAACCATACTTGAGCCATAATTTGAATATATTTGTTGTCTATTTCTGGTCTTAGTGTTTGACCTAAAAATACTGCAGGTCTAGTTTCTGGCATTATTACATTTTCATTATAACTTTTTCCATTATCTACAAAATGAATTTCGTAAGAACCAGGTTCAACTTTAAATATATATTCACCATCATTTTCTGAATAATATTCAGCTTCTTTTAATAAACTAACTAAATCAAATAATTCCACTTTTGCACCTGCTACAGCCTTACCATTTGAATTTAAAGCATAGCCTCTAATTTCTCGTTTTTTATCTGATAGAAGAAGGTTCAGAATAGCCAAAGATAGTACGAACAAACTTAGGAAAGAAAAATACTGCAAAGCTTTAAGCGAGGCTTCTAAACTTTTAATTGCATTTAAATTTCCAAAAACAGGTTTAGATAAAAAATCATTTAGAAAAGAACTTTCCCAGGGTGTAGCCGATAGTAAACTGTTGGCAGATTTTTCTTCTTCAAATTCAGCCCTAAGCTGACTCATTTCTTCTGGAGAATATCCACCTGTTCTAATGGTTGAACCTCCTGTTGAAGGTAGCACATTTCCACCATTACTTCCGCTACCTCCAATACCACTCCCCCCTACTCCTGTAGCACCATTTGGATTTAAAAAGGCTGGGCAAATAATTTGCTGGGCAATAGTTGGAGGAATATTAAAAACAATCTGATTATTTGAAGCATTATTTACTAGATCTTGAGTAATTACTCTTACCGTACTTGCTGCATCGGTTGGAATTGTATTCCTTGGGGTTATAACAAAAGTATAATTTAAATTTGAACCAGTGTAACTAACAGCAGAATCTGAGGCTAAATATTCATCGTTGTTAATATAGAATTTTGTTTTGCTTAAATCTACACCTGCTTGATTATCTGTAATTTGAATAGTTACTTTAGAATTTGCAGCCACTCCGGTATCGTAAGCTTTTGGGGTTTGGTTAATAATTTTAGGCGGCTCTTTGTCTGCTTGGCAAAAATCGGTTTTAAATGTGTAGCTTCCATTTCCAACAGAACTTAGTAAATCGTCACTTGTGGAAGAATCGGCTATATTACTGTCTAAAGTAGCCCCTACTCCGCTAAACTTAATTTGAAAACTGGTTGAAGTAACTCCAGGTTTACTTTGAAATTCAATGGTAGCAAAAGTTTTTCTGGAAGTTAAATTTCCCACAAAAGAGGCACCAGCTAAACGAATGCGGCTTAAACTAGAATTTACATCGTTTCCAAAATAAGTTTCGTAGGCATTCCCAGCTTTAATTTGTATTCCAGGAATAGATGAATCTGAGTCTAAAATATCTATTTCATTAGGGTTATATTGCACTTCAATATCTGCGGCGTTTGAAGTTTGGCCTGTAGCATTTGCGTCAATATTTAACCCTGTCTTACAACCTGCTAATAATTGTCCAGAAGTTGGATTAAAATCAAAACTTGCAGCACTAACAAACAAGCTTGAACAACTAAGAATTCCTAGAAATAGACCAGAAACAGCCAAACCTATGGACGCAGCTTTAGGCCTTAAGATTTGAATGTTTTTTAAAATGGTCATTTTGTTTTTGTTTTTGTTTGTTTAAAGTTTAGTATGTTTTGTGAATCCTTAAACTAATCTCCAGTTCTATAAAAATTATAAACAGTGTTAGAAAAATCTAGAGAATTTACTTTGCCGTCACGGTTTAAATCATTTTTTTCGTCGTCAGTTTTATAAAAAGCTCTAACTTGAGTGGAAGCGTCTAAAGAATTAATTTTATTATCAAAAATATTACTAGTTTCACCCGCTAATAAAACTCTTCCACCGGTAGTTAAATCGGACACTGTATTTTCACTATCAAAAGCCTGCTGTAAAGGAAAACTTTTGCGTAAATGCGAAAGCCCTCGAACGTAAAAATTATAAATTCCTGGTTCTAAAATTATATTGTTAGCACAAGCATTAAAAGTAACATCACCAGCAGAATTGCTTCTAGCTTGCATAGTACCTTGAAATTGATTGAGTATATTGTAAATTTCCACAGTTACTAAAGTTCCCGAATTGCCAGTACGTGGAATTCTTTTTTCTGGATAAACTTTTAAATTTAGCAAACACACCCTTGGAGCTTTAATTTCTAAAGTTATTGTGGTTTGACTTGTTCCCTGAGCTAAAGTGGATACAGCAGATACGGGCAAGAAAATAACGCCTAATAACAAAAAGGCTAAAACTTTGATGGGTAATTTTAAATAACTGCTTTGCATAAATGAACGTACAAAAAGTTATGCTGTACATAGTGTATTTTATATTCACTTTTTGGGCAAAAAGAAAGCCCCAATTTAGGGGGTAAGTGTAAATAAAATTACACGCCTGTAATAGTACCACTGATTACTATCATTTCTTCAAAACCAAACTCTACAAGCTTGCCTAGTAAAATATATGGGTTAGCATCTAGTTTTATTTTAATTAGAATTAGTTTATGATCGCCTGAATTGCTAAGTGATGTATAAATGTCCTCTAGAGTGCGATTATTACTATCTATATCCATTACAAAAATGTCAGATTCCTGAATGAAAGTACCCATTGTTCTGCACATTTCTCTTATTTTTTTAATATATAAATTAGAGATATAATAGTATAAACCATCCCGAGCCTGTATAAGAATAAAGTGTTTTGACATTAAAAACTTTGCACCAAATTGCTTACTTTATGTGTTTAATCATAATTGCTATATTTTAATCAAGTCTGGACGATACTTTGGAGTAATTAAACAAAACTAAGTCTTCATGATTTTAACTTTAACCGATTATTATTTGATATAATAATTTATATTTGTAACCCAAGTCGAATTAGAATTTTTTTTAAACTCATATGAAAATTTTGGAAAATAAAACCCCAATTAAAAAATTGAGGATAATTGTGGTCTGATCAAGATTATTTCATTTTAAAAAATTAATCTTATGAGCAAACTTCAACGAAGTTATTTCCACGAAAGAAATCTCTGATTAGTCTTAAAGCCGAACCTACATCTTTACCACTTTTACCACCATCTTTTTCTGTATAATAGATACTGACTATACATACAGTACATGGTAAATTACCAGCATCCTGATCGGAAACGTTTAGTCGTTTAGATGCTTCATGTGTGTGAGGATGGTTGCTCTTAAGACAACCAGGTGCGTGGTCAGGATAGACACTGCTAAAAGGCAGGGAAGCACAGAATTTAGCAACTATTGGCATTCCAAAAAATGGAAATAGGTAGCTTGTTTGTTTGTCTGACCAGACTTTGACAAATGGAACCACATATTCAGCATTTAAGTTAGATGTAATTGATAAAGCCGACATTAAGATGTACCATTTCAATAGTTTAGTAGATTAAAACTATCGTCTGAGACGCTGATTAAATATTTATTTGTAGGCAAGTCAAAAAACTATCGACAGGATTTTGTACGTAAACACTTGTAAATTTAAATTAGGGATTATTAACAACACTATCTAAAATATTTTGCTCGATTAAAGTAATATCAAATATGCCCATGCTTAGTAAGTTGGTTTGAAGGGTTTTATCAAGCCCTGCAATAATGCCTATTCCCACAAGTATAAATATAATTCCTAAGCTTTTCTTAAACCAACCGTTTGGATTGGCAAAAACCCTTAATTTTACAACCAGTTGTCTTCCTAGTAAAGAAATAGCCAGCATTATAGACGCAAGACCGATGCCGTAAATAATTATATAAACTAAACCTTCAAAGAAACTAACTGGCAAAATAGTTGCAATAATTAGAAAATAAGTTGGACTACAACTTGCAAAAACTGGGCCTAAAGCAGCTCCAACAATTAGCGATCCTAAAGGGCTATCTTTCTGACTAGCTTTGTCTAAATTTTTATCAGCAGCACCCGACAAATTTAATTTAATTGAAATATTATTCCATAATTCAGGGAAAATATATATTAATCCAAAACCAATTATTATTCCCCCAGAAATATACTTCCAGAAATTTGGGTCAATAGAAATTAGTAAAGTAGTTGCCTTCAACAAAATTGTGAATATTGTTATAGATATTACCAAACCTAAAGTTACTAAATACGGCTTCCACCAACTTTTAGCAGATACTGAACTTCCAATAATTATTGGCAATAAGGGCAGCACACAAGGTGCTAGAACAGTAAGAATGCCCGATACAAAAGATACTGCAGCAAGTGAAAACATAAATTAATTGATGAAGTAATTGTTAATTTTATCTACAGTACTTAGGCCAAATGTTTTCTTAATTAGATTACCATTTTCATCTACTTCAACAAAAGTATGTTGGAAAGTAACTCCGTACTTTTGTTTCAAGCTTGTTTCTTTGTCATAGTCTGCACTTAATAAAATCAATTTTGGATCTATCTTAGATAAATTAGAATTTATGTCTTTAACTGCCGCTTGGCATGTTGAACACCATGAGGCATTAAAAAATATAACCACTTTTTTTCCATCTTTTGCATTAGATAAAAGACTTTGGTCATAATTTTGGTAGGTTCCAGAAGTAACAACAGGTTCAGACATTTTATCTCCACTATTTTCCATAGCAACAGACATAGCGTCTTTTGGACTATCTTTGCTCATTGCAGTTTCTTGCATCATTTTAGAATCATCATTTTTATTTAATACTAAACTTGTCTCCGTTTTCTTTTTTTCTTCAATAGAATTGCTATACCCATAAAGTGCAAAAGCACCGCTTACAATAATTAAACCTGCAACTATAGCAGTAATAATTAAATTATTATTTTTAGAATTGTTGTTTGTAGTTTGC
This sequence comes from uncultured bacterium, assembly GCA_963704645.1. Lineage (GTDB taxonomy): Bacteria > Patescibacteriota > JACMRA01 > JACMRA01 > JACMRA01 > JBILXY01. The sequence goes on from OY969926.1 coordinate 1,238,543, forward strand.
ATAGATATACTGATTTATATTCAGCTCGTATTAAATTTAAAGTATTTTAAACTGTCAACCCTAGGGGGGTATAGTTTGACATATTACATTAAATACAGTTAATATATTTTAACAATAAATAAAATATGATATTTAGAAAACAAACTAAAATAGTTGGTAAGCACTTTATACTTTCTGAAAAAGATAAGCAAACAATAGTTTCTTCAATTAAAAAAATAATTGGCCAGCTTGAAGCAATTAAAACCGATGTTCAAAATGACAATGCCTGTGACGAAACTTTGGTACAAATTATGGCCGCCAAAGGAGGTGTAGAAAGTATGGGAAGAAACCTTGTAGGAAAAGGTATTTTAGATTGTCTAAACCAATATTCAAGGGAAGAACTAGAATTAGTAGTTAAAAATTTGTTTAAGTTAGATTAAAAGAAAATAGTATAGAATTAGATTTATTTGAAAAAGAAAACCTATCAATATTTAGATTAAAATTTCTTTGAGACTAATTAAACTAAAAAGTGTAAAGTAATTTTTTGAGTAAAAAGAATGCCCCATTTTTTGGAGCTATTTAAACTGGAATATAGGTCTGGCAATCGCATTTCTTATTATCTAGAAGATGTTTTAGAAATTCAATAACAACATTTATAACAATTTCATCGTTAGGTGAGTTTAACTTAAATGATACTACACTTAAATCAGCCCAACTATCAGCTTCAAGAATTTGGCATATGTCTTCAATATAACTATTCAATTCTTGAACATCAAAATACTTTGGTTTAACTTCATAATATAAAATTAATCTATCGTATTCTTCCTCTATTAAATACCAATGATAGCAACTAAAATATAATTCTATAGTACTTGCTTTTGAGTTAAACATTCTTACAATCGCCGGTGGATTATTCATTTTTTTATTTACGAAATGTTACTATTTATATTCACAATAGTTTTAAATTATTTATCAAGCCCTAGACAATATTTTTAAGTAGTCAGATGTTCATTATCATGAAACAAAACATTTTTCTTTTAGCTGGAAGAACAGGTGGACCGCTTTTGCCAATTCTGGCTGTTGCAAAAAATTTACAAAATGTTGAGCCAATAATTTTAGGAATCCAAGGTGGTTTTGAAGAAAAAGTTGCTGAACAAAACAACTATCAAATTCATTTTCTACCCGAGGCCAAATTTGGTTTTTTAAGTTTTAAAAAGAAAGGTATATCAGATTTTTTACTTGGAATTTGGGATGCAATTCTAGCTATTATAAAATTAAAGATTGCTTTTATAAAATCAGTTTATTTATTATTAAAATATAAACCAAAATTAATATTAAACGCAGGAAGTTTTCTAGCTGTTCCGGTAATATTTGCAACTCAGTTGACTAACTTTTTAAGACTAACCAAAACTAAAATTGTTATACATCAACAAGACCCTTTACCAGGACTTGCTAATAATTCAACAATAAAATTTGGAGATGTAAACACAGCAGTTTTTGAATACACGAAAAACAATTTCCCAAAGTTTAAAAATGTGGAAATTATTCCTAATCCTGTTAATTTTGAAGCTTTTGACGAAGCAAGCCAGCGTGACTGGAAAGATGGAAAACTTGAAAATTTCTTCAACCAAGTTTCTAAACCAATTTTTCTAATTTTTGGAGGTGGAAGTGGCTCGCTGGATATTAACAATTGGGTTGTAAACAATTCAGATAATTTACTTAAAAATTTTAAAATTATTCACTTAACAGGAGTGCTGCAAACCATAACCCTAAAGGAGATACAAGACCCAAGTTATTTAAGACTAGATGCTGTTTTAGAAGATATGCCAAAACTATTACAAAGTGTAAATTTAGTTTTATGCAGGGCTGGAATGGGTTCAATAACCGAGCTAGAATATATAGGAAAAAATTCTTTTCTAGTTCCATTGCCTAACTCTCATCAGGAAGTTAATGCCCAACAGGTTAAAGACAAATTTATTATTTTGGAGCAGAAGAATATGGATACTTGGTTGGAAACTATTTTAGAAGACTTTCCTTCAAAATTCAAAAAAATAGAATCAAATCATCAAGCAGAAATTAAAGAAAAATTACAACACTATTTCCAAAAAATTCAAAGTTTGTTAGATTAGAATTAAGGTTTGGTGGGTGTAATTCTTTTTTGTAAATACAAGTACTTTTTTCCAATTAGCATTATTAAATATAAGGTGGAAAATAATTTGGATAGTACTGACACAAAATCCCTAATGGAGACACGGAGGTCTCCGCTACATAAACTATTTATATTATAAACTATATGCCCTACTCTATTCAAAATTTGATTGATGATTTAACTCAGTTTGGGCTTAATAGCCAAAGCTTCGTGTTGAACCAAAATAAAATTCAGGTACCAAGTGTTACCGATTCTAATTTTCAGTTTAGACTTACTTTTGAAGTTACAGAAAAGATAATTTTAGTTTCTACTACTCGGTTAATTGGAAGTTTGGAAACTGGAAGTTTGCCTTTTTATTTACAGGCCATGGATACAATTAATGGAACCAAAATTTTTATTAATCCAAACGATAGTTTAAACAGAGACAACAACTGGATTTTAGAAATGGGTTTTGAAATGTTTACAGAAACCTTTCACCAGAACGACTTTTTCTTAAGGTTAGATATGCTGTTTTATAACATTGATAAGCTTTTAACTCTGGCATTAGATGAGGAAATTGTAACTATAAATGTGTTAGCCCAAAACCCAAATGCTTGCACAGCAGAACAGGTTTAGTTAGTTGCGTGCATTGCAATCTTGACAAAGGAAAAACATGAAAACATGCTTAGAAAGATAGGGGTATAGTTAAATGGTATAACATAGGTCTCCAAAACCTGTGTCGTGGGTTCGATTCCTACTACCCCTGCCAAAGCTAAGTTATTGCTAACAATGCCACCCATTTCTGATATTTTAAAATTTTTTAGTGGTTTTGTTAGTTTGGTCTTAGGGGTTTTTAACACAAATAGAGTTTATATTAAATTAATAGATTCTGATAATATAAATATAATTAAAGGTTCAAAGATTTATCCTAATTACAGTCATTCAGGATACGATTTTGCCTATCTAGATTTTCAAATACAAAATACATCTGACACACAATTAAATATTTCCAATTTAGAAATAAATATTGGTAAGGCAGACTTAAATTATAGGCCTATTTTAGATTTATCTTATTCAGGCTATAATTGTTTATATTCTCAGTCTCCAAACAATGTATGGCACGATCTTGAATTTCAGTTTCTCAATAGTTCAATTTATGAATTAAATGAATTAAAAGTTGAAATAATATCAAGAAAAAACAAAAAATTACATATACTTTTAGCCAACAATGTAAAGACAATAAACAAGATTAAAAGTGGTGAGAAAATTAATGTTAAACTGTTAACGAAAAATGACATTTACACCGATATAATCTTTAATTTATATGAGAATTTTAGAGGTGTTAAAATTGTAAGTTTGTTATTAAAGATTTCATACAAAGTAGACAATAAAATTGGCGTTATTAAACTAACACTACCTTTTGAAAATGAAAAAACAAGGAAAGATTTAGGTTTGTACTTAGAAAGAGACATTGGATTCGTTAACTATACAATTCAAAGAGGTGCAGGAGGTCCATTTAGTAACAGCGGCACTTTAGATATGGATAAAATAAAATATATAAATTCTAAACAAACACATTCTTTCTCACTAAAAGAAACTGTACCAGCAAAATCTACTAAAAATATTGCCTTTTATCTAGCAATGCCGAAACCTGTAATTATGGAAAATGTTGATTTTAAGTTTACAGGGGTAAAACACAATAGGCTAAAATTTAATATCGAAACTAATTTTAGACATTATTGTTATGAACAAATATTTAATCGGTTGGATCCAAAAATAACTAAAGGAGTTTTAAAGTAAATGGGTCAATAGTATGACCAGAAATGCCTATTTAAAGGGGCAATCTACGGTAAATATTTAGAAATAGAAAAATTAGAGTTAATAACCAAAAACTATCACTTAAAAACTCCACTTCTGTTGATTAAATAGATATATTATGGCATAATAACTTAAACACTCCAAGTTTTTGTATGTCTAGACACTGTATTTTCTGTTATTCAATTGAAGTTATTAAGAAAGGAAAACAGTCTGGAAGACAGAAATATTTCTGTAGAAATTGTAACAAATACTTTCAATCCAAACCTCAAAAATCTCGTAAGGTTGATTCTATTGTTAATGCCTTAACTTTTAAAAAAATTACTCAGATTTAGATCTAAATAATAAGACTGTTCGTAAAATTGTAGATGAATATGAAGTTAAATTTACTCAGGTAGAGCCAAGTATAATTAACCTAGTCTGTGACTGTACCTTCTTTAGAAAAAGAAAAGATAAAGATGGTTTAATAATATTCTTTGATTCAATTACAGGAAAAGTATTATGGCATAAGTTTATACAATCTGAAACTAAGTCTAATTATTTAGAAGGATTAAACTACATACTCCAGAAGGGTTTTAAAATACAATCTGTAACCTTAGATGGAAGAAAAGGTATTCCAGAGGTATTTAGAGATTATCCAGTCCAAATATGTCAGTTTCATATACAAAAGAGAATAAGCACTTTAATTACAAAGAATCCTAGAACAATAGCTGGAAAAGAACTTAACCAAATAAATAACTTATTCATTAAAAACAAATTAACAGAACAGAGATTAGGTAAAACTCTGGCTTTATACACAAAAAGAAACCAAGACTTTCTAAGCCAAAGAAATGAACAAGGACAATACCTACATAGTAGAATAATTACAGCTTTAAAAACATTCAAAAGAAATATGAATAGATTGTTTGCTTTTCAAGAATACCCAACTCTTAATATCCCTAATACAACCAATCATATTGATGGAGGAATAAATACTAAATTAAAAGATTTAAATAGAAGGCATAGAGGAATGAGACAAGATAGAAGGAATAAACTTCTCACCAATTTATTGTATAATTTGAAGGGCGAAAAGGTTAGAAATATATAATTTCAGGTGATAGTTTTTGGTTATTAACTCAAAAATTAGTAAGAGAAATAAATTAGCAATGAAAGACGCTTTGTCCTTTATCTATAAGTATTAATAGATAATAGTGTAGACAAAAAGTTAAGTTTAAAAATGCCAAGTTTTACAAATTAAATTAATAATTTTGAATAGAAATTGGATAATTATTTATACAGGCCAGTTATACTTTACTACAATCCCATTCATCAATAAACCCTTTTTTAAAGTATGCTAAAGTACTGGGACTTACATAGTCTACCCCAATTTTTGGATTGTTAATTTGATCTTCATAGTATAGTATACTTTTAGCCAGATTTTCTTCGCAGATTTTAATTCTTTCTTCTTTTGGTAGAGCATTAAAGGCTGCTGTATTTTTATCCAACTGTTCATTTTTAGCTTGTTCAGCTAGTACTTTTTGTAGTTTATCTGGAGGTAGGTTTAGGCCTGGATCGTTAACAATATTTACTTTGTCAGGATTTTGTTTATACACATCATATTTTTTAGCTATTTCTATTGCGTTCTCATAAGTATAGGTTATGGAATAAGATATTATTGATTCTTGAACTGTAAATTCAAATAGGCCTGTTCTTTTAAGATAAAATGTTTCCCATTGCACTCTTGATACATTTGCAGGTGTTAGCTCTTTTAAAAGAACAAACGTTGTAACAGGATTCATTAAATCATATTTTGTTAAGACAAACTGCTTTTTAGAATTATTTTTTATTGCAAATTCAGTTACAGTTCCTGCCCTTCTTGAGTCTCCCTTTTCCCAATATTTCATTGTGGCATCTTGTATTTTAGAAACATCATATTGGTATGCAAAGTAACCTCCTATCGCTACAATAGCTATTAAGGAGAGTATTGAGATTATTAAGTTTTTTCTTGTGATTAGTTTGGTGATTGTTGTTTTAAACATAATCATATTACCCGCACTTGGCGTTATCAATTACATATTTGATTGAATCTAAATTGGTCTTATCAGTTTTATTTCCTTCAAAATCTTGTCCATTTAAAGTTGCTTGATACAAAGCTTTTTGTCTTTCAATTTGCTGTAAACATACCTTCTGTTTTTCTACTTCAGATAAATTATTAAAGTTGTTTTGCTCTCGCTCTTCATTTAATCTGTTCTGTAGATCTAAATTGGCATCTTCAATTTCTTTTTGAGTTGGAGAAATCCTATTTGTAATTTTAGAAGTATCAGGGTTATTTGTATTGATATTAAATTGTTTAACTAACTCTACAACTCTATCAAAGTCTAAACCAGTAGTAGGGTTTTGGTTGTCAGTTTGAACTTTCCAATTATTTGATTTCTATACTAATTAAAGAATTTAAATTCTATATCTTCGGTTTTTTAAAATGAATTTTCATTATTTTGAATCATATTTACAGCGAAATTAGCATAGTAAACAAAGCCTTCTTTTCTTTCCCCTTTTGAATTTTGACTAGCTATATCGTCATAATATGGAGCAAATAGTAGAAATTTATCTGAATTACTTTCAACTTTGGTAGATTTGCTTATATAATTCAACAATACATCCCTATCTGCTAACCTATAGTTTACAAGCTTTTCATTAAAAGGCTTTACTTGCCCCAGCTCAATATTATGTGTGGGAATAGGATCGTCCATTATTATTACCTGACCTTGAGCGAATCCAGGTGTAATAAAATCATAATTATATAATGAATTCAGACACTCTTTTAAGGTTGGCTGATACACAAAACCAAGCTTTAAACCATTTACTTTCCAATCTAAGCTAAATATATTTTCACGACTTACTTGTACATATGCAAACCTAACAACACTCAATCCTACACCTAGCTGATAGCCATTAAAAACCACAACATAAGTACTTTTCAATGGATTTAGCCTGTCCTTTTCAGTATCTTTTGTGAAAATTTCATTTGGCAGTGATTTATCTATTTGGCTTCTAAGTTCATTAAAATTTATATGTTCAGAATTTTCTATATAGACAAACTCATTATTAATAGTTGAATTAACGGCATTTATTTTAGGTAGGAACACAGCCAGGAAAATAATTAATCCACAAAGGATTGTGTTGGAAATATATTTTAAGAGTTTTTTCATTAGGCTAATTTAATTTTAAGAATTAATTTTAATTACTGTATTTTGCTATTTACTTTCTGAACTACCTTGGCTTGGAATAGTAACACCTTCTGAACCTACATATTGTCTGCCTGAAGAGGGCTGAAGTGTAGCAAAAACTGTAATATTGGCAGGATCAGGGTTTTCTTTAGAAAGATCGTACTTTTGAGCAATGGATACGGCTTCGGAGAAGGGCTTTTTTACTTCAAAAGGAGTGTATGATTCAACTTCAAAACTAAAAAGTGAGGTTCTTTTAAGAGTAATTAATTCGATATAGGAGTATTCTTGGTTGTTTGAATATATTAAGCAGTATTTAGGATTAATCATATCAAAAGTTGTAAATACTATTTCAGATCTAATACCATTTTCTGAGTAAGTACTCCAACCACCCTTTATTTTACTGTTTGAGTCTGAAGATAACTTTACCCCATTATTTATTTCATCAATTATACTAGTTTTTGGAATAGTATAAACCGGTAAAATAGCTAAAAGAATTATAGCAAATATTACTATAAATGCTATAAGTGTAGGGATGATTTTTGATTTGTTCATATTATTTGGAAATGAATGTTTTTTGAAGGAGACCTGAATTTAGGAGTACTAAATCACTTTGCAGTTTGCTCACGTCTGCTCTCCCTCCATCAATCTCAGCAAAGTCTGTGAAAGCTGAAAAGTTTTGGTCGTAGGTATCTTTCTTGGAAAGTTGTATTACTGGTTTGTTGTTCTTGCTCACTATTTGGTATCTGTAATTAATACTATTTGGGCCTGAAGTTATTAATCCTATTCTTTCACTGTCGGCAGAGAAGTTAGGAATATTAGTTATATAAATTGGAAAACCTTTTAACCAATATTCTGTAAGTTCACTAACTCTAGGTGTTTTACCAACTAAGTTTATTCTATTGTTTTGTAAATAGGCTAGATATTGAATGTTACTATCTTGAGTGGCATAAATCATTCCATTTACATCTATTGGGTAAACATCATCTATTAGCCTTGTTCTTGTAAATGTTCCTGCTGCTGTATTGTTTATGGCTAGAAGGCCATTTTGTATTCTTCTATCTCTATACATACTGGTTATACTTTTTACTACACTTCCGTGGGCTGGGCAAACCGCAGTTGTATCATTTTGCTCTGGAAGGTATACTTGGTAAGCTTCATTTGCTGTGGTTGTAAAGGCATAGCTTCCACAAATTGATCCACTTAAATAGCCTCTTCCAACGTAGGCAACTGTTCTTTGAGCCCTGCTTGCAAATGAATTGAATATTCTACCTGTCACATCGTTAGTGGTAAATTGACCTATTGGAGCTGTGCTTCTTGGAGGGTCTAGAGCAATTAGCAGTTTAGCTTGGTTGCCAAATTGTGAACTAATTTCAGCAGACATTATTGTTCCCATAGAATGGCCCATTAAAAATAGTTTGTCTTTGTTAGTAAATCCCCAATCTGTTAGTTTCTTTTTTATTTGAATAGCAGTTGGTTCAATCCATTTATCTGTATCTGTTGGGTTTGCAAGACCAGAATTAGCTCCTTGGCTCCAATCTAGGGTAAGTACAATATCTTCAGTTCCATTAACCTCTTTGGTGTTTTGAATTATGGCTGAGGCTAAATCAGTCATATTATCCCTACTATTATTCATCCCATGACTAACAATCCAAACATTTCTGTTTTGACCTGAAGTTGAATAACTAGCTTTAAGGTTAGCAGAGTTTCCAGTTATATTAGGATTCTCTATTCGAAGATTGGCTGAGGTATAATTATTGTACCCATCATTCACCGTAAAGTTCTGTTCAATAATATTAGAGTAACTGTAGGTTATCCACCTACTTCCCCCTGCTACAGTGGTAATGTTACCTGCTTTATCTTTAACAGTAATAGAAAGTTCAATATCTTGGCTTCCTGTATTGTATTTAGAAAGTTTGGTTAAATCTAAGTTGGCAGAATACAATGGAATTCCACCTGTGTTGTATGATGTTCCTAAATACTTTAAGGAATTATCGTAGTAAGCAAAGAAGTCTACACTGGCTATTCCAGATTGAATTGCTCCTTGATCATACGGGTTAGCTGTTACTGTAAAACTATTTCCCACCACACCCATATAGTTTACTCCTGGTGGAGGATTGGTTATATAACCTGCAGGAGGAGTTTTATCCGTATACTCCCACCGAAGTGCAAAAGCTGCCTGCCCACCATCTTCCCGAAACTTAACTTGAAGAAGATACCAACCTTCAGTAAGATATCTGTCTGTTCGAGTTTCAGAACAACACCCAGACTGATTAATTATCCTAGTTCCATCCAATATAATTTCAGTTCCGTCATCAGCCTTAGAAATAAAGGTATATGTACTTGCTGGGAAATAATGCATTTTAGTAAAGTAACCAGAGAAGTTATCTGCTGGAAGGGAGCTTATTCCTGAAGGTGAGTTTAGGTAAGTTCCTGAAAAAGAATTTATTCCTCCTTTAGTTAAGTTTACTGTAGGATTATTATTCCCCCAATTATCATCCCAAAAGTCCCCTGCTCTAGTTACTGGTTTTACAGGTATACCTGTTTGGAATTTATTTGGGTAGAATTCTACGCACCAGTCTGAAAAGTTATTGTTGGTTTTACAAGCTAGTTCCCAAGATAAGCTTAGTTTAGCACTTCCTGTTTTTTCTTGGTAATATACTTCCATTATGTGCCAACCTGTTGGTAGATCTATTCTGGTGTCTGTATCTGCAGCTGGGTTTTCCCATTTATCTAAAATTAGGTTTCCATTAATAACTAATTTCATTCCATCGTCGTAACCTGTATAGAATTTGTAATGACCTGAATCAAACCATTGTTTTTTACTAAATTTAGCTGAGAAGTAGTCTGAAGGAGTTATTCCTCCAGGGTTTCCATAACCCCAGTCTTTATTAATGTAATCTGTTCTTCCAAGTGAATCTCTAGAAGGATAATAGTTTTCAGAATAAGACATTATTCCAGAATAAGGATTATTGTTGTAATATTGAGCACACCAGTTATCGTAGGGAAGGGCTGGGTAATTGCATTCATTGTATAAGGGAGTTCCTGTTATGGTAGCTGGTGCGAGCTGAGCTTGGCTCAGCGTCAGTTCCGGCCCGAGAGGTGTGGCAGTAGTTGTAGGAGAAGTTGTGGGAGACGAGGTAGCTGTGGTTTTTTGAGTAGGAAGTGTAGCGGAAGTAGTAGGTGCCAAAGTAGCGGAGACCCCCTGGCCTCCAGAGGCATTGGGTTTTGAGATAGGCGTAGAAGAAGCAATCGGCATCGTAGGGGAGAATCTTGATTCTCCTTGGATGGTAGGGGTATTAATTACCGGTGTTACAGTGGGAACTTGGGGAAGTGTTGGTGTAGGTATTGTAGGCCTAACAGAATTTTGAGGCTCCGGTCTTTTCCATTCTTCTAGCCTCTTTTGTTTTTCTTCCTCGGTTATTGGAGTTGGTGTGACAGGTGGTTCTGGATTACTTGGAGGCTCAGGTTCGCCCTCACCTTCACAAATACCCTTCTCTACTTTAAGCACAATATCATTAAAGTCATAGTCTAACCAATCTTCAAAAGAAAGAGAAAATGAATTGTTTCCTAAGTTTACTTGTTTTACTCTACTGGAATCTGTAGAAAGAATTGTTTTAGGAGATTGCGAGTAAAAGGGAGTTATTTTTAGAATTAGGTCTTGGCCTGAAAGGAAGTTTCCAAGAAGAATAGAATCTGATTTTGTAGTAAGGTTATTGTAATTATCTGAAATTAGTTTGTCAGAACCATCTGGATTACCAGCCACTAAATACAATTTACCCCCTGCTCCATCATTACTTATTCTTGAAATGTAATAACAGCCTGTGCTTTGGATGGTTAGTTTGTTTGGCGGAGTCTCAGGTGGTTCTTCCTGAGTATCTAAGTCCTCTTGATCTTCTCCATTGGAAGAATTAAGTTTAGATTGTCCTGGCTCTTGAGTTTTAGGCCTATCTTTAGCATATTTAATTTTAGCTGGATCATAGTTATTAAAGCTAGTTTTAGCGTTTGATGATAGTGAAAGTATTGGGTTTAAAAGGGTTAAAATTACTAGAATGAGGGTGATTGGTAAAGAGAGAGGGTTTTTCCAATTGTGTATTAAAGTCTTTTGTTCTTTGTTTGTCATAAGTCTTGCACTGAAAATTTGAATGCTTAACTATGCAAATATACTTTATATATGTCAAACTATTTATGTGGTTATTTTGGAATTAGTTGTTAGTTTTCTAGACAGTGCTTTAATTCTTACCATAAGTATAGCTGTTGAAAGTTAGTAAAGTAGTTTGGTTTATAGCACTAACAACCCTCCGCACAATTCCCTAATAATATATCTATTCATTTTAAAAATCGGTATTCCCCCCTATTCAAAGCAACCTTAGATTAATTTATTAATTATAATAATAGATAATTGATCAATATTTATATTTATTATCTTATAAATTTATAGATAACAATTTTATTATTAAATACTATAGATTATTATTTTGGTAGTTTATTTGTTGGAAAGTTTTAGTTGGTAGCTTAATTTATTAAACCTTAATATTATTTTTATTTAATACTTGCCCAAATGTTAATTCAAAACAGGACCAATCAAAAGTTCGAAGTGTGTCCGCAACGGTCTGCCAAAGCCTCACGGCGATTGAGCCAAGTGCTAGTGTTTACACTAAGCATGAGAAAGCTTGAATTTATTTCAAGCGGAAGCGAGGGGAATTAAACAAAAATACAAACGGTTTTTAATATATAATTGTAGCGGAGGGTTTATCCCTCCATTAATAATGGATGAAGTGAGGAAGGAAATAAGGTATTACAAATCAAGTAAATCAGCTAATTCAATTAAGTTATTTACCATTGGAAAAATATTACTTTCTTCCTTAGCTTTAAGTAGAACTAAATTGTCTATTCCTGCCTGTTTTGCTCCTTTAAGGAAGCTAACTTTGTCATCAATAAATAATATTTCTGAGGGCTTGTGTTCCGAGCGATCAATGGCAATTTTATAAATTCTTAAGTTGGGTTTCTGAACTCCTTCTTCCCACGACAAAATAATATGTTTGAAATATTGATCAATATTATTTAACTTTAATTCAAAATGTCTTCGTGATGGAAGGGCATTACTTAAAACACCAAGTTCATATTTTTTGGATAATTTTTCTAAACCTTCTATAACCCCATCTTTTATTCTAAAATCTGCCTTAATACGATATTCGCTTAGTTTAGTTATTAATTCTTCTGTGTAAGAAATTCCTGAATAATCACACATTCTTCTGTGAAATCTATTAATAATTCTATACTCATCATCAAGTGTTTTAATATAGTTAAATTCGTCTGCTTCCTCTTTTTGCAAAGCCACAACTTCCATAACTATTTTGTCATAATTTTCAGGGTTAAATCCTAATTCCCTTGCAATGTTATCTCCGTCTTTTGTTCTTCTTTCAAATAATACATCCCCAGCGTCTAGGTAAATAAATTTGGGTTGTTTGATTGTTGGGGTGGGCATGGTTTGGTGGTGTTAACCTCTTCATTTAAAGAATTTTAATGTTGAGTTTTTTTCCCAAAAGCATCAACTAATTTTATAATTTCATTATTATTCTTTTGTTTTTCACAGAGCCCCTCAAGGCTATCTTTAATTGTACTTGTTTCTAATTGTTTTTTATCTAATTTATTTATTAAATACTCAAAAGATGAAATTATTGGTTTCATACTATAACTATCAGTCAACATAAAGAATTCATTTTTACAAAGCATACCAAGTAGATTTTCAAGTATGTTGTCAGTTTCTAAAGAATTTAGTCTTATTAAATTATCAAAGAAACTTTCATTCCCATATATCCTTATAAAATATTGATAAGGAGTATTTAAAACTTTTTCTAAAATTTCCTCACCCCAAAAATTATAAAACCTTTCAACCTCTTCTATATTTTGAGCTTTCTCAAGAGTGTCAAAAAACTTGTTAAAACTTGCTGTAGTTACAGTTTTTGCTTCTTGTCCTACAACTTGTAGGTTTTCTCTAAAGTATGAATTCTGCCATTCCAAGAGTAAACTAAAGTTATTTTTTAGTCGCTGTTTAGCTTTTACAGGATTAGGAATATTGGGCCGATCTAAAGTTTCATTTCTTTCAATCTCATACCTGTATCCCTCTGCGTGAGATGCAAAAATATGGAGTAATTTTGATTTCAATACAATACTTTTATCCAAGTAGTCCGAATAAATTGTTTCAAAAATACCATAATAAACATTCAAGTGGTTAATTATTTCAAGCGAAATGTTTTCTTTCTCTATTTTTTCATATTTAAACAGTTGTTTTACCAATTCTACAAGATTTGTTTTATACAAGGGATTATATGCCATGCTCTTAGCACGGTTAAAAATAGACAAGGTCAATTCCGCCCTACCGTCAGATAATATATTGCTTTCGTTTAGAGTTTTACTAATAATATTATAAACTAAACCATCTTTAGCCCACATTTCATCTGTTATTCCATTGTACATAAAGCAATATAAAATTGCACTGCATCCAAGGTAGTCTTTCTTGCTAAATTCTTGAAGCATTATATTACCTATTTCTGTTTGAAAATCAGGCACTTTTTGATAAATCTTCAAACCCAACAATATCCAAATTAAACCTATATTAGTGTTAATAAGCAGTGATATTAGCTCATATCCACTGTTATTTTCTCTGTTACTTGTCCATCTTTTTTGATCATGCTGAGGGTCATTATAGTTACTTACAAGTTTGATTAACATGTTTTTTAATACAATCAATTGCCCCCCTCTAACACCGTCATTTCCAAGTAATTTTTCCCAGTAATTAACAACTCTTGCTACTAAGTCCTTTTTAAAATATTGTTTTTCTACAAGATTTATTGAGAATTGAAATTTTCTTTCGTCATCTAAATTAGACTGTACTATTCCATAAACAAGGTTGTATATCCATCTAAATATAATAACAGAATTATTTTGCCCTTCCTGAATACAAAGTGGTGGTTTTGAAAGCCAAATATCACAAATGTCTAGTAATTGTATTGCTAAATCTGGCTTTTCCTTAGCCATATTTTCTAACATTATTGGTACTGCTCTTTCTTCAGATTCAAATCCATATATTTTTAAACCATTTATCAAGCAATCATATAATTTATCTTGCCACTCATCTAAACTAAAACCTAAATAATTTTCCCATTTACTGCCACCATTTTTTATTAGCTCTTCAATTTCATTTGTTTGCACAAAGTGACCTCCTTTATTCATTTTGTAACCTATCCAGTCACGAGACCATTCGTGTTCAATAGAATAATCTTCTAATTTGTTTTTTTCTTTTTGCCAATCTGAATAAGCTTTTAAAAATAGTTTCAATGTCTTTAGTTGCTCCCATTTTTGATCATGATAAGTTTTAAAAACAGTAAAATATACACCCTCTCGCTTATATATTTTTTCAGAAAGTAATTTTTCTATAAAAATATCTCTTTCTATTTGTGGTAAATTCAATATATACTGCTTTAAAAGGGTAAACCATCTATATCGACCTTCTTGTTTTGTGATATCCTGTTTTATATCACTTTCGTTAAAACCAAAAGTAAAATTATCTTCTTTATATCCATTCAGAACAACATTTTTACTTTTAATAACCTTCAGATTTCTGTTAGGCTCAAAATTATCTAAAAATAAATCAGAAGAAAAATCATAATCTCTTAAAAATCCTAACAATACAATTTCTAACCACAAATCATTTTCAATATAAGTTGTTGGAATACTTTGTGAAAGAATTTTATATATATTATCACCAATATGTTCTAAATCATATTTTTCGCCTCTCCAACTCGACATTAAATCAGTATTTACATACTCTGCTTTCATCGGCTTGCCTTTAAGCAAAGCCTTAATAAAGGAAAGAACATTTTTTCTACTACTTTTAATGTATTGTTCAGATTGATTAGCTTTAACCAAAAAGTCTGACGCAGTTACTTTTACATAACTATCTGATTCAGCTAGTTTAACTATTGTTTTTTGTAAATTATCTGGTAGACCCTCAAAGTTTTGTTGAATTGCTAGAATGCAGCTATTCTTTAGAGGATTATAGGTAGTTTTATTGATTAAATCAGTAACAAATTGTTCAACTTCTCTTTTTTGATCTTCTGTAGCTATAAGATAAAACTCTTTAAGCCAATTTAAAAATGCAAATTTCGCATTTATCCAGTCAATACCTCGTTGATTATAATAGTTAGTTTCAGGGTCTAGTGTTTCTTGTTTTAAATCAAATCTTGTGACTATGTCTTTGATAAATTTAAACCAAAAAGGAGAATGCTCATTGATTATAGAAGTCAGTACGCGGAATGTTTCATTTAAATCAATTGAACTAGCTTCACTTATAATTTGTTTGGTAAATTTTATTTGATTTTCTTCTGCAAGTATTTCAATTAGCCTAGTAGAAATTTGTATTTTATCTATTTTTTTTTCTATTTTCTTAAAAGCCTCATAAAGACCTTTAATTGAAGATTCTACAGCTTGTTTTTTCAGTATATTTTCTTCCGTATTTTGAATTTTTTGCCTATTTATTTCTACTAATTTTATTACATTTGGATCGCTATACGATTCATAAGCAGCTTTAACTTGTGGAAAAATTATGTTATAAAAACTTTGCCTATCATTAGTTATTTTATTCCTTGAATTGAAGTAAATAGTGTACTCTAAATCTTCAAATTTTTTCTGTTTTCCCTTCCTCTCCCATTCTGCTTTTTCTTCATTAAAAATTTTTAGCCAATCCTCCCTACTTTTCCACTCATAAAAAATAACAAATTTTTCTTTATCACCATTTACCCAGTACGCCACTATAAAAATAAAACCTTCCGTATAAGAAGCATATAGAGGTAAATGCCATAAAGGTACTGGTTTACTTGAACTAAATTTTTCATCATTGTTGTTCCACAACCAATTATCAATTTTATCACCAGTAATATTTGCATCATTTTTCCCCTTAACTTGACACATGAGACGATAACTGGCTTTTGAATTATCCGAATTACCATGATCAACTATTTGAATATAACCATCGTCCGCCAAGCCTTTATCAGTTTTATTTAATTGAAGCTTAAACAATTGCCCCTGTGAATATGGATCGCAAAGAATATTTTCCACCATATTAACAGCTATTAATTCAATATTAGATGAATCTGATTGTGACATAAATAAATTTTAATTTTAACTCTTACAAATTTTTCTAGCTTCGCTAATTAAAGTACTCCGAATTATAGGCACAATACATAATATTTCATCTAGCATAATTTGAATAAATGAAGTGTCTTATACCGCCAGTTGTCAATCAAATTCATTCCTTCTTTTAACTTTAAAAAGTCCTGACTTCAATACATCCTTTTTTTGAATGAATCTGGATATTCAGCAATAAAATTAGCAATCTCAGTATTTTTTCATAGTAATCTAATTTAACAGTAATTTACTCAATCTTCCTAATACTTTCCAAACTACCAACCACCTCCACCACCCCAAAACTCCGCAAAGCCCTTCCGCCCAAACCTTCAAACACTTTACACACCCTAGCCGAGTCATCAACTAAAACACAGTTTGATATTTCCACACCCAAGCTTTCCGCTTTATCTATAAAATACTGACCATTATTGGTAGTTTTAAAAATTCCTAAATTGTACGAATTTTCTATTTCATCAAAGCTTTCCATTAAAATTAAATTACTTGGTAAAGTAAATCTATCAAAACTATCCATGTTTCCAGTTGCTAGAATACAATAGTAATCTTTTCTTAATTCCTGAATTTTTTCTAAGACAGAAGTTGATATATCAATGTTTCTACAACCTCTTTCAAAAATTTCAAATAGCTCTGAAAATGGTACTCCAACTGCATTATTTAGAATTTCATGAATTTCTTCACTGGTGTATTTTCCAAGCATCCAGTCTTTTATAATTTCTGGCTTTTCTTTAAACAAAAAGTTCTCTATTGGTTGATGATAAGTATTTAGTGGATGAGCTTTATCTTCGAGATCTTTCCAAAAATTATCATAAGAAATTACTCCGTTAAAGTCTACAAATAGAATTGGCTTAATAATTTTATTGCTGTTCATAACAAATACAAAATGTGCAGCAAGCAAGCATCTTTATGATATTTATAAACCTAATTATCTTGAAGTGTTTTTAATAAAGCAAAATAGGCTGGTTTTGGTTTATAGTTTCGGTTGAATATATTAGGGTGGTAGTTTTCCATTTTACCTGGTACATTATCACCGTACCATATATGATTATCAGAAATATTCCAAACTGAAAAACCAGTACAGTTACTAGAAAGCATGCAGGAAAGCAAATAATTACTATAGGTATTAGCTTGCTTTTTTAGCTGCTCCTCTTTAGGCGAAGAAAGTTTATCTTCATAAAGAAGAACATCCATTTCTATAATTCTAACCTTTAAACCTAGTTTTTGATATGCCTGAATAGTTTTATACATTGGGTAATTTTGAATATTATCTTTATTAAAAGCTTCTTTATCAAGCATTTTATTATTTGTAATATGAGACTGAATTCCTACTCTGTCTATGGGAACACCAGCCTTTAGTAAATTAGAGGCCATATAATACATATTTTTAGACTTTATACTTCTGCTTTTATTTAGATTTGGCGAATTATACAAAAATAGCACCTAAAGTAATACTTTTTATTTTGACCAAAACACTTTAACAGGCAATAATGGTTTAAAATATCATTAAATAAATGATTAAAACAAAAACAAAATATGGAAAACTTAAAAAATAATAAAGTTCTGTTTATAAACAACATAAAAAAGCTTTTTAGAAATAAGGTGTTTTTAGTTTGTTTACTGATTGCACTGGTTGTTGGTAGCGTTTCTAGTGCATTGTATTTTGATAGAGAAAAAAAGGTTGCTAGGGCTAAAGATTCAATTTGTGCGTCCGCTGGGCAGACATTGGTATTAAAAATTACTTACACTATTCCTGCAAATACTGATACACAAACTAGCTATCTTGATCCAGGTGGTACGCCTGACCTTGTATCTGGTACAAATACTAATGTCGAACATTATTATTATTATGACTACGATCCCGTAAATGATGATCTTAAAAGAACCGGTACAAATTCTACAGTGTTAAGCGGTCCTGCAGGTCCTTATTTTGGAGCTCATATTTATACGCTAAATGGAGGTGAGCCCGTAATTGGTCGACCTGGTAATCCGGATAAAGAATTCTATATATACAATATTTCATTTACAAATCAACTTTTTGAAACATCTGGTCCTAATGATCTTACATCGAATATGAGGCTAATGCAACCATATGTAAGTATGGGCTATTATAATCGCTCGCCAGACCCCAACAATCCTGGCCAGTTTATTACAGACCCCCAGCCTGTTTCAGTACCTGTTGTTCCAGATGTAGCCTTAATATCATGCATTTCTGGAGACGCAGACAGTGATACCATTGCAGACACAATTGACAACTGCCCTGATGATCCTAATACTAACCAGCTAGACTCAGATAACGATAGTGTTGGTAATGAATGTGACAACTGCCCTGCTGACCCCAACCCAGATCAAGCGGATACAGATAATGATGGAGTTGGTGATGCATGTGCTACTAATAATAGTTCAAACCGCATCCTAGACTGCCGCCTACCCCCTGCAGGCAATCCTAGTTCAACCAATTATGATGAATGGACAAAAGTAGCACCAATCATAGTTCCAAACTACGCTAGGCTTAATAGAGATATTTTTGGTCTCACAATGGACAGTGCTTCTAACTTGTATGTTTTAAATGCTCCTTCTAGAAGTTTGTATGGAGGTGGTGTAAGTGGTGTATCTACTCAAGATGCTTTGTATTCTTCTCCTATGAGTATGACTAAACTTACTCCTTCTACATCTAACAAGAATGTTCCTGGATCTGTAAGTGTTATTGACATCCCAGGTCTTAATGGAAGACCAATGGATTTGGATATGAAGTCTTTTAAAGGTACTGATGATAATATTTATGTTTATGGGTTGTATAAAGTTAATTCTAACCCCTTAGTTGGATCAAGCGATGTAGCTGGAGACGTAGCTGGTTTTATTGCTGTAGTTAATAAAGATACAGGAGCTAATACTTTACTAAGTAGTGATATTCCTGCAGGAGGATTTGAAAAAGCTTTTGCTGACATTGCTGTTAATAACCAAGGCCAAGTATTCTTCGATGATGTAAGAAGTGCTACCACTCCAACTAATGTATACAGTTACCAACCAAGATTACAAGCTTCTGGTACTGTAGATGTAACTTTTATGGATTACGCAGATAATACTTTCTTCGATGTAGCTGCGGATAATAGTGGTAATGTGTATTCTTTGTTTACTGGTCAAAGTGATGTGTATAAAAATGCAACTCGTTTAAATCTAACCCTTCCTGCTAACGGCGACGGAGGAGATATTGAAATTGCTGATGCAGATAATACATACAATACAAGCTTAACTGGAGATAATTACATTTACTATACTGCTGGAGATGGAAGCGGCAGTGGCCCAGCTTTAGTTAGAGTATCTCAGGGTGGCACACCAGAGCCAATAACTAGTAACAGTGACCCAGTAGATTCAAACTTCATAGCTTCTAATGTAGGAAGAATGGATAAAGTAATTTTAGATTTAGATAATCAAGTAATTTATTACAAAAATGGAAGTAGAACCGCTAATAACCCAGATCAGACTATTGGTAAGATTTATTGCCCAGATCCAGCAAATCCAAACGAACCAAGACCTCCATTTGTACCACCAACCACAACTCCAGGTGGTGACCCGGATCAAATTATCTTTCTTGGAGGAGGTACTGGTGGAACTGGAAGTACAGGAACTACTACTGGAACAACAACGGGGACTACTACAACTGGAACGACCACGACTGGAAGTACAACTGGAGGAACAACTGGTACTCCTAACCTAACCCTAGTTAAAACAAGTAGTGGTACTGGTAGTATTTTAAACCAAGGTCAGACTATTACTTATACTTTAACTGTTGGGAATAGTGGTGATGCAGCTTCATTACCTTTTATAGTAAATGACAATCTACCCTTAAATGTTACCTTCTCTGGCATAGGAACTTGTACTGCATCTTTCCCTGCTGGAATTACTGTTTCTACTTGTAGTTATGATAGTGTAAATAGAAGGCTTACTTGGAATATTAGTAGTTTACCTGCTGGTAGTGGTGGTAATATTAGTTTTGCTGTGGTAGTGAATTAGAATTAAAAAAACAAAATTATGGAAGAAGGTGTAAGATTTATTTACACTTTTGACCAAAACATTTTAACAGGTAATAATGGTATAAAATATCATTAAATTAGTGATTGAAAACAAAAACAAAAGTATGTTAATTTCTAAAGAAAAAACTCAGAAAATATCGTTTCATAGCAAAACAACCAAATTGTTTCATAACAAAATATTTTTAGTAATAATGTTGGTAGCTTTGGTAATTGGTACTGTATCCGTAGGTATCTTTTTTCAAAACCAGGGAGATCAAAAAGTGGCAAAGGCAGGTAGAGCAAATAGCTGCGATCCAGGCTCTACAATTGTTGCTATTGAATATACTCCACCTGTAAGCAGAGCCAACTTATCTAGTATTAATATAGGTTTTGGTAGCGCTTCCTATACATTACCGGCGAGCACCACTAACCCACTGGTCATTACATACGGCCTTAAATCTGGTGGTCAACTAGATGAATTTGTTGGAGGCCCTAGCAGGTACGATAGCTTTTATGAGAGACCTCTTGGAGCTCCTGGAAGTGGCATCACTGGAACAGAAAATGTATACACTAGTGGTGGCTTTAAGATTGATGTAATAGATCTTACTAATAATTCATCACCCCAGGTAAGGGTGCTAGTCGAAGCTACTTATGCCGAGCAAACGACTACTATTGAAGATGTTGGATCTGCAAGGCTTGTTTGTATAGAGTACGATACTGCTGACGACTGCAACCCTGGTGACGATAGACTTGATGGCGATGATGATGGTTCCGTAAACTGTACAGACAACTGCAGTACGGTTTCAAACCCAAATCAGCTTGATTCTGATAATGATGGCATTGGAGATGCTTGCGATAATTGTCCTCAAAAAGCCAACCCTAATCAGCTTGATGCAGATAATGACGGTGTTGGAGATGGGTGTAACGACTGTGATCCAGCTGAAGATAGTGATGGTGATGGTATTAACGATTGTGAAGATAACTGCCCTGAAAAACCAAATCCAGATCAACTTGACTCTGATAATGATGGTATTGGAGATGCTTGTAGCCCAAACGAAAGAATTTTAGATTGCCGTTTACCACCAAATGGTGATTCCAGTTCTACAGACTTTGAGGAATGGACAAAAGTTCCACCAATTATTGTTCCAAATTACGCCGAGGTTGGTAATGATATTTTTGGTTTAACTATGGATGCTGATTCTAATCTTTATACACTCAACGGACCTAGTAGAAGTTTGTATCGTACCGGTCCTTTTGGAATCTCTACAAATTCTAGTTTATATGAATCACCTATTAGTTTAACAAAACTAACTCCGTCAGCAGGTAATAAAAATGTTCCAGGATCGGTTGGCCTTGTTAATACAGGCTTAACTGGCAGACCTATGGACTTAGATACATCTGGAATTAAAGGTGATAGTTTCAATGAGAATATATTCATTTATGCACTAGAAAACAAGAACAATGTCAGCCTAGGAGCAACCAGCGATATTGATGGTGACGTTACTGGTTTTATAGCAACTGTAGATCCAAATAGTTTCAATCCAAATACTAATCTGCCTAATTTTAATATTATATCTGAAGATTTGCCAGCAGGTGGCTATGGCAAAGACTTTGGGGATATAAGTGTTTCTGGAAAAATTTATATTGATGATGTCAGGAATGCTCCAAATTCATCTATAAAACAACCTGGAACTGATGGCAACGCAGTCTATTATCCCAAAAATACTTTTTTGGATCTTGCCACAGATAACAACAATCTCTATTCGTTATTTACTAACGGCAGCGATATTTATAAAAATGGCAAGAGACGTGATCTTAAACTTCCTGTAAACGCCGATGGTGGAGATCTTGAAATTGCAGATGCTGACAAAACTTATAATACCAACATGACAGGTGAAGACTATTTATACTACACTGCAGGATTGGGAGGTAGTGGCCCAGCTCTAGTTAGAATTGATAGTACAGGTGGAATTATAACAAGTAACAAAGATTCTGTAGACAGCAACTTTACTTCTGCCAATACTGGCTACATGGACAAAGTAATTTTTGACCTAGAAAATCAAGTAATTTACTACAAAAATGGAAGTAGAACTGCAAACAACCCAGATCAGACTATTGGTAAGATTTATTGCCCAGATCCTACCAATCCAAACGAACCAAACCCTCCTTTTGTACCACCAACCACAACCCCAGGTGGTGATCCAGATCAAACTTCTGTTCCTAGTGGAGGAGGTACTGGTGGAACCAGTACTACTGGAACTACTACTGGAGGAACGACTGGAACTACAACTACTGGCACTACCACAACTGGAGGAACGACTGGAACTACAACTGGAGGAACGACTGGTACTCCTAATTTAACTTTAGTTAAAACAAGTAGTGGTACTGGTAGTATTTTAAACCAAGGTCAGACTATTACTTATACTTTAACTGTGGGGAATAGTGGTAGTGGGGCAGCAAATAACGTAATTGTTACAGATAATTTACCTTCTGGAGCTACCTTCTCTGGAGTAGCAACTTGTGCCGCATCCTTCCCTGCTGGAATTACTGTTTCTACTTGTAGTTATGATAGTGTAAATAGAAGGCTTACTTGGAATATTAGTAGTTTACCTGCTGGTAGTAGTGGTAATATTAGTTTTGCTGTTGTGGTGAATTAGAATTAAAACAAAGGGTATAAATAGATTAAATAAAAAGTGTAGAAAAAATTATACACACTTTTGACCAAAACATTTTAACCAGCAATAATATGCAAAAAAGTACCTTCTAAGAAGTGCTTAAAAACAAAAACAACCGCAAACAAAAAGAATATGGAAAACTTAAAAAAGAATAAAGTTCTATTTATTAATAGTATTAAGAAACTTTTTAGAAATAAGGTGTTTTTAGTAATACTACTAGTTGCAGTTGCAATAGCTTCTTTATCTGCATTATATGTAGTTCAAAATAATAATAGTCCTAAAGTTGCAAGAGCAGCCGATGACCCACTTTGTTTAGAAAAATCATTAAGCCAAGGATATTACGTTAAAGTAACATTTGGCGGTATAATACCTAGAGATAGCTCTATCTCTAGTGCGTATACAGAAAGAGTATTTTCATCATTTACCTTTGGCAGTCCCATTTATATAGGTGAGGAGTCGTTTCTATATGGATATCCATTAAGCACACCTGTAAACGTAACAGTTGTAAGTGCAGGAACAACTGATTTTTTTACTGAGGGAAGAACTCCAAATAATATAACAACCCTTGTTAATAGAATTCAGCTCGGCGTACCAGAAAGCTATTATGAATTAAAATCTGCACAATACTACTACGAAAAGCTCCCAGACCCTCAATATCCCAACGCTTTTCCTGGAATTTCAATAACCAACCCTGATGCACCTATTAACATTCCACACACCGTAACAGCTGGGCTTATAAGCTGCGGAGTCACAGACCCAGACTCCGACGGTGATGGAGTGGCAGACGGTACAGACAACTGCCCAAACATATCTAATACCAATCAGCTTGATGGTGATAATGATGGTGACGGCGATGCATGTGACAACTGTCCAAACACACCAAACCCAGATCAATTAGACACAGATAATGACGGCGTTGGAGACGCATGTTATACAAACCGCATCCTAGACTGCCGCCTACCCCCTGCAGGCAATCCTAGTTCAACCAATTATGATGAATGGACAAAAGTAGCACCAATCATAGTTCCAAACTACGCTAGGCTTAATAGAGATATTTTTGGTCTCACAATGGACAGTGCTTCTAACTTGTATGTTTTAAATGCTCCTTCTAGAAGTTTGTATGGAGGTGGTGTAAGTGGTGTATCTACTCAAGATGCTTTGTATTCTTCTCCTATGAGTATGACTAAACTTACTCCTTCTACATCTAACAAGAATGTTCCTGGATCTGTAAGTGTTATTGACATCCCAGGTCTTAATGGAAGACCAATGGATTTGGATATGAAGTCTTTTAAAGGTACTGATGATAATATTTATGTTTATGGGTTGTATAAAGTTAATTCTAACCCCTTAGTTGGATCAAGCGATGTAGCTGGAGACGTAGCTGGTTTTATTGCTGTAGTTAATAAAGATACAGGAGCTAATACTTTACTAAGTAGTGATATTCCTGCAGGAGGATTTGAAAAAGCTTTTGCTGACATTGCTGTTAATAACCAAGGCCAAGTATTCTTCGATGATGTAAGAAGTGCTACCACTCCAACTAATGTATACAGTTACCAACCAAGATTACAAGCTTCTGGTACTGTAGATGTAACTTTTATGGATTACGCAGATAATACTTTCTTCGATGTAGCTGCGGATAATAGTGGTAATGTGTATTCTTTGTTTACTGGTCAAAGTGATGTGTATAAAAATGCAACTCGTTTAAATCTAACCCTTCCTGCTAACGGCGACGGAGGAGATATTGAAATTGCTGATGCAGATAATACATACAATACAAGCTTAACTGGAGATAATTACATTTACTATACTGCTGGAGATGGAAGCGGCAGTGGCCCAGCTTTAGTTAGAGTATCTCAGGGTGGCACACCAGAGCCAATAACTAGTAACAGTGACCCAGTAGATTCAAACTTCATAGCTTCTAATGTAGGAAGAATGGATAAAGTAATTTTAGATTTAGATAATCAAGTAATTTATTACAAAAATGGAAGTAGAACCGCTAATAACCCAGATCAGACTATTGGTAAGATTTATTGCCCAGATCCAGCAAATCCAAACGAACCAAGACCTCCATTTGTACCACCAACCACAACTCCAGGTGGTGACCCGGATCAAATTATCTTTC
This sequence comes from uncultured bacterium, assembly GCA_963704645.1. Lineage (GTDB taxonomy): Bacteria > Patescibacteriota > JACMRA01 > JACMRA01 > JACMRA01 > JBILXY01. Next base: position 1,263,679 of record OY969926.1, read on the forward strand.
TTGGAGGAGGTACTGGTGGAACTGGAAGTACAGGAACTACTACTGGAACAACAACGGGGACTACTACAACTGGAACGACCACGACTGGAAGTACAACTGGAGGAACAACTGGTACTCCTAACCTAACCCTAGTTAAAACAAGTAGTGGTACTGGTAGTATTTTAAACCAAGGTCAGACTATTACTTATACTTTAACTGTTGGGAATAGTGGTGATGCAGCTTCATTACCTTTTATAGTAAATGACAATCTACCCTTAAATGTTACCTTCTCTGGCATAGGAACTTGTACTGCATCTTTCCCTGCTGGAATTACTGTTTCTACTTGTAGTTATGATAGTGTAAATAGAAGGCTTACTTGGAATATTAGTAGTTTACCTGCTGGTAGTGGTGGTAATATTAGTTTTGCTGTGGTAGTGAATTAGAATTAAAAAAACAAAATTATGGAAGAAGGTGTAAGATTTATTTACACTTTTGACCAAAACATTTTAACAGGTAATAATATGCAAAAAAGTACCTTCTAAAAAAGTGCTTAAAACAAAAAATAAAAAAAATAAAAAATTTAACAAAAAGTATGCAGAATTTAAAGGAAGGCTATTACAGGTTATTAAAAAGTTTAAATAACAAAGCCAACAGGAAGCTACTAGCTATTATTGGACTAGCCTTTATATGTATTGTTGCTTCCATAATTTTCTTTGGGCAAAACGGGGCTGATAATTTAAAGATTGCTAAAGCTGGTAGCTGTGATATTGTTAATCAGGCTGAAATTGTGGTTGGAGGTGTTATTACCACTACATCAACTGTAATTGATCAACTAAACTGTACACCTACTCCTGTATCTTGCCCATTGGTAAATAATGCCAGTGTGACTGCTGATGGCGCAACTCAAGCAAATGCAAATGTAACCAATCAAGTTAATTGCACCCCAGATATTGATATTAACAAAGTCACCCAATCACCCAAATCTTTTAAAGCAGATACTGAATATTATTATAATATTACATTTAAAAATACAGGTGTAGTTACATTAAAGGATATTAATATAGTTGATACTTTAAACTCTAACTTAAGTTTCTCGGGCAATACTTGTAATGATGTGCTTAGAAATATTGCCGGAGGTACGTCTTTACCATTTGCATATACTAATTGTGTTTTAAATTCCACAGCAGGTACTTTAAGTTTTGATTATACTGGTAATTTAAATGTTTCACAAGAATTTTCATTTAGGGTTCTAGCAAAGATAAAAACTGGCTCTGCAATTAATATAGATTTTAATAATGTTGTTGTAATAACGGGTAAATCAGTTGTTGATGATACTGTTGTTAATGCTCAATCTCAAGATGTAGTACGTGCTATCGATTATGCTCTTGGAATAAACAAGACTCCATCAGCTTACACCTTTGAAATTAATCAAGCTAACCCTGCTGCTACCAATTACACTTACTTCTTAGACTATGAGAATAGTCAGACTACTGCTTTAACTGGTGTTGTAATTAGTGATACATTAGATTCTAAGATTAAGTTCATAGCCAATAGTTGTGCTGGAGGAAACTTAACTTCTACTGGTACTGTAGTTGCTGCCGTTAGTTGTACTTTAACTACAGACGGACAAGGAAGAGAAACCTTAACTTGGAATGTAGGTAACATGCCTGCTAACTCTAAGGGTAGAGTAAGTTTTAGAGTTAACTTTACTGACAGTTATCCTTTTGCAGTTAATGAAGTTGTTCCCAATACAGCTATCATTGATTCTGTAGAAACTCCTGCCGATCAAGATTCTGCTTACGTAAACGTTAGATACACTAACCCTGATGTAAATATTACTAAGAATACAGTAAACGATCAGATCTACTTTAATAATGGAGATACAGTAGTTTATCCAATTACTTTTGCTAATACTAGAACTCAACCTCTAACAGGAGTATATATTACCGATGTCTTAGATCCTAGATTAAACTTTAGTTCTTGTACTGGTTCTTGTACTTACACTGCTGCTACTAGAACTGTAAGATGGGATGTTGGTAACTTAGCTGTAGGAGAAAGTAGGACTTACAACTTATCTGTAGTAGTAAACGGTACTGGAGTTATTAACAACAAGGCTACTATCTTTACTAATGAAACTGATCCAGACTTTGATGATGTAAATATTATCATTACTCCTCTAGAGTTTGAAATTAAGATTGTTAAGTATTCTAGTGAAAGCACAGTAAGAAGAGGTGAGACTTACACATATACCTTAGATTACTTTAATCCTTCTGACATTACTCCTTTAAGTTCTGTTGTAATTACCGATGTACTAGATTCTAAGATTACCTTTGCTGGTGCTTCTACTTGTAGCGGTGGTACTAAGAATTCTACTGGTACTATCATTGCTGTTATTCCTTGTACTCTATCTACTAACGCTGGTGTACAAACCTTAACTTGGAATGTAGGAGGACTAACCCCAGGTCAAACTGGTCAAGTACAATTTGATGTTACTGTTAAAGCTGACGCTGCTCTTCAAACTATTCCTAACACTGCTGTAATTGATTCTGCTGAAACTGATCCAGATCAAAGTACTGTCTTTGTAGATGTTGTAGATTATGCTCTTGGAATAAACAAGACTCCATCAGCTTACACCTTTGAAATTAATCAAGCTAACCCTGCTGCTACCAATTACACTTACTTCTTAGACTATGAGAATAGTCAGACTACTGCTTTAACTGGTGTTGTAATTAGTGATACATTAGATTCTAAGATTAAGTTCATAGCTAATAGTTGTGCTGGAGGAAACTTAACTTCTACTGGTACTGTAGTTGCTGCCGTTAGTTGTACTTTAACTACAGACGGACAAGGAAGAGAAACCTTAACTTGGAATGTAGGTAACATGCCTGCTAACTCTAAGGGTAGAGTAAGTTTTAGAGTTAACTTTACTGACAGTTATCCTTTTGCAGTTAATGAAGTTGTTCCTAATACAGCTATCATTGATTCTGTAGAAACTCCTGCCGATCAAGATTCTGCTTACGTAAACGTTAGATACACTAACCCTGATGTAAATATTACTAAGAATACAGTAAACGATCAGATCTACTTCAATAATGGAGATACAGTAGTTTATCCAATTGCATTTGCTAATACTAGAACTCAACCTCTAACAGGAGTATATATTACCGATGTCTTAGATCCTAGATTAAACTTTAGTTCTTGTACTGGTTCTTGTACTTACACTGCTGCTACTAGAACTGTAAGATGGGAAATTGGAGGTCTAGCTGTAGGAGAAAGTAGGACTTACAATCTAACAGTAACTATTAATGGTACTGGAGTTATTAACAACAAGGCTACTATCTTTACTAATGAAACTGATCCAGACTTTGATGATGTAAATATTATCATTACTCCTCTAGAGTTTGAAATTAAGATTGTTAAGTATTCTAGTGAAAGCACAGTAAGAAGAGGTGAGACTTACACATATACCTTAGATTACTTTAATCCTTCTGACATTACTCCTTTAAGTTCTGTTGTAATTACCGATGTACTAGATTCTAAGATTACCTTTGCTGGTGCTTCTACTTGTAGCGGTGGTACTAAGAATTCTACTGGTACTATCATTGCTGTTATTCCTTGTACTCTATCTACTAACGCTGGTGTACAAACCTTAACTTGGAATGTAGGAGGACTAACCCCAGGTCAAACTGGTCAAGTACAATTTGATGTTACTGTTAAAGCTGACGCTGCTCTTCAAACTATTCCTAACACTGCTGTAATTGATTCTGCTGAAACTGATCCAGATCAAAGTACTGTCTTTGTAGATGTTGTAGATTATGCTCTTGGAATAAACAAGACTCCATCAGCTTACACCTTTGAAATTAATCAAGCTAACCCTGCTGCTACCAATTACACTTACTTCTTAGACTATGAGAATAGTCAGACTACTGCTTTAACTGGTGTTGTAATTAGTGATACATTAGATTCTAAGATTAAGTTCATAGCTAATAGTTGTGCTGGAGGAAACTTAACTTCTACTGGTACTGTAGTTGCTGCCGTTAGTTGTACTTTAACTACAGACGGACAAGGAAGAGAAACCTTAACTTGGAATGTAGGTAACATGCCTGCTAACTCTAAGGGTAGAGTAAGTTTTAGAGTTAACTTTACTGACAGTTATCCTTTTGCAGTTAATGAAGTTGTTCCTAATACAGCTATCATTGATTCTGTAGAAACTCCTGCCGATCAAGATTCTGCTTACGTAAACGTTAGATACACTAACCCTGATGTAAATATTACTAAGAATACAGTAAACGATCAGATCTACTTCAATAATGGAGATACAGTAGTTTATCCAATTGCATTTGCTAATACTAGAACTCAACCTCTAACAGGAGTATATATTACCGATGTCTTAGATCCTAGATTAAACTTTAGTTCTTGTACTGGTTCTTGTACTTACACTGCTGCTACTAGAACTGTAAGATGGGAAATTGGAGGTCTAGCTGTAGGAGAAAGTAGGACTTACAATCTAACAGTAACTATTAATGGTACTGGAGTTATTAACAACAAGGCTACTATCTTTACTAATGAAACTGATCCAGACTTTGATGATGTAAATATTATCATTACTCCTCTAGAGTTTGAAATTAAGATTGTTAAGTATTCTAGTGAAAGCACAGTAAGAAGAGGTGAGACTTACACATATACCTTAGATTACTTTAATCCTTCTGACATTACTCCTTTAAGTTCTGTTGTAATTACCGATGTACTAGATTCTAAGATTACCTTTGCTGGTGCTTCTACTTGTAGCGGTGGTACTAAGAATTCTACTGGTACTATCATTGCTGTTATTCCTTGTACTCTATCTACTAACGCTGGTGTACAAACCTTAACTTGGAATGTAGGAGGACTAACCCCAGGTCAAACTGGTCAAGTACAATTTGATGTTACTGTTAAAGCTGACGCTGCTCTTCAAACTATTCCTAACACTGCTGTAATTGATTCTGCTGAAACTGATCCAGATCAAAGTACTGTCTTTGTAGATGTTGTAGATTATGCTCTTGGAATAAACAAGACTCCATCAGCTTACACCTTTGAAATTAATCAAGCTAACCCTGCTGCTACCAATTACACTTACTTCTTAGACTATGAGAATAGTCAGACTACTGCTTTAACTGGTGTTGTAATTAGTGATACATTAGATTCTAAGATTAAGTTCATAGCTAATAGTTGTGCTGGAGGAAACTTAACTTCTACTGGTACTGTAGTTGCTGCCGTTAGTTGTACTTTAACTACAGACGGACAAGGAAGAGAAACCTTAACTTGGAATGTAGGTAACATGCCTGCTAACTCTAAGGGTAGAGTAAGTTTTAGAGTTAACTTTACTGACAGTTATCCTTTTGCAGTTAATGAAGTTGTTCCTAATACAGCTATCATTGATTCTGTAGAAACTCCTGCCGATCAAGATTCTGCTTACGTAAACGTTAGATACACTAACCCTGATGTAAATATTACTAAGAATACAGTAAACGATCAGATCTACTTCAATAATGGAGATACAGTAGTTTATCCAATTGCATTTGCTAATACTAGAACTCAACCTCTAACAGGAGTATATATTACCGATGTCTTAGATCCTAGATTAAACTTTAGTTCTTGTACTGGTTCTTGTACTTACACTGCTGCTACTAGAACTGTAAGATGGGAAATTGGAGGTCTAGCTGTAGGAGAAAGTAGGACTTACAATCTAACAGTAACTATTAATGGTACTGGAGTTATTAACAACAAGGCTACTATCTTTACTAATGAAACTGATCCAGACTTTGATGATGTAAATATTATCATTACTCCTCTAGAGTTTGAAATTAAGATTGTTAAGTATTCTAGTGAAAGCACAGTAAGAAGAGGTGAGACTTACACATATACCTTAGATTACTTTAATCCTTCTGACATTACTCCTTTAAGTTCTGTTGTAATTACCGATGTACTAGATTCTAAGATTACCTTTGCTGGTGCTTCTACTTGTAGCGGTGGTACTAAGAATTCTACTGGTACTATCATTGCTGTTATTCCTTGTACTCTATCTACTAACGCTGGTGTACAAACCTTAACTTGGAATGTAGGAGGACTAACCCCAGGTCAAACTGGTCAAGTACAATTTGATGTTACTGTTAAAGCTGACGCTGCTCTTCAAACTATTCCTAACACTGCTGTAATTGATTCTGCTGAAACTGATCCAGATCAAAGTACTGTCTTTGTAGATGTTGTAGATTATGCTCTTGGAATAAACAAGACTCCATCAGCTTACACCTTTGAAATTAATCAAGCTAACCCTGCTGCTACCAATTACACTTACTTCTTAGACTATGAGAATAGTCAGACTACTGCTTTAACTGGTGTTGTAATTAGTGATACATTAGATTCTAAGATTAAGTTCATAGCTAATAGTTGTGCTGGAGGAAACTTAACTTCTACTGGTACTGTAGTTGCTGCCGTTAGTTGTACTTTAACTACAGACGGACAAGGAAGAGAAACCTTAACTTGGAATGTAGGTAACATGCCTGCTAACTCTAAGGGTAGAGTAAGTTTTAGAGTTAACTTTACTGACAGTTATCCTTTTGCAGTTAATGAAGTTGTTCCTAATACAGCTATCATTGATTCTGTAGAAACTCCTGCCGATCAAGATTCTGCTTACGTAAACGTTAGATACACTAACCCTGATGTAAATATTACTAAGAATACAGTAAACGATCAGATCTACTTCAATAATGGAGATACAGTAGTTTATCCAATTGCATTTGCTAATACTAGAACTCAACCTCTAACAGGAGTATATATTACCGATGTCTTAGATCCTAGATTAAACTTTAGTTCTTGTACTGGTTCTTGTACTTACACTGCTGCTACTAGAACTGTAAGATGGGAAATTGGAGGTCTAGCTGTAGGAGAAAGTAGGACTTACAATCTAACAGTAACTATTAATGGTACTGGAGTTATTAACAACAAGGCTACTATCTTTACTAATGAAACTGATCCAGACTTTGATGATGTAAATATTATCATTACTCCTCTAGAGTTTGAAATTAAGATTGTTAAGTATTCTAGTGAAAGCACAGTAAGAAGAGGTGAGACTTACACATATACCTTAGATTACTTTAATCCTTCTGACATTACTCCTTTAAGTTCTGTTGTAATTACCGATGTACTAGATTCTAAGATTACCTTTGCTGGTGCTTCTACTTGTAGCGGTGGTACTAAGAATTCTACTGGTACTATCATTGCTGTTATTCCTTGTACTCTATCTACTAACGCTGGTGTACAAACCTTAACTTGGAATGTAGGAGGACTAACCCCAGGTCAAACTGGTCAAGTACAATTTGATGTTACTGTTAAAGCTGACGCTGCTCTTCAAACTATTCCTAACACTGCTGTAATTGATTCTGCTGAAACTGATCCAGATCAAAGTACTGTCTTTGTAGATGTTGTAGATTATGCTCTTGGAATAAACAAGACTCCATCAGCTTACACCTTTGAAATTAATCAAGCTAACCCTGCTGCTACCAATTACACTTACTTCTTAGACTATGAGAATAGTCAGACTACTGCTTTAACTGGTGTTGTAATTAGTGATACATTAGATTCTAAGATTAAGTTCATAGCTAATAGTTGTGCTGGAGGAAACTTAACTTCTACTGGTACTGTAGTTGCTGCCGTTAGTTGTACTTTAACTACAGACGGACAAGGAAGAGAAACCTTAACTTGGAATGTAGGTAACATGCCTGCTAACTCTAAGGGTAGAGTAAGCTTTAGAGTTAACTTTACTGACAGTTATCCTTTTGCAGTTAATGAAGTTGTTCCTAATACAGCTATCATTGATTCTGTAGAAACTCCTGCCGATCAAGATTCTGCTTACGTAAACGTTAGATACACTAACCCTGATGTAAATATTACTAAGAATACAGTAAACGATCAGATCTACTTCAATAATGGAGATACAGTAGTTTATCCAATTGCATTTGCTAATACTAGAACTCAACCTCTAACAGGAGTATATATTACCGATGTCTTAGATCCTAGATTAAACTTTAGTTCTTGTACTGGTTCTTGTACTTACACTGCTGCTACTAGAACTGTAAGATGGGAAATTGGAACTCTGGCTGTAGGAGAAAGTAGGACTTTAATTTAACAGTAACTATTAATGGTACTGGAGTTATTAACAACAAGGCTACTATCTTTACTAATGAAACTGATCCAGACTTTGATGATGTAAATATTATCATTACTCCTCTAGAGTTTGAAATTAAGATTGTTAAGTATTCTAGTGAAAGCACTGTAAGAAGAGGTGAGACTTACACATATACCTTAGATTACTTTAATCCTTCTGACATTACTCCTTTAAGTTCTGTTGTAATTACCGATGTACTAGATTCTAAGATTACCTTTGCTGGTGCTTCTACTTGTAGCGGTGGTACTAAGAATTCTACTGGTACTATCATTGCTGTTATTCCTTGTACTCTATCTACTAACGCTGGTGTACAAACCTTAACTTGGAATGTAGGAGGACTAACCCCAGGTCAAACTGGTCAAGTAATTTGATGTTACTGTTAAAGCTGACGCTGCTCTTCAAACTATTCCTAACACTGCTGTAATTGATTCTCTGAAACTGATCCAGATCAAAGTACTGTCTTTGTAGATGTTGTAGATTATGCTCTTGGAATAAACAAGACTCCATCAGCTTACACCTTTGAAATTAATCAAGCTAACCCTGCTGCTACCAATTACACTTACTTCTTAGACTATGAGAATAGTTGGGTTGTTGCTTTAACTGGTGTTGTAATTAGTGATACATTAGATTCTAAGATTAAGTTCATAGCTAATAGTTGTGTGTTGGAGGAAACTTAACTTCTACTGGTACTGTAGTTGCTGCCGTTAGTTGTACTTTAACTACAGACGGACAAGGAAGAAGAAACCTTAACTTGGAATGTAGGTAACATGCCTGCTAACT